>CAVRXW010000050.1:0-27939 GCA_963725125.1 uncultured Actinomycetes bacterium
CAAGACCAGGCCCGCGAAGATGTTGCTGAGCGACTGCTGGCCGGCGATGGTGATCATGATCGTGGCGAACGCCCCACCGACCAGGAGCTGCCCGATCGGGACCTTGAGCAGCACCAGCGTGATAGCGATGGTGAGAATGGCGCCGAGCAGCACGATCGCATACCGCACTACCGCCGCGTGTGCCGATCCGGTGACCGACTGGAGTGTCTCCCGCGCCCGGCTGGCAACCGACACCACAGCGATGCTCGCGAAGACGAAAAACGCAACGGCAGCCGACGCGGCGACGATCGAACTGGCCAAGTGGCCCGGCTCGAACAGGCTCTTCAGGTCATGGCCGAAGGCATAAGAAGTGCCCGCGGCAGCCACGGCCAGCACCGTAAAGATGATGGCGCGCCAGGGCCGGGCCCGCGCCCTGACGTTCCCTGCCTGTCTCGCCAGGTCAAGCTGACGCTTTTCCCAGAGGTCCACCCGCGATCCCTCCGCCCGACCCTGCAGATGGGTCCCGCTGCTGCCCTCAGCGCAGGATATTGACCGCCCGGGCAATTACCAGTCCCAGAATGACGAGAGAACCAGTTGCCTGCACAGTCATGGCCAGTTTGGCCCACCGGGCGAGTGGCATCACATCGGTTGGGCTGAACGCAGTGGCCCGCTCCTCACTGTCATATTCCGTCAGATGGGTCTAGGCGGCGGCGGGTTCAGCCGATGCAGCCGGTGCGCCGCCGCCGTCCACTGAGGTGAGTGGCTCGGTGACCTGTTCCAGTGACTTGCCTGCGGCTTGTACGCCGAGGAACACCTCGACCAGGCCGCCGGCCAGCATGATGCCGGCGCCGACCAGGTACCCCCAGAACAGGCCGGACCTGGACAAGCCGTTACCGATCAGCGCGCCGTAGAAGGCGGGGCCGGGTGAGAAATCCTGCTGTTGTCTGTCATGACGCAGCCGCAGGTGCCACGACCTTGGCCGAGCGCCTGCGCGCGAGCGTGAAGCTCAGCCCGCCCATGATCACTGCGGCGATCGCGGCGAACCCGAACAGGGCGTGCAGGCTCACCCCGGCGTCCACCAGCGGCCCGGTTCCGAAGGCCGCGATGCCGTAACCGAGCTGGTAGAAGGCGATCACCGCACCGGCCACGGAGGCGCCCATGGTCAGCAGTTGCTCCTGGGCGAAGCTGATGGTCAGCGGCAGCAGAGCGGAGCAGCCGAACCCGGCCAGCGCGAAGGAAACGATGCCGGCCGCCGGGTTTCCCGCGGGCAGCACCGCGATGACCACGAACATTATCGCCAGCAGGAAGGGCAGCACGCGGTAGGTCAGGTGCGGCGGGAACCGGCGCTGAACCATGGCGAACAGCACCCGCCCCACGGTGACCATGCCCCAGAAGGCGGTGAGGGCCAGCGACGCTTGCGTAGCCGTTGCGTGCAGGTCCTTGGTCATGTCCAGCTGCGACCAGTTCCCGTTCATCGTCTCGCAGAAGCCATACAGGACGGCGAAGGCGGCGAAAACCCAGAACAGCCTCGGAATCCTTGCGGTCCGGCCGGCCACGGCCCGCTCACCCGTTCCGGCGCGCAACGGCAGGCCCGCGCTGACGGCGATCAGTATCAGCAACAGCGCCGAAGATAGGACCGGCAGCCCCCACCAGAACCCCAGGCCGACGAAGATGGCCACGAACACCGGCGCCAATACTGTGCCCAGCCCAAGCAGTGCGTTCAGCACCAGCACCGAACCGTCGACCCGGTCGGGGTGAAACGCGGCGGTGAGCGCGTTGATGGCCGGCACCGTCAGGCCAAAGCCGGCCCCCAGGCAGGCGGTCGCCGCCAGCAGCAGCCCGTAGGCCACGCTCTGGTCGGCGGTGAAGAACTGGCTGACGATCAGCAGCGCCATCGACGCCAGGTCCGCGACCAGGCCCGCCAGGAAAACGCGTTTGGTCCCGAACCGCTGAGCCAGCTGCCCGCTCAGCAGCGCACCCGTGATCGCCGTCACCACCTGCGGCAGGAACATGGTTCCGTACTGGGTGTTGGACAGGCCGTACTGGCTGGGCTCAGTGAAGATCGTGCTCGCCGCGGGGAACGTGACCAGGGCGATGCCCTGGATCAGCCCAGCCGCGTAAAGGGCGTTTGTCTCAGCCTTGGTCGCCATGTGCTTCGCCGGTATCAGGGTGCGAGCCGTTGCCGGATGTGCTCGCCGACCCTGATCGCGTTGGCCATCGCGGTAAGTGCCGGGTTCACCGCGCCGATGCTGGGGAAGAAGCTGGTGTCCACGACGTAGAGGTTGTCCAGTTCGTGGGCCCGCTCCAGCAGCAGGATCCGCTTGCCCGAACCGGCCAAGGTGTGCGCGAGCGTCCCGCCCCCCGCGCCGGTCCCGATGATGACCACGTCATAGTGTTCGGCCACAGCTACCTCCTTCTGCCGCTGCCATGCTGACGTCCAGGGCCGACCGCAGCATCACCCACACGGGGGAGCCTTACGCGGTAACGGACATCAGATCAGCTGAAGCGGGCCCGGCGGGCCGCCTCGCCACGGTGAGTCGCCGCCAGCTTGTGGCAGATGTGCTTCGGCCAGCGCCGGCCTCGGCCTGGCCCTCGGGGTGCCCCTGTCGATTGTGGGGACTTTGGCCCGCAGGCGCTGAGCGCGCCCTGAGACTCCCTCTCTTCCTGCGTTTATGCAGGTGAGAGGGCTGACAACGTGGCTCCCGCGAAAGGACTCGAACCTTTAACCTGCCGGTTAACAGCCGGACGCTCTGCCGATTGAGCTACGCGGGATTGACCAGCGCAAGACGCGGGTGCCTGTGGCTCCGCTCCTGCCCTGACGGGGTTGCGCAGACAAGGGTAGCGCACCCGGGAACGGGCCGATGCGCCCGCCGGATCTGGGCCCGTGACGGGTCGGCGCAGCCCGGCGGGCGTGGTGCTGGCGGGGCCACGCAGCGGAATGATGGCGCCGAGGGGAGTAGGGCCCGATCTGGCGGGGAAGTCAACCCCGCAGGTCCATTAGGCGAACGCAGGCGGAAGAGAGGTGCCAGATGCGGTACCGCTTTGTTTTCTTCACCGGCTTGGGCATCGGCTTCGTGCTCGGGGCGAGGGCAGGCCGGGAGCGCTACGAGCAGATGCGAAAACTGGCCCGCAAGGCAGCGGACAGCCCCGCGGTGCAGCAGGCGGCCGGGGCGCTCCAGGCGCAGGCGGCAAGTTACGCGAAGGCAGCCGGGGGCAAGGTGGCCAACCGCGCGGGCGCGGCGCGCGCCAAGGTCGGCGGGGCGCTCCATGACCACGTCCCGGGAATGCGGGTCAGGGAGTCCAACGGGCACCCAGCCGACGGCGGGCGGGGGCATTACGTGCGGACGCCAGAGGGGCCGCCGGGAGGCTGACCGGCTGCCTGCCAGGGTTCACCGATGGCGCGCCGCCAACCCTGAGCGGGTTCGGCGCCATCCGGTCAGCACCACGAAAGATGTCTCTGACCTGGTGCTATTACTTAATGTAGTGTTATCGTCACCCTATGAACCCATTGACGGGCGTGCTGGCCGAAGCCTGGGGTCTCTACCGCCGCTTCGCCGCCCACTTCCTCGCCATCGCTTTCGTGCTGTACTTCCTCACCGCGGTCATCGTGGTGCTGCTGACCGTGTCCGCCGGGGCCACCGGGTACTTCTTGGCGGCGATCGTCGAGTTCGTCGCCACGTTCCTGGTGCAGGCCACCATGGTCAAGGCCGTGCAGGACGTGCGGGACGGCCAGGCGAGCCTGAGCATCGACGCGACCGTCTCCACTGCCGCGCGCTTCCTGCTCCCGGTCGCGGGGGCATCGATCCTGGCCGGGCTCGGCATCGGGGTCGGCCTGGTCTTCCTTATCGTGCCCGGCCTGATCCTGATGACGTACTGGTCTCTCATCGTCCCGACGATCGTCGTCGGCGAGTCCGGTGCCATGGCGTCGTTCGGGAAGAGCTGGCGGGCCATCAGTGGCCACTTCTGGCAGGCGTTCGGCACTTACGTGCTGGTCTTCCTGATCTGGGTCGCGTTCGACATCGCACTCGGGCTCGCGCTGGTGACGGTGCCCGCTGACCTGCGCACCTTCCTCAGCAGCGTCATCGCGGGCACGCTCCTCGCGCCCTTCTACGCACTGGTGGTCACGCTCGTCTACTACCGGCTGTCCGAGGCGCATGCGGGCGCGGTGCCCGCCGCACCGCCGCGCGGCGGGTTCACCCAGCCACCACCGGCCCAGGCCTAGCCCTTGCACTTGCCGCAGGCCCGGCGCGGCGCAACCCCTCCGGGCCTGCGGCGCGCCGGGCCTGCGGCCTGGCGTCCTGCGGTTATCAGGCACCCTGCGTGGCGAGCGCCGGCGGGCAGCCGCGAGGCGCGGACGCCCAGCCCCGCGGTGCGCATGAGCACCATGGCGAGCGCCATGAAGATCAGCCCGTCGGTGATGGCCGCGACGCTGACCTGGTTGGCGATGGCCCAGCTGACGATCGAGCCCTCGAACCAGTGCACCGAGCCGTAGGAGAAGGCCGCCCGGGCGCCGATCACCACGGTCCACAAGAGCGCGTACGGGCACCCGGCCCGGCTGACCGGCCTGCCGGTCTGCGGGCTGCGGTACACGTCCATCAGGGCGACGGCGGCCAGCCCGCCGAGCAGGCCGGCGACGACGCCGGCGATCTCCACGACCAGGCCCGTTCCGTGGGTGACCGGCCGGTCTACGAACAGGGGGATGATCACCGCGGCGGCGATCACCGGGCGCAGCATCCGCATGGGGCCGATCTTCCGCGCGGGCCCAGGTCGGTGGCCAGCACGGTGGCGAGCACGACGCCGTTGACGATCATCGCTTCGGTGAGTTCGGAAAACATGGTCGTGCTCCTGGTGAGTCGGTCTTGCGCTGACGAACCCACCATCGCCGCCCGGCGCCGTTTCGCGAATCGGAGCACGGGCTGGCCTTCGGTATGACAGCGGCGGGCGCGGTCTGGTACCAGCCGGTACCAGGGCCTGCGATATTCAGCCCGGACTGGGCCCGTGGGCTGATGCCTGGTACCGCACTGGTCATTAGCGTCGGCACCGCGGCCGAAACGGCCGGGCCAGATCAACGAACCAGGAGCGTGCGTTGCTCGAACCGCGAATCCTCACCGGCACGCCCGTGTCCGGTGACCGTGGCGGCTCCCAGCCGTGGTTTGCCCGGCCGGCGATACTGGAACCATGCGCACGGTCAACTGGCTGGCCCGTGCTCCTGGGCTTCGCCTGGCTCGGCGTGCTGGCGTTCGTCCTCGCCCCGCCACGCGGCGAGGCCGCCGTGCTGGTCCAGGTCGTCGGCTACTGCCTGCTCGGCCTGGCGCTGCTGGCCCTGGGCGCTGATCGACGTGCACCCGGCCGCGGCGCGGTATCACGACCGGGCGCTCGCCGTGATCCTCGGCGTGATCGCCGGTCGCCGCAGGATTCGCCTGCGGCGCCGGGTACGGCGGTACCGCCATGGTGGCCTTCGGGTTCGTGGCGGCGATGATGGCCGGCGGCGATACCAGCCTGGCCGCGGCCCTGGCGGTGACCGGAGCCGGCATCCTGGCGATCGAGGTCAGCGGGCTGGCTTTCGGCGGCAGGCTACGGCACCCTGCTCGGGCTCCCGTCGATCGTGCTGTCCGGCCTGGTGATCGGGCGCAACCGGGGCGCCTACCGGATCCAGGCCGAGCAGGCGGCGCAACTGCTGGCCCAGCGCGAAGAGCTGCAAGCCGAGCAGCGCCGGGCCGATCTGCTCGACGAGCGGGCCCGCATCGCCCGGGAGATCCACGACGTGCTCGCCCATTCCCTCGGCGCGCTGGGGATCCAGATCCAGGCCGCCCGCGCGGTGCTGGCCGACCACGGGGACATCGACCGGGCGGCCGAGATCCTGGCCGCGGCCCAGCGGATGGCCGCCGAGGGCCTGGTGGACACGCGCCGCGCGGTTCATGCCCTGCGCGCCGATACCCTGCCGCTCGATGAGGAACTCGCCCGGGTCAGCGACACTACGCGCAGCGTTACCGGGTCGCGGCCAGCTTCGACGTCGGCGGGTCGCCCGCGCCGCTGCCGCCGGACGCCACCATCGCGCTGCTGCGCATCGCCCAGGAGTCCCTGGTCAATGCCGCCAAGCACGCGGCCGGACAGGGCGTCGCGGTCCGCCTCGACTACTCCGACGCCGACGTCCGGCTCACCGTGCGCAACGACCTGGCCCCCGGCGCCGCCGCGGACGCCGGAACGGGCGTGGGCACCGTCAACGGCGGCTACGGGCTGACCGGCATGCGGGAACGGCTCCGGCTGCTGAACGGCACCCTGCAGGCCGGGCGCCGCGACAACCAGTGGATCGTGACCGCCCGGCTGCCCCGCCCCCAGCACGAGAATGTGGTGCCCTCGTGACCGCCCCCGCCGGCCCGCCGCTGCGCATCGTCATCGCCGACGACCAGGCCAGCGTGCGCGAGGGCCTGGTCCTGCTGCTCGGCGGGCTGCCCGGCATCGAGGTGGTCGGCGCCGCCGCGGACGGGGAGCAGGCGCTGGAGCTGGTGGCCGAGCATCAGCCCGACGCGATCCTGCTCGACCTGCACATGCCGGTGCTGGACGGCATCGGCGCCACGCGCCGGCTGACCGCCGAGCACCCCGGCGTCGCCATCGTCGTGCTCACCACCTACGCCGACGACAGCTCCGTCCTCGACGCGCTGCACGCCGGCGCCCGCAGCTACCTGACCAAGGACGCCGACCGCACCGACATCGCCCGGGCGCTGCACGCCGCGGCGGGCGGCCTGACGGTCATCGACCCGCGCGCGCACGCCACGCTGCTCGCCGCGACCGCGCCGCCGCCAAGACCGCCCGCGCCGGGCCGGCCCCGGCGGCGCCGCCCCCGACGGCCTGACCCAGCGTGAGGCCGAGATCCTCGCCCTCATCGCCCGCGGGCTGACCAACCCGGAGATCGCCGCGAAGCTGTTCCTCAGCAACCACACGATCAAGACCCACATCAGCCGGATCTTCGCCAAGACCGGTTCCAGGGACCGGGCCGCCGCGATCGGCTACGCGCACCGCCACCACATCGGCTGACGCGGTCAGCCCGCCAGCCCGCCGTTCCCGGTCAGCCCAGGTAGCCGCGGAGCAACTGGGCGCGGCTGGGGTGGCGCAGCTTGGCGAGGGTCTTGGACTCGATCTGCCGGATCCGCTCCCGGGTGACGCCGAACTCCCGGCCCACCTCCTCCAGGGTCCGGGGATGACCGTCGGTCAGGCCGAACCGGAGCTGGATGATCTTCTGTTCCCGCCCGGAGAGCGCGTCCAGGATCTCGCTGAGCTGATCTTGAAGCATGATGAACGCCGCCGCCTCCATGGGCACCACGGCGTCGGTGTCCTCGATGAAGTCGCCCAGGTCGGAGTCCTCCTCGCCGATCGGCGCCTGCAGCGACACCGGCTCCTGCGCGATCCGCTGGATCTCCGAGACCCGCTCGACCGGCAGCCCCATCTCGGCCGCGATCTCATCCGGGCTGGCTTCCCGGCCCAGGGTCTGGTGCAGCTGGCGCTGGACCCGGGCCATCTTGTTGATCGTTTCGACCATGTGGACCGGGATCCGGATGGTGCGCGCCTGGTCGGCGATCGCGCGGGTGATCGCCTGCCGGATCCACCAGGTGGCGTAGGTGGAGAACTTGTAGCCCTTGGTGTAGTCGAACTTCTCCACCGCGCGGATCAGGCCCAGGTTCCCCTCCTGGATCAGGTCGAGGAACCCGAGGCCGCGGCCGATGTACCGCTTGGCGATGGACACCACCAGGCGCAGGTTCGCCTCGATCAGCCGCTGTTTGGCGCGCAGCCCGTCGCTACCGAGCAGAGCCAGCTCGGCGCGCTCGGCACCGCCCAGCGGGAAGCCGCCGTGCAGCTTCTCCTCGGCGAACAGGCCGACCTCGATGGCCTTGGCCAGCTCAACTTCATCCGCGGCGGTCAGCAGCGGGACCCGGCCGATCTCGCGCAGGTAGATGCGGACGAGATCGCCGGTGACCGGGCGGCGTGCCTCTTCTGTCTGCCCAGTCCCCGAGGGGGCCTCCGCGTCCTCGTGGGCGGCGTCCACCACCTCGACGCCCTCGGCGGTGAGCATCCGGACGATGCCGTCGAGTTCCTGGGCCGGCAGCTCGCTGGAGTCGATGGCGACAGCGATGTCCCCGACAGCCACGGCACCCTGTTCTCTGGCCCGCGCCAGCAGGTCTGCCATGGGATCGCCGGGCGGCCGCGCAGGGGAAAGTAACGTAAAAGTCACGGAACCCAGTGTGCGCCAGGGAGCCCTGGTTCTGGTGGGCTTAATTTTGTCACCTGCAGGCGCGTAACGCTGACAGCCCGAAGTCAGATATATGCCGGAACCGGGTCTTTACCCGCGAACCGGGTGTTCGGAGCGGTATCAGCTAGAAAGCCCCGGCCGCCTTCTCCACCAGGGCCTTGCGGCGCTGCTCGAGCGCGACCAGGTCCCCGAAGGTCCGGTTGTAGTCGGGCCGTGCGTCCACCGGGTTCAGCCGCTGCAGCCGTGACTTGACCTCGGCAATCCTGCGGCTGACGGCGAGTTCCTCCACCCGCGCGAGTACCGCGTCCGCGTAGCGTGTGTCCGGCTCACCGTCCGCCCTCGCCACCTGCAGCGCCTCCACGGCAAGCCGGGTCACGAACCCGCGGACCTGGTCATTGGGGGCCGCGTCGCGCAGCCGGGCCACCCATTCCTGGACACCGGCCGCTCCCCTGGCCCCGCCGCAACCGTCGATCAGCTCACGCACCGCGGCGTGCGGCGGTGCGGTGAACGCGGCCGGGCCGAGCACGTCGAACGCGGGACCGCACAGCGCCGGGCGCTGCACGGCCAGTTTGAGCGCCTCCCGCTCCACCTGGATCATCGGGTCGCCAAGGTCATAGGGCACCTGCTCGGCCTGGCTGCCACCAGCCTCGGGCCCGCCAGGCCCCGGGGCACCAGGCCCCGCTGCCCCGCCACCCGCCGCAGCGCCGTCCGGGCCGCCCTGAGCGCCGCGTGGGCCCGGTATGCCAGGGCCGCCCTGCCTGCCGGGCCCCGCCGCGCCACCGGGCCGCCAAGGCCGGCCCGGGCCGCCATCCGCCCGGCCCGGGCCGGGCTCCGGCGAGGAACGGCGGCCAGGCCCCGTCACCGCCGCGCCGGGCCTGGCCTGGGCCCTGGCCGCATGCTCGACGGACCCGGGCGAGCACGAACTCCTCGTTCAGCATGCCGAGCCAGCGGTCCAGGCTGACCGCGTACCGGTCGCGCAGGCCCCGGTCCTTGATCCGGGCGATGATCCGGGCGGACGCGTCCAGGGCGGCGATGCGGCCCTCGTTGGTCTCCAGGTTGTGCTTGGCAAGCTCGCTGCGGATGGCGAACTCGAACACCGGGACACGCCTGGCCACCAGGTCGCGGACGGCCTCCGGCCCGTGCTTGACCCGCAGGTCGCACGGATCCAGCCCGTCGGACTGCACCGCCACGAAGGTCTGCGTGACGAATCGCTCCTCCAGTTCGAACGCCCGGAGCACGGCCCGCTGCCCGGCCGCGTCCCCGTCGAAGGTGAACACGACCTCGCCGAGGAACTGGTCGGCGTCCATCAGCAGCCGGCGCAGCACCTTGACGTGGCCGTCACCGAACGAGGTGCCGCTGGTGGCGACCGCGGTGGGCACGCCGGACAGGTGGCAGGCCATCACGTCGGTGTAGCCCTCGACGATCACCGCCTGCCGCCGGTGGGCGATCTCCCGCTTGGCGAGGTCGGCGCCGTAGAGCACGGAACTCTTCTTGAACAGCGGCGTCTCTGGCGTGTTGAGGTACTTGGGCCCGTTGTCGTCGGGGTCCAGCTTCCGCGCACCGAACGCGATCACGTCGCCGCTCAGATCCCTGATCGGCCACATCAGCCGGCCGCGGAACCGGTCCACCGGGCCCCGCCGCCCCTGGCTGGCCAGCCCGGAAAGCAGCAACTCGGAGTCGGTGAACCCGCGGCCCCGCAGATGGCGGGTGAGCGCCTCCCATTCGGGCGGCGCGTAACCGCAGCCGAACCGCTCGGCGTCGGCCAGCTCAAATCCACGTTCGGTGAGGAGGTCCCGCGCCGGGGCGGCCATCGGCGCGCGGAGCCGTTCGGCGTAAAATTCCGCAGCGGCCTGGTTCGCGCCGAGCAGCCGACGCCGCTTGCTCTGCTCGTGCCCCGGGACGTGACCGCCCTGCTCGTAGGTGAGGCTCGATGCCGGCCCGGGCGGCGAGGTGCTCCACGGCCTCGGGGAAAGAGAGGTTGTCGACCTTCTCCACGAACCGGATGACGTCACCGCCGTCCGCGCAGGAGAAGCAGTACCAAAGGCCACGGGCCGGGGTCACATTGAACGAAGGGGTCTTCTCGTCATGGAACGGGCACAAGCCCTTGAGTGACCCGCCACCGGCGTTGCGGAGCTGGAGGTACTCGCCGATGACCTCGGCGATGGCTGACTGCTCACGGACCAGCGCTATGTCTTCGTCGCGAATCCGGCCTGCCACTCGCACCCCTCGCTCCAGCGCCTGTCGCGGCGAGTCTAGCCTCCGGTGCCCACATCCGGCGGGCGAGCCGCGCGAGCCGCGGCGCCCGCCTGCTGCCCGCGCGGTACCAGCGGCCCGCGGCCTCGGGCGCACAGTTCCGCCGATGGCAGCTTCAGCACTACTTGCTAGAGTCGCCGCGTGCGCGGCCTGCTGGTGCTCTGGGACATCGACTTCACCCTGATCGACGCCCGTGGGGTCGGCGCCCGGCTGTACCGGATGGTGTTCCGCGACATGTTCGGCGCGGAACTGCCCGCTGCGGCGGACATGGCCGGGCGCACCGACCGCGCCATCGTGCTGGACACCCTGGCCCGGGCGGGCATCCCCGAGCCGCGGCAGCACCTGGACCAGTTCCTGGCCCGGCTGGCCGCGCTGGCACCCACCGGCCGCGAGCTTGCCGAGCGGCACAGCCGTGCGCTGCCCGGTGCCGCGGCGGCCCTGGACGCGCTGGCCGCATTCGCCCCCGGCCCCGGCGGCGCCCCCGGCAACGGCGCCGGAGACCAGGCGGGTCAGGTGTCCGTGGTGCAGTCGGTGCTCACCGGGAACGTCCGGCCGATGGCCGAGATGAAGCTCCGCGCGCTCGGGCTGGACGGCCATCTTGACCTGGAAGCGGGTGCCTACGGGGAGTCCCACGAGGTCCGGGCCGAACTGGTCCACCTGGCCAGGGACAACGCCGCCCGCAGGTACGGCACGGACTTCTCCGGCGCGGCGACCGTGCTGGTCGGCGACACGCCGCTGGATGTGGCCGCCGCGCTGGAGACCGGCGCCCGCGCGGTGGCGGTAGCCACCGGCGGCACCACCGCCGCCAGGCTCGCCGAGTCCGGCGCCCACGCCGTGCTCCGCGACCTCACCGACACCCCCGCCGTCCTCGCCGCAATCCTCACCACCCCATACCCGTAACCGGCGACAATCCAGTGCATCCATCCACAGGGCGCTACTCTCCGGCCGCCTTGTCCACAGCTCGGCCCGCAATGGCTGAAGATGGGCGCCCGCATTGCAAGAGTTCGGGTCGTGGCGATCCACCTCCCCGGCGCGTGCCAGGAATTGCTCGAACTCCAGCACGGCGTCATCGCCCGATGGCAGATTGCCCAGGAAGGCCAGGGCGCTCGGATCGTTGATCCGCAGTTGGACAGCGGCCGTTGGCAACCTCTCTACCGGGGTGTCTACGCCAACTTCACCGGCCGCCCCTCCCGGATCGCGTTGCTATGGGGTGCAGTCCTGCGCGCTGGGCCGGGCGCCGCTCTCAGCTACGACACCGCGGCCGAATTGGACCGGCTTGCCGACAAGCCGAGCACGACTATTCATGTCACGGTGAGCCAGGCAAGGCAGATCACGCTTTCCAGCCGCGAATGCCAGAGATTGGCGCCGAAAATCGTCCTGCATCGCAGCACTCGTCTCGACCGGGCGCGCCACCCTGCCCGCACGCCGCCTCGCACCAGGATTGAGGAAACGACCCTCGACCTGATCCAGGTCTCACCGAGCTTTGACCAGGCGTTAGCGTGGCTGGCCAGCGCCTGCGGGCGAAGGCTGACCACCCCAGCAGCTCCTGCTCGGCTCGATGGCGGCCAGGTCCCGGCTACGATGGCGTGCCCGGCTGGTCAGCGCGCTTACTGACGTCGGCGACGGTGTTCACTCGGTGCTGGAGTGGCACTACGTTCGCGGCGTTGAACGCAACCATGGACTGCCCCGCGCCACGCGGCAAGTCCTCAGCCGCGTGGGCGGCCGGACCCGCTATCTGGACAACCATTACCCGGGCTTCGGGGTCGCCGTGGAACTCGATGGGCAGGCAGCCCATCCGGCTGAAGCACGCTGGCGGGACATTCGCCGCGATAACGCCAGCGCGGAAGCGGGCATCGTGACGCTGCGGTACGGCTGGGCGGATGTGATCCAGGAGCCGTGCCGGGTTGCCGCCGAGGTGGCCAGGGTGCTCCGGAACCAAGGCTGGACGGGCCGCCTCCATCCCTGCGGCCCAGGCTGCGGAGCCTCATCAGCATGATCTTGTGAGTTTGTTCATCCATACGACGAACAGACTCACAAGATCATGGACATCAGGGGCGGGGGGGGCGGGGGGCGGGGGTTAGAGGTCTGTTAGGGGGGTGTGGGGGTCGGTGAGGCGGGGGACGTCGATGGGGCGGCGGGAGCGGATCAGGGCCTGGATGTCGTCGCTGACGTCCCACACGTTGACGTTCATCCCGGCCACCACGGCCCCGCCGGACAGCCAGAATGCGATGAACTCGCGGGCCTCGCGGTCGCCCCGGTAGACGACCTGGTCGTAGGAGCCCGGCTCGGGGAGCCCGGCCGTCTCCATGCCCAGGTCGTACTGGTCACTGAAGAAGTACGGCACCGCGTCGTAGCTAACCCCCTGGCCCAGCATCGACCTAGCGGCGGCGGGGCCGCCGTTCAGCGCGTTGGCCCAGTGCTCCACCCTGACGTGCTTCCGGTACAAGGGGTGGAAGGCGTTGGCCACGTCACCGGCCGCGAACACCTCGTGCGCCGAGGTGCGCAGCCCGGCATCGGCGATCACCCCGTTGGCGACGTCCAGCCCGGCGTCGGCGGCCAGCCGGGTCACGGGCACCGCCCCGATGCCGACCACGACCAGTTCTGCGCTCAACGTCCACCCCGGCGGACGTGGAAGCCGCGGTCGACCTTGCCGCCCGAGCCGCGCAGTTCGGTCACCGACTCGCCGAACCGGAACACCACGCCGTGCTCGCGGTGCAGATCGGTGAACATCTTGCCGAGTTCCGGGCCGACGTGCCGGTTCAGCGCCCCGGCCTCGGGTTCGACCACGGTCACCTCGCAGCCGAACTCCCTCGCCGCGGCAGCCACCTCGAGGCCGATCCAGCCCGCGCCGACGATCACCACGTGGCCGCCGCCGCGCAGCGCGGCCGACGAGGTGCTCGCTGTCGCCGACCCGGCGCAGGTACACGACCCCTTCCAGGTCGGCCCCCGGGACGCTGAGGCGGCGCGGGACCGCGCCGGTGGCCAGCAGCAGCCGGTCGTAGCCCACGGTGCCGCCGCCGGCCAGCGTCACTTGCCGGGAACCAATGTCCAGCCCAGTCGCGGTCACGCCGAGCCGCAGGTCCACGTCGTGCTCCGCGTACCACGTCTGCTCGTGGACATAGATGGAAGACTTCTCGTCCTTGCCGAGCAGATAGCCCTTGGACAGCGGCGGCCGTTCGTAGGGCCGCTCCTGCTCCTCCCCCAGCAGCACGACGCTCCCGCCGAAGCCCTCCTCCCGGAGGGTCTCCGCGGCCTTGGCACCGGCCATGCTGGCACCGACGATCACGTACACAGGTTCAGCGGGCATCAGGTCTCTCTTTTCTCATGGCCGCCGCTGATACTCCGGCTGACCGGCTTCGCGGCGCCGGCACAAGCGATCATGCCAGGCGATGGCAGAAGTATCGGTGAGCGACGCGATTTGGTCCACCACCACGCGCAGCCGCGCCCGGTCCGAGTCCGCCGCGAGGTAGCCGGGGCGCAGCGCCGGTTCCAGCGTGCCCGGCGCGCCCGCCCGCACCGCGGCCGCCAGTTCGCCGATCAGCTCCCGCTCGGCGGGCCTGGCAGGCCGCGACTCCCTTCCGGCTCATCACGAAGTGCGCGGTCACCGCCTTGAGCAGGGCGCACTCCAGCCGCTGCCGCCGCGGCACCACCAGGTCGGCGGCATACCGGGTGAGCGGGAACCGGCGCCGGCGCTGCCGCCAGCGTCGCCTCCTGCGCGCTCCCGCAGAACCGCCCGATCAGCTCGCTGGTCAGGTACTTCAGCGCGACCAGCGAAGCCGGCCCGCCGTCGAAGGACGTCGGCCAGAACGGCAGCCCGAGCAGCTCGTCGAACACCTCTTCCAGCTCGGCGCCTGGTCACCGCTTGGGGCGGCAGGTATCTGGCCCTGGCCAGCTCGGCGACCACCACCCGCTCGGCCGCGTCGTGCAGCGCGCGCACCGTGATGTGGCCGGCCTGCAGCCCGTCCTCCAGGTCGTGCACCGAGTACGCGACGTCGTCGGCCCAGTCCATCACCTGGGCTTCGAGGCATAGCTTCCCGTCCGGCGCCTGCTCTTTAATCCAGCGGATACGCCACCGCGTCGTCGGCGTAGTACCCGAACTTGGCGGGTGGCCCCGTGGCGGCCAGGCGCACGGGGGCAGCCCACGGGTACTTGACCGTGGCGTCGAGGGTGGCCCGGGTCAGGTTGAGGCCCGGCCCCGGCCACCTTCGCCTCCAGCCGGGTGAGCAGCCGCAGGCTCTGCGCGTTGCCCTCGAACCCGCCGCAGCCCGCGGCGACCACCGGCCAGGGCCATCTCGCCGTTGTGGCCGAACGGCGGGTGCCCCAGGTCGTGGGCCAGGCAGGCCGCGTCGACCAGGTCCGGGTCGCAGCCCGAGTTCGGCGCCGAACTCCCGCCCGATCTGCGCGCACTCCAGCGAGTGGGTGAGCCTGGTCCGCGGGAAGTCACCCACGCCCACCCCGACCACCTGCGTCTTGGCGGCGAGCCTGCGCAGCGCGGAGGAGTGCAGCACCCGGGCCCGGTCGCGGACGAAGGGCCCGCGGCGGTGTTCCACCGGCGGGTCCTTCCCCGGCTCGGCCGCCCGCGCGCGGTGGCGTGGGCGTCGTAGCCCGCGACCGGCTCACCGGGTGTCGCTGCCCCCCACGGTGTCCAGGAGCGCCGCCCGGCCGGCTTCCAGCCGTGGCCACCGGCACCCGGAAGGGCGAGCAGGACACGTAGTTGAGGCCGACCTCGTGGAAGAAGTGGACGGACTCCGGGTCACCGCCGTGCTCGCCGCACACCCCGAGTTCCAGGTCCGGGCGGGTCGCCCGGCCTTCCTCGGACGCGATCCGGACCATGCGGCCGACGCCCTCGGTGTCGATCGTCTCGAACGGGGACACGCCGAAGATGCCCAGCTCGATGTACCGGCTGAAGAACGCGCCCTCCACGTCGTCGCGGGAGAAGCCCCAGCCCATCTGGGTCAGGTCGTTGGTGCCGAAGGAGAAGAACTCGGCGCTGCGGGCGATCTCGCCGGCGATCATCGTGGCCCGGGGCACCTCGATCATGGTGCCGATCAGGGTGTGCACCGAGACGCCGGTCTCCTTCTCGACCGACTCGAGCACCTTGGCGGCCTCCTCGCGGGTAATCTCCATCTCCTGCACCGAGGCGGTCAGCGGGATCATGATCTCCGGTCGCGGGTCGCCGCCCGCCTTCTTCAACTCCGCGGCGGCGTGCGCGATGGCCCGCTCCTGCATGGCGAACAGCCCGGGGATGACCAGGCCGAGCCGGACCCCGCGCAGCCCGAGCATCGGGTTCTGCTCGTGCAGGCGGCGCACCGCGTCCAGCAGCTTGCGGTCCTTCTCGGTGGCCTCGTCCCCGGCCAGGGCGACCTTGACCGAGATCTCGGTCAGGTCGGGCAGGAACTCGTGCAGCGGCGGGTCGATCAGCCGGATGGTGACCGGCAGCCCGTCCATGGCCTCGAGGATCTCCACGAAGTCGCCGCGCTGCAGCGGCTCCAGCGCGTCCAGCGCGGCCTGCCTGCCCGCCTCGTCGTCGGCCAGGATCAGCCGCTCCACCAGCTGGCGGCGCTCGCCGAGGAACATGTGCTCGGTGCGGACCAGGCCCACCCCGCCGGCGCCGAACCGGCGCGCCCGGGCGCAGTCGTCGCCGGTGTCGGCGTTGGCGTACACGCCGAGCCGCCGCTGGCGTCGGCGTGGTCCATGATCCGGTCGACGGCCGTGACCAGCTCGTCGGACTCCGCGTCCAGGCTGCCCTCGAAGAACTCGACCACCGGCGAGGCCATGACCGGCACCTCAGCCGAGGTAGACCGCGCCGCTGGTGCCGTCGATGGACAGCACGTCGCCCTCGGTGACGATGACCCCGCCCGGCGCGGTCAACTGGCGGCCCGCCAGGTCGACGTCGAGCTCGTCCGCGCCGCAGACGCAGGTCTTGCCCATGCCGCGGGCGACGACGGCGGCGTGGCTGGTCTTGCCGCCCCGGCTGGTGAGGATGCCCCGGGCGGCGATCATGCCGTGCAGGTCGTCGGGGTTGGTCTCCCGGCGGACCAGGATCACGTCCTCGCCGGCGTCGGCCTGCTCGACCGCACGGGCCGAGTCGAACACGGCCTTGCCGACGGCGGCGCCGGGCGAGGCGCTGACCCCGGTGGTGATCTTGGTGAGCTCGCCGGTGACGTCGAACCTGGGGAACATGAGCTGGGCGAGCTGGTCCCCGGTGACCCGGGTGAGCGCCTCGTCCATGTCGATCAGGCCCTGGTCGACGAGCTGGGTCGCGATGCGGAACGCGGCAGCGGCGGTGCGCTTGCCGACCCGCGTCTGGAGCATCCAGAGCTTGCCCCGCTCGATGGTGAACTCGATGTCGCACAGATCGCGGTAGTGGTTCTCCAGCGTGCGCATGATCTCCAGCAGCTGCCCGAAACAGACCGGCGTCGATCTTCTCCAGGTCTTGCAGCGGGACGGTGTTGCGGATGCCGGCGACGACGTCCTCGCCCTGCGCGTTCTGCAGGTAGTCGCCGTAGATGCCCTGCTGGCCGGTGGCCGGGTCGCGGGTGAACGCGACGCCGGTCCCGGAGTCGGCACCGAGGTTGCCGAACACCATCGCGACCACGTTGACCGCGGTGCCGAGGTCGGCGGGGATGCGCTCCTGGCGACGGTAGAGCACGGCGCGGGCGAGTTCCAGGAGTTGAACACGGCCTGGATCGCCAGGTCCATCTGCTGGTACGGGTCCTGGGGGAACTCGTGGCCGGTGTGGTCGCGCACGATCTGCTTGAAGGTTTCGGTGAGCTGGCTCAGGTCGCCCGCGTCGAGGTCGAGGTCGTTGGCCGTGCCCTTGGCCTTCTTGGCCTCGTCGAGCGCGTGCTCGAACGCTTCGCCGTCGATGCCGAGCACGGTCTTGCCGAACATCTGGACCAGCCGCCGGTAGGCGTCCCAGGCGAACCGCTCGTTGCCGGACTGCTTGGCCAGGCCGTGGACGGACTCGTCGGTGATGCCGATGTTCAGGACGGTGTCCATCATGCCGGGCATCGAGAACTTGGCCCCGGACCGCACGCTGACCAGCAGCGGGTCGGCCGGGTCGCCGAGTCCGCCGGCCCATGGCCCGTTCCATCCGGGTCAGGTGCTCGCTGACCTCGGCGGCGAGGCCCTCGGGGACGGCGCCGTGGCTCAGGAAGTAACGGCAAGCCTCGGTGGTGATGATGAAGCCAGGCGGCACGGGCAGGCCGATGTTGGTCATCTCGGCAAGGTTGGCGCCCTTGCCGCCCAGCAGGTCCTTCAGGTCCTTGTTGCCTTCGGTGAATGCGTAGACGAGCTTCGCCACTGCATGCTCTCCTTGTGCCCATGCCGCCGCCCGCCGGGGTGGGAACGTCGCTACTGGGCGGCCATCGATATCGGCCTCGCGGCCCTCTGCAAACGACTCTACCGAGAGTGGCATCGCGATGACGCCGCCTACCCGGCACAGGCACGAGCGACCGGAGGGGGGCCATGGCGGCGCTCCGGCCTGCGCGGGCACGAACGGGGCGAAACGTTGTCCGGTGCCGGCAAATTCCAGGAAGCTGGAGCCTTTCCCGGGCGGTCAACACTCGCGATACGCCAGTCATCTTCTGACACATGACAGTCAGTGGGAACAGCGGAGCTTGTCAACCATTCGCGGCGCATGGCAGGCGGTCCCGGCTGATCCCGGCCGCTCTCGCCCGGGTGGTGCAGGTGACCGCCGGCCCGGAAAAGGAGGCTCGCATGCATCGTCGCGCCCTGGGCATGGCCGTCCGCGCCGGGACGCTCGGCGCGCTTGCCGCGGCCGTCGCGGCCATCGGCCCGCTGCCACCGGCCGCCGCGGGCGGCAGTCTCTCGGAGATCATCACCGGCGCGTACCGCGCCGCCGGGCCGCGAATATGACCGGCGGAGCAGCGGAACGGCGCGGCGTGCGTCTCTGGAACATGGAACCCAGGCTCACGGAGCCCGCCGCGGCTGTACCGGTCACCGGCAAGCCGGGGACCGGCCGACCAGGGGCAGGTGACGAGGTCGCTGCGCCGGGGGGCCGCCCGGGGCCCCGGGCGGGCCGCACGCCCGGGCCAGCCGCGCAGGCGGCCTCCGCCGAGCGGGCCGTGACGGAACTCTACGAGGCGCACGCGCTCGGGATGATCCGGCTGGCCCACATCATGCTCGGCGACCAGCAGGGCGCCGAGGACGTCGTGCAGGACGCGTTCTGCGGGCTGTACCGGCGCTGGTCGAGCCTGTCCGACCCGGGCAGCGCGGTGCACTACGTCCGGTCCGCGGTGCTCAACGGCTGCCGGTCGGCGCTGCGCCGCCGGACATCGGCGCAGGCGTCGCGCGGGCTGCTCGGCCCGCAGCCGGCCGTGGTCTCCGCGGAATCCGCGGTGTTGACCAGCGAGGAACGCCACGCGGTCATGGCGGCGCTGCGGCGGCTCCCGGCCCGGCAGCGCGAGGCGCTCGTGCTCCGCTTCTACCTCGACCTGTCCGCCGAGGAGGCGGCTACCACGATGGGGATCAGCCCCAGCAGCGTCAGGTCCGCGACGCACCGGGCGCTCGCCTCGCTCGGCCGCCTGCTTCAGGAGAGCTCATGAACGTCCTCGAGGACAAGGTCCGCACGGCGATGCGGGAGACCGGCGACGAAATCGCGCCGCACAGCGTCCCCCCGCTGCGGCTGCGCGGCGCGCCGCGCCGCCCCGGGCTGCCCCGGATCGCGGGCCGCCGCTGGCCGGGCTGGCTGGCACCGGTGGCCGCCGCCGCCTCGGTGGCCGCCGTGGTCGCCGCCTCGCTGGCCATTTCCGCCACGTTCCACGGCCGCCCGAGCACCGGCCCGGCCGTCGGCGGCACGGAGGTCCCCGCCGGCCCGCGGTCGGCGCTCCCAGTCCCCCCGTACTTCGTCGCGCTGCACCGGCCAGGCCGCAGACCTATGCCCGGACGCACGCCGGTGCGCTCGACGGTCACCGGGCGATGCTCGCCACGATCCGCCCGCCGGCCCTACAACGCTTCACCCAGGTAGCGGCCGCGGACGACCACACCTTCGTCTCGCCGCGGGCAGGTGGAATATCCCACCAGTGCGGGGGAGACGCGCGAGCGGGACAACACCGCGCCGACAGTCTTCTTCCTGCTGACTCGGCCCGCACAGCGGGCCGGCCCCGCTGACGGCGGCTGCCCATCCCGGCGAAGATCGCGCGCAGATCTCGGGGATCGCGCTCTCCCCCGACGGCACCAGGCTCGCCGCTGGCCTTCCGCCAGTCCATCCAGATCGGTTCACCCTGGCCACCGGCGCCGAGCGGGTGTGGACGTGGCCGGGCGGCGGGCCGGACCAACAACTGGGGGCCAACGGCAGCGTGCTCTCCTGGCGGCCGACGGCAGGACGCTGGAGTTCCAGCAGTGGGGGGGCAACAGATCGAACCATCCACGTCCGCGATACCTGCGACACCACCGCTTGCCCGGCACCGTCGCTCACGCACGGCCAGGGTATCGAGGCCTCCCATTCGTGCCCGGGGCCGACACGTCATCGCGACCTTCAACGCGTTCATCACCCCGGACGGCACCAAGATCGTCACCGCGACCGTCTCCGAGACCAACCGGCCGGACTACGACCGGCGTTCACCGAGTTCTCCACCCGCACCGGCAGGCCCGTCCGTCCTCGGGGACCGGTTCAGAGTCCGTCGGGCACCAGGACGTCCTCTGGGACCGCTCGGACAGCAGCTGCGTTGGTCCACAAGCGACCGCCGCGGGCGCAAAGTGACCGGTACGGCCGGCCGGTGACCAACAGGTTCCCGGGCGTCCTCGCCGGGAACAGGTTCGACGCCGATACCCGCACGGCGCCGACAACGGCCTGTCGCGTTCACCTCGTAGCGGACCCGCAGCCACGCGCCGCCGTACGGCGCGGGCATCGGGCGGCAGGCGCTGGCGCCCGCCGCCCGATGCGCCACCTCGCGCCGGCCTCGGCACCCTGCCGCGTGCGCGACACTTGTCTCGGAGTGAACGTGACCAGACCGTGATCGGGCTGCTGCACCCCGGCGAGATGGGCGCCGCCGTCGGGCGGTGCCTGACGCAGAACGGGCACACCGTGCTGTGGGCGTCGCAGGGCCGCGGTCCCGCCACCGCGGCCCGCGCCGCGGCCGCCGGGCTCACCGACGCGGGCACGCTCGGGGCCGTCGCCGGCCAGGCCGCGGTGATCCTGTCCGTCTGCCCGCCGCACGCGGCGATGGACGTCGCCTGGGCCGTGGACGGGTTCGGCGGACTGTACGTGGACGCCAACGCGATCTCCCCGGCACGGCCGGCGAGATCGCCCAGATGATCACCGACGGCGGCGGCCGGTACGTCGACGGCGGGATCATCGGCCTGCCCCCGGCGACGCCCGGCAGCACCCGGCTGTACCTGTCCGGCCCGCGACGCGCCGGACGTGGCCGCCCTGTTCGCCGGGCACGCCGCTGGAGGCGCGGGTCGTCGGCGCGGCCCTACGGCCGCGTCCGCGGTCAAGATGGCCTACGCCGGGTGGACCAAGGGCTCGGCGGCGCTGCTGCTGGCGGTGCGGGCGCTCGCCCGGGAGGAGGGCGTCGAGGACACCCTGCTCGCGGAGTGGGCGCTGTCCCAGCCCACGCTCGCGGAGCGGTCGCAGGGTCGGCCAGGTCCGCCACGGCCAAGGGCTGGCGCTGGGTGGCCGAGATGGAGGAGATCGCCGCGAGCATGGCCGCCGCGGGGCTGCCTGACGGCTTCCACCAGGCCGCCGCCGAGATCTTCCGCCGCTATCCACGGCCAGCCGGCAGCGCCTGACACCGGCATCCGCGGCCGGGCTGGCGGCGCTCTGCCAGCCGCCCGGCGGCGCCACCTTCCTGGACCAGACCCCGCCGGACCGCCGGCCGGCAGGCCCGGAGCCACCGAACGTGCGACGGCTCAGCAGCCCGTCAGGCGTTCAGAGAGATAATTCTCCAGGCCGTCGATGGCGATCCTGTCCTGGCGCATCGAGTCGCGCTCCCGCACCGTCACCGCTTGGTCGTTCAGCGAGTCGAAGTCGACCGTGACGCAGTACGGGGTGCCGATCTCGTCCTGGCGGCGGTAGCGGCGGCCGATCGCGCTCGCGTCGTCGAAGTCGGTGTTCCACCGCTTGCGCAGCTGCGCGGCGACGTCGCGCGCCTTCGGCGACAGGTCGGCGTTGCGGGACAGCGGCAGCACCGCGACCTTGACCGGGGCGAGCCGGTGGTCGAGCCGCAGCACGGTGCGCTTCTCCAGCTTGCCGCTGGCGTCGGGCGCCTCGTCCTCGGCGTAGGCGTCCATCAGGAAGACCAGCATGGACCGGTCCACCCCGGCCGCGGGCTCGATGACGTACGGGACGAAGCGCTCGCCGGACTCGGTGTCCAGGTAGGACAGGTCCTGGCCGGAGGCGCGCGCCGTGGGTGGACAGGTCGAAGTCGGTGCGGTTGGCGATGCCCTCAAGCTCGCCCCACTCGCTGCCGGGGAACCCGTACCGGTACTCGATGTCCACGGTGCGCTTGGAGTAGTGCGACCGCTTCTCCGCCGGGTGCTCGTACAGGCGCAGGTTCTCCTCGCGCACCCCGAGGCCGGCGTACCAGGCCTGCCGGGTGGCGATCCAGTGGTCGTGCCACTCCTCGTCGGTGCCGGGCTTGACGAAGAACTCCATCTCCATCTGCTCGAACTCGCGGGTCCGGAAGATGAAGTTGCCCGGCGTGATCTCGTTGCGGAACGACTTGCCGATCTGCCCGATCCCGAACGGGACCTTCTTCCGCGAGGTCTGCAGCACGTTGCGGAAGTTGATGAAGATGCCCTGCGCGGTCTCGGCCGCAGGTAGGCCAGCCCCGCCTCGTCCTCGGTGGCGCCCAGGTAGGTGCGCAGCAGCCCGTTGAACATGCGCGGCTCGGTGAACGCGCCGCTGGTGCCGCAGTTCGGGCAGGCGACCAGGGCCAGGCCCTCGGCCGGGGCGTGCCCGTGCTTCTCCTCGTAGGACTCGATGAGGTGGTCGGCACGGAACCGCTTGTGGCAGGACTGGCACTCGGTCAGCGGGTCCACGAACTCGGTGACGTGCCCGCTGGCCTCCCACACCTCGCGGGCGAGGATCACGCTGGAGTCGAGGCCGACGATGTCGTCGCGGCCCTGGACCATCGCCTTCCACCACTGGCGCTTGATGTTGTTCTTCAGTTCCACGCCGAGCGGACCGTAGTCCCAGGACGCACGCAGGCCGCCGTAGATCTCGCTGGACGGGTAGACGAATCCGCGCCGCCTGCTGAGGCTGACGATCGTGTCGATGCGGTCGGAACTGCGTGCCATGGCGATAACTCCATCCGGCTGGCCGTCGGCGGGCATGAGGAACCCCGGAAAAGGGTGGGTGCCCGCACAGCTTAGCGGGACGGCGCGACTGGGCGTCGCGGGCCGTAACAGCCGATGACCGTTTCTGCACCACCCCTGGAGGAAGCCATGGGACCCGGGGGCGTAATTCACACAATCAGCCGGTGTGGCCTGGTATTGCCCGCGTATCCCGACGAGGAGCCCGTGATGAGGCTGCGCGCCCTGACGATCGTGGCGGCGGTCGCCGCCATGGTGGCTGTCGCCGCTCCACCCGCCCTGGCCAGCCGGCCGGCCGGGCCAGCGCGGGCCAGCTGACCGCGGTGATCCGCCGCACCACCGGCGGCGTGCCGCACATCCTGGCCCGGAACTGGACCGGCCTCGGGTTCGGCTACGGGTACGCGTTCGCCCAGGACAACCTGTGCACGATGGCCAACGACTACGTCACGGTCGAGGGCCAGCGCTCCCGGTACTTCGGGCCCGGGCGGCCTACATCCAGCGGGGCAACGGCGCGTCACCACCAACCTGGACTCCGACCTGTTCTTCCGGCAGATCATCGACTCCGCACGTGATTCAGCGGCTGACCACCGGGCTGAGCCCGCAGGTGCGGCAGATCGAGGCCGGCTACGTGCGGGGCTACAACCACTACCTGGCCAGCGTGGGCGGGTCCAGCGGGCGTTCCCGACCCGACCTGCCGCGGCCGGGCCTGGGTCAAGCCGATCACGCTCCAGGACAGCTACCTGCGCTTCTACCAGCTGATGCTGCTGAACGGCGAGGACCCCTTCATCAATGGCATCGGCTCGGCCGCCCCGCCGAAGGCGGCCGGGACGGCCCGGACCGCCGTGGCCCTGCCCGCCCCCGGCAGGCCGCGCACGAGCTGGCCGCGCGCTGGAACAAGGCGTTCGGCAACAGCGGGCAGCAACGCGTTCGCCATCGGCTCGGCAGGCACCCGCGACCACCACGGCCTGCTGCTGGGCAACCCGCACTTCCCCTGGATCGGCCCGGAGCGGTTGTACCAGGCCCAGCTCACCATCCCCGGCCAGATCAACGTCACCGGCGCGTCGCTGTACGGGGTGCCGCTGATCATGATCGGCCACACCGCCTCGGTGGCCTGGAGCCACACCATGTCGACCGCGCGGCGGTTCACCCCCTACCAGCTCACGCTGGTCAAGGGGCACCCGACGGAGTACCTGCAGAACGGCCGCCCGGTGGCGATGACCCGCACCACGGTCACGGTCCAGGCCGGCAGGGCGGCCAGCTGGTGCCGGTCACCCGCACGCTGTGGTCCTCCCGGTAC
Organism: uncultured Actinomycetes bacterium; assembly: GCA_963725125.1. GTDB lineage: Bacteria > Actinomycetota > Actinomycetes > Streptosporangiales > Streptosporangiaceae > DASXKD01. The sequence goes on from CAVRXW010000050.1 coordinate 24,057, forward strand.
GGGCCGATCGTCAACAACGTGCTCGGCCTGTCGCTGCCGTGGACCACCACGAAGGCGTTCACCATGCGGGACGCCAACGCCGGCAACGTGGCCCGGGCCCTGAACACCTGGTTCGGCTTCGACCGGGCCCAGACCACCCGCCAGGTGCTGACCGTCCTGGACCGGTACCAGGGCATCCCGTGGGTGAACACGTGGTCTCGGACCGGCAGGGCCAGGCCCTGTACGCCGACATCGGGACCATTCCCGGCGTGCCCGACTCGCTGGCCAGCTCTTGCGACACCGCGCTGGGCCAGAGACCTGGAGCCAGGTCCGGATACCGGTGCTGAACGGCTCGCGCACCGCGTGTGACTGGGTGACCGGGCCGCACGCCGCCGCGCCGGGCCTGTTCGGACCCGGCCAGGAGCCGTACGCTGCGGCGGCGGGACTTCGTGGCCAACTCCAACGACAGCTTCTGGCTGTCCAACCCGCATCACCCGCTGACCGGCTTCCCGATCATCATGGGCCTGGCCCGCACGGAGCGGTCGCTGCGTACCCGGATCGGCCTGATCGGCATCCAGGCCCGGATCGACGGCACCGACGGGCTCGGCCCGGCCGGGTTCACGCTGGCCGGCATGGAGCACCTGGTCCTGTCCGACGACGGACTACGCCGGCCCTCACCCGCGGGCGCTGGTCAAGATGTGCCGCGGCTTCCAGGCCGCCGGCGGCGCGCCGGTCGGGCGGCGGGACGGTCAGGCTCGACGGCGCCTGCGGCATCCTGGCCCGCTGGAACCTGCGCTGGGACACCGGCAGCCGGGGCGCGGTCCTGTTCTCGGCCTTCTGGGACCAGGCCAGCGGCAGCCCGCAGTCACCCTGGACCCATTTGTTTGAGCGTCAATCCGGTGACCACACCGTACGGGCTGAACACGGCCAACCCGGTCGTCCGCGACGCGCTGGGCGACGCCATCCGGCAGCTCAGCCAGGCGCACCTACCGCTCGACGCGGCGCTCGGCGCGGTCCAGTACGTCAGCTACCACGGCCGCGCCTGCCGATCCCGGGCGGGCCCGGCGACACCGACGGGATCCTCAACGTGATCGACGAGGCCACCGAGCCCGGTGACTCGCCACGGCGCCGGACTTCGGCTCGTCGTTCATCCAGGTGGTCACCTGGACCAGGGCCCGGTGCCCGGACGGCGCGACGATCGTCACCTACTCCGAGTCGTCCAACCCGGCCTCGCCGCACTACGCCGACCAGACCGCGCTGTTCAGCCGCAAGCAGTGGCTGCCGGACCGGTTCTGCGCGGCGCAGATCGCGGCCGACCCGCACCTGAAGGTGGTCACGGTCAGCTCCCGATGACCGCCAGGCCGCTGACCGCCAGGCCGCTGACCGCCAGGCCGCTGACTGCCAGGCGGCCAGGGCGCCGGTGGCGGGCGTCAGCCGCTGGGAACCCGCCCGACGATCCAGCCGAACTCTGAGACGATCCGGACGCCGACACCTTCGGTGCACAGCGGGCGAATGGCCTCCCGGATCGCCTCGGCGAACCGGTCGTAGCCAACCGCCTGCAGGGCGGGCCACGCCGGGCCGGCGGCGGCGAGTGCTCGCGTCGCCAGGTCGACGTCGGGCCAGCTCGTTGACGACCTGGGCGGCTCCCCGGCCCACGAACTCCAGCCGGCGTCGGCGAGCATCTGCTCGGCCACGCCAGGCCGCCCGGTGCCGCCCTGGTTGAGGGTGGCATCGACGTGGCCGGGCGGCGACAGCTCCAGCAGCGTGGCGAAGTACGGCAGCAGGCCAAGCCGCTTGGGAGATCCCCCAGAAGCTGAACCCGGCCAGCCCACCCGGCCGCACCACCCGGCGGGCCTCGGCCAGCGCGTCCTCGCATCCCTGCCAGATCCCGTTGAAACTCGTCGCCACATCGAAACAGTCATCGTCGAACGGCAGCGCGAACATGTCACCGACCCGGAAATCGGCGCGCGGGTGTGCGCGCCCGCGCGATCGCGATCAGCGCCTCGGAGGCATCCAGCCCGGCGACACTGGCCCCGCGCCCTGCTGCAACGCTGGCCGCGTATCCGGAGCCGCAGGCGATGTCGAGCAGCCGTGTCCCCTGGCCCACGCCGAGCCCGGTCAGAACAGCGCGTCGTTGGCGCTCCGCGCATACGGCTCCATCAGATACGCCCAGTCCAGTGGCCCGCTCACCCCAGGCCTGCCCCGATTCGGCCCACCCCATCGGCCTCGCCTCCGCCGCCCGGTCCCGCACTGTCAGGCACTCGGCTCCCCAAGTGTCCTGTCGTTCCCCTCCTGGTACCAGCCAGGCGGCCAGGCTCATACCGTGGTGGGCAGTGATCCGGGTGGGCAGGTCATGCAGGCCGGGGCGCTCAGCGGTAGACGGCGCCGTCCACCAGGTCGGAGTCGAAATTCAGCCGGATGCCGCCGATCCGCCGGTCGCGGGAGCCCTTGTACTGCTTGATCCGGTGCCCGCGCCACCAGTTGTTCCGCACGTACGGCGTGCCGCGCAGGTCGCGCCGCCCGTCCCAGAGGGCGAACCACAGCGAGTTGGGCCGGGCGACCGGGTGGCCGTAGACGTGCCGGTAGCGGCCCAGGTCCCTGGCCGCGGCCCCGGCGCTGGAATACACCCCGGCGCGGTACCCGCGGGCGTGCAGTGCCCTGGTCCAGCCGTCGAGGAAGGCCACCACGGGCAGGCTGCACCGGCCGCGATGCGAGCGGTCCGGCGTACCATGTCGTCGTACAGCACCGCGCCGCGGTGCGGTGCCGAGGAGCTGGGCCAGGCGGAGTCCGCGCTCTGGGCCGAGGCACGGCCCTGCCACTCCGCCCGGCCGGGCCCGGATCCGCACCTGGTACGAGGTGCACGGCGCCTGCGGGCCGACGTCGAGCCGGAATCATCGCCCAGCCCATCCGCACGCTGGCCCGGATCCACCCGGCCGACAGGTTGCCCCACGGGCACGCCGCTTCCGGGCCGCCCAGGTAGATGGCCGCGGCCTTGAACGCGTGATACCAGGACCGCATCGCCTGCAGCGACGGCGCGGCGCAGGTGTCCATGCCCTTGACCGGCGTTCCCTCGGCGCACCGGGGGTGGCAGAGCCGGTGGTGGCAGCACCGGTGGTGGCACTTGTGGTGCCGTTTGTGGTGCCGCCCGCGGGCGGGCTTCGCCAGGCCGGCGGTCCCTGCGGCGGCGCCCCGCGCGCGCGGCACCGGCCCCGGCCCGGTGACGGAGGAACCGGACGGCAGGCCACGCGGGGGTTCCGGGGGTCGCCCCGGGTGAGCACGGCCCCGGCCCAGGTGACGGCGGAAGCGGGCCGCAGGGCCACGCGGGGGTTCCGGGGGTCGCCCCCCGGGTCAGCACGGCCCCGGCCCGGTGACGGCGGAAGCGGGCCGCAGGCCACGCGGGGGTTCCGGGGGTCGCCCCCGGTCAGCCACGGCGGCGACCGCCTGCCCGGTGGCGGCCCAGCGCAGCGTGGCGAGGATGCCCCTGATCTGGCCTGCGGCGCCGTAGCTGGCGGTGATGCTCAGCGAATGGCGGGGCAGCAGGGCGCTCATCTGGTGGTCCGCCTGGTCCCACGGCGACCACGCCGCGGGGGGGCAGTTGCCGCCGTTCGGACGCCGTGGTGGTGGGCCACCGCCAGGCTCAGCGTGGCGACCCGGCCGGCCAGGTGGGCCGGGCACTGCTGGTTGGCGCCGGGCTGGCCCAGGTAGACCGCGTTCTGGTCGTACCGGACGCACCGGCTCGGGTCGCGGGCCAGCTGGTAGACCGGCCAGGCCGCGGGGACGTCGGATGGTCTCGCCGGCGAACCGGACCACCTTCAGCCCGGTTGCGGCCACCATGCCGGCCGGGCGGGGCGCGGTTCCCCGGCGCGGCCCGGTGCGCGAACTGGCGCCGCGGCGCCCTGGGCTT
>CAVRXW010000051.1:0-9014 GCA_963725125.1 uncultured Actinomycetes bacterium
GTCATGCCCGGAATACCCGGCGCCAGCCTGGGTGTGACGCCTGGAACTCCCCGCCCCGCCAGGGCCCGGTCCCGGCCACCCGCGCCGTACCGCCCCCGGCGGCGATCGGCGGCCGCATGAAGTCACAGCATGCGCGGGTACACCCAGGACAAGGACGCCTACTCCGCAGGCTCTTGCTGCATCGTGGCCAGGTGCGCGGGATCGCGCGGATGGTCGATGAGGACGTCTATTGCATCGACGTGCTGACCCAGGTGTCGGCGGTGACCAGGGCGCTCCAGGCGGTCGCGCTCGGGCTGGTCGAGGACCACCTCGGCGAATGCGTCGCGGAGGCGGTGCGCAAGGGCGAGGACGAGGGCACGGAATCGGTCCGTGAGGCCGCGGCGGCCATCGCCCGCCTCGTCAGGTCCTAGCGAGCTGTGGCACCGGGTAAGGCCTGGTCCCATGGCCGGAGCTGCGCACGGGCTGGCCGTCAGGCCCGGAACTGGGCAAAGGCCGCCAGGTTGGCCGTGCTCTCGCCGCGCTTGAGCCGCCACGCCCACTCCCGGCGGATCGAGGACTCGAACCCGATCGCCAGCGCCGTGTTGAAGTTGTCGTCGGAGTAGCTGAGCACGCAGCCGAGCACCCGGTCGATCTCCTCGGTGGACACCGATGCCAGCGGCAGCCGCCCGGTCAGGTAGACGTCCCCCCGCTCGTCCACGGCGAAGTGCACCCCGTACATCCGGCCGTTGCGCTCCAGCAGGAACCGGTAGAACCGGGCGTGGTTCTCGTCCGGCTGGCGGCAGAAGAACGCCTCCACGTGCAGGCTGTGCGCGCCCACGATCAGCCAGGTCATGGTCGCGAGCTTGCGCTGGCCCTCGAGCCGGACCAGGTAACTGCCCGGGGCCGGGCTCTCGGCCACCAGCCCCAGCTCGGCCAGCGCCGCCGCTACGGCCGCCTCAGCCGCCCGCGTCTCAGTCACGGCCGCCGGCCACCGGGGAGTTCCGGGGTGGTCGCTCCCCGGGCCAGCCATGGCCGCCGGCCACCGGGGAGTTCCGGGCGGTCGTCCCCCCGGGCCAGCGGGCCCCGGCCCGGTGACGGAGGAACGGGGCCGTAGGCCACCGGGGGGTTCCGGGGGTCGTCCCCCCGGGCCAGCGGGCCCCGGCCCGGTGACGGAGGAACGGGGCCGTAGGCCACCGGGGGGTTCCGGGGGTCGTCCCCCCGGGCCAGCGGGCCCCGGCCCGGTGACGGAGGAACGGGGCCGTAGGCCACCGGGGGGTTCCGAGGGTCGTCCCCCCGGGCCAGCGGGCCCCGGCCCGGTGACGGAGGAACGGGGCCGTAGGCCACCGGGGGGTTCCGAGGGTCGTCCCCCCGGGCCAGCGGGCCCCGGCCCGGTGACGGAGGAACCGGGCCGTAGGCCATCGGGGGTTCCGGGGGGTCGCCCCCCCGGGCCAGCACTGCCTCATGGGGCTATCCTGCCAGCGCCGGGCGCCCTTCGGCCGGTGCACTCATCGCCCCGCTGTACACGTTGAGCAGGCGGTCCACCGTACTGCCCCAGCCGAACCGGCTCGCATGCTCGACCGCGCCCGCCGACAGCCTGGCCCGCAGCGCGGCGGAGGCGAACAGCCCGCGCAGGGCGTCGGCGTACCGGGCCGGGTCGTGCCCCTCGACGAGGAGGCCGGAAACCCCGTCCTGGACGGCGGTGCGCAGGCCGCCCACCGCGGCCGCGACCACCGGCGTGCCGCAGGCCTGCGCCTCGACGGCCACCAGGCCGAACGACTCGGAGTAGGACGGGATCATCACCACCGTGGCGGCCCGGTACCAGTCGGCAAGCTCGGACTGCGGGCAGGGCGGCTCGATCCGCACCACGTCAGCGATCCCCAGCGCCTGCGAGGCATCGGTGAGCTGGTCCGGGTCGGCCCGGCCGGTCCCGCTCAGGCCGCCCACGAAGGCAACCGTCAGCGTCCGCGCCAGTTCCGGGTCACCGCTGATCAGCTCCGCGGCGGCACGCAGCACCACATCCGGCGCCTTCAGCGGCTGGATGCGCCCGGCGAACACGATGACCGGGCCGTGCCCCGGCAGGCCCAGCCGGCGCCTGGCGGCGGCTTCCGGCCCGGGCCGGAAGATGGACAGGTCCACCCCCGGGTTGATGGTCCAGATCTTGGCCGGCTCCGCCCCGTAGAGCCCGGCGAGCTGGCGGGCCTCCTCGTCGGTGTTCGCCACCAGCCGGTCGGCCGAGGCGACCACGTCCGACTCGCCGCGCAGCCGGATGTCCGGCTCCCGCATGTCGCCGCGTGCCAGCGCGGCGTTCTTGACCCTGCCGAGCGTGTGCATGGACTGCACCAGCGGCACGCCCCACCGCTCCTTGGCCACCGCGCCGACGTGGCCGGACAGCCAGTAGTGGCCGTGCACCAGGTCGTACCGGCCCGGTGCGTAGGCGGCCTCGGTGCGCAGCACCCCAAGGGTGAACTCGCAGAGCTGGGCGGGCAGGTCGGCCTTGTCCAGTTCCTCGAACGGGCCGGCCTGCACATGCCGGACCAGCACCCCGGGCACCAGTTCGAGGACCGGGGCGGCGTCGCGGGACACCGCCCGGGTGAAGATCTCCACCTCCACGCCGCGGGCGGCCATGCGCTTGGCGACCTCGACCACATAGACGTTGAGGCCCCCCGCGTCGCCGGTGCCCGGCTGTTCGAGTGGTGAGGTATGCACGCTGATCGTCGCGATCCGCCTGGGGACCCGTCGCGGCACAGGCATCCACCTCCGACCGGGCGACCTGGAGGCCGCATCACGTGTACCCGCCAGGGGCAACCACGCGGGCGCACCGCATGTTCCCGGGGAGGCCGCGGCGGATAGGCTCTCGGCCATGTCCACACTGGTGCTGCTCAGGCATGGCGAGAGCGCCTGGAACGCGGAGGGCCTGTTCACCGGCTGGGTGGACGTCGGGTTGTCGGACACCGGTGCCCGGGAGGCCGTCGCCGGTGGCGGGCTGCTCCGCGACCACGGCCTTCGCCCGGAAATCGTGCACACCTCGGTGCTCACCCGCGCCATCCAGACCGCCGACCTGGCGCTGCAGGAGGCCGGCCTGCTCTGGCTCCCGGTGGCCAGGTCCTGGCGGCTGAACGAGCGCCACTACGGCGCGCTCCAGGGCAAGAACAAGGCGCAGACCCGCGAGGAGTTCGGCGAGGAGCAGTTCATGGTGTGGCGCCGGTCCTATGACATACCGCCGCCCCCGCTGCCCGACGATCATCCGCTGTCCCAGGCGGCGGACCCCCGCTACGCCCTTCTTCCGCCCGAGTTGCTGCCGCGCACCGAGTGCCTCGCCGACGTGCTCCACCGGCTGCTCCCGTACTGGTACGACGCGATCGTCCCCGATCTCGCGGCCGGCCGGACGGTCCTCGTGGTCGCCCACGGCAACTCGCTGCGCGCCATGGTCAAGCATCTCGACGAGATCGGCGACGCCGAGATCGCCGGGCTGAACATCCCCACCGGCATCCCGCTGGTCTACGAACTGGACGGGAGCTTCCGGCCGAAGGTGCCCGGCGGCCGGTATCTCGACCCCGAGGCGGCCGCCGACGCGGCCGAGGCGGTGCGCAACCAGGGGCGGTGACCGGACGGCGGGCCCGGCCAAGGGCGGCGGCGCGGGTTATGTCCCGGAAGATCCAAGTTGGCCGGTTAGTTACTGGTTTATGAATACCTGCGGAACAGCACTCGCGTGGCATCTGCCACCAGAGACGCCCGAGACGTTCTGCGCATACCATCGAAACGTGAGCGCGCACGTGACAGCTGGTGTGACCGCCTTGGCACCGGCATCTCGCCCCGCCACGGGAAGGTCGCACTGGTGACCGCCCGTGGGCGGGCCGCTGACCGGGAGCCCGCCGCGGACCGGCCGCGCGCGACCAGGCTTCCGCCTGGCGTGGTGTCCGTGCTGTCGGTGCTCTCCTCCTCCGCCGTGGTGCTCGACCACAGCGACAATGTGCTCATGGCCAGCCAGGCGGCCCGCACGTTCGGCCTGGTCAAGGATGGCCAGCTCATGGTCGGGGAACTGCTCGCCCTGGTGCGGCAAACCCGGCGGGACGGGCAGACCCGCGAGGGGGAGGTCGACCTGTCCGGCAGCACGTTCGGCGGCCGCCGGACCAGTTTCGCCGTACGGGTCGCCCCGATGGGCGCCGACGGGCTCATCCTGCTGCTTGCCGAGGACCAGACGGAAAGCCGGCGGGTGGAGGAGGTCCGGCGGGACTTCGTGGCGAACATCAGCCACGAGCTGAAGACCCCGGTCGGTGCGCTCGCGCTGCTCGCCGAGACCATGGAGGAGGCGGCCGACGACCCGGAGGCGGTGCGGCGCTTCGCCGGGCGCATGCGCCAGGAGGCGTCCCGGCTGACCTACCTGGTCCAGGACCTGATCACGCTGTCGCGGATTCAGGCGGCCGAGCCCATGCCCGACCCGATCACCGTGGATCTGAGCACGATCGTCGCGGAGGCGGTGGACCGGGTCCGGATGAAGGCGAGCGCCCGCGGCATCGACCTCGTCGCCGTCTGCGAGGAGCGCGTGGCCGTGCTCGGTGACGAAGACCTCCTGGTGACCGCGCTGCGCAATCTGCTGGAGAACGCCATCGCCTACAGCCCGGACAAGACCAGGGTGATGGTCTCGGTGTCCCGGGACGCCCGGACGGCCCAGGTCAGCGTCGCCGACCAGGGGATCGGCATTCCCGAGCGGGACCGGGAACGGATCTTCGAGCGGTTCTACCGGGTGGACCCGGCCCGGTCGCGGGCCACCGGCGGCACCGGTCTCGGGCTGGCGATCGTGAAGCACGTGATGGCCGCGCACCGCGGCAAGGTCACGGTATGGAGCCAGGAAGGCGTCGGGTCCACCTTCACCCTGCAGATGCCCATCGTGAACCGACCCTCGTCCGCCCGGGGCAATCCGGCCGGCGGCCACGCACAGCATGTCAGGGAGGCGGTCAAGTGACCCGGGTACTGGTGGTCGAGGACGAGGAATCCTTCAGTGACGCGCTGTCCTACATGCTGCGCCGTGAGGGTTTCGAGGTGGCGGTCTGCCCGACCGGCCCGGATGCGATCGAGGCCTTCGACCGGCACGGCGCCGACCTTGTGCTGCTCGACCTTATGCTCCCCGGCCTGCCGGGCAGCGAGGTGTGCCGTACGCTGCGCGAGCGCTCCAACGTTCCGGTGATCATGCTCACCGCCAAGGACAGCGAGATCGACAAGGTGGTCGGCCTGGAACTCGGCGCCGACGACTACGTCACCAAGCCGTTCTCCTCCCGGGAGCTGGTCGCCCGGATGCGTGCCGTGCTGCGGCGCCGCGGCGAGCCGGACGAGCCCGCGGGCTCGATCATGGAGTCCGGCCCGGTCCGGATGGACGTGGACCGGCACGTGGTGACCGTGCGCGGCGAGCAGGTCCAGGTGCCGCTCAAGGAGTTCGAGCTGCTGGAGGTCCTGCTCCGCAACGTCGGCCGGGTGCTGGCCAGGATGCAGCTCATCGACCGGGTATGGGGCGCGGACTACGTAGGCGACACCAAGACGCTGGACGTGCACATCAAGCGGCTCCGGGCCAAGATCGAGACCGATCCGGGCAGCCCGCGGCACATCATCACGGTGCGCGGCCTGGGTTACAAGTTCGAGCCCGGCGACTGATCCCGCGGGTCAGCCCGGTGGCACAGGGTGCGTAGCGGCCCGTTAAGAGGTTGGCGTGGGGGACGGAGTGCCGGGCGCCAGCGGGGTCGGGGTCGCGTGCGGGTGCAGGAACAGCGGCGCCGGCCCGTTAAGAGGTTGGCGTGGGGGACGGAGTGCCCGGCGCCAGCGGGGTCGGGGTCGCGTGGGGGTGCAGGAACAGCGGCGCCGGCCCGTTAAGAGGTTGGCGTGGGGGACGGAGTGCCCGGCGCCAGCGGGGTCGGGGTCGCGTGGGGGTGCAGGAACAGCGGCGCCGGCCCGTTAAGAGGTTGGCGTGGGGGACGGAGTGCCCGGCGCCAGCGGGGTCGGGGTCGCGTGGGGGTGCAGGAACAGCGGCGCCGGCGAGAACGTGGCGTAGGACGCCGTCCGCGGCATCACCGGGACCCGCAGCGACACGAAGCCGGCGTTCTGGAATTCCAGGTTGACCCGGACCCACTGGCCGCCGTTGAGGGTGCGGGTGAGGCGCTGAAGCAGCACGCGGGGGGCCGGGCCGGTGAGGAACAGCGTCTGCTGCCTGGCCAGGGTGATCCCCCCGGTGGGGACCGTGATCGCGGTCGCCGAGCCGGGCGCGGTTATGCTGATCAGCCGGTCCGGGGCGCCGTCGTTGGTCAGGGCGAAGTACAGGCCGGCCGAGGCGCCGCGCGGCAGGGTGAAGCCGGGCGTCGGCCCGAGCACGAACATGTTGTTGATCCGGAGCGCGTTGTTCACGACCGCTGACGCGCCGGGCGTGGGCTGGTGCCACTGCTGGGTGGGTGCGTTCGTCCCGGCTTCACAGCCGGCGATGACGGGGATCAGCCCCACGGCGGCTGCCACCACGAGGCCGCGCAGCGGCAGAGGGCCGCGCCTGCTGCGGATCACGGTCTGCTCTCCTCCAGCTCGAACGAGCGCGTCTGCATCGCGGCACAGCGTATCGGCTCGGGCCCGTGGCGGTCACAGCAACCCCGGGCAGACGGCGACAGCAGGCGGCGGGCCGCGTTCCGCGGCGGTGACTACCCGGCCGGCGAGGCGCTGGCGGCCGGCGAGCCGTTGGCCGCCGCCGGCCGGCGTGGGCGCAGCCGAGGTGGGCACGGCCGGTGACGCGCTTGCCGTCCCTGGCTGCGCCGCGCTGCCCGGCCTCAGCGCGCGGACGTATTTCTCGATCTCGAACCCGTGGCCGTGATCCGGGAACACCCTGACCGCGGAACCGTCGGTGCGGACCAGGACGGCCGTCAGCGCCGCCACCCGGTACGGCGCGGGCAGCAGGTCCCTGCTGTCCTCCAGGCCCATCGTGGCCCCGAGGTCCAGATCGGCGGCAAAGCTGCGCACCGAAGCGTTACGCACGCCCACGAGGTAGATCGGAGTGCTGGCCCTGGAGGCCTGGACAGCAAGTTCCCGCAGGTCGTGCAGGCACTGGCAGCCGGGCGGGATCAGCGCCAGCACCAGCACAGGGCCGGGAAGGCTGTTCAGCGACGTCGGTTCGCCGGCGGCGAAGAGCGTCGTGTTGACCAGCGCCGCGGCCGCCGGGTCTGGCGCCGGAGCCAGGCTGGCGGCGGCGCCAGCACCGGAGCCGGTGGCCGCGCGGGGCGGGCGCGGGCTGACCACGGGCTGCCTGGCGGTGAACACGGTGAGCAGCGTCGCGGCGACCAGCGTCAGCGCCAGGCACCCGGCGAGCAGCGGCAGCACCATGCCGTCCCTGGTGAGCGGCCCGGAAAACCGCCGGGCCAGGCGGCGCCTGCGCCGCGACCGCAGCTCGCGGTGGTATGCCAGCACATCCCTGGCGAGTTCCCGGGCATCATCCGGAACCTCGATGTCGACCGGCGGCAGGCCGTAATCGTCCCGCCCCGGGTCGCCGCCAGCATTCACGTACATCTCCCGCACGAGCGGCCTGATTGCTTCCAGTATGAGTCTGCGTGGCACGCGGCGTCACCGGCAAGCCCCGATCCGGGTACCGCGCGCGCCCGGCCGGGCGGGGATTTGTTCCCCCTGGTCACGGACGGTGCCGGCGCTGATCGCCACCCGGGGTATCGCCAAGGACACATTGCGCCAGCGTCCGGCCGGGAAGTACCCCGCCCCCGCGCTGGCCTGCATCTCTTTCAGATCGGTTAATTGCCTCCTTGACCTGCATGTTTGCCGTCAAGGCAGGCCATTGGACAGCGGTCGCCGTGGTAGCATTGGCGTAGCGGAAGGGGTATGTGCCACATGACTTTCAAGGTCGGCGACACGGTCGTCTACCCCCACCATGGGGCTGCTCGCATCGAGGAGATCGAAACCCGCACCATCAAGGGCGCGGAAATGAGCTATCTGGTCCTCAAGGTTGATAAAGGGGATCTGACAGTGCGCGTGCCCGCGGACAACGCCGAGCTGGTGGGTGTGCGCGATGTCGTCGGGCAGGAAGGCCTTGAGCGGGTGTTCGAGGTGCTCCGCGCCCCGCACACCGAGGAGCCGACCAACTGGTCGCGGCGGTACAAGGCCAACCTGGAAAAGCTCGCCTCCGGCGACGTGAACAAGGTGGCCGAGGTCGTTCGTGACCTGTGGCGAAGGGACAGGGAGCGCGGGCTTTCCGCCGGTGAGAAGCGGATGCTGGCCAAAGCCCGGCAGATTCTGGTGAGCGAGCTCGCGCTGGCCGAGAAGACCAACGAGGACAAGGCCGAGGCTCTGCTCGACGAGATCCTCGCTTCCTGACCCGGCGGCCTTTCCGGGTTGGTGCCGCGTGCCCGCATGCTCTGTCACCCAATGATGGGCCCAGGGTGGGCATCGGTGCCGATGTGCATCCACTCGCGGCCGGGCGGCCGCTGTACCTGGCGGGGTTGTTCTGGCCGGGCGAGGACGGGCTGACCGGTCACTCCGATGGGGATGTGGCGGCGCATGCCGCCTGCGATGCCCTGCTGTCCGCCGCCGGCCTCGGTGACCTGGGTGCCCAGTTCGGCACCGCCGAGCCGGGCTGGGCCGGGGCGTCGGGGGCCTCGTTGCTGCGGGCCACGGCCGCGTTGCTCGCCGAAGCGGGGTTCACCGTCGGGCAACGTCGCCATCCAGGTGATCGGGAACCGGCCGCGGATCGCGGCGCGGCGCGAGGAGGCGGAAAAGGTGCTCTCCGGGGCGCTTGGCGGTGCGCCGGTCAGCGTGTCCGGCACCACCACCGACGGCCTGGGCCTGACCGGCCGCGGTGAGGGCATCGCCGCGATTGCGACGGCACTGGTGACGCGCGCCTGACCGGCCGCGGGCCCGTGGCTCACTCCTCGGGCTGGCTGGGGTGCTCCGCATCCGCTCCAGCCCCGGGCTGCCGGGGCCGGTCGCTTCGCCGTCGTCGTCCTGGCCAGGCTCCACCGCGTCCTGGGCAGGCTCCACCGCGTCCTGGGCAGGCTCCACCGCCGGGA
>CAVRXW010000052.1:0-109775 GCA_963725125.1 uncultured Actinomycetes bacterium
CGCTACCTGACCGCCGAGGCGATCCGGCTCACTCGCCTGATCCGGGCCCTCATGCCGCAGGACGGTGAGGTGGCCGGGCTGCTGGCGCTGATGCTCCTCACCGAGGCCCGCCGCACCGCCCGGGTTTCGGCGGGCGGCGAACTGGTCACGCTCGACGAGCAGGACCGTGGGACCTGGGACGCGACGCTGATCGCCGAGGGTCACCGGCTGGTGCGCGAGCGCCTAGCCGCCCGGGTGGCACCAGGTCGCTACCAGATCCTCGCAGCGATCAGCGCCGTGCACACCTCCGCCCGCGACGTGCGCTCCACCGACTGGTCGCAGGTCGTCGCCCTCTACGACCAGCTCGTCCACCTCGACCCCTCGCCGATCATCGCCCTCAACCGGGCCATCGCGGTCGCCGAGCTTGACGGCCCAGAGGTGGCACTGGCGGCCGTCGACCGTCTCGAGGGCAAGTTGGCCGGCTATCACCTCTACCATGCGACCCGCGCCGACCTGCTGCGCCGGCTGAGCCGCAGTCAGAAGTCGCGCGCGGCGTACGACAAAGCCATCGAACTGGCGGGCAACACCGCCGAGATCGCCCACCTGACACGCCGCCGCGACCAGCTGGGGTAGCGCCCGCGAATCCGATCGAACCCCGCGCAAAAGCGGCCGGCCCCGCCTACGCGGGCGTAGCGCCAGTCCGGCCGGCCTGCTGGTAACTGCTTGGCAAGAAATGTCACATCCGGGCTACCAGCGGCGCGGTCTCCTGGTCTCAGCCGGTCCCTGACCAGCAGGGCCAGCGACACCGCGACAGATCGGAGTTCGTTTCATGTCAGCACGCCATCGCGCCCGGGGTCTTCTTGCAGCCCTCGCTGGCCTTTCCTGCCTGGCGGTTGCCGGGTGCGCGGCTGGCAAAGCCGCCACAGTCGCGGCAAACGGCCCGGCGGAGTCCCAGGGGCCTTCGGGGATCCCTGGGAGAGCGCCAGCCATCGCCCCGACGATGATCCCTGCCCAGCTCGGTGACACCTGGGTCTACGCCGTGGACAGCAGCGTCCTCGGGAAGGGCACCGAGACGGCCCGCATCTCAGCGGTCAGGGCGGTCGCGGGTGGACAGCGGGCAACCCTGTCAACCAGCCTGCGCCTGGCCGGGTCCAAGGCGCCGTTCAGGTTCGCCTCTGACTTCACCGCCGGCGCCGACGGCTCGGTCCGGTTCGGGTCCACCTCATTCATGGGAGCCAGGCTCGCGTCCGCGAACGTCAACTGGCCCAGCCCGGTGGCGCTGGCCACGGGACGGTCTCGCACCAGCACGGTCACGGGCAGCTTCCTGGGATTCAAGACCACCGAGCGGGTGACCGTCACCGAGGTCGGCCCGGCGATGGTCACCGTTCCCGCGGGGAGCTATCGGGCAACGCTGCTTGAGCAGACCGTCACCGAACGTGCGGGCGGCCGCGAGGTGATCAAGTCCTGGGTCGTGAACGGGATCGGCCAGGTCAAGACCGAGACCACCGTCAACGTCAAGGGCGGGCGCAGCGTCTCGTCCATCCAGGCGCTCACGTCATTTACCAAGGGATAACACGAAAGGAAGCAGGCACGATGAGATGCGCACAGTGCAATGAGGTCAACGCCTGGACCCTGGCACACTGCCGGAGTTGCGGCGCGCCGCTGGCCGCGAGCGGCAGCCCCGCCCCGGGCACAGGCGTGCCGGGCGAAGGACCACCGCCGCCGCACGGCACACACCGAGCGCGGGAGGCGGCCGCAGCCGGCGTGACGGCCTTCGCCTTCGACGCCCGCCGGTGGACCTTCACCGACCGGGTCACCGGCGGCGCCACCCTGGTCCTGCTGGTCTCGCTGTTCCTCCCGTGGTTCGGCACCAACGGTGGTCTCTTCAGCGTGAGCGTCGACGGGATGTGGCACGGCTACATGGTCATCGATCTCATCCTGGCCGTGGCGATTGTGGGGTACCTGGTGCTGCGGGCGGGTTTCGGCTCGCTGCCCGCCGGGCTCTCGGTCACTGCGGCCGGGTACCTGCTGGCTGGCGCAGTCGGCCTCAATCTGCTCCTGGCCGTCGTCTCGTTCGCCACCAAGCCGGTCGGCACAAGCTGGCAGTACGGCGCGTATGCCGGCCTTGCGGCCGCGATCGTGGCCGTCCCTGCGCCCGTCAGGTCCGCCCGCCACACCTGAGCAGGCCGCGCCGCTTGCCTGGTCGTGCCCGCCGCCGGGCCCGGTCGCTGGGACTCGTTCGCTAGTCTTGTGCCTGGGCCGGGTCCGGATGGCGAGTGATCAGCTAGTGGTGGCGCCCATGGTTACCAGGCGCGTGCCGTTGCCAGATTCGTCGGTAACGGATTTCGGCGCGACCGAGCGGGCGCTCGAGTTGTTCGAGGAGTCCTGCGCGCTGAAGCAGCGCATCGGCGACCTGGACGGCGCGGCGAACTCAGAGCACAGCCGCGCACTCGTGCAACTGTGCCTCGGGCGGCTAGCGGAGGCACGCGCCACCATGTCGGCGGTGCTCGTGGCTTCCGCAGATCTCGGTGAGCGGCGGAGCCGCGCGCATTTCCTCGACTCGGCGGCGATGATCGCGCTGGCCGAGGGGGACCTGAGCGCCGCGTGGCGGTTCATCGCGCAAGCGGCGCAGGCGGCTGCGGGTATAGCGGCGCCGTCCCTCCTGGCGGATATCGCATTGCACCGGGCGCTGGCCCGGTTGTCGGCTGGCGACATCCCGGCTGCTCAGCGGACGCTGATCGAGCCACTGAGCAGATCTCCAGGGGAGTGCCCGCGGTCAGCACCGGGATCCTGGATGCGATGGCCGTGACCGCCTGCATCGCGCTCGCCCGCGGCGACGCTGCCGGTGCCGCGGCGGGTGCCGCCAAGCTGGCGGAGCAGGCCCACAGCGCCGGTCTCGTCCTGTGGGAACGCGCCGCCCAGCGGATCGCTGCCACAGCCTCGGCGGCACCGGGCGAGACAGGCCCGCCTGACCCTTGCCGGTATCCGGCCCTGATCTACGTCGATCGGCCCGGCTCGCCTTCGCCTGACTGTGTGGCCAGGGCGGATGACACCCGGCCGGGCACGCCGCAGACGCGCGGTTTATCGCCCGGCGGCCACGTAAGTTGACTGTCATGGCGACGACGAAGCACGGCACGGCAGCAGTGCCCCCCGCCCCGACGGTCTTCGTTCTCTTCGGGGCGACAGGGGACCTGGCCAAGCGCATGGTCATCCCGGCGTTCTACCGTCTCGCGCTCGAGGGCCTGCTGCCCCGGCAGTGGCTGCTCGTCGGGAACGGCCGCGGCGACCTGGCGCACGAGGACTTCCGCAAGCACGTCCACGACGTGCTGACCCAGTTCGGGCCCAAGCCCGAGCAGCCGGCCTGGGACGCCTTCGCCAAGCGAGTGCTGTTCGCCGGCGGCGGCTTCACCACCGACAACCCTGGCAGCCTGCTGGACGTGATCGCGAAGGCCGGACGCGAACTGAGCGCCAGCCCGCAGCTGGTGCACTACCTCGCCGTGCCGCCGGTCGCCTTTGCCGGGCTCACCAAGTCCCTCGGCCAGCACAATCTGGCCAAGGGCGCACGCGTCGTGTACGAGAAGCCGTTCGGCACCTCGCCGGAGGCCTTCCGGGAGCTGGACCGGGCCGTGCACGCCGTGCTGGACGAGGAGCAGGTGTACCGGATCGACCATTTCCTCGGCAAGGAGGCGACCCAGGACCTGCACGTGCTGCGGTTCGCCAACGGCCTGTTCGCCGGCATGTGGGACCGCCAGCATGTCGAGTCGGTACAGATCGACGTGCCGGAGCGGCTCGGCATCACCGACCGGTCGGTGTTCTACGACGCCACCGGCGCCGTGCTCGACATGCTCGTCACGCACCTGTTCCAGGTGGCCGCGGAGGTCGCGATGGAGCCGCCGGCCAGCCTGGAGGCGGCCGACCTGCAAGCGGCCCGTGAGAAGGTCATCAGGTCGTTCCGCGCGCTGGACCCGGCCGAGGTCGTGCTCGGGCAGTTCTCCGGCTACACGGACGTGCCCGGCGTGGCGGCGCGGTCGAAGCAGAACACCTTCGTCGCCGCCCGGCTTTGGATCGACAACCCGCGCTGGCGGGGCGTGCCGTTCTACCTCCGCACCGGCAAGCGGCTGGCGGCCGCACAGCAGCGCGTCAGCCTCATCCTCCGCAAGCCCGGCGGCCCGCTGGCTGCACAGCTGCCTGACGACTCCAACGTACTGTCGTTCTCGCTGGCCGGCGACGGCGAGATCGACCTCTCCCTGGTCGCGAAGAAGCCGGGCGCCGGGCTCGGCCTCGATCCGGTGAAGGTGGCCATCCCGCTGTCGGGACTCCAGGGCGCTGACCCGCTGCCGCCGTACGTCCGCCTCATTCACGACGTGCTGATCGGCGACCGGTCGCTGTTCACCCGGCCCGACGGTCTGGCGGCGGTGTGGAAGGTGGCCGGCCCGCTGCTGGACAATCCGCCGCGGATCGCCCCCTACGCGGCCGGTTCCTGGGGCCCGGCGGCCGCAACCAAGCTCATCGCGCCGGGACGCTGGCTGATCGGCCAGTAGCGGTAAAACGGGAGGAACCCGCTGATACTGGGAGCCATGACTGAGATTGAATCCCTGACCGCCGAGGTCCGCCAATTGCGCGCCGACGTCGCCCGGCTGCACGCCGCGCACACGGCAGTGCACATCCGGCACGGCTGGTTGAACTTGCTCTTCAAAGACCTGTCCACCAACCCGTACACCCAGTACAAGGTCCACATGTGGGGTGCGATCTACTGGCTGATCAACTTCCCGCTGATCTGCTGCCTGTTCTTCTTCACGCCCACACTGTGGCTCAAGCTCGGCATCTTCATCACGCTGGTCTACTCGATCTACGCCAACCTTGCGACCGACTACGGCGCCATGTCAGCGGCCGAGGCAGCGTTCGGGCAGCCGCAGCCGCCGCCGATCCCACTTGAGCCGCCGCCGCCACTGCCGTCGGTATGAGGCGGCGCGGCCGGAGGTCTGCAAGGCCACATCGAGGGAAGGGTTGACTCGCAGAGACCGTCGCTCGAAGAGCCGCCGCCCCTGATGCCGCCGGAGTGGAGCAACCATGACAGAACCCGCGCCCCGCATCGACTATGCCAATCTTCCGTCCCCCGAGGAGGGCATCCTGGTGACGCTGTTCATCACCGTCCGGAGTGTTGCGCGGTCCCGGGACTTCTACTCGCGTGTCCTGGGCGGCACGGTCGTCCTGGACGAGAATCCGTGCATCGTCAGGCTGTCCAACTCGTGGATACTCATGAACCCGGGCGGGCCACCCACGCCCGACAAGCCAGGCATCTCGGTGGTCGACTACCAGCCTGGTGACACCACCTCGATTTTCCTGAACCTGCGAGTCGCTGATATCCAGGCCTGTTACGAGGCCTGGCAGGAGAAGGGGGCCGAGTTCGTCACGCCGCCCATCGACCGCGGAGCAGAGATCCGCTGCTACATGCGGGACCCGGACGGATATCTCATCGAAGTCGGCCAGTCCACCGGGCTGCTGCACGGCAAGCTTGCCGCGAAGCGCCCGGAAGACCTCCCTGGCTGAGCTCTGTCACCCGTGCCTGGAAAGGCGGTCATCCCGTGCGTTCCGACATCGTCCCCGGCGGCACCTTCCCCGATTATGCGCTGCCCGACCACACCGGCACCGTCCGCACGCTGAGCGAGCTCCAGGGCCGGGACCCGCTGATCCTCACGCTCGCGCGCGGCAACTACTGCCCGAAGGAGCACCGGCAGCACCTGGAGCTGGCCGAGCACTACCCGGAGATCGCGGTGGCTTACACACAGATCGCCACGATCGCCACCGACGACCATCACACGCTGCAGGAGTTCCGCAACTCGGTCGGCGCCCAGTGGCCTTTCCTGTCCGACCCCGGGCGGACTGTCCAAAAGGATCTGGACATCCAGGAGTACACCGACCCCGACCACGACCCGATGATCCCGCACACGCTTGTGCTCAAGCCGGGACTGGTCGTCCACAGCATTTACAACGGCTACTGGTTCTGGGGCCGCCCGTCGTTCTACGACCTGTGGCACGACCTGCGCGCGGCCACCGCCGAGATCCGCCCGGACTGGGATCTCAGCACCCCCGGACTGCGCGAGGCCTGGGCCGCCGGCGACTACTCGAAGTTTCACGGATGGGACCGGCGCGCGGCTCAGTCGATGCCGACTTCCTATGAGGCATAGGACGGCGGTTGCTGCTGCCCCCCTGGACCGGGTGGCTGGCTCGTGTCGCCGGCTGGCCCCGCGGGTACACCGAGGCTTATGACCACGCCGGTGTGTGCGTTGCTGGGGATTGAACGGCCGATCGTCCAGGCACCCATGGCCGCGGTTCCCCAGCTGGCCGCGGCGGTCTCGAATGCCGGCGCGCTCGGCATGGTGACGCTGACGTGGTCCGCTGACCCCGGAGCCGTCGTTCGTGAGACGGCGGCGCTGACCGCGCGGCCGTTCGGCGGCAACTTCGTCCTCACCGAAGATCATCACCGTCACCTCGACCAGGCCCTTGACGCCGGCCTGCGGATCGTCTCGTTTATGTGGGGGGATCCCAGCGGCTACGTCGAGCCGGTGCACGCCGCCGGGGGCATCGTGCTGCACACGGTCGGCAGTGCCGAGGAGGCGCGGCGGGCAGTCGCGTCCGGCGTGGACGTGGTCGTCGCGCAAGGCTGGGAGGCTGGCGGGCACGTGTGGGGCAGGGTCGCGACGCTGCCACTGGTGCCCGCTGTCGTGGACGCGGTGGCGCCGGTGCCGGTGATCGCGGCTGGCGGGATCGGTGACGCTCGCGGAGTCGCGGCGGTGCTCGCGCTGGGCGCCCAGGCCGCGTGGCTGGGCACGCGGTTCCTGCTGGCCGAGGAGATGCCGATCCACGAGGACTACCGGCGCCGGCTGATAGCCGCGGCCGAGACCGATCCGCAGTTGTACCCGAACCTGTACGAGGTCGGGTGGCCCGACTCCCCCCACCGCGCGCTCCGCAACTCAACGGCCAGGGCGTGGGAGGCCGCGGGCCGCCCCCCACTCGCGCAGCGGCCCGGACAGGGCGACGTGATCGCGCACTTCGCCTCCGGCGAAGCAATCGTCCGCTACGAGCCAGCGCCGCCGATGGCCGGGACGACCGGTGAGATCGAAGCGCTTTCGATGTGGGCCGGGCAGGGCGTTGCGCTCGCGACGAAGTCACAGCCGGCGGCGGAAATCGTTGCCGAGCTAACCTCCAGCCTGCCCAGCGGACTTCAGGAGCGCGACAATGGACGGTGACGCCCAGGTCAGGGCAAGGATCATGGGGCATTGGCAGGCCTCCGAGCAGGGGGACAGCGCGGCGGAGCACGCCATCTACGCGGCGGACGCGATCCTGGACTACCCGCAGTCGGGAGAACGGTTCCGCGGCCGCGCCACCATCGCGGCGCAGCGCGGCGGCCACCCGGCGGACCGGCACTTCACCGTGCTGCGGATCACCGGCACCGGGGACCTATGGGTGAGCGAGTGCGTGATCAGCTACGACGGCGTGCCTTCCAACTCGGTGAGCATCATGGAGTTCTCAGGCGGCCTCGTCGCCCATGAGACCCAGTACTTCGCCGACCCCTTCGACCCGCCCGAGTGGCGCAGAGCGCTGGCCGGCTAGCGGCAGCGGTGCTCAGGCGCGCCCGGTGCGCTGCTGGGCCTGGGTGATGGCCCAGGCGGCGTTGATCAGGCCTATGTGACTGAACGCCTGCGGGAAGTTGCCGATCATCTCGCCGTTGCGGGGGTCGACCTCCTCGGCGAGCAGGCCGACATCGTTGATTGCGGCCACGGCACGCTCGAACGTCACGGTGGCTGCCTCGACGTCTCCGCTGAGTGCCTGCGCCTGGGCCAGCCAGAACGTGCACAGCAGGAACGTGCCCTCCGCACCCCCCAGGCCGTCGCGGGCCAGATACCGGTACACCAGCCCACGCTCGTCTGTCAGCCGCCGGGCGATGGCGTCGATGGTTGCCTTCATCCGCGGGTCATCCGCCGCCAGGAACCCGGTGATGGTCAGCATCAGGCTCGACGCGTCCAGGTCCTCGCTGCCGAACGCCTGCGTGAAGGCACCGGCCCGCTCATTCCAGCCGTGGGCAAGGATGGCCGCCCGGATCTCGTCACGGGCGGTCCCCCAGTCAGCCACCCGGTCTTCGGCCCCGAGATGGCTGGCCAGGGCGATCGCGCGGTCCACCGCCACCCAGCACATCAGCTTCGAATACAGGAAGTCCCGCGGCTCGCCGCGGATCTCCCAGATCCCCTGGTCCTTCTCCCGCCAGCGGGCAGCGGCGGTATCTGCGGCCGCAGCCAGAAACCGCCTGGTCACCGGGTCCAGCTCGCCGAGCTGGTCGACCAGCCGCTGCGCGGCGGCGAGCAGCTCCCCATACACGTCGAGCTGCCGCTGGAGCCAGGCGCCGTTCCCGACCCGGACCGGGCGGCTGCCCCGCCAGCCCGCCAGATGCGGCAGCTCCCGCTCGGACAGGTCCCGCTCGCCGCCGACGCCGAACATGATCTGCAGGTCCGCGCCGCGCTGCAGCCCAGAGGCGGCCGCGTCGGCAAGGAAGGTGAAGAACTTGTTCGCCTCGTCCGGGCAAGCCGCCACCCACAGGGCCTCCATGGTCAGGCTGGCGTCGCGCACCCAGGTGTAGCGGTAGTCCCAGTTCCGCTCGCCGCCGACAGTCTCCGGCAGAGAGGTGGTGGGCGCCGCCACGATCGCGCCCGTCGGCGCGAACGTCATGGCCTGCAGCACGCGCCCGGAATGGCGCACCAGCTCGCGCCACGGCCCCTCGTAGTTCTGGTGAATCGCTGACCAGGACCGCCAGCCCGCCATGGTGTCGTCCAGCCGGCCGGTGATCTCCGCCGCGGTCCATGGGGCCAGTGGCGGGCCGGCCATATCCCCGTGCCCGAGCGCGAACACCGCGGCCTGCCCGGCGGCCAGCCGGACCCTGGCGGTCGCGGTGGCGTCATCCACAGCGAAGCTGACCGGCGTCGACAGCAGCAGCCGGCTGGCGCCGCCCCGGGCGGCGAGCCCGCCGGGGACAGGAACCAAGATGGGGTGGATGAGCCCGTACTCCGGCCGGGGCGTGTAGCTGACCTCCGCCTGGATCTCGCCGCGCGTGCAGGCCAGCGAGCGCAGCAACGTACCGGGTGAGTGTGCCCCCAGCTGGTGGCCGCGCTCGTTGCGGCCGACCGCGAGGGCGTCGGTGAGCACCGCGGTACCGTCCGCGGTGGTGAAGGTGGTCTCCAGCACCAGCGTCTGGTCCACGTACCGGCGGCTGACTTGGAACTCGCCTGCGGGCCGGATCGCGAAATGCCCGCCGGCCGGATCAAGGAGGCGGCAGAACACCGACGGCCCGTCGAAGCGGGGGAAGCACAGCCAGTCCACCGAGCCGTCCCGGCTGACCAGCGCCGCGGAGCGGCAGTCAGAGAGCAGCGCGTACTCGCCGATCGGCAAGCTTTCCATCGCGGCTTCCTCTCGTGATCGGTCAGATGCTGTACGCCGGGAGCAGATGCGGGCAGACCACCGGGGGGCCGGACGGCATCCGCGCTAGCGCGATCCTGCGACAAGTAAACAGGCAACCCGCCGCGGAACGCTCCGCCGCAGCAGCGGCCAATTGTTGCTGGACGGGGACAGCTGTAGGAAGATCTCGCCATGAAGGCGCTCGCCATGCACGGCACGCGGGAAGGCACTAACGCCCGCGTGCGGGTGATCAGATGCGCCTGCTGCTGATCGGCGCGCCTGGCGCCGGCAAGGGAACACAGGCTGAGCGGCTGTCGGCGCGGTTCGGTATCGCGCACATCTCCAGTGGTGACCTGCTGCGCCAGCACGTCAGGGATCAGACATCGCTCGGGCAGATCATCAAGTCCTATGTCGACAACGGCGACCTGGTCCCGGACGGCCTTGTGATGGACATGCTGCGCAAGCCTGTCGTCGCCGCGGCCAGGGTTGGCGGCTATGTCCTGGATGGGTTCCCGCGCACCGTCGAACAGGCCGAGGCGTCCTTCCCCACAGCCCACGCGCTCGGCGTTGAGGTGCAGGCCGCCGTACACCTCGACGTCGCAGTCGAGGAACTGGTGCGCCGGCTGCTCTCCCGGCGCCGGGGCTCGGACGATACCGAAGCCGTCATCGAGAACCGCTTGCACGTGTACCGGGCAAAGACGGTGCCACTGCTGGAGTACTACGCAGGCCGGGAATGGATGTTCACCGTGGATGGGGCCCAGCCGCCGGACGCCGTCCACGAGGAAATCGTCGCGCGGCTCCAGAAGCTCGCGGCGTTCGCCGCCTGGTCTCGGCCGGACACCCGGCAAGGACGGGGACCGGAGCATGCCTAGCCGACTCCGCCGCGCGCGCCCGGGCCCAGGCGGCATTCTGCAGGGGATCGCCTAGAACATGATCGTGAAGTAACCAGCCTGGCCCGTAGGGGTCCGGTCATATCCCCAGCTACTCGCCAGGCTGTCGAGCAGCATCGGGCCTCGTCCTGGCTCCGCGGCGGCTGGCGCGCCCACCTGTAACTCCGTGACGGGGGATGTGTCGTAGACATCGACCTGTAACTGGCGGTAGGCGCAGCTGACGACAAGCTCGATGGTCCTGCCCGCCTCATGCCGGAGAGCGTTGGTCACCAGTTCGCTGGTGAGCAGGACCGCGACGGACGGTGCGACGGGGACATCCCAGGCGCGGATGGCCGCACGGACCTCGCTGCGGGCGGCGGCCACTGCGGCCTGCCCGGCGGTCAGTGTGATGCGCAGTTTGCGCGGCGCCGTCGGGCGGGTGAGCGCCAACGTGTCCATGTGGAGTTCCTCACCGGGGTGATGCGGCCGGTCCGGGCGGGCACGACTCGCTTTGGGCGCCCAGCCTGGGAAGGTCCGGCCCGGCTGCCTGACACTTGAGCTTTCTGTTGCACCACAAATGCTGATGCAACTTGCAGCAGGAGACATCGGTCAGCTGACGGATCTTTGGAAGCGGTCACCATCACCGGCGAGTCAGGGCGGCCGCTACCGCAGGCCGGCTGGTTAGAGCGCGCTGGCCACCGGCCCATGCCGGTGAGACGATGAGATGGTGAGTGGCACCGGAGACAACCCGGCACAGCAGTTCGTCGCGGCCTGGCGGGCCGCCGCAGCGGTGGCGGCCGAGTGGGCAGAACGCACCGCGGCGGTGACCGCCGAGGCGTTCCATAAGCTCACCAGCGACCCCGCCGTCCGGGCGGTGATGGAAACCTGGCGCACCTCGGTGCCCTGGCCGCAGCGTAACTGCGAATGCCCGTGCGCCGTTGCACACCCTGATGACCCTGGGGTGTGTGACCAGCACGCAGTGATCACGCGCCGGGTTTCCACCGGCGGGGACGGCGGGGTGGATGTACCGCTGTGCGCGCCATGCGCGGTGGCCCAGGGCGTCGCGGAACTGCCCAGGTGACGATCGGCCTTCTCCCGTCGCCGCAGTAGTATTCCTCGCATGGATCGCTATCAAGTCGATCCTGGCAGCCCCTGCCGCACAGAACTACTCGCTGCTGGGCTTCGTCGTCGTCGGCGCCATCTTGCTCTTCGTCGCGAGGTTCGTGCCGCGGTCGCGGTTCTTCCAGATCAAGCGCGAGAACTGGACACCGGAAGGCCAGCGGCTTCGGGCGCCGCGGCACGCGGGCGGGAAACCGGCATAGCGGAATCAGGACGTGCCCGCTGCTGCCGGGGCAGAATGGCCTGGTGACAACCGTGGGGCCCGCAATGTCCGAAATGCTTCCCCTCCGCGACACGGATCCGCGCGAGGTAGGGGGCTACCGGTTGCTGGGCCGCCTCGGTGAGGGCGGGCAGGGCGTCGTCTACCTGGCCCACAGCGCCAGCGAAACCCCGGCGGCGGTCAAGCTCCTGGCACCGACCACGGACCCGCAGGTCCGGAGCCGCTTCCTGAAAGAGGTTGCGGCAGCGCAGCAGGTCGCCGGGTTCTGCACCGCGCAGGTCCTGGATGCAGGCATCTTCGAACGCCGGCCATTCATCGTCAGCGAATACGTCAGCGGGCCGTCCCTGGTGGAGGTCATCCAGCAATACGGGGCTCGCAGCGGCAGAGTGCTCGAACGTATCGCCGTCGCGACGCTGACCGCCCTGGGCGCGGTGCACGCCGTCGGCATGGTGCACCGCGACTTCAAGCCCGGCAACGTCCTTCTCGGCCCGGACGGGCCCGTGGTGATCGACTTCGGTCTGGCGGCCGTCCCGGGCATGACGACCACGGGGCTTTCCGGGCAGGTCGCCGTGGGAACCCCGGCGTTCATGGCGCCCGAGCAACTGGCCGGGGCACGGCTGACCGCGGCGGCCGACATGTGGTCATGGGCCGTCACGATCGCGTTCACGGGTACCGGGGAACTGCCCTTCAAGGGCGAGTCGCTGACCGCCACCGCGTACGCCATCCTTCATGCCGAGCCCACGATCGGCCCGCTTCCCGAACCACTGGGCTCCCTCATCCGCCGCTGCCTCAGCAAGAACCCGGCCTTCCGGCCGTCCGCGCGCGGCGCGCTCACCCAGCTGGCGGCCGCCGGAGCGCAGCTCACCGGACCGCTCCCGGCAGAGGCCCCCCCGATCCCCGCGGACGCAATCGCGTACACCCCGCCGCCCACGCCTGTCGCGGTGCCACCGCCACGGCTGGGCAGCGACGATGGCCTGAGCGGTCCCTGGGCGGTGTCCGAGCCGCAGCCAGATTCGAGCCCCAGCGGCCGCCCCCGGTGGCGCTGGCGGGCGGCCGCCGCCGCCATCGCGATCCTGCTGCTTGCCGGTTCCGGTGGGACCGCGCTCTTCCTTGCCCAGCACGGCGCGCCACCAAAGCAGCCGGCGAGCGGCCCTCCGGGCGACAGCCCGGGGCTCGGCCCTGAGGCCGCGGCCAGGGCCAGGGCCGTCACCTGGATAGTGCACCAGGTCAGCCACGCCGCAGAAGTGGCATGCGACTCGCAGGTGTGTTTGGACCTGGCCAGCAAAGGGTTCCCGTCCGCGAACCTGGACCCCATCGGGCCGCAGTCGACGGATCCGCTCGGCGCCATGCTGGTCGTCGCCACCGCCGCCATCCGGGCCCAATACGGCAACCGGCTGGCCTCCGTCTACGCCCCGGTCGTCCTCGCGAGCTTCGGCTCGGGGAGCGCCAGGATCGACATCCGGTGGGTCTTCCCTGGCGGCACCACCAGGTACCGCGAAGTTCAGCAGCCGGACCTGCGCACCAGGCAGGCCCACGACGCACTGCTGCTGACCAACAGCCAGATCACGTTCTCGGCCACCGCAAAGAGACAGTTGCTGAGCGGCGATATTGATCCGCGCCTGCCGCAGCTCCTCGCCTATATGGCCCATGGGCACCATCTGACGGTCGTGGACTTCGGCGACCAGTCGCCCGGCGGCGGACCTGCCAGCCTCCTGCGGTCGGTGGACTTGGGAACCGCCGCCCCGGCGGCGCACACCAGTTCCACCGCATACCCCAGGTGGATGCAGAGGTTCTTCCGCGTGCAGCGCGCCCAATACCATCTGGCATGGAGCCACCTGATCAGGTCGTCTACGGGCCAACCCGTGCTGAGTATCGGGTACGACGCACCGAGCCCGCTCAGCTAGCCGGGTGGTCCCCAGCAGATACCGGTCCTAAGGTGGCAACCAAGGTCACCATCGGTCTGCGCCGGTCGTGACTGTGGTCGTTCCCGGCCCCGGCGCGCCTGGCGCCCGGGGGCCGCGCCCACAGCCCCGGCCGGTCTGTGCACTCAGGAGGGATCCATGAAGACCAAGGCCGCCGTACTGCGCGGATCGGGCCAGGACTTTGAGATCACCGAGCTGGAACTGGATCCCCCCAAGACCGGTGAAGTGCTCATCCGGTACGTGGCGGCTGGCCTCTGCCATTCGGACGAGCATCTGCGCCACGGGGACATCGTGCCGCGCTTCCCGATCGTCGGCGGCCACGAGGGCGCCGGGATCATCGAGGAAGTCGGGCCAGGTGTCACCCGGCTGCAGCCCGGTGACCACGTCATCTGCTCGTTCCTGCCGGTCTGCGGGCACTGCCGGTGGTGCTCGACCGGCAAGTCGAACCTGTGCGACATGGGCGCCACCATCCTCGACGGCTGCCTGCCCGACGGCACCTACCGGTTCCACGGCGGCGGCGAGGACTTCGGCGGCATGTGCATGCTCGGCACGTTCTCGCAGCGTTCGGTCATCTCCGAGAACTCCGCCGTCAAGGTGGACCCGGACCTGCCGCTGGACAAGGTCGTGCTGATCGGCTGCGGGGTACCGACGGGCTTCGGCTCGGCGGTGCACGCGGCGGCCACCGAGCCGGGTGACACCATCGCCATCTACGGCATCGGCGGCATCGGCATCAACGCCGTCCAGGGGGCCGCACTGGCCGGTGCCCGCAACGTGGTGGCGATCGACCCGCTGGCCAACAAGCGCGAGGCGGCCGAGCAGTTCGGCGCCACGCACAGCTGCGAGACCGCCGAGCAGGCGCAGGAACTGATCACCCAGCTCACCCGGGGCGTGGGCGCCGACAAGGCGATCGTCACGGTGGGGGTGGTGACCTCCGAGGTGGTCTCGCACGCGTTCAACGCGATCCGCAAGGGCGGCACCGTGGTGGTGACCGGCCTGGCCGACCCGATGAAGACCACGATCGAGATCTCCGGGGCGATCCTGACCCTGTTCGAGAAGCGCATCCAGGGCAGCCTGTTCGGCTCCGGCGACCCGTTCCACGACATCCCGCGGATGGTGGAGCTCTACCAGGCCGGTGACCTGAAGCTGGACGAGCTGATCACCACGACGTACACCCTCGACCAGATCAACCAGGGATACCAGGACCTGCTCGACGGCAAGAACATCCGCGGCGTGATCCTGCATGACAGCGACTGAGCCCGGCGGCCCTCCTGGGTCGCTGGGCCGCGCGCCGCCCATTGTCGGGCTCCGGCGCGAGCGCGAGGTGCTGACGGTCGCGCTGGACACCGGCCTGGCACGTGGTGATCGAGGGCCCGCCGGGCACCGGCAAGTCGACGCTGCTGCGGGACATCGCCAGGCATGCGGGCAAGGCGGTGGTGTTCGCGGAGGGCAACGCCGAGCTCACACCGGCCCGGCTGATCGGACAATACGATCCTGCGCAGGTGCTCGCCGACGGGTATGTACCGGGCGCCTTCACTGACGGCCCGCTGCTGCGGGCGATGCGGTCCGGGGCCCTGTTGTACCTGGAGGAGTTCAACCGGGTCCCCGAGGAGACGCTCAACGTCCTGATCACCGTCCTGGCCGAGGGGGAGATCGTGGTGCCCCGGCTCGGCATGGTGCACGCCCGCACCGGGTTTCGTCTGGTCGCGGCCATGAACCCGTTCGACGCGATCGGGACCGCCCGGGTGAGCCAGGCCATCGCCGACCGGATCTGCCGGGTGGTTCTCGGCTACCAGGACGACGCGGCCGAGCGGGAGATCACCACCGCGGTCACGGGCGAGAACGGGGTGGCCGTAGGCTTCGCGGTGACCCTGGCCCGGGCCACCCGGGAGCACCGCGACGTGCGGATGGGCTCGTCGGTCCGGGGTGCCATCGACATGGTGCTGCTGCTGACCGGCCTGGCCCGGATGCGCGGCGAGAACGGGATGGCGCGCGCCACGGCCAGGGACGCCGCGCAGGCCGCGCTCTCCGGGCGGATCCGGATCGCCGACGGCTGCGACCGGACCCCGGAGTCGGTCCTCGACGAACTCCTCGGCCGGTTCTGGCCGGAGGATGCCCCGATGCCCCGCCCCCCGGATGGCCACGATCCCGGCGACGGCGCGGCACCGGACGGCCGGGGAAAAGCTGACGGCCTGCCGCCGCTGACGGCAGGCACCGGTCAGCGCCGCGCGTCGGCCTCGGCGGTCCGCCGTGACCGGGCCGGCAATACCGCACGCCGGACCGTCAGCCGCGCGGAGCTGGCCGCCAGCCACGCATCCTTCGATGCCCTCTCCCCCGAGATCGGCGCACTCGACGAGGAGGCCCTCGCGGAACTGCTGGCCGCCGATCCCGACGCCGCGGTGACCCTGCTGGCCGACCTTGCCCGGGCCACCGACCGCGAGCTGCGCACCGCCGCGCAGCGGCTCGCCGCGCGGATCTTCTTCCGGCTGGGCGCGGCCGGGCAGCAGCCATCCCGGGGCATCCGCCGGCTTGGCCCGGGCCTGGCTGAGGGAGATCTGGACCTGGAGAAGACCCTCGACCGCTGGTCCGGGTGCTGGCCGCCGGATCCGGGCGATCTGGTGACCCGGTCCTGGCAGGCACGCCACCGCACGCTGTGCCTGCTCATCGACCGCAGCGGCTCCATGTCGGGGCTTGCGGTGGCGATCGCGGCCGTGGCCACGGCCAGCCTGATTCTCGCCGCCAGTGAAGGGGGCTGGGGAGGCGGGCGGGGCCTCACCCCCGCGATCGTCGCGTTCAGTGGTGACACCACGGTGCTGCAGGCTCAGGGCACCCGCCGCGAGCCAGCGGACCTCGTCGGCGATCTGGTGGCGCTGCGCGGGCACGGCATGACCGATCTGGCGGCCGCGCTCCGGGCCGCCGCTGCCCAGCTGGCCGGCGCTGCCACGCACGAGCGGGTGGCGGTGCTGCTGTCAGACTGCCTGCCGACGGCGGGCGGCGACCCGGCGCTGGCACTGGCCGGGATCAGCCGGCTCCACGTCCTCTGCCCGCTCCCCACACCGGAAGCGGAGCAGGCCGCCGCGGACCTGGCCCGCCGGGGCGGTGGAGTAAGCCTCCCGGTGCGGAAGCTCACCGACGTGGCCCCGGCCCTGACCCGCGCCCTCTCCTGAGCGCTCCCGGCCTGTGGCCCGGGCCGACGCTCGTCCATGATCATGACTTAGGTGTTGCTACAGGCGCATCAAAGTCATGATCACGAACGGGTGGTGGCTGCGCGAGGGCAACGGACGGCGATTCTGGCCCCTACGTCTCGCCCCTCAGGCCCCGTTGGCCCCGGCAGCACCACGACCGGGCGGCGCATGGCCCTCAGGGTGGCCGGCCGGGGCGGCGCGGGACGGGTGGCGGGCCGGGGCGGCGCGGAACGGGTGCCAGGCCGGGGCGGCGCGGGACGGGTGGCGGGCCGGGGCGGCGCGGAACGGGTGCCAGGCGATGAGCGGGCGGACCGGGGCCAGGCTGCGCGCCCGGAGTGCGCCCGCCCAGACCCCCGTGCCGTAGGCCACGTCGTCGGCCAGG
This sequence comes from uncultured Actinomycetes bacterium, assembly GCA_963725125.1. Classification (GTDB taxonomy): domain Bacteria; phylum Actinomycetota; class Actinomycetes; order Streptosporangiales; family Streptosporangiaceae; genus DASXKD01. The sequence goes on from CAVRXW010000052.1 coordinate 17,121, forward strand.
TGGCCGAGCACGTACCGGACCGGGTCCAGCGACCGGCGGCGGGCGGACCAGGCGGTCAGCGGCGGGCCCAGGACCAGCGACGCCGCCGCGGCGCGCCGGCCCAGCGCCGTGCCGGGCTGGAGCCGCCCGGCGCTGCCAGCGCGGCGGCCAGCACCGGCATGCCGTACTGGCAGGCATAACGCCCCACGCCCAGCCAGGTCTGCCTGGTCCCATCCAGCATCGCGGGCACTATGCCACGGGCGGGAAGCCGGGCCCGGCGCAGCGTACGGCGCATGGCCAGCACCGACCCGGTGAAGCTGAGACCAGCCACGGCCGGGCGGCCGGCCAGCAGCCCGGCGACGGTCAGCGCGGGCCACGGGTGCAGTACCAGGGGCGGCACCTGGCCGGGATGGCGCAAGGCCAGCGGCGCCGCGGAGGTGCCGTAGCGGAACCGCCGCGCGAGCAGTGCCGCCCAGCCGTCCGGCTCGTGGTGGGACACCTGGACCGCCGGGTCGTAACGGATCCGCCAGCCCGCCTCGTGCAACCGCCAGACCAGGTCGACGTCCTCACCCCAGCGCAGCGCCGGGTCGAAGACGTTCCCGGATCCAGCGCCGGGAACGAGAGCGGCCCGCCGGACCAGGAGCGCCGCGGTGGGCACGTAAGCCACCCGGGTCCCCGGCGCCACCCGGGCTTCGGCGCCGCCGAGATCCAGGCAGCACGCCGCGGTGGTGTAGCGGCCGGCCCAGCCAGGGCCGCCGGGCACCGCCACCAGCCGCGGGGCTGCCGCAGCCACGGCCGGATCGGCCAGGTGCGCGGCGAGCCGCTCGATCCAGCCGGGCCCGGGCAGGCAGTCGCTGTCCAGGAACGCCACCAGGCCGGTGGTCACGCTGCGCAGGCCGGTGTTGCGGGCGGCACCGGGGCCGCCGTTGACCGGCCGCCGGACCAGGACCGCGCCGTGCGCGGCGGCGACGTCCGCGACCGCCCCCGGGTCCTCCGAGCCGTCGTCCACGACCACCACCGGATAGCTGCGCCCCAGGGCGGACAGGCAGCGGCCGAGCAGGACCGGGCGATCCCGGACCGGGATGAGGACCGTGACGTCGGGCCGCGCCGCGAGTTCCGGGGGCCGTGGATGGGCCAGGCCGGCGTCGGTGAGCTTGCGCGCCAGCCGGCCCGCGGCGTCGCTGCGCACCGGGCCGGCCCGCAGTTCGGCCAGCGCCGTGCGGCCGGTCCCGGACAGCCGCAGCACCCGGGCGGGCGCGCCGCCGAACAGGATGTCCTCGGCAAGCTGCTTGGTCCCCGGGTCGATGACCACACCGAACCCAGCCGGGAGCGCCGGGACGGCGGCGCCGGCGCGGATCACAGCGCGAGGCCGCCGTCCACCGGCACGACGGCGCCGGTCATCCCACTGCTCGCCGGACTGGCGAGGAAGGCCAGGACGGCGGCTACCTCGGCGGGGTCGAGCAGCCGCCCCGCGGGCTGCTGGCCGGCGAACGCCCCGGCTCCGGGCAGCCCGTAGAGCCGGGCGCTCTGGTCAAGGATCGGGGTGGCGGTGGAGCCGGGGCTGACCGCGTTCGCGGTGACGCCGCTGTCGGCCAGTTCGGCGGCAAGGGCACGGATCAGCCCGGTGACGCCCGCCTTGGCCGCGCAGTACGCGGCGAGCATCGGCAGGCCGCGGGTGGCCGCCGCGGACGCGACGGCGAGGAAGCGGCCGGCCCGGGGCACGGGGCGGCGCAGCAGCGCGGGGACCGCCGCCCTGGCCAGCGACAGCACGCCGCCGAGGTCGATATCGAGTACCGCCTGTTCCTGGGCCAGCGGAACTTCCCAGAGCGGGACACCGCCGGCGATCACGCCCGCGGCCGCGACCGCCGCGTCCAGGCCGCCCCAGCGCTGCTCCGCCTCGGCCACCGCGGCCGTGACCGCGGCCGGGTTCCGCACGTCGGCGACGAAGGACCGCACCTGGCCGGCCCCGGCGATCTCGCTCGCCCGGCGGACCACCCCGGACAGGTCGGCGGGGGTGGCCATCGGGTAGGGCAGCGCGGGGTCGTCGGCCGCACTGTCCACGGCGAGGACCGACCAGCCGGTGGCGGCCAGCGCCAGCACAGTCGCGGCCCCGATGCCGCGCCCCGCCCCCGTCACCACCGCGGCCCGGCCGTTAGTTTTCATGGCCTCCCTCGCGGTGTGTCGTGCCGCAGGCACGCCAAGGCTGCGTCGTGCCGCAGGCACGCCAAGGCTGCGTCGTGCCGCAGGCACGCCAAGGCTGCGTCGTGCCGCAGGCGGTGGCTGACAGAAGGGATTCACCCGGGCGGCCCGGCCGCCGCTCGCCGGCCAGGGTCAACTCAGCGCTCCGGGGCGAACCCGGCGAGCGGGTTCGCGTCGCAGGCCGTCACCGGTGGGCGGGCCGAGAGGGTGAGCGGGACCGGCCGCCGCTCCCCCGCCCGGTACGGGGCGGTCCGGTGCGAGTGGTCGGGCGACGGCCGCGGCGCCGCGGCGGCGGCCGAGGCGAGCGCCCGCTCGCCATGGCCCTTGACGCACTCGGGGTCCGGGCCGTCGAGCGGCAGCCCGGTGAAGAACTTCGCGGCCATGCACCCGCCACGGCAGCTCCCGAATGCCGAGCAGGATTCGCAGGCTCCGCCGGCCTGCGGGCGGCGCAGACCTGCGAACAGCTCCGAGTGCTGCCACACCCCGGCGAACCCGCCCGGGTCCCGCACGTTCCCGGCCAGGAAGCTGGGGTGGATGGCGAAGGGGCAGGCGTACACGTCGCCGACCGGGTCGATGAGGCACACGACCCGCCCGGCGCCGCACAGGTTCAGCCCCGGTAGCGCGCCGCCATAGCCGCTGAGGTGGAAGAACGAATCGCCGGTGAGCACATCCGAGCCGTGGGCCACCAGCCAGTCGTAAAGCTCGCGCTGCTGCCCGGGGTGCAGGTGCAGCTCATCCCAGACGTCGGCGCCGCGCCCTGACGGCCGCAGCCTGGTGATCCGGAGCTGTGCGCCGAACCGGTCGGCGATGGCCTTGAACGCATCGAGCTGGCCGACGTTGTGCCGCGTCATCACCACCGAGATCTTGAAGCCGGCGAAGCCGGCGTCCGCCAGGTTCGCCATGGCGCGCAGCGCGACGTCGTAGGAGCCGCGGCCGCGTACCGCGTCGTTCACCGCGGGAGTCGCGCCGTCCAGGGAGATCTGCACGTCCACGTAGTCCCGGCCGGCCAGCCGGCGGGCGACGCCGGGGGTGATCTTCACGCCGTTGGTGGAGAACTTGACGCCGACATCGTGGCCGGTCGCATAGTCCACGAGGGCCCAGAAGTCCGGCCGGACGGTCGGCTCGCCGCCGCCGATGTTGACGTAGAAGACACCCATCCGCTGCAGCTCGCCGATGACCGCCTGGCACTCGGCGGTCGTCAGCTCCCGCGGGTCCCGGCGCCCCGAACTGGACAGGCAATGCACGCAGGACAGGTTGCACGCATAGGTCAGTTCCCAGGTCAGGCAGATCGGCGCCCGCAGCCCGAACTGGAACTGCTCGGCCAGCGGCAGCGTCCCCGCGGTCACGCCGTTTCCCGTTTGCAGATCATCTGTGCCGCTGCCAGGGTCTGCAGGGCATGTGCGTAACGCAGCAAATCCCCGGCCTGCACACCGGCGGCGGTGCACGCCGCACGGGCGCTCGGCTGGGCGGCGAGCGAGCGCACCACCTCAAGCAGCGCCGGGCTCTTCAGAAACGAAAGCTGCCGGGTGCCGAAGTGGTAGAGCAGCGCGCCGAAGGCCTCGGGCCGGACCCGTACCTGGGCGCCCAGCCGCCACGGCGCGTCCAGGTCGAACTGCCCCGCGGGCTCAGTAGACGCCGCACATGCCATCGATGGAGACCTCCTCGACGAGGACCTCGCCGGCCAGGTCGCTGGCGAGGTCGTCGCCGGCGACGGCCGTCTCGTCGGTCAGCTCGGCGGTGGTGCTGTCGGCCATGGTGGCTCCTTCACGGCGCGGATACGGCCTATATTCGTCACAGTGTGCCGAATATAGGCAGGCTAACAGCCGGCCTGCCGGCCCGGGAGAGGGGATCCGCGATGAGTGTGGCTGCGCCGCCCCGCAGCGGGCGCCGCGGGCGGCCGCCGGGCACCAGCCGCCGCGAACTTGAAGTCATTGCGCTACGACTTTTCGCGGCCAACGGATTCGACGAGACCACGGTCGACCAGATAGCTGCCGGAGCGGGGGTCAGCAGGCGCGCGTTCTTCCGTTACTTCGACTCGAAACCGGATGTGCTGTGGGGCGCGTTCGACACCGAGGTCACCACGATCCGCGCCCTGCTGGATGAGGTCCCGGCCGGGGTGCCGGTGATGGAGGCGGTGCGCCGGGCGGTGCTCGCGGCCAATCACTACCGGGCCGCCGACGTGCCGGAACTGCGCGCCCGGATGTCGCTGATCGGGTCGGTGCCCGCCCTGATGGCCAATGCCGCGGTGCACTACGACGCGTGGGAGCGTGCGATCAGCGACTTCGTGGCGCGCCGCGCCGGGCAGCCGGCCGGCTCGCTGTACCCGCTGGCCGTGGGCCGCGCCACCCTCGCGGCGTGCCGGGCCGCCTACGACCGGTGGGTCACCCGCGCCGACGCCGACCTCACCGTGTACCTCGATGCCGCCCTCCGCGCGCTCGCCGCTGGCTTCGCCGACGGCGTGCTCACCGGGGAGCCACACGGCGCGGATGGCACCGTCGCCACGGCCCGCCGCTAAGTCAGGAGACCCTAGATGGCCAGCACGAAAGATTGGTTCGAGACGGTCGCCGAGGCGCGGCGGCGTGCCAGGCGGCGGCTGCCGCGTTCGGTGTACCTGGCGGTGGTCGCCGGCGCCGAGGCGGGCGTGACCATGAACGACAACGTCCGCGCGTTCGCAGAACTCCGCTTCCGGCCGCATGTGGCCGGCCTGCCGGCGGCACGCGAGCTTGGCACCGCCGTCATGGGCCTCCAGGTCAGCCTTCCGGTGCTGATATCCCCCACCGGGGTGCAGGCCGTGCATCCGGACGGCGAGGTCGCGGTGGCGCGGGCCGCGGCGGCCGCCGGGACGATCATGGGCTTGTCCTCGTTCGCGTCCAAGCCCGTCGAGGAGGTCGCCGGGGCCACGGACAAACTCCTTTTCCAGTGCTACTGGGCAGGCAGCCGCGACGAGATCCTGGCCAGGGCGCAGCGGGCCAGGGACGCCGGCGCCAAGGGGCTCATCGTCACCCTCGACTGGGTGTTCGATCACCGCCGCGACTGGGGCAGCCCCTGGATCCCGGAGCACCTGGACTTCCAGGCCATGCTGCGGCACGTCCCGCAGGTCGCGGTCCGGCCCGGTTACCTGGCCCGCTGGATCCGCAGCGGCGCGCTGCCCAGCCTGGGCGTGCCCAACTCCGCCGCCCGTGACGCACCGGTGCCCAGTTTCTTCGGCGCCTACGGCCAGTGGATGGGCTCGGCCCCGGCCACCTGGCAGGACCTCGCCTGGCTGCGGGAGCAGTGGGACGGCCCGTTCATGATCAAGGGCATCACCCGGCCGGACGACGCTCGCCGCGCCGCCGACATCGGTGCCACCGCGATCTCGGTCTCCAACCACGGCGGCAACAACCTCGACGGCACCCCCGCGACCATCCGCTGCCTGCCGGCCGTGGCCGACGCCGCCGGGGACCGGCTCGAAGTACTTCTCGATGGGGGGATCCGGCGTGGCAGCGACGTGGTCAAGGCGCTGGCCCTCGGTGCGCGTGCGGTCATGATCGGCCGCCCGTACCTGTGGGGCCTGGCCGCGAGCGGGGAACGCGGCGTCAGCAACGTGCTGGAGATCCTGCGCCAGGGCATCAGCGAGACGCTGTACGGGCTGGGCAGGGCATCCATCCACGACCTGGCCCGCGACGACGTCATCGTGCCGGACGGGTTCACGCTCAGCCAGAAACCCTGACCACGGCCCGGCGGCGCAGCCCGCGGAACGGCCGGACGACCAAGGCCCCGTCCGCACGCCGGATGAGGACATTACGCGGCCCGCCGCCCGGCCCCCACCAGGTGAGGACCTCGACGGGGACACCGCGCTCGTGGTAGACGCGCAGCCGGCCCATACCTCGATTGTCGTGGCCGATACGGGGCGCCCGGTGCACCGGGCGTGCCACGGTGCTACCTCCGGCAGCCAGGGGTCGTTCTCGTTCGCCGCGTTCCCCGGAAGTTAGCGCTCGCCGCTGCGAGCCCTGCCCAGCCACGGAACAAACAAAGACGCCGCCCGCTGGGACACCCAGGTCCCCCCAGCCCTGATCGCGGCCCGGCCGGCTTCAGCGGAGCTTCTGCAGCAGGTTCTCGTGCCAGACCAGCACGACGAAGTCGCGGCCGAGCCGGTACACCCTGGACGGCGGCCCGAATCTGGCCGTGGCCAGGTGCCGCACCCCCCGTTGCCGCGCCCGGAACACGGCGAAGTCCGCATCGTGGCGCCGGGGGCTGTACCAGGATCGCTCGGCCTCCCAGCGATGAACCTGGAACTGGCCGTTCTTGGCCTTCCACGACACGACATGGATCCGCTGCCCGCTGGACAGCGTCACGATGCTGGCGTTCCAGTAGCTGGCGATGCCGTAGCTCAGGTGGTGCGCGGTGAGCCACGGGCTGAGCCGGGCGTCGTAGGCCGGCACCGCGGGCACGGTCATGGCGGACACCAGTGCGAGCACATACCCGGCGAGCAGCACGGCAAGCGCGGCGGAGAGCCTGGCGGAGGCGGCGATCCGCGGGCCGAGGATGCGCGCCGCGAGCACTGCGCCAAACGGCAGGACCGCCGCGTACTCGCGGTCACTGCCATACGCCGCTGCCTGGATAAGGAGTGCCGCAGCGACGAGGTTGGCCAGCACCGCCGTGACCAGGAGCTGGTCCACCCGGTCGGCAGTGGGCCGGAACCAGCGCACGGCCGAGCCGAGTGCCCAGGCCGCCAGGGCCAGGCCGGCCAGGTGCAGCACCGCCAGCGCGATCGCGGCACCTGTGCCCTGGCCAGGGAAACCGGCGCCGTACAGCAGCAGCAGCCCGCGCGGGATCGCCACCAGGTTCTGCCGCAGCAGCGATAAGGTCACCGGCGCCGTGGTCACCCGCGCCGTGGTGAACCCGCCGCGCGCGGAGATCCAGGCGAGGAACGCGCGGGACGCGCCTACCGCCGTCACCGCCGCGCCGATCAGCGTCAGGTCCAGCCACGGTGACGGTGCCCGCTCCCGCCGCGCTATCCCCGCACAGGCACGCCACCCGCAAACGGCCAGCACCGGGAGCACGCCGGTGACCAGCACAAGCGGGTCGGCGACCAGGGCCAGGGTGAGCAGCAGACCGGCCAGTACCGGCACGTACCAGCGCGGCCGGGCCCGGTCCAGCAGCAAGAACAGCAGCAGCACAGGCGCTGCCGACCCGACGTGATCGGGGGCCAGCAGCAGGGTGGACACCGCGGTCCCCGGCTGCGGGGCGAGCATGATCCCGGTGGCGATGAGGATCCGGGCGATCGCGGCCTTGCCAGTGGCCCGGCCCTTGGCAAGCAGGCCCGCTAGCACGATGAGAATCGTGTAGGTCAGCCCGGCGGCGACATGGATCACGTCCGGGCTGGCCCCGCGGATCCAATCGACCAGCACATATTCCGGCAGCTCGGTCGTATAGAACGACACGTCGGACAGCCACCAGCCGTGCAGCAGCAGGTTCCCGTGCAGCATGCCCGACGCCTGCAGCACGTTGGCCGCGCCGTCGGAGTTGGCCGGCCGGCTACGCGAGATCCGCACATAACAGAGGAACAGCATGCCCGCGCCGAGCAGCCAGCCCAGGCTCGCGGCCAGCCGGGAGCGGAAGCCCTTCACCCACCGGCAACGATTGAGCACGCCAGATTTGCTGCCATTACGGGCTGAACATGCGGTTACTAATCATCGAACGGCTGTTACGGCAGCGGCGAAGACAAGGCGTAATCGAGACACTACTGTTGGTAACTGAACGCATGCGGGTGCGCCCTCTTCACCCGCGGTGAACTGCCACTACGCCATGCCGACGGAGCGTCCCCGGCCATAGGCAGTCGTCAGCTCATTTGCTGTGCCCAGCTGGCTGGTCCGCGCTCGACCACACAGAAGGGATGAGAGTGATCCGCACGGGAATCCGTAGCCGCGCGCTCGTTCTGGCCCTGGCGCCGACCACACTGCTGCTGTTCATGAACGCGGCGCCGGCCCTGGCTGCCGTCACGGCCGGGCCGGCCGTGACCGGTGCGGTTGTCTTCGATGGCAGCCCCGGAACGGCCGCGCCGCCGAGCACGCTCGGGCCCTATGCCATGACGCAGGCCGCCGCCGACCCGCGGCCCGTCGACGGGGCGGTCTCCGACACGGCCCTGCCGGACGGCACGATGGACATCTCGCCATCCGTTATCCACATGACCACGCCGAACGGTGGCTGGGCTACGTGGAGCAACAACTACGCGGGCGATGTGTACTACGACTCAGGTACGACCCTCAGGATGACGCTCCCGAGCGGCACCGGGGCGTTCTACCTCTACGCCGAGCCGAACTCGTTCGCCACGTTCACGGTGCAGGCCGTTGCGCAGAATGGCATCACGTCGGGGCCGGTAGCGGTCAACGGCGCTGGCGGCGCCACCTACCTCGGCTTCTATGGCACGGGCGGGGCGCAGGTGCATACGGTCACGGTGACGACGGACGCCGGCGCGCAGGGGTTCGCCGTCGGCGAGTTTGGCGTCGCCAAGCGGGTCTCTTTCTCCAGCGCCGCCAGCGACACGGTGAACTACGCCAGCCCGTTCAGCTTCACGGTGACCACCAGCAGCGGCGGCATGCCCGCGATCACCAGGTCCGGCCTGCTGCCGGTCGGGGTGCACTTCACCGATAACGGAGACGGAACCGCGACCTTGTCGGGCACGCCCGCCGGACGCTCGCAAGGCGGGTACCCGCTGACCTTCTATGCCAACGGCGGTGGCTTCGCCAGGCAGGCCTTCACGCTCACCGTCGACCGCGCCCCAGCGCTGCGGCACGTGGGCACCGTGCACGCGCCGATCGGCGCCGCCATGGACCAGCCCATCAAGGCCACCGGCTACCCGGTGCCCACGCTGACCGAGAGCGGGACCCTGCCCGCCGGACTGACGTTCACCGACCACGGGAACGGGACCGGAGACATCGCCGGAACCCCGCCCGCCGGAAGCAGCGGGCGCTACCCCGTGACCATCGCCGCGGCCAGTGGGCTGGGCGGCGCCAGCGAGTCCTTCACCATCGTGGTCCCGTAGGCACCGGCGCCCACCCGCACCTGCCAGGCGGTCTTACAGCCACTCAATCGCCTGGCCGCGTCCTGCCCATGTCAGTCGCGGAGCTTGCGCAGAATGCGGGCCAGGTGGGCGCGGTCCGTGGCGCTGAGCCGGCCGAAGACGCGCTCGGCCTCGGTCCCGCGCGCCGCGCGGATCGCATCGAGGACGCGGGAGCCGTGCCCGGTCAGCCCGACCAGCGTGGCCCGGCGGTCGGCCGGGTCAGGCCGGCGCTCGGCCAGGCCACGGGACTCAAGGGTGTCGGCCACCTCGGTGACCGACCGCGGCGCGATGCGCAGATGCTCCGACAGTTCCGACAGGCGCATGGCCCCGTGGCGCTCGAGCACGCGCAGCGCCCGGAAGGCGGACGGAGTGATGTCCCAGGGGGCAAGCGCCTCGTGGGAGGTTTCCCGCAATCGCCGCGCCACCGACCGGAACGCCTCCGACAGCGACTCGTCGGCACCCGGATCACGGGTCCCGGTCGCGTCCTGGCTCACCGGAATATCATAGCAAGAGTTGCTGTTGTAGCCTCATATTGAGGTAACCTCAGTAATTATACCGGACCGAGTAGATCGGGGAACTTCTTGGCAGCACCAGACACGAATCGAAACACCATCAGCAGCTCCGGGCGGATTCGCGGCGGGCGGACCGTGACCGCCGCGGAAAAGGCACAGGCACGTGAGGTGTCGCTGCGCCGCATCGGCGCGCTGTTCACCCCCTATCGCTGGCAGCTCGCGCTCGTCACCGCGATCATCGTCGCCTCCTCCATCGTCGGGCTGGCCTCCCCGTTCCTGCTCCGCGCGGTCATCGACACCGCGCTGCCGGAGAAGAACGTGCGGCTGCTGGCCTGGCTCGTGATCGGCATGGTCGCCGTGGCCGCCGTCACCTCGGCTTTCGGCGTGGTCCAGACCTGGATCAGTACCAAGGTGGGCCAGCAGGTGATGCACGCACTGCGCACCAGGGTCTTCACCCATCTGCAGCGCCAGTCGATCGCGTTCTTCACCCGCACCCGCACCGGCGAGGTCCAGTCCCGCATCACCAACGACATCGGCGGCATGGAGTCCGTCGTGACGTCGACCGCGACCTCCATCGCCGCGAACTTCACCACCGCGATAGCGACCGCGGTCGCCATGGTCGTCCTGTCCTGGCGGCTGTCGCTCATCTCGCTGGTCGTCATGCCACCGGCGATCTACCTGACCCGCAAGGTCGCCATGATGCGCCGGGCCATCACCACACAGCAGCAGCGGGAACTGGCCGACCTCAACGTCACCATCGAGGAGGGCCTGTCGATCAGCGGCATCCAGCTCGCCAAGACGATGGGCACCGGGCCGTCGCTGATCGGGCGGTTCACCCAGTCCTCGGCCCGCCTGATCGACCTGGAACTGCGCTCCCAGCTCGCCGGGCGCTGGCGGATGGCCTCGCTGAGCGTCATCTTCGCCACGATCCCCGCGATCATCTATCTGGCCGCCGGCTTCCCGGTGACCGCGGGCACCATCACGATCGGCACCCTGATCGCCTTCACCACGCTGCAGAACACCCTGTTCCGCCCGGTCACCGGCCTGCTCAACACCAGCGTCTCGGTGATCAGCTCGCTGGCCCTGTTCGCGCGCATCTTCGAATACCTCGACCTGCCGGTCGAGGTCGCCGACCCGGCGCACCCGGTCGAGTTCGACCCGGCCCAGGTCACCGGCCACGTCCGGGTCGAGGACGTCAGCTTCAGCTACCCCGGCGCCGGCCGGCCCGCCCTGTCCGGCATCAACCTGGACATCCCGGCGGGCAGCACGCTCGCGCTCGTGGGTGAGACCGGTTCCGGCAAGACCACCCTGGGCTCACTGATCGCCCGGCTCTACGACCCCGGCAGCGGCACCGTCCGCATCGACGGCATGGACATCCGCGACATGCGGCTAACCGACCTGGCCGCGGTGGTGGGCGTGGTCAGCCAGGAGACCTACCTGCTCCACACGACAGTCCGGGAGAATTTGCGTTACGCAAGGCCGCGCGCGACCGATGCCGAGATCGAGGACGCCGCCCGTGCGGCCCAGATTCACGACCTGATTGCCGGGCTGCCCGACGGCTACGACACGATGGTGGGCTCCCGCGGCCACCGGTTCTCCGGCGGGGAGAAGCAGCGTATCGCCATCGCCCGGACCCTGCTCCGCGACCCGCGCGTGCTCGTGCTCGACGAGGCAACCAGCTCCCTGGACACCGAAACCGAGCGTGCCGTCCAGCAGGCGTTCGACGCCCTCGCGAAGGGCCGCACCACCATCACCATCGCCCACCGGCTGTCCACGGTGCGCGACGCGGACCAGATCGCCGTCCTGGACCATGGCCGGATCGTCGAGGCGGGCACCCACACCAGCCTCATCTCCGGCAACGGCCGTTACGCCGTCCTCGCGGCCTGATCCTGCCGGGCGGGCCCCCGGAAGGGGGCAGCTCATTCGCCGGCCACCGCCCGGTAGGTCCGCCGGAACTGGACATTGCTGACCGGCCAGCGCTCCCCCCCGCGTCCTTCCACCACCCAGTCGCCCGGCTGGGCGACGGCCCGGCCCTCCAGCGTCCGCAGCACTCGCTCGTCATGGACCTGCCAGGCGCGGTAGGTGCCGGTGCGGCGCCAGTGCTCACCGCCGAGTGGCTCGTGGCCGGCCTGGAACGCGGCATCGGCTACCGTCCGCTCCTCGTCGTAGTCGTCCAGCACGCGCCAGTCGCCGGCGTCACCGCTCAGTTCGCCGCCGGCCGGGCGGGTCCAGCGCCGCCGGGCGCTCAGCCGCCTGGCCCGGACCGTGCCGACCCGCTGGAAGTCCGCGGCGCCTGGGGGCCCGCCCTCCGGCACGACCGGCATGAAGCCCACGTCCTCCAGCTGTACCAGCTGCGATCGCAGGTGGTCGACCGCGCCGGCCCGGTCCTCGGCTGCCAGCTGGTCCCAGGGCACGACCTTGCTGTTCACCAGCGGGTGAGCGGCCGCGCCTGCGCCGCTCTTGGGTACCGCGGTCCACCCGGCCGACAGCCGCCGCCGGTACCAGCGGGTGTGCTCGGCGGACGCGATTTCCGCGAGGTCATGGTCGTTCAGCTCGATGAAGCTGCCGGGCACCACGGCCCGGCCGGGCACCCACCGCCTGCCGCGCGCCGCGACGGCCGCCATGATGGACCGGAGCTGCAGGATGTTGTCCTGGCGGATGAAGTCATCCAGGTCCGCCCAGGGCCGCCTGGCCGGCGCCTTCGGGTCACCCGGCGCCGGCGGGTTGCGCAGGCGGAAGCATTCGTGCCAGTGCCTGGCCACCCGGGTCCAGGTGTCCTCGGGCACCCGGCCGCCCGCCAGCAGGGCCCGCTGATAGGGCTGCAGCTGATCGAAGATCGTCCCGCTGGTGCCCGCCCCGTCGGATGTAAGCACGAACACGGGGGTACCCGGGTGCAGCCGGGCCACGCGCCCGGCCTCATGCATGCTGTCCTCGCGGAGCACATCGGCGACGACCACGGCGGTCTGCATCGCCGCGGCCGGTGCCATGGCATCCAGCATGCCGAGCAGCGTGTCCTGCCACGGGCTGGGTTCGGTGTCGATGGCCGGCAGGGCCCGGGCGATGGGCGGCGGCGAGGTGGCGAGGTATTCGCGGCGCAGGTCGGCGGCTCGCTTATCCAGCAGCACCACGCTGTGTAGCGGTTCCGGGCGCGGCGGAGCGGCACGGCCGAGGGCCGCGGCCTGGGCCAGTTCCCGCCGTTCCCACGCGCGCCGGGCCAGTTCCCGCAGGATGGCCAGCGCCAGCGTGCTGTCCCCGCAGAGCAGCACCTGCCCGGCCCCGGTGCGCCGTAGCTGGTCGGCCAGCGCGGACGCCGTTGACTCGTGCGGGCTGAGGGCATCCTCCAGCCACAGCGGGGAGGTGCCGATGTGCGCGCCGCGCCAGTGGTCGGCGTGCCGCGGGTCGTCGATGCGGGCGACCAGGTGCGCCTGACGTTCGGGGTTGGGCCGGTAGCGGTGCAGGACGGTCTTGGCCGCGGCCAGCACGGCCTCGTTCTCGGTGACGTCCTCGCGCAGTGCGTACAGCCGCCGCAGCGCGCAGCCGCGGTTGCCGGCGATGACCGGCAGCAGTACCCGTGGCAGCGCCGGCTGGCCGATCATGACCCGGGCCCCGGTGGCCCGCGCGTCGTCCAGCAGCGGATGGCTGGCGTCGGGTTCGATCACCACGATGCTGGCGGCCCGCCCGGTCCGCGCGAGCTCGGCCAGGAACGGGATGGTCATCGCATCCAGTCCGGTGACGATGACCGCGTCGCGCACCAGCCGCGCCCGCAGCCGGTCCACCGGCTGGTGCCACAGCGCCGCCGCGACCGCCACGGCGCCGGCCAGGGTGGCACCCAGGCAGACGATGCCGCCCAGTTGCAGGGCCAGTGGCGCTTGCCCGGTACAAGCCCCGTTCGGGTAGGTGGGCGGGTTGCCGGCGTACATGTTCAGCACCCACCCGGCCACGGCGGTGCCGCTCTCCCTGCCCCGGCACGGGGCCAGCGCCGCGCCGGCCAGGACGCCGCCGATCGCCACCATCGCCACGACGACGGTCAGCCCCACCAGCTGGCGCTGCAGCCACCGCGGCCGCCAATAGAAGACCAGCGCCACCAGCCACAACGCGACCAGGACCAAGGGCGCCGCGGCATTCCCCGGGCGCAGGCAGATGCGCCACCAGGACTGATCCCGGTAGAGCCATTGCGGGTCCGCGACCGAGACCCACGCCCCCCACGCGAGATATCCGGTGACAACAGCGCCGAGAACGGCCGGCGCTACCCACAGGGTCCTTCGGCTCGGGCGGATCCTGGCGAGCCGGGCCGACGTCACGGTGCCCCCATCCCGCACCCACGGGACCGGCCGTTAATCCCGTTTCCCGGGGCGAAACAGTTTCAAGCTGGTCTTACTGTCCCAAGAGTGCCACAGCACAACCATGCCGCCTAGTACCTGCATCTGTTTGCGCAGCTGTATTCGATTGCCACATCTGTCCTGGTAAATATGCCTTTCGGTAGGCCGCTCCCCAAGAGCCGCCCCAAAGGCTTCCGTTGCGTCTTGGTCTCGGCGGCACAAGTGCACTTGCTGTACCGACCGAATACGCTAGCCTTGTCGCCTGGCACCACCATGGGTGTCAGCGCTAGCTATCCCAAATGGGCTCACAACGCCGAAGCCCCGAAGACGCCCTTGCAGCTTCGATTACTCGGAGTCATAACGCCCAGTTTTTTGGGTACGTAGCGTTATCAAAGTGTAGGCGCGCACGATGGGGCAGGGGCTAATGAGATCTTCTGACGAGGGTTCGGCCGTTTCGTCTTCGGTGCTGGACCTCGGCGAAGTGCCGCTGGAGCAGATGGCCGCTCTGGAACCGGTTGCTCTGGAGCCGATGGTTCAGCGAGTTCTTCCCGGCTCTCACCCGGCCCCGGTGCCTACGCTCACCTTCACCTCGTCCATCTGACTACGCTTTGGCGTGACATGGGCCAGCCGCCCGTTCCCCTGAGCCAGTTCGTCCTGAAGGTTCACAGCCGCTGCGATCTGGCCTGTGACCACTGCTATGTCTATGAGGCCGCCGACCAGAGCTGGCACGGGCGGCCCATGGTCATCTCGGCCGAGGTGGTTCAGCAGGCGGCACAGCGGATCGCCGAGCACGCACGCGTGCGTGCACTGAAGACCGTGCAGGTTATCCTGCACGGCGGTGAGCCGTTGCTGGCGGGACACTCCCGGCTTGAGCGGATCATCACCGCCCTGCAGGCCGCGGCCGATGGCGTGTGCCACCTGGACTTGCGCATCCATACCAACGGCGTGCTGCTCAGCGAGGCGTTCTGCGAACTGTTCGCCAAGCACGGTGTCAAGGTCGGCATCTCCCTCGATGGGGACCGGGCCGCCAACGACCGGCACCGCCGGTATGCCGATGGGCGCAGCAGCTACGGCAAGGTGATCGCCGCCATCGGGCTGCTGCGCCGGCCCCAGTTCCGGCACCTGTATGCGGGCCTGTTGTGCACCATCGACATCGCCAACGACCCGCTGGCCGTGTACGACTCGCTGGTGGCGCTCGAACCGCCCCGGATCGACTTCCTGCTGCCCCACGCGACCTGGGACTCACCGCCGGCCCGGAACCGGCCCGGTGACACCGAGTACGCCGACTGGCTGATCGCGATCTACGACCAGTGGAACGCCCAGGGCCGCCCGGTCCAGATCCGGACCTTCGACTCGATCCTGTCCACGCTGGCTGGCGGCCACAGCTTCACCGAGGCCCTCGGGCTGGAGCCGGCCAGCCTGGCGGTCATCGAGACCGACGGCAGCTACGAGCAGGTCGACTCGCTGAAAGCGGCGTTCGACGGTGCCCCGGGCACCGGCACCAACGTCTTCGACCACAACGTGGACACCGTCGCCCGGCATCCTGGCATCCGCGCCCGCCAGCAGGGCATCGCCGGGCTGTGCGACACCTGCCAGCGGTGCCCGGTCGTGACCAGTTGCGGCGGCGGCCTCTATACGCACCGCTACCGGGCAAGCAACGGCTTCGGCAACCCCTCCGTGTTCTGTACCGACCTGCTGAAGCTGATCACACATGTCAGCGGGCGCCAGCCCGCCGGGGCCGCCAAGTGGGCCAGCATCCCGGCACACGCCCTCAGCCGTACCGAACTGGAGTCACTCGCCGCGGGTGCGGGCGACGCCGTGTCCGTGACGCACCTCATCAATGCCCAGGACAGCCTGCTGCGCGCGCTGCTCGCCACGGTCTACCAGGAGGCGGCCAGCGGGGGCCTGGCCAGCCCCGCCGGGGCCGGCCTGCGCGCCGCGTGGTCGTTACTGACTACGCTCGACCGCGCGCAGCCGCAGGCCCTTCTTCCGGTACTGCGCCACCCCTACGTCCGTGTCTGGGCGGTGTGCTGCCTGGAGCAGTTGAGGTCGGCCGCTGCCCCGCACGACGCGCACCTGGCTGGCGGCCCCCGGGGGCTACCGGCTGACCTCGGCCACCTTGGCTCGATCGCCGCCGCGGCCGCGATCCGGGCCCGGGCGCCAGCCGTTCTCACGGTTCCGGTCGTGGACTCCGCCGTCCACTTGCCGACCCTCGGCCGGCTGACCCTCGGCGGGCCCGGGGGCGGCACGCCGGCAGACGGGCCCGAGGTCGCGACCGTCAAGGTGCTCGATGATGCCGTCACCGTCGAAGCAGGGCCCAGGACGTGGACACTCAGCTTGCCCGGCCTGCTTACCGGTGCATCCGGCGCGGCCGCGGCGGACAGCGCGGCGGATGGCTGGGAACCGGTGCGCACGCTGAGCGCAGCAGGTCTGACCTTCTCCCTCGAGGACACCGACCCGTACCGCGATTGCCAGCGCTGGGCGGCCGCATCCAGGCTCGCCGAGGGCGAATATGCCCGGTGGCAGTGCCTGTTCCAGGCGGCATGGCAGGAAATCGAGCGTAACCATGGCGCTTACGGGGCCGCGCTCGCCGCGGGCTTGACCAGCTTGGTGCCCTTGACCGCCACCCCGGATGGCCGTGACGTCAGCGGCACATTCACCCATGCACCCGGCGCCATCGCCGTGGCGTGCCCGGGCGATCCCATCACCCTTGCCTTCCTGCTCATCCGCGAATTCCAGTGCGTGAAGCTCGGCGCCGTGCTGGATCTCTACGATCTCTACGACCGCGCCGACAACCGCCTCTTCGCCTCGCCCTGGCAGGAGGGGAAGCAGCACTTGGCTGACCTGTTCCGGGACGCCTTTGCGCACCTGGCCGGCAGCGAGTTCTGGCGGGTGCGTGCGCACAATGCGACCGGCACGGCGGCCGGAGCGGCCAGGCAGCGATTCGTTCAGAGCCAGGCGGAAACGTCCGATGCCATCGAGACCCTGTCGGGCTCCGGCTCGCTGACGCCGCTCGGGATGTCGTTCGTCCACCAGATGCGGCGTTCAGGCCCGCGATAGGGCCCGGCCCGGGACGCGCGCGTCCCCTGCTTGCGGACCGGACTGGCTGCCAGGAACGCGCAGATCCAGCCGAGGTAGCTGCGGGTAGTGTGTGCCTGGGGTTGGCTTGGTCGCCGACGCTGGCTGTGGGCGGTGGGATGAGGACAGGCCAGGTGTTCGTGAGCCACACCTCCGATATGGCACGTTTTCCAGAAGACCGGCCGTTTGTCCAAGCCGCGCTAGATGGCGTGGCACGGGCCGGAATGGCCCCGGTCGACATGCGTTATTTCGCAGCACGCGACGGCAAACCAGCGGACTACTGCCGGCAGCGTGTGGGCGAATGTGAGGTCTATGTGGCCGTCATTGGCTTCCACTATGGCTCACTGGTACCGGGAGACTCAGTCTCGTATACCGAGCTGGAGTTTCAGGCGGCCAGCGATGCCGGCGTGCCACGGCTGGTGTTCTTACTGGATGAGGCGGCCCATCCTGCCGTTTTGAATGAGGCAGGCCGTGGCCCGGTGCAGGAGTTCCGGCAGCGGTTGCGCGGCGGCGGGCTTGTCGTGCGCGAGTTCGGCTCTGCCGATGGCCTGGAACTCGAGGTTTTCCATGCGCTGAGCGAATTGGCGGGTGATAGGTGGCCCGGGCCAGGCAGGGTGCCCATCATCTGGAACGTGCCGAGCCGGAACGCCGACTTCACCGGGCGCGACGCCTTCCTTGACCGGCTCCATAGCGGACTTGCTGAGGGCGGGACGGCAGTCGTGCTGGCCCGGGCCTTGTACGGGCTCGGTGGGGTTGGCAAGACGCAGCTGGCGCTCGAATACGCGCACCGCTTCGCCTCCGACTACGGCCTGATCTGGTGGGTACCTGCCGAGCAGCCTCAGGAGATCAGCCTGGCGCTCGGCGCCCTGGCCCGCCGGCTCGGCCTGAAAACCAGCGACAACGCCGTCGAGGCAGCCACGACCGCCTTGGAGTATCTGCGCCGGGACGCCGCCGACCGCTGGCTGCTGATCTTCGACAATGCCGAAGACCCCGCAGACCTGCGCTCCTTCCTGCCAACCGGACCGGGCCATGTCTTGATCACCTCAAGAAATCAGGCCTGGACACGCCACGCCCAGCCCCATGAGGTGGACGTCTTCACCAGGGACGAGAGCGTCGCCCACCTCCAGCGCCATGTGCCACAGGTGAGCACCGCGAATGCGAACCGCCTGGCCCACGCCCTCGGGCATCTCCCGCTCGCGATCGAGCAAGCAGGCGGCTGGCTGGCCGAGACCGGAATGCCCGCGGATCTCTACCTCGAATGGCTGGCCACCCAGACCGCCAGTGCACTGGGGCTAGGCAAGCCATCGGATTACGCGACGCCGGTGGTAGCCACCTGGAACCTGTCTCTGGACCGGCTCAGGCAGCGGTCACCGGCTTCGGTGCGGCTGCTGCAGATACTCACATTCTGCGCTCCGGGCCCGATCTCCATGAGCCTTCTCTATAGCGACGCGATGATCGACCAGTTGCGGCCCTTCGACGAGACCTTGCACGACAGGTTCACGCTGGCACGGGTGATCGGGGAAATCAGCCGGCTTTGCCTCGTCAGGATCAATCAGGACACGAACTCGGTGGAGATCCACCGCCTTATCCAGGCGGTGATCCGATCGCAGATGACCGATGACCAGCTGCGTGGCGCCAGACACGAACTGCACCTGATCCTCGTCGCCGGCCGGCCGCGCCAGGGAGAGACGGATGACCCGGCGAACTGGTCCGCCTACAACGCGATCTGGGCACACCTCGGACCGTCCCTGGCCGAGGAGTGCGGTGACCCGCGCACCCGCCAGTTGCTCCTCGACTGGGTGCGGTACCAGTGGAAGATCGGCGAGTTCGACTCCGCGCTCGGCCTGGCCCGGCGCCTGGAGACCCTGTGGATCCACCAACTGGGGCCCGATGACCCGCAGACCCTGTACCTGCAGTTCTCCATCGCCAACGTGCTGCGCTCGCAGGGCCGCTTCGGTGACGCCCGCGAACTGGACACCTATGTGCTGGAACGGCAGCGCGCCGTGCTCGGGCCCGACCACCCACACGCCCTCATCACCGCGAACGGGCTGGGTGCCGACCTGCACGCACTGGGCGACTTCCAAGAGGCGCTCGCGCTGAACCGGCGGACCTATGAGAGCTTCAAGGAACAGTTCGGCGAGGACTACCCGCGGGCACTGACCGCGGCGCACAACCTGGCATGCTCGCTAAGGCTGGTCGGCGACTGCTTCGCGGCCCGCCGCCTGGACGAGCGAGACGCTGCAGCGGCAGCGCGCAGGTGCTCGGGCGAGAACATCCCTACACGCTCGTGTCGGCGGCCAGCCTGGCCCACGACCTGCGCGCCGCGGGCGCGTTCCGGGAGTCGGTGGACCTGCTGCGCGACACCTGGGAGCGGTACCGGGAGGTCATCGGCGACGACATGACCGACACCCTGCGCGCGGCCACCAGCCTGGCGGTCTCGCTGCGCAAGGCCGGTGAGCAGTCCGAGGCGATGAACCTCGCGCAGGACACCTACGAGCGGTACAAGCGCCGCTACGGCACCGAGGCACCCGACGCCCAGGCCTGCGCCCTCAACCTGGCCTGCGACTACGCCGCGGTCGACGACATGCCCAGGGCGCTGCAACTGGTGACCGACGTCAGGGCCGCCCACCAGGCCAACCTGGGCGGGGATCACCCCAACACCTTGGTTGCCGCCAATAACCTGGCGTGCTACCTGCGCTGTTTTCGGCGTGTTCCCGAAGCGCTCCAACTGGCCACCCAGACGCTGGATCTTATGCGGCAACGGCTTGGTGAGGACCACCCGCTGACCATGGCCTGTTCGGTTAACCTGGCCAGTTGCCTGGGGGACTCCGGAGATTTCAGCGCTGCCATGACTCTCCAGCGCGAGGCCCGCTCCCGGCTGGGCGCGACACTCGGCGCAGCTCATCCCGACGCGCTCGCCTGTGAGTCGAACCTGGCAGTGACCCTGCACAAGCTGGGACGGGAGGCCGAGGCGGCGGAGCAGCGCACCCGGAGCCTGGACAGGCTCAGCCGCGCCCTGGGCCCGGACCACCCGGATGCCGCCCAGCTGCAAAAATGGCAGTGGATCAACCGTGACCTCGAGCCACAGCTGATCTAGCGGATCCCGGCGCCGCCCGCCCGCCTGGGATTCCGCGGACCCGGGCGGTGACCCTCTGGTCACCAGCCATGATCTCTTATATCATCATTTAGCTGGCAGTTCCGGCGGGGTGACCGGCTGATGGGTGGCGTGACAGGGGAAGGCGCCAATGGTTTCTGGGCGCGACGACAGGCCATATTTCTTTCTGAGTTACGCGAGAACACCAAAACGAGACCCATCCGAGCGCGATGACCCAGACCGCTGGGTGCACAAACTCTACAAGGATCTTTGCGCTGCGATTTTACAAATGACCGATGCCCGGCCCGAGGAGGCCGGGTTCATGGACCGGGAAAACAAGATCGGCGCCGAGTGGTCGCCCGAGCTGACCAATAACCTCGCGCGGTGCCGGGTCTTCGTGCCGCTCTACTCCCGACGGTACTTCGAAAGCGATAACTGCGGCAGAGAGTGGTTCGCCTTTGCCCGCCGTGAGGCCACCCGGCGCGCCCGCGGGGGACAGGTGGTGGAGGCCATCGTCCCAGCACTCTGGACCAGGCTCGACCGGGACAAGCTCCCGGATGTGGCCCAGGCGGTGCAGTTCGACCACAACTTCCTGGGCGAGCGCTACTGCACCGAGGGTTTCTACGGAATCATGAAGCTGCAGAACTACCGTGGCGATTACCAGCGAGCCGTGCACCGGCTCGCGGAGCGTATCATCGCGCTCGGCGATGAGAGTGCCGCGCTCGCGGACGAGACCGCGGCCCACCACCTGGTGCCCTTGGATTTTGGTTCGCTGCCGAGCGCTTTCGGGCCGGCCAGCGCCAGGCGTACCGCGGACGGCCAGCTCCAGATCGCGGTCCTGGCGCATGACACCTCATCACTGCCCCCGGGCCGCGCATCCGACTACTACGGCGCGACGCCGCACAGATGGAGCCCCTACCGGCCGGACTACCCCCAGCCGGTGGCCGACTACGCCCAGGAGCTGGCGAAGAAATGCCTGGACTGTGAGCCGCTCGTCGGAGTCTTCGAAGACCACGTCGCCAAACCAGGCGGCAACGGGCGTCCGAGGCCACCCTGCCTCTGCCTGGTGGATGCCTGGGTGAGCCTGTCGCCCCGGCACCAGGAACAGCTCAACCGCCTGGATCAGGTCGCCGAGCCCTGGGTCAGCGTCCTGGTTCCCTGGAACAGCCAGGACCTGGGGATGCGCAAGGCCGGGGACGACCTTCGCGCGAACCTGCAGCAGCACCTGGGCCGGAAGCTCGCCGGGGTCCCGCGGCGCTGTCAGATGGCCGCCAGTGGAATACCCACCCTGCAAGATTTTGGCCAGCTTCTACCCGAGATGACGATGATCATGCTGAAGAGATTCCGCAAGGAAGCCACCGCCCATCCGCCCGCAGGTCCTGTCGTCGAGCGCCCGCGGCTGAGAAGAGCCGAATCCGGGGAAGCTGGAGAAGCCCGATGAATGAGAGCCCGGGCCAGATCATTACGTTCTATTCGTACAAGGGCGGCACCGGCCGGACAATGACGCTCGCCAATGTCGCATGGATACTCGCCAGCAACGGCAAGCGCGTGCTTTCGGTCGACTGGGACCTGGAGTCACCGGGGCTGCACAAGTTCTTTCATCCTTTCCTGGACGAGTCAACGGTGAGCGCAACCCCTGGCGTGATCGAGATAATCAACGACTACGCCGCGGCGGCGGTGGACCCAGGTCCGCGCAGTGACAACTGGCATTTAGAGCTTGCCCAAGTTGAGCGGCATGCCGTCTCTTTGGACTGGGCCTTCCCGGACGGCGGCCGGCTGGATTTCCTTTCCGCCGGCCGGCAAAACCGCGACTATTCGGCCGCGGTCTGCTCGCTCGACTGGGACAACTTCTACGACCGGCTCGGCGGCGGCCGGTTCTTCCGCGCCATGCGCGAGGACATGAAGCAGAGGTACGATTATGTGCTGATTGACAGCCGCACCGGGCTGAGCGATGTCGCGGACATCTGCACCATTGAACTCCCCGACGTGCTGGCGATCTGTTTCACGCTCAGTGATCAGAGCATCGAGGGTGCCGCGAATGTCGCCCGCCAGATCAGCGGGCGGTACCGCGACCGCAACATCCGAGTGCTGCCGTTCCCGATGCGCATCGAGGACGGCGAGAAGGAAAAACTCGACGTCGGCCGCGCGCTCGCCCGGATGAAGTTCGAGGGCTTCCCGGCCGGAATGACCCCGGAAAGCTCGGCCCTGTACTGGGCCTCGGTCGAAGTGCCCTACAAGCCCTTCTACGCGTTCGAGGAGACCCTCGCCACGTTCGGCGACGATCCCGGGTCACCGGCCTCCCTGCTCGCCTCGTTCGAGCGGGTCACCGACTGCATCACCGGCGGAGCTGTCACTACCATGCGGCCGATCGCCGAGGACCTGCGGCTGCAGTACAAGGAGGCCTTCGCCCGCAGGCAGCCCGCGGTCTCCACCCAGGTCTACATAAGCTACGTGCCGGAAGACCGGATGTGGGCCGACTGGATGGAGGCCGTGCTGACCCGCGCGGGGTTCCGCGTCGTGCCGCGCAGCACGGTGACCACGGCGGCCACCGACACCGAGATCCGCGGCAGCATCCAGGCCGAGCGCGAACTGCAGAACGCTCCGCGGGCCATCGCCGTGCTGTCCTCGCCGTACATGCACTCGCGGGACGCCCGGTCGATCTGGAAGACGCTCTCGTCGGCCGATGCCACGGATATGCACCGCCAGCTGATCCCGGTCCGGATCAGCGACGTCCGGGTCACCGAGCCGTTCAACGAGCACCCCGCCGTGGACCTGGCCCGGATGGACGCGGCCCAGGCAACCGCGAAGCTGCTGTGGGCGCTGGACCGGCCCGCGCAGCCGCTGGGGAGCATGGCGGTCCAGGCCGAGGAGCCACGGTTCCCGGGCACGATTCCGCCCATCTGGAACGTCCCGCCCAGAAACGCCGACTTCACCGGGCGGGGCACGACGCTGGAACTGCTCCGCGACAAGCTCGCCGGCGGCGGCCGGGCCGTGGTGGTCGCCCAGGCGCTGTACGGCCTGGGTGGCGTCGGCAAGACCCAGCTGGCGCTGGAGTACGCGCACCGGTTCATGGCCGACTATGACCTGGTCTGGTGGGTACCGTCGGAGCGGGCCGAGGAGACCAGCGCGGCGCTCGCGGACCTGGCCCGCAAGATGGGGCTGAAGATCGGCGACAACGTGGCGGAGGCCGCGGAGGCCGCCTTGGAGGAGCTGCGCCGCGATACCACCCCGCACTGGCTGCTGATCTTCGACAACGCCGACGACCCCAAGCAGCTGGAGCCGTTCCTGCCCACCGGTTCCGGCCACGTTCTGATCACCTCGCGGAACCAGGCGTGGACGCACTCCGCCGAGCCTCTTGAGGTAGACGTCTTCACCCGGGAAGAGAGCGTGGCACACCTGCTGCGGCACGTGCCCGACCTGGATATCGCGGACGCCAGGCGGGTCGCCGACGCACTCGGCCACCTGCCGCTGGCGGTCGAGCAGGCCAGCGCTTGGCTGGAGCAGACCGGGATGCCGGCCCGCGTCTACGTCGAGCAGCTGGGCAGCCAGTCCACCCGGATACTCGCGCTGAACCAGCCCACGGACTACCCGATGCCGGTGGTGGCTACCTGGAACCTGTCCCTCGAACGGCTCAAGAAGCGGTCCCCGGCGGCCGTCCGCCTGCTGCAGCTGTGCGCGTTCTTCTCCCCCGGGCCCATCTCGATGGACCTGCTCTACAGCGACGAGATGAACCAGTCCCTGCTGCCGTTTGACGAGACGCTGAGCGAGAAGCTGATGCTCGGCCGGGTGATCCGGGACATCAGCCGGTTCGCCCTGGTCAAGGTGGACCAGGGCAGCAACTCCATGCAGATTCACCGGCTGGTGCAGGCGGTGATCCGGTCCCAGATGAGCGATGAGGAGCAGACCGGCGCAAAGCACGAGGTGCACAAGATCCTCACCGGCGCCCGGCCCCGCCAAGGGGAGACGGATGACCCGGCGAACTGGTCCACCTACGACATCATCTGGCCGCATCTCGGCCCCTCTCAGGCCGAGGAGTGCGACGACCCGCGGACCCGGCAGCTGCTTATCGACTGGGTGCGGTACCAGTGGAAGCACGGCGAGTTCGACTCCGCGCTCGGCCTGGCCCGGCGCCTGGAGACCCTGTGGATCCACCAACTGGGGCCCGATGACCCGCAGACCCTGTACCTGCAGTTCTCCATCGCCAACGTGCTGCGCTCGCAGGGCCGCTTCGGTGACGCCCGCGAACTGGACACCTATGTGCTGGAACGGCAGCGCGCGGTGCTCGGGCCCGACCACCCACACGCCCTCATCACCGCGAACGGGCTGGGTGCCGACCTGCACGCACTGGGTGACTTCCAAGAGGCGCTCGCGCTGAACCGGCGGACCTATGAGAGCTTCAAGGAACAGTTCGGCGAGGACTACCCGCGGGCACTGGCCGCGGCGCACAACCTGGCATGCTCGCTAAGGCTGGTCGGCGACTGCTTCGCGGCCCGCCGCCTGGACGAGGAAACGCTGGACCGGCAGCGCCAGGTGCTCGGCCGGGAACACCCTTACACGCTCGTGTCGGCGGCCAGCCTGGCCCACGACCTGCGCGCCGCGGGCGCGTTCCGGGAGTCGGTGGACCTGCTGCGCGACACCTGGGAGCGGTACCGGGAGGTCATCGGCGACGACATGACCGACACCCTGCGCGCGGCCACCAGCCTGGCGGTCTCGCTGCGCAAGGCCGGTGAGCAGTCCGAGGCGATGAACCTCGCGCAGGACACCTACGAGCGGTACAAGCGCCGCTACGGCACCGAGGCACCCGACGCCCAGGCCTGCGCCCTCAACCTGGCCTGCGACTACGCCGCGGTCGACGACATGCCCAGGGCGCTGCAACTGGTGACCGACGTCAGGGCCGCCCACCAGGCCAGCCTGGGCCCGGACCACCCGAACACCCTGGTCGCCGCGAACAACCTGGCATGCTACCTGCGGTGTATCGGCCGGCTGGAGGAGGCGCTCGTGCTGAGCGACGACACGCTGTGCCGGATGCAGCGCAAGCTCGGCGAGAGCCATCCGCTGACCCTGTCCTGCGCGGTCAACCTGGCCAACTGCCGGGGCGACTCGGGCGATCCGGAAACCGCCGAGGCGCTGCAGCGGCAGACCGTCTCACTGCTGCGCGAGACCCTCGGCCGCGAGCACCCGGACACCCTCGTCTGCCAGGCGAACCTCGCCGTCACCTTGCGCCAGGCCGGGCGCGAGGCCGATGCCGAGGAGCTCAGGGCGCGGCTGCTGACCGACTTCAGCCGGGTCCTCGGCGCCAGCCATCCGGACTGGGCACAGCTGAACAAGTGGCAGCGGATCAACCGCGACCTGGAACCCCAGCAGATCTGATCCCGGTGCCCGGCCGGGCGCGCTAGCTTGCCGCGGATCGCTGGTGCGTGACCAGCCCGCGGTCCCGGGGCTGGCAGGCGCACAGCCACCGGAGGATGTCCGGGAGCACGTCCAGCGCGCCGAAATGCGCGGCGCCGGCCTGCACCACGACCGTGGCGCTCGGGATCTTGTCGGCCAGCCACCGCGCGTGGCTCGCCGGCGAGAACACGTCGCTGGCCCCGTGCCACAGCAGCACCGGGACGGTGATGCTCGCCGGGTCGAAGCCCCAGTCCGAGCAGAACGCCACGGCATCGTCGACCCAGCCGTAGTCGGAGGTGCGCAGCGCCTCGGCGTACGTCTTGATCAGCATCGACCTGATGCCGCGGTCGGCCACCACCCGCCGGTCCGAATCGGGCAGTTCCGCGTGCAGCCTGGCGATCAGGCTGGCCGGATCGGCGCGGACGGCGCTGGCGACCTCCCTGGTGTGGGCGACGATCTCCGCGTAGCTGTTCACCGCCGCGGTGAACTCCACCACGTTGGACTGCGCCATCCCGTCGAACCAGTCGAGCCCGTCCGCCCCGTGCGGGGCGATCCCCACCAGGACCGCGGCACGTGCGGTGCGCTCGGGCAGCAGGGCCGCGCACGCCAGCGCGTGCGGGCCGCCGCCCGACCGGCCGACCACGGAGAACTTCTCCAGGTCATGGAGGTCGGCGATGGCCTCGACATCGGCCACGACATCCGCGACCCGGCGGCCTTCCAGGCGGTCCGACTCCCCGTATCCCGGCCGGTCGAAGGCGATCAGCTGGACACCCATCCGGTGCAGCACGGCCGATCTGGGATGCGGGCCCAGACGGCTGCCCGGGGTGCCGTGCAGGAGGATAACCGGTCTGCCATCGGGGTCGCCATACACCTGGGTCGAAAGTTGCCTGCCGTCGGCCGTTCGCACCGTGTACTTCAAGATTGCCCCTCGCCACACCGGCGCCGCCGGTCACGAACGGCGGCATAGCCTCCAGCATGACTCCGCACGCCCGGCAACGGAAGAGCGCAGCCTCAGCGCACGCGGGCCGCCGCGACATTCACGCCGCCGCGTGCCACCGCGTCCGCGGCACGCCGTCCCGCCGCGTTCTGCGGCCCCGTGGCGGCACCGCTCAGCGGCGCGAAATGCCGGGTGAGCAGCTCGTCGAAGTCCCCGGCGCGCAGCGGCCGGGAGAAGTAGAACCCCTGCGCCACCTGGCAGCCCAGCATCTTGAGCCCGGCGACCTGGCTCTCGGTCTCCACGCCCTCGGCGATCGCCGCGATGCCCATCGCGTCGGCCAGGTCGATGACGGCCCGGACGATCGCGGAGTCCACCGGGCTCTCCGCGACGCCCTGCACGAACGTGCGGTCCACCTTCACCTCGTGCACCGGGAACTGCTTGAGATAGGCCAGCGAGGAATGGCCGGTGCCGAAGTCGTCAATGGCCAGGCGCACACCCAGCCGGTTGAGCTTCTTCATGACCTCACGGGCACCGGAAAGGTCCTGCATGACCATGGTCTCGGTGATCTCGAACATGAGCAGTTCCGAGGGCAGGCCGGTCGCGTCGAGCGCCGCGGCCACCTGCGACAGCAGGCCGCTGTCGGCGAACTGGCGCGGCGAGAGGTTGACGCTGATGGGCAGGTCCACGTCCAGCCGGTCGCGGATCGCGCGCACCTGCCGGCACGCCTCGTCCAGCACGTACCGGCCCACCTGGAGGATCAGCCCGGTCTCCTCCGCCATGGGGATGAACCGCAGCGGGCTGATCAGGCCCTTGGTGGGGTGGCGCCACCGGACCAGCGCCTCCGCGCCCAGGATGTGCTGCCCGTCCAGGGAGTAGAACGGCTGGTAGTGCACCTCCAGCTCGTCCCGTTCCAGGCCCTTGCGCAGGTCGGCCTCGGCCTGCAGCCGCTCGGAGGACCGGGTGCCCATGGACACCTGGTCGAACACCCGGTAGATGCCGCCGCCGCCCTTGGCCTTGGCCTCGTACATGGCCACGTCGGCGTCGCGGAGCACGTCGTCGGCCGACTTGCCCGGCTCGGTCAGGGCGATGCCGACCGACACGCCGGCCACCAGCTCATAGCCGTCGGGCAGCACCATCGGCTGCTCGACGGCGGCGCAGATCCGCCGGGCCGCGGCGACCGCCACCGCCACGCCGGCCACGTCCTCGAGCAGCACCACGAACTCGTCGCCGCCGAACCGGGCCAGCAGGTCATGACTCCGGATGACCCCCTTCAGCCGGGCCCCGATGGCCACCAGGAACTCGTCGCCGGTGACATGCCCGAGGCTGTCGTTGATGCTCTTGAAGCGGTCCACGTCGACGAAGATGAGCGCGTGCGTCTTGCGGTCCAGCGCGGACCGCCGCAGCGCCTGCTCCAGCCGCTCCACCAGCATGCGACGGTTCGCCAGGCCGGTGAGGCTGTCGTAGAAGGCGTGGTGGTGCAGTTCGTCTTCGAAGGCCTTGCGCTCGGTGATGTCACGGAAGGCGATCACCGCGCCCGAGGGGATGCCGTCGCTCATCACCGCGGACGCCGTGTAGGCCACCGGGATGGTGCCGCCGTGCTTGCCGCGGAACCGGGCGTCGTCCTCGCGGACGGTGCGGCCGGTGCGCATCGCCTCGCGGGCCGGGACGAGCAGGAACGAGGGCGCGGTCAAGGCGCCGTCGCTGACCGGGGCGTCGACCGTGATGTTCAGCGACGGCAGCTCGATCATGTCGGCCGCGGCCGGGTTGACGAAGGTCAGCTTGCCGTCGGCGTCGATGGCGCAGACGCCTTCGCCGATGTTGAGGGTGATCGAGGAGAGCCGTTCGCGCTCCAGGCGGACCTGCTGGTACAGCTCGGCGTTGCTCAGCGCCCCGGTGCCGACGGCGGCCAGCGCCCGCAGCAGGCCGCGGTCCGCGTCGTCGAACGGCTCATCCCGCCGGCGGCCCGACGCCACCAGCCACTCCGGCCGGTCGGCCACGGTCATCGGCGCCGCGAGCTGGCCAGGGCCCGGCCCGGCGGACGTCAGGGCCGCCTCCGGGCTGCGCAGCAGCCGCCGCACCGCCCCCAGGATCGTGTCGAGCACCGCCTGCTGCCGCAGCGCCCGGTTCGCCTCCAGCGTGACCTCGTACAGGCCCGCCATCCGGGACCGGTCATGCAGCGCCGCGAACCGGGCGCTGATGCAGCCGGCGTTCCAGCACCAGCCCGGCGATCGCCAGCGGCACCACCCACAGGTGCGCGTGGATCGCCAGGCCCAGCACCACACCGGCCAGGGCGCCCGCGCCGGCCAGCGACACCTGGAGCCGCAGATCGCTGGTGAACTCCCGCCAGGACGTGCCCATCGAGACCATGACGCTGGCGACGAGGAACGTGTTGACGACGAAGTAGGTCGCCGCGCCGAGCGCGACGGCCCCGACCTGGCCGGCGCCGAGCGGGCCCGACGGCACGGCGATGGTCCGGCTCAGCGCCAGGGCCACGCCCGCCGCGATGAGCACCTGGCCGACGTTGAACGCCGACTTGACGGCGGAGCGCCTGCGGCCCGCCTGGGCCAGGACGGTCGCCAGGCCCAGGGTGCCCAGGGTGACCAGCGGCGGCACCAGCAGGGCGAGGATCACGAAGAAGGCCTCGTCCATGCTCAGGGCCTCGGATTCGCCGCCCCGGTAGACCACGACCGGCCACACCCAGCTGCCCAGGGCGAGCAGGCCGATGGCGGTGGCGACGATCCACTGGCTCTCGTGGACGCGCGCCATGGCCGCGTGCCGCCACAGCGCGATCGCCAGGGTGGCGCCACCACCCGCGACGGATGCCGCGACCAGGGCCCAGGTCGCGCGGCGTAACCGCATCGCCCTGCCCCCGGGCCGGGCACGGGTCAGCCGTACGACCCTGGCCGGCCCCATGCCGCGCAGGCCCGGGCCGCGCACCAGGCCTGCGCCGGCCCGATGGCGCGGGCCAGTTCCAGGATCCGGGTCAGCCCCATGACGAGCTGTTCCAGGCGTTGCCGTTCCAGGCTGACCCACTCCACGCCGAGCCGTTCCAGCCGGTGCCGTCCCAGGCCGACCCGGCCCATTGCGACCCGTTCCACGCCGCGCCGGTCCAGCCGCTGTCGTTCCAGGCCCGGCCGACGAAGGTCGCGGAGTTCCACGAGGAGCCGTTCCACGAGGAGCCGTTCCACGAGGAGCCGTTCCCGGAGCCGCCGGACTGCCCCAGGCCCGGCGGCAACCCGGTCCACAGGTTCACGTTCCAGGTATCCACCGGCCCCGTGGGCACCAGCGAGACCGTGGCCCCGAGCAGCGCCGGGGGCAGCAGCGCGGCCGACTGGTGGTAGTTCATCGGGCCCGACGTGGCGGCGGCATAGGCGTTGAGGGCCCCGTGGCCGTCGACGAAGGGGTTCCCGACGGGACCGGGGCTGGTGTTGCCGAGCAGGCGGGCCTTCACCTGGTCCGGGGTGAGGCCGGGGTTGTCGGCCAGCACCAGGGCGGCCGCCCCGCTGGTGATGGCGGCGCTGAACGAGGTGCCGGAGCCGACGAAGTTCCCCGGGCCGATCCGGGCGGACGGGTTGTTGTCGTAGATCGTCGAGCCCGGCGCGGCCAGGCTGACCACGGACCGGCCCGAGGTCACCAGGTCGGGCTTGACCCAGCCGTCCGGCGAGGTGGGCCCGGCGCTGCTGAAGTTGGTCATCTCGTCGGCGCTGACCGAGGTCCCGGCCATGTCGTCCAGGGCGCCCGCCGTGATCACCAGCGGGTCGTCGCCCGGGGACAGGATGGTGCCGTTGAACGGCCCGGCGTTGCCCGCCGAGGCCACCACGGTGATGCCGGCGTTCCACACCGCCTCGACCGCCTGGTCCAGCGGGTTGAGGACGGTGGATTCGGTGGGCTGGAAGCCCAGCGACATGTTGAGCACCTTGATGCCGTAGGCGCCATGGTGGTCGACCGCCCATTGCAGCGCCGAGATGAGCGTGCCGAGATGGGTCGTCCCGTCCGCCCCGGCGACCTTGATCGACACCAGGTTGGCGCCGGGCGCTTCGCCCGAGTACTGCCCGCCCGACGAGGCGCCGTCGCCGGCGATCAGGCCGGCCACGAAGGTGCCGTGCCCGTAACCGTCCTGGAAGGGGCTGTTCCCGCCGGTCAGGTCGACCCCGCCGATCAGCCGGCCGGCGAAGTCGGGCAGGTTGTCGATGCCGGTGTCCAGCACGGCCACCGTGACGCCCTGGCCGGTGTCGCCGCTGGAGGCCAGCTGGGCCGCCCCGGTCTGCTGCAGGAACGCGTCCGACGGCGTGTGCGGCCCGGTGGACTCGGCCGTGGACTGCACGCTCACCGTGACATCGGGTGTCACCGTGATGCCCGGCAGCGCGGCCAGCACCGGTTCCAGGGCCGCCGGGATCGTGGCGTCGACCGCGTCGATGAGCTGGTACTGGGTCAGGATCGTGCCGCCCACGGTCAGCACCGCCGCGATGGGGCTCAGCAGCCCGGTCGCGCTGACGATGACCGTCTCGGCGGGACTCGCCGACGCCGCCGGTGCCCCGGCGATCGACGTGCCCGCAAGGGCGGCGGCGGTCGCGGCGACCGCGGCGGCGGCCCGCGCCCGGTTCCGGCGGATACTGCGCCGGCGGATGCGCTGTGCCCGGCGGCCGGCTCCTGCGCCGGACGAATCACTCTGCCACATATGGCAGCCCCCCCACAGGTGCCTTTGAGTGCGTCCACCGTACGCCAAGGAACCGGCTTTAGGGGGAAATTCAATATTAGGGCCCCGCCTTTGGGATAAACGAACCACGCCCCCGGGATAAAGGAGACATCCCGCGGTGGAAGTTCTAAGCAAGGTAGTAATTGAGCTGGCCCGGCTTCGCCCCCGGGCGCCCCGCCATGCGCCGCGAACTGCGGTGGCACCGGCCACGCGCGCCCCCGGCCGGCCGATTATTGTGCAATACGCTGCCCGCCGCCCACCGCAGCCTGCCGGTTTACCTGGCTCCGCAATAGCGGCCCGCAAGGCCGGACCTGCTCCCTTTTTACGCCGCCCATTCGGCGGCCGGGATACATCGCAAAGGATTGCAGCCACGGGATACAATTCCAGCCGGCCGCGGCACCCGGGCCCCCGCCGGGACCGGCCCGCGCGAAATTCTTGCCGGGCGGTGTCGATTCGCCGGGCCGGCGTTCGTGACCACAGTGAGCTCGCCGGTCAGGCGCGGGCCGCAAGACAAGGAGAGCACCATGGGCAAGCTGGTCGTGACCGAGTTCATCTCCCTCGACGGGATCATCGAGGACCCGGGCGGCGCCGAGGGCACCGCGCAGGGCGGCTGGAGCTTCCGCCACCCGGCGGACGAGGGCCAGGCGTTCAAGGGTGAGGAGCTGGAGCGCGCCGACGCCCAGCTGCTCGGCCGGGTGACCTACGAGGGGTTCGCCGCCGCCTGGCCGGCCATGGCGGAGACGACAGGCGACTTCGGCAAGAAGATGAACGCGATGCCGAAGGTGGTCGTCTCCACCACCCTCACAGAGGCGGCCTGGAACAACACCAGCATCATCTCCGGCAACCTGGCCGCCGGGGTCACCCGGATGAAGGAGCAGTACCAGGGCGACATCCTGGTCGCGGGGAGCGCGACGCTGGTGCACGCGCTGACCGAACTCGGCCTGGTCGACGAGTACCGCCTCATGGTCTACCCGGTCGTGCTCGGCACGGGCAAGCGGCTGTTCGAGGGCAGCGCCGGGCCGGATCTGGAGCTGGCCGAGTCGCGCAAGGCGGGCCCGGACGTGCTGCTGCTGATCTACCGCCCGGCGAAGCCCGCGGCGCAGTGAGGCAGCCGGCCCCTGCTCAGCCGCCCGGCGTGGCGAGCCGGGCGGCTGCCTTGGCCAGCAGCTCCAGCTCGTCCACCAGGTAGCTGGCCAGCGTGTCGATGTCGGGAACCAGCTCACGGCAGCTCGTCAGCCCGAAATGCAGCCTGCCGAGGTAGCCCACCACCGTCATGTTCAGCCCCTGCCCGGCGGTGATCACCGACACCGGATAGTGCGCCAGCAGCTTGGCCCCGCACAGGTAGACCGGCACGTTCGGGCCGGGGACGTTGGAGATCGTGACGTTGAACGGCGGCAGCCGGTGCAGCAGCCCGGTGGCGAACACCACCCGCGCGGCCCGCGCGGTGAAGGGCCGGCAGCGCGAAGTCGGTGATCTGGTCCACCAGGCCCTGCGGGATGGCCGCCTGCTGCGCCTTGGCGAGCTGCGTGGCGGCATGCGCCAGCTCCAGCCGGTTCTCCGGGTCCTGCACGTGGGTCGGGAGCGCGGCCAGCATGGCCGACACCTTGTTCCCCAGTGCGCCCTTGCTTGCCGGGTCCCTGACCGACACCGGGATCATCGCGATCAGCGGCGACTCGGGCAGCGCCTCGTGGTCGGCGAGCCAGCGCCGCAGCGCGCCCGCGCACATCGCCAGGACCACGTCGTTGACCGAGACGCCGTAGGTGCTCTTGACCGCCTTCACCACGTCCAGGTCCACGCTGCGGAACGCGACCCGGCGGTGCGGCGTGATCGGCTGGTTGAACGGGGTGACCGGGGCCCGGCCCGGCGTGGTCGGGATGACCTCGCCGTCGCCGTGGTTCAGGCCCAGCATGCCGCCGACGAGCGTCCCGGCGGCCGGCCCCAGCGTGGGCAGCACCCGCACCAGCTCGTTGGCGATCCGCACCGTCTGCACCGGGCGCCAGGCCAGCCGCGCGGCGGCGAGCGCGGCCAGCGTGGCCGGGCCCGGCGGCCTGGCCGGCCTGAACGGCTCGCTGGGCGGCAGTTCGCGGCCGCCCGGGCTCAGGTCCAGCAGGACGGTCAGCAGCTCCGAGCCGGACACGCCGTCGATCGCCGCGTGGTGGATCTTCGTGTACACCGCGGCGCGGCGCTTGGCCAGCCCGGTGATCAGGTAGATCTCCCAGAGCGGCCGGCTGCGGTCCAGCGGCCGGGCGTGCAGCCGGGCGACCTGCTCGGTGAGCTGGGCATCGGAGCCGGGCCGCGGCAGCGCGATCTCGCGGATGTGGTACTCGATGTCGAAGTCCGGGTCGTCGATCCAGTACGGCTGGTCCAGGCCCAGCGGCACGTTGAGCAGCTTGCGCCGCAGCACGGGAACCAGCGGCAGCCGCAGGCCAGCACGTCGGTGAGCCTGGCCAGCGTCAGCGGCTCGGGCGCGTCCCGGGGATCGAGCACGGACACCCCGCCGACGTGGCCGGTGGCGTTGGCCGTTTCCAGGGCGAGGAAGGCAGCGTCAAGGCCGGTCAGTTGCTGCATCGCGATCCTCCTCGGCGGGACCTGGTCCTGCCTGCTGAGATCAACCCTGGCACCACAGGGATCGGCCAGGCAATCGCCCTGCTCAGAGGTCGTCTTCGATCTTGCCGGGGCTGCCCTGCTCGAAGTACCTGCGGTCCTCCGCCTCCATCTCGGCCACGTCCTCCGCGACCG
Source organism: uncultured Actinomycetes bacterium (assembly GCA_963725125.1). GTDB lineage: Bacteria > Actinomycetota > Actinomycetes > Streptosporangiales > Streptosporangiaceae > DASXKD01. Next base: position 51,104 of record CAVRXW010000052.1, read on the forward strand.
CATGCTTGAGCTTGTCGAGCTTCGGGTCGGGCCGGTGGCCGCGGGGCAAGACCAGGCGCTCGAACCAGTCGGGCGGGCCGCCGAGGCTCGCGGTTGCGGAACCAGGAGAACAGGCCCATAGTTCGCTCCTCGATCGATACCTTCGGCGTTCCCGCACGGCGGCCGTTCATACCGCCGGGGGGGCCGGGGATTGGGCCGCGCCACCGGGCAGCGGCGTGCCTGCCGCCACGACGTCAGGGTGCGGCGGAGCACGCCGGAACGGCCGTTTCGGATAACCGGCACGGCCGGCCGCAGCGGGGTCTGGCTCTCTGTAACATAGTGACTACGCTTGGTATTAGTACGGAGGGCCGGTGGGGTCACAGGACGGGGTGATGTGGCCGGTCCGGGCTGGCGTGGTGCCCTCGATCGCCGACGGCTTCAGCGTCCGCACGGAAACGGCCGCCGACCTCGCGGCTGCCCTGGTCACCGGCACCGTGGTGGTGCTGGGCCCGGCCAGGATCGCCGGGGAGCGGCCCGGCGGCTGGCTGGAGTCCTGCGGCAAGACCCAGCTCGCGGTGTGCGTGGCCGAGTCGCTCTGGACGGCCCGCCGCCTGGAGTTGCTGATCTGGGTGACCTGCACGAAGCGGGCCTCCGTGCTGTCCGGCTACGTAGAGGCCGCGGCGGCGGTCAGGGAACCCGGCTTCTCCGGCGACGGGGAGTCCGTCGCCCGGCGTTTCGTCAGATGGCTCGGCCGGACCAGCCTGCCGTGGCTGATGGTCCTGGAGGATGCGCCGGACGTGGCGGTCCTGGACGGGCTGTGGCCATCCGGGCCGGCGGGCCGGGTCCTGGTCACCACCGCGGACCCGGCGCCCTTCGCCGGTGAGCGGAAGGCCCTGGTCTGCCCCGTCGGGCTCTACCGCCCGGCGGAAGCGCACACCTACCTGGCCGGGCGCCTGAGCCCCGGCAGCTGTCAGGGGGCGCCGGAACTGGCCGCCGATCTCGGGTACGAGCCGCTGGCCCTGGCCCAGGCCAGCGCGGTCATCGCGAGCTCGGGGCTGTCCTGCCAGGACTACCGTGACCTGTTCGCCAGTAACCGCGGGCCGGCCGGGGCGGCCAACGGCTCACCGGCGGCCGGGGCCGTCACCTGGGCAATATCCGTCGAGCACGCGGACCGGCTGGCCCCCGACGGCGCCGCGCGGGCGCTGCTCTCGCTCGCCGCGTTTCTCGACGGCCACGGAACCCCCCGTGCGGTGTTCGGCACGTCCGCCGCGGCCGCGCACATCACCGGCGCAGCGCAGGCAGCCGGGGACGGCGCGGACCTGGCCGATGCGGCCATGCACGCCGCCGAGCAGGCGGGCCTGCTGACGATCGACACCGGACCGGCCGTGACGCTGGTCCGGATGAGCCAGGTGGTCCAGGCGGCGGTGCGGGCCGGGCTGGCCGGAGCGGAACCCGGCCGGGCTGCGATCGCGGCCGCGGACGCCCTGCTGGAGGCGTGGCCCGAGGATGAGGAGCCGGCCTGGCTGGCCCGGACCTGGCGGCTGTGTACCTACAGCCTGCAGCGGACGGCCGCGGATCTGCTCTGGGCGGGCGGCTGTCATCCGGTGCTGCTGCGGGCCGGGCACAGCCTGGACCGGGCGCGCCTGCTCGGGCCGGCGGTGGACTACTGGAGCGAGCTTGCCGCGGTGAGCGACCGGGTGCTGGGCGGGGGCCACCCGGACACCCTGACAGCCAGGGCCCGGCTGGCGGAGGCCTACCTGGTGGCCGGGCAGGTCGCGGAGGCGGTCTCCTGGTTCCGGTGGGTGCTGACCGAGCGGGTCAGGGTGCTCGGGCCCGATCACCCCAGTGCCATCACGGCCCGGCGCGACCTGGGCCGCGCGCTGATGGCCGCGGCGGAGTTCAGCGGGGCGGTGACCTGCCTGGAGCGGGTGGTCGGCGACTACGAGCGGATCCGCGGGCCCGACCGGCCCGAGACGCTGGCGGCGCAGGACGAGCTGGCCGCCGCCTACCGCGGCGCGGGGCGGCCCGCCGAATCGGTCCGGCTGTACCAGCGCACGCTCGCGGCGCGCGAGCGCGCCCAGGGGCCCGAGCATCCCGACACCGTGACGACCCGGTTCGAGCTGGCCCGCGCCAGCCTCGCCGACGGCAGGTACAAGCACGCCCTGGCCGACTACAAGCGCACGCTGGCCGACCGGGAGCGGGCCCTCGGCCCGGACCATCCGGACACGATCGCGGTCCGTGCCGCGCTCGGCTCGGCGTACCACCAGGCCGGCCGGATGGCGTCCGCGGTACAGCTCTACGAGGAGACCCGCGCGGCCTATGCGCGAGTCCTGGGCGCCGACCATCCGGACACCCTGGCCAGCTGCGTGAACCTGGCGTACTCCTACTACGCGGTGGGCCGGGTGACCGACGCGCTGGCGCTGTTCCGGGATACCCTGGCGCGCTGCGAGCAGGCCCTGCCGCCCGGCGATCCGGTCACCGGCAGTGCGCGCGAGGCCCTGGCCAGCGTGGCCGGCTAGACGGCCTCAGCCGGCGTCGCTCTCCCGCTGGATGCCGAAGAACCGGGAGCGCAGCACGAACCGCGCCCAGAGCATCAGCAGCACCCCGGCCACGACGATGGCGCCCAGCGACCTGACCTGGGACGCCGATGCCGCCTGCAGTGACCGGACCAGCATCCAGCCGAGGAACCCGGCGGCGCCCAGCGGCAGCACGCCGAGGATCAGCGCGTCCCGCGCGCCGCCGAACACCCGCCGCCGGTAGTACACCATGGTGGCCAGCGCGGTCATGATGTAGAAGATCGTGAACAACTCTCCGGTGACCGCGATCACGTCGTTGAACGCGGTCTGCACCGACGTCGCCAGCAGGTAAACCCAGGTCAGCGCGATGAGCACGATGCCGACCGCGACACTGGCCGCCGCCGGGGTCCGGTACCGCCGGGACACGTTGGACAGGAACCCCGGCAGGGCGCGGTAGCTGGCCATGCCGTAGACGATCCGGGCGGACAGCACGATGCCGGTGCCCGTCGTGGCGATCACGGACAGCGCGATGGACAGGGCCATCATCTTGGCCCAGAACCCGCCGCCCAGCGCCTGCGCCACGTACACCAGCGCGGACGCCGAGTTGGCCTGCAACTTCGCCGGCGACACCACGCCCTGCATCCCCACCTGCGCGAGCGTGTAGATCACCGCGAGGAAGCCGACCGCGAGGATCGCCGCCTTCCCCGGGTTGGTGTGGCGGTGCTTGACCTCTTCGTTGACATACAGGGCGCCGTCCCAGCCGCCGTAGACGAACACCGCGATCAGGAACCCGGCCACCGCGCTGCCCTTGCCGTCGATGCCGGACAGGCTGAACCACGCCCGCGTGATGGGCACCGTGCCGGCGTGGTGGCGAAGGACGAACACCAGGCCGGCGAGCGCCAGCCCGACCAGGATCAGGTACTCCACCAGCGCCATGCCGACCTGGGTCTTGGCGGTGATCCTGATGCCGACCACGGCGATCACGAGCATGAGCACGCCGACCACGCTGCCGATGGCGATCCACGCCCAGGTGTTGGTGTTGGTGGAGCCGAACACGGCCAGCACCGAGGGGCCCAGCAGCAGGATCTCCGCGACGGTGCCGATGATGTAGGCGACGACCATCAGCCAGCCGGTGAGGAACCCCAGGTAGGGATGGATCGCCCGGCCGACCCACTCGAACGACGCCCCGCAGTTGGCGTTCCACATGTTGCACCGGCGGTAGGCGTTCGCGATCACCATCATCGGGACCGCCATGAGCAGCAGGATCGGCCCGCTGCCATACGCCGTTGCCGCGGTGAGCCCGGCCAGCACCAGCCCGATCGTGGCCGCCGGGGCGGACGAGGCCATGCCGATGACCATGTCCTGCGCCGCCCCGATGGCGTCCGGCTGGAGCCGGGGCACCGGAACCGGCACGTTTCCCGCTACCGCGGATGAACTAGCCATTGTAATCCCCCACCAGTAAAACTCTTCCCCGCGAGCATAGTAGCTATTCCAATAGCCGCCCTGGCGTGGTCTATTTGCCACGATATGCACGAGGAAACGCGAGTCTGCACGAGAGGCCCATAATGCGTGTTTCACCGAAATTGCGGGTAATTCAGGGCGGCGGCAGAAGGATGCGATTACCGGGCGGCCGCAGATGTCTTGCGAATGCTGGGTAAGGAAACAGGTGACGCCGGGGGCAGGACAAAGACGGGGACACCGATGCCGTGAGGGAATCGCGCTCCATCATCTTCTACGCATGGGCCGGCCTGGCCGTGCAGTCGGTGCTGACCGCGGCCGTGATCGCCTTCGTCCTCGCCGGTGCCGCCTACCAGCGCTCGGCCATCGAGCAACTCCGCGGCAAGATCCAGGCGATCCAGGTGGCCAACCTCGCCATGGTGGCCGACTTCCTCGACGCCCAGCGCGCTGTCGCCGGGTACCAGGCGACCGGCCAGACCGGGCTGCTGAAGAGCTACCTCGCCGAGCGCAACGAGTCTCGGCAGGAACTCGGTCAGCTGCACCGGCTCGCCTGGCCTGCGCTGCGCGGCGACGTGCTCGCCGAGGATCGCACCGCGCGGTCCGCGTTTTTCGCCGACGAGCAGGCCGCCACGGCCCCGGAAGGCAGCGCCGCGGCGGCCCGGTTCTACCGCCGCGCACAGGCGGGCGCCGACACCTTCACCGGCCTGGCCGACGTGCTGCGCCGGGACCTGGCCGAGCAGGGTGACGTGCTCGCGGCCAAGAGCGAGCGGACCCTGGGCGTGGGGCTGGGCTGGACCGCGGCCATCCTGGCGGTCGGCCTCATGCTTCCGGTGACCGCGGTGGCGGTCGGCCTGCGCTGGGTCAGCGGGCCACTGCACGACGTCACCACGGCGGTGCGGCGCCGGGCGCTCGGCGACATGCAGGCGCGCGCGATCCCCGGCGGCCCGGCCGACGTGCGGGAACTGGGCACGTCCACCAACTTCCTCGCCGACGAGAGCGACCGCATCCAGGAAGGGGAGCGGGAACGGGCCCGGCTGCAGGTCGAGGTCCGCCAGGCCTCGATCCGGATCCGTGAGCACCTGCGCGCCGATGCGATCATCCGGGAGGCGGTCACCGCGATCCACGAGCACCTGCCGGTCGACTTCGTCTGGGTTGGCGTGGTCACCGGGGAGCGCCTCGCCGGGGCTGACGGCGACTCCGGCGGCGGCGCCGACCCGATCGGCCACCTGCCGCCGGGCTCGATCGGCTGGATCCGGGACATCTACCGGCACCGGTCCAGCTACCGCGTCCAGGACCTGGACGCGGCGCAGGCCGAGGAGATCCCGGCCGAGATCAGGAAGATACTTCTCAGCCAGGGCGCCACCGCGCTGCTGCTCACGCCGTTCGGGGCCGGCCAGGAACTGCTCGGCTGCCTCATCCTGCTGCGGACCGGCGCGGGGCAGCCGTGGACGCAGCCGGAGATCGAGGCGGTGGAGTCGCTGGCCGGCGATATCGGCCGCGGCCTGGAGCACGCCCGGCTGTACGAGGGCGAGGAGCACCTGGTCGCGGAGCTTGAATCGCTGGGCCAGGCCAAGGCCAGCTTTCTCGCCTCCGCCTCCCACGACCTCCGTACGCCGCTGACCAGCATCATCGGCTACGTGGAGTTGCTCGCGGACCAGGAGGCGGGGCCGATACGCCCCGCACAGGTAAAGATGCTGGACGGGGTGGACCGCAACGCGCGGCGGCTGAAGACGATGATCGAGGACATGCTGACGATCTCCAAGATCGAGCTGGGCGCGTTCACCTCCCGGCTGCAGCCGCTCGACCTGGCCTCGTTGCTGCCCCCCGCCGCGGACGTGATCAGGCCGTCGGCGGGCGCGGGCGGGCTCAGCTTCCAGGTGAGCTGCCCCGACCAGCCGGTCATGATCGACGGGGACCCGGAGCAACTGGACCGGCTGCTGGTCAACCTGCTGTCCAACGCCGTGAAGTACACCCCGCGGGGCGGCAGCGTCGCGCTCACCCTGGGCAGCGCGGCCGATGCGGCCGTGCTGTCGGTCGCGGACACCGGGATCGGCATCCCGGAGGAAGACCAGAATTCGCTGTTCACCCGCTTCTTCCGGGCATCCAACGCGGTGGAGGCGGCCATTCCCGGCTCGGGCCTGGGCCTGTCCATCGTCCGCACGATCGTGGCCAACCACCACGGCGAGCTGAACGTAACGTCGGGGCGCGACCAGGGCACGACGGTGACCGTGCGGATCCCCCTGGGGAACGGCGCCGGGCCGGCCCTGGCCGGGTGAGCCGGCCGGGCATTTCCCGCGGCTCTCCGCCAGGGGGCCTACAACCGGGGACGTAGTGGCCGGCCGTGGGGCTGACCGGAAAGGATGAGCAAATCAGCCCCCCGGCCGATGCCGAACTGCGGATTACCGGCTTAACATCCGAAGTATGAGTACCTCTGTCCTGGACGAAATGACAACGCGCAGCACCCCAGCGACGGCCAGGCCCTATATTGCCGGTGGCCTGGCCGCCCTCTCCGCCGGCGCCGCGGCGATCCATTTCGCGGTGATCTTCGAGCATTTCAACGAATATGTTCTTTACGGGGCTTTCTTCCTCGTCATCTCCTGGGCCCAGGCGATCTGGGCGGCCGTGGTGCTCTGGCGCCCGTCGCGGACGTGGCTGTGGCTGGGCATCGCCGGGAACGCGATCATCGTGGCGGTCTACTTCGCGTCCCGCACCACGGGCCTGCCGTTCGGCCCGGACAAGAGCCATCCCGAGGCGTACGGCGCCCTGGACGTGGTGAGCATCATCCTGGAACTCGCGCTGATCGCCGGGTGCGCGGCGCTGCTGTGGCGGCCGGAGCTTGCCGACCGGCCGGTGCGCCGCCGCAGCGGGTTCGGCTACATCGCCAGCCTGGCGGCGCTTCCCCGCCGTGGTGATCGCCGTGACCACCGCGGTCATGACGCCCGGCTGGGCCGGGCCCGAGGGCCCCGCGGGCATGGCGTCCGGTACCGGCATGACGGCGCCGGCGTCGGCGCCGGGCGCGCAGGCCGCCATGGGTGACATGGGCACGCACCGACGGCCTGCCGGACATGCGGATGTACGGCTCGACCGCGCCCGCGACCGCGGCCCAGGTCATCGCGGCCGGCAACCTGATCAAGGCGACCGACGCGACCCTGGCCAGGTACAAGAACGTGCAGACGGCCTTCGCCGGCCGGATACACCTACGTGCTGAAGACCAACGGCGAGGAGCACCTGCTCTACAACGGCCCCGACCCCGCCTACGCCGGCCTCAACCCGCAGCACCCGTCCTCGCTTGTCTACGCGATCAACGTGCCGCATCACGCGCCGATCCTGCTCGGCGCGATGTACATCGAGAACGGCAACACCAACGGGCCGCAGATCGGCGGCGGGCTGACCCGCTGGCACTCGCACCTGTGACCGTGTGCCAGGACAACAAGCCGACCATCGCCGCGTTCGACGTCCAGTTGCGCGGCACCTGCAACCCGGCGACCTGGCATGACCAGTACACCTCGCAGATGCTGCACGTGTGGGTGGTGCCCTACAGCGGCGGCCCGTTCTCCGACGACCTCAGCCGGGCGGCCACGAACGCCGCGGTCCGCGCCGTGCTCGACCGGAAGTAAGGGCCGGCGCCGGGGCGATCGCCGGGCGGCCGGGGGAGCCGCCCGGCGACGCATGCGTGTGTTTAGGTGGGTGTGCCGGGATCGCTTGCGGCCGGGGGCCCGGCACGGCAGGTAACTGGCGGCACGTGCCGCCAGCCCACTGACGCTCGGAGGAGCAGACACATGCGCAGCGCACTACTGAGGAGAACCCTTCCGGTAACAGCTGCCGCGCTGATGGCGGCGGCGTTCGTCCTGCCATCAGCCCAGGCGGGTGCGGCGGGAGCCGCGGGCCCGGGCGGCGGGCAGCCGCTGCGGGCCCGCATCACCGGCGCCCCCATCCCCGGCACGAGCACCACGGCCGCCGCGGCACCGGCGCCCGGTGGCCTGCCGTCGAAGCAGCACCAGATCAAGGTGCTCGACGCGGTCCTGGCGAAGATGAAGAAGAACTTCGCGAAGTACAGCCAGTTCATCCCGGGGCCGGCGGACGTGCTCGACTACAACGTCGGCGCGCTGTGGCGCAAGGGCATCGACGGGGCCGGGACCACCATCGCGGTGATGGAGGGCTGGCACTACCTGGACATCTACCGGCAGGTCGCCGGCTTCGACAAGGTCTTCGGGCTGCCGAACCCGCAGATCCAGACGATCTACCCGGCGGGCCCGCTGCCGGCCAAGTGCCCAACCGGGATGGTCAAGCTGCAGAGCTACGGCTCGTGCAACGCGTGGAAGGGCGAGCTGACCCTCGACGTGATAGCGGCCCACCTGATGGCGCCGTACGCGAAGATCGTCATCTCCGCCACCCCGGCCGACACCGAGGTGACCGGCGACCCGGCGGAAAACGTGGCGATGCCGGAGATCATGAAGGGCGTGGAGTTCATCTCCAGTCACCATCTGGCCGACGTGATGTCGATCAGCGACGGGACCGGGGAGACCACCTACCCCGCCGGGCCCGCCCAGATCACCTCACAGAACGCCGCCGAGCTGACCGCTGCGGCGGCGGGCGTCCCCGTGCTGGTCGCCACCGGCGACTGCGGTGTCGTGCAGAACCTGGCCGTCGCCAACGGGCAGTGCCAGGACGTCTCGGCCACGCCGGACACGGCCGCCTGGGACGACTCCCCCTGGATCACCGCGGTGGGCGGCAGCGTCCCCAACCTCAGCCCCAAGACCGGAATGCGGCTCGGGCCCGACCCCGTCTGGCATGTCGATGGCGCGTTCGCCGAGGGCGCCGGGTACTCCTCGGTGTACACCCGCCCCGCCTACCAGAACGGCGTCGCGTCCATCACCCGCAGCCCTATGCGCTCGGTGCCCGACCTGACCATGGATGCCCAGTCCGGAACGTCCGAGGCCGCGCCGCTGATGGCCGGCGTGCTGGCCCTGGCCACCCAGGCCAACCACGCCGACATCGGGCCGATCAACCCGGCGCTGTACCAGGTGCTCGGCCCCCAGGGGGCGCAGGCCGGCCTGGCCGACGTGGTCAAGGGCAACAACTCGGTGACCACCCCGGACGGCAAGACCGTCATCGTCCGGGGATTCACCGCGGCCAAGGGCTTCGACGTCGCCAGCGGCTGGGGCACGATCAATGCGGCCAGGTTCGTGCCGAGCCTGGCCGCCGCGACCGTGGCGAGCCACCAGGACCAGGCGGTCCGCGCCCAGGCGCTCGCCGCGCTGACCGGGCTGCAGCACAGCATCCAGCTCTCGGCCACCCACATCGGCCCGGGCGGCAGCTCGTACCTGCTCGCGTCGAACTTCCTGCCCGGGCACCCGGTGGACTTCGCGATCGATGGCCACACCGTCGCGACGCTCACCGCCAACACCCTGGGCGACGTCACCTACATGATCGACCCATCGCTGCTCAAGCTGTCCCCGGGGAAGCACACGGTCACCCTGTCCGGCATGCTGCTTACCGAGACGGCTAGCTTCACCAGCAGCTGACCCGCTGCGCTCAAGGAACTGGCCCGGCCGCGAGACCGCGGCCGGGCCAGCTTCCTGTGCGGCCTGGGCACCTGCCCGGGCACCTGCCTCAGCCGGGGTTGATGATGCCCACCGAGCCGTTGTTGTAGTTGCTCGGGCCGGCGCTGAACACCAGCGACTTCGGCCCGCCGAACTCGGAGTTGCCGACCATGAGGCCCCACAGGCCGTGGATCGTGATCGGGGAGCCGCTGGCATTGTCCAGCACGCCCTGGAACTTCCCGGTCATCGGGTCGAACGCGTGGATCCAGCCGTTCCCCAGGTTCCCCACCAGCAGGTCGCCGGCGAACGGGCCGAAGCCGGCCGGTGCGATGGCCAGGCCCCACGGCTCGTTCAGCGGGCTGCCGGGGCCGTTGGACACCAGGTGGTGCAGCAGCTTGCCGTTGACGCTGTAGGCATCGACGACACCGAACCCGGACCCGGGGATCACGTTGGTCTTCTGCGCGTTCTGCTTGCCGTAGGCGACGTAGATCTTGCCGTCCAGTGCCTGGATGCCGAACGGGGCGTACCCGGCGGGCAGGCGCGGGTCGGTGAACTCGCCCGGCGCGGACACCGGGGCGAACTTGCTGTTGAAGATGTCCACGGTGGCGTTGGCCACGTCGCTGGCGAACAGTTCCGGGCCCGCCGCGGTGTTGGCGATGGCCAGTCCCTTGAACACCGCGCCCTTGGGGGTCGTGCCGCCGGGGCCGCCGGTCGGGGTGTCCTCGGGGACGAACTTGGCGCCCCCGTCCCAGGCCTCGATCTGCCCCGGTGACTGGTTCGCGCCGATCGAGTCCGAGTCCACGATGAAGATCGCCGGGTTGCCGCTGGCGCCTCCCACCGGGAAGCCCTTGAAGGGATTGAAGACCTGACCGGTCGGGTTGTCGCCGGGAACCGGGACGGTGAGTTCCAGCGCCACTTTGCTGCCGTTGACCCCGCCCGCGTAGACGGTGGCGTTTCCTGAGTTGTTGTCGGACACCCAGATCGGCGTGCTCGGCCCGGCGGTAATGCCCCACGCGTTCTTCAGGTTCGGGTCGGTCAGGCTGGTGTGATGGGAGGCCTGGTTGGAAATCAGGTTGACCTTGGTGAAATCATTCGGCGGCTGGCCCGCCGAGGCCAGGGCGGGCGCCCCGGCGGCGGCCACCAGCCCGGTCGCGGCCACGAACGCGGCGGCGGCGGGCCGCCATCTCGGGGCTCGGGCCGGGCCCTGGCGGCCGGTGTCATGCCGCGGCACCAGCGATGATACGTGGCGCATGAAAGCTCCTCTTGTCGTCGGGCAACGCCGCGAGTCACCACCGGCCAGGAATCCCCGCAGGCTAGGTCATACCGGTATACGGATGCCTGCGCCGCGGGGTTCAGCACGCCTGCCGGGAGCAGCGAGATCTTGGGGTGCCAGGCGACCACACCCGCCTGAACTGGGTGCCCAGGATTGGGCCGGATGACAATATGAGCGATTTCATTAAGTACGACGACAATTGGTGCCCGACAGCGCAGGATTGCACTGGCAGTAGCCGCCGCTCCGGCCACAGTGACCATGACCCGGGCCACGGAATCGATCCAGGGGTGACCACATGAGTGTTTCCACCTCAGTGGGCGCGGAGCGGCCGGGCGCCGCGCGGCACTCGATCCGCGCCAGCTTCGCCCTGCGGGTGGCCCTGCCCGCGGGCTGCCTGGCCCTGCTGTGGCTGCTGGCCCTGGCCGTCGCGCTGCGGACGGCGCTGGCCGGGCGCTCGGTCGCCCACAGCCACGCCATCCTGATCTCCTACGGCCTGCTGGGCGTGGCCGGGCTCGTGGCCATCGCCGTCGCGGTCGCGGCGACCGGCTCCTTCGGGCGCAGGCTCTCCCGGGACCTGGCTGCGCTGGCGGCCGCCGCGGAGCAGCTTGCCGGGCGGCCAGCGGCCACCCGCTCCGGCCGCCTGCCGGACCCGCGGGCCGACGCCGCCATCCTGGCCGCGGCGACAACGACCACCGAGGTCGCCGCGGCCGCCACGGCGATCGCCAGCCTGCGGCAACGGGCCGCCGCGGCGACCGAGAGCGAGTCCGGGCTGCGGGACGGTCTCCGGCAGGTCTTCGTCAGCCTGGCCAAGCGCAACCAGTCGCTGCTGCAGCGGCAGTTGCGCCTGATCGACACGCTGGAGCAGAAGGCCGCTGACCCCGCTGCCCTGGCCGACCTGTTCGCGCTCGATCACCTGACCACGCGAATGCGGCGGCACGCGGAGAGTCTCGCCATCCTGTCGGGTGCGGCACCCGGGCGGTCCTGGCGCGAGCCGGTACCGGTGATCGACGTCATCCGGGCGGCGATCGCCGAGGTGGAGGATTACCGGCGGGTCTCGGTGCTGACCGCAGCCGAGGACGCGGTCGTCGGGCCGGCGGTCGCCGACATGATCCACCTGCTGGCCGAGTTGATCGAGAACGCGACGCTGTACTCCCCCTCGGGCACCCGGGTGGAGATCAGGGCCGGCCGGGTGGCCAACGGGTTCGCGATCGAGATCGACGACCGCGGCCTGGGCATCGAACCCGACCAGTTGCGCGAGATCAACCAGCAACTGGCCAGCCCGCCCGACTTCGACCTCGCCGACGCCGACCGGCTGGGTCTGTTCGTCGGGGCCAAGCTCGCCGCCAAACACGGCGTGCGGGTGTCCCTGCGCCCCTCTCCCTACGGCGGAACGTCGGCCATCACGCTGCTGCCCAACAGCATCGTGGCGCCTGGCGTGTTCTCACAGGCGGGCCTGCGCCCCGACGGTGAGCCGCCGGGGGCCCGGCCGGCGGCCGGCCGGTCAGCCAGGATGGACCTGACCGGCACGGCGGCGCTGGCGCTCACGGGCCGGCGGGCCGCGGAGCTACCACTGCCCGCCGGAGAGCCGGCAACCGCCGCTGCGCTCCCCGCGGCTGTGGACCGTCCAGGCACCGCCCCGGCCGCTGGACCGTCCAGGCACCGCCCCGGCCCTGGACCGTCCAGGCACCGCCCCGGCCCTGGACCGTCCAGGCACCGCCCCGGCCGGCCCGGCCGCACCGGCCGGCGCCGCCGCGGCGGCCGTCCCCGAGGGCCTGCCACCAGGCGCGGTCGCGGGCACCCATGCCGGGCTGCCACGGCGCACCCGGCAGGCGAGCCTTTCACCGCACCTGCGGGACCCGGCGCCGGGCGCCGGCCCGCTGCCCGGGGCCGGGCCCGTAGCCCGCACCCCGGAGCGGGCCCGCGACCTCGCGGCTTCGGTGCAGAGCGCGTGGCAGCGCAGCCGGGAGACCGGCCCAGCGGACCTGGCCTCCGGCCGTCCAGCCGGCACCGCTGCGGCCGGGGAGCCGCCGACCAGGGAGCCACCGGCCGCGGAACCACCGGCCGCGGAACCACCGGCCGCGGAACCACCGGCCGGAGAGCTTCCGGTCAGGAAGCCGGCCATGACGCAGGACCCATCCCAGACGCCCAATAGCGAGGAGGCCCGATGACCGATCAGGGCGCTGCCAGCCCCGAACGGGACCTTGGCTGGCTGCTCGATGACCTCGCCGCCCGCGTGGACCAGTTCCGCCAGGCCGTGATCCTGTCAAGAGACGGGCTGGTCATCGCCGCTTCCCGGGACCTGAGCCGCGAGGACGCGGAGCATATGGCCGCCCTCGCGGCCGGCCTGCAGAGCCTGGCCAGGGGGGCGGGCGAGCACTACGGGGTCGGTGCCGTCCGGCAGTGCGTCATCGAGCTGGAACAGGCGCTGCTGTTCGTCACCTCCGCCGGTCATGGCAGTTGCCTCGCCGTGCTGTGCCCCGCCGACGCCGACGCCGGGCTGGTCGCCTATGAGATGGCGATGCTGGTGAAGCGGGCCGGGCCACATCTGGCGGCGCGGCCCAGGTTCCGGACCATCCACAGCCCGGCGGGTTGACTGCGCCATGAGAGCGGGCGACGACATGTGGGTCGACCGGGATTCCGGCCCGGTCGTTCGCCCCTATGCGCTGACGGGTGGCCGGACCGAGCCGGCCACCGGCGAGATGCTGGACCTGATCACGATCGTGATCGCCGCCCGGTCCGGCGCGGGTGACCGCGACCTGGCCGGCCTCAGCCCCGAGTACCGCAAGATCCTGGCCCTGTGCGGCCGCCCGGTCACCGTGGCCGACGTGGCTTCCGACACCGCACTGCCGCTCGGCGTGATCCGGGTGCTGCTCGCCGACCTCCTCGTCCAGGGCCGGCTCACGGTCATGCGCCAGAACGCGGGCGAACGGCCCAGCACCGACCTGCTTGAGGAGGTGCTGGATGGGCTCCGTGCCCTCTGAGGACGGCAACGGCAGGCCGCTCGCCGTCTTCAAGATCGTCGTTGCGGGCGGGTTCGGCGCCGGCAAGACGACCCTGGTCGGCGCGATCAGCGAGGTCCGGCCGCTGTGCACCGAGGAACTGCTGACCTCGGTCAGCACCGGGTTCGACGACCTGGCCGGAGTGGAGAACAAGCGGGCCACCACCGTCGCGATGGACTTCGGGCGGATCACCTTCGGCAGCCATCTGCTGCTGTACCTGTTCGGCACGCCCGGCCAGGACCGGTTCTGGTTCATGTGGGACGAGCTGTCCTACGGGGCGCTCGGTGCCGTGGTCCTGGCCGACACCCGCCGGCTTGCCGACTGCTTCCCGTCCGTGGACTACTTCGAGAAACGCCAGGTGCCCTTCGTCGTCGCCATCAACTGCTTCGACGGGGCCCCGGCGCATGACCCGCAGGACGTGCGCATCGCACTCGATCTTGACCCGGAGGTGCCGGCGATACTCTGCGACGCCCGGCAGCCCGCCTCGGTCAAACGAGTGCTGATCGCCCTGGTCGAGCATGTGCTCGCCAGCGGGCTGGCCAGCGGGGCCGGGCTCCGCGCCGACCGCCCGGCCCGGTTAGCTGGCGAGCGCCGCATCATCCCGGCGGGAGCGGGCCTGGCCGGGACAGCTGAAGTGAGGGAGGGGTGGGGACACCGATGACCGTGGATGGCCGGGCCGGGACCGAGGAGGCGGCGGCACCGCGGGAAAGGCGGATCGCGTGGCCAGTCCGGTCGGGCGCGGTGCCTCCGCTCGCGGACGGCTACCTGTCCAGGCTGGAGACGGCGGCCGACGTCGCGGCTGCCCTGGTCCCCGGTGCCACCATCGTTCTCGGCCCGGGCCGGGCCCCGGCCGGGGGATCCGGGGACTGGCTGGCCTCCAGCGGCAAGACCCAGGTCGCGGCGGGCGTGGCCGAGTCGCTGTGGCAGTCCGGCAAGCTGGACCTGCTGGTCTGGGTGGATGCCACCAGCCGGGCCGCCGTGCTGTCCGGCTACGTGGCCGCGGCGGTCGCGGCCAGCAGCACCGATCCGGCTGGTGACGCGGAGACGGTCGCCACCCGGCTGGTGAACTGGCTTGCCAAGACCAGCCGGCCGTGGCTGCTGGTGCTCGACGACCTCACCGACCCGGCCGACCTGGAGGGGCTGTGGCCGCGCGGGGCGGCCGGGAAGGTCCTGATCACGACCGCGGATGCCACGGCGTTGTCCCGGGACCACCCGGGACTGGTCTTTCCCGTGGGGGTGTTCAGCCCCCGCGAGGCGCTGAGCTACCTGATCGGCCGTCTGACCGCGGACACCGATCAGCGCCTCGGCGCCATCGACCTCGTCGAGGACCTGGGCTGCGAACCGCTGGCCCTCGCCCAGGCCAGTTCGGTGATCACAAGCTCCGCCCTGTCCTGCCGGGACTACCGGGACTTCTTCGCCCGCCGCCGGGCGTCGCTGGCCGAGGGCGCCGCCGGGGCGCCGCCGGCCGCCGCGGTCACCTGGACCTTCTCCTTCGAGCAGGCCGAACGGCTGTCGCCCGGCGGTGCGGCCCAGGCGCTGCTGGCACTTGCCGCGCTGCTCGACGGGCACGGGATCCCCGGCACGCTGTTCACCACGCAGGCGGCGTGCGACTACGCCGCGGGCGATGGCGCCGTGGGCTCCGTGGACCCAGCGCGTGCCCTGAGTGCGCTGCTGATCCTGGAGCGGTCGGGCCTGCTGTCCATCGATCAGGCGGGCACCCTGGCGACGGTCCGGATGGTGCGGGTGGTGCAGTCCGCGGTCCGCGCAGCGATGCCGCCGGTCATGTTCGATCGTGCGGCGCGGGCCGCCGCGGACGCGCTGGTGGAGTTGTGGCCGGCCGCGGAGCAGAGCGCCTTCCAGGCCGCGGGCCTGCGCTCGTGTGCGGCCAGCCTGCGGCAGGCCGCGGGAGATCTGCTGTGGGCGGGTGGCTGCCATCCACTGCTGCTCCGCGCCGGGAAGAGCCTGGACGCCGCGCTGATGACCGGGCCGGCTATCGCGTACTGGAACGAGGTCGTGACCATCAGCGACCGGATCCTCGGGCCGTCCCACCGGGACACGCTGGTCGCCGGTGAGCGGCTCGCCGAGGCTTACCTGAGCGCGGGCCGGGCCGCCGAGGCCGTGCCGTGGTTCCGGTGGGTCCTGGCCAAGCGCATGCGGGCCGCGGGGAGCGATCCGGCCGCGGTCAGCGCGGCGCAGCTCAAGCTCGGCCAGGCGCTGGTGGCCGCGAAACAGTTCAGCGACGCGATCACCGTGCTGGACGGCGCGGTCAGGGATCTGGAGCGGTCCCGCGGCGCGGAGGACAGCGGCACGCTCCGCGCGCGGGACGAGCTCGCGGCCGCCTACCGCGCCGGGGAGCAGGCCTCGAACGCGATGCGGCTGTACCAGCGGACGCTCGCCGACCGCGAGCGGATCTGGGGGCCACAGCACCCAGAGACCACCGCCACCAGGGAGAAGCTCGCGGACGCCGCCATCGCCGACGGGCGAGTCAAGGAGGCCATCCGGCAGTACAAGCGGGCCCTCGCCGACCGGGAGGAGGTGCTCGGCTCTGACCACCCGGACACGATCGCAGCCAAGGGCAACCTGGGCTTCGCCTACCACACGGCCGGCCGGATGGCCTCGGCGCTGCAGTTCTACGAGCAGGCCTGCGCCGGGTATGAGCGGGTGCTGGGCGCCGACCACCCGGACACGCTCGCCCGCCGCGCCGATCTGGCGCACGCCTACTACACGGCCGGGCGGCTCACCGACGCGACGGCGCTGCTGCGCGATACCGCCGAGCGCTGCGAGCGGGTGCTGCCGCGCGGGGACCGGCTGACCCGCTCGGTGCAGGAGAGCCTGGCCAACATCGCCGGCGGCTAAGCAACTGCGCAACGGCTCCGCCCGGCACGCCCGGAGAGCCCGGGCTCAGCACCGCCGGCGGCTAAGCAACTGCGCAACGGCTCCGCCCGGCACGCCCGGAGAGCCCGGGCTCAGCACCGCCGGCGGCTAAGCAACTGCGCAACGGCTCCGCCCGGCACGCCCGGAGAGCCCGGGCTCAGCACCGCCGGCGGCTAAGCAACTGCGCAACGGCTCCGCCCGGCACGCCCGGAGAGCCCGGGCTCAGCACCGCCGGCGGCTAAGCAACTGCGCAACGGCTCCGCCCGGCACGCCCGGAGAGCCCGGGCTCAGCACCGCCGGCGGCTAAGCAACTGCGCAACGGCTCCGCCCGGCACGCCCGGAGAGCCCGGGCTCAGCACCGCCGGCGGCTAAGCAACTGCGCAACGGCTCCGCCCGGCACGCCCGGAGAGCCCGGGCTCAGCACCGCCGGCGGCTAAGTGGTCGCGCCCGTAAGTTCGTCGGGGGTGGGGTTCATGCTGCCAGGGTGTGGGGCTGGGTCTTTTCGTGGGTGTCGATGCGGTCGAGCAGGTCGCCGAGGTCGGTGCGGGTGAATTTCCAGCTGAATGGCCTGGCGATGGCGTTGTAGTGGGTCTCGAACGCGGCGAGCCGGTGGCGGATCTGGGCGAGGCCGGTGAAGTCGTTGGGTGTGAGCGCCTGCGCGCCAGAGCCCGGGAACGCTGGCCCCAGATCGCCAGCCTGCACATCCGCCACCGCGGGGCCTTCAGCTACATCGACGCAACCCTCACCGACGCCACCGCGCTCAAACTGTGCCGGCTGCGCTACGTCGGCTCCGCCCACCAATGGCAGTTCGCGATCTACCGCGCCAGCCACGACGACTACGACGAATCGATCTTCCCCACCGGCCTCCCCATCGGCACCTGCCAGCAAGCCCTCGACACCGCCTGCGGCCTCTACCTCAACGACCCCACCGCCTGGACCTGACACCCGACGAACTTACGGGCGAGACCACTAAGCAACTGCGCAACGGCTCCGCCCGGCACGCCCGGAGAGCCCGGGCTCAGCACCGCCGGCGGCTAAGCAACTGCGCAACGGCTCCGCCCGGCACGCCAGGAGAGCCCGGGCTCAGCACCGCCGGCGGCTAAGCAACTGCGCAACGGCTCCGCCCGGCACGCCCGGAGAGCCCGGGCTCAGCACAAGCACTCAGTCAGCCATTGCCTTGTGCGGGCAGGCAACTGCCGTCTTCGGTGACGCCGGCGACGTCCACGGCGACTTGGTGGGGCGCAACACTGCCGTAGATGCACAGCTTCTCGCCCGGCCAGGGGTAAGCCTCAAAGGTGACCGGGTTTACCCGCGTCCTACCGCCGCCCCCGGTCAGCAGGTAGACGGTGGCCGGCAGCCCCGCCGCGACGAGCGCGTCCTTGACCACACCGGGCCGCAGCCGCTGGCGGCGGGTCAGCGCCTCCAGCCCACGCCGAACCCTGCGGCGCAACGGCGCGGCGGCCGCGGCCTGCGCCGCGGGTACCGGCTGGCGCTGAAGGTAGCCTTCGTTGGACTGCTGGAGCGCCTGAGGGTTGGTCACGGCACAGGGGGAGGTTTTTGCCCCGGCCCCGGAGTCACCAGCCGCGCAGGGGCCCCGCACGGTGCTGGTTGGTGAGGCTGCTCCGTGAGGCAAGCCAGCCTGGGTCCCACAGCCGACTAATCCGGCCAGGGCAAACCCGGCCACCGCCACCGACGTCGCGATTCCCCGTATGCGCATGGCTCCAGGCTGGCATGCCACGGACTCGCAACTCAAATCCCCGCCCCGCCAAGATCACCGGTTCAGAACCAAGCACTAAGGCAGCAACGGCTCCGCCCCGGTGCGCCAGGAGAGCCTGGGCTCAGAACCGCGGGCGGCCGAGCTTGGATAGCCTGCCACCGGGGGTCGCGAAATGGCGTGGAGGATGCCCATGGCGGCGGTGGCCGGAAATGCCGGGACCAGCATCGGCACACTGGTGATGCGGCGCTGGCAGGAGATAGACCCGCTGCTTCCCGACCCGGGGCCGCTCCCACCGGGCTGCGGTGCCGAGTTCACCATCGCCGGGGGGACGGGCGAGCCGGCGGCCGCGGCGACCTGTGCGCACGCCGAGGCGGCACCCGGGTCACTGGACACCGCGTGGGGCACCGCGCGCAGGTTCGAGCTCGCGTCGCAGATCACCGGCCCGGACATCGGTGGCACCCTGGACCGGCTCCTGGGGCAGTGGCGCGATCACCTGGCCGGGCTGCCCGGCACCGACAGCCAGGACACCGCGGCCGTGGTCACGTGGCCCAGCCGGGACATCGACGGCGTCAAGGCCCTGGTGCGCCGGGGCTTCGCGCCGCTGGCCGTCGTGGCGGCACGCGCGACCGGCCGCCATCCCGGCGGCCCGGCCGGCCCTCCCGCGCCGGACGAGGGTGCCGGGGACGGGCCGGGCCTGACCGGCGTCCGGATCCGGCGGGCCGGGCCAGCAGACATCGACGCCGTGGTGCGCCTGGGCCTGGAGGTCATCCGCTATGACGCCCATTTCGGCAACGGTGCCGAGCGGCCGGATACGGTGGACGCCCTGCGCCACGAGGCCGGGGAGATGCTGGCCGGGCCGGAGCCGTGGATGTGGCTGGCCGAGCGCGATGGCAGCGCGATCGGGCTGCTCGCCGCCCAGCGGCCCGATCTGGCCGGCTGGATCGCCCCGCTGGTGCGCGAGTCGCCCGTCGCCTATCTCATGCTGATGTTCGTCGCACCGGGCGAGCGGGCCGGCGGCGTCGGCGCGGAACTGGTGGCGCGGCTGCATATGGACATCCACGCGGCCGGCGTGCCGGTCACGCTGCTGCACTACGAGCAGGTGAACCCGCTGTCCGCGCCGTTCTGGAGCCAGCAGGGCTACCGCCCGCTGTGGATCACCTGGGAGGCCAGGCCCGCGCGCGCCATCCGCTGAGCGCGGGGCAGCCGGTCAGGTGCCCTGGTTGTCGCTCTCCCGCGGGATGCTGAAGAACGGCGACCGCAGGATGAACCGGGCGGACAGCAGCATCACCAGGCCGAGGGCGACGATGGCGATCAGCGACCAGCGCTGCGTCCATGCCGAGTTCTGCAGCGTCCGGACCAGCATCCAGCCGAGGAACCCGGCGGCGCCCAGCGGCAGCACGCCGAGGATCAGCGCGTCCCGCACGCCGCCGAACACCCGGCGCCGGTAGTACACCATGGTGGCCAGCGCGGTCATGATGTAGAAGATCGCGAACAACTCTCCGGTGACCGCGATCACGTCGTTGAACGCGGTCTGCACCGACGTCGCCAGCAGGTAAACCCAGGTCAGCGCGATAAGCAGGATCCCCACGATCACGCTCGCGGCGACCGGGGTGGCGAACCGGCGGGACACGTTCGCCAGGAACTCCGGCAGGGCGCGGTAGCTGGCCATGCCGTAGACGATCCGGGCGCTCAAGACGATGCCGGTGCCGGTGGTGGCGATCACGGAGAGCGCGATGGACAGGGCCATCATCTTGGCCCAGAACCCGCCGCCCAGCGCCTGCGCCACGTATACCAGCGCCGACGCCGAGTTGGCCTGCAGCTTCGCCGGCGACACCACGCCCTGCATCCCCACCTGCGCGAGCGTGTAGATCACCGCGAGCAGCGCGACCGCCAGGATGGCGGCACGGCCGGGGTTGACCCGGCGGTGCTTGACCTCCTCGTTGACGTACAGGGTGCCGTCCCAGCCGCCGTAGACGAACACCGCGATCAGGAACCCGGCCACCGCGCTGCCCTTGCCGTCGATGCCGGACAGGCTGAACCAGCCCTTGGTGATCGGGAAACTGCCTGGGTGGTGGCGAAGGACGAACACCAGCCCGGCGATCGACAGCCCGATCAGGATCAGGTACTCCACCAGCGCCATGCTCACCTGGACCCGCGCGGTGATCTTGATGCCGACGACCGCGACGATCAGCATGATCACGCCGACCGCGGTGCCGATGGCGATCCACGCCCAGGTGTTGGTGTTGGTGGAGCCGAACACGGCCAGCACCGAGGGGCCCAGCAGCAGGATCTCCGCGACGGTGCCGATGATGTAGGCGACGACCATCAGCCAGCCGGTGAGGAACCCCAGGTAGGGGTCGATCGCCCGGCCGACCCACTCGAACGACGCCCCGCAGTTGGCGTTCCACATGTTGCACCGGCGGTAGGCGTTCGCGATGATGAGCATCGGAATCGCGGTGAGCAGCAGGATCGGCCCGCTGCCGTAGGCGGTCGCGGCCGCGAGCGCGGCGAGCGACAGCCCGATCGTGGCCGCCGGGGCGGACGAGGCCATGCCGATGACCGTGTCCTGCGCTACCCCGATCGCGTTTGGTTCGAGGCGCGCCGCGGGGGCCAGTCCGGTGCCTTCGACAGCGGACGGTTGCTCCGTCATCTGTTCTCCCAGCGTTCCTGTGCGGGTCACCGGCTGGAAAGGAGTTGCCCAATGCCCCGGAGAATGGACAGCGATCTGGGGCCTTGCGCAGCCCGGGGTTCTCCGGTGCCGATTGGCGTGCGGCCTGGGTCGGCCGACCGCGAAATCATAGCGGGCATATCGGCACAGGAATAGGCATTACCAGCTGATCCAGCAGTTAACGGCACTGCGCATATCGGGCTAATGGCGATGCGCGGCGAAAGCCGGGCAGCTCAGGCGCCTGGCCGCAGCTGGATCCGGATCCGGATCCGGATCCGGTGCCGCGACTGCCCGGGATCAGCCCGGTTCCGCATCCACCTCCGCCTGGCTCTGGTCGCTCTCCCGCTGGGTGCCGAAGAACGAGGATCGCAGCACGAACCGCGCGGCGAGCATGAGCAGCAGGCCGGTCACGGCGACCACGTCGTTGAACGCGTTCTCCACCGACGTCGCCAGCAGGTACACCCAGGTTAGCCCTACGATGAGCAGGCCGACGACGACGCTCGCCGCGACCGGTGTGGCGACCCGGCGGGAGATGGTGGCCAGGAACTCCGGCAGGACGCGGTAGCTGGCCATGCCGTAGACGATCCGGGCGGTCAAGACGATGCCGGTGCCCGTCGTCGCGATCACGGAGAGCGCCAGGGCGAGGGCCATCGTCTTGGTCCAGAACCCGCCGCCGATCGCCTGCGCCACGTACACCAGCGCCGACGCCGAGTTGGCCTGCAGCTTGGCCGGCGAGACCACGCCTTGCAGGCCCACGATCGACAGCGTGTAGATGACGGCCAGAAGGCAGACCGCCAGGATCGCGGCGCGGCCGGGGTTGACCCGGCGGTGCCGCACCTCCTCGTTGATGTAGAGGGTGCCGTCCCAGCCGGTGAACATGAACACCGCGATGAGGGCCGAGCACCTCATTCCGCATTTCCGCAGGAAATGACTGGGTCCCTTAGGGGGTTTCCGTCCCCCGAGGGGTATTCGTCTCTGTCCCGGCGCCCGCGGGGTGCCCTAGTCTGCCGCCGAGGCGAGGATCGCACGCGATCCCCGCCTCGCCAGGGATCAGGCATGGTCCCGTGTGCATCTTCCCGCTGGAGGCCATGGTGGTCGCTTCGCATCCGGGGCCTGAGACCGGGCCCATGCAGGCATCCGCGCGGGTGCCCCGGCCAGTAGCCAGATTATGGCCGGAGCTCAGGCAAGACCCGGTGCGCCAGCGGCGGCGGTGACCGGCAGCGTGAGCGTGCGGCGCCGGCAGTGGCTGGCTGCGCGAGCCGCCGCCGCGGCGGTCAGGGCCCCGGCGGCCGCCGCGGCGGCCCTGGCCGCCACGGTCCTGGGCACAGCACCGGCCATGGCTGCCACGGCGGCCCGCGCCCAGGCGCCCGCGAGCGCGGCGACGACACCGGCCACGGTGAAGTACTACATCGTGCCGCCGGCGGCCGGTGGATCCGTGCCCACCCTGTACAGCATCGCGGCCACCACGCTCGGCAACGGCAGCCTGTACATGGAGATCTTCAAGCTCAACAAGGGCCGGCTCCAGCCCAATGGCCAGCGGCTGGCGAATCCCCACTCGGTCGAGCCGGGATGGATACTCCTGCTTCCCCCGGGCGCATCCGGTCCGGGCGTGCATTCCGGCCCCTTGCCCGCGGCGGCCAAGGCCACCTCGCGGGACGCACGCCGGGCGTCTCCCCGCCGCCAGGCCAGGGCGGCCGCCAGCCCTGCGGCCGCCGGCGCGGGTCACGGCTCCGGCACGATAGCGGAACCCGTGATTGGCGGTGCGCTGCTGGTCTTCGCCGTCGCCGGGCTGGGCCTGGTAGTGCGCAGGCGCCGCCGGGCAGGCGGCGGGAACCAGCGCAAGCCGACGTACGCCAGGGCGGCCGGCCCTGGCAGCGACTGGGTCCGCGGGCTGGCCGCGGACCCCCCAGGCGAGGTGGGAGCGATGCCGTACACCGACCACACGAACGGGCCCGCGAGCGACCCCGGCAGGCCCGTCGGCGCTCCCGCCTACCAGGGCCGGCCAGCCGACAGCGACGGCCAGGACTGGCCCTACCCCGACCACCCGGCCTGGCCCGCCGGCGGTCAGGGCCGCCCGCTCACCCCGGACCATCCGAGCTGGCCAGCCACCGACCTCGGCCGGCCGGTCGGCACCGCCGTGGGCTCTGGCAGACCGGCGGGCGCTGACCGCCCGGGCTGGCCCTACCCCGACCACCCGAGCTGGCCAGCGAGCGACCTTGGCCGCCCGCTGGCCGGCGATGACTACCCAAGCTGGCCGGCCGCAGAGCCCGGCGGCGGCGGGGCAGGCCCGGGCAGGCCACCGGCGCGCCCGGGCGGGCCACCGCCCGGCGAAGCCGGCCTGCCACAACGGCAACGGCTGAGCGCAGCACCGGCCCCGGCGGTACATCACGACCCGAACCCGCGCCAGCCGGTGCCCCAGGTGCCACCGGCGCATGGCCGGCACGTACGGGTCCCGGTCGGCTACTCCAGCCACCCGGGGCCCGCCGACGACACGCCGCAGCGCTGGTCGGCGCAACTGGCCAGGACCACGGGCCCGATCCCGCAGACCTACTACGAGCTGGCCTTCGGCGACGGCCGGCTCCAGGTCATGCTCACCGAGCCGCCCGCACCGGCCAGGGCTGGCCAACCGGGCATGCACGCCACGTGTCCCGGTGCCAGCGCGGTCCCGCTCGGCGGGCCGCCCGTCGCGCGGGAGACCGAGGAACTCAGGCAAGCGGCGACGGCGACGCCGTCCAGGTGGCGGAGCGGATCCTGCTCGATGCTGACTAGCGAGGCCGCGGAAATACAGCGGGAGGCAGCCGCGCAGGCCACCGCGATCCGCCAGGCCGCCGAGGCGGAGGCCGCCGAGATAAGGGAGCAGGCAGCCGCGCTCCATCCGCAGGCGACGACGGCGCAGGAAGCGGCGGGCTGCCGGCGAGCAGGCGACCGACCAGGCTGCAGCGATCCGCCAGGCCGCCGAGCGGGAGGCCGCCGAGATGCGGGCGGCCATGCAGTCGATGTCTGGAGAGCTGCACCGGGTGGCTGCGTACGTCACGCAGAACCTGGTCACGCCCGGCGCGCCGCTCGCTGCCCTTCCGGCGGCTGCACCCGCTGCCCTCCCCGCCAGGCCGGCCACCAGACCCGCGAGGCCAGCCGCCAAACCGGCCCGCGAGGCCAGCCGCCAAGCCGGCCAGCCGGGCACCAGGCCCGCGAGGCCAGCCGCCCGCCGACAACGAAGCCGGTCAGCCGGCAGTCTAAGGTCATGCGCAAGATGGCTTGGGCTATCGCGGCCGTTTCCGTGATTGGCGCTATATCCGGAACTACCGAGCTAGCGCTGCACGGTGGCCCGTTCTTTGTCCTCCGGGCGAATGGGGCAGGCGCGGGGGAGACCGGTCCCAAGGAGCCCGTGAACCCGGAACTGCCGCAGAAGGCCGGCGAAGTGCAATGTTCACTGTTGCACCTCGCCTGCACCCTGAAGTAATGGGATAACTAGTCTCGGACACAGCGGGCCCGGACCGCATCGGGTGCGCCCAGTCCGGAACCATAAAGCCGGGGGGGAAGGAGGCAGAAGAAGTGAGCCGACCGGACACAATCCAGCGTTATGCGGAAGGCCCTTATCCGGAAGATTCCTATCTGGACGTCGCAGAAGAAGAGCAGGAATCTCGGGAGAAGGCGCCGAAGAGGCAAACCGTAGATTCCTGGATGGACCAGCAATCTACGTTCCTTCCTCGTGTCAAGAGGCGGAAGATCGCGCTATTCCTCTTGCGCCTCCCCGCGATCATCCCACTGATCTTCACACTGCGCGGCTGGCTGTCGCTCAACGAGAAGCTGAGCCTGACCAATACGGAAGCCGACGTGCTGGGGACCGGGGGCGAGTATTGCTTCCTCCTGGCCGTGACGATTACCCCGCTCATCACCTTGACCGGGCAGCGGTGGTTCACCCCCCTCCGGCGGTGGTACGGCATCATGTTCGCTGTGATAGGCCTCTCGGACTCGATCACCGCATCTATCACGGGGGCTTTCTCCGGGGGCCCAATCGGCCGGGTCGCTGGGCATAGCTTCCTTCTCGCCGGGTTTCTCATCATCCTTCTGGCCCTCCCGGTCCTGGCTACGGCCAACACCCCGATGCAGCGGGCACTCGGGAGGTACTGGAAGCGGGTGCAGCGAGTCACCTACGTCATCTGGGCGATGATCGTCATTCACCTGGCGCTGCTCGACGGGTTCAGTCCATTCGACGGGCCTCAAGGTGACGGTGACCCGGTCTTCCACCAGCGCCTCTACCAGATTCTCGCCATCAGTCTCCCGCTCGTCATCCTCAGGCTGCCGCCGGTAAAACGCTGGGTCACCGAGCAGCGGGCGGCCGGGCAGCAGTGGAAGGTGTGGGCCGCCTTTGCACCACTTTTCGCGCTGTACCTCTTGGCGTTCGCGTTCATCATCAACGAGGAGATCTTCACCGGAATCAAGATCATTACGATGAATCCCCCGAGCAACTGACCGTGTCAGTGGCCGGCCAGCTTTGCCAGCGAGAGGTGGACCATGACGACCGACTCTTACACCAGAGAACGCCGGTCTACTAAAAGCGATTACACCAGAGACAGCCGCGCGCGGTCGATCGGGCCTGGGTTCGCTATGGTCCTGGTGCTTTCCTTTGTGGCTACTGCTCTCTTGCTGATCTTTTCTCTGGTCTACTACGCGGGCTCGCCGGCGAGGATCGCCAGCGACTATACGACCGTCGCCTCCCCCGCCAACCGGGCCCTCACCGCCGAGGTGGACGGTTACGCCCACAACCGGCATCGTGATCTCGCCGCGGCCAGGTCGGACCTGATGAGGGAGGTTAAAACGGTGGGCTCGTTCGACGATCAGCTAGGAACGGTCTCCTTCCCGTCGGCGGCCGCCACCGCAGCCGCCGCGCTCACCCAGGCTGACCAGAAGCTGGCCAAGCTGATAGGGCTGCAGGCGCGGGCGCCCTCGCTCAGGAAGATGCGGTCGTTCGACCACCGTGTCGAGGCCGCCGCTGCCGTCGTCAAGACCCAGGTGGGACTCATCCGCCGGGCCCTGGGTCTGCCCCCCTCCAGCGGACCGCTATTTTGACGCCGCGCCGCTGTTCGTCCTCGGCTTCGCCTACATCGTCAACGAGGAGATCTTCACCGGCACCATGGCCCTAACCCTGCGCCCGCCGGACAACTGACCCACCAGCTCCGAACCGCCCCAAGACCAGGCGCCCGGCCCGACCCCCGCTTCGGGCCGGGCGCCTGCCTTTCCTCACGCAGCCGGCAGCGGATCCGTTTCTAGGCTCTCTTCACCCTCCAGCAGGGCCGGGGCGCGGTCCAGGACGTCGGGGCGGGTGGCGCCGAGGACGATCGCATAGATCACGCCCACGGCGATCAGGCCGAGGGTCAGCCAGGGCAGCGTGTTGTACGGACTGGGCTGGCCGGGCCGCAGGTCACCCCAGATCGGGATGAGCAGCACCGCGACACCCACGACCGGCGTGACCAGCCACAGCCAGGCGTTCTTGTGGATGCCCCGGCGGCGGAACTTGACCCACTCCACGATCAGCGCGACGTTCGCGGCCAGGTACATGATGATCAGCCCGAGGATCCCGTAGGTGCCGAGGAACCCGGACGCGGTGCCCGGGTCGGTGAACGCCGTGGACACGACGCCGATCAGGATGCTCGGCGCGACGAAGGCGATCGCGGCCGCCGCCGGCGTGCGGAACCGGGGGGTCACCCCGGCCAGGGTGCGGGTCCACAGCCCGCCGCGGGCGCCGGCGAAGATCACCCGGGACGTCTGCGTGTTCGCCGCCACGTAGGAGCTCGTCACGCTGGACAGGAAGACCCAGGTGATCAGCGGGGCGACGAACGGGATGAAGGCGTGGGCCGCGGTGTGGAACGGGTTGGGGTCGGCGGCCAGCGCGCCGGCGCGCCCGACGCCGAACGCGGTGACCAGAGCGTAGGACCCGATCACGTAGATGATGCCGCTGACCAGGACCGCGCCGACAACCGCCAGCGGGACGTTGCGCCGGGGGTTGCGGGTCTCCTCGGCCAGCGGGGCCGCCGCCTCGAACCCGCCGAACGCCAGCACCGCCAGGCTGAACGCGAGCAGCACGTCCTTGGAGCCGCCCGGCCAGTGGAACGGGGTCGCGGACAGGCCATTGGCGCCGCCCCTGACCAGGATTGTCAGGCTGAGCGCGAGCAGCAGGACGACCTCGAACACGTACAGCGCGACGGTGATCCGGACGCCGAACTTCAGGCCCACCACCACCGGCGCGACCACGAGCGCGCCGTAGATGATCGTGACGATCTGGGTGATGCCCCAGACGTGCGGGTCGCCGAGCACGTTCTGCACGATGTACTGGCCGACGAAGATGTAGATCCCGCCGAACGCGATGATGTACCCCAGGATCGTGATGACGCCGATGGCCACCGCGACCTTGGCGCCGATCGCCTTGGTGATGTAGGTGATGAACGAGCCGGCGCTGGGGTAGACGCCGGCGAACTGAGCCAGGCTGCTCGCCGTGGCGCCCATCCCGACCATGGAGATCAGGAAGATCAGCGGCGCGGACGCGCCCGCCAGGGCGACCATGACGCCCGTGGTGAAGAACAGGTTGAACGCCGGTGCCACCTGTGCCAGCCCGGGCATGATCACACCGAACAGCCCTAGCTGGCCGCGCCGCAGGGTCTGGGGGGAGTCGGCCATCGCTAGCCCCTTCCGTGTCGCTTGGTGAATTCGAGGAAGGTCTGGTTGAACTCGGCCGGGTGCTCCCAGAGGCAGGCGTGGCCGCCCTTGGTGGTCGCCCACTCCGCACCGGGGACCAGGGCGGCGAGCTGCCGGGACAGCGAGACCGGGATCAGGATGTCCTGCTCCCCGGCCAGCACCAGGGCCGGGACGCCGAGCCGGCCGAGCCGCGCGGTCGTGTCGTGCTCCTGGATCACCGCGAGCTGCGCGAGGTAGGCGTGCACCGGCTGGTCCATGTAGCGCATGGCGGTCTCGAACTCGGCTGCGTCGGCCGCCCGGTCGGTGAAGAACGGGACGGTGAACGCCCACAGCGTGACGTCCCGCATGATGAAGGGGACACCGGTGACCGGCGCCATCGCCGCCCACATGGCGAACATCCGGGAGCAGAACGGCCCCGGTG
This sequence comes from uncultured Actinomycetes bacterium, assembly GCA_963725125.1. Lineage (GTDB taxonomy): Bacteria > Actinomycetota > Actinomycetes > Streptosporangiales > Streptosporangiaceae > DASXKD01. Next base: position 79,245 of record CAVRXW010000052.1, read on the forward strand.
CCGCGTAGGTGCAGGCGAACGTCGCCGTGCGCAGATCGGCGCCGTAGGCCAGGGCGTACTCCTGTGCGATCATGCCGCCCATGGACACGCCCATCAGGTGGAAGTCGCTGATGCCGAGCGAATCCACCAGGGCCTTCGCGTCGTCGGCGAGCATCCGGCTGGAGTAAGGCCCGGCCGGCTTGGAACTGGCCCCTATCCCCCTGTTGTCGAACCGCAGCACCCGGTAGCCGGCGCCGAGGAAGTCGTCCATCTGGAAGGCCCAGGTCTCCAGGTCGTCGGCCAGGCCGTTGATCAGGACGATCGTCTCCGGGCCGTCGCCCTCCAGCTTGTAGTTCACGTCGATGTCATTGACCCTGGTCACGGGCATTGCTTTCTCCTCCAGATCGGAGCCGGATCCGGGCGTGCAGCTCGGTGAGCATTTCCTCGGTCAGTGAGAAGTGCCTGGCAGCCAGGCCGGCCGCCCGCTCGGGATCGCCCGCGATGACCGCCTCGGCCAGCTCGGGATGCTGGCGGGTGGCCCGCCGCCGGACTTCCGGTGTGTAGGGCTCGGCGTCGAAGCCGAAACTGACCTCACGGCGGATCTGGGCGCTGAGTTCGGCGAGCCTCGGGTTGTGCGCCGCATGCGCGATCGCCCGGTGCAGCGCCTGGTCGGCGAGCCGCGAGGCATCCCGGTCCGCGGCGTTGGAGTACCTGGCCACGGCCTCGCGTATGGCATGAATGTCGTTGTCCTCGCGGCGCAGCGCCGCGGTCCGCGCGATGAGCTGCTCGACAAGCTGCCGGAAATCCAGCAGCTCGGTGAGCTGCGCCCAGGCCGGCACGAGGGTGCGGCGGATCATCTCGTCCGACCCCGGGCCCTGGCCGGTCTGGACGAATGTGCCCCCGCCACGGCCGCGCCGGGCGGTCACGTAGCCTGCCGCCTGGAGCCGCTGCAGCGCCTCGCGCACCGTGGTCCTGCTGACCTCGAGCATGGCAGCCAGTTCCCGCTCCGGCGGCAGCCGCTGCCCGGGGACGAATTCACCGAGGGCGATGGCCGTGACGAACCGCTCCGCGATGCGCTCCCCCGCGGTCTGCAGCGTGAGCGGGGCCAGCAGCGCTCCGAACGGCGCCGTTGCCCTGGGCATGACCCTCCTGCTGGTCTAAAGGACTGATTTTTAGACCATTGTGGGTGTTTGCAAAGGTTCGGTCAAGGGGCGACGGGAGCGGGCCGGGTTAAGCGGAGGGCCCGGAGGCCTGGCGGCGTTCCGGTGCCCTGCCCGGGGGCTGGGTGGGGCGCCGGCGGACCGGAGCCGGCGGGATCGGGCGGTCCTGGGGCTTGCCGGCTTCCAGGGTGAGGGTGGTGCCGTGGTGGGCGATCTCCAGGGAGTTACCGTCGTCGAGCTGGTAGCGGGCGCTGGACTGCGTTACCGCCACGCGCAGGCGCTGGGCGCGGAACGAGACGGTGAAGGCCAGGCGAGTGAGGCCTTCGGGCAGGCGGGGGGCGAAGGCGACCCGGCCATCCCGGTGGCGCAGCCCAGCGAATCCGCAGACGAGCGCGAGCCAGGTGCCCGCGAGCGAGGCGATATGCACGCCGTCGCGGGTGTTGTGCTCCAGGTCCTGCAGGTCCATCAGCGCGGCCTCGCCCAGGTAGTCGAAGGCCAGGCTGAGGTGCCCGGTCTCGGCCGCGATGACCGCCTGGCTGCAGGCGGACAGCGAGGAGTCGCGCACCGTGAGCGGCTCGTAGTAGGCGAAGTTCCGCACCTTCTGCTCCGCGGTGAAGTCGGTGTCGCACAGGTGCATGGCGAGCACCAGGTCGGCCTGCTTGACGACCTGCTTGCGGTACAGGTCGAAGTAGGGGTAGTGGAGCAGCAGCGGGTAGTGCTCGGGCGGGGTGCCGGCGAAGTCCCAGACCTGGTGGCTGGTGAACTCCTCGGCCTGCGGGTGCACGCCGAGCGCCTCGTCGTACGGGATGTACATGGACTCCGCGGCATCCCGCCAGCCTGCCGACTCCTCGGCGCCGATGCCCAGTTCGCGGGCCCGGTCCTGGTAGCTCTCCGCCGCCGTCGCGGCCGCCAGCAGGTTCCGGCGCGCCATCAGGTTGGTGTAGACGTTGTCGTCGGCGATCGCGCTGTACTCGTCCGGGCCGGTGACTCCGTCGATGTGGAACCGGCCGGCGGCGTCGTGATGGCCCAGCGACCGCCACAGCCGCGCGGTGTGGGTCAGCAGGTCCATTCCGGTCCCCTTGGCGAACTCCGCATCGCCGGTGGCGTCGATGTACTGGATCACCGCGTGGGCGATGTCGGCGTTGACGTGGAACGCGGCCGTGCCGGCCGGCCAGTACCCGGAGCATTCCTCGCCGTGGATCGTCCGCCACGGGAAGGCCGCGCCCGCCAGGCCCAGCTGGGCCGCCCGGTCCAGGGCGGCGGGCAGCACGTCGTGCCGCCACCGCAGCGCGCTGGCGGCCGCGTCGGGCGCGGTCAGCGTGAGCACCGGCAGGACGAAGGCCTCGCTGTCCCAGAACGTGTGCCCGTCGTAACCCGGCCCGGTCAGGCCCTTCGCCGGGATCGGGCGGCTTTCCCCGCGCGCGCCGGCCTGCAGCACGTGGAACAGCCCGAACCGCACCGCCTGCTGTACCTCGGCATCCCCGTCCAGCTCCACGTCGGCGCCATCCCAGAAGCCATCGAGGAAGCCGCGCTGGTCGGCCAGCAGGCCATCCCAGCCCGACTGCCGGGCCGCGGTCAGGGCTGCCCACACCTGATCCCGGACACCGTGCAGCGAACGCACCCCGGACCAGCCGTAGGCGACGAACTTGATCACGCTCAGCCGCTGGCCCGGTGCCACGACCGCCGCCGCGGTGACGATTGCGCCGTCCGCGAAGGACTGGGACTCCACGCGGACGTCGGGCCCGTCGACCAGGTGATCCATGGCGGCGCCGATGCGCAGCCCGCTGCGCGCGGTCCGGTGTACCAGGACCGCGGCCTGCTCGTGCGCGGCATCAAACTCCCATACCAGCGGATTGTCGATGTCCATGCCGTGCCTGGGGTCGCCGGCCCCGGACGGCAACTGCTCGTTGGCCAGCAACTCGGACTGCAGCGCGATGCGCACCTGGCCGTCCAGCGGCTCCACCTCGTACCGGATCGCGGCGATCGCCCGCTGGGTGAGCGACACCAGCCGGGCGGAGGACACCCTGACCGCCCCGCCGGCCGGGGACACCCATTCGGCGCGGCGGCTGAGCACGCCCGTCCGGAAGTCGAGCACCCGCTCGTGCGAGCGCAGCGTGCCGTACCTGACGTCGAACGCCTCGTCGTCGACGAACAGCCGGATCAGCTTGCCGTTGGTGACATTGATGACGGTCTGGTCCGACTCCGGCTGGCCGTAGGACGCCTCGGCGGAGACCAGCGGCGGACTCTCGTATACGCCGTTGAGATAGCTTCCCGGCAGGCCATGCGGCTCGCCCTCGTCGAGGTTGGCCCGCCAGCCGATGTGCCCGTTGGACAGCGCGAACACCGACTCGGTCTGCGCCAGCATGTCCAGGTCCAGCGCCTTCTCGCGCAGGCTCCACGGTTCCACGTGGAACACCGGATGTTTGATCACGGGCGGTCCAGCAACTCGGCGAGGTCGGTCACAACCACATCCGCACCATGTTCGGCCAGCGCGTCCGCCTGGCCGAGCCGGTCCACCCCGACGACGAACCCGAAGCTGCCCGCCCGGCCGGCCGCCACCCCGGCCAGCGCGTCCTCGAAGACCACGGCCGCGCGCGGCTCCAGCCCGAGGGCGCGCGCCCCCGCCAGGAAGGTGTCCGGGGCAGGCTTGCCCCGCAGGTGCTCCCGCTCGATGGTCAGGCCGTCGATCCGCGCCTCGAACAGGTCCTCGATCCCCGCCGCGGCGAGCACGTCACGACCGTTGGCACTCGACGTCACCACCGCACGGCGCAGGCCGGCGTCACGGGCGGCCCGCACGTAGCGCACCGAGCCCGGGTACGCCGCCACCCCGTCCTCGCGGATCCGCCGCAGCAGGATCTCGTTCTTGCGGTTGGACAGGCCCTCGACCGTCTCCGCGCCCGGCGGGTCGCCCGGGCTGCCTTCCGGCAGTTCGATGCCGCGGGACTCCAGGAACGAGCGGGTCCCGTCGGCGCGGGGCTTGCCGTCGACGAAGTTCTCGTAGTCGGCGACGCGATCGAAGCCGACGAAGGGCTCGCCGGTCCGCCGGGAACGTTCGCGCAGGTAGCCGTCGAACATCTCCTGCCAGGCGGCGTCATGAACCTGCGCGGTCTTGGTGAGCACTCCGTCCAGGTCGAACAGACAGCCGCGGATGCCATCGGGAAGGCCGAGCACCACCCCACCCTACGAGAGCCGGTCCTCGCAGTCCCGCCCGCCCTACCAGCCGTAGATCCGGGCAGGCAGTGTCCGCAGCGGCGACTGGTCCGGGCCGGGATGGCTGACCATCACCACCATGTCATCCGGGTCGCGGCCCTCCACCACGGTCACGCCGTCATTGCTGCGCGTCTCGCGATAGGCGCCGCGGCCGGCCAGGACCCGCTCGCACCGGGCCAGGTCGGCGGCGTCCGCCGCGGCCCAGACGACGTACTGGACCCCGATGGCGCCGAGCGCGTGCGGCGCGGCCCCGCCCATGGCGCGCAGGATCAGGCCCGCACCAGCGGTATTGCCGAGCAGTGCCGCCGTCGTGCTGCGATCGGCGACCTGCAGCGCCAGGACATCGGCATAGAAGGCCACCGACCTGTCCAGGTCGTGCACGAACATGACCACAGAGCCGACCCGGGCTCCCTCTGCCATCTGGTCCTCCCATCGCGCGGCGCCCCGCCGGCGCAGCGGGTCAGCACCAGTCTGGCCCTTCGGGCATCCGGCCACGACCCCATCGCCCGGCCGCCGGGGTAACCGGCGGCGGCTGACCGTCTGAGGTGCTCGGGGTGATCGTTGAGCTCGGCGTTGGCGCGCGGCTGGCCGCACTCCGCTCACCCGGCCTGCTATGCGGCGTGGGTGAGGGTGCGCTCGCGGGCGGCCTGGCGGCGGGCGAGGGCGCGGGCGAAGGCGGTGCGGGTGCGGAGGTAGGCACGGGCCTCGGTGTGGTCGGCGCCTGGCGGGCGCTTGACGGTCCACCACAGCGGGACGGCGATGAAGGTGATCAGGAACGGCAGGGTCAGCAGGATGTTGGCCCAGACGATGGTGGTCATGATGTGTGCTCCTCGGATCGGCGCCGGCGGTCGGTCCGCCGGACTCGGACACATCTGAGGTAACCAGCCGTGGTTCTGGCGGGCGTTGGCACAGCTTCTGTGGTTCCTCTGAACCTGGTGCGGCTGAACTCTGGGGTGCCTGGGGCTCGTGCAACGCGCGCTGGAACTGCGCGGCCTGGCCAGTAGGCTGCTGCGCGATGATCGTGATCGTGGGCGGGGTCGCAGGCACCGGCAAATCGGCCGTCGGTACCGTGCTGGCCACCCGGCTGGGCTGGGCCTACGAGGACTCCGACGCGCTGCATTCGCCCGCCGAGGTCGCCAAGATGCACGCCGGGGTGCCACTGACCGACGCAGACCGCGGGCCATGGCTGGAGCGGGTCGCCGCCTGGATGGACCGGCAGATCGCGACGGGCGAGTCCGCGGTGCTCGCCTGTTCCGTGCTCAAGCGCTCCTACCGCGACTACCTGTGCCGGGGCAGGCCAGCAGTCCGAATCGTCATCCTGCAGGCCGACGCGCAGACGCTGGCCGCCCGGCTGGCCGGCCGGCGCGGGCACTTCTTTCCGGCCCGGCTGCTGCAGAGCCAGCTTGCCGACCTGGAAATGCCCGGCGAGACCGAACGCACCCTCGTGGTGCCCGCCATTCGCGCGCCCGCCGAGATCGCCGACGAGATCATCCGCCGCCTCGGCCTGCCCGGGACCAGTGGCTAGCCGCCGCGAACGTCACCGGGCCGGGGCCCTGTTAGCCCGGGGGGCCGACCCCCCGGAGCCCCCCGCTGGCCTACGGCCCGGTTCCTCCGTCACCGGGCCGGGGCCCTGTTAGCCCGGGGGGCCGACCCCCCGGAGCCCCCCGCTGGCCCAGCCGGGCACCGGCTACGCTGAGCGTTACCGAGGCGACGAAAGACGGCGCGATGAAGCTCAAGCTGGACCTGCACGACATCTACAACCGGGGGCAGGACATCGACCGGGCGCTGCGGGCAGTCATCGACGAGGCGATCGCGAAGAAAGCGCCGATGATCGAGATCATTCCCGGTAAAGGGTCAGGCCAGCTCAAGAAGCGGGTTCTCAGATTCCTCGATCAAAAAGAGATCAAGGCCCTGTACCACCGGGTCGAGAAAGACTCCAAGAATTACGGCCGGCTTTTTGTGCATTTCCGCTGGAAATAGCATCTGCCTGGCCGTCACTGGCCTGTGCCCCTTACCGCGCCGGAATTCCGGTCACCGCCACCGGGCCTGTGGCGCAAGCCGCCCGGGATCCCACCACACCCGGCCGATCGCTGCCATTACCACCGGCCCAGGTGCTGTCGCCGCCCGTCGCCACAGCGAAGGCTTGCGATGCCGCGCCGGGGCGCGCTGCGGCGCCCGCGTATCGGCGTACCTGGGTTCCGGGGCGTATTCAGACTGCCACACACACCCCATATCCCTCCCCCTTACCATCGCCGTTCAAGGGCTGAAATCCATGCCGACAGCCCGGATCAGCACAGAACGGCTTACGCCACGTGAAGCGGCGCACTTCCCCCCCGGAAGAGGGCGGCGGGGTGCCTCCTCCGTCCCCGGCGGCCGCTTCCGCAAGTCCGCCGAGTCTGCCAGCAATCATCGTGTCATGGATTCTGCGCGAGTGTCCAGCAGACCGCAACACGTATACCACTTGACCGGCCATTCAAGTTACGCCGGTGATATCGTCAATACTTCGAATTGGCATAGTAATTGCGCCAATCAGCATCCGGTGAAATAGGGGCATGACGCGCAATTTTGCCGCAGGAGCCGGGGGCGGGGCGGCGGCCGGGCGCCGCGGCGGAGTCCGTTATGCCAAGATGAGGCATGCGTATCCTGCTCCGCCTGCTGGCCTCGGCGGTTGCCCTGGCGGTGGCGACGGCGGTCGTGCCCGGCATCGAACTGCAGACCGCCTCGCTGGAGTCCAAGACGCTCACGCTCATCGGGGTGGCCCTGATCTTCGGCGTGATCAACGCGATACTCAAGCCGATCGTCAAGATCGTCGGCTGTGCGTTCTACGTGCTCACGCTCGGCCTGGTCGGCCTGGTCGTCAACGGCCTGCTGCTCTGGCTCACCAGTTGGCTGGCCGGCAAGCTCAATCTGCCGTTCCACATCACGGGTTTCTGGCCGGCCTTCTGGGGCGCGATCATCGTGGGCCTGGTGGGATGGCTGCTCGGCATCCTGATCAGGGATCGCGGCGAGAAAGCGGAGAGTTGACCGGCCTGCCGCGGCCACGAAGTAGCACAGGCTGGCCGGGCGGGCCAGCAGGCGGCAGGTGACGCTACGGGCTGGTCACCCGGCGACCGCCCGGTACAGCAGCGGGCGGCGGTCCGCGATCACGTCGTTGTGCTTGCTGACCTGCTTGTTCCTGGCACGTGCCAGGTCGCAGGAGGCCACAAGAACAGCCGGGTCGTCCGACGTGACCGGGCCGGCCAGCGGATAGCCGTCCGGTCCCACGATGACGGTGCCACCAACCCAGGAGACGCCGCGCTCCGCCCGGCACCGGTCCGCGACCGCGATGAACACGCCGTTCACGCAGGCATCCGCCTGCACCCGGACGACGTCGCACGGCCGCTCCCCTGCGGGAACCGGCATGGCGGGCCAGTTCACGGGCGCCGCGATGAGGTCGGCACCGGCCAGCGCCGGGAGCCGGACCCATTCGGGGAACTCCAGGTCGTAGCAGATCATCAGGCCGACCCTGCCGAACGGCAGATCCACCACGGGTGGCGGTGCGTCACCAGGCGTGAAAACGAGCTTCTCGGCATCCCACAGGTGCGCCTTGCGGTAGACGGCCAGGAGCCCGTCCGGGCCGACCACGGCGGCGCTGTTGTAGACCAGGCCATCCTCGCCCAGCTCGCAAAAGCCGCCCACGATGGTCAGACCGTGCCGCGCGGCGAGCACCTGCCACTCACGCAGCGCCGCGCTGCCGTCGGCCGGGCTGGCCAGCGCGCGTGCCTCGGCAGCGTCGGTGAACACGTAGCCGCTGTCGCACAGTTCCGGCAGCACCACGAGTTCGGCGCCGTGGCCCGCGGCCGCCGCGATCGCGGCCGCTGCCGCGGCCCGGTTCGCCCCGCCCTCCCCGATCGCGAGACCAAGCTGGCAGGCCGCGACGACAGTCATCGGGTCTCCCTATGCCGGGAGGTGGGCCGGGAGCCCGAAGATGGGGAAGAGGTTCTCGGCATCGAGGAACATGTGCATCCCGGCGATGCGGTCACCGGAGATCTCCAGCACCTGCACCGCCCACGGCTTGTGCCCGCCCGCGGGATCGCGGCGGTACTGCCCGAACCCGGGGCAGCCGCTGGCCGTGACCGGCAGCAGCCGGGAGCCACGGCACTCGCTCGGCCCGGGGGAGACCATCCAGGCGGTGATGTCCCGCGCGCCCCGGATCCACATGGCGAACGGCGGCATCGACTGAACGGCGTCCTCGTGGAGCAGGGTGACCAGACTGGCCATGTCGTAACGCTCGAACGCGCTCACGTACCTGGCGAGCAGCGCCGCCTGGTCGGCGGCCACGGTCCGGGGGCGCGCGGTGTCCGGGAGCGCAGCGAGCGTCGCCCGGGCCCGCTGCAGCGCGCTGTTGACCGCGGCGACGCTGGTATCCAGCAGGTCGGCGGTTTCCGCGGCCGGCCAGCGCAGCACCTCGCAGAGGATCAGCACCGCACGCTGTCGCGCGGGCAGGTGCTGCAACGCGGTGATGAACGCCAGCCTGACCGTGTCCCGCGCGACCGCGATCTCGGCCGGATCGCTGTCCTCGGGCACGACGCGGGCGTCGGGGATGGGCGAGACCCAGAGGTGCTCGGGCAGCACGCCGCCCAGATGCGACTCATCCGGCGGTGACGGCGGCCCGAGTTCCATCGGCCGGGCCCTGCGCTTGCGGCCGCGGAGCATGTCCATGCACACATTGGTGGCAATCCGGTAGAGCCACGCACGCACACTGGACCGGCCTTCGAAGCGGTCCGCCGACCGCCACGCCCGGAGCATCGTGTCCTGCACGGCGTCTTCGGCCTCAAAACCGGAGCCGAGCATCCGGTAGCAGTACCCGGTCAGCTCACGGCGGTATGCCTCTAGTTCGTCTGGCCGGACACGGGGCAGCGTGCCGGCCTCAGGTGTGCTGGCCATAGGTGTTTCATACTAGGCGGGCCCGCCGACAGTTCCCGGGGCAGCTACTCGTCCCAGACGAAGAACCCCTCCGCCGTGCGCTCGGCCTCATCCTCGTCGTCCCAGGGCCGGCGTGCTGGCCGCTGGTCCCGCCGGGGCGGCTGGTCCCGCCTTGGCGGCTGGTCGCGCGGGGGCCACTGGTCGCCCGGTGGCGGCGGCGCGGACCTGGGCGGCGGCCCGGCGGGCGGCACCGACCGCGGGGGCGCCGGCGGCCTGGGCGCGCCGGGGCGCGGCTGCCCGGGGTAGCGCCCCTGCGGGTGCTCCTGCCCCGGATATCCCTCGTCCCGGTACTGCCCCGGATACCCCTCGTCCCGGTACTGCTCTGCCGGGAATCGCTGGCCGGGGTTCTGCTCTCCGGGGTACCGCTGGCCCGGTTCCTGCTCCCCCGGATACCGCTCCCCTGGGTACCGCTGGCCCGGTTCCCGCTCCCCCGGGTACCGCTGGCCCGGTTCCCGCTCCCCCGGGTACCGCTCTCCGGGGTACCGCTGGCCCGGTTCCCGCTCCCCCGGGTACCGCTGGCCCGGTTCCTGCTCCCCCGGGTAGCGCTCTCCGGGGTACCGCTCTCCTGGGTACCGCTGACCCGGTTCCTGCTCCCCCGGGTAGCGCTGGCCGGGGTACTGCTCTGCCGGGTACCGCTGGCCCGGTTCCTGCTCCCGCGGGTATTGCCCCCCCGGATACTGCTGGCCGGGATACGGCTGCGCGGACCGGGACGCTGGCGGGGAGCCGGGCTGCGGCGGCATGGCACGGGGATGCCGGGCGGCGCCGGGCGGGACCGTCACCGGTGGCGCCTCGACATCCTTGCGGGTCACCGCAAGGTAGCCGACGAGGATGACGATCACGACGGTCAGCACCACGGCGACCGGCCCGTGCCCCACGCCCAGGCCGCCCACCGAGCGCGGGAACGCCACGTAGTCCGCGAACGACGCCCCCACCGGCCGGGTCAGCACGTAGGCGATCCAGAAGGCCAGGATCGGGTTCAGGCGGAACTTCCAGTGCGCCACCGCCACCGCCGCGAACGCGACCGAGAACCAGATACCCGACGCGAGATAGCCCAGGTTGAGGGTCTTGGCGGTCATATCCCCGGTCGCGGTGCCCATCGCGAACGTGGCCAGCACCGTGGCCCAGTAGAAGGCCTCCCGCCGTGGGGTGCGGATGCTGTGAATGGACAGGGTCCGCTCGGTCCGGTACCAGACGACAAAGATCACCGCGAGCACGACCGCGTAGAACGTGGTGGACGCCACGTACGGGACGTGGAACTTGATGTGCAGCACGTCGGCGGCCTGCGTGCCGAACACGGCGACCATGACGACCGCCAGCCAGTAGATCCAGGCGTTGTAGGCCTTGGCGCGGAATTGGAGCACCATCGCGACCACGAACCCCGCGAACCCCAGCAGCACCGCGATCACCGGGCTGATGGCCCGGACCATGTAGTCCGAGGTCGCCTCGCCCATGGCGGTGCTCAGCAGCTTGATGATCCAGAAGTAGGCCGTGATCTGCGGGACCTTGCTTGCCGCATACACCGCTGGTGCCGGAGGCTCGTCCCACCGGGACTGACCTGTCCTCATGGCGGCAAGGATGCCACACGGATCCGAGTGCCCCCGGCGCTCTTTGCCACAGCTTGTCATGCCCTGATAAGGGCATTCCCTGGTCAGTCAGCCCCGGCAGGCAGGCGCCGGCCGGCTGCCGGGCCTGCGGTCCCGGCGAGGTGATCCCCGAAGGCCCGCGCGGCCGGGGTGAGCGGCCGGCCCCGGGCGTGGATCAGGCCGATGGGCGGGTGCTCCGGTGCCTGCGCGAGCTCGCAGATCCCGATTGCCGGGCCCGGTCCTTCCGCCGCCGACCGGGCGAGCAGCGCGACGCCAAGCCCGGCGGACACCAGTTCCCGCATGCTGGCCGGGCTGTAGGTCTCGAACTCGATGCGCGGCACGAAGCCCTCGGCCGCGGCCGCGGCGGTGAGCATCGCCCGTAGCCGGCTGTCGGCCGGCAGGCAGACGAACGGCTCGTCCCGGACGGCGGCGAGCGCCGCGCCCCGGCTCGCGGCGAGCGGGTGGCCCGGTGCGGTCACCAGCACCAAGCTCTCAGACACGAGCGGGCGGGCGTGGTAGGCGGCGGGCAGGTCGTCGTGCACCGGGCCGAGGATCAGGTCCACCTCACCGGCGTCCAGCAGGCCGAGCAGCTTCGCGATCAGCCCGGTGTGCAGGGCGAGGCTCACCCCCGGGTAACGGCGGCGGAACTGGGCCAGGGCCGCGGGCAGGTCCAGCGAGCCGACCACCTGGGTCGCGCCGACCCGCACCCGGCCACGGCGCACCGCGCTGAGCTCGGCCAGGTCGGCGCGGGCGCCGTCGAGTTGGGTGAGCACCTGGCGGGCCCGGGCCAGGAACAGCTCACCCGCGTGGGTCAGCGCGACCCGGCGGGTGGTGCGCTCGAGCAGCGCCGTGCCGAGTTCCGCTTCGAGCCGCCTGATCTGCGCGGACACGGCCGGCTGCGCGACGTGCAGCCGGTGGGCGGCCTTGGTGAAGCTGCCGTGGCGCGCCACCGCGTCGAAGTAGGCAAGCTGCCGCAGCTCCATCTACTTATAATTATCTGTGATAGGTCTATGCGCAAATAGGTCTTGGACTTATCAACGAATACCGCCGATGCTGGGCCCATGCGGCAACGGAACCTCGGCAGCGACGGGCTGGTGACCTCCGCTCTCGGCATGGGCTGCATGGGCCTGTCCCAGGGATACGGGCCAGCGGACGACGACGAGTCGGTCCGGGCGATCCGGCGGGCGGCCGAACTGGGCGTGACCATGTTCGACACGGCGATGAGTTACGGCCAGGGCCACAACGAACGGCTGATCGGTCGGGCGGTGGCCGGGCTGCCGTGGCCGGTCCAGGTGGCCACGAAGTTCGGCATCGTCCGGGGCCCGGACGGGGTGCACCTCGACGGGCGGCCCGAGCACGTTCGCGGCTACTGCGAGGCGTCCCTGGCCCGGCTCGGCGCCGAGGTCATCGACCTCTACTATCTGCACCGGGTCGACCCGCAGGTGCCCATCGCCGACACCATCGGCGCGATGACGGAGCTCGTCACCGAGGGGAAGGTCCGCCATCTCGGCGTGTCCGAGGTCACGCCCGCCCAGCTCGAACAGGCCGTGGCGGTGCACCCCATCAGCGCGGTGGAGTTCGAATGGTCGCTGGCGTGGCGTGACCCGGAGGACGACATCGTCCCCGCGGCGCGGCGGCTGGGCGTCGGCATCGTGCCCTACAGCCCGCTCGGCCGCGGGCTGCTCACCGCCACCCTGACCCGCGCGGACGTCGACACCAGCGACTTTCGCCGCAGCGACCCCCGGTTCACCGGCGCCGACCTCGACCACAACCTGGCCCGGGCCGCCGAGTTGCGCCGCGTCGCCGACAACCTCGGCCTCACCCCCGGCCAGCTCGCGCTGGCCTGGCTGCTCGCCCAGGGCCCGGACGTGGTCCCGATTCCCGGCTCGCGCCACCTCGGCCGCATCGAGCAGAACGCCGCGGCGGCCGGCGTGCGGCTCAGCGAGGCCGGCCTGCGCGGCATCGAGGCGGCAGTGCCCCGTGCCGCCTGGGCGGGCGACCGCCGCTCGTTCGCCGCGCCTGCCACGGCAAGGCGTCAGATTGACTAGCACTTGACTGTTTCCAGGTACTCAATTAGGACATACCGTGCCGGGACTAGGGGATACCGCCCGCACGGCGCCGGTCAAGCCTGTCGTGCCCCTCACCCGATGGAGGCAGTGTGGACGGCTCTGATCAGGCACGGTATGACGCGCTGATGGCCAGGGTGGACGAGCTTGGTCAGGCCTGCGCCCGGTTGAGCAGGGAGAACGCGGAGCTGCGCGACCGGGTGTCGCGGTTGTCGCCAGGCCATGTGACGGCACGGGCCCCTGGCGCTCCCTGTCCCGCCGGGCCCGGTCCGGCCCGGCCGCCCGCCGGTGCTCCCTGGGACAGCGCGGGCGAGCCCGGCGCCGGCCGCAGCATCGGCCGCAGGAAGATCGGCAAGGCACTGGGCGCGGTCGCGGCCGGCGCGGTCGGCGCCGGAGCGCTGATCGAGATGGCGCGGCCGGCCGCGGCCGCCACCGGCAACTCCGTCACCGCCGGGGACGTCACCACGGGCGAGTCACGCACCTCCGTCCTCTACGACGGGACGAGCGGGTTCAGCGGCGTGGTGCTGCTGGGCAACGACTCCACCTACGACGGGTCCAGGGCGAACTACCCGGCGGGGGTGGGCGGCTGGGCCGGTGCGGGCGCGACCGTGGGCAGTGGCGGCGTGGCCAACGGGATGTACGGATACACCGACAACGGCGCCGGCAACGGCGTCGTGGGCTACAACAGCAACGAAGTTGCCGGGAGCGGCGCGGGGGTGCTCGGTCTCGCGTTCAGCGCCACCGGCACCGCCGTCCAAGGAAACAACTCAGCGGGAACCGCGGTGGCCGGAACCAGCGATAGCACCGCGGCCGAGGCGTCTGCGATCATCGGCACCATCACCAGCTCCAGCCCCGGCGGGTTCTCCTGCGGGGTACGTGGCGTGAACAACGGCACCGGCGGGCTCGGCATCGGGGTCTTCGGATCCCAGGCCGGATCCGGCTGGGGCGTGAGCGGGGCCAGCAACAGCGGTATCGGGGTGAACGGCTCCGGGGGCAGCGGCACCGGAGTGCAAGGCTCGGGCGCCACCGGGGTGTTCGCCGACGGCACGGCCACCGGGCTGCAGGCTAACGGCCCGACGGCGATAAGCGCATCCGGGACGACGACGGGGGTAACCGCCTCAGGCCCGACCGCGGTGAGCGCCACCGGTTCCGGCGCCACCGGGACCGCCGTGGCAGCGACCGCGGCCAGCTCGGTCGGCGCCATCAAGGCGACCAACACCGGCAGCGGGCCTGCCGTCCATGCCACCAGCACCGGGCCCGCGCCGGCGGTCCAGGCGAACAGCACGAGCGGCCGCGGCGGGATGTTCACCACCGGCACGGTGGCACAGATCCAGCTCGTCCCGGGGACCGGGGCCAGCCACCCCAAGGGGGGCAAGGCGGGGGACCTGTACGTGGACAAGTCGGCCCGGCTGTGGTTCTGCAAGGTCGGCGGGACCACGGCCACCTGGGCGCAGGTCGTGTAGCACACCGGTCGGGGCCGGCCAGCCCCGGCGCCAGGGTCACCGGGTTCGGTCTGCGGCCAGCCGCGCCGCTGCGTAACGCATGAAAAAAGTGCCCTCGGACGGGGAACGGACCGGGCCTGCGCCAGGTGCCGCCCTCCTCGCCCGAGGGCACTTCGCGGTCAGCGGGTCAGGGGGCTAGCAGTGCGGATTTGGGATGATCTTGCTTGCGAGCTCGGCGAGGCCCAAGGCTGTGGTGAACGTGCCGTACTGCTTGTCCCCGCCGAAGCTCTTGCCGTTGGTCATCTGCCCGAACTCCCACACGCAGCTGCCGTTGACCTTGGCCAGCGTCCAGTACGGGTAGAACTTGCCGGGCGCCTGGGATGGCGGTATCACGCAGCCGGCGCCTGTCTGCGGGTTGCACTTGACGTTCGTGGCCGGGTTGTCGGTCAGGAACTGCATCCGCGAATAGCCTGCCCCGCTTGTTGTCGGCGGCGTGATGGTCAGTGCCGACGGCCACATGTTCGGGGTGAGCGAGCTTCGGCCAGTTACGCCAGTACGAGGTGCCGTCGTAGTCGAGGTCGGCGCCGGTACACCCGGTCACCAGGTTGGGGTCCGCGTTGAGCGAGCCGTGGGTGTCCCCGGCCGGGAAGCAGGGGGCGTCGTTCGTCTCGCCGCTGCCTGGCGAGCCGTCCGGCGGCCCGGCGTTCTCGTACGGGCCGCGGCAGAAGTTCCAGGACGGGTCCTTGAACCCGTGCACGTCCACCGGCGCGAAGACCTTCAGCTTGGTGCACGGGGTGAAGTGCCCGACCTCGTAGGCGACGTTGATGTTCGCGGCCGCCCAGCCGCCCTGGTTGACCGTGCTGGCGGTCGAGTACTCCGGCCGGAAGCTGAACGGCGTGCCGCTGCAGTCCGCGATCGAGGTGTTCATGAAGCCGTTCTTGGCCGAGGCCAGCATGAACCCGGTTCTGCCGGTACTGAGATCTCGGACCTGCTGTTTCCAGTGCACCCGCGCTCTTGTTGTCGAAGATGTGGATGTCGAGCTTGTCGCCGGGGTTCATCAGCAGCGTGCGCTGGTTCGGCGTCACGGTGTTGAGGTTGGCCTTCTGCGGGCTCGCCGGCCCGGTCGGGACGCCGTTGGTCTGGATGAACGCGAAGTTGACCGGCTCGACGCAGTTGTTGTTGCAGACGGCGAACCCGGTCTGGCACTCCAGCGAGTCGATGGTCAGTGCCGCGCACCAATGTGTGTTGTCACAGCTCAGGCGTCCGCCAGCGGAGCGAACCCAGGCGGGTAGAACTGCAGCTCAAGGAAGGCGCTGCCGCCGCCGGGGTAGTTGCCGTGCGGTGAGTTCGAGTCACTGTCCGGCTTGCACGGCAGCAGCGGGTACGAGTTGGGGTCGCAGAGGGCCATCGCGTACCACAGCGCCGGCATCAGCTCGAAGAAGTGCGTGGTGTCCTTCAGCGGCCCGTGCACCGTGGGCGCGGCGCTGGGGTCGCGGGGCAGGGTCTGCACGTAGCTGACGTTGTTCGAGGAGCCCGGCTTGCTGGAGTAGAACTGCACGGTCGGCTCGTCGTGGCCGATGTAGTAGCCGTTGTCCTCCAGGTGCCCGTTGTGCGTGCCGCCGTGGACCTCGGCGCAGATGTAACCGCCGATCTTGATGGGGTGCTGGATCGGGCTGTGGCCGTTGCAGTCCAGGTTGCCGAAGGCGGCACCCTGGTAGGCGGTACCGGATCCGGGGTGCGCGGCCGCCGCGTGTGATGCGGCGAGGCTGGCGCCGGGCACCGCCAAGGCGGCCACCGCGACGCTTGCCGCCAGGATCAGCCAGGAACGCGGGTACCTGAATCCAGACATGCGGGCCATTGAGCGCGCCTCCTTCGGTCGCCTTGCGCGAATCCGAATGGCGCCGCCGCACCCCCGCCCCGCGGCGCGCCGTCCCTGGCGCCGACCGTAGCTCTTTCCCCAGATAACGGTCAATAGCGTGAATGGTCAAGGTCAATCGGCGGGGCCAGCGCCCATCAGGCCGCGGTCGGCGGCCGTACCATGTGGCCATGCCGGACCGGGACAGTGCCGAGCCCGAGCGTCGCGCCAAGAGTCCCTGGCGGACCGGGCGCCCGTCGCGATGGCGGGCCAAGTCGGACGCCCGGCTGCGGCAACAGGAGGGTCTCGGCGCGGACGAGCCCGACGTGATCGGGGAGTTCCTCCAGGAGCGTGCGGGGCTGATCGACGCCCTGCCTGACGACCGGGACGACGATTAGGCGCTGCTGCGCAGCCGCCGCGCGGTCGTCTCCCCCGCCAGATCCGCTGGCATGCCGTCAGCGTTGTAGCTGCCCCATAACGCCTGGGCGGCCGGATGGGACCTGAAGAGGCTGATCTTGCAGCACCGGAACGGCACCGCCCGGAAGTGACCCGGCCGGGCGGCCCCGTTGCCAGGCGCATGATCGCCGCCAGGCGCATGACCGGCGCCGACGTCATCGCGGGCCGCGGCGAGAGTCAGGTCATCGCCGGGCTCGCGGTACTGCTCGGCTACGGGCGCCGGGAGAGCCTGCGCTGGCCCCGGCGGCAGTGCGCCGCCGGTGTGGTGCCCGCGCCATGAGTCGAGGATCAGGGTTCCCGCTACCGGCGCGCCGACGAGAATGGCGATAACGCCCATGGCCAGCAACGTCAGGCTGTTGACGGGGAAAGCGGCCACCCCTGCCAGTACGCCCGCCAGGGTGACCGCGCACATGCCCCACAGGAGCGGCTTGTTCACCGGCTGCGCGGCCTGCGCCGGGGCGGGTTCGCGGCGCTGTTCGGCGTGGATAAGCCTGGCCGGGAGGTCGGCGGTGACCGCGGCCAGGTCCGCGTAGGTCCGCGACCTGAGCGTCTGGCTCACCCGCTGGTCGAACTCCTCCTTGGCCAGGCGGCCCTGCACGAACGCGGCCTTGAGGGTGCTGATCACGTGTTCGCGGTCGGCGTGCGACGCGCGCAGGTGACCGAATCCCGGCGTCATCTCGTTTCCGGTACCTGCCATGACCAAGACCTCCCGCACGGGACAATGCAGGGAAAGCGTAACGCCGCTGACCGGCTCCGGCGCAGGCCAGGGCGGCCCGGCGGCCCGCCGCGTAGCTCCTCCGCCTGCGCACGGGTCGCTGATTGGACCGGCTCGCCTGGTCCGCTGAAGATCTGGGAGGTCGCCTGGTGGGGTACACGACCACTGCCTGGCTCGGCTTCGGCGAGGCCCTCGCTGCCGTTGCCGGTGCACTGACGGGCCTGCTGTTCGTGGCGCTCTCCGTCAGAAGTGCCGCGGTGGCCGCATCGCGCAGCGTCAACTCTCGTGCCGCTCAGACGCTGGTGCTGTTCATGACCTCGGTGCTCACCGCGGTCCTGCTCGTGGCTCCCCAGCCGCCGGCGGCCCTCGGCTCGGAGTTGCTGGCCGTGGCCGTGGTCTCGGGCATCGTGCTCCTCATCCTGGACCGGCGGGCCGGCCGCAGTACCGAGCACGGTGTAGTCCGGTACATCGAACGGTTCTCGCCCAACATGGTCACCGCCGCGCTCATCGGTGTTGCCGGGCTCACCTTCCTGCTCAAGGCCGGCGGTGGCTTGTACTGGCTGATCCCCGCTGCCGTGGCGAGCCTCCTCGGTGGCGTGGTCAACGCGTGGCTGTTCCTGGTCAGCATGACCGGTTAGACATCCCACGGCCGTAGCAGTGGCGGCCCTTGGCCG
Source organism: uncultured Actinomycetes bacterium (assembly GCA_963725125.1). Taxonomy (GTDB): domain Bacteria; phylum Actinomycetota; class Actinomycetes; order Streptosporangiales; family Streptosporangiaceae; genus DASXKD01. The sequence goes on from CAVRXW010000052.1 coordinate 97,350, forward strand.
TGCTCCCGTTGCGCGGGGCAGGAATACCCGCTCAAGCCGGGCAGGCACGCGGCCAGCCTTGACCACTTCGGAGCCGTCATCCGGCCGCCGCGAATACGAGGACGGGCTCGGGCTAACAGGGTGACGGAGCCGGCGCCGTAAAGCGTCGCGAGAGCCCCGGATCAGGCGCCGACGTAGGCCGCGAGGTGCTCGCCGGTGAGGGTGGAGCGGGCGGCGACGAGGTCGGCGGGCGTGCCCTCGAAGACGATCCGGCCGCCGTCGTGGCCGGCGCCGGGGCCGAGGTCGATGATCCAGTCGGCGTGCGCCATGACCGCCTGGTGGTGCTCGATGACGATGACCGACTTGCCGGAGTCGACGAGCCGGTCGAGCAGGCCGAGCAGCTGCTCGACGTCGGCGAGGTGGAGGCCGGTGGTCGGCTCGTCGAGGACGTAGACGCCGCCCTTCTCGGCCATGTGGGTGGCCAGCTTGAGCCGCTGCCGCTCGCCGCCGGACAGCGTGGTGAGCGGCTGGCCGAGGCTGAGGTAGCCGAGCCCGACGTCGGCGAGCCGGTCGAGGATGGCGTGCGCGGCCGGCGTGCGCGCCTCGCCGGCGCCGAAGAACTCCCCGGCCTCGGTCACCGACATCGCGAGCACCTCGCTGATGTCGCGGCCGCCGAGGTGGTACTCCAGCACCGACGCCTCGAACCGCTTCCCCTCGCACTCCTCGCAGGTGGTGGCGACGCCGGCCATCATCGCCAGGTCGGTGTAGATGACGCCGGCGCCGTTGCAGGCCGGGCAGGCGCCCTCGGAGTTGGCGCTGAACAGCGCCGGCTTCACGCCGTTGGCCTTCGCGAACGCCTTGCGGATCGGGTCGAGCAGCCCGGTGTAGGTCGCCGGGTTGCTCCGCCGCGAGCCGCGGATCGCGCCCTGGTCGACCGACACCACGCCCGCGCCGGCCGGGATCGACCCGTGCACGAGCGAGCTCTTGCCGGAGCCGGCGACGCCGGTGACGACGACCAGCACGCCGAGCGGGATGTCGACGTCGACGTCGCGCAGGTTGTGCGTCGTCGCGCCGCGGATCTCCAGCGCGCCGGCGGGCGTCCGCACCGTCTCCTTGAGCGCGGCCCGGTCGTCGAGATGGCGGCCGGTGAGGGTGCCGCTGGCCCGCAGCCCCTCGACGGTGCCCTCGAAGCAGACGGTGCCGCCCGCGGTACCGGCGCCGGGGCCGAGGTCGACGACGTGGTCGGCGATCGCGATCGTCTCCGGCTTGTGCTCCACGACGAGCACCGTGTTGCCCTTGTCCCGCAGCCGCAGCAGCAGGTCGTTCATCCGCTGGATGTCGTGCGGGTGCAGCCCGATGGTCGGCTCGTCGAAGACGTAGGTGACGTCGGTGAGCGAGGAGCCGAGCTGGCGGATCATCTTGACGCGCTGCGCCTCGCCGCCCGACAGCGTGCCCGACGGCCGGTCGAGCGAGAGGTAGCCGAGCCCGATCTCCACGAACGAGTCGAGGGTCTGCTGCAGCGTCGCGAGCAGCGGCGCCACCGACGGCTCGTCGAGGCCGCGGACCCACTCGGCCAGGTCGCTGATCTGCATCGCGCACGCGTCGGCGATGCTGACTCCCTTGATCTTCGACGACCGGGCCGCCTCGCTGAGCCGGGTGCCGCCGCACTCGGGGCAGGTGGTGAAGGTGACCGCGCGGTCCACGAACGCCCGGATGTGCGGCTGCATCGCCTCCTTGTCCTTGGACAGCATCGACTTCTGGATCCGCGGGATCAGCCCCTCGTAGGTCATGTTGATGCCCGCGATCTTCATCCTGACCGGCTCGTGGTGCAGGAAGTCGTGCAGCTCCTTCTTGGTGTACTTGCGGATCGGCTTGTCCGGGTCGACGAAGCCCGACTCGCTGTAGAGCCGGGAGTTCCAGCCGCCCCCCGTGTAGCCGGGGACGGTGATCGCGCCCTCGTCGAGCGACTTGGAGTCGTCGAAGAGCTGGGTGAGGTCGATGTCGGAGACCGTGCCCCGGCCTTCGCAGCGCGGGCACATGCCGCCGGTGATGCTGAAGCTGCGCCGCTCCTTCACGGTCTTCCCGCCGCGCTCGAACGTGACCGCACCCGCTCCGCTGATCGAGGCGACGTTGAAGGAGAACGCCTTGGGCGAGCCGATGTGCGGCTGCCCGAGCCGGCTGAACAGGATGCGCAGCATCGCGTTGGCGTCGGTGGCGGTGCCGACCGTGGAGCGGGGGTCGGCACCCATCCGCTGCTGGTCGACGATGATCGCGGTCGTCAGCCCTTCGAGCACGTCGACCTCGGGCCGCGCCAGCGTCGGCATGAAGCCCTGCACGAAGGCGCTGTAGGTCTCGTTGATCAGCCGCTGCGACTCCGCGGCGATCGTGTCGAACACCAGCGAGCTCTTGCCCGAGCCGGAGACGCCGGTGAACACCGTCAGCCGGCGCTTCGGGATCTCGACGCTGACGTCCTTGAGGTTGTTCTCGCGCGCGCCGTGCACGCGGATCAGATCGTGGCTGTCGGCAACGTGCGGCGCAGGCGACTGCGTGTCCGTCCTCGTGGCCATGCTCATCGTGTCTCCATGCGTCGGGCTCGAGTGCGCCGACGTCCGCTCACGCGGTCCTGAAGCAGCCCGAGGACGTTGCCGTCGGGGTCGGTGAAGGTGGCCACCAGGCGGCCGCCGCCGACGTCGTGCGCGGGGCTCCTTCACGGTGGCACCCGCGGCGGTCACCTCGGCCAGCTTCGCCTCGATGTCCGCCACGTGCCAGTAGGCCACCGGCGAGGTCATGCCCTGCGGTCCACCGCTCGGCACCAGCCCGATGTGCTGGCCCTCGGCCTCGAAGCCGACGTAGTAGGGCGCGTCGGCCGCGGCGGGACGCCGAGCAGGGCGGTGTACACCGCCTTGGCCTTCTCCAGGTCGGACACGGGATGCAGCACGGTCTTGATTCCCTGGGTGGAAGAGCCGGTCATGGTCACTCCTGAAGTCGTGGGTGACGCCGGCCCGGCGGATGGCCCGGCCTGAAGACACAAGGGAACCCCGGAAACCGGCAGCCCGATCGCCCTGGCTGCCGATTTGTGCCTCGTCAGGAGTATGACGACAGCGAACCAGCGGAAGCTTCTCGATTCCTGATCGGTCTGGTCACCTGTTTCGCCACGCACGACGGCATCCCGGCCGTCGCGCGCGCCGCATGGCGCCGGTAGGTGCTGGGCGGCACGCCGACCAGCTCGGTGAAGCGAGTGCTGAAGGTGCCCAGCGACGAGCAGCCGACCGCGAAACAGACCTCGGTGACGCTGAGGTCGCCACGGCGCAGCAGCGCCATCGCGCGCTCGATGCGCCGCGTCATCAGGTAGCCGTACGGTGACTCGCCGTAGGCGAGCCGGAACTCGCGGCTGAGGTGCCCGGCCGACATGTGCACGCCGCGGGCGAGTGCCTCGACGTCCAGCGGCTGCGCGTACTCCCGGTCGATCCGGTCGCGGACGCAGCGGAGCCGCGCGAGGTCGCGCAGGTGCTGCGCCGCGGCGGATCTGCTGGTCACAAGTGCATCTTATCCATTCAGCACACGGTGATCATTGCCAGCGGCACCCGACGGCTGAGCCGCAGGAACCGGCCTCCACACGTCCGTTCCGTACAATCGCGCTGCCCGCTGGGCCTGCGGGTGCTTGACGGCGCTAGCCACTCCGGGTAAATGGACAGCTGGGCCGTCGGTGCCGTATGGCAGACTCCCCGGCATGACAGGAGCGGGCCCCAAGTCTGACCTGCACCGTTACTTGCAGGCCGCCCGTGAAGCTCTGCTGTGGAAGCTCGACGGGCTGGCTGAGTACGACATCCGCCGTCCGCTGACGCCGACCGGCACCAACCTGCTCGGGCTGGTCAAGCACCTGGCCGGGGTCGAACTGTGGTACTTCGGGGACGCCTTCGGGCGGCCCCCCAGCGGCCCGCGGCCCTGGTCGGAGGACGACGCCAGGAACAACGCGGACATGTGGGCCACCGCCGATGAGTCACGCGAGCAGATCGCCGGGATGTACCGGCGAGCCTGGGCGCACGCGGATGAGACCATCCAGGCGCGGGACCTGGACGCGCCCGGCCACGTGCCTTGGTGGCCAAGCGACCGCAGCGAGGTAACGCTGCACCAGATCCTGGTGCACGTGCTCGCCGAGACCAACCGGCACGCCGGGCACGCCGATATCGTCCGCGAACTCATCGACGGGACCGCCGGGCTGCAGGCCGACGACGACAACCTCCGGGGTACTGACCAGGCGTGGTGGGAGAGCTATCGCGCTCAGCTTGAGCGCGTGGCGCAAGAAGCCAGCCAGGGTGACACCTGACGAGCGGACCGGTCGCGGTGCTGGCTAGGGTCACTGCATGTATGCCGAACCGCGGTTCGTCGAAGTAGACGGCAGAGAACTCGCAGTCGAGGATGCGGGTCCTCGCTCCGGTTTCCCGATCATCATGATGAACGGCGTTGGCTCGCGGCACCTGTTCCCGCCGGCCGTGCGTGAAGGCCAGGATCGGGGTTTCCGGCCGATCGGCTACGACCGTCCCGGTTGCGGCGGGTCCACCAGCCTGCCAGGCCGCAGGATCGCCGACTGCGCCCGAGACATCCGGGCGATCATGACCGACCTGGGCGTCTCCCGCGCGGCGACGTGGGGATCCTCGGGCGGCGGACCCTATGCCCTGGCCGCCGCAGCCAAGCTGCCGGACGCTATCGCGGCCGTGTGCGTGTTCGCATCGATCGGGCCGTACGGGGAGCCGGGCCTGGACTTCGCCGAAGGCCTCGGCGATGACTGGCACGAGGAGATTCGCAAGTTCTTCGAGGAGCCCGAGCGCGCACGGGCCGAGTTCCGCGCGCAGTCAGCGATAACCCTCGCCGAGCGAGGCTCACCGGACTGGTGGCTGCAACGGTGGGGAGAACGAGCCGAGCAGGATGAAGCGCACAGCCGGGAGTGGGCCGAGTACCTTGCCCTGGGCATCCGCGATGTGCTGCACGCCGGTGACCAGGGAGCATTTGATGACGACGGATTCTGGGAGGACAACAGCGCGTTCTACTACCCGTGGCAGTTCGACCTCGCCGATATCCAGGCCCCGGTCAGCCTGTGGCATGGCATGAAGGACTTCATTCCGATCACCCATGCCCGCTGGCTCGCCGAGCGCATCCCCAACATCACCGCCCACTTCCACCCCGAGGAAGATCACACCAACATCGAGGAGAACAACCGGGCAGCGGCCTACGGCTGGCTCCAGGACCTGATCCAGCGTTGACACCAGTCGGCGCGGGTCCTTATGGAGGTATGCAGCTGTGGGCTAGCCGAAGTGACCCCAGTGCGTGGCGATGATGAGAAGCAGACCCCCGAGTGCGAGCGCGACGCCCGCGACGATCCTTCTTGCGACGCTGGCCTTCAACGCCGGGATTTCGGCGGCGACGAACCAGATACCGGCGAACAGGATAAGCAGGAACCCCACTTCGGCGATGATCACGCCGGTGTGGGGCGCGAATCCATCGGCTACGTTCATGCGCGGCATGTTTCCGCGCCGGCATACCGCGTGTCAACGGGCGGAGCCCGGGTCTCTGCCGAACGGCCGGCTCTCAATCGATGGCCAGCATGACCGTATGCCCAGGCCATCCTGATAGGCACATGAATGTCAATCCTGGATTGACATGGCGCGGGAAGGCAAGAAGAGTCCCGGAAAGGGAAATGGTGACAGCCAGGAAGGCAGTGTCATGTCCAGCGCGCAGTTGTATGACACCATCGGAGCCACCTACGCCGTGACGCGGCGCACCGAGCCGCGGATCGCCGCGCGGGTCTGGGCTGCGCTCGGCGATGCCCGGACCGTCCTGAATGTCGGGGCTGGCACCGGCTCCTACGAGCCCTCCGACCGTGACGTCACCGCGGTGGAACCGTCGGCGGTCATGCGTGCGCAGCGTCCCGCAGGCGCAGCGCCATGCGTGGCTGCCACCGCGGAGAGTCTTCCGTTCGAGGACCAGTCCTTCGACGCCGCGATGGCTTTTTCCACCGTGCATCACTGGCAGGACCCGATCGCGGGCCTGCGCGAGATGCGGCGCGTGGCTCGCCGCGTGGTGGTGTTCACGTTCGCCGGCAGCGACACCGGATGGCGCCGCCGGTTCTGGCTTACCCGTGACTACCTGCCTGAGGTCGCTGACCTCCTGGTTGGCAGGCCTTCGCTGACCGAGCAGGCCCGCGCGATCGGAGCCCGGGTGGAGCCGGTGCTCATCCCGTGGGACTGCGCAGACGGCTTCTTCGAGGCCTACTGGCGCCGGCCCGGGGCATACCTGGACGAGAAGGTCCGTCGCGGAGTATCGGTGTGGGCCAAAGTCGGGCCGGACGTCGAGCAGAGGGCAGTGCGCAGCCTCGGTGATGACCTCGCCTCCGGCCGGTGGGCCGATCGCAACCGCGATCTCGCCGATCTCGAGGCGGCGGAGCTTGGCCTTCGCCTGCTTATCGCCTGAGCCCGCCACGGCAGGGGACGCCGGCAGACCCGGATTAGCTGTACACCCCCCAGAACACCCGCCGCCAGAATCTCGGGGTCCCTATGAGCCGGAACCGGTCCGGCCAGGACAGCCCGGTACTCGGCTTGTGTATGCACAAGCCCGCCTCACCCGCATCGCCCGGAAGCAAGCAGTCGCCACCGCAGTCACTCCAGCAGTGCCGACAGTGCCGAGGTCTGGGCATTGCCGTCAAGGAGTGATCGCGATCGCTTTAGGGATGCGGCCGATGTTGATCGGCTTGCCCGGCGTGTTGGTGCCGGTCGCGACCGGTACGACCGTACCAACTGCGCACCCGGCACAACTCCCGGCGATGTAGGCGGCCGTGGCTATGTAGGCGGTCCTGCCATCCGGCGTGATCGCGATCGCCACAGGGGTGCCGTTGATCTTGATCGGCCTGCCCGGCGTCTTCGTGGCTGTGGCGACCGGTATGACCGTGCGGTGATGCCCGTCGGCGATGTAGGCGGTCCTGCCATCCGGCGTGATCGCGATCGCGGTCTCCGCAGTGAGACGGCCGATACCGCCGATGTTGACCGGCCTGCCGGGCGTGTTGGTGGCGGTCGCGACCGGCGTGACCGTTGTTCTCCGAACGGAGGCGCTGACGACGTAGGCGGTCTTCCCGTCCGGCGTGATCGCGATCGCGACCGCCCGAGGGCTACTGCCGCCGATCTTGATCAGCCTGCCAGGCGTGTTGGTGGCGGTCGCGACCGGCGTGACCGTTGTTCCCGTATGGGAGCCGCTGACGACGTAGGCGGTCTTCCCGTCCGGCGTGATCGCGATCGCCGCGGACAGACCGACGATATTGCTGATCCTGATCGGCCTGCCTGGCGTATTAGTGGCGGTCGCGACCGGTATGACCCTACTGGGACCACGACCATAGGCAGGGAGGTCGACGACGTAGGCGGTCCTCCCGTCCGGCGTGATCGCGATCGCCCAAGGGAAACCACCGATCTCGATCGGCCTGCCCGGCGTTTTAGTAGCGGTCGCGACCGGTGTGACCGTACCGGGATGCACGTCGGCGATGTAGGCGGTTCTCCCGTCCGGCGTGATCGCGATCGCCGCAGGGATAGCACCGATCTTGACCGGCCTGCCCGGCGTGTTGCTGGCGGTCGTGACCGGTGTCATCCCATTTGAGGCGGCCACATACATGATCGCTCCCGTGGGCCTTGGGGCCGCGACGGTAGCGGGGCGGGGGCTTAGGGAAGCCTCTGAGATGGTGGCCACGATGACCGCGATGGCAGCCAGGCTCCCGGCAATCCTCCGTGCCCGGCGGCCGTGCCGGGGCCTGGTGTCCGCCTGCGGCGCGTTGCGGGCGACCGGACCGGTCAGCCCGGCGGGGAGGTCGGCGGTGAGCGCGGCCAGCTCCGCGTAGGTCTGCGACCCGAGCGCCCGGCCCACCCGCTGGTCGAACTCGTCGCTGGTCAGCCGTCCCTGGATGAACGCGATCTTGAGGGCGGCGATCACCCGCTCGCGGTCGGCGTGCGAAGCCCGGAGGTGGCCATGGCCCGGCCCGCCCGCTGCCTTCTCGTCTCCGGGCCCTGTCGTCATCGGTACCTCCCCAGAGCACAACGCGCATCAAGGCTAGCGCTGTTGCCCTCCGGCAGCCATCCTCTGCCGTCCGATCCGGGCTCTCGCGAAGCCCCTCAGGTGACCTACCCGTCGGGCACGTACGGTCCGTCACTTGCAAAGATTGCGAGGCGCGCGGCCTGACCTGGCCCATCGCAAGTGAGTGCCAACATGGTGCGCCCGTGAACGACCGTGATTCACCGCTAATCACCGACCGCTCGGGTGCGCCACGGGCACGCTCTCGGCGCGCGTGGCTGATCGCCTGATCGGCCCGCGGCGGACACGATTGGCGTGGCCCTGGGCTTAGGCGTCGTCGTCGGCCTCTGCCTCTGCCTCCAGCTCGGCCTCCAGCTCAGCTTCGGCCATGGCGACCACGAAGCCCAGCCCCTTGGCGATGTTCGCCGCCGCCGAGACCACGCGGGCCGTGCCCACGATGGGTGCCACCGCGACGAGAATGTCTTCGACGTCATCGAGGGTGATGCCGGAGTCGGCCGCCGCTTCGACGTTGAGCGCATAGGACGCAGCGGGTGCGTCCACCGCGACCAGGGCGGCGATCCGGGCGATCATGAACTCGCGCAGGGGCAGGTCACTGCCCTCCAGCGATGCGGCGGTCATCACCGCGAGGGTGTCCACGACGGGCGTGCCACTGTCGGGCATGGCGGATTCCTTTCAGAACGGGAGCAGCCAGCTAATTGTCCTCTTGTCGCGCTGATTCCGATCATGGCCAGAGCTGGACAGCGGCAGGTCACCCACCGTGGGTGGTCCTGGCTGGGCGGGGTGATCTTCGCATTGCTGTGGGGGCAGCGACCTGGCTGGTGCGGCCGTACCAGGTGCCGTGACCGATGTACGCCGGGGCCATCGTCAGCCCAAGGTAAACTTGGGTCGCTTCCCCCTGCGGACTACTGCTCGCTGGCCCGCGTGCAATCGCCTCTATCGAACAATGGCAGCCGGACGGTCACCGTGGTTCCCACACCTTCGTGCGAGTCCAGGTCCATTGTGCCGCCGTGCTCGGTCACGAAGGCGTGGCAGAGCGACAGGCCGAGGCCGGTATCGGGGATGAACTGCGAAACAGCGTTGGATGCGCGGAAGAACCGGGTGAAGAGGCCCTCCTGATCCGCCTGCGGGATGCCGATTCCGGTGTCCGCCACCGTTACCACCGCGTACCCGGGGTCCTCGGCGAGGTAGACCGACACCTTGCCCCCGGGCGGGGTGAACTTCACCGCGTTCGAGAGCAGGTTCATCAGCACCCGGTGAGCGTCTACGGCGTCGCCTTTCACAATCACCGGTTGCCCGGGGACCACACTGTCCAGCGTGACCTTCCTGGTCTCAGCGGCCGGTTCCTGGGACCTTAGGGCGGCGTCGATGGTTTCGGTCAGGTTAACCGGGGATGCCACGGGCTTGGTCACCCGACTCGATTGTGGAGATCGCCAGCACGTTTTCAATCAGATTCTGCAGCACCATGGCGTTGCGGTCGATGGTCTCGAACATCCGGGCCTGGCCCGAGGTGACCGGTCCTTCGGCACCATCCCGCAGCAACTCCAGGAACCCGATAATGCTGGTGAGCGGAGTCCGCAGGTCATGGGAGACGGTCGCGAGGAAATCCGATCTCGTCCGGGCGAGCGCCTTCAGGTCCGCGATCAGCCGGTTCTCGGCCTCATACAGCCGGGCGTGGCGGAGCGCCCGGGTGACGTCCCCGGCGATCGACTCGAAGGCGTCGGTCTCGGCGGGGGTCCAGGCGGTGCCGTGCGTGCGCCATCCGGAGACCACGCCGAGCAGGTCTGGGCCGCTGGCCAGGGGCACGATCATCCCGGTGACCACGCCATAGCCGTGCAGCCCTTCCCGCACGATCCTGGGCAGAACCGCGTCATCGGTGAGCTGGCCCAGGTCCTGGATGACCAGGCTGGCCCGGCGCTCCGCCATCTGCCCGATCCACTCGGTCACATCCGGCGGCATCACCGGGGAGCTGCCGCCCCCGGGGACCCACTGCGGCTTGTGGTCGCCCGCCTGCCCCTCGATGGGCAGGAGCAGCAATACGACATCGCAGTCAAGCTGATCCTGTATCGCCGTATGGGCCTCGCGGACGACGTCTTCGGGATTGAGGTACTCGCGGATGCGGTTGCCGGCGTCCCGGGCCATCGCGCGCAGCCGCGAGTACTGCTCGTCCACCCGGCGCAGTCGATCGCTCTCGTCGGCCAGCGTATTCACCGAGCGGGCCACCGCGCGTACCTCGGAGGGACCGGCGACCTCGGCCCGCGCCCGGTACTCGCCCGCCGTCAGCCGGCCCAGAGTGGATGTCAGGTCGTACAGCGGGCTGGTCACAGTATGGATGGTGCGCAGCGACGAGGCCAGCGCGAGGCCAATCGCCAGCAGCAGCAGCGACCCACCCCACACCAGGCCGGTCGTCAGCGACTGCTCACTGTCGGCGACGAGCTGACGGCCCCGCACCGCTAGGCGCTGTGCCAGGCCTTCGTTGTCGGCGTAGAAGGCCACCGAGGGCGGGCTGGCGTCTTTTATCAGTGCGTCGGACACCGCTCCGCCGGACGCGGCAGCGATGCGGTCTGCGATCGCGAACCAGGCTTGCGCGAAGAGGGCCTGGTCAGCGACATTCCCCGCGTATTCCGGGCCGCCGAGCTGGCGGAGCTGGCCGATCCAGTGCCGGAACAGGCCGTGCTGCTGCCGGTAGAGGGAGACGTACGCTTTCTGGCGGGTGAGGGCATACACCGAGATACCCGCTTGCGTAATGGCGAAGGCGGCGCGTGTCTGGACGTTAGCTTGCTGGAGCGCTGGATCTGCCGGGCCACGGCGTTGATCGTCCGGTACTGGTGCACCGCGCCGACCGCGGAGGCGCCGGCGGCAGCCGCGAGCAGGACAGCCAGGGCAATGAAACCGTTGCGCAGTTCCCGCGCGATCGAACCCCCCCGCCTGGGGCGCTTCCGCCCAGGGGTTTCCGGCCCGGGACTCATACGCCCGGGATTTGCCGCCCGGCGGCGAGCACCCGCGGGATGATCGGCGGAGCCGATTCATGCTCGCCGGCGGGGCGGGGCAGGGCAGGGCAGGTAGCACCCGGGACCCCGTCTGGTCATGATCGCTGCCCACAAGCCATGGCCGGTCACACCTCACCCGTTGAAACCTTGGTGACTATCTGTAATATACAGATAACTCTAAGCGAGCCCGCCGCTCCGTGCCATCCGTCCCCCGTCCGGCTAGAGACTTTGGGAGGTGGGTCCATGTATGGCCGCACAATACTTGGCGTCATCACCCCGCTGGCGGTAACCGGGCTGCTGACGGTGACCGGATCGCTGGCGGCATGCGGGAGCACACCGAAACCAGCGGCCGCCTCACCCTCGGCCGTTGCCACGAGCACCAACCGTGCCGGTGGCCCGCTTCCGCCCACGGACTGCGCCATCATCCGGCCCATCGCCGACGGGGTCGTCGCCAAACTCATACCACTGAAATCCGAGCCGAGCCCCAAGGCCAACGCCTCGTTGCATGCCTACATCACGAGCCTGAGCACCGCGCAGTCCAGGCTGGCTTCCGCCCAGGCGAGGGCCCTCCTGGGCGCGTTCATTACCGCGCTCGAAAGGACCAGGACGCAAAGCGTGTCAGTGGCAACACAGTACGTTTCCGCCGCTGTCGGCAGGCTCGGGGTAGCCTGTCCCTGACAGCGGCCGAAGTGGCGTGCCCGCGAGCGACCGTGAATCACCGCTGATCACCGTCCGATCGCACGCAACGGGCACGTCCGCGAGTTGGCGCATGGTCATGGTCATGGTCTTGCGCTACCGCATACGCCGCCGCTTGATCATCCCGTCTGCCGTCGACCCGCCCGCCAGGGATCGGCCTGGTCTGCTGGGCTTGCCCCGGTCGACGGCGGGCGGGATGATCAGCCAACCCCAGCCCTCCCTGAGCACTGCGTTCCGTGCCGGTCATCCCGGAGCCGGAGTGCCTGGCCTGGTCGGCTGCGGCAGCGGGCAGTTGTGGGACCATGATTTTAAGTTGTTGCCTCAGTGCGGAGCGTGACTGACCGTGCGACAGTTCACTGATCCGGCAACGGCGCGACGTTCGCCTGCGGGGATGTGGCGCGCTCGGAGGGACTCGAACCCCCAACCTTCTGATCCGTAGTCAGATGCTCTATCCGTTGAGCTACGAGCGCTCGAATTAAGTTGTCTACCTGCGGCTTTGCAGGCACATGCTACGACACCATACAAGCATAGCTGCGATCGAGCATCTGACTTCGTCTCCAGAGATGCCCGCACGCAACCCCTCAAGGGTAGGGCACTCAGGAAGTAGCTGCACCGGTCGGCGGGAGGTCACCTGCCCATGCGCGGCAAGCAAATCGTCGATCTTCCAGGGACGCCTTCAACCGTCGCGTATTGCTGA
>CAVRXW010000053.1:0-68671 GCA_963725125.1 uncultured Actinomycetes bacterium
ACCGGCTGCGGTCCTGCTCGGCCATGGGCACCAGTTCGCCGTGCGGCCCGGTACGGGCGGGCCGCCGGGCATCGGTGAGCAGCATCAGCGCAAGCAGGCCGGTCACCTCGCCGTCCCCGGGCAGCAGCCGGTGCAGCAGCCGGGCCAGCCGGATCGCCTCCGCGGCAAGCTCCACCCGCTGCAGGTCCGGCCCCGAGGTGCTGGCGTAGCCCTCGTTGAAGATCAGGTAGAGCACATGCAGCACCGCGGCGAGCCGCTCGTCGCGCTCGCCGGCCGCCGGCATGCTGAACGGCTCACCGCTGGCCCGGATGCCCTGCTTGGCTCGGCTGATCCGCCGGGTCATCGTCGCCTCCGGCACCAGGAACGCCCGGGCGATCTCGGCGGTGCTCAGGCCGCCGACCGCGCGCAGCGTGAGGGCTATCTGCGAGGCGGGCGACAGCGCCGGGTGGCAGCACAGGAACAGCAGGATCAGCGTGTCATCGGCGCCGGCTGCGGCCGGCCTGGTCGGCGGCGGGTGCGGCCCACTGCCCGGGCAGCGCCTGCCGGGCCACGGTGTCCTCGCGCCGCTGCCTGGCCTGCTCGCTGCGCAGCAGGTCGGTCAGCTTCCGCGAGGCAACCGTGATCAGCCAGCCACGCGGGTCTGCGGGGGCACCGTCGCGCGGCCACTGCACCGCGGCCGCGAGCAGCGCCTCCTGGACCGCGTCCTCGGCGGTGTCGAAATGCCCGTAGCGCCGCACCAGAGCGCCGAGGACCTGCGGCGCCAGCCGGCGCAGCAGGTCCTCGGTTCCCTGGCTGCCGGGCATTCGCCGGTCAGAGCTCCAGTTCGCTGCGGGAGTCGGCGATCGGCCGCACGTCCACGACCGCGTCGGCGGCGGCGCCGGCCGGGCCAGGGCAGTCCGCCAGCCGGGCGGCGATCCGCGTCGCGCGGTCGAAGCTCTCGCAGTCCACGATCCAGTAACCGGCCAGGACTTCCTGCGTCTCCGCGTATGGCCCGTCGGTCACCACCGGCGCCCCGCCGACCAGCTGGATCCGGCGCGCGTGGACCGGGGCGGTCAGGCCGCGGGTCTCCACCAGTTCCCCGGACTCGGTCAGGTCCTCGCTGAACCCGGTCATGAACGCCCCCATCGCCGCGAAGTCCGCCGGGGCCCAGGCCGGCTTGCCCGGGGCCGGCTTCCCGGTCAGCGCGTCGTAGTCCCGCTGCGAGCCGTACAGCAAGATCATGTATTTCATCGCCGTCTCCTCTCTCCCGGCACCGTAGCCGTGCCGCTACCAGGTACGTCGGAGCCGCCCGCCGGTGCCGGACATCCACCGGCCGGTCATTTTCCGCGCGCCCGCCCGCGCCCGGTGCCCAGGCGGCCGGTGGACAAGGGCCGGACGGGGTACGCGATGTCGGCAAGGGCGGCTACCGTAGGCCCGGTGCGGGTAGCGACCTGGAACGTGAATTCGGTCAAGCAACGGGTGCCGCGGCTGCTGCCGTGGCTGGACCAGCGGCAGCCCGATGTGGTCTGCCTCCAGGAGACCAAGCTCGCCGACAGCGCGTTCACCGAACTGCTCGGCGGTGAGCTGGCCGGCCGCGGTTACGCCGTCGCGCTGCACGGCCAGGCCGCAGTGGAACGGGGTGGCGATCCTCTCCCGGGCAGGCCTGGAGGACGTCGTCGCGGGCATCCCCGGCGGGCCGGGTTTCCCCGATCCGGAGGCGCGCGCGGTGTCCGCCACCTGCGGCGGGGTCCGGGTGCACTCGGTGTACGTGCCCAACGGGCGGACGCCGGACTCCGACCACTACCACTACAAGCTCGCCTGGCTGGCGGCGCTGAAGGACCAGGTCGGCGCGGGCCCGGAGGCGGTCATGGTGTGCGGGGACATGAACATCGCGCCGGCCGACGCCGACGTGTTCGACCCGGAGGCCTACATCGGCCAGACCCACGTCACCCCGCCGGAGCGGGAGGCGCTGGCCAGCCTGGAGGCGCTCGGCCTGCACGACGTCGTGCGCGACCGCTGGCCGGCCGAGCGGGTGTTCACCTACTGGGACTACCGGGCCGGGATGTTCCACCAGGATCTCGGCATGCGGATCGACCTGGTGCTGGCCAGCTCCCCGGTCGCCGGCCGGGTGCGTGCGGCCTGGGTGGACCGGCAGGCCCGCAAGGGCACCGGGCCGAGCGACCACGCGCCGGTGATCGTGGACCTGGACGAGGCGCCCGACGGTGACATCGGGCCGGTCGTGCCGCCGCCGTCGGCGCCCGCCGCCAAGCGCGGCTCGGTCAAGCTGCCCCAGGCGCCCTCCTGAGCTAAGGCACGATCGGTGTGGCCGGCCGTCGCGGCTGCGGAGGCCGTCGGCCGTGCCACGGTCGGGGCCGGGCCTAAGGCACGATCGGGGTGGCCGGCCGCTGCGCCTGCGGAGGCCGTCAGCCGTGCCACGGTCTGGGCCGGGCCTAAAGCACGATCGGCGGCCACAGGTTGTGCTGTGATGCGATCGGGTCGCCGGCCCACTCCTGCATCGCGGCCAGGTTGTCGTGCGCCGGGTGCTTGGCCGCCGCCGGCCCGTCGGCGAATGCGCGCAGCAGGTTCGCCGTGACGGCCCGGGTGAAGTCGCCGGTGTGCCGGTTCATGCCGAACTGGTAGGGCCCGGCGAACGAGGCCACCCAGCGCATGGTCCCGGCGTTGAACACCCCCGCGCCGCTGTGGTGGGTGTAGTACGCCGAGTCCGCGTAGCTGTTCACGCCGCGGCAGGTCAGCGGCGAGTGGGAGAGGATCTCGATGGGCCGCTCGACCGGCGAGTCCGGGTTGACCCGGTCGTACTCGATGCCCACCAGGCCGCGGAACCTGGTGCCCTTCCGCACCCCGGTCCCGGCGAACATCCAGGCGTGCGGGGAGGCGACCACGTACGCGGCGGAAGTCGGGTTCGACTCGTACAGGGTGCCGGTCAGCGAGGACTCGGGATCGGGGTTGCGGCGGCTCCCGCCAGTCGCTGGTGACCAGCGCGTTGTCCTTGCCGTACTCCGGGTCCTGCAGGTAGCTGGTCTTGTAGCAGATGACCAGCCGCCGTGCGGCCCAGCCTGGTGCCGGCCAGCCGGGTCCGCCGGAACATGCAGTTCGCGCCGAGGAAGGCGATGTTCACGCCCGGCGTTCCTGGCGGCCGTGACGTGGGCCCGTTCCGGCGGCGACCAGTACTCGTCGTGGCCCGGCGAGAACAGCGCGCTGGCCCCGTGCAGCAGGTGCGGGTCGGCGCTCGATGTCCTGGCTGGTGGTGTAGGCGAGCGGCATGCCCAGGCGCTCGGCCAGTTCGATCAGCTTCCGCTCGTGGTACAGGAACATGTAGGCGCCCTGCCGGTCGTAGGGCCGGTCCAGGCTGACCGCCAGCGACGCGGTTGTTGTAGTCGGTGATCCCGGCCGGCCCGTTGTACAGGTCGTAGCCGCCCCACATGTTGTAGGCCTGCCAGGTCGCCACCGAGTTCTTGATCACGGTCTTGCCCGCGGTCTTCGCCGACCGGACGGTGACCGGGACGAACCGCTGCGGGCCCGCCTCGGAGTCCAGCCGCAGCAGGTAGCTGCCCTCGGGCCAGTCGTGGGTGGGGATCGTGAGCGACGGATCCCAGTGCGCCTCGACCGTGTTGGTCGGCTTGGCCAGGACCGGCTTGTGCTGCTTGCGGCCGGTCACGGTGCCCGACCGCCACACCATCCGGGCCAGGTCGCCGCGGTACCAGCCCATCCGGAACGCGGTGACCGTGAACGAGCGCCCGGTCGTCGACACGTACAGCGGTGACCGGCTCGCCGGGCAGCACGCTGGCCTGTCCCGCGTAGCCCATCATCGCGTCAGGGCCGCCCACGTGCCTGATGTCCCAGCGCGGGTCGCCAGGCAGTGAGTTCTCCGGCACCGGCCCGCGCCGCGAGGCAGCGGGCCCGGCACCTGACTTCGGCGCGCCGCCCGAATCGGCAGACTCGCAGCCAGCCGTCACCGCTGGGATGGCGGCCGCGCCAGCGGCCATGCCGATGAAGGCTCGCCGCGAAAAGCGGGAGGGCGAACCCATGCGATCAATCCTGCCCCCGCCAGATGTGGGTAACCTGCATGATCAGCACCTGAGCGCTATAGGTCGCGCCACAGAACGGCAAAAACTCCGCCGGCGGGACCGAAACGACCGGCCCCGGCGGTGCGGCCACGGCGAAAAAGGGGATAAGTGGCCCCCGACTCGGCCAGCCGGGCACAATGGTGGCCGCACCACCTGTTACTGAGTGGGCTTCACCACCCGTTACCGAGGAGCCAGGAATGCTGCCCGGTGCAGCCCGGAAAGCCGCCGCCCGCAGCGGGCGCGCACTGCCGCCGCGGTGCCGGCCGTGCCTGGTGGCCCTGCAGGCCTCGCTGGTGGCATGACCGGCCCGAACCTCGCGACGCGGATGGGCGCGGCATTCGCCCGGCGCAGGCCGGCCAGCCCTCCGCCGGACGCCCCGTCCCAGGAGGATCCGCCGCGCGCCGCCCCGCTGCCGGAAACGCAGCCGGGCCCTGCGCCAGGCCCGGACTCGGCCGCCCAGAGCCGGCGGGCACTGATTCGCCCGCTTTGTCAGCCGGCCCCTCCGCGACCCCGGCGCAGGACGCCGCCCCTGCCCGGGACGCCGCCCCTGCCCGGGACGCCGCCCCGGCGCAGGACGCCGCCCCGGCGCAGGACGCCACCCCAGCCCAGGACGCCACGCCAGCCCAGGACGCCGCCCCAGCCCAGGACGCGACACCAGTGCAGGACGCCACCCCTGCCCGGGACGCCATGCCCGGGCAGCCCCCGGCCACGCCGCCCGCCACGCCGCCCGCCACCGGGGCCGGGCCGAGGCGGCCCTCGCCCGCCTGGGCGCTCGCCGTGCTGCGCCGTCACTGGCTGGTCTCCGTACTGCTGGCGGCGGGCCTTGTGCTGCGGGTGCTGGCCGTCGCCGCCTACCGGCCCGCGCTGATCTACGTCGACACGCTCAAGTACCTCTACGGCGCCTCGCCCGGCTCCGAGCCGTTCGGGTACACGCTCGCCCTGAAGATCGTCCTGGTCGCCGGCGACCTCGGCACGGTCGCGGTGCTCCAGCACCTGCTCGGCCTGGCCATGGCCGTGACCGTGTACGTCGTGCTGCTGCGCCGCGGCATCCCGCGCTGGCTGGCCGCGCTCACCACCGCGCCGGTGCTGCTGGATGCCTACCAGCTGCAGATGGAGCAGACGATCATGCCCGACGTGCTGTTCGAGGCGCTGGTGGTGGCGGGCGTGGCGGTGCTGCTGTGGCGGCCGGTGTTGACCTGGCGGTTCGCGGCCGTGGCCGGGCTGATCCTCGCCGCGGCGGCGACCGTGATGCAGCTCGGCGTGATCCTGGTCGTGCCCGCGGTGATCTACGTGCTCGCCGCCGGTGGCGGCTGGCGCCGGGCCACGACCGGCACCGGCGCACTGGTCCTCGCGTTCGCCGCGGTGGTCCTCGGCTACTGCGGCGCCTCCTACCTGCACGACGGCCATTTCTGGCTGGCCCGGCGCCAGTCCCTCACCGGCCGGCTGGCCGCCTCGGCCGACTGCGCCACGCTGCAGCTGACCGCCGCCGCCGCCGACGGTATGCCCGACGCCGGCGCAGCAGGCACTGGGGCCGGACTGGCTGGAGCACTCCGGCCAGTCGCCACTGATCGCCAACGCCATCGCGGCCCACATCAAGCCCGGCGCCGCGATCGCGGACCTGAACGCGGCCGTGCTGGGCCAGCAGCCGCTGCGGGTGGCGGCATCCATCGCCCGGGACGCGGTCCGCCTGTTCGCCCTGACCAGGACGCAGACCCCCGGCGTGACGCCGATCGCGCGCTGGCAGTTCCAGGACGGCTACCCGGAATACCCGCCGTGGGTCACCGTCTGCTCCCCGGGGCCCTATGTCCCGTACAACTGCATGGTCGCGCAGCAGACGGTGCAGAAGCGCGTGGCGCCGGTCAGCGACCTGCTGGTCCGGCCGGGCGGCCCGATCGTCATCGGCGTGCAGCGCAAGCTGTTCGGCGCCTTCCACGCGCACGCGCTCAAGCCGGGTTACGGCGGCCCGGCCCAGGTCAACCGGCCGATCGCCGGGTTCCTGCGGTCCTACCAGCTCGACGGCGGCTACACCCCCGGCCCGCTGCTGGCCCTGTGCACGCTGGCCGGGCTGGCCGGCTCGCTGGTGCTGCTGCGCCGCCGCCTGTCCGACCGCACCCGCCAGCTCGGGCTGGCGTGCCTGCTGTTCACCGGTACCGCGGTGTTCGCCCTGCTCGCACCGGACCTGTATGAGTTTTCCTGGCGCTACGAATTGCCCGCGACGGTCACCCTCGTACCCGCAGGGGTGCTCGGGGCGGTCACCCTGCTGAGCCTGCGCGGGGCGGGCCGTGCGGCGCCCGGCGAGCCGGTGCCCGCGGAGCAGCCACCGGTGCAGTGAGCCGGGGTCAGTCCAGGCCCTGTGCCGGGACGGGCAGCCCGGCGTCCGCGAGCACCTCGGGAGTGGGGCGCGGGCGGGTCCGGACGCCGGCGGAGATGCCGCGGAACAGGGATCCCCGCAGCGTGCGCCGGTCGGGTGAGCGGGCGAACGTGCGGGCCCAGCGGCGCAGCGTGGAGCCGCCGTAGGCGGCCCGCTCCAGCGGTGCCAGCGGTGCGCTGTCCCGGAACATCCAGATCTTGTTGCGGACCTCGTAGAAGAACCGGTCGCCGGGGTCCACGTCGGTGGAGCCGAACGTCTTGGTCTTGTGCACCACGACGCTGGCCGGGCACAGCAGCCCGGTGTTGCCGCGCAGCAGCCGGGTGGTGAACTCGAAGTCGTCGTTCCACAGGAAGTAGTCGGCCCTGGGCAGCCCGCGCCGCCGGGCTTGCGCCGCGTCCACCAGGATCGACACGAACGACGCCGAGCGGATCGGCACGCAGCCCACCGCGGCGGCGGCCAGCCGCTCGGCCCTGGCCGCGAACGGCTTGCGGCGCGGGGTGTTCATCGGGTGCGCACGCCCGTCGGTCCACAGCACCTGGCTGGCGATCAGCGCGGGCGGGTGGCCAGCCCTGGCCGTCGCGCGGTCCCGGGCGGCGAGCAGCGCACCGAGCGCGCCGGGTTCGGGCACCGTGTCGTCGTCCATCAGCCAGATCAGTTCCGCGCCGCCGGCCAGGGCCAGGGCCATGCCGCCGGCGAACCCGCCGGCCCCGCCGGAGTTCCGCTTGAATTCGGCCAGGCGCACCGCGGGGAACTTCTCCCGGACCGCGGCGGCGGTGCCGTCCTCGGAGGCGTTGTCGACCACGATCACCGCGTCCGGTGCCCGGTCCTGCGCGAGCACCGCGGCCACCGACTCAAGCAGCAGGTCGCGCCGGTTGTAGGTGACCACGACCGCGGTCACCTGCGGTTCGCCGGCCATCAGTGGCCCCGCGTCCGGGTCTTCTCCATTGCCCGCCAGGCCAGCACGCGCATCCGGCGCACCACGGCGTAGCGGCCGCTGAACTCGCGCACCGTCCGCTTGAGCCGGGGGGAGGCGGCCGCCGCCGCCTCGATCCGCCCGGCCAGCCCGCGCCCGCGGCCCTGCGGAGGCCTGGCCGCCGGGTACTCGCGCTGGTACTGGCCAACCACCAGGGCCGCCGCGGCCTGGACCGCCGCGTCGAGGACCGCCTCGGCGGGCTGATCCGACGGGCTGGCCGCCGGCTCGGTGACCTGCTGCGGGCGCAGGTCGTCGAGGTCACCCGCGATGTGGTAGCCGGACTCGCGCAGGCCGGCGATGAGGGTCTCCGACTGCTCCTTGGCCCAGGCGTCCCGGTCGGCGGGCAGCACCAGGCGCCCGCCGCGCGGCCGGCCGGCCAGCGCCCGGTGCGCGACCGTCTCCTTCACGTTCCACATGTAGAACCAGTCGGGGACCTCGTCCGGGCCCGGTAGCGCCTGGTTCAGCCGCCGCAGGAACTCGATCTCGGCCATCCCCAGCGAGGCGTTCGGCCGGGCGCGGCTGAGGTCCGCGCTGGCCGGGTCGATGCCGAGCAGGGACGCGAACCGCTCCCACAGCAGGCCGCTGGCCGAGCCCCGCGGCGGGTTGGTGATCACATGGATCTGCTCCGGGGGCACGTGCGCGGCCCACAGCCGGAGGATCGCCAGCGTGTCGTGCACCCGCCAGAACCACCACTGGCGCCGGTCGGCATCGGCCGATTCGGTGTCGATGACGTCCCCGAGCCAGTCCTCGAAGCCCCGGGCGTTGCGGTGCTTGACGGTCTCCTGCCACTCGGCGGGCAGCAGCGTCGCCATGTCGCGGACGGTGAGCACGACGTGCACCTGGGCCGGCTGGAGCGAGCGCACGGCGGTGGCGGCCTGCCCGGAGTCCGCCGCCGAGAACAGCTCGTGCGAGATCACCGCGGTCTTCCCCGGCTGCTGGGCCTGGCGGGCCAGGATCTCCCACTCACCGGTCCAGGACCCCGCCGGGTCGGTGGCCAGCTTCTCGATGCCGCGCAGGTCCTGGCTGGCCCGGAAATGATCTTGAGGGTGGTGCCCCGGCAGCACGACGCCCTGGGCGGCCAGCTCGGTGCGGTTGCTCCACAGCACCTGCTGGATGAAGGTCGTGCCGGTCTTGGGCTCCCCGATGTGCAGGAAGACCCTGCCCTCAGCGGTGTGCTGCGCGGCCAACTCGCCTCCCTCGCGTATTCCGGGTGATGACCTAGCTGAACAGGCAAGATAGCCCGCCGTCACGACCAGCCGGGCGAATCAGCTCACAAGCTATCGTAGGAGAAGGGGCGTCCAATGCGGTACGCGACTACCTGCGCACAAACCTGCACAGAGCTGACAAGCCGCCTATGCTTCAAGGCGTGCCGTCGGACCGCTTGCGCCGGTCCTGGACCACCACAGCACGCATTCACCGGTAAGGAAGGCGAGTTCTGCTTATGCACGAGCCCTTCTCCCTTCTGGTCTCCGTCTATAACGGGGACCGGCCCGACTACCTTCGCCGGGCGTTCCGCAGCGCGGTGCACGACCAGACCGTGCGGCCGGACCAGGTGGTCATCGTGCGGGACGGGCCGGTCCGGGCGGAACTCGCCGAGTGCCTCGATGAGCTGCGGGCGACCAGCCCGGTACCGGTGACCTTCGTCCCGCTGCCGCGCAATGGCGGCCTGGGCCCCGCGCTGGACCGCGGGCTGGCGGCGAGCCAGCACGACGTGATCGCCCGGATGGACGCCGACGACGTGGCCATGCCGCACCGGTTCGAGGTGCAGACTACCGCTGATCGCGGACGCCGACATCGTCGGGTCCGGGCTGCTGGAGTTCTCCGGGGACACCGACGAGATCGTCGGGCAGCGGGTGCCGCCCACCGGCACCGAGACGATCGCCCGGTACGCCCGGATGCATGACCCGTTCAACCACCCCACGGTCGTCTACCGGCGGCGCGCCGTCGAGGCGGCCGGCGGCTACGGGGACCTGAAACTCATGGAGGACTACGCGCTGTTCGCCCGGATGCTGCAGAACGGCGCGCGGGCGGTCAACGTGGCCGAGCCACTGGTCTACTACCGGGTCGGGGAAACCGCCTTCAAAAGGCGCGGCGGCGCTCAGCTACTGCGCTCGGAACTGCGGTTGCAGCGTGAATTCCGGAAGAACGGCTTCACCACGCCAGCGCAGTACCTGCGCAATGTGGCTATCCGCGGCGGTTACCGGCTGATCCCCTGGTGGGTCCGCCGCGCGGTGTACCGGCCCATCCTGTCCCGCGGGCGCGCGCCGCAGCCCGCGGGCGACCCCGCGGAGGGTGACCACGGGCGGCAGAACGGCGAGGCCCCGGCCGGCTCCGCCCCGGGACGGCAGGCGCCGGTGAGCCCGTGACTGCTGACCTCGTCATCGTCGGATCCGGATTCTTCGGGCTGACCATCGCCGAGCGGTGCGCCCGGGACCTGGGCCTGCGGGTGCTGATCCTGGAGCGCCGCCCGCACATCGGCGGGAACGCCTACAGCGAGAAGGAACCGGTCACCGGGATCGAGATACACCGGTACGGCGCACACCTGTTCCACACGTCGAACGCGCGGGTCTGGGAGTACGCCAACCGGTTCACCGGCTTCACCTCCTACCAGCACCGGGTCTTCTCGGTCTACAAGGGCCGCGTCTACCCGATGCCGATCAACCTCGCCACCATCTGCGAGTACTTCGGCGCCGTGATGTCCCCGGACGAGGCGCGGGCGCTGATCGCCGAGCAGGCCGCCGAGGTGCCCGCCGGCCAGGCGGCCAACCTGGAGGAGAAGGCCATCTCGCTGGTCGGCCGGCCGCTGTACGAGGCGTTCTTCCGCGGCTACACGTTCAAGCAGTGGCAGACCGATCCCGCCGAGCTGCCCGCGGAGGTCATCACCCGGCTCCCGGTCCGCTACACGTTCAACAACCGCTACTTCAACGACACCTACGAAGGGCTGCCGGTCGACGGCTACACGGCCTGGCTGGAGCGGATGCTCGACCACCCGCGCATCGAGGTGCGGCTGGACACCGATTTCGCCAGCCTGCGCGGCGACCTGCTGGGAAACGTCCCGGTCGTGTACACCGGCCCGCTGGATGAGTATTTCGGCTACGCTGCCGGTGATCTGGGCTGGCGCACCCTCGACTTCGAGCTTGAGGTGCTCGGAACCGGGGACTTCCAGGGCACGCCCGTGATGAACTACGCGGATTCCGACGTTCCGTTCACCCGCATTCACGAGTTCCGCCACTTCCATCCCGAACGCGACTGGTACCCCATGGACAAGACAGTGATCATGCGAGAGTTCTCGCGCTTCGCCGACCGTGGCGATGAGCCGTACTACCCGATCAACACCCCGCAGGACCGGGACCGGCTGCTGGCTTACCGGGAAATGGCGGCCCGCGAGCCTGGCGTGGTCTTCGGCGGGCGCCTGGGCACCTACAAGTACCTCGACATGCACATGGCCATCGGGTCCGCGCTGAGCGTGTACGACAACCGGGTGCGGCCGTTCTTCTCCGGCCACCAGTCGCTGGGCAGCTTCGGGGGCAGCGATGACTGACGACACCACGGCGGGCGTGCCGTCGGTGGCCAAGGAGGGCGCGGTGGGCGTGCCGCCGCCGGCCATGGCCGGGCGCAGCCTGCGGGTCGTGCAGCGGGTGGTGTTCCCCGGCGCGGACCTGGACGTCGTCCCGCTGTACGTGGAGACCAACCCGGAGCGCGGCGCCGCCGAACTCGCCGCCGAGTTGCTGGCCGAGTCGCTCGGCAACCGCGATCCGGTCCCGCCGGCGCCCACGGCGATGGGCGTGGCGACCGGAGATCCCCAGTCGGTGATCCGGTTCGGCGTCGGGCTGCCGGCCCATCCCTACGAGGAGATCCTGCCCCGGCGCAGCGCGGCGATCAGCGCGAGCGGCCGGGTCTCGTTCGGGACCTACTTCAACGCCTTCCCGGCCAGCTACTGGCGCCGGTGGACCACCGTGGACTCGGTGACGCTGCGGCTGCGCGTCGCCGGTGAGTGCACGATCATCCTGTACCGGTCCGCGGCCAAGGGGCACAGCTTCCCGGTCGAGACGATTCGGTGTCGACACCGACGAGCCGGAGTCCGTGGAGCGGATCCTGCCGCTGGCCCCGTTCATCGACGGCGGCTGGTACTGGTTCGACATCGTGGCCGGCCCGACGGGGCACCACCGTGATCAGGGCGGAGTGGGCCGTGCCGGCCGAGCCGGCCCCGCCGGGCCGGATCAGCCTCGGCTTCACCACGTTCAACCGGGCCGACTTCATGGTGGGGCACCTGCGCGCCCTGGGCGCCTCGGCGGAGGTACTCGACCTGATCGACGCGGTGTACGTGATCGACCAGGGCACCAGGCACGTGGCCGACCACCCGGACTTCGCCGACTCGGCGAAGGGGCTCGGCGACCGGCTGCGGATCATCCACCAGGGCAACATCGGCGGATCCGGCGGGTTCTCCCGGTCCATGGACGAGACGGTGCGCGCCGGGGACAGCGACTACCTGCTGATCCTGGACGACGACATCGTCCTGGAGCCGGAGAGCATCCTGCGCGCGGCGGCCTTCGCCGACCTGGCCCGCAAGCCGACGATCGTCGGCGGGCACATGTTCAGCCTCTACGACCGGTCGGTCCTGCATGCGTTCGCCGAGTCGATCGCGCCCCGCAAGTGGTGGTGGGAGAGCTCACCGAACACCAAGGCCAGGCATGACTTCGGCCGCCGCAACCTGCGGAACACCCCGTGGCTGCACCGCCGCGCCGAGGCCGACTACAACGGCTGGTGGATGTGCCTGATCCCCACCAAGATCATCAAGGAGCTGGGCCTGGCGATCCCGGTCTTCATCAAGTGGGACGACGCCGAGTACGCGGTGCGGGCGGGCGCCAAGGGGTACCCGACCGTGTCGCTGCCCGGGGTGGCCGCCTGGCACATCCCCTGGCTGGACAAGAACGACGCGCTGGACTGGCAGGCGTACTACCACATCCGCAACCGGGTGATCGTGGCGCTGCTGCACTCGCCGTTCAAGCGCGGCGGGCGGCTGATGGCCGAAAGCGGCGAGCGGCAGCTCCAGAACCTGCTGTCGATGCAGTACTCGACGGCGGCGCTGCGGGTGCTGGCCATGGAGGACATCCTGTCCGGGCCGGACCACCTGCACCGCGACCTCGGCACGAAGATGGCCAGCCTGCGCGAGATGCGCCAGCAGTACACCGACTCCCGCGGGTCGGCCGACCTCGGGGACTTCCCGCCCGCCCGGCGCAAGGCCCCGGACCAGCTGAAGACGAGCACCACCCCGACCAACAAAGTGAACCTGATGGCGAAGGTCGCGGCCGGGACGCTGCACCAGTTCCGTAAGCCGCGCAAGTTCCAGCGGCCGCAGATGGCGCTGCCGTACCAGGACGCGGCCTGGTGGGTGCTGTCCAGGCTGGACAGCGCCGTGGTGTCGGCGCCGGACGGCACCACCGCCGCCTGGTACCAGCGGGACCGCAAGCAGTTCCGGGCGCTGGCCCGGCGCAGCGCCGCCCTGCATCTGCGGCTGGTCATGAACTGGCCGCGGCTGGCCAGGGAGTACCGGGCCGCCGCGGCGGACTTCACCTCGCCGGACAGGTGGCGGGAGACCTTCGAGGCCTCACTCGGGGACCCGCCTGGTGGGCCGTGAGCCAGGCATCCCTCGGGCAGAGCGGAAAGGCGCCGCCCCCGGCTGCAGCCGGCAGGCCCGCCCGCCCCGGCATCCCCGCCCGCCGACGGGGCACATGCACGGGGCGATGGCGTAACGCACCCTGACGATGCGGCGGCGCAGGCGGGTATGCCGCCGGGGACGGATGCGGCGCGGGCCGTCGGGTGGCGGGCGGCCGCGATCAGGTACGCACCGGCCGGTGCCGCCGCCGCGGTGATGCTGGTTCTCGGGTTGTGGGGCCTGGCCAGGGATTCGGCCATGGGGAACGACGAGGTGGCCACCCGGTGGGCCGCGCTGCTGAGCCTGCGCGAGCTTGCCCACCTGGTGAACAACGTCGACGCGGTGCACGGCCTGTACTACCTGCTGATGCACGGCTGGGTCGCGGTGGGCAGCAGCCCCGAGGCGCTGCGCGTGCCCTCGGTCGCCGCGATGACCGGCGCCGCCGCGCTGATCGCGGTCCTCGCCCGGCGGCTCACCGGGTCCGGCTGGGCGGCCCTGTTCGCCGGCCTGGTCATGGTGCTGACACCAGACATCAGCTACTACGCGCAGACCGCGCGGTCCTACGCGATGGTGTACGCGTGCGTGGCCGGGGCCACGCTGGTCCTGGTGCACGCGCTGGCCGCCGAGGCGGCAGCTGCGCCGGGGCCGCGCCTCGCCCGCTGGTGGATCGGCTACGGGGCGCTGGTGACCCTGGGCGGCTACCTGAACGAGATGTCGCTGCTGATCCTGGCGGCCCATGCGGTGACGGTCCTGCTGGCCCGCCACGGCCGGCAGTCCGTGCGGCACTGGGCGGCCGCGGGCGGGGTGGGCGCGATCCTGGTGACGCCGCTGATCCTGGTCAGCATCCGGGAGCACGCCGCCGTCAACTGGATCCCGCGGCCCGGCCTCGATGACCTGCGGATCCTCTTCCACGACTACTTCGGCGCGACGACCGCGGCCGCGGTGCTGCTGCTCGGCTGCGCCATCGTGGCCGTGCTGCCCCCGCGGTCCACCTGGCGGTGGTGGCGCGGCCAGGCCGGCGGCACCGGGGCAGGTGACAGCGCCAGCACGGGCGGCGCCACCACGGGCGGTGCCGGCGGGGCCGGTCCGGCCGGCGTGACGGGCGGTGAGCGGGCCTGGTGGCGCAGCGGCGGCGTCAGCCTGGCGTCGGTGGGTGCGCCGTTGCTGGTGCTCCCCGCGCTGCTCCTGATCCTCGAATCGCTGCTGCTGCCGCCGCTCTACGTGGACCGTTATGTCCTCTACGGCGAGGCGGGAGCCGCCCTGCTGGCCGGGGCGGGGATGTGGCGGATCGGGCGGTGGCTGAGCCGCGCCGTGGGCTGGCCGGCCCTGCTGTGGGCACCGGGCGCCATGATCTGCGCGTGCACCCTGGTCCTGCAACTCGGGCCGCAGCAGCGCGCCCGCACCCCGGAGAGCCGGCTGTACAACTTCGGCGGCCCGTCCCAGTACGTGGGGGCGAACGCGCGCCCGGGTGACGGGGTGCTGTTCTTCGGCACGTTCTTCCGCAAGGCCCGGCTGGGCTACCCGCAGGACTTCGCCAGCACCACCGACTTCGGCATGTCCGAGTCGCCGGAGCAGGCCGGCACGTTCCGCGGCCACGACAAGCCGTTCGCGGCCACCTATCCGCTCATGCTGCGGTACTCGCGGATCTGGGCGGTGGGCCATGCGCCCTCGGCGCACGCCACCGATCCGCTGCTGCGGGCCGAGAGCGTGGTGCTGCAGCACAGGTTCCGGCTGATCGCCGAGCGGCGCTTCCGCGGGATCGCCGTCACGCTCTGGCAGCGTCGCTGAATAGCCTGCCCGGTGACCGCCGCCCCCGGCGTATGCCCCGGGGCCGTGTGCGCCGGGGCCGTGTCCCCCGGAGCCGGGTGCGCCGCGGCGCTGGTTGCCGGGGTGCCGGCGAGGGGGTTGACTGGCATCATGTTCACCGAAGCTGAGCTTGAGTATCTGCAGTCCCAGCGCCTCGGCCGGCTGGCCACGGAGGCACCCGACGGCACCCTGCAGAACAGCCCCGTCGGGTTCGGGGTCGACGCCGAGGCCGGGGTGATCCTCATCGGCGGCCGGGACCTCGGCAACACCCGCAAGTTCCACAACATCGCGGCCAACGGCAAGGCCGCGTTCGTGGTCGATGACATCGTGTCGTTCAACCCGTGGACCGTGCGCTGTTTCGAGGTCCGCGGCACCGCCGAGGCGCTCACCGGCCAGGAGCCGTCCAGCCCCTATATGAGCCCGGAGGTCATCCGGATTCACCCGCGCCGCATCATCAGCTGGGGGCTGGGCCCGGACGGCACGGAAGGCTCGCGCCGCAGCGTCGGCTAGCCGATCATGTGGGCCTTGCGCCACAGCCTGGTGGCCGGCGGGCCGATCATGCCGGCCTCGCGCAGGAACGCCACGATCTTTTCCCCGCCAAAACGGATCGTCTCGTGGTGGGCGGGGTTCGCCAGCGCGGCGCGGCGTGCCTGCGCGGGGTCCAGGCCCACGGAGCGGTAGACCTCGGGGCTGATCAGGTTCCGGGACACGATGAAGGCGACCCGGCCGAGCACCAGCCGCTGCATGGGCAGGTCGTACAGCGGCAGCTTCGCCACGCTGCGGGTCAGCTCGGCGCGGGCGAACCCGATGTGCCTGGCCTCCTCCAGGATGTGGATCCGGTTCACCATCTGGACGACCGGCTGCAACGAGTCGTCCGCCACCATTTCCCGCTGGTACCGGTCGGTGATCTCCTCGCCGATCAGGATGGCGCCCCACATGGCCGGCCCATGGGCGGTGCTGGTCAGCAGCCGGCCCAGCGCGTGGACATGGCGGGGCGGCCGGTAGTACGGCACGCCCATCCACTCGATCAGCCGGGCGAACATCGTGGAGTGGCGGCACTCCTCGGCCATCTCGGCGAGCGCGTACTGCACGTGCCGGGTGGCCGGGTCCTCGTCGTAGGCCAGCTTCGCCAGCAGGCGCATCAAGATGGCCTCCAGCCAGATGCCGAAGCTGGCCACGCTGGCGGCCTCGTGCTTGCCGAGTTCCCGCCGCTGGTCCGGGGTGAGCCGGTCCCACAGCGGCGTCCCGTACAGCGTGGAGCGGTGCTCGGGCAGGTAGATCTTGCCCGGCTCCGGCGGCGCCGACCAGTCGATGTCCAGGTCCGGGTCGTAGGACCGGGCCGCCGTGGAGCGCAGCAGCCGGTCGGCGGTCCGCTCACGGTCGGTGCCGGCGCCCTCGCGGGCAGCTCGCTGGTCTTGGTCACCGGGGTTCGCCTCCAGCCAAACTGTAACTTGAAGTAACAGTTACCTTTGGTATCATCATCCTCGTGAGCGCGACTGTCAAGGGCGATGCCCGCCGGGACCGGTGGAGCGACCACCGGGCGCGCCGCCGGCGTGAGTTCGTGGACGCGGCGCTGCGGGTCCTGGAGGCCCAGGGCCCGGACCTGCCGATGGACGCGGTCGCCGCCGAGGCGGGCGTCACCAAGCCGGTCCTCTACCGGTACTTCCACGACAAGTCCGCCCTGGTGGACGCGCTGGCCGAGCGTGGCTCGGCAGATCCTGCTCGACCGGCTGATCCCGGCGATCCGGGCGGGCTGCCCGGCGCTGTCCCGGGTGCGGGACGTGGTCGGCGCCTACTTCGCGGTGATCGACGAGCACCCGAACCTGTACTGGCTGCTGGCCCGCGAGGCGCGCACCGAGGGCGGCGGCGGCCCGGACTCCATCGAGCGGAACAAGGAGTTCATCGCCACCGCGCTCACCGCGGTGATCGGCGACTACCTGCGGGCCTACGGGCTGGACTCCGGCGGGGCCGAGCCGTGGGCCTACGGCATGACCGGCCTGGTGCAGAGCACCGGCGAATGGTGGCTCCAGCGGCGCTCCATGAGCCGCGCCACCGTGGTGGAGTACGTCACCAAGATCATCTGGGCGGCGATCTCGGGGATGCTGCGCGCGGCGGGCATCGCCGTGGATCCGGACCAGCCGTTCCCCGAGACACGCCCGCCGTTGCACGCCGTGCCCGGCCAGGACGCCGGGCTGGCCCCGGGGTGACCCGGCCGGAGACGATGGCAGGCAGGCGGCAGAACCAGCAAGGAGGCCAGATGGCCGGGCTCGGCGACTCAGACGGGTACGAGGGAACCGCGGTGCTCGAGGTGGGCGGGGCGCGGTTCGACGTGCAGGTGCGATTGCGGGGCCACTTCCAGCCCATCGACGGCCGCTACCACTGGTACGGGCGTATCGAGCCCGCATGAAGGGCTGGCCGCGGCGCTCGGCCAGGGCAAGGCGAGCGGCGTGCTGACCACGGCCGAAGGCTCCGCCCCGGCGAGCTGTCCGAACCGGATCCGTCGAACCGGTACCGCGTCACCGGCATCTCGACCCCGCCGTTCCGCACCGGCAAGCCGCCGGCGGCGGCGGAGCCCGAGCGCGCCGGGACCACGCCGGCCGTCCCGCTGCCCGGCCATGTCCGGGTGGCTGTCATCGGCGCCGGGCTCGGCGGGATCGGTGCGGCCATCCGGCTGCGCCAGGCGGGCGTGACCGATTTCGTCATCCTGGAGCGGGCCACCGCGGTCGGCGGCACCTGGCGGGACAACACCTATCCGGGCTGCGCCTGCGACATTCCGTCGCACCTGTACTCGTTCTCGTTCGCGCCGAACCCCGGATGGTCGCACAGCTTCTCCCGGCAGCCGGAGATCTGGCGGTACCTGGAACGACGTCACCGACCGGTACGGCCTGCGTGACTACCTGGTCTTCGGCACCGAGGTGATCCGGGCCCGCTGGGACCCCGAGCCCGGCGCGCTGGCGGCTGCGGACCATCCCGCGGCGAGCTCACCGCCGACGTGCTGATCTGCGCCGCGGGGCCGCTGTCCGAGCCGTCCCTGCCCGGACGTCCCTGGGCTGGCCGACTTCGCCGGTCCGGTGTTCCACTCGGCCAGGTGGAACCACTCCTTCGACCTGAACGGCAAGCGGGTCGCGGTGGTCGGCACCGGCGCCTCCGCGATCCAGATCGTGCCCGAGATCCAGCCCGAGGTGAAGCGCCTGGTGCTGTTCCAGCGCACGCCCGCCTGGGTGATGCCGCGCCGCGACCGCCGGATCACCGAGTTCGAGAAGCGCCTGTACCGGCAGGTCCCGGTGGCACAGCGGCTGGCCCGGCTCGGCATCTACGTCTCCCGCGAGTCGATGGTCGGCGCTTCACCAAGCGCCCGGCGATCCTGCAGGCGGCCCAGCGGCTGGCGCTGCGCAACCTGGCCAGGTCCGTGCCCGAGGACCCGGACCTGCGGGCCAAGCTGACCCCGGACTACGTGATGGGGTGCAAGCGGATCCTGCTCTCCAGCGACTTCTATCCGGCGCTGACGCCAGCCGAACGTGCAGGTGGTCGCGTCCGGGCTGGCCAAGGTGGACGGCAACACGCTGACCGCGAAGGACGGCACCACGCTGCGAGGCGGACGCGATCATCTTGGCCACCGGGTTCCACGCGGTGGACGCGCCGATCGCCGAGCGGCTCTACGGCGCGGACGGGGTGAGCCTGGCGCGAGGCCTGGAACGGCGACATGCGCGCGCTGCGCGGCACCACGATCGCCGGCTTCCCGAACCTGTGCATGGTGATCGGGCCCAACACGGGCCTCGGCCACAACTCGATGATCTACATGATCGAGTCCCAGCTCAACTACATCGCGGACTACCTGGCCACGCTGGACCGCACCGGCGCCGCCGCCCTGGACACCAGGGCCGCCGCCCAGCAGGCCTGGTGCGACGACATCGAGCGGCGGATGGCCTCGACGGTGTGGACCACCGGCGGCTGCGTGAGCTGGTACCTCAACGCCGCGGGGCGCAACCCGACGCTGTGGCCCGGGTCCACGATCGGGTTCCGCAGGGCGACCCGCCGCCTGGACCCGGCCGAATACGAGCTCATCCCGCAACGGCAGGGGACGGAACGCTAGCGGGCCCGTCCCCCGCCGCCGCGCGGGCATCGCCGCGTATCGGTTGCCAGGTGCCGTTAGCCCGCCGTGGCCGCGCCGCTGCCCGAGGACCTGGCGGACCCGGACATGTGCGTGCACTTGTGGCCCGGCATGGGCCCCGGTGCCGGCGAAGACTTCGGCGACGGCTTGGCCGCCGATGGGCTCGCCGGGGCCGACGTGGCCGCGGCCGCCGACGTGCGCGCCGTGGTTGCCGAAGAGGTGGAGGCGCTGGCCATGCTCAGCCCGAACGCCAGGGTGGCGCCGAGCACGGCCGCGCCGGCGGCCGTGCCGATGAGCGGCTTGGTGATCCTCACACGGTTCTCCCTTCACTGGTGCTCCGCCGGGCAGCGGCCCGGCCGGGCCGGGGGCCTCCGCGCCGCCGGGCCGCCGCCCGGGCGGGCCGGGTGACCCGTGCTCCGCGCGGCTGGCTGGTGAGGCGGGCGGGGGTGATCCCGTGCTCCGCCGGGCGCTGGCCCGGGACGGGCCGGGTGGCCCGCCAGGTCCCAGTACGCCAGCCGGACCTGACCGGGCTCTGCGTGCTGCTTCTCAGCGGGCGCTGAACCCGGCCCGGGGCGCGCGCCTCCCCGGCCGCCGCCGAATCCTCGCCGGGGCCACCCGGGGCCCTGCCAGGATGGTGCGGGTGACCCTCAAGCACCAGACGTCAAGCGTGTTCGTGTTCCGGCGGCTCACCGGCGGCTGGCGGATCGGGCTGATCAGGCATCCCCGGTTTGACCGGATGATGATTCCGGGCGGGCATGTCGAGCCGGAGGAGTCCTGCGCCGAGGCCGCCCTGCGAGAGGTGGCCGAGGAGACCGGCCAGGCCGTCACGCTGGTCGGCCCGCCGGCCGCGCCGGTGCCGGCCGGCTACCGGGCGCGCCGGGTCGCACTGCCCTGGTGGATCGCCGAATACCAGGTCACGCCGGACAGTCACCTCGGCGTGGCGCACGTCCACATCGACCACCTGTACGTGGCCCTGGCCGACGGCACCCTGCCCGCGGCCGGAGCGGGCCTGCCCGGCGCGGCACACCCGTTCGGCTGGTACGCCGCCGATGACCTGCCCGGCCTGGACATGTTCGACGACGCCAGGCTCCTCGCCCGGCTGCTGCTGGCGGGCCTGGCCGGCTGCGCGGCCGGCGCCGGACCCGGGCGCGGCGGCGGAAGCCCTGGTGGCGGGCCTCAGCGACGCCGCCACGGAGGTGCCCTAGTCCGGGCTGTCGCCGGTCCAGAGCGCGAGCACGGAATCGATGGTGTCCGCCTCCGCCGCGGGCTTGTCCGGCCGGTGCCGCAGCACGCGGGCGAACCGCAGCGCCACGCCCCCCGGGTAGCGCGGGCTGCCCTGGACCCCGTCGAACGCGATCTCCACCACCAGTTCCGGCCGCACCCGCTGCACGCCGTAGGCGTCCTTCAGGTCACCGGCCGGGCCGGACCCCGGCGGGTCGGCCAGTTCCAGCAGCCGCTTCGTCTGCCAGGTGAGCATCTCGTCGGTGAGCCCCTTGAAGGTCTTGCCGAGCATGACCAGGCCGCCCGTGGCCGGGTCGCGTGCGCCCAGGTGCAGGTTGGACAGCCAGCCGCGGCGCCGGCCGTGGCCCCATTCGGCGGCGAGCACCACCAGGTCGAGCGTGTGCCGCGGCTTCACCTTGATCCACTCGCTGCCGCGCCGCCCGGCTGCGTACCGGGCATCCGGGGCCTTGACCACCACCCCCTCGTGACCCCGGCCGACCGCGTCGGCGAAGAACGCCCCGGCCGCCTCGGCGTCCGCGGTGACCAGGCGCGGGACGAGCAGGTGCGCGGGCATCACCGCCGCCAGCCTGGCCTGCCGGACGTGCGCGGGCTCGTCGATCAGGTCCGCCCCGTCCAGGTGCAGCAGGTCGAAGAAGAACGGGGTCAGCGGCGTGTCCGCGCGCTGCCGCGCGACGTCCATGTGGCTGCCGGTGCGGCTCGCGGTCACCTGGAACGGGCGCGGCCGCCCGTCCGGGGCCAGCGCCACCGCCTCGCCGTCGAACACCGCCGCCCGCACGTCCAGGGCCAGCACCGCCTCGGTGATCTCCGGCACCCGGATGGTGATGTCATCGAGGGTCCTGGTGAACACGGCGACCTCGGGGCCGGCCCGGTGCACCTGGATCCGGATGCCGTCGATCTTCCACTCGACGACCGCGGGCGACAGGCGGGCGAACGCGTCGGCGACGGTGGCCGCCGACGACGCCAGCATCGGTCGCAGCGGCCGGCCCACTTTCAGGCCAAACGCTCGAAGCGCGGCCAGCGCCGCCGAGCCGGCTCTCGTCCGGGCGCCGGCTGCCGTCGGCCGGGCCGCGGCGCGGGAGGCGGCTGGGGCCGCCCCGGCGGACCTGGGCCGCGGCCAGCGCCGCCTGGGCGACCAGCGGCAGCGACCCGGCCAGCAGGTGAGCGCGCCGGACCTCCGCGGCGGGCACGCCGGCCGCCCGGGCCACGGCCTCGGTCATCACCCCTTCCAGCGCCCCCTGGTGCAGTTCACCGGCGAGCAGCCGGACGAGGAACTCGCGCTCGGTCTGGCTGGCCCGGCCGAACAGCCCGGCCAGCAGTCGCCTGCGCTCGGCCTGCGCGCCCGCCCCGGCGACCTCGCCGACGGCCTCGAACACGGCGTCGGTCTCGGCCACGGTGAGCGGTGCCACGGTGAGCGGCCTGCCATCGGCTACGGCGCCGCCGGGAGCCGCCTCGCCGAGCAGTTCGCCCAGGGACGCGTACCCCACGCCGATCTGGCGCTGCCGCAGTTCCCCGGAGAGAAAGGCGACCACCACCGGGACCTCGCCGGGGCTGGCCAGGCGCAGCAGTCCCGCGATCTCCGTGATCTTCGCGGTGCGCCCGGACGTGGCCGCGACCGCCTCCGACGTCTGGACCAGTTCACGCAGCAGCACAACCGCATTGTGCCCTCAGCCGGCTGCGCGGCCCCGGTCAGCCGGTGCGGACGCGCCCGTTGACGTCGCTGGCGGCCAGTGGCTCGGCACCTCGCTCGGCATGGTCGTGCTGGCGGCGTCGGCCGGGGCCGAGAACGCGGGCGCATTGGCCGCGGAGCGCCGCTTCAGCAGGTAGGCCGCGGTGGCGCTCAGCCCGGCCGCGGTGACCAGCCCGGCGGCCAGCACCGGCCAGCGGCGGCGCCGCCGTGGCTGAGGCGGCTCGATCCGGCGGGCCGCGGCGCTCAGCATGGCGGCCATCCTGGGCGCCACCTGGTCCTCCAGGGTGCGCCCCGTGCGCTCCAGGCGCGGCGCGGCCCAGATGCGGGCGTGGACGATGCCCTTGCGGGCCGCCATGCGGCGCTGGACGTCATCGGGCGGGCCTGCGCCGCGGCCCGCCGCGCCTGCCGCCGGGCACCGGCCCGGCCGCCCCCGCACGTGCCTTCGCCCTGCCCTTAGACCTGCTGGCCTGCGACTTTGTCAGAAGGGACACTGTGAGACCTCCCCGAGATGTGCTTCCCCGCCTGACTCAGTTCCCCCGACTGGCGCGCTCAACCCCCCGGCGGCCGGTTCGCCGTCATGGTCCCGGTATGCGGGTATGCTCAGGCGACGTCTTCATGAAAGGGTCTGCCCCTGGCGGCACCCGGGCCATGCCAGGATTTCAGCCATGACCAACTCGCTCACCGCCACCTTGCGGACCAACGAGGGCGACATCGTCCTGCGGCTCTTCCCCGACCATGCCCCCAAGACCGTTCGTAACTTCGTCGAACTGGCAGAGGGGTCACGCGACTGGACCGACCCGCGGACCAGGCGTTCCACCACAGGACAAGCTCTACGACGGGACGATTTTCCACCGGGTGATTCCCGGTTTCATGATCCAGGGCGGGGACCCGCTCGGCACCGGTACCGGTGGGCCCGGCTACAAGTTCGGCGACGAGTTCCACCCCGACCTGACGTTCAACCGCCCGTACCTGCTCGCGATGGCGAACGCCGGCCCGGGCACCAACGGCTCCCAGTTCTTCATCACCACCGTGCCCACCCCCTGGCTGAACCGCAAGCACACGATCTTCGGCGAGGTCATCGAGGGCGCCGACGTCGTGGACCGGATCAGCCACGTCAAGACCGCCGGGGGCGACCGGCCAGCGACGGATGTGGTGCTGGAGTCGGTCACGATCACGCGAGTCTGACGACACGCCGGAATAGCTAGGCTGAAGCGGTGGATACCCAGCAGGTCCCCGACGCTGGGAGTGACCTCGGGGGCCCACCTGTTACCGCCACCCCGAGCGGGAGACATACCTGTCCTGCATACGGTGCGGCCGGCCGACCTGCCCGGAGTGCCTGAAACCGGCGCCGGTCGGCCACCAGTGCGTGGAGTGCGTCAAGGAGGGCGGCCGGACCGTCCGGCAGCCCACGGGATCTTCGGCGGCACGTCGGTGTCGCGGCGCGGTCGTCACCTGGACCCTGGTCGGCCTCAACGTGGCGTTCTACCTCGTCGAGTGGGTCTACCCGAAGGTCGTGGACTACTTCGCCCTGATCGGCGGTGCCTACGACCCCACGATCAACCAGCTGGTCGGGGTCGCCGCACGGGCAGTACTACCGGCTGCTGACCTCGGCGTTCCTGCACGAGCAGGGGTTCTCCGGGTTCGGCCCGCTGCACATCATCTTCAACATGTGGGCGCTGATCCTGGTCGGCCCGGCGCTGGAGCGGTTCCTGGGCCGGCTGCGGTTCCTGGCGGTGTACCTGCTCAGCGCGCTGGGCGGCTCGGTGCTGTTCTACCTGCTCGCGCCGGTCAACGAGTTCGGGCTGGGCGCGTCCGGTGCCATCTTCGGCCTGTTCGGGGCCTATTTCGTGGTGGCCAGGCGGCTGCGCGTGGACTCCAGGTCGATCATCTTCCTGATCGTGCTCAACCTCGGGATCAGCTTCGCGGTCCCCGGCATCGCCTGGCAGGCCCACGTGGGCGGGCTGATCACCGGCGGGCTGCTCACCGCCGCCTACGCCTACGCCCCGCGCAGCCAGCGGACGCTGGTGCAGGTGGGGGCGACCGTGGTGGTGGTGGCCGTCCTGGTGATCGCGGTGCTGACCCGCAACCACCAGCTGCTGTCCGGCTCGGGCTGAGCCGCTGGCACGCAAGTCACCGGCCCGGCGCGCGAGCGTGCCGGGCCGGTGCCGTTTCGGCCTAACGCTGCGTCGCTAACGCCACTTCGTGGACAGCGCGACGCCCGCGATGATGAGCACGAACCCGATGGCGAGGTTCCACGCCGCGAGCGCCGCGACGGGCAGGGTGCCCCCGGTGATGTAGTACAGCGCGATCCAGGCCAGCCCGACCAGCAGGCAGCCCAGCATGGTGGGCACCAGCCACCGCGGGCTCACCTTGGACTTGGCGGGCCGTGTTGGCGGCGTGTAGACCGCCTTGGTTCTGACTCGGGACTTGGGCACGGTCGTCTCCTGAGAGGGCTCCTGCGTCCAGACTAGTTGGTTCTGGGCACTGTGGCTCCGGTCAGCGGTGACCGGTTATGGGCCGCGCCGGGACCAGCGGGCCCAGCCCGGTCCCTGTCGGCGACGGGGTCGGCGTCGGCGTCGGCGAGGCCGTCGTCGGCGTCGGGCTCGGGCTGGCGGCGTTCTGCACCACGCTGAGGGTGATCAGCGTGCCGGCGGGCACCCGTAGCCCGGCGCGCGGGGTCTGGTTCTGCACCGTGCCGTTGGGGACCTGCGGGTTGGCCACGTGCACCACGTTGACGTTGGTGAACCCGGCGTTGTGCAGGTTGCCCAGGGCGACCTGATAGTTCTCGTTGATCACATCCGGCACGAGGTTCCCGCCCGGCGGCACGAAGATCGTGACCGTGCTGCCCTTCGCGGCCATTGAGCCCGCCTTCGGGTCCTGCTTGACCACGGTGTTGGGTGCCGCGGTCGAGCTGTTGTCGGTCTGCTGCTGGACCTGGAACCCGGCGGCCCGCAGTGTGGCCTGCGCCTGGCTCACCGTGTCGTGCTTGACGTCGGGCACCTGCACCTGCTGTTTCCCGCTGGACACGACGAGGACGACCTGGCTGCCCGCGGGCACCACGTTGCCGTTGGGCGGGCTGGTGCTGATCACGATGTTCTTCGGCACGGTGGCGCTGGGCTGCTTCTGCACCGTGTACTTCAGCCCGGCGTCGGTGATGGCCTTCTCGGCCGCGGTGAGCGACTGCCCGTCCACCTGCGGCACGGCGTGGCCGGAACTGCCGCCGCCGAGGATCGCGTAGGCCACGCCGCCCACCACGCCAAGCACGACCAGAACCCCGGCGATCCACAGCACGATGGGCAGCCAGCGCCGCTCCGGCGGCTCGGGCGGGTAGCCGTCGTCGTCGCGGCCGTACTCGTAGCCGGCCATGGCCCCGGTAGCGCCGGCCATCGCGGTCGGCCGGGCCGACCCGCTGGGTCGCCGTGCCGTAGGCGGCGGTACGCGGCGCCGCGACCGGCACGCCCTGCAGCGCGCGCTGGATGTCCTGCCGCATCTCCGCCGCGGACTGGTAGCGGTCCCGCGGGTCCTTGGCCATCGCCCGCAGCACGATGGCGTCCGCCCACTGCGGGACCTCCGGGTCCACCCGCGACGGCGGTATCGGGTTCTCCCGGACGTGCTGGTAGGCGATCGCGACCGGCGAGTCGCCGAGGAACGGCGGCCGGCCGGTGAGCAGCTCGTACAGCAGGCAGCCGGTCGAGTACAGGTCGCTGCGGGCGTCCACCCGCTCGCCCCGGGCCTGCTCCGGGGACAGGTACTGCGCGGTGCCGATGACCTGCGCGGTCTGCGTCATGGTGGCCTGCGCGTCGCTGACCGCCCGGGCGATGCCGAAGTCCATCACCTTGACCTTGCCGTCGCGGGTCAGCATCACGTTGCCGGGCTTGATGTCGCGGTGCACGATCCCGTTGCGGTGGCTGTAGTCCAGGGCGCGCAGCACCCCGTCGGTGATCTCCAGGGCCCGTTCCGGCAGCAGCCGCCGGTCTTCGCGGAGCAGTTCGCGCAGGGTGCGGCCGTCCACGTACTCCATGACGATGTAGGGGACGTGCGTCCCGCCGGTGTTGTCCTCGCCGGTGTCGTAGACCGCGACGATCGAGGGGTGGTTCAGCGAGGCGGCCGACTGGGCCTCGCGGCGGAACCTCGCCTGGAACGTCTGGTCCCTGGCCAGGTCCTCGCGGAGGGTCTTCACCGCGACGATGCGGTCCAGGCGGATATCCCGCGCCCGGTACACCTCGGCCATGCCGCCCCGGCCGACGATGCCGTCGAGCTCATAGCGGCCACCGAGGAGGCGGGGCTGTGTCATGTCTCGCACTTGTCGAATCCGTCCTGGGTGGTAGTCAACCGCTGCTCCGGGAACTCATCGCTTCGACGAGTTCAGGTAGTTCATGTACGCCTTGATGATCTGCACGGCCACCGGGGCGGAGGCATCGGCGCCGAGACCACCGCCCTTTACCACGACGCCGACGGCTATCTCCGGGTTGCCAACCGGCGCGAAACAGGTGAATACGGCATCATCGAGGCCGGTGTTGTTGGGCCCGTTCTGCGCCGTCCCCGTCTTCGCCGCGACCTTGATGCCGGGCAGCAGGGGCGCGATGTCACGCGCGGTCCCGTACGGCTGGTTGACCACGTCGTACATCATCCGGCCCACGTCGGACGCCACGGCTGGGCTGACCGCGTGGCTCAGCACGGTAGGCTGGGCGGTCACCAGCGGGGTCAGGTTCGGCGCGATCACCTTCTGCACCAGGTAGGGGCGCATCAGCGTGCCCTGGTTCGCGATCGCCGCCGCGAACATCGCCTCCTGCAACGGGGTCACGGTGTCGTTGTACTGGCCGATCGCCGAGTAGGCCGTGTAGTCGGGGTTGGACACCGGCGGGTAGTTGCTCGGCGAGACCGGCATCGGGATCCGCAGTGCCCGGTTCATCCCGAACGCGTTGGCCTGCTGGCGCAGCTTGGCGCCGCCGAGGTGCTCGCCCAGGCCGCCGTAGACGGTGTTGCACGACACGGCGAACGCGTAGATCAGCGGCACCGTCCCGTTGCCGGTCGGGTTGCTGCCGTCATCGCAGGGCAGGTTGTCGTAGTTGATGAGCTGGGTGGTGGTACCGGGCAGCTTGAGGTTGGTCGGGGCGTAGTAGCGGCTTTCCGGGGTGTACTTCCCGGTCGAGAATGCCGTGGAACTGGTCACGACCTTGAACGTGGAGCCCGGCGGGAAGGTCTCGTTGATCGCCCGGTTCAGCAGCGGCTGCTGCTTGGAGTCGAGGTACTTGTTGTCGGCCTTGATGAGCGCGTTGCCGTTGAGCGTGGCCAGCTTGTTCGGGTTGAACGACGGGTAGGAGGCCAGCGCCAGGATGGCGCCCGTCTTCGGGTCGATGGCGACGGCGCCGCTGGGCAGCCCGGTAGCTTTGAGCGCCTGGTAGGCGGCCTGCTGGGCGGCGGAGTTGATGGTGAGCTGGACCGTCGCGCCCTTCTTGGGCTTACCGCTGACCAGGTCGATGAGGTTGCGGACGGCGAGCCGCGGGTCGGTGCCGGCCAGCAGCCGGTCCTCCGCGCCCTCGATGCCCGTCTTGCGGTACGGGGTGTCGTACCCGGTCACCGGCGCGTACGTGGCGCCTTGGGGGTAGTACCGCTGGTAGCTGTACACACCGCCGATGTGCTTGGACTCGGCGATCGTCTGGTTGTCCGAGGTGATGATCGCCCCGCGCTGGTACTGGTACTGCAGCGCGAACGTGCGCCCGTTACCCGGGTCGTCGGCGAGCTTGCCGGTCTCGAAACCCTGCACGTAGTTGGCGTTCGCCAGCAGCAGCAGGAACATCGCCAGGCAGGCGAGGGAGACCCGGCGCAGGGCATGGTTCATCCGGCCCGCACCACCTGGGTCATGCCCTCGTCCTGGATCGGCTGCGGGGCGGGCCGCCTGGCCGTGTCGCTGATCCGCATCAGCACCGCGATGAGCATCCAGCTCGCCACCAGGGACGAGCCCCCCTGGGACAGGAAGGGCGTGGTGATCCCGGTGAGCGGGATGAGCTGCGTCACCCCGCCCACGATAACGAAGACCTGCAGGGCCACCACGAACGCGAGACCGCCGGCCAGGAGCTTGGAGAACGGGTCCCGTACGGCGATCGCGGCGCGCAGCCCGCGCTGCACGATCAGGCCGTAGATCAGCAGCAGCGCCATCAGGCCGGTGAGGCCGAGTTCCTCACCGAACGCGGTGATGATGAAGTCGCTCTGCACCAGCGGGGTCAGGTACGGCTGCCCGTGACCCAGCCCGGTGCCCAGCAGGCCGCCGAAGCCCAGGCCGTACATGCCCTGGGCGAGCTGGTAGGACGGCACGCACGCGATGTGCACGCTGGGCGGACCCGCAGAACACGTTGGCGTACTTGAACGGGTGCAGCCAGATGGCGAACCGCACCCCCACATGCGAGACCAGCTTGCTGGCGGCCCAGGCGCCGGCCAGGAACAGCGACGTCCCGATGAGCAGCCACGAGGTGCGCTGCGTGGCCACGTAGAGCATGATCAGGAACACCCCGAAGAACAGCGCCGAGGTGCCGATGTCGCTCTCGAACACCAGCACCAGCAGGCTGGCGCCCCAGGCGATGAGCACCGGCCCCATGTCCCGGGCCCGGGGCAGCGCGATCCCGAGGACCTGGCGCCCGGCCAGCGCGAGCACGTCCCGCTTGGCCACCAGGTAGCCGGCGAAGAAGACGGCGAGCGCGAGCTTGGCGAACTCCTCCGGCTGGATGCTGAACCCGCCGAGGGCGATCTGGATCTTCGCGCCGGTACCGGGCACCTCGCTGATGCTGTTCGGCAGCATCGCCGGGCAGGGCGAGCAGCACCAGCCCGACGGCGCCGAGGGTGTAGGTGTAGCGCTGCAGCGTGCGCGGCTCGCGGATGACCAGCAGCGTGGCCACGAACGCGATCACCCCGATGGCGCTCCAGACGAGCTGGAACGTGGTGGTCGAGGCGCTCATCGTGGAGATGGCAGTACCGGCGTTGCCGTTCCGGCCCGACTCCTGGAGCCGGTAGATCATCACCAGGCCGAGGCCGTTCAGCAGCGCCGCGAGCGGCAGCAGCAGCGGGTCCGCCCACGGGGCGAGCTTGCGGACGGCCAGGTGGGCACCGAGCATCAGGATCGCGAACAGCACCCCGTACGTGGCGATCCCGGTCGGCACGTGCCCGTTCAGGCCCAGCCCGACGCTCGCGTAGGCGAACAGCACCACGCCGATCGAGAACGCCAGCATGATCAGCTCGGCGCCGCGCCGCCCGCGCGGCAGCGGCACCGCCAGGCTCGGCCGCGGCATCGCGCCGGTGCTGCCGGTCCCGTTGCCGGTAGCGTCGAAAGCGCTCATGAAGATCCCCCGGAGCCCGTGCTGCCGCCGGTGGCCGCGGGGCCTGGGCAGCCCGGGGGAATCGTCGGCTGGGTCTCGGTGAACGTCGGCGGTGTGGCGCGGACCTTGCCCTTCGACGTTCGCACCGGCTTGTCGGTGTGCCACTTCTTCACGTAGTTGGCCTTGGCCGTCTTGTAGGCGGCGAGCTTCGTGTTGTACGTGTTCACGGCCGCGTAGGCGGTCAGGCAGGCCTGGTACTGGTTGCGGATGTTCGCCACGATCATCAGCGCGCTGCTGCGGCTGGTGGCGGACACGGTCGCCCTGATCTGCCCCTGGTACGGGGACGGACACGCCGGCCAGCGGGATGTCCGTCCGCTGGTACACGTGCGACAGGTCGACCCCGGCCACGGACTGGTTGACTCCCTGGAAGATGGCCACCTCGCCGCCGTCGGTGCCCGACGTAGTACTGGTCCTGGGTGTACCGCCAGCCCAGGTAACCGCCGCCGATGATGAGGACGAGCAGCAGCACGAACAGCGACCGGACGATCGGCCACCGGCGCCGGGCGGGCTCGGTGTCCTCCTCGTCGTGGCCGTTCCGCAGCCGCGGCGCGGGGTCGTCGTGGTCGACGACGATGGGCGCCTGCGGCTGGGTCTGCGACAGCAGGTGCGCCCGCGCCGCCGGGCTGTCGGTGCGGATCGTCGGCCTGCCGCCGTTGGAGGCCGCGCCGGCCAGCACGGAGGGCTTGCCCGGCTGGCGGGGCGCGGTCGCGCTGTCCACCACGTCGGCGACGATGCAGGTGATGTTGTCCGGCCCGCCGCCCCGGATGGCCAGTTCCACCAGTTGCAGGACGGCGTCCTCCGGATCTGGCACGGTGGCCAGGGTCCGGTGCAGCGTTTCCTCGCTGACCACGCCGGACAGCCCGTCCGAGCACAGCAGGTACCGGTCGCCGGCGTGCGCCTCGAGTCATCGACAGGTCCGGCTCGGCTTCCGAGGTCCCGTCCAGGGCGCGCAGCAGCAGCGACCGCTGCGGATGGGTGGCTGCCTCGTCCGGGCTGATCCGGCCGTCGTCCACCAGCGACTGGACCAGGGTGTGGTCGTGGGTGATCTGCTGGAACTCGCCGCCGGACAGGACGTAGGCGCGCGAGTCGCCGATGTGGCACAGCGCCACCTTGCCGTCCGACCAGAGCATGGCGGTGAGCGTGGTGCCCATCCCGCCGATGGACGGGTCGGCGACTGACCATGTCGTGCAGGATCTGGTTGGCGTGGGCCACCGCGTGGACAGGGCGATCTGCAAGCTCGCTCGGGGGCATGTCGTCGTCGAGGTCGGCCAGCGCGGCGATGGCCACGGCGCTGGCCACCTCGCCGGCGGCGTGGCCGCCCATGCCGTCGGCGACGGCGAGCAGGCGCGATCCGGCGTAGGCCGAGTCCTCGTTTCCCTCACGGAGGAGGCCTACGTCCGAGCGGACTGCATAGCGGAGTTCGAGTGTCATCTGCGGAGTTCCAGGACGGTCTTGCCGATGCGGATCGGCACGCCCGGGGGCACCGGGGTCGGCTGGGTCACTTTCTGGCGGTCGAGGTAGGTGCCGTTGGTCGACCCGAGATCCTCAACAATCCACTGACCGTCCTGCGGGAACAGCCTGGCGTGTCGCGTCGAAGCGTAGTCGTCGTTCAGCACCAGCGTGGCATCATTTGCCCGGCCAATGGTGATTTGCTGGTCCGCCAGCCCGATCGAGGTCCCGGCCAGCCCGCCCGCTGTCACCAGCAGTCGCTGCGGCGTGCTCCGGCCCGTCTTGCCCGGCGCGGGCCGGCTTGGGCGCCTTGACCGTGCGGTGGCTTGCGCTGCGCCGCCGCTGGCGCCCCGACCGCGCAGAGCCGAACAGGTCCGTGCGCACCACTCCTACCGCCGCGATGACGAACAGCCACAGGACCGCCAGGAAGGCGAGCCTGATCAGCAGGAGGGTGAGGTTACTCATCGGGTCATGTGTCCTCGGGTGGGCCGAGACCGCCGTTGCCTTTCAGTACTTGTCCCGCCAGCGAGTCAGTATGCAGCGTCCCGGCGGAACACCAGGGTGGTCCGCCCGAGCGTGACTCTCGTCCCGTCGGTGAGCGCCACCCGCCGGACCGGCTCACTGTTCACGAAGGTGCCATTGGTGGAACCCAGGTCCACCAGTACCACCTGATCGTCTTCGACACGCAGCTCAGCGTGATGACGAGAGACACCAGGGTCGACCAGCCGCAGGTCGCAGTCGGTACCGCGGCCGAGCATGGTCACCGGTGAGGTCAGCTCGTAGGTGCGCTGCATGTTGCCGTCCGCTGCCCGGCTCCGGGCCGGACACCAGCAGCCGCGGGCCGGCCGGCGAAGGCACCGGGCGGCCGTGGCAGGTCGCTGGCCGGCCGCCGGATCTCCCCGCCCTCCACCGTGGTGCCACGGATGACCCCCGACCGGATGCGGA
This sequence comes from uncultured Actinomycetes bacterium, assembly GCA_963725125.1. Classification (GTDB taxonomy): domain Bacteria; phylum Actinomycetota; class Actinomycetes; order Streptosporangiales; family Streptosporangiaceae; genus DASXKD01. The sequence goes on from CAVRXW010000053.1 coordinate 31,675, forward strand.
ACGTCCCGGTCGTCAGGTCGGGCACGCCCTCGAAACGCATCCGCACCGGGCCGACGAACGAATACCCCTGCTCCTTGGCGTGCTCCCGGGCCAGGGTGGCAAGCTCGATGCCCGAGGCTGTCGGCGTAGACCTCCAGTCGCTGATGGTCGATGCTCGGACAGCTCCACGACGAAATCGTTCGGCACCAGCGTCCGGCCCTGCGCGACGATCGCCGCGCGGTCGTCCATCTCGCGCTGAACCGCACTGGCGATCTCCACCGGCTCGACTTCGGATTTGAACGCCCGCGCGAAGGCACCCTCCACCATGCCCTCGAGCCTGCGCTCGAAGCGCTGCAGCACTCCCACCGGGTACCTCCTTCCCCTGCTCGCATCCGATGGTATCGGCGGTGAGGATCCGCGTGAGGTCGTGCTAACCTGACTCGTTGCCCGGGCGGGTGGCGGAACGGCAGACGCGCACGGTTCAGGTCCGTGTGTCCGCAAGGACGTGAGGGTTCAAATCCCTCCTCGCCCACGAGCCGGCTTCTGCATGCTTGGTGGCCTTCGGCCACCTTCCCCCAGCGGCCGCGATTATCCCCGGGGGGCGACCCCCCGGACCCCCACGATTCTCGGTTACCGTCCGCTGCACAGTAACCCCGAGATCATCGGTGCGTCAGAAATCCCAGACATCTGGGTCCCGAGCGCAGCCACGGCAACCCCGAAACCCCTCCCGGAACCTCAGCCGATTTCAACGGCCGGAGGGTCACCTGGGCACGGAGTTCTGTCCGCGACCAGGTGACCCTCCGGGCGTCCCCACAAGCAGGGGTAGAACACTGTTACCCCCAGGCAACCCCGCAGATCACGGCACCACGATCACCGGACACCGCGCATGCCGCGCCAGCCACCCAGGTACCGACCCCGCCACCTGGTGCCACCTCTGCCGAGGCGCCCCTATCACCAGCGCATCCGCGCTCAGCTCATCCGCCGCCGTCGACAGTTCCCGCGCCGCGTTGCCGTGCCGCATGATCACGCGCACGTCGACGCCGGTCGCAGTCGCACACCTCGGCAAGCTCGCTGCGGACCCAGCGTTCGGTTTCCGATCTCGCCCGGGGCGCCCCGATGACCTGACCGGTCAGCGGCTCGCAGTAGACACCGGGGGTGACGTGGACGATCACCAGCGGACGGGACAGCCGCCGCGACACTCCGGCGGCATAGGCCAGTGCGTTGCGGCTGGACGGCGACCCGTCATAGCCGACCACGACCGGGTGATCCAGCTTCGAGTCCGCGCCTGACTGGCGCAGCGGCTCATTGCCGTGCACCCGCCGCCGACGCGGCTCCGGCTGACCGCCAAGGGGCGAAGACTCTGCTTGGTCCATGGCCTCTCGTCCTTTGTAGGGTCCATGGTCCGCTCACGAGGGCGCTCCCGCAACGTCAAGCGGAAGCAAATCAATTATAAGTTGGTTTTCGTCAAACAACTAAAAGGCTCGCGCGGATCTTGGCCGCCCCCGGCGTCCCGGTCACCGGGACGCAGACGGCACAATCGATACTGTGCCGGAGCTGCCAGAAGTCGAGTCTCTCGCCGTCTTCCTGCGGGAACGCGCGACGGGAGCGGGTCATCGACTGGGCCGCGAGCACGGCCATCTCGGTACTCAAGACCTACCAGCCCGATCTGAGCGCGCTGTCCGGGCAAAAGGTCACCGGGACCGCCCGGCACGGCAAGTTCCTCGACGTGATCACCGAGCCGGAGCCCAGCTGCACCTGGTCATCCACCTCGCCCGGGCCGGCTGGCTGCGCTGGAAGGACACCTGCCGCCGAGCAGCCGCCCCAGCCCGGCAAGAGCCCGCTCGCGCTTCCGGCTCCGGTTCACCGACGACAGCGGGTTCGACCTGACCGAGGCCGGCACGAAGAAGCGGCTCGCGGTCTACCTGGTCACCGACCCCCAGCAGGTGCCGGGCGTCGCCTCGCTCGGGCCCGACCCGCTGGCCGATGACTTCACCGTGGACACGCTGGCCGGCCTGCTCGAAGGGCCGCCGCACCCAGATCAAGGGAGTGCTGCGCGACCAGAAGATCATCGCGGGCGTCGGCAACGCCTACTCGGACGAGGTGCTGCACGCGGCCAGGATGTCGCCGTTCAAGCTCGCGTCCAGCCTCACCCCGGACGAGGTGGCCGCGCTGTACGCGGCCATGACCGAGTGCCTGCGCGACGCGGTCGAGCGCAGTCGCGGGCCTGGCCGCCGCGGACCTCAAGGCGGAGAAGAAGTCCGGCCTGCGGGTGCACGGCCGGACCGGCCAGCCGTGCCCGGTCTGCGGCGACACGGTGCGCGAGGTGTCGTTCGCCGACTCCTCGCTGCAGTACTGCCCGACCTGCCAGACCGGCGGCAAGCCGCTCGCCGACCGCCGGATGTCCCGCCTGCTGAAGTAGCCCACTCACCAGTCGATCTCGAACCACACGGTCCGCCCGGCGCCGCCGTCGTCCCGCCCCCACCGCGTGGCGAGCCGGCCGACGATCAGCAGTCCCCGCCCGCTCTGCCCGCCGCCGTCGCGCTCCTGCCCCCACGGCCCGCCCTCGTCGGTCACCCCCACCCGCAGCCGCCCGGCCCGGACGGCGGCGATCACGGTGAACCGCCCGCCCGGCCCGCCCGACCGGCTGTGCAGCACCGCGTTGGTGGCCAGTTCCGAGACGCACAGCAGCGCGTCATCCCCGGCCGGGCACCCGTCCAGCAGACCGGCGAGGAACCGGCGTGCCTCCCGCACCTGGCCGGCCTCGCCCGGGAACACCCGGCCGGTGGCGGACAGCGCGGCGAGCACCGGCAGGTTGGCGGCCATGCCCTCTCCCGTTCACGTCGGTTGCGTTGCCCGCACAGCGTGTCGTGGCCGCACTACGCTTTGGAAGAGCAATAGAGCATGCGTAACGACGGCCCATCCATCCGTGTGATCGCACCCGCTGACGTGAGGACGTGTGAGGAAATGGCCCCGTCCCGTGATGACGACCATTCGGCGTTAGCCCTGTTCGCGGCCGAACTCCAGGCCGCCCGGACCCGGGCGGGCATGTCGCAGGACGAGCTTGCCGCGCGGATCAACTACAGCCCGTCCCTGGTGGGCATGGTCGAGAGCATGCGCCGGGTGCCCCGGCTGGACTTCGCCCAGCGCTGCGACGAGGCGTTGGCCACCACCGGCACCTTCGCCCGCCTGCACGAGCACCTCCGCACGGCCCCGTTCCCGTCCTGGTTCCGCCCCTTCGCCCAGCACGAAGCCGAGGCCACCGCACTCCGGACCTTCGAGTTGGTCCTGGTCCCGGGGTTGCTCCAAACGCCCGAGTACGCGCGAGCGGTGCTGAAGACCCGTGTCGGCGCAACCGAGGACGAGATCGACCAACTGGTAGCCGCGCGCATTGAGCGTCAGGCCATCCTTGGACCGAGACGACCCGCCGCTGCTGTGGGTGGTTATCGACGAGGGCGTGGTGCGCCGCCCCGTCGGTGGTCCCGAGGTGATGGGCCACCAGGTCGAGCATCTGGCCGAGATGGCCGACCGTGCCAGCGTCGTGATTCAGGTAATCCCCGGCGGCGTTGGCGCTCATGAGGGCCTTGCCGGGGCTTTTATGATCGCGGATTTCGCGTCGTCGCCCAGTATCGTGTACCTGGAAACGGCGCTGACCGGGCTGGTTGTGGAGCGCCCCGAGGATGTCAGCGCGGTCACGTTGCGGTACGAGACGCTGAAGACCGAGGCGCTGCCCCGGGCGGCCTCGCTTGAACTCTTGAGGGAAGTGGCCAAGACATGGACCTGACCGGCGTTAGCTGGCGCAAGTCCAGCTACAGCGCGAGCAATGGCGGCGACTGCGTGGAAGTCGCCGAGGTGTGGCGCAAGTCGTCCTACAGCGCCAGCAACGGCGGCAACTGCGTCGAGGTGGCCAGGACGCTGCCCGCCGCCATCGCGGTGCGCGATTCCAAGGACCCCGACGGCCCCAGGCTGATCTTCACCCCGCGGGACTGGGCCGCCTTCACCGCGGCGATCCGCTCCGGCCGCTAGCGCCGCCCCGCGCTAACAGGTGGTCGCGGTCCAACAGGTGGTCGCGGTCCAACAGGTGGTCGCGGTCCAGCAGGTGGTCGCGGGCTAACAGGTCGTCGCGGGCTAACAGGTCGTCGCGGTCCAGCTGGTGGTCGCCCTTCAACAGGTGGTCGCGGGCTAACAGGTGGTCGCGGTCACTGCCGGGGTGTGCACGGTCTTGCCGCCCCAGGTCGCGGTGGTCTGGTAGGTGTCGCCGACCGTGCACGTGAAGGTGACCGGCACCGTCAGGGTGGGCGGCACCAGCGTCACGGTCTTGGTCCGGTGCGCGGCGAGTGCCCCGTTCTGCAGCAAATCAACCGTGAGCGTGACGTTCTTCGCCTCCGCCATCACGCAGTAGACCGTGCCCGAGCCCTTGACCTGGGCTCCGATGGCCTGCCCGGCCCTGAGCCCGCAGCCGCGCCGCGGGGTCGCCTGTGCCGGCGCGCTTCCACGCCCTCGGCCTGTACGCCGAGTTCTACCGGCACCTGCCGGTGGAGCACCAGATCGCCATCGGCCTGCCCAGCGCGGACGGGCGCGTCATCGGCATCGCGCTCAACCGCGGCCGCGGTGACTTCACCGAGGACGACCGTGACCTGCTCGCGGTGCTGCGCGCGCCGCTGGTGCGGGCGCTGACCAGGGCGCGGTCCCGGCACCGGGCCAGGCACTCGCTGACCGGCCCCGCCGCCGCCCAGGCGGCCGGGCTGAGCAGCCGCGAACTCCAGCTACTGGAACTGGTCGCCCACGGCCACACCAGCGCCGCGATAGCGCGCAGGCTGGAGATCAGCCCCCGGACGGTGGCGCACCACCTCGATCACATCTACCGCAAGCTTGAGGTCTCCAGCCGCGCCGCAGCCGTCTACCGCGCCGTCACCGAGGGCATCGTCGCCCTCCCTGGCAACGGTTCAGGCGGAGGCGAGTAGGCCGGGTGCTTCGGCGGGCGCCGCATGCACGACGGCCGCCGTGGTTTCCCAGCCGGAGTCGGTGCCGCCGATCGCGTGGATGGCCGCCCGGAGCGTGGCCAGCGCCTTCACCATCGCGGCGGCCGGGTCCGCGGCCTCGACCGTCAGTCTGCACGTCCACGTGGCCCGTGCCCAGGTCGGCGGCGAGATCCGGATCCTCGATGGCACCGTCGGCGGCCTCCAGCCGCAGCAGCGCTTCCATCAGCGGATCGAGGCGAACTCCAAAGGTGGCCCGGTCTGCGCAGGTCACTTCCTGGACCGTCAGGTACTTCACGACGTTCCCTCCTGTCCGCCCTCTCAGGATCGCACGCCGGCGCCCCCTCGGCTAGAGCCGCTGTTCCTCAATATCCATACCGATAATCACGAGAATGCCTCGTGACGTCCCCTTGGGCATGTCGCGCCGAGGGCACACCCGTCTTCATCCTGTTCCAGGGTGTAGGGCAGGTGAATGACGCGGCTCATAGCTCGATCGTCGCAGATCTCCAGGCAACCGGCGCCGCCGAACTGACTGGGCGGATGGTCCTACCTTGGGATTTGCGGGCCAGATCGCCCGGGCGATGGCACGATGCAAGGGTGCGATCCGAAACGGTGGTAGCGGGCCAGGACCGCGTGGACGCGACCGCGCGCGCGGTGGTCGAGTGCGCGGCCGATGCCATCGTGGCTTTCAGCGCCGAGCGGACCGTGCTGTTGTGGAACCCGGCGGCCGAGCGCATGTTCGGCTGGAGCGCCGCGGAGGTCCTCGGCGCGGAACCGGCGCTGATCCCCGAGGAACTCAAGGCCGAGCACAACGCCGCACTGGAGCGGGTCCGCTCCGGCGGCCAGATCTCGTACGTCACCCGCCGTGCCCGCAAGGACGGCAAGCTGCTGGACCTGCGTATCGACACCAGCGCGCTGCGGGACCGCTCCGGCGAGGTCATCGGCTGGGTGAACGTGTGCCACCGGACCGGGGAGGACACCGCCGCCAGGCACCACATGGCCGAGCGGGCCCGGGTGGTCCGCAAGCTCGGCGACGTGGTCGCGGACATGAACGCCCAGCGCGACCTGGAGGCCGTGCTGGACCGGATCGCCGCCAGCCTGTGCGACCTGACCGGCGCCGACGCGGGCGGCTTCGTGCTCATCGAGGACGACCGGGTGCGCCTGGTCAGCATGGAGGGGCTGCCCGGCCCGGCTCCGCGGCCGCACCTCCGACCTGCCCACCAGCCTGGTCGGCGAGCTGATGCGGTCCGGGCGCACCGTGATGATGGCGACCGGGGAGTCCGGCGAGTTCGACGACCTGATCTGGTCCGCCCTGCCCGGGCTGCACACGATCGCCCTGGCCCTGTCGCACGTCGCGGGACCGGCCCTACGGCGCCCTGTACGCGCTGTACAGCGGCCGCAAGGTCGGGCACGTGGAGCTCGAACTGCTGGAACTGCTCGCCGGGCACGCCGGGGTCGCGCTCACCAACGCGACGGCGTTCGAGGAACTCGTCCGGCAGCGGGCCCACGAGCGCGCGGTGATCGACGCCAGCGCCGACGGCATCGCGGTGCTCGACGGCGCCGGGCTGATCCGGCAGTGGAACCCGGCGGCGCACAAGCTGACCGGCATGTCGGCGGACGAGGTGACCGGCAAGCCGCCGCCGTTCCCCGTGCCCGAGCCGGGCGCGCCCCGGGCTCACCCACCGGCTGCCCACCGGCCGCTGGCTCGACGTGCTGTGCAACGAGCTCGAACGGCAAGGACGAGCGGGTGGTGGACTTCCGCGACGTGACCGCCGCCAAGGAACTCGAAGAGGCCAAGGACCTGTTCCTGGCCACCACCAGCCACGAGCTGCGCACGCCGATCACCGTGGTGCAGGGGTTCGCCAGCACGCTGGCCCAGCGCTGGGACAAGCTCACCGACGCCGAGCGGCGCGGCGCGGTGCAGACGATCGCGGACCGGGCCGGCTCGCTGAGCCATCTGGTGGAGCAACTGCTGCTCGGCGCCCGCGCCGGGGCCGACCAGCTCACCGTGCGGAACGGCCCGTTCGACCTGGCGGCGCTGCTGCGCGGGACGGTGGCCGCGTTCCTGTCGCTGTCGGACAAGCACACGCTGGTCGCCGAGATCCCCGACGACCTGCCGCCGGCGCTACGGCGACGCGATGGCCACCGACATCATGGTCGGCCAGTTGCTGGAGAACGCGTTCAAGTACTCGCCGAACGGCGGCACGATCACCGTCGCGCGCCCGCCCGGCCGGGGACTGGATCGAGGTCACCGTGGACGACGAGGGCATCGGCATCGCCCCGGGCGACCACGAGCGGATCTTCGAGCGGTTCGTCCAGGGCGAGACCGGCGACCGGCGCAGGTTCGGCGGCATCGGCCTGGGCCTGTACATCGTCCAGCAGCTTGCGGGCCCAGGACGGCGAGGTGTCGGCGACCTCCCGGCCGGGCGGCGGCACCCGGATGAGGCTGCAACTGCGCCGGGCCGGCGCGGTGCCCGGGCCCGAGCCGTGACCCGGGGCCCGGGCCCGACGCTATGCACGTGACTGGCCAGCGGTCCGAGCCCGAAGCCGCGGCCCAGCCCGAGGCCGCGCCGTGGCCCGAGCCCGGCGCAGCGGCCGGGCAGGACTAAGCGCCCGGTCAGGCCGGGTGGCCGGTCAGGTTACGCGGTGAGCCCGGTTACGCGGTGAGTCCGGTTACGCGGTGAGCCCGGTTACGCGGTGAGCCCGGTTACGCGGTGAGCCCGGTTACGCGGTGAGCCCGTTACTTGGCCTCGCGGACGCGGGGCTCGCCGCCGGTCGCGTCGAGGTAGGCGTCGATGATCTCCGGCACGTTGTCGCCGGCCTGGACGATCCGGCCCTTCTCCAGCCAGATGACCTTGTTGCAGGTCTCCTCGATCTCACCGAGGTTGTGCGCCACCAGGAACACCGTGCCGGCCTGCTCGCGCAGTTCGTCGATCCGCCGGTGGCTCTTGACCCGGAACTCGGCGTCCCCGGTGGCCAGCGCCTCGTCCACGAGCAGGATGTCCTGGCTCTTCGCGGACGCGATGGCGAACCGCAGCCGGGACCCCATGCCGGTGGAGTAGGTCTTCATGGCCAGGTTGATGAAGTCGCCGACGCCGGAGAAGTCCACGATCGACTGGTAGCGCTCCTTCACCAGTTGCGGGCTCATGCCCATCGCCAGGCAGCCGAGTATCACGTTCTTCTCGCCGGTGAGGTTCTCCAGCAGCGCGGCGTTGACGCCGAGCAGGGCCGCGTGCCCGAGCGTGTACACCATGCCCTGCTCGGCCGGCAGCAGGCCCGCGATCGCGCGCAGCAGGGTGGACTTGCCGGACCCGTTGCGGCCGATGACCCCGACGGCGTCGCCCTTGTAGGCGACGAACGACATGCCCCGGATGGCGTGGACCTCGCGGATCGACGGCCGCCGCTGGCGCTTCACCATGCGCAGCAGCGCGGTCGCCGCGGTCCCCTTGTCCGCGCCGGAGCCGTACACCCGGTACACGACGTGCAGGTCGTCCACGACGACCATCGGCTCAGCCACGGCCGTACCTCGTCTCGGCCCACCAGAAGAAGAAGAAGCCCGACCACGGCCGCCACCACGGCCCACCCGACCGCGTACACCCACAGCGGCGGCACGCTGACGATCGGCTTGCAGTAGGAGCTGTAGTAGATGACCTTGTTCGCGTAACCTGGCCGGCGAGATGTGGAACTTCGCGGGGTCGCCGTACATCGCGCACCGCAGCGCGTTGTAGGGGTGGTAGCCCGGCATGCTGATGCGCTGCTTCTCCAGCAGGGCGTTCCTGATCAGCGTGATGTAGACGGCCGCGGGGTTGATCTGCAGCAGGTAGGCCGAGTGCTTGTGGTGCTCGTACAGGAGCTTGCCGGGGATCAGCGTCAGCGTGGTCTGGATGCTGAAGATGACACCGGAGGCGTACATCCAGGTGCGGATGAGGAACGGCAGCAACTGGCTGACGTCGTCGAAGCCGGATCCCCAGCGCGCCAGGATGAACGCGCACCCGACGTTGAACAGGGTCTGCAGCGCCAGCACCGGGATGATGAGCAGCCAGTACCAGGTGAGCGGCTCGCCGTAGGCGAGGATGATCACGAACAGCACGGCGAACGAGAGCAGCAGCTGCTGCAGCTCGATGATCACGTAGCCGAGCGGCAGGCAGCCGCGCGGGAACGGCAGCGCCCTGATCAGCGGCAGGTTGTCCCGCATCACCATCGACGAGGTGATGCAGGCGCGCTGCGTGAAGTTGAACACGAAGATGCCGGTGACCAGGAACGGGATGTAGTCCGGCACGCCCCGGTTGACGCCGAGCAGCAGCGCCGAAGATCAGGTAGTAGACACCCGCGTTCAGCAGCGGGGTCAGCACCTGCCAGAGCTGGCCGAGCCGCGCCTCGCTGTACATCGCCACGTTGCTCGCGGTGGCGAAGCCGGTGATGAACTGCCGCCGCTGCCACAGCATGCGCAGGTACTTCAGCGCGGGCGGCCGGGCGGAGGCCGGTTCGAGGTTGTGCTGCCTGGCGTACTCGCTGAGCCGCTCGCCGGCCGGGAACTCGTCGCCGGCCAGGTACAGCTCGGGCGGCTCGCCGGCCAGAACGGCCGTACCCGCGGATCCAGGGCCCGCCGGGCCGCCGTTGTCCGGCAGGCCGCCAGGGCCGCTCAGGCTGCCCGGCTTGGTCAGCCCGCCGGGCGCGCTCAGGCGTCCTCGGTTAGTCACAGCGGTGAGCTTATGGTCTGCGGGCGGGTATGCCGGCCGAATCCGTAGTTGTATGGCGCAACTCTCACGTGTCGAAGGTACCACGGGGTGAGTTGTGGGGTACAACTGTTCCTATGGATCCCGCATTGGCCGGCGTGGAACTGGATCAGCTCCTCGGGCTGCTGCTGCGCATGCTGAGCCGGGACGCGCTCGACGGGCGCCCGGCCTCCCGGGCAGCCGCCAAGGAGGACACCGGTCGAGGCGGGCCGGATCGCCCCCGGCTGTGACGGCTTCGGAGGCCCGCGCGCTGACCGAACTGCTCGCGGCGCACGGCATCGCCCAGGGCCAGCTGGCGGCCCTGCTCGGCCTGGAGAAGAGCACGGTGAGCCGGCTGGCCGCGAGCCTGGAGGGCAAGGGCTGGATCCGCAGGGGAAGGGACGAGCAGAACCATCGCTACGTCCGGCTCTACCTCACCCCGCAGGGCCGGGCGGTCGCCGACCGGCTCTGGCAGGCGTGGCAGTCGCGGCAGGAGCGCATCCTCGCCGGGCTGACCGCGCCGGAGCGGGCCGGCCTGGCCCTGGGCCTGCGCGGCGTGCTGCGCGGTCTGGCCGCCGAGGGCCTGCTGGCCGCCCCGCCGCCCGCCAACGGCCAGGCCTGACCCAGCCTGCGAACGGCCGGGCCCGACCCAGCCCGCGCCGACCTCGGGTATCGGTTCAGGCCCGCTTGTAGACCAGCACGGTGTCCTTGCCGTGGATGGAGTACAGGTAGTCGAACGAGAACCCGGTGTGACTGCAGGAACGTGATCAGGAACTTGCTGACGCTGCCGTTGCGCTTCCACACCACGGCCCAGCCGATGTTCATCCTGGCCGCGTCGGCCCGGGCCGCGGCCAGCACCTTCGGGGTGAGGTACTCCGACACCTTGTTCACCGCGACCTCGGTGCCGGGCAGCGAGACCCCGTATGGGTGCTGGCAGCACGTTCAGCGACTCGCGGCAGCTCCGGCGCAGCCGCCACGGGCACTTCAGCGGTGACCTCGTGCTGGACGTCGATCAGCGCCGCGTAGAACGGGTGCTCGTTGATCGCGTCTTGATGGTCGGATCCGGCAGCCGGGAGGTGTAGGCGATCGACCGCGGGTGGCCGTCCTCGGTGGCCATCACCAGCGCCTGGGGGAAGAACGGCACCCCGTCGCACCGGGATCCCGCCGCGCAGCCCGAACGGCAGGTCGAGCACGATCGAGTCCGGAGTGGTCGGTCGTTGAGGATGCCCCGGTCCACGCCCGGGTAGCTGACCGGGATCGTGCTCACCTTGGCGTGGTCCCCGCTGTAGCCGGCGTAGCCGGATTCGAGGATCGCGGCGACCGCCACCACGGCGAGCACCGGCTCTGGCGTGGTAGCGGAACCACTCCACCGCCGCCCCGGCGAGCAGCGCGGCGGGCAGCAGCCCGAGGATCGCCAGCCGGTCCGCCTCCCGGAAGCTGGACAGCCCCGGCAGCCGGACGAACCAGGTGTAGGGCATCAGGTCGGAGACCCGCACCCCGTTCCACACCGAGGACAGCGGCAGGTACTGGGTCTTGCCGATCCACAGCGAGGTGCCGAGGGCGAGCGCGGCGCACCCGAGCCACAGCGCCGGCGAGCTGCCACGCGTGCCGGCGCCGCCAGCTCACGCGACCAGGCCGATCAGCGCGAGCACGGTCAGCGTGGTGCCGAACATCGGCATGCCCTCGTTGTCGCGGCCGTGCAGGAACGGCCCGGCCAGGACGTTCGAGCCCGAAGGTGGACACCCGCGGCGTGGGGGTGAACATCCCGGGCAGCCCGATGCCGTACTGCTTGTACGACACGGCCAGCAGCGGCGGGGTGATCGACAGGCCGCCGTGCGAGGCGATGATCTCCTGCAGCATGGCGACGATCTGCGGGCTGGCCACCACGGCGCCGGCCGCGCACGCCAGCAGCACCGGCCACAGCCGGGCCCAGCCCGGGCTGCCGCAGCAGCCAGGGCAGCAGCACCAGGGCGACCACGATCGCCGCGAGCACCGCGGACTCCTGGTCGGTGAGCACCGCGACGCCCATGACCAGGCCCAGGATGATCGCCTGCCGCCGGCCGGGCTGGCGGCGCAGCCGTACCGACGCCTCCAGGGCCATCGGCAGGAACATCGCCCCGAGCGCGATGTTCAGGTGGTACCAGTCCTGCTGGGTGAGCATGCAGGACAGGCCGAAGAACACCGCCGCGCCGGCCGGCGCCGGTGGCCGAGCGCAGCCACAGCCGGGCCGCCCGGTACATCGCATAGCAGAGCAGCCCGGGCAGGAGCACGGTCAGCAGGTTGTAGGAGAAGGCCGGGCCGAAGGCCAGGGTGACCGGGGTCAACAGCACCCCGGGCAGCGGCATCACCGTGTGGAAGCCGAGTTGCACCCCGACCGGCGCCGCCATCAGCGGGGTGAACCACGGGTTGCCCAGGTGGGTCACCTGGTGCGCGACCCACCAGAAGTCCCAGACGTAGCTGGCCGGGTCCCGGGCGGCCGGTATCCGGCCGGCCAGGTTGGCCGCCAGCGGGATCGTCACCACGACTCCGGCGGCGATGAAGCACAGCAGGATGCCCGCCTGCCGGGCCACCGGCCCGCGGAAGGCCCCGCGCACCCGCGCCGGGCCGGTCACCGCTCGCCGCGGGCCGCGGCACCGCCGCGCGGACCGAGGACGGACGCACCCCGGCCTGCCCGGCCGGGCCGCTTTCCGCATGCCCTTCGGTCTGTCCCGTCTCGGTCTGTCCCGTCGCCTCAGCGGCCTGCTCACCGGAGTCCAGTGTTCCCGCCGTCGCTGCCGCCGGGTGGCCAGACCGATCGGGGTCGGCCCGTCCCATCAATTCACCTCGTCCAGCATGTCAACCAGCCAGTGCCCGTCTCCGGGCACTGCGCTCATGGAGCCCTGGCATCCCGGCTGGTCCCCCCGGCCCGAGGTGCGCCACGGCGAACCCATGGTAGCCGCATTGGCGGGCCGGGCCCGGCAATACCAGACTTCTCCGTCACTGGGTGAACTGCCAAAACTCCGGATCGTAGCAATACCTCTATATGATTGCGCAGTGTGATGCTTGTGGGGCAGGTGTACGTTTCCGGGGCGAATGATCGGGGCATGTCCGGCTCATCAGCACAGTCTGCGGGACGGGCAACGGAGGTGAGTCCATCGAGCGTCGTCCTGCTCCCGTGGGCACCGTCCAGCGTCGCCACCGCCCGCTGGCAACTTGCCACTGACCTGCGCGAAGCCGGCCTGGTATCGAATGCGATCGGGGACGCGGCGCTGGTCCTGAGCGAACTGCTCAGCAACGCCATCCGCCACGCCAGGCCGCTGCCCGGCGCCACGGTCCAGGTGTCGTGGTCGCTCCGCGGCGGGTCACTCACCGTATCCGTGCGCGATGGCGGCGCCTCCACCAGCCCGCACGCCGGGCACCCGCCGCCGTCCGCGCTGAGCGGGCGCGGGCTGGCGATCGTGGAATGCCTCGCCAGCACCTGGGGCGTCCAGGCCTCCACCGCAGGGGTGACCGTCTGGGCCATCCTGCCCGCGCCCCCGTGCCGGGGGGCGAGCGCGGCGAACGGCCACGCTCGCGGCCGCCGGCGAGGCGTAAGCCGCCGGCAAAGCGGTGATACTCCCTGCGACGGGTTGCCCGGCTACGGGCCCCGGCACGCAGAGCGGGGGTTTTGCTTGTGGGCCACACGCATGGCGTCGACAGCGAAGTCGGGCGCCTCCGGACGGTGCTAGCCCACCGTCCCGGCGCCGAGTTGCTGCGTATCACCCCCCGCACGAAGGACCGCCTGCAGTTCCCCGGCGTGCCCTGGATGGCCCGGGCCCAGCAGGAGCACGACATCGCCGCGCAGTGCCTGCGCGACCAGGGTGTCGAGGTGCTCTACGTGATGGAACTGCTGCAGGACGTGATGGAGTACCCCACCGCCCGGGCCGAGGCGATCGTGGCCGTGCTCGGCGCGCAGCATCTCGGCGAGCGGCTCCGCGCCGACCTGGGCAGCCACCTGGCGAGCCTGGACCCGGAGGAACTGGCTCACGTCCTGGTGGCGGGGCTGTCCCCGGAGGAGTTCCGGCCGGGCCACGGCGTCGTCTTCGGGCTGATGGACCGGCACGACTTCGTGATCCCGCCGCTGCCCAACCTGATGTTCCTGGGGGACTCCCATCGTGTGGATCGGCCCGGCGGTCGCGATGGCCAGCCTGGACGACCGCCCAGGTGGCGCGAGGCGGCGCTGATGCAGGATCCTGTACCGGCACCACCCGCGGTTCGCCGGGGTGGCCTGCGTCTACGGCCCGGAACAGGAGCCGCTCGACGCCGGCGACCTGCTCCAGCTCGCGCCGGGGGTGATCGCCGCGGGGATCAGCGAACGGACGACGGCGGCCGGCGTGGAGCGCCTCGCCAGCGGCCTGTTCCGCGCGGGCCTGGCCACCGCCGTGCTGGCCGTGCCGTTGCGCCAGCTTCCCGAGGGCACCCGGCTGGACACGGTCTGCACGGTGATCGACTGTGACACGGTGCTGATGTTCCCGGCGCTGGCTTATGTCCTCCAGGCGCACGTCATCACCAGCGCCGGCGGCGAGCTGCGGCTGTCCCGGCCGATGCCGTTCCTGGAATCGATGGCCCAGGCGATGGGGGTCGAGGCGCTCACCGTGATCGGCACGGGTGTGGACCCGCCCGCCGCGTCGCAGCGGCAATGGGACGACGGCGGCAACGCGCTGGCCGTCGACCGGCGGCTGATGCTCTGTTACGAGCGCAACGTGGAGACCAACGCCCGGCTCGAAGCGGCCGGCGTCGAGGTGATCAGGATCCCGGGCTCGGAGCTGAGCAGCGCGCGCGGCGGCCCGCGCGCCCTGTCCTGCCCGGTCAGCCGGGACAGTGTGGCCGCCCCGGCCGCCGCCCCGGCCCACGCTGCCGCGCCGGCCCTGACCCTCGTCTCCGGGGAGCAGGCCCCCGTACCTGGCCCCGCCACGCCGGACGTGCTCGCCCGACGCTGCGTCATGCCGAGACGGCCGCGCTCACGCCGGAGGCCGCCGCGCTGGCCGCGGCCGGGCCGGTGGTGCCGGTGGCGTCCGCCGAGGCACAGACGGCCACGATGGCCGGCCTGGCCACGCACTGATCTCCCGGGCGCTGGGCTCGCCGGGGGTGCACACCACCGCGATACGGCGACAAGCCGGCCCGCGCACAGCGTGTCCTGAGCCACTCCTGAGCGGAGCCTATGGTCGCGGGCCGCTGGGACCGGTAAGGTGCGGCACGTGGAGTTGAGGGTCTCAAGCCGTTCCCAGGGGGATCACGTTGTCCTCGCCCTTGCTGGCGAGATCGACCTGTACACGGCGCCGAAGCTGCAAACCGAGCTGACGTCCGCGCTGGGCGCCGGCAAGTCGGCGCACATCGTGGTGGACATGTCCGCGGTCGAGTTCTGCGACTCCACCGGCATGAACGTGCTGCTCGCAGCGCACCGGCTGGCCACCGAGCGGGGCGGGGACCTGACCCTTGCCGCGCCGCGCAGCTCCGTGCGCAAGATCCTGGAGGTGACCGGACTGCAGTCCGTGTTCACCATCCACGACGAACTGCCCGCGGTCACCGGCCAGTAGCCCCGATCTTCGCCGGCCCCGGCGCCTCCGGCCCGGGCGCTCTAGTATCTGCGCATGCCACCGAGCGGTGACGTCGCAGTCGTCATTCCGGCCAGGAACGAGTCCGACCGCATCGCGGCGACGGTGGCCGGCGCCGCCGGGCTGCCCGGAGTCGACCTGCTCATCGTGGTCGACGACGGCTCCGCGGACGACACCGCCGCGCTGGCCAGCCAGCGCCGGGGCCACGGTGCTGCGGCACGAGCAGGAACCGGGGCAAGGCGGCGGCGATGGAGACCGGGGCCGAGGCCATCCGGCTGCTGGAAGCCACCGGCGCCCCGCTGGGTGCCCACCACGCCCGGCACCTGCTCTTCCTGGACGCCGACCTCGGCGAGACCGCGGCCGCGGCCGGGCCGCTCACCGAACCGGTCCGCGCCGGTGACGGCGGACATGACGATCGCGGTCTTCACGCGAGCGGGTCCGCCAGGGCGGGCACGGCCTGGTCGTCGGGCTGTCCGGCGCGGGCATCGAGCGGGCCACCGGCTGGCGCCCCGCCCAGCCGCTGAACGGGCAGCGCTGCCTGACCCGGGCCGCGTTCGAGGTCGCCCGGCCGCTCGCGGCCGGGTTCGGGGTGGAGACGGCACTCACCATCGACCTGCTCCGGGCCGGGATGCGGGTGACCGAGGTCGAGGTGCCGCTCGCGCACCGGGCCACCGGGAACGACTGGGCGTCCCAGGTGCACCGGGCCCGCCAGCTCGCCGATGTCGCCCGTGCGCTCGCGGCCAGGGAGCCGGCCGCCCGCGCCCTCGCGGTCCGCCCGGGCAGGCTGCGCCCCGGCCGCCGATGACCTCCGGGCCGCCGGTCAGCCGCGGCCGCCCCGCCTGCCGCGGCCCGCCCCGCGCCGTGCCGCGGCCCGCCGCCGCGTCCGGCCGCCGCCCGCCCGCCGCATCGAACTCATCGGCCGCGCCGGACTGGCCGCGTCCCTGGCCAGCGTCCTGCTCACGTTCGCCGTCGCGGCTGCCGGGCCCTCGGTGATGGAACCCGTCCTGCCCGGCGGCGCGGGCCAGCCGCCGTGGTCGCTTGGCCTGGACCTGCCCGCTGGCCTCGCGATCGGGCTGGCCGCGGCGGCGCTCGCCGTGGGCGCCACGGGACTCGGCCTGTGCCTGCACGCCGCCCGGCACGGCTGGGCCGTCTCGCCGCGGCTGCTGCTGGGTGCCGGGCTGATCGCGGCGGCGGCGCTCGCCCTGGTCCCGCCGTTCGGCTCCGGGGACCACCTGAGCTACGCCGCGTACGGCCGGATGGCGGTGACCGGGCACGACCCGTACACGACCACGCCGGCCATGCTGGCCAGGCTCGGCGACCCGGTCGCCCGGGCGGTGCAGGACTGGCGGCACTCCCCGTCGGTCTACGGCAGCGTGGCGACCGGCTTCCAGGCGCTGGCCGCGGCGGCCGGCGGCCGGTCCGCGCGGCTCACCGTCTTCGTGCTGTCCCTGGTCAACCTGGCGGCGTTCGCCGGCACCGGCCTGCTCGCGCACCGGCTGGCCCGCGGCCGCCGGGACCGGCAGCTCCGGGCCGCGCTGCTCTGGACCGCCAACCCGCTGCTGCTCCAGGTGCTCGTCGCGGGCGCGCACGCCGACGGCCAGGCGGTCTTCTTCGCCGTGGCCGCCCTCGCCCTGTTCTGCGTTTCGCTGCGCTACGCACCCCGTGCCACCCCGGGCCCTCCTGCCCCCGAGGGCGTGGATGTGAAGTTCAGGCCCCTAGAGGGGCCTCGTTGTGACATCGACGCCCCGGCCGCGAGGTGGCCCACCCCGGAACCCGGCCCACCTTCCGCAGCCACATCCGGGCGTAACCTCGCTTTCCTCATTGCCGCCGGCGCCGGGGCCGCGGCGGGACTCGCGTTCGCGGTCAAGGTGTCCCTGGTACTCGTGCTCGCCGGGCTGATCCTGGCCGCCGTGCTTGCCTGGCTCCCGCCCGCCCGGCCCCGCTGGCAGCCCTTCGCCGTGGTAACCGGCGGCCTGCTGACCGGTTTCGCGGTGATTGCCACGGCGGCCTTCATCCCCTGGGGAACCCAGGCGCTCGGGCCCGCGCTGCGCGCCGGGAGCTACGTCTCGATCGGCTCCCCCTGGCGCCCGGTCCGGTCCGCGCTGCACCTGGTAACCGGCGAGGCCATGGCGGACGACCTGGTCAGGATCGGCGCGGTGGCCCTCGCCGTGGCCCTGCTCGCCCTGTTCGCCCGCCCGCTGACGGCCCTGGCCCGCCAATGCCGGCGCGGCCCGGCGCCCGGTCCGGGACGGCCGGTGGGCCACCTGGACGCGGAGTTCTGTCCGCGGCCAGGTGACCCGCCGGACGGCCGTCACCCAAGCCCGGAGCGCGCGGACGGAACCACACTCGCCGCCGCGAGCGTGCTCGCCGTGGTGCTCGCCTGGCTCGTGGCCTGGACCTACGTGCTGCCCTGGTACGACAGCCTGGCGTGGGCGTTCCTCGCCGTGCTGCCCTGGCTGCCGCTGCCGTGGGCCGCGCTGGACTGGCTGGTGCTGGCACGCACCACCGTGCTCGCGTTCGGCTACCTGCCCGCCCGCGGCATCGCCCTTCCGGCCGGGCTCGCCTGGACGCGGACGGTCGTCCGATCCGGCGTCACCCCCGTGCTCCTGCTCGCCCTGACCGTGCTGCTCGTCGTGGTACTGCGGTCGCGGCGGAGTGATCGTTCTGCCGCCTGACAAGAGCCGTGGTGCGGCAGAACCGGGGCGGCCAGCGCCCGCCCGGCAGTGCACGGTGGCCCCGGGCTGGCCGGCTCATGGGTTCCCGCCTGGCAAGATGGTGGGCCATGGCAGACCGTTACGCCTACCTGGGGCCGGAGGGCACGTTCACCGAGGCGGCCCTGGCGGCCTTCGACCCCGCCGCTCTCGACGGCGCGATGCCGTGCGTGACCATCCAGGCGACGCTGGAGGCGGTGCGCAGCGGGGCGGCGGACCGGGCGGTCGTGCCGATCGAGAACTCGGTGGAGGGGGCGGTCAACGCCACCCTCGACGAACTCGCCACCGGCCCGGACATCGTCATCTGCGCGGAACTCCTGCTCCCGGTGACCTTCGCACTGCTGGCCCGGCCGGGCACCTCGCTTGGCGACGTGAAGACCGTCGGCGGGCACCCGCAGGCCCAGCCGCAGTGCCGGCGCTGGCTGGCGGAGAACCTGCCCGACGCCGAGTGGCTGCCCGCCTCGTCCAATGCCGAGGCAGCCCGGCAGGCCGCCGACGGGATGATCGACGCGGCACTGGCCGGGGCGTTCGCCGCCGACCGGTACGGCCTGGCCGTCCTGGCCAGCGAGGTCAATGACGTGGCCGGCGCGGTCACCCGGTTCGTGGTGGCCGGCCGCGCCGGGCCGGTGCCCGCGGCGACCGGAGCCGACCGGACCTCGCTGGTCGCGTTCCTGCGCGAGGACCACCCCGGTGCCCTGATGGAACTGCTCACCGAGTTCGCGGTGCGCGGCATCAACCTGACCCGGATCGAGTCCCGCCCCACCGGCGACGGGCTCGGCAAGTACTGCTTCTCGATCGACTGCGAGGGGCACCTCGACGACGCCAGGGTCGGCGAGGCGCTGATGGGCCTGCGCCGGGTGTGCGCCGACGTGAAGTTCCTCGGCAGCTACCCGCGCCACGACGGAGGCCGCGCTCAGGTCCGCCCGGGCACCTCGGATGCTGAGTTCGCCCAGGCGGCGGCCTGGCTCGGCCGGCTGAGGTACGGCCGGGTGTAGACACCCGGTCCCGGCGTTACCCCGGGATCGCCGGCCGCTACAGGTAGGGGCCGGACCCTCGAGGCGGCTGCAGGCCCTCGTCGCTGGCCCCGGGCAGGGCGCCCGGAGGCAGGGCACGGCGCATCTGCTCCAGTTGGGCCCGCGCGGCCATCTGCTGCGCGAACAGCGTGGTCTGGATGCCGTGGAACAGGCCCTCCAGCCAGCCGACAAGCTGGGCCTGCGCGACGCGCAGCTCCGCCTCGCTGGGTGCCTCGTCCTCGGTGAACGGCAGGGACAGCCGGTGGAGTTCGTCCGACAGTTCGGGAGCCAGGCCGGACTCCAGCTCCTTCACCGAGCGCTCGTGAATCTCCCGCAGCCGCACCCTGCTCTTCTCGTCCAGCGGGGACGCGCGGACCTCTTCGAGGAGCTGCCGGATCATGCTGCCGATCCGCATGACCTTGGCGGGCTGCTCCACCATGTCGACGAGCGGGCGCTCCCGGTCCTGATCGCTGTCCTCGCCGATCGCCATGCCATCCGGCCCGACGATGACCACCCTGCCGGGGGGCTTTCCGTTCCGGTCGGCCGGCTCGCTGCTTTGGTCCGTCATGGTTCCTAGTCTGTCCCTTTACTGCGAGTGCTAGCACCGCGGGTCCGCCGCCGGGCGGGCCGGGCTCAGTTGACGAGCAGGATCTTGCCGACGTGGGCGCCGTCATCGATGAGCCGGTGCGCCTGCGCCGCCTCCGCCAGCGGCAGCGTGCGCTCGATCACGGGCAGCACCTGCCCGGCCGCCACCAGCGGCCACACCTGGTCCCTGACAGCCGCGACTACGACCGCCTTCTCCGCCACCGGGCGGGCCCGCAGGGTGGAGGCATAGATCGTGATGCGCTTGCGCATCAGCACGCCGAGGTTGACCTCGGCCTGCGCCCCGTCGCGCACCGAGATCTGCACCAGGCGGCCGCCGATGGCCAGCGCGTCGATGTTCCGGGGAAAGTACGGGGCGCCGATGATGTCCAGGATCACGTCGGCGCCGTGGCCGCCGGTGAAGTCCTTGATCGCCGCCACGAAGTCCTCATCGCGGTAGGAGATCGCGAGGTCCGCGCCGAGTTCGCGGCACCGCTCCAGCTTCGCCGGGGTGCCCGCGGTGCAGGCCACGGTCGCACCGCGCGCCTTCGCGAGCTGGATGGCCATGGTCCCGATCCCGCCCGCACCGCCGTGCACGAGCAGCACCTCCCCGGGTGCCAGCCTGGCCTGGCCGAAGACGCTCGCGTTGACCGTGCACGCCACCTCCGGCAGCGCGGCGGAGTCGGTCAGGCTGATCCCGTCGGGGATGGGCAGCAGCTGCCCGGCGGGCACGGCCACCAGCTCCGCGTAACCACCGCCCGCCATCAGCGCGCAGACGCTGTCCCCCTCGCGCCAGCCGGACACCCCGGGCCCGACCGCGACGATCCGGCCGGAGCACTCCAGCCCGGGATAGGCGGAAGCGCCAGGTGGCGGCGGATAGAAGCCCTGCCGCTGCATCACATCCGCCGGGTTGACGCCGGCCGCGTGGACCTGGACCAGCACCTCGCCCTCGCCGGGAACCGGGTCCGGCACCTCCGCCAGGTTGAGTACCTCGGGCCCACCGGGGGTGATGATGACGACCGCTCGCACGGGCAGCTCCAGAAACTCAGGGCTAGCTGGGTATGCCATTCAGAATGTAGTGACCTAGGCTCGGCGTGAGGCAGTTACCGGGCATTGCCAGGCAGATTGATTCTCTTACGGATGAGCGCCGGGGGTGAACGGCCTTGGACAACAGGGATCAGGACCAGCCTGCCGAGTCCGGGTCCGCCCAGCCCAGATCCGTCTGGGCCGACATGGTGGTATCCCCGCCGGACGACGAGGACGAGCCGGAACCTGAGCCAGCGGCGGGGCCCGGCGCGGAGGGTGAGCCGGGCAGCGCCCCGGGGCAGGGGCCCGAAGCTGCCGGGCAGGACCCGGGTCCCGGGGAACCGGGCTACGAGGAACCGGGCTATCCGGGGCCGCGCGAGGACGTACCAAGCTGGCCGGCGTCGGGCCTGCCGCCTTCTTTCGGGCAGCGACCCACCGAGGGTGAGCGGCCCAGCGCGGCCCGGCCCGGGCCTGGCCGCGGCTACGGCGGGTACCGGCCCTTAGGTTCCCTGCCGCCCGGCGGCCCGGTGCGGGGCAGCCCCCCGTGGGAGGAGCCCGGTGGGAGGCGCCCGGAGCCCGGCCCGGAACCCGAGCACGGGCCGGGGCCTGGCGCCTGGCCAGGGCCGGACGCCGGCCCTGGTTCGCCGGCCGCGTATGGCCCCTGGGAAACGTACGAGACCGCGGAGAGCTACGGCTGGACCGGCGAATACGGAGTGCCCCCGGACCCGGGCCGCGACGACCCGGCCCGCGACGACCCGGGCCGCGACGACCCGGGCCCGTACGGCCCAGGCCAGCACGACCAGGGCGCTTACGGCGGCGCCCCGCACGGTGCCCGCTATCGGCCGGACGGCGCAGGCCAGGGCAGTGCGTATGGCAGCGATAGCGGTCCTCCCGCGGCGGCGGGCTACGGGACCGTGGCGCCGGACCAGGAGGCGGCGGCCGAGGGCGCGGAACCACCCGGGTGGCAGGCGGAGTCGGCGGAGAGCCTGACCGCGGACCTGCTGCTGCGCGGGCGGCACGCCGCGCCACCCTCCGGCTGGCGCCGGGCGCTGTACCAGGTCAGCGGCGGCCTGGTGCGGGCGCCGCAGTCCGCCGCTGACCGGCGCCGCAAGGACCTCGTGCTGCGGGCCCGGACCCCGGTCGCGGGCGGTCATCACCGGGTCGCGGTGCTGAGCCTCAAGGGCGGCGTCGGCAAGACGACCACCACGGTCGGCCTGGGCGCCACGCTGGCGTCGCTGCGGGGCGACCGGATCATCGCCGTCGACGCGAACCCCGACCGCGGCACCCTGAGCGACAAGCTGCGGCTGGAGACGGCGGCCACGGTCCGGGATCTGCTCAACGAGGAGGACCAGATCCAGCGGTACGCCGACGTGCGCGCCTACACCACGCAGTCGCCGAGCGGCCTTGAGGTGCTGGCCTCCGACCGCGACCCGACCGTGTCCGTGGCGTTCAGCGACCGGGACTACGAGGACGTCGCGCGGGTGCTGGAGCACTACTACTCGGTCAGCATCACCGACTGCGGCACCGGCCTGCTGCACTCGGCCATGGCCGGGGTGCTCCGGCTGGCCGATCAGATCGTGCTGGTCAGCTCTCCCTCGGTGGACGGCGCCCGCAGCGCCAGCGCGACCCTCGACTGGCTGGCCGCGCACCACTACGGCGACCTGGTCCGCGGCGCGGTGGTCGTGCTCTCCGCGATCCGGCCGCGGAGCAAGAGCGCGGTGGACCTGGCCCGGCTGGAACAGCACTTCGCGGCGCGCTGCCGCGCGGTGGTGCGGATCCCCTATGACGCCCACCTCGAAGAGGGCGCGGAGGTGGACCTGGCCCGGCTCAGCCGCGCCACGGCCGACGCCTACCTGGTCCTGGCGGCCGAGGTCGGCGACGGTTTCTCCTGGCCCCGGCACTGACCGCTGGCCCTGTGGTCCACGCGCAGGAGGGTGCCACCGCCGGCGACGCCGGGATCGACGCGGAAGACCTCGAGGCCGCCCGCGCGGTCGTCGGCCAGCACCTGGACCGGCTCGCCGCCCGGGAGGTTCCCGCCGAGGGCCTGGTCCTGGTGCACGCCGCCGACCACGGCACGGCCGGGCGCCTGGTGGCCGAGTACGCCAACGACATCGGGGCGGTGGCCATCGTGCTCGGCGCGCCGACGCACGGCGGGCTGCCGGCCCTCATGGACGCCAGCGCCAGCCGCGAACTCTGGCTGCACACCCGGAGCAACGTGGTGATCGTCAACCCGGAAGCCCCGGCTCCGGCCCCGGCACGCCGGCCTGAGCCCGCGCACGCCGGGTAGCGTGCGCGCCTGTGCGACAGCGCAACGTGCGGCCTACGGTGATGAGAATGAGGAGCCGCCTGCATCTGCACACAGCCATCGCATGTCTCGGCATCATTGCCGCCGCCGCCAGCCTGCTGGCGATGGCCCCGGCGCGGGCCCACGGAACGGGCCCCACCCAGGCGGGCGGAAGCCCGCACGTCATCACGGCGATCCCGGTTGGCCGCCAACCGGACAACGTCGCGGTTGACCCGGTGACCGGCATGATCTACGTCACCGAGCCGGCCCAGTATCAAGTGATCGATGGCAAGACCAACACCATCGTGGCCACGGTGCACATGCCCTCGCCGCAGTTCAGCCTGGCCGTGGACCCGGTGACCGACATGATCTACGCCACCGATCCGTCGCAACTGGGCGTTCAGGTCATCGACGGCACCACCAACACTGTGGTGGCCCTGGTGAGGCTCGGCGCCGCCGGGTACTACATCGCCACGAACCCGGTCACCGACAGGATCTACGTGCAGGCCCGGCCGCTCCGGCCCATCCACGTAGCGGTGATCAACGGGAAGACCAACAAGGTGCTCACCCGGGTTCCGTCGGGTGCCGCCGACACCGAGGGCATCGCCACCGACCCCCAGACCAACATGATCTACGCCGGCACGTTCAAGCCGAACACGGTGGTCGCGATCAACGGGCAGACCAATACGGTGGCCGCCACGATCACCGGCGTGAATCCGGTCGGGGTCGCGACCGACCCGCAGACCGACACCGTCTACGCGACCGAACCGAGCGCCGACGGCGCGGGCGCGGTTTACGTGATCAACGGTCAGACCAACACGCTGACCACGGCCATCCTCGGTGGTTTCCCCGAAGGGATCGCGACCGACCCGCGTACCGACTTTGCCTATGCCGCCGACATCGTGAACAACGACGTCATGGTCATCGACGGGCAGACCAACACGGTGACCGCGACCGTGCCCGTGGGGAAGTCCCCGAAGAGCGTGGCAGCCGACTCGCAGACCAACAGGGTCTACGTCACCAACACCGGATCCCGCTCGGTCTCGGTGCTGGCCGGCGCCGGCTGACCGGTCGCCGTCCTGGGAGTGAGCCCCGCTCAGGACTGGAACTGCTGCAGCAGGAGCTCGGGGTCGCCGACGAAGATGTCCTCGGGCTCCAGGCGCATGAGATCGTCCCGGGTCCAGTGCCGCTCCAGGTCGGAGGCCAGGCGGTGGGCGTGCCGGAGCCGCGCGCGCTCCAGTTCGTTGCGCACGCTGCGGGCGTTGGCGAACCGCGGCTGCTGCATCCGCTGGGTGAGGTAGTCGCGGAAGGCCTGTTCCGCTGCCTCGGACAGGTAGTAGCGCGATCCGTCAAGCATCAGTTGCCCGATCGCGGTCAGCTCGTCAAGCTCGTAGGCGGCGAAGTCGAGGTGATGGGCGATCCGTGAGCTCATGCCGGGGTTGACGCCGAAGAACTCGTCCATCCGGTCCTTGTACCCGGCCAGGATGACCACGAGGTTTTCCCGCTCGTTCTCCATGACCTGGAGCAGGATGTCGATCACTTCCTGGCCGTAGTCCAGCGAGTCCCCGGCCCGGTAGAGGTAGTAGGCCTCGTCGATGAACAGCACGCCGCCCATCGCCTTTTCCAGGACCCGCTTCGTCCGGGGCGCCGTCTGGCCCACGTACTGGCCCACCAGGTCATCCCGCATGGCGTGGACCAGGTGACCCTCCTCCAGGTAGCCGAGCCGGTGCAGCAGATCGGCCATCCGCAGGGCCACGGTGGTCTTCCCGGTGCCCGGCGGGCCGGTGAAGCACATGTGCATGTTCGGCCGGGGTGCCTCCAGGCCGAACTTCTTCCGTGCCCGGTCGACCAGCAGCAGCGCAGAGACCTCCTGGACCTTCTTCTTGATCGGAACGAGCCCGATCAGGTCGTCGTCGAGGGCCGTGAAGACCTCGTCGATGTCCGCTTCCTTGCGTTCGGCGGCGAACGTGATCGTGGCATCCGGGGGCAGCAGCCCGGCTCGCTGATCGCGCCTGAGCAGCCACCGGCCGCGCCGGGGCGATGCGCCTGCGACCCGGCCTTTGCCGCGCCGGGTCGATGAGGTCACGATGCGGGCCTTTCCGCTGAGGGCCGGGGGCGGCGCGGGCTCGTGGTGGTTCAGCGGGCCCTTCCGCTTTTGCTTCTTCTTCCGCTTAGCCAGCGGCGCGTCCGGGTCGTGGAGCGGGGCCCTCCACAGCGAGATGACCGCCGTTGCGACCAGGCAGGCGAAGGCAACCGCGGCGATGGCGCTGAGAATAGTGGTGAAGGTCCTCATGAGCGGTCACACGGCTTGATGCCCCGGCCCCTCCCGGATAGGCACGATTCCCACCGACAGTACCTGAATGCCGGGACAGCGCCCACTGGCTGGCGGCGGGGCATGGTCTATCGTAGGCAGCAAATCTGGTCCCGATCTGGTCCCGCGCGGGCGCGCCCGACCGGGGAGGTAGCGATGCCGGTCATTGTCGTCACCAGGCTCCGGCTCCGGGATCCGGCGCTCTTCGACGAGTTCTTCGCGGGCGCCGTGGCCGTGGTGGAGCAGGCCCAAGGCACCGAGGGCAACCTCAGCGCGGAGGTGCTCGCGGACGCGAACAACACCTACTGGACCCGAACCGCCTGGCAGGGGCGCGCCGAGATGGGCAGCTTCGTCGGCACCGAACCGCACCTGAGCATCATGGGCCGCATCGACGACTGGTGCGACGAGGCGACGTTCGTCGACTGGGAACAACCGAGCGCAGGCCCGCTGGACTGGCAGGACGGCTACCGGCGCCTCGTCGCCGACGGTCAGGTATCCAGGCTCACCCACGGCACGGATGCCCATCGCACCCGTGACTTCCCGGCGCCCGTCCTGTCCTGAAGCGCTGGCCGCCAGGATCCGGGTCATGGACACCAGCGCGTTCGTCCTGGCCAGTGAGCAGGGTCTGACGATGCACATCTTCGACGTGGCTGCCGTCGGGGTGATGCGAAGCATCTGCGAGGGCGGTGATCCCGGCACCCGGATCACCGCGAAGAAACAGGCGCGCCCGGCCTGTCGGAGGCCCGGGCTACGGTGAGTGGCGACGGCAGATCCTCGGTGCGCAAGGGGAGACCATGACCACACTGGAGAACCGGCCGAACACCGCGCTCCTGGTCGTCGACGTACAGAACGGCGTCGTCGAAGGAGCCCACGAACGCGACTCGGTCGTCGCAAACGTCGGGAGCCTCGTCGCGAAGGCTCGCCGTGAGCAGGTCCCGGTCGTCTGGGTCCGGCATTCCGACGAGGGCCTGGCCAAGGGGAGCGGCGAGTGGCAGATCGTCCCCGAACTGGTCCCGGACGGGGCCGAGCCGCTGGTCGAGAAGACCTACGGCGACTCCTTCGAGGACACCACGCTGGAGACCGTGCTGTCCGGGCTCAGCGTCGGGCGGCTCGTCGTGGTCGGCGCGCAGAGCGACGGGTGCATCCGCTCGACGCTCCACGGTGCGTTCGTCAGGGGTTACGACGCGACCCTGGTCAGCGATGCCCACACGACGGAGGACCTGACATCATGGGGCGCGCCGCCCCCCGGGCAGGTCATCGCGCACACGAACCTGTACTGGAAGTACCAGACGGCGCCAGGCCGGACGGCCGGGGCTGTCGAGACCAAGGACGTCGACTTCGGCGCCCCGGCCTAGCCAAGGGCCGCGCTTCCTGACGCCGGGCCGAGGCCGCCGGGCCGAGGCCGCCGGGCCGTGCAGCCCGGCGGCTTGTCTGGCGGGAGGCCTGTCTGGCGGGAGGCCTGGCCGCCGCCGGGCGGCTTGGCGGGCTTGCCCCGCCGTCTGGCGTGCTGCGGGTTCAGCAGCCGTCGTATGGCCCCCAGGGCGAGGTGCCGGCCTCCGCGTACAGCCTGGTGAAGGCATCCTCCTGGATGCCGACCGGTGCGGTCTGGGCCCCGCCGGGGTAGGCGCCGGCATAGCCCAGGCCGGCCCACGTGGAGGGCAGGAACTGGAACAGGCCGCCGGCGCCGCTGTAGGGATTCACCGCGCGCGGGTTGCCCCCGGACTCGCGCGAGATGACACAGGACTCGAACGCGGCCATCCCGGCGGTGCTGAAGTGGCCCGAATGGCTCGCGGCTGGGCGCCGGGCGTGCCGTCCGGGGGCCCGGTGCGCGCCCGCGGGCCGTTCCCGGCCGGCGTGGCTGTCCGTGTGGTGAGCGTGGCGCCCATGGGCAGCGGTCAGGTGGGCGGGGACCGCCGCGTGGCAGTCGAGCTTGATGGCCTGCCCGGGGTAGATCACGTCCGGGTTGGCGATGCCGGAGGCGGCGGCGAGGGCCGGGAAGTCCGCCGACGTGCCGCAGTACCTGGCGCTGATCCGCGAGAGAGTGTCCCCGGAGCGCACGGTGTAGGACGAGCGGTGGCCCACACGGTGGCTGTGAACCCGGGGGGCGAAGGCGCGGGGGAGGGCGGTCTGCGCCGTGGTGAGATGGGCCGTGACGAGATGTGCCGCGCCGCCGGGGCTGCCCGGAATGGCGATGGCGGCGGATGCTGACGCGGTTCCCGACAGCGCGAGCGCTGAGCCGGCGGCACCGACCACCAGCGTGGCTGGGACGGCTTTGGCGGCGGTGCCGATGAGGGCGGCCGGGCCAGGCATGCCGGGCTTGGCGTGGCGGGCGTCGTATCCCGCCGTGCTTTTGACATGCTGACCGGGGCGGCGTGACATGTGGGGGATCCCTGACCTTCCGGGTCGCTGACAGAACGCGGCCGGGCCAGGTTCAGGGGCACCTGCCAGATGATCGGCAGCTTCTCCGGGTGCCGGGGCCCAGAGACGCTTTTAGGTGACCATAGGGGGGAAATTACTGACGCGTAGGCGTTTCCAGGGAACTCCCGCAGTGTGGTTCTCCCCCGGCCTGGGTGATGTGGGCGCGCCGTGGCCGGGCGGACACTGGGCGGCATCGGCCGGCGCCAGGTGCACCCAGAGCGAGGCGGCATCGGCAGGCGCGAGGATGTCCCCGCGGCGGCGGGGCGGATCGGGGTTACGCAGTGTTCGGCAGGAAAAGGCGGCAGGAGCGGCGTTTCGACCGTGCGGCCGTGCGCTATCAGATGCGCCAGCGCATGCTCTCCATCGGAGACGACTACACGATCGAGAACGACCACGGCGACAAGGTGTTCAAGCTCGACGGCAAGGCGCTGCGGATCCGCAAGACCATCCTGTTCAAGGACATGGACGGCCGCGAGCTTTGCAAGATCCAGGAACGGATGCTGCACCTCCGGGACAGCATGGAGATCGAGGGGCCGGACGGGAACCGGCTGGCCATGGTGCACAAGGCCCTGGTCACGCCGTTGCGCGAGCGCTGGGTGATCGACGTCGCAGACGGTCCCGACCTGCACGCCCAGGGCAACTTCGTGGAGCACGAGTACACGATCGAGCGTGACGGGACCAGGGTCGCCGAGGTCTCCAAACGATGGTTCCGGGTCAGGGACACCTACGGAGTGGAGGTGGCCCCGGACGAAAACGACGTCCTGATCCTGGCCACCACCGCCGTGATCGACACCATGGCCCATCCGGCCAGATGACCGCAGCGCTAGGCCGTGTGTCTTGTTGGCTCAGCCCGCGGTGTCCCCGCGAGCAGCGGATGTACTGGGCGTTAATCGCTGGTGGTGCAGGTGGCGCTGCCGACGGTCACGGTGATCCGCGCGCCGGGCGGGGGGCCGTTGAGGTAGATCAGGGCGTAGCCGGAGCCGTTGGTCTGGTAGCTGTGTGAGTAGCCGCCGGCGGTCGCGGTGGCGCTGGCGTAGGGCTGGTTGGAGTGCACGTAGACGTTGTTCTCGTCGTCGGCGGCGTTGTAGACGCTCGCGGAGGCGGTGCACCGGGCGCCCCTTCCCCCGGCGGGCCGGGACGCGGCTGCCGGAGAGTAGGCCGTACCCCCGGCGTAGTCCCTGGAGAGCGTGGTGCTGATGGCCGCCACGACTGCGGGGTCACGGGTACGGATGCCCAGTTCCCGGTTGTAGTCGAGGCTGGCGACAGAGAAGTTCTGCGACCCCACCAGCGCCCGCTGGCCGGGCAGGCCGGCGTCGGCGGCGATCGCCTTGGCGTGGATGTACAGGGCGCTGCCGTTGTCGGGGTAGAGGCGGATATGCGCGCCGGCCCGGGCCAGTTCGGTGAAGGCCTGGTCCCATTCGGGGTCGGCGGTCATGGTGATCTGGACTTTCACGCCGCGCCGTGCGGCGGCTGCCAGGGCGGCGGTGACGGCGGGGTCGTCCATCTCCTCGTCTTCCACGGCCAGGGTGCGGGTGGCCCCGTTGATGACCGACAGGACGGAGGCTTGCGCGTTGGTGGGTGACCACACCAGGTCGGTGCCGTCCGGCGGGGTGATGGCGTGGCCGGCGAAGTCGGCGTTGAAGGCGGCGAGGATGGCGGCGATGTCGGCGCGGCCGGTGTCGATCACGGCGAAGTCCCGGGTGCCGGGGTAGTCCGCGGTGACGAGGTTTCCGGTCATGATGACCGAGGTCGCGCCGTCGACGGTGAGGGTCTTCTGGTGGTAGGTGGTGCCTGCTGGGCCCCACCTGACGTGGACGCCGCGGGCGGCCAGGTAGTCGTAGGCGCTGGCGTTGCGGGACTTCTCCAGGTGCTGGTCGAGGAGCACCCGGACATCCACCCCGCGGGCAGCGTCCGCGGCCAGGTCCGCTTCCGCCGTGGAGTCGGCCAGCTCGTACATGGTCAGCTCCACCGAGGAACGCGCCCGGGTGATGAGCCGGTAGATCGGCCCGATCCCAGTCTCAGGCTCGGTCAGCACCCGCAGTTTCGCCGCCCGCGGTGCGCGGTGCCCGGCAGGGGTGCCGGTCGCCGCAGGCCGCGCTGGTGTCGGTGACCGGCCCGGCGCCGCAGCCCCGGTGCCCTGCCGCAAGGCGGTATTACCGCACCCGCCAGCGGTAGCTGCCAGCGCGGCAGCAGCGAGCGTGATCAGGATCGTGCGGCGCAAGTCAATGTGCTCCCCCCAGCCCGGGAATCTCCCGGCCCCCAGTCAATCTAGATGGCTCGCGCATTTTTCGTGCGAGCACCAGGCAGCCCCCGGTTGACTCCCCGCCGGGCCGCTGCCGAGTTTCATCTGCGGGAGCGGCAGCTTCCCGGCCGGGATGGAACCGCGAGTTCTCGCTGATCCGCTGTGCGCCCATCGCCTGGTAAAGCCCTCGGCGTGCGTATCCAGTCCGCCCGGCGTCTCGCGGGACCGCGGCGATAATAGGGGGATCGGGGGTTATGAGCGTTCTTGGGAGGCGCCGTGGAGGATAACGCCAACGAGCAGGACCGCGAGCAGGGCGACCACAACCAGGTTCCGGTGTCGCGCCGTAGCTTCGTGGTAGGGGTGGCCGCGGCGGGCGCTGCCGCAACGGCCGCCAGGACCTTGCCCGGCCGGCCAGCGGTTTCGGGGGCGCGGGGTGCTCGGGCGGGCCACGCTGCTGCCTCGACGTGCGGTTCGCTGAGCCTCGTGACGGCGCCGGTCTCGGGTGGTGAGCTTTTGGGTGCCGCCTTCGTGTCTGCCGACGAGTGGTGGGCTGTGGGCGACGCGGGGCTGGCGCTGCACGCGAACCAGACGCTGATCCTGCAGTTTGACGGGTCACAGTGGTCGGTTGTGCCTTCCCCGAATCAGGGCACTTTGAACAACGGTCTGAACAGCGTTTCCATGATCCCTGGCGGGGGATGGGCGGTCGGTTATTACCAGGCCGGTGGGTATCAGCCGCTGGCGTTGCAGTGGAATGGAACAAAGTGGTCGCAGAACTCGCCCGCGACTTTCCCCAGCGACTCGCTGTTCACCGGTGTGGACACCTTGGCGGACGGAACCGCATGGGCGGTCGGTTTCCAGACGGCGACCGACGGGACCCGGAGCACACTGATTGAGCACGCATCGGGTGGGGCGTGGACGCCGGTGGCCAGTCCCAACGTCAAGGCCAGCACCCTTAACTCGCTGATGGCGGTCAGCGGGACGCAGGCGACGGGGCTGTGGGCCGTCGGCTTCTGGCTGAGCCCAACCGGGCTGCAGCCGCTCGTGCTTCGCTACGACACGACCAAACCGTCGCCGTCGTGGGCGCTGGTGAGCGGGGTGCCGGTGCCCGGCAAGATCGACACGGTCCTGACCGGGGTTGATGTGCGGACCGCCAGCGATGTGTGGGTGGTGGGCTACTACAACGATGGCAGCGCTGACCGGCCGCTGGCGCTGCACTGGGACGGCAGCACCTGGAGCAAATCAACGGTTCCCGGCGCCGGGGTGCTGCGCGACGTCCAGGCGCTCGCGTCCGGCAAGGTGTGGGCGGCAGGCAGCTACTACAACGCGAGCGACCAGCGCTACCAGACACTTGTGGTGCATTTCAACGGGACGGCATGGACCACGGTGGTCTCGGCCGACTCCCATTCGGCCGACGACCAGCTCATCGGCCTCGCGGCCGACCCGGCAGCGTCGATGATCACCCTGGTAGGCCGGGTGGGACCCAACCCGCTCATCGAACAGGCGAACTGCCCCAAGGGACCGGTATCGCTCCCCAGCCGGGCACCGGCGCCGGTGCCGCCGGTGCCGGCCGCTCCGGGTGTCGGCCCCAGCCCCAGCCCACCGCCGAAGACACCCCCGCCGAAGACCCCGATCCCGGTGACGATCACCGACCAGGCAGCGGCAGCGGGCATCAATATCCCGCCGGACTGGTCCTTCAGCGCGGCCGTCGCCGATTTCAACGGAGACGGCTGGCCGGATCTGTTTGTCTCGCACCACTGGCATCCGGCCAACCTGTTTATCAACAACAAGGACGGCACGTTCAGCGCGGCTGATGTGAGTTTCTTCAGTTCCATCCTGGACCGGCACGACTGCCAGCCTGCCGATTTCAACCAGGACGGCCGGATGGATATTTTCAGCAGCGTCGGGGCTGATCGCGGCACCGCACTGAAATGTAACGGGCTCTTCATCCAGAAGCCGGACGGCACATTCGTCGACGAGGCCTACCAGTGGAATATCGGTGACTCGACGGGGCGCGGCCGGTGGTGTGCCGTCCTGGACTCGAACAATGACGGCTACCCGGACATCTTCTACGGCACCGATCCGCTTCGCTCGGACGGCCTGCCCTCCATCAACCGGTTCTATCTCAACACCGGGCAGGGCTCGTTCATCGACTCCCCTGCCATGGGACTCAATCTCAACATCGGATCACTAGCCGCGCGCACCGTCGACTACAACAGTGACGGCTGGCCGGACCTGCTGGTCTGCGCCGTACACCGGTGGCCTCCGGCTGTTCAAGAATAACCAGGGCCAGGGTTTCACCGATGTGTCCTCGATCCTCGGCTCCCCGGTGAACGCCGTGGACGCCTGGATGGTCGACGTCAATCACGACAGCCGCCCCGACCTCATCGTTCTCACCAAGACCGCGGTCACGGTCAGCCTCCAGAACGCTGACGGGACATTCGCGCCGCCCAAGACCATCCTTAAGGTTGAAGACGGAGTGTCACTGGCCATTGGCGATGTCAACGGCGACAATAATCCGGATATCTACGTCGTCTGCGGCAGGGCCGGGACCGACCACGCCCCGGACTACCTGCTGATTGGCAACGCCACCGGCGGCTTCACCACGCATGAAATCCCGCAGACAACCGCCGGCTCGGGCGAAGCCGCGTACCCGATCGACTACAACAACAGCGGCCTCACCAGTTTCCTTGTCCTCAACGGTGAAGTCCCGTACTCCGGCCCGGTCCAGCTCCTTACTCCGGCTCCTGCAAAGGGGGCACGCTGAGGCGCCGTTGATGGACGCCGCTGGCATCGATAAAGCGCTGGTTCGCGCCCTCCTGCACGAGCAGCATCCGGACCTCGCGGGGCTCGGGCTTCGCGAGGTCGCCGGTGGCTGGGACAACCGGATGTGGCGTCTCGGGGAGGAGCTGGCCGTGCGCCTGCCGCGCACGCCGCGTGCCCCCTCTCTGCTGCGCACCGAACAGCAGTGGCTGCCCTACCTGGCCCCGGGCCTGCCGTTGCCGGTACCGAATCCGGTGCGGGTCGGCGAACCGTCCGCGCGTTTCCCCCAAACATGGACTGTCGCGCGATGGGTTAACCGGGGGAACCCCGAACCGCGCGTCTGCCTCCGGGGAGTTTCGGAGGCTGTGTGCGGGCGGCCGCCACTGGTGCTGGCCGGAGCTGTGGAGGGGCCGGGACCCGCGTCTCCCAGTCACGCAGTGCGGCGGATTTGAGCGGTACGAGGAGAAGCCCCAGTGCCGCGCGCCACCCGGCCCCGGGGGACGGCTGTCACCGCCCCTGCTCATCGCCCCGTCATCCTTCGGGGCAGCCCGGTGGGACGGGGTGCCAGAATAAGGAAGAGTGAACACTATCCAATTCGAGAAGGTCGGGTCCGGCCGCGGCTTCTTCGCTGCCCTTGACCAGAGCGGCGGCAGCACGCCCAAGGCGCTGGCCGAGTACGGCATCGGGCGGGACCGCTACGGCTCCGACGCCGAGATGTTCGACCTGGTCCACGCCATGCGGACCCGTGTGATGACCAGCCCGGCGTTTGACGGCTCGCGCGTCCTCGCGGCGATCTTGTTCGAGCAGACGATGGAACGCGACGTCAACGGCGTCCCCACCGCCCGGTACCTGTGGGACGAGAGGGACGTGGTGCCGTTCCTGAAGGTCGACAAGGGGCTGGCCGCCGAGCAGGACGGCGTGCAGCTCATGAAGCCTATCGACACCCTCGATGATCTGCTCGAGCGCGCACGGCGGCACCAGATCTTCGGTACCAAGATGCGGTCGGTGATCAACGACGCTGACGAGGCCGGGATCTCGGCGATCGTGGACCAGCAGTTCGGCTACGCGAGCCGGATCCTGGCCGCCGGCCTCGTGCCGATCATCGAGCCCGAGGTCAGCATCTCCAGCCCGCACAAGGAGCAGGCTGAGGCGCTGCTGCGCGACGCCATCGCCAAGCACGTCGAGACGCTGCCTGAGGGCGCCACCGTGATGCTGAAGATCACCATCCCGACCCGGCCTGGCCTGTACGGCGACCTGGCGTCTGACCCACGCGTCCTGCGGGTCATCGCCTTGTCGGGTGGCTACAGCCGTGACGAAGCCTGCGCCCGGCTCGCGCGCGATCCCACCCTCATCGCCAGCTTCTCGCGCGCGCTTCTCGAAGGGCTCATGGAAAACCAGACCGACGAGCAGTTCGGCGCCCAGCTCGCGTCGTCGATCGAGCAGATCTACCAGGCGTCGGTACACAAGCAGCCGCCCAGCCCCTGAGCCCGATCCCTGACCATCAGGATCCTCTTGGGATGCCCGAGCGCCACCGGAAGGAACCCGCTGCCGGGGTGACCATGGCTGAGGGACCACGGGCCGGTGCTCTTGCGCAGCACTGTGAGCCTGGCGGGCGCCTGGGGCCAGTCTGACTACTCATCGCATGGTAGATTTAACTCTTAGTTACAGAACAGCCGATACGGGTCCCGCGATACGAATGATCCCGGATACCCGCGGGCCATTTGCGGCTTCGGGGGAAGTCTCGCCTGTGCTCCGGCAACGCAGGGCACCACCCGCCGGTCGCTCCGGTGGCTGGCAGCCTGGCAGCCTGGCACGGCGGACTCCTTCCAGCCAGCAGCGGGGATGATGCTTATGACCAAGTCATCGGGCCGTAAGCGGGCAGCCACAATGCCCGCGCCGGAGCACGCGATCATCAACATGACGCAGACCGGCGTCGTGACCAGCTGGAATCCGGAGGCGGCACTCCTCTACGGGTACCGCGAGGAGGAGATCGTCGGCCTCGGCGCGGACGTGCTCTGCCCGGCAGGCAGGCGGGCCGAGGAGGCACAGGTCCTGCGCCGGGTCATCGCAGGCCGGCGGACAGAGCACTACGAAGCCGACCGGGTCTGCAAGGACGGGGCGGTAGTCACCGTGTCGGTGACCGCGGCTCCGATCATCAGCCCGGCAGGTGCGGTCGTTGGTGTCAGCGCCGTGTCATGGGAGGTCCACGGGCAGCAGGCCGCTCAAGATCAGGCCGGGGGGACGATCGACAGCGAACGCCGCGACGCCCGCCACGTCCAGGAGCGCACCGATACCCAGCGCCGCGGCGCCCGGGACGCCCAGGAGCGGATCGACCTGCAGGCTGACGCCCAGCGCCGCGACGCCCGCCACGCCCAGGAGCGGATCGATGTGCAGGCCGGCTCCCAGCGCCGCGACGCCCGGGACGCCCAGAACCAGGCCGAAGCGGCGCAAGATAGCGAACGCCGCGACGCTCAGGACTTGTTCGATGCGCGGCGCGATGGCGAGCGCGGTGAGGCTCTCGCGCAGAACCAGGAGTCAGGCCGGGGGGACGATCGACAGCGAGCGCCGCGACGCCCGCCACGTCCAGGAGCGCACCGACGCCCAGCGCCGCGGCGCCCGGGACGCCCAGGAGCGGACCAATGTGCAGGCTGACGCCCAGCGCCGCGACGCCCGCCACGCCCAGGAGCGGATCG
This sequence comes from uncultured Actinomycetes bacterium, assembly GCA_963725125.1. GTDB lineage: Bacteria > Actinomycetota > Actinomycetes > Streptosporangiales > Streptosporangiaceae > DASXKD01. The sequence goes on from CAVRXW010000053.1 coordinate 66,958, forward strand.
ACGTGCAGGCCGGCTCCCAGCGCCGCGACGCCCGGGACGCCCAGAACCAGGCCGAAGCGGTGCAAGATAGCGAACGCCGCGACGCTCAGGACTTGTTCGATGCGCGGCGCGACGGCGAGCGCCGCGAGGTTCTTGCGCAGAACGAAGGGCTGCACGCCCAGGTGCGGCAGATCCAGCGCATGGATTCACTAGGCCAGCTCGCTGGCGGCGTGGCGCACGACTTCAACAACCTCCTGGCGGTCATTCTCAGTTACGCCTCTTTCGTTTCCCACAGACTCGCCATGGCCGCCGAATCCGGAGGTGACGGGCAATGGGACGAAGCCCGCGCCGACATGGCACAGATCCAGAAGGCAGTCGACCGGGCAGCCGCCCTCACCCGGCAACTGCTCGCCTTCGCAAGCCGGGAGGCGATCCGGCCGCTGGCCCTCGACCTCAACGAGGTCATCGCCGGTGTGGCGGAACTCCTGGGCCGGGCCATCGGCGAGCACATCGAGCTAGCCACCTCACTGGCCGACGGCCTGTGGCCGATCCTGGCGGACGCGGGAAAACTCGAGCAAGTGCTCGTCAATCTCGCTGTCAACGCCCGCGATGCCATGCCCGGCGGCGGCACCTTGACCATCGCTACCCAGAACATCACCGCCTCGGCCGATTCCGCCGCCGGGGACCCTGATGCGCAGCAAGAACGCCGCGTCCGGCTACAGGTCAGCGATACCGGCACTGGCATGACCGCCGACGTCATCGAACACGCATTTGAGCCTTTCTTCACCACCAAGGACGCCGCCCATGGAACCGGGCTCGGCCTCGCCACCGTCTACGGGATACTCACCCAAGCTGGGGCCGGCATCCAGATCTCCTCGCGGCCAGGGAACGGGACCACCTTCACCATCACGCTGCCCGTCACCGACGAGGCCACCGCGCCCGCCCGGAAACCCGCTCCCTCCAGCTGGGAGGCCCACGGAGAGACAATCCTCCTCGTCGAGGACAACGACGAGCTGCGCGAGGTCACCCAGCGGATCTTCGCCGGCGCCGGATACCACGTCATCCCCGCCGCCAGCGGCCCCGAGGCCCTCGAAGCCGCGAGCAACCACGACGGGCAGATCCACTTGCTCGTCACGGACGTCGTCATGCCGCACATGCTCGGCACAGAGGTCGCGCACAGAATGCGGGCGATCAAGCCCGGCGCCGCAGAACTGTACATGTCGGGCTACGCCTGGCCCGTCCTCGCCTCCCGGGACACGCTCGACCCGGACGCGGTCCTGGTGGAGAAGCCATTCTCCGACACCGACCTGCTCACCAAGGCCGGCCAGGCACTCAGCGGCCACACTTCGGAGAGTGGCACCCGGTGAAGACTGCCCAGCCAGCCATGCGGGAGGTCTTCGAGGACGGCGCTGGAGATCGAAGTCACCGCCGGGCCGCGTCTTGTCCGGCGCGGCCACCCGGGCCCGATCACTGCTGCGCGCGGCCCGGTTAGCGGAAAGGCGTTCGACGTCGAGTTCGGCCAGACCACCAAGTGGGACGGCGACCAGCTCATCGTCATCTCCGCCTTCTACGACGCCGCCCTGCAAAGGCAGCAGCTCGGCCTCGCCTAGCAGCGAAAGGCGCCGGCCGGCTCGCGGCGACCCGGTCCCGTGAGCCGGCCGGCCGGAGTCAGCCAGGCACGCGGCAACCGGGGCCGGGCGTCACCCCATGGCCGGTCTGGTGACAGGCATAGGGA
>CAVRXW010000054.1:0-49037 GCA_963725125.1 uncultured Actinomycetes bacterium
GTGCGCTGGAACACCGTCACCGGGGTGGCCCACCGGACGATCTCGTCGACCGCGGTCAGCGGCCGCTGCGCCCGGTACAGCTCCCACTGGTCGGGGTGGTCGAGGAAGGCCAGCATGCCGTGCGAGATCGCGTTGCGGGTGGTCTCGTTGCCGGCCACGGCCAGCAGGATCACGAAGAAGCCGAACTCGTCCGAGGTCAGCTCGCCGCCGTCGAGCTCGGCGTTGACCAGCTTGGTGACGATGTCGTCGCGCGGGCAGGCGCGCCGGTCCTCGGCCATGACCATGGCGTAGCCGACGAGTTCGGCCGCGGCGGCCTGGCTGTCGCCGCCGTACTCCGGGTCGTCGTACCCGATCATCTCGTTCGACCAGGCGAAGATCTTGCCCCGGTCCTCCTGCGGTATGCCGAGCAGTTCGGCGATGGCCTGCAGCGGCAGTTCGGCGGCCACGTCGGTGACGAAGTCGCCGGTGCCGTCGGCCAGGGCCGTCTGCACGATCGTCGCGGCCCGGGCGGTGAGCGTCTCGCGCAGGCTGCCGATCGCCCGCGGCGTGAAGCCCCGCGACACGATCGCCCGCAGCTTGGTGTGCAGCGGCGGGTCGATGTTGAGCATGATCAGCCGCTGCATCTCCAGCGACTCGTCGGTGACCTGCTGCGCGTGCCGGATGATCGCGGTCTTCTTCTCGCTGGAGTAGACGCTCGCTGTTGCGGGACACCTCCAGCACGTCCGCGTGCTTGCTGACGACCCAGTAGCCCTCGTCGTCGAAGCCGGAGGCGCCGCGCGGCTGCGCGTTCCACCAGACCGGCGCGGTGCGCCGAAGCTCGGCGAACTCGCCGACGGGCACCCGGCTGACGTAGAGGTCGGGGTCGGTGAAGTCGAAGCCCTCGGGGATGCTCGGCTCGGCCATCGCTGCCTGTGCCTCCGCTGTAACGCGTTCTTCTCGATTCAACCATGCGGGCCGGGACCGCGGAAATGGCTACTCGCGCCGAAATCAGAACACGTTCTAGTATGGGACGCGTGGCGGGACAACCTGAGGATCTGCGGTGGGAACTGCGGTGATCGTCGAGGCGGTCCGGACGCCGATCGGCAAGCGCGGCGGCGTGCTGTCCGGCCTGCACGCCGCCGAGATCCTCGGCTGCGCGCAGACCGCGCTGCTGGACCGGGCCGGGCATCGACCCGGCCCTGGTCGAGCAGGTCGCCGGCGGCTGCGTCACCCAGGCGGGCGAGCAGTCGAGCAACATCACCCGGACCGCCTGGCTGCACGCGGGGCTGCCCTACCAGACCGGCTGCCTCACCCTGGACGCCCAGTGCGGCTCGGCGCAGCAGGCGGCGCACCTGATCGCCGGGCTCATCGCGGCCGATGCCATCGAGGCGGGCGTCGCCTGCGGGGTGGAGGCGATGAGCCGGGTGCCGCTGGGCGCCAACCGCGGCACCGACTGCGGCACGCCCCGGCCGTCCTCCTGGGACATCGACCTGCCGAACCAGTTCGTCGCCGCGGAGCGGATCGCGCAGCGGCGCGGGCTGTCCCGGGCCGACGTCGACGCCTTCGGCCTGCGCTCGCAGCCGACGGCCCAGGCAGGCCTGGGCGCAGGGCCGGTTCGACCGCGAGGTCGTGCCGGTCAAGGCGCCGGTCCTGGACGCCGACCACCAGCCGACCGGGGAGACCCGCACCGTGGAGCGGGACGAGGGCCTGCGCGAGACCAGCCTGGACGGCGCTGGCCCGGCTCCGGCCGGTGCTGGAGGACGGCCTGCACACGGCCGGCACCTCCTCGCAGATCTCCGACGGCGCGGCCGCGGTGCTGCTGGTGGATTCAGCCCGGGCCAGGGCGCTCGGCCTGCGGCCGCGCGCCCGGATCGTGGCCCAGTGCCTGGTCGGCGCGGAGCCGTACTACCACCTGGACGGCCCGATCGCGGCGACCGAGCGGGTACTCGACCGCAGCGGCATGACCCTCGGCGACATCGACCTGTTCGAGGTCAACGAGGCGTTCGCGTCGGTGGTGCTGTCCTGGCTGAGCGTGCACCAGCCCGATCCGGAGCGGGTCAACGTCAACGGCGGCGCGATCGCGCTCGGCCACCCGGTCGGCAGCACCGGCGCCCGGCTGCTCACCACCGCCCTGCACGAACTGGAGCGCCGCGACGCGTCCACCGCCCTGATCACCATGTGCGCCGGCGGCGCCATGTCCACCGCCACCATCATCGAGCGCAGCTAAGCCCGCGAGCGTCCCGCCCGTCACGACAGCCAGCTCACCTCTCCTGGTCCTGGCACCCGTGTCTCGGCAACGAGCTGGCTGAGCGCGTCGGCAAGGCGTTTCAGCGCGGCAGGAGAGCGCGGCCAGCGATCGGCATTGACGAACAGAAGACCGCCGTGGCTCACCTGGCGCGCGAGCACGGCGAAGTCGCGGACATTCTCGGTCACGAGGCAACGCCCGCCCCTGGTGGCGGCGTCCAGCACCGTGTCATCGGGCCTGCCGGAAGCTCGGGCAGGGCGGCCACGGCGAGAACGTCGTGCCCCTGATCGCGCAGCGACGCGGCCAGCGCAGGCGGGTACATCTCGTCGAGCAGTAACCGGGAACTCATGAGGCGCGGTCCTGCGCGCGCAGCAGATCCTGTTCGGCATGCCAGGCGGCCTCGGCCTGCACGGCCGCCTCGCGGTTGGCGTCGATCCAGTCACCTATCTCCGCCGGATAAGCCGTGTAGTACCGGACCGCGACCCGGACCATGCGGGGACTGATGCCGGTTGCATCTGCAACCGCCTCCACCAGCGATTCGCCCGCGAGGCTGACTTCCTGTGCCCGCACAGCCTGGAGTGTGCCGATGACTTCCCACACGTCGGGACCGCCGGCCAAGCCCGCGCGCCGGCCAGCCGGGCCCGGGCGGAAGACTATCCCGGGATGATCTTCGGAGCGCAGAGCCTCGTCCACGAAGGTGTTCGTGACCGAAGACGCCGACGTGCCCGGATGACTGCGGACATAGCGATCCAGCCTCCGGAGTACCTCATCGTCGAAACGCACCGAGCGCGGCGAGCTCATGACTACATAGTAGTCATATGTAGTGGTTACCAGGTACAGCCTGCCCGGACTTCGCCTGTGGCGGATGGCCGTTGCGCGACGGGGCGCGCCGTGGACCATACTTTGGCGCGTGGCTGGCGAGATCGTGGGGCGGGCGGTCAACGCGGTGCTGGTGCCCCCGCAGGCGGCCCGGTTCGCGTCGCTCGTCGGGGTGGACACCGACCGGCTCGTGCTGAACGTGGCCGGGTGGAACAAGCTGGTCCTGCTCGACCGCGATCGGGTGTTCCTGTTCCCGCGTTCGGCCACCGGGGTCGAGTGGTTCGAGCGAGAGATCGCCGCGTACCGGGCCCTGGCCGGGACCGGCCTCACCGTGGTGCCGCGCCTGCTGGGCTGCTGGGAGGACCAGGAGATCTACCCCTTCCCGTTCGCCGCGGTCACTCGCCTGCGCGGCGAGGTACCAGCCGAGCCCGAGGCCCTGGTGGAGCAGTTGGGCCGGGCGATTGCCCGCTGGCATGAGCTCGAGCCGCCGCCGCTGGCCGGGGCGCGGCCGCCCCGTCACCACGACGCCGCTCATCATCGCTGGCTGCGGCGCGCCCTCGACCCGGCCACGAGCGCCGAGGCGGCCGCCGAGGCCGCCGACCGCCTGGGCCTGCCCGATCGTGCATCGGCGTGGGCAGGGCTGCTGGCCAGCGCCGCCCGGTTTGGGCCGGTCCTGGTCCATGGCGACATCCATGAGGACCAGTTGCTTGCCGAGGGCGGCCGGCTGACCGGCGTCCTCGACTGGGAGACGGCCCGGGTGGACCATCCGTTCTGGGACTTCGACCTCGGCGAGTGGGGGACGGGGCTATGGCGGCGGCGCCGCCGCGACTTCAGCGCCCTGTGGGCGCGCGGGTGGGGCGCGTATGCCACGACGCGGGGGCTGGATGCCGACTCCCGCCCGCTGGAGACTGCCTTTCGCCTCCGGCAGGCGCTGCAACTGCAGGCCGATCCCGGCGATCCTGCTGTCGTGGGCACGCTCGAGGAGCACCTCGCGCATCTCTAGCGGAGGCTGCTGCTTCCCGGAGCCGGGTCCGCTCAGCGCTCGCCGTGTTGGTAGCTGCCGAACAAGTTCCCGCCCTTGACTTTGCTGTGCAAAGTAAGTTAGCTTTGCAGCACAAAGTCTAGCTCGCCGGTACAAGTCAGCGCAGGAGCAACCATGAGCGATGTGGCGTTGCGGGCCGCGGGGCTGACCAAGCGATATGGCAGTGCGCACGCGCTCGACGGGCTCGATCTTGAGGTCGGCGTTGGTGAGGTGCACGCCTTCCTTGGACCGAATGGCGCCGGCAAGACCACCACCATCCGCATCCTGCTCGGCCTGCTGCGCAAGGACGGCGGCGAGGTCAGCCTGCTCGGCGCCGATCCGTGGCGCGACGCGGTCGAGCTGCACCGGCGGCTCGCCTATGTTCCGGGTGATGTGACGTTGTGGCCGAGCCTGACTGGCGGGGAGATCATCGATCTGCTCGGCCGGCTGCGCGGCGGCATGAACGCCAGGCGCCGGAAGGCACTGACCGAGCGGTTCGACCTCGACACCTCCAAGCGGGCTCGCGCCTACTCCCGGGGCAACCGGCAGAAGGTCGCGCTGATTGCGGCGCTAGCCAGCGACGCCGAACTGCTGCTGCTCGACGAGCCGACGGCGGGCCTGGATCCGCTGATGGAGGCCACCTTCCGCGATTGCGTGATCGAAGAACAGCACGAGGGTCGCACCATCTTGCTCTCGAGTCACATCTTGTCCGAGGCCGAGGCGCTGTCGGACCGGGTGACGATCATCCGCCAGGGCAAGACGGTTGAGACCGGCACACTCGCCGACATGCGGCACCTGACCAGGGTCTCGGTCGAGGCCGAGCTCCGCGCGCCGGCCGCGCTCGACCGGGATGCCAGGCGTGCACGAGCTGACTGTCACCGGGACCGTGGTGCGCTGCCGGGTGGATCACGCCGCCCTGGATGAGGTGGTCGGCCGCCTGCACCAGGCCGGAATCCGGTCTTTGACCTGCCGCCCGCCGACCCTTGAGGAACTCTTCCTCCGGCACTATTCACCGGAGCGGTCCGCGGCCGGGAGCCAGTGATGACCGGTTTCGCTGGCACCGGGCAGCTCAGCAAGCTCGCCTTCCGCCGCGATGGCGTCGTGCTTCCCGCGTGCGTCGTTGGCATCGCTGCGCTGCTGGCCATCACCGCCCGCGATCTCAGGGTGCTGTACCCGACCGCCGCCAGCCGGCTTGCGGTAGCAACAAAGGCCAGTGCGAATCCGGCACTGCGATTCCTCCTGGGCCGGCTGAACGGCACGTCGGTCGGCGCCTTCCTCGCCGCGCGATGGGGCGTGTGGGGAGCGGCTTTCGCGGTGCTGCTGACGATCTTCATCGTGGTCAGGCACACCCGGGCCGATGAGGAGGCCGGGCGGCTTGAGCTGGTTGGCTCGGCCGCGGTGGGTCGGCAGGCGCCGCTCACCGCCGCGCTCCTGGCGGCCGCAGTGGCCAACGTGGCGATAGCCCTGCTGACGTTCCTCTGGCTATCCAGGCTGGGGCTGCCGGTGGCGGGCTCGGCCGCGCTTGCGCTGTCCATCAGCGGGTGCGGGCTGGTGTTCGGCGGCGTGGCCGCCATCGCAGCGCAACTGGTGGTCACCGCGCGGGGCGCCCGCGGCATCGCGATCGCCGCTCTCGGCGCCGCCTTCGTGCTGCGTGCGGTCGGCGATTCCGGTTCTGCCGACCTGTCCTACCTGTCCTGGATTTCGCCGCTGGGCTGGGTGGGACGCACCCGCTCGTTCGGTGCAGGTGGCGAGAGATGGTGGGTGCTCACCCTGCCGCTGGTGGCATCCGCCGTCTTGGTGGCGACGGCCTTCCTGCTCGCGGCCTGGCGTGACCACAGCGCGGGGCTGCTGCCGGACCGACCGGGACGGGCGACCGCCTCTGGTCTGCTGCACGGCCCGTTCGGCCTGGCGTGGCGGCTGCAGCGGCCTGTGCTAGCCGCGTGGCTGGCCGCGTTCGTCTTCGCCTTCGCCGCATTCGGCGCGGGCGCGAACGGGTTCGGCTCGATTATCGGCGGCAGTGCCGTGCTGAGACGTTACCTCCTCAGAGTCGGCTACCAGGCCACCGTCACCGACGCCTACCTGTCCGCCCTCATGCTGATCGCAGGTCTTGCCGCCGCCGTGTACTCGACATCCGCAGTACTCCGGCTACGGACCGAGGAGACGGGGAACCTGGCCGAGCCCGTCCTGGGCGCGGCAACAGGGCGGACCCGGTGGGCGCTCAGCCATATCTCCGTCGCGGTAGCCGGTGCATGCCTGCTACTCGCAGCGGCCGGCCTGTCTACCGGCCTGAGCTACGGCGTCCTCACCGGGTCCGTGAGCACCCAGCTGCCACAACTTCTCGGCGCCGCCGCTGCCCGGCTGCCCGCGGCAGTGGTGCTGCCGGCGGTGGCCGTCATGCTGTTCGGACTGCTGCCGTGGGAGTCCACCGCACTGGCGTGGACCGCCGTGGCGCTGGTAGGGGTCATCGGGGTGTTCGGCCCACCACTGCAGTGGCCCACCTGGATGATGGACATCTCGCCGTTCACCCAGATCCCTAAGCTGCCCGGCGGAACGGTGTCGGCGGAGCCGCTGCTCTGGCTCTGCGCCGTCGCGCTGACGATCGGCACGGTCGGCCTGGCCGGACTGCGGCGCCGCGACCTCGGCGACCTGGGCCCCGCCCGGCCGATCGGCGCGATCCGCGGCCGGCTCGTGGCCTACGCGAGCTTTGACCCATCCCAGCAAGCCACGGAACACGAAACGGCGCAGCCGCCGAGGTGAGATCGCCCGCCCAGAGCACGAGAGTGTGCCCGGGTAACGGGTCGACCTCGTGGGTTGTCACCTGTAGCTGCCTCTGTCAGTGCGTCGCCATGGTGGTAGACACCGAACACGTTGCCGGCCGGATCCCGGAACGCACCGGTCTGCATGTGGTCGTCCACGGCCATCGGGCCGTAGATCCGGGAGCCGCCGAGGGATTCGGCCTTGGCCAGCGTCTGCTCCACGTCGGCGACGCTGGCGTAGATCGTGGCCCAGTGCGCGTCCGTCGCTGGAGCCCGAGGCCGCCCTGGATGCCGCGCCCGGCTCCGGTGTCGACCATGGCATAGCCCTCGGCGCCGACCGACCAGCCGAACAGGTCCGCGTAGAACCGCTGGGTCCGGCCGCCATCGGAACCCAGCACCTCGAACCAGTCGACCGGCTCACCGGCGCCGGCCGACGGCCCTGGCTGCTCCCCCTGTGCCGGGTCCGCGGCCTTCACCAGCCCGACCAGCAGGCCGTCCGGGTCGTTGAACATGGCGATCGTCACCGCGCCACCGAAGTCGGTGACCGGCATGACCGTCTTCGCGCCGAGCGACTCGGCCTTGTCCAGCACCGCCTGGAGGTCGTCGGCCTCGACGTAGAACGTGGACCACGGCTCACCGGTCTGGCTCCTGCCGATGCCGCCGTTGATCCCCCCACCGCCGTTGGTGTCGATCAGCGTGTAACCGCCGCCCCCGAACGGCTGCAGGTTCCAGCCGAACAGCTCCCCGTAGAAGGCGACCAGCGGCGCGTCATCCGGCCCGCCGATCTCGAAGTGCACTACCGCGTTCCCCATCGTGACTCCCTTGGTCCGATCCCCAGCCGCCGCCCTGACCTGGCTATTCTCCGTCCCCAGCCGCCCGTGAGCGCCCGGGTCACACCCCGCCGACGCTAGTAGCGGGGTCGGACACTCTCCACCACCTCGATGTCGGCGGCGATCCGAAGGCTCCGACACTCCAAGGCAGGAGTCACTGACGGTAACGCCATCTAACGCCGAGTGACGGTACCATCGCTGTCCATGACTATGTGGGGAGCAAAAGCTTCCGCGCGGGCTGGCAAGCTCTCGCTGGCTGCGATGTTCAGTGCAGCATTCGTGGTGCTGTTTGCGGTGACGGGTTCCCCGTTCGCGAGTACCCGCACTGCCGACACCAGGCTCGCGGCCGCCATTGCGCCGACTGACTCTCATGCTCGGAAGTCCTTGAAGTGCCACACCTGGGTCACCGATAGGTATCCCCCCGACAACGCCTCTGTGGGTCTCCGGATCCGCACGGTACGCCACGCACGGATACGCGTGGTTGCTCACTACCGGTGGATCAGTTATCTGGACAGGGCGCGCGCCGGGGCGCGAGGTCACCGGACATTCTGGTACTCCGTTGGCGATGCACCTGCCGGCTTCAAGGTGACGCTGGATGTGCGGGTGTCCCGGCATGGCCGGCGGGGCTCGTGTTCAACCTGGTTCGTCCCGCACCGGAACGGCGGGCCAACACCGTCGCCATCGCCGACGCGCACACCGACACCTTCGCCCACGCCCTCGCGGACACCGTCGCCTGCACCTACGCCGTCACCCACTCGGTCATCCCCGCCACCGCCCGGAGGCGCCTGGTGCACGGCGAGTGTCCAGACCTACCCGGACTCCGATCACGACGAGTGGTACAACGACGTCTATGTGAACTCCAACCAGTCCGACGCGAGCGTGACAGCAAGCGGGGACGGCTACTCACATCAGTGGTGGACGAATGAGTCGGGTAGTGCGGTTGTTTACCTTGACGGTCCCCCGCCCGGCCCGGAGATCACAGTGACCGTGGACGGCGCAACCTGCTACACGAGCGACTGAATCGTCCCGAAGGGCTCTGCCGGTTTCTCGTTGTCCGCGGCTGCGCCGATGCGCCACCATCATGGGCCAACCACGACAGAGCCACGGCCGTGCAGGGTTCTGATGATGCCCCGCTCGCGTAGTACTTCCAGCGCCCGGCGGATGGTCATTTTGGCGACCCCGTACTCGGCCGCTAGGTCGGCTTCGGAGGGCAGGCGAGCACCACGGACGAACTCTCCGCGCTCGACACGCGCGACAACGTCGTCCGCCACCTGCACGTAGATGAACTCAGCGGCATCCCACTCCGGCACATGATCAACGCTAGAACACCTCTGACAAGCACTTATACCCAGCGACTTCCCTAGAAATCTCTAGTCATCTATAGTCTTCTCTATGGTGGATGACTCAAGGATGCGGGAGATCCGGTATCGGATGGGCCAGGCAGAGGATGCGATCGACGCCGTCCACGGCTCGCTCGCGCACGCGCCGGAACTCGACAGCGAGTGGCGCGATGAGTTCTGCACAGACCTCATAGTCATGCGCGCCAAGCTCCAAGCCATCGCGGGCGTGCTGACGGAGTCGTAACATTTTCGTCCCGCGCCGGGCCGGCGGATCAGGCTGGCAGCCGCCAGATGCGCAGGATGTTGTCGGGGAGGCGAACAGAGAACTGCCCCGAGGGAGAGGCCCGCGTCAGGATCTCGCGCATGTCTGTCTCATAGTTGCCCCGGCGTTCGCCGAAGAGGTGCGGCGCGGTCGAGGAGGATGAGAAAACCCTGGCCACGATGTCATGGGTTCGCTCGATGGCTCGCTGATCGGGCACCGTCACCGTCTCGGCAGGCAGGAAGCCGGCCTCCCGGAACACCTGATCCTCACCGCCGGGCGAGGTGTTGCGGATGCCGTGCCCGGCTCGCCGGTCGCTGCCCAGGTACTGGCGCCGCAGCTGCTCAAGAGCGCCGTCGGGCGGCGGCGGAAACGGGAGGGAGCCCTGCCGGGTCTCCGCTGACAGCTCGTCGATCCGGTAACCAGGCGCGTCTACCTGCACCACCGCCCCGCCTGGGTCGAGCATTGCCGCAACGGCCGAGGCCACCCGGGGCCGGTCCATCCAGTGAAACGACGCGGCGAAGGTCACGGCCCGGAAGCTGCCCAGGCCGGCCGGCAGGGCCTCAGCCCGCTGGAGTATCCAGGCGGCGTTGCCGACGCCCTGCTGGGCCGCCGCCCGGGACGCACGGGCCAGCATCTCCGCATCGGGATCGAGGCCGACGGCCACTTCGAACAGCGGTGCCAGCCGCAGGGTCACCGATCCCGGCCCACAGCCGACATCGAGAAGCCTTCCCTGCCCGTCAAGGGCCAGGCTGCGGGCGCAGGCGTGAGCCAGGCCGGGAGCGTAAGGCAGCCGGCCTTGCTCGTAGTAGCCGGCGGCTCCGGCGAAAAGAGACTCATCCCAGCTCCAGGTCTCCCAGCCGCCAGCTGCCGCGTTCACGCCCGTGAATATAACGCGCCCGGCCCGGGGCCCTGCTGACGAGGCTGTTACCGGGCCGGCCGGTAGTGCGCGCGTATTACTCCGGAGCGGTAGGTTTCTGTGCCGGTCAGTTCCAGGCCGGCCTTGCCGGTGAATACCCGCTTGCCGCTGCCGAGCGCGACTGGGTGCACGGTGAGGACGTATTCGTCGACCAGCCCAAGGCGCACGAAGGTCTGGGCGGTGCGGATGCCGCCGGGGACACCGAGGTCCTTTCCCGGCTTCTCCTTCTCCCTGCGCACCGCGTCGGCCAGTTGCTCGTCGTCGTGGACGACGAGCAGTTCGGCGTTCTGCCACGGGACGGGTTCCTCCCGGTCGGAGACGAGGATGGGGCGCAGCCTGTTGAGTGCTTCGGCGAGGGCACGCTGGTCGGCCGGGGCCTGCGGGTCATTTGCCACGTTCAGCCAGAAGGGGAGCATCCCTGAGGCGGTCGGGTAGCCGATGAAGCCGCGGTCGAAGCGGTCGAAGAAAGCTATGTTGTCGCGGCTGAACTCCGGGTCTGGCGCCTGGGTCATCCAGTCCAGCTCACCGCCGGGTCCGGAGAAGAATCCGTCGAGGCTCATGGTCATGGTGAGGACGAGCTTGGCCATGGCTGTCTCCTAAGAAGAGGTCGTCCCCTGGGGAAGGGTGGCGGGCGAGCCGGCGCCTGTCAGCGGCGAGGCTTGATGACTGGCAGCGAGGTCAGCTCGCCTGCAGCCGGGCGAGCAACTCGGCCAGGCGCTCGCCGGAATCATGGACACCGCGCTCCATCCCGGAGGCGACCATCGCATCGCGGTCCGCCACCGACTGGAACGCCGAGACCGTGCGCAGCAGCGTCTTGCCGCCGCGCTCGGCCAGTGTCGCGGTCTGCAGGCAGACGTGACCGGGCGCGCCCTCGAACTCGAAGGTCTGCACGATGGCGTCCGGCGACGGGTCGCCGTGGAAGACGCCGTGGAAGCCGTACCTGTTGCCGTCGGGGTCGGTCTGCATGAAGCGCCAGGTGCCGCCGTTGCGGACCTCGTACCGGTCGATCGTCGTGGTCAGGTCGCGGGGGCCCAGCCACTGCACCAGCAGGTCCGGGTCGGTGTGAGCCCGGAACACCAGGTCGCGCGGCGCGTCGAACTCGCGCGTGACGATGATCTGGGGGATGCCTGGCTCAGCGGTGATCTCGGTCTTGCTCATCGTCGGTTCCCTTCACTGTTGCCGGCTGTTGTGGCCGGGACCTTGTTCCTCGCCGGCCTGCAGTGCCGCCAGCAGGTCGTCGAGCCGCTCGTGGCTCTCGTCCCAGAACCGCTGGTAACGGGCCAGCCACGTGGTCACCTCACGGAGCGGTTCCGCCTCCAGGCGGCTGAGCCGCGCGGTGGCCCGCCGGGTCCGCGAGATCAGGCCCGCCTGCTCAAGCACCTTCAGGTGCCGGGAGATGGCGGGCTGCGACACGCTGAACGGCGCCGCGAGCTCGGCAACGGTCGCCTCGCCGTCGGTGAGCCGGCTCAAGATCGCCCGCCTGGTCGGGTCGGCAAGCGCCCCGAATACGAGGCTGAGCCGGTCTGACCCCATCCATAACCACCTTATTTCAAAACTAGATAGTTATATAATGGCGGAGAGCGGTCCCCGTTGTCAACCCGGCGCCGATGCCCCGGGAGGCCCGTTCCCGGGGCGCCGCCAGGCGGCCGGGCTCCTGGTCAGCGCCGGACTTATGCTGGAGCTGGCATGCTGTCTGGGCGGTGATGCGTGATGGGGTACCTGATTGCCGCGGACCTCGTGCTCGTCGCCCACCTGCTGTTCATCGCCTTCGTGGTGGGCGGCTCGTTCCTCGCCTGGCGCTGGCCACGGCTCATCTGGGTGCAACTGCCGGCGATGATCTATGGCGCCCTGGTGGAGTTCGTCGGCTTCGCCTGCCCGCTCACCGCGCTGCAGAATTACCTGCTCCGCCGGGGCGGTCAGGCCGGATACCGCGGCGGGTTCATCTCGCACTACCTGATCCAGGCGATCTACCCGCCCGGCCTGACCCGCGGCATCCAGATCGGGCTCGGACTGCTCGTTGTGCTCATCGCGGCGGCCGGGTACGGAGGTTACCTGCGCCGGCACCGCCGGCCCGGGCCTGGCGCACTGGCCACTGATCAGCAGCGCACCTCGTGCCCGTCCGGGTCGTGCAATTCCGGCAGAATCCAGCCGATTCGTCGCGCGTGCACCTCTCCGGGCAGAACACCTAGCCAGCTATGGGCCGTCCGGCTCGAGTTCGGTCTGGCCCCTCTCGTGCATGGCACGTATCTCTGCGATGAAAGCCCGGACGTCATCCTCGAAATCAAGCGGCTGGTCCTGGGCGGAATCGTAGGCTGGCAACTCAGGGACCTCCACGCCAAGCTGCTGCAGCAGGGCCGTCACACGGCCCAACTCGTAACGGCGCACATACGGCTCGCCGTCTGCCCAGGCCCATCGGTATGCAGCGAGCGCGTGCTCGGCCGCCTGCGCGGGATCACCGATAGCGTGCCAGAGTTCGGCCAGCGCCAGGTGCGCAGGGCGATGGTTGCCGGACAGGCGGATGGCCTCATCGCGCGCTGCCGGAAGCTGGCCGAGCCGGAACTGGGCCAAGGCGAGCCGGGCCTCCAGTGGCATATCGCTGATACCGACCTCACGGGTCATCCGGATCGCCTCATGCAGACTCTCCACGGCGAGCGCCCATTCCCCTCGTTCAAGCCGCCACTCACCCCGCAATGCGTGAAGCGCTCGCGTGGAGGGCCGGTTCCGGCCAGACAGAGCGAGGTACTCGGCCTGGGCGAGGACGTCTTCGTTTAGGCACCCTTGCCAGAACTGAGACCACGCGTACGCTTCCTCGGCCATGCCCGGACGGTAGACCGCTCGCAGCCAATCACGCCCCATCAGATCAAGTGCTTGCCATATGGCCTCGGCGTCCGCCCACCGGCCAATCTCTGCAAGCTGGCGAAACCGCTCGAGGCGAGCGCAGAACGAATCCTCATCGGAGTGCATCGACTCAGCTAGGTTTATCGCAAGCTGAGCGCATCTACCCCATCCAGCAAGGTAGCCCTGCAGGGAAAAGATACCCGCAATATGCATCAGATCGCTCATCAAATACTGCGGGCTCATGATATCTATATCTACCCTCAACGCGGCCATATTTATGCCCAGCGCTCGCTCTAGCTGGCCGAGTCTTTCAAAAGAAATGGCCGCGTTAGTTGCAAGGTAGGAGAAGTCAAGTCGATCCAGCGTGTCGAAGTTATCCGACGGCGCGGTCCAGTCTTCGGTGAAAAATGGGCGCAACAGCGACAGGATCTCGGCACTCGCCTCCAAATTGAAAAGCAAGGCATTCGACAAGTCCCCGCGATAAAAAGCGCAGGCACTCTGCATCTGGCCCGTTTGGAGAAAGGCTCTGAAGAGTTGCAGTGCGTACCTGACATCATCGAGGGTTTCGGCCTGCTCGTAGAGGTCTCGGGGACGCTGGGAGAAGTAGTCGATGGCAAGCCGGCCGTAGCGGTCGCGGTCCTCGGCGCGCAGGCTGCCCGAAGCGTAGCCCCGGACAACCGGGTGAAGATCGTATCGATTGGCCTGCCAGTCGTATTGCAACAGACCACGGCGCTCTAGGTCTCGGACGGTGTCAGCCAGTTGGCCAGCCGCTCGCTGGGGGCCTCCGGACGCAAGCCAGGACCGGTGCTTGCGTTCCAGCTCCGCATACCGCGCACGGTCGTATGCGTACTGCTTAGCTACTTCCTCACGTTCGGCCGGGGACATACCTTGCCAGAGCAACCAGGCCTCCGGGTTCTCCGGCTCAGGCGGTTCCTGGTGCTCCCGGGGCAGATGCGGGTTCAGCGCGGTGAGGGTGTCGTAGTCCACGGCCTCGGACAGCAGGGCGAGCGTAGACACGAGCTGACGGCACTCGCCGGGCAGCCCGTCAAGGGCCGACTTGAGGATATGGTTGCGCTTCTGGACCAGGTCAAGCTCGGCGAGGTTGAGCCGACCGCCCTGGGCGGGATCGCTCGCCCAGGCATCGAATTGACCACGCTCGGGCAGGTAGTCGTTTACCAGGCCGGCCACGATGCCGGTGACCAGCGGGTGGCAGTCACAGTGCTGCTGCAGGTAGCTGCGGATCACTTGGGAGTCGCCGCGAACGCCGCAGGCGCGGACCAGTGCCTCGGCGTCGGGTGGGCGCAGCCCGGCCAGGCGCTCGTAGAGGACGCCGGGCATGGGCTGGCCAGTCCGGTTGAGCAGGGCCTGCGGCACCAGCCGCGACGTGATCAGCACTTTTGACGGGGTCGCGACGACGAGGCTGCGCAGCAGTTCGTCGTCCTGCGGGCGGATGGCAGCCGACGGATCCCGATGGCCGATCTCGTCGGTGCGGCCTGCCTGCTCGTCAGCGATCTGCGCGGCATCGTAGCGGTGGTAGGCGACCAGGACGCGCTCCAGGCCATCAAGCACCACCAGCCAGGGCCGTTGCTGGAGTTGCCGCAACAGCAGACGGGTCAGCTCAGGTTGCCGCTTCTTGCGGAAGGAGCGGAGCGGCTGTCCGGTCATATAAGCGAGCGCACGCCGACAGAAGTCGGCCATGACGGCGCCCCGCTCGTAAAAGGAATACCAGAACTGCCCCGCCCAGTCCGTCCGGGCGCCGCGCGCGTAGCTGACCATCCATTCCCAGGTCAGCATGCTCTTTCCGGCACCGCCGATCGCTTCGTAGAGCAGAACCGGATGCGGCTCGGCGGGCACCGCCCAATCGCACAGCTTCTCCAGTTCGACGGCCCGCCCGACAAAGGCATGAGAGCCGATGTATCGCGGGTCGGCGTAGAGCGCCGGCGGCCGCGGAATGCCGTCGCTATCGCCCTGCCCAGCGGTCGCGGGTGGCGGTGCCGGGGCTGCGGAAGAGTTCTGCGCGTCGAGAAGTGCCCGCAACTCGGCAACGGACTGGGTCGCGGCCGCCGCAAACTCGGGAAGGCTGTTGAACTCCTTGTAGACTCGCTGGACAGTTGATTCCGCGCTCGCTCTTTTCACGTCTTCCCGGAACCCCTGGAGCTTGTCGAGTTTCTCCGGATTCCGCTCCACATCGCCCACCTTGACATCATGGTCCGAGCCCATGATGAAGATGAGTATCGGCCGACCGAGCCGCCGCGCCTCTCGGAACTCAAGCTCGGTTAATGAGCGGCCGTCCGGGTTGTGCTCCGTAGAGTCCGGAACCTCGCCGTACCGGTGGCTGATGACGCCGATATAAGCGGCGGCTTCGCGGACCTTCTCCAGCGAGGAGTCGATGACGGTGCCACTGGGCCTCGCGGAGTCGCGCTCCATCGCCACCGCGTGCAGTCCCTGGCCCTCGATAGCCCGCATTAGTGCGCCACGGTGCTGCTCCAGGTCCCTGAAGGTACTGGAGACCATAACCCCTAGGTACTGGCGGGGAACAAACGACTCATCGCCCATATCTACTCACTAACCCTGACCGGCGCCGTGCCTATGCGCCCCTCTGGCCGATCTGTGGCAATACCGCAGGAATCCCTGACTCTAGTCCTTCCGGCGCTGGCCTATAAGGCCAGCCGCTCAGCCGCACCCGGTGCGGAGCTACGGCACGCGGTGACCCACGTGATCGATCCAAAACAGTCGTGTGTCCGAGCCACCTTCCCAGCTCCGGCCAGATTTGACAGCACACGCGTGGCGGCTAGATGACGATCTGGCCGGGACGCAGGCCCGCCGTCATGTGAGATTCCGGCCAGACGATGACGCCGTTCACGAAGACGTAGTCAACGCCGGTAGCCGGTTCGAGCGGGTGGTCGTAGCTGGCGTGCGCGGCCAGCCCGCCCGCACCGATGACGCAGAGGTCGGCGGCCATCCCGGCGGCGATCCGGCCGCGGTCGCGCAGCCCGTAGACGTCGGCGGCGCTGGCGGCGAGGTGCCGGGCCAGTTCCTGGTAGCCCGTCTCCGGCCCGGCGCCGAGGTAGCACCCGGCGAGCCGGGCGAACGCGCCGTAACCGCGAGGGTGGGGATGCTGGCCCTGGTAGATGCCGTCGGATCCCGCGCAGTGGCGGTCATGAGCGCCGATCCAGGCGAGCTGATCGCCGGTGAGGCCGGGCCGGTCCAGGTGACCGCCGACGTTGAGATCCGCCTCGGCCAGCAGGTCGAGCACCCAGTCACCGGCCGGCCGCCCAGCGCGCGCCGCCGCTTCGGCCACCGTCAGCCCGGCGAACCCGGCCATGCCCGCGGGGACCGTGCCGAGGTAGACGTTGCGCAGGTATGCCTCGGTGAGCCTCCCGCCGGTGAGCAGGGCAGCCCGCTGGCCGGGATCGGTGAGCGCTGCCAGCGTGCGCCCGGGACCGCCGGCCTGCACCCCGGGCGGGAGCAGCAGTTGCGCCAGGATCGTGCTGGACCTCCGGTAGGGGTACATGTCGTAGCTGACCGCCACCCCGGCCTCGTCGGCGGCGGTGAACGCGGCCTGGATGCCGGCCGGCTCGCCCCACAGGTGACTGGCGTGCACCCGGGCCCCGGCGGCTGCCCCGACCGCCACGAGTTCGTCCAGCCCGGCCCGGACGCCCGGGCCGTAGCCGCGCAGGTGCGACACATAGGGGCGGCCCGCTTCGGCCAGCGGCCGGGCCATCTCGGCCACCTCGCCGACGGCCCCGAACCGGCTCGGCAGGTAGTCGAGCCCGCTGGACAGCCCGACCGCGCCCTCGGCCAGAGCGTCCTCGACCTGCCGCCGCGCCGCCGCGCGCTGCGCGCCAGTCAGCGGGGCGGAAGCCATCCCGGCGACGTTGTGCCGGATGGTTCCCTGCGAGGCGAGCACCGCCACGTTCTGCACGAGCCGGCCGGCCACCGCGTCCCGGAAATCGGCCACGCGGAAGTCCCGTACCGGCTCCAGCGCCCCGTTGACCGGCGCGAAGTACCGGTTCAGGTACCGCACCGTAGCCGCGTCGGCCCCGATCCACGACTGGCCGTCCTGGCCGACGACCAGGGTGGTCACGCCCTGCGCCAGCGCGCCCGCCACCCGCCCGGAGGCCAGCAGCGCGCCCTCGGCGTGCACGTGGGCATCGATGAACCCCGGGCACACCACGTTGCCCGCCGCCAGGTCGATCACCGCACACTCCCCCGGCGGCACCTCGATGTTCCCCACGGCGGCGATCACGGATCCCGCGATCAGCACGTCCGCCCGCCGCACCGTTGCCCCGATGCCGTCGGCGACCAGCCCGCCGCGGAGCAGCACGGATGAGTCCACAGGCCGAGCCTAGGGGTGCTGGCTGCTCACCGAGATGACCTCGCCGGTCAGGTAGGAGGCGTAGTCGCTGGCGAGGAACGCGATGACGCTGGCGACCTCCCACGGCTCCGCGGCGCGGCCGAACGCCTCCCGGCCGGCCAGTTCGGCGAGCAGTTCCTCGCTGGTCACCTTGGCCAGGAACGGGTGCGCGGCCAGGCTCGGCGCCACCGCGTTGACCCGGATCCCGTGCGCCGCCACGTCCAGCGCCGCGCACCGGGTCAGCGCCATCACCCCGGCCTTCGCGGCCGCGTAGTGCGCCTGGCCCGGTTGCGCCCGCCAGCCGAGCACCGAGGCGTTGTTGACCACGGCACCACCGCGGCCCTGGGCGACAAGCTGCCGCAGCGCGGCCCGGGTGCACCGGAACGTGCCGGTCAGCGTGACGTCGAGCACCCGCGACCACTGCTCGTCGGTCATCTCCAGCACCGAACTGGTGCCGCCAAGACCCGCGTTGCTGACCATCACGTCGAGCCGCCCGAAACGCTGCACCGCCCCCGCGATCAGCGCGCCGACCTGCTCCTCCACGGTCACGTCGCACACCTGCGACCACACCCGCGCGCCGAACTCGTGGGCCAGTTCGGCGTGTGCCGCGGCGAGCCGCCGCTCATGGGCGTCGCTGAGCGCCACCAGCGCACCCTCGGCCAGGCAGCGGCGCACGACGGCCGAGCCGATGCCGGCGCCGGCCGCGGCGGTGACGACCACGACCTTGCCCGCCAGCAGGTCCCGCCCGGCAGGCGGCCCCGGCGGCGGGAGCGCAGGCGGGACCCCCGGCGCGGTCATGCCCGGGCCTGGCGGGGCAGGCCGAGGGCCCGCTCGGCGATGATCGTGCGCTGGATCTCGTCGGACCCGCCGTAGATCGTGTCGGCGCGGCTGAACAGGAACAGCCGCTGCCAGTCGTGCAGGTCGTAGGGCGCGCCCCGGGCGGCCATCGACGGTGCGCCGAGCACGTCCATGGCCAGCTCACCGAGTTCCTGATGCCACCGCGACCAGAGCAGCTTCAGCTCCGAAGGCCCGGTCCCCGGGCCCGGCCCGGAGTCCGCCGCCAGCGTGCGCAGCGCGTGCGCGCGCAGCGCCTCCAGGCCGATCCACGCCCGCCCGATCCGGTCGCGGATCAGCGGATCCTCGCCCGCCCCGGTCTGCCGGGCCAGATCCACCAGGCGGCCGAGTTCGCGCTCGAACCCGACCTGCTGGCCCAGGGTGGCCGCGCCGCGCTCGATGGCGAGGGTGGCGCGGGCCACCCGCCATCCGTCGCCCACCCCGCCGACCACCATGCTGCCGTGGGTGCGGGCGCCGTCGAAGAACACCTCGTTGAACTCGGAGGTGCCGGTGAGCTGCCGGATCGGCCGGACGGTGACCCCCTTCTGGCGCATCGGGACCAGCAGGTAGGACAGGCCCGCGCCGCGCTTCGACCCCGGCTCCGTGCGGGCCAGCACGAAACACCAGTCCGCCTCCACGGCCAGCGACGTCCACACCTTCTGCCCGGTGACCACCCACTCGTCCCCGTCGAGACGGGCCGTGGTCGACACCGCGGCCAGGTCGGAACCGGCGCCCGGCTCGGAGTAGCCCTGGCACCAGAGTTCCTCGACCGCCGCGATCCGCGGCAGGAACCGGGCCTGCTGCGCGGGTGTGCCGAACGCGATCAGCGTCGGCCCGAGCAGTTCCTCGCCCAGGTAGCCGACCCGCGCGGGGGCGCCGCTGCGCGCGTACTCCTCGTAGAAGATGACCTGCTGCGCCAGCGTGGCACCGCGGCCGCCGTGCTCGGGCGGCCAGCCGAGGCAGGTCCACCCCGCGGCCGCCAGATGCCGGTTCCAGGCCACCCGCCCGGCATGCGCCTCATGCTCGCGCCCGGGTCCGCCCGCATCCCGCAGTGCCGCAAAATGGCCGGTGAGATTGTCGGCGAGCCATTCACGGATAGTGCGCCGGAACTGCTCGTCCTGCGGGCCGGAGTGCAACGTTGCCCTCCCTGCGACGGACCCGCGGGCCCGCAGGGGGGGTTGCAGGCCCGCGGGAGCTCCGTGGCTGGCCAGCGACTGCCCGCCGCGCGTAGGCTTCAGCCTACCAAGCACTTGCTTCGTTGGAGGGCACCTGGTGGACCTCACTATCCCGGCCGCCATTGCAGCTGCGGCGGGGAAGTTCGGTGACGGTCCCGCCCTCGCCGAGCCAGGGGGCCCGCGCATCAGTTATCACCAGCTACTTCAGCAGAGCACCATTGTCGCGCGGGCCCTCATGGCCGAGGGTGTGGCTTCCGGGGACCGGGTGGCGATCTGGTCTCCGAACACGCATCACTGGGTGCTCGCCGCGTTCGGCGCACTGTCCGCCGGTGCCACGCTGGTTCCGGTCAGCACCAGGTTCACCGGGCCCGAGGCGCTCGACGTGATCGCCCGGAGCGGCGCGTCCGTGCTGATCGTGGCCGACCGGTTCCTCGGGGTCGACCGGCTGGCCGCGTTGCGTAACGCAGCGAAAGCCGATGTTGCCGAAGCGGCGCGCGCCGGTGCCGCGGTGGAAAAGCACACAGCAGCCGAACGCTCCCCCGTGGCCGGGCAGGCGCTGCCCGGGCGGCTGCGGCTCGTGGTCCGCGTGCCGATGCCGGATGCCCCGGAGCCTGGTCCGGCCGGTGACGTGGCCACCGGGGTGATCGGCTGGGCGGACCTGCTGGACCGGGCCGAAACGGTCCCCGCCAGCGCGGCGGAGAAGCGTGCCGCGGCGGTGCGCCCCGGGGACGTGAGCGACATCCTGTTCACCTCGGGAACCACCGGGCGCAGCAAGGGCGCGATGACCGCGCACCGGCAGTCGCTGGCCGTGGCCCGGGCCTGGGCGGAGTGCGGCCGCCTTGCCGCCACGGACCGCTACCTGGTGGTCAACCCGTTCTTCCACAGCTTCGGCTACAAGGCCGGCATCCTGGCGTGCCTGGTCAGCGGGGCGACCTTGGTGCCGCAACTGGTGTACGACGCGGGGCGGGCCATGTCGCTGGTCGCGGCCGAGCGGATCACCGTGCTGCCCGGGCCGCCCACGATCTACCAGACGATCCTCGACCACCCCGACCGTGCCGCGCACGACCTGTCCAGCCTGCGGCTCGCGGTCACCGGCGCGGCGACCGTGCCGGTCGCCCTGATCGAGCGGATGCGCCGCGAGCTGAGCTTCGACGCCGTGCTCACCGCCTACGGGCTGACCGAGGCGGTGGTGGCGACGATGTGCCAGCCGGGCGACGACCCGCGGACCGTGGCGACCACCTCGGGGCGGGCCACGGCGGACTTCGAGGTGCGGATCGCCGGGGCGGACTCCGGCGAGGCCAAGCCCGGCGAGCCGGGCGAGATCCTGCTGCGCGGGCCGAACCTGATGCTGGGCTACGCCGGCGACCCGGAGGCGACCGCCGCCGCCATCGATGCCGGCGGCTGGCTGCACACCGGCGACATCGGCCGCCTCGACGCCGACGGGTACCTGACGATCACCGACCGGCTCAAGGACATGTACATCTGCGGCGGCTTCAACGTCTACCCGGCCGAGGTGGAGCAGGTGCTGGCCCGGCTGGACGGCGTCGCCGAGTCGGTGGTCATCGGGGTGCCCGACGCGCGGCTCGGCGAGGTCGGCAAGGCGTACGTGGTCACCCGGCCGGGTTTCGCCCTGGACGAGGCGGCCGTGCTGGCGTTCTGCCGGGAGCGGCTGGCCGGCTACAAGGTGCCCGCGTCTTGTCGTGTTCCGCGGCGACCTGCCCCGCACCCCGGCCGGGCAAGCCGCTCAAGCGCGTCCTGCGAGAGGAGCCGCCATGACCGAGGCCGCGAACGGCGAGGGGCCGGTCCTGTACGAGGAGCGCGGCCCGGTCGCCGTGGTGACGCTGAACCGGCCGCGGTACCGCAACGCGCAGAACTCGGCGATGACCTACGCGCTGGATGCGGCGTTCGCCCGGGCGGTGAACTCGCCGGAGGTGGCGGTCATCGTGCTGGCCGGCGAGGGCGAGCACTTCTGCGCGGGCCACGACATCGGCACCCCGGGCCGCGACGTGGACATCTCCTTCGACCGCCAGGCGGTGCTGTGGTGGGACCACGTCGGCCGGGCCGGCGCCGACGCCAGGTACGCCCGGGAGATGGAGGTCTACCTCGGCATGTGCCGGCGCTGGCGGGAGATGCCCAAGCCGGCCATCGCGATGGTCCAGGGTGCGTGCATCGCCGGCGGGCTGATGCTCGCCTGGTGCTGCGACCTGATCGTCGCCGCGGAGGACGCGTTCTTCGCCGACCCGGTGGTCCGGATGGGGATCCCGGGCGTGGAGTACTTCGCGCACCCGTGGGTGCTCGGGCCCCGTTTCGCCAAGGAGGTGCTGTTCACCGGGGACCGGTTCGGCGCGCCAGCGCGCCTACGAGCTGGGCATGGTGAACCGGGTCGTGCCCCGCGCCGCACTGGCGGAGGTGACGTTCGCCCTGGCGGAGCAGATCGCCACGATGCCGCCGTTCGGGCTGGCCCTGGCCAAGCGCGCGGTGAACCAGTGCGAGGACCTGATGGGCATGCGCCCGGGCATGGACGCGGTGTTCGGCCTGCACCACCTGGCGCACGCGCACAACGCGGAGACCTCGGGTGACTCGCTGGCCGGGCTGGACGCGCACGGCATGAAGGATGGTGCGGCCAGGCAGGCGGGCGAGTGACCGGCGAGCCAGCAGGCCGGTTCCGGGCCGAGGTGCGGGACTGGCTGCGGGCGCACGTGCCCGCGCGGCCGCTGCCGTCGGTGGACACCGCCGAGGGATTCGCGGCGCACCGGGAGTGGGAGCACGAACTCGCCGCGGCACGGCTGTCGGTGGTGTCGTGGCCCGCCGCCTACGGCGGCCGGGATGCCTCGCTGCTGGACTGGCTGGTGTTCGAGGAGGAGTACTACGCCGCCGCCGCGCCGGTGCGGGTCGGCCAGAACGGGCTGTTCCTGCTGGCACCGACCCTGTTCGGGCACGGCACCGCCGAGCAGCGGGACCGGGTGCTGCCGCCGATGGCGACCGCGGCGCAGGTATGGGCGCAGGCCTGGTCGGAACCGGACGCGGGCAGCGATCTGGCCGCGATCCGGGCCAGCGCCACGGCGGCCGACGGGGGCTGGCTGCTGTCGGGGACGAAGACCTGGAGTTCCCGCGCGGCGTTCGCGGACAAGGCGTTCGGCCTGTTCCGCTCGGAGGCCGGGGGGCAGCGGCACGGTGGCCTGACCTATCTGATGTTCGACCTGCGCGCCGAGGGGGTCACGGTGCGGCCGATCCGCCAGCTTGGCGGCCGGATCGGGTTCGCGGAGATCTTCCTTGACCAGGTGTTCGTGCCCGCCGCCGACGTGATCGGCGAGCCCGGGGACGGCTGGCGGATCGCGATGAGCACGGCCAGCCACGAGCGGGGCATGTCGCTGCGCAGCCCGGGACGGTTCACCGCGGCGGCCTCCCGCCTGGTGGAACTGTGGCGACAGGCCGGCGACCCGGCGGACACCGCGCTGCGGGACCGGGTCGTGGACGCGTGGATCGGCGCGCAGGCCTACCGGCTGCATACCCACGCGACCGCGGCCGCGCTGGCGGCCGGCGGGAGCCTGGGAGCGGAGTCCAGCCTGGGCAAGGTGTTCTGGTCCGAGCTGGACATTGCCCTGCACGAGACCGCGCTGGACCTGCTCGGGCCGCTGGCCGAGCTGGCCGGTTCCCCCGGGCGGGCCGGGGACCCGGGGCGGGCCGGGGACCCGGGGCTGGCCGGGGACCCGGGGCCGGGCGTGGATCCGGAGCCCGCCGGGGACCCGGAGCCGGGCGTGGCTCCGGGGCTGGCCGGGCGCTGGCTGGACGGGTACCTGTTCTCCTTGGCCGGCCCGATCTACGCGGGCACGAACGAGATCCAGCGCACGGTGATCGCCGAGCGGCTGCTGGGGCTGCCCCGATGACCCCCGCCCGGTCCGGCGAGCAGGCGCAGTTCACCGCGTCCCTGCACGACATGCTCGCTGATGCCGGTGTGCCCGCCGCCACCCGGTGCTGGGCCGACGGTGACCGGGCCCCGGGGCTCGCCGTGTGGCGGGCGCTGGCCGGGCTCGGCGTCACCGCGCTGGCGGTGCCCGAGCGCGACGGTGGTCTCGGCGCGAGCTTCGCCGACGTCGTGGTCGCCTGCGCGGAACTCGGGCATCACGCGGTGCCCGGCCCCGTGGCCGAGTCGGTCGCGGCCGTTCCGGTGCTGCTCGCGTCGCTGCCCGGTGCCGCCGCGGCCGGGGCTTTCGCCGGCGTGGACCGGGCCGTCCCGTGGCTGGCCGGGCTGGCGGCCGGGGAGCTGATCGCCACGGCGGCCCTGCCGCCGTGGCTGCCGTGGGCGGTGGACACCGACGCCGCCGGGCTGGTCCTGCTGGCCGAGGGTGACGTGCTGCGCCTCGCCACGCCGGGGGCCCGGCACCGGTCGGTGGACCCGGGCCGGTCGCTGTCGCCGGTGACCGGCGGCCAGGTGCTGGCCCGTGGTCCCGGCGTGGCCGGCGCGGTGGCCCGTGCGCTCGACGCCGGGGCGCTGGCCTGCGCCGCGCAACTGCTCGGCGCGGGCCGTGCCCTGCTGGAGGCCAGCGTGCGGCACGCCGGGCAGCGGGTCCAGTTCGGCCGGCCGGTCGGGGCGTTCCAGGCGGTCAAGCACCGGCTCGCGGACGTGGCGATCGGCCTGGAGTTCGCCGGGCCGTTGCTGGACGCGGCGGCGGCCGCGCTCGACGCCGGCAGCGGCGACGCGGCCAGGGACGTGTCGGCGGCGAAGGTGGCCTGCACGACGCGGCCCGCCGTGCCGCCCGGGCGGCGCTCCAGGTGCACGGCGCGATCGGCTACACCGAGGAACACGACCTGCATCTGTGGCTGATGAAGGTGCGCGCGCTGGCCGGGGCGTGGGGCAGCCAGGCCGAGCACCGGGCCCGGGTGATGGCCGCGATCTCGGTGCCCGGTGGTGGCCCAGAGACCGCGCGGGAGCCGGCCCACGTGCAGCCGGCCGCCGGGCCGCAGGCCGCCGGGCCGCCGGCCGCTGAGGACCCAGCCGCTGGGGTGCCCGTATGGAGCTGACCACCGAGCAGCGGGACCTGCGCGACGCGGTTCGCGGGCTGCTGGCCCGGCACCGGCGGCCGGGTGCCGTGGCGCCCGGCCCGGCCGCGGAACCCGGCCCGGCCGGGGAACCTGGTGCAGCCGGGGAACCTGGTGCGGGCGGCGAGCCCGGGCCCGGGTACGACGTGTCCCTGTGGCAGCGGCTGTGCGGTGAGATCGGCGTGGCCGGGCTGGCCATCCCGGAGCGCTACGGCGGCGCGGGCGCCGGGCCGGTGGAGACACACATCGTGATGGAGGAACTCGGCCGCGGCCTGGTTCCCTCGCCGCTGCTCGGCTCGGCGGTGCTGGCCGGTCAGGCCCTGCTCGCCTCCGGCGACGACGCGGCGTGCCAGCGGCTGCTGCCCGGAATCGCCAGTGGCGCGACGGTCGCGGCGCTGGCCTGGGCGCCCCGGCCGGCCACTGGGATCCCGGGGAGCCCGCGTTCGCCGCGCGGGCCGGCCGCGCCGGTGACGGCGGATCTGGTCACGCCTGGGCGCTCACCGGCGAGGCGCACCACGTGCTGGACGGCGACACCGCCAGCTGTGCTGCTGGCGGCGGCGCGCGCCCCGGACGGGATCGCCCTGTTCGAGGTGGACCCGCAGGCCCGCAGCGTCACCCGGTGCGCGGTGACCACCATGGACAGCACCCGGCGGCTGGCCGCCGTCGGCCTGGACGGGGCACCTGGGCGCCGCCTCGGTGCCAGCGCAGGCGCCCCGGCTCTGGCCCGGGCGCCGGGATCTCGCGTGCATCGCGCTGGCTGCGCGAGCAGGCGGGCGCGGCGCAGCGCGCACTGGAGCTGACCGTCGCCTACACCAAGACCCGGGTCCAGTTCGGCCGGGCTATCGGCAGCTTCCAGGCGCTCCAGCACCGGATGGCCGACCTGCACGTGCTGGTGGAGTCGGCGCGGTCACTGTGCTACGCCGCGGCGTTCGCCGCCGCCGGCGCCGCGCCGGACCCGGCCGCGGACACCGCCAGGCTCGGGCTGCTCGCGGCGGCGGCGAAGGCGCACTGCTCGCAGGCGCTGACCCGGGCGGCGGGCCAGATGATCCAGTTGCACGGGGCCATCGGCATCACCTGGGAGCACGACGCACACCGCTACTTCAAGCGCGCGCACGGCGCGGGCCAGCTGTTCGGCGCGCCAGCCGAACACGTCGCCAGGATCGCCGCCGCCCTCATCGACGGCTAGCGCCGAGGCCGCGGGCGGCAGACTGGCGGGGCAGCGCCGGGCGCCGCGCCCATCCCGGCGGATGCGTATCCGCCCGGCATCCGGGCAGGATGGGCCGGTGGCTTCGTATTCAGTGAACCCAGACGCCGTGGCGTGGGCCCGGCATCTCATCGACGCCGGGCAGTACGTGCTCGACAGCGACTGGGGCAAGGTCCAGCCTGGCGCGAGGAGCAGAACGCCTTCCTGAAGTCGCATTCCTGGGAGGAATACGCCCGCTGGCATCTCGGGCTCACCGACGGTGCAGCGAGCACACCAAGGCCAGGTACGCGTTCGTCTACGGCGACTTCCGGCGGCTGCACCGGATGGGCATCATCGCCTGTTACTACCGGGCCGCCGAGTGGCGGCACAAGGAGATCGAGCTTGCCGCCCACGATCTCCTGCAGCGCCTGGACCGCAAGACATCCTGAGCGGGCGCGGTTAGAAGAACTCGCCGAACTCGCGCAGCAGGGCGGACTTGGACCTGGCGCCGACCACCTGCTTGACCACCTCGCCGCCGCGGAACAGGCCCATGGTCGGGATGTGCAGGATGCCGTACCGCTGCGCCGTCCGCGGGTTCTCGTCCACGTTGAGCTTCACCACGTCGACCTGGCCGGCGTGCTCGGCCGCGATCGCTTCGAGCACCGGGCCGACCATGCGGCACGGGCCGCACCACTGCGCCCAGTACTCCACGATGACCGGCCGGGGCCCGCCGAGCACGTCGGCCTCGAATGTCTCGTCGGTCACGATCCTGGCGGCTCACCGCGCGGCTCCTTCCATGGTGGTCGTGGACACCGGCTCCAGGCCGTTGTCCACCGGGACGGGGTTACCCAGGTGCAGGGCCGTGCAGTCGTCGCTGTCGCCGTGCGCGCAGACCCGGACCAGCCGCCGCAGCCGGCACTGCAGCTGGGCGAGTTCGCTGATCTGCTGGCTGATCGCCGCGAGCTTCGCCTCGGCGGCCCGGATGATGTCGCCGGTGCGCCGGTCGTCCCCGCTGCCCAGCAGGTCGCCGATCTCCCCGAGAGTGAACCCGAGCTGCCTGGCCCGCCGGATGAAGGCCAGCCGCTGCCGGTCGTCCTCGGAGTACTCGCGGAACCCCGAGCCCGCGCGTTCCGGCTGCGCCAGCAGGCCCCGGCGCTGATAGAACCGCACCGTCTCGACGCCGACCCCTTCCCCGGCGGCGAGCTTTCCTATCGTCAGCCCTGCCATGTCTCGCAAGCTAGCAGCCGTACCACGGTACGGAGTCAACCGTTTTCGCCCGCACTGGGCCAGGGCCCTGGCACCGTGCTCTGGCAGACTGCGGCCATGAGCGATACGCCGCCCGACCTGCACATGCTCAACCTCATCGTGGACGACATGCCGGCCAGCCTCGATTTCTACCGCCGGCTGGGCTTCGTCCCCGAGGGCCAGGACGGCGACGCGCATGTGCAGCTGAGAATGCCGGGCGGGTTCAGCCTGGAGCTGGACACGGCCGAGTCCGCCCGGCTGTGGCACGCGGCCTGGCGCGCCGATCCGGCCAGCTCCAAGGTTGTCATCGGGTTCTCCTTCCCCACCCGGGCCGCGGTGGATGCGCGCTACGCCGAACTGACCTCGGCCGGCTACGCCGGGCGGCAGCCGCCGTTCGACGCCTTCTGGGGCGCGCGGTACGCGATCGTGGCCGACCCCGCCGGCAACGACATCGGCCTGATGAGCCCGATCGACGAGGCACGGCGCACCTTGCCGCCACGGGAATCCCCGGCCATCTGAATCCGGCGCTCCTGGGATGTCTAGGCGGGCGCCAGCCGGGTGGCCACCTCGCGAATCAGCGGCCAGCCGATGGACTCCTGGACGCTCCGGGCGAACAGCCACTGCCGGACCCGCCCGCCGTCCAGCCCGGCCAGGCCCGCCATCCGGGCGGCCAGCGCGGCCGGGTCCGCGGCCAGCCGGTCCTCGCAGTTGAGCATGTGCTGCAGCACGTCGTAGGCGGGGTCGCCGACGTACGGCTTCGGGTCGATGACCAGCCACGGGGCCCGCTGTGCCGCGAGCACGTTCTCGCCGTGCAGGTCGGTGCACAGCAGCACCCGGCTGCCCGCGGTCTGCGGCAGCTCCCGGAACAGCGCGATCCCGGCACGGGCGAGCCCCGGGTCGATCCGGTCCGCGGGGCTGGTGGCGGCGTACTCCCGCTCGAACTCGCCGGCCCACGCGGCGCACATCTGCGCGAGCGGGCGGAACGGGTAGGCCGCGTGCGGCTGCGCCCACAGCCGCCGCAGCAGCCCGGCCACCACCTGGTCCTGTTCCGGCTCCGGCAGCGCCTGGCCCAGCGGAGTGCCGGGCCGCACCGTTCGATCAGCAGCGCGTACGCCGAGTCGGTCTCGGTGGCGTCGTGCAGCCGGACGGCCCCGTTCCCGTCCCAGCTGCGCAGCCCGGCCGCCTCGTCCCGCTCCTCGCCGCCGGCGAACCGGAAGCCGACCTTGAGCACCAGGCTGGCACCGGCCGGGCCGGTCACCGGTGCGGTCCACGAGCACTGCCCGCCCGGCTGGAACGGCTCGCCCACCCGCAGCGACCACCGGTCCGCGAGGCCGGCCACGAGCTGCGGCAGGCCGGTGATCCAGGCGCGCACGCCCTCATCGCGGCGTGCCGTCTGCGCCAGGTACTGCGGCACGGTGAAGGGCATCAAGGCAAAGCTAGTGCCGCGCCAGGCAGCACCGGTCACCGGCGGACAGGAGTCGCCGGATTCGGCGCTAGATCCAGTCGGCGTGCCGGGGCCAGGCGAGCAGCGTGTCGACCACCTCGGGCGGCCCGTCGGCCGGCGCCGCGGCGGTGACGCCGTAGCGGCCGCGGTAGAACAGCAGCGGCTGCGCGGTGGCCGCACGGGCCCAGTTCGGTGACCCGGCCGAGCACCACATGGTGATCCCCGGCCTCGTGCACGGCCTCGACCGCGCAGCCCACCCAGGTCAGCACGCCCGCGAGCACCGGCGCCCCTGACGATGACGGTGACCAGGCAACCTCGGCGAACTTGTCGGCGCCCGCCGTGCCGAAGACCCTGGCCAGGTCCCGCTGGCCCGCGGTGAGCACGTTCGCGCAGAAGTGCCCGGCCTCGGCGATCCGCGGCCACGTCGCCGAGGTGCGGCTCGGGCAGAACAGCACCAGCGGCGGGTCCAGCGACAGGGCGGCGAACGACTGGCAGGCGAAACCGTACGGCCTGCCGCCGGAGTCCACGGTCGTGATGACGGTGACGCCGGTGCAGAAGTGCCCCAGCACCTGGCGGAACCGCGCGGGTTCCGGCCCGGCCG
Source organism: uncultured Actinomycetes bacterium (assembly GCA_963725125.1). Lineage (GTDB taxonomy): Bacteria > Actinomycetota > Actinomycetes > Streptosporangiales > Streptosporangiaceae > DASXKD01. The sequence continues at coordinate 28,886 of CAVRXW010000054.1, forward strand.
CGACGGGGGCGGAGCCGGGCGCCCGGGCCACCGCGTCCGCGCGGGCCGCCTTCATCACGCCGGGCCCTGGGCCCCGCCGTTCGGGGCACCGCCGTCCGGGACGGCGAAGCTGTGCCCCCACAGGCTGATCGCGGTGGTCTCCCTGGTGATCCAGGTGCGCGTCGTCCACGAGCCGGCCGCCGGTGCCGTACTCGATGTCGAAGCCGCCCGGCGTCCGCACGTAGAACGACACCATCAGGTCGTTGGCGTGCCGCCCCAGGGTGGCGCTGACCGGGGCGCCGCGGCGGGCGCACCGGTCCAGCGCACGGCCCACGTCGTCGAGCGTGGCGACCTCGATCATCAGGTGCACGATCCCGGCCGGTGCGGGGAACGGGGCCAGGGCGAGCGAGTGATGCCGGGGGTTGCAGCCGAGGAACCGCATCCACAGCGGCGGGCCCGGCGGGCTGGCCGAACAGCTCCGGCGCCATCCGGATCGAGTCCCGCAGCCGGAAGCCGAGCACCTCGGTGTAGAAGCGGAGCGCGGGCTCCTCCTCGGTCACCGGCAGCACGACGTGGCCGAGCCCCTGGTCACCGGTGACGAACCGGTTCCCGTACGGGCTGACCGCGGGCCGGTGCTCAAGCGCGGCACCGCAGAAGACCTCCAGGGCGTTGCCCGCCGGGTCGTCGAAGCGCAGCATCTCCGCCACCCGGCGCTCGGCGAGTTCCGCGGCGGTCCCGGCCTTGACCGCGACGCCGGCGTCCTCCAGCGCCCGCCGTACCTCGTCCAGCGCCCCGGCGTCGGCCACCTCCCAGCCGGAGGCGAGCAGCCGGTCCCGCTCCCCCGGCACGATCGACCAGCCGGGCCGGGAAGTCATCCATCCGCAGGTACAGCGCACCGGGATCCGGCCCGCGGCCCTCCACCATGCCGAGCACCTTGACGCCGAACTCACGCCAGGCCGCGACGTCGGCCGACTCGATCCGCAGGTAGCCCAGCGAGGCGATCCGGGTCACTGGCCGCTCCCCCTTTCCAGGAAGCTCATGACGAGCTCGTTGAACTCGTCGAACTTCTCCAGCTGTGCCCAGTGCCCGCAGCCGCCGAAGACGTGCAGCCGCGCGCGCCGGATCAGCTTGAGCGCGACCAGCGCGCCGTCGAGCGGGTTCACCCGGTCCTCCCGGCCCCAGATCAGCAGCACCCGGTTGCGCAGCCGGTGGGCCTCCCGCCACAGCAGCCCGTCCTCGGCGGTGGCCGGGTCGAAGAACGAGGCGCCCAGCGAGGCCATCGCCGCCAGCGCCGCGGGCTCGCTGGCCGCGGCGAACCGCTCGTCCACCAGCTCGTCGGTGATCAGCCGCTGGTCGAACACCAGCGTCCGCAGGAACGCGGCGAGCTTCTCCTTGCTCGGGCCGGGCGGCGCGGCGAACTCCATCAGCCGCTTGACGCCCTCGGTCGGGTCCGGCGCGAACACGTTGAGGCTCAGGCCGCCCGGGCCCATCAGCACCAGCCGCCCGGCGCGCTCGGGGTACCGCAGCGCGAACCGGACCGCGGTGCCGCCGCCGAGCGAGTTGCCGACCAGGTGCACCTGGCCGACGCCCAGCTCGTCGAGCAGGCCGGCCAGCGCATCGGCGGCGAAGGTGAAGTAGCTGGCCGGCCACCGGCGGCTTGTCGGACCGGCCGAACCCGGGCTGGTCGACCATCAGCGTGCGGAACCGGCCCGCGAAGACCGGCAGGTTGCGGCCGAAGTTGCTCCACGCGGACGCGCCGGGCCCGCCGCCGTGCAGCAGCACCACCGGCGGCCCGGCGCGCCGCGTCGCCGTGCGCCGGGCCGGCCTCGTGATAATGCAGCCGCAGATCCCCGGCCTGCGCGAACCGGCTGGTCGCGGCGAACTCCACCGGTGCGATGGTCACAGTCGGCCTCCCGTTTCCAGCATCCGCCCGATGGCCGCGTCACACCATGGCGTCGGGCGGCACGTCCAGGCCGAACTCGCCGCGGCCGAACGCCGACAGCGCCCGCTCCGGGTCGTTGATGGCGTGCACCCGGCCGGCGTGCGCGTCGCGCCAGAACCGCTGGATCGGGGTGCCGGTCTTCAGGGCCCGGCCGCCGGAGTTCTCGAACAGCAGGTCCACCGCGCCGATCGCCTGGCCGGTGCCGCGGACCTGGTCGCGCCGGACCCGCAGCCGCAGCGGCAGCGGGATCTTCTGCCCGGCGCGGGCGTACTCCATCAGCTCGGTCATGTTGTGGCTGCGCGGCCAGCCAGGCCGCGTCCAGGTCGGCCGCGGCCCGGCGACCCGCACCTGCCCGTGCGGGTCCTCGGCGGCCTTCTGGCCGACGTAGGAGGCGCGCACCCGGTCGCGCTGGTAGGCCACGTGCGCGTCGTAGGCGCCGGTCGCCATCCCGATGATCGGCGTGGTGATCGCGTAGGAGAACAGCGATCCGTACGGCAGCCGGTACAGCGGCGCCTTGTTGACCTCGTGCCCGGGGCAGGCGCAGCGGGACACGTCGGTGAAGCTGAGCGACCGGTGCTCGGGCACGAACGCGCCGTCCACGACGATGTCGTTGCTGCCGGTGCCGCGCAGCCCGACGGTGTCCCACACGTCGTCGATCTCGTAGTCGCTGGCGGGCAGCAGGAAGGTGCGGAAGTCGACCGGCTTGCCCTCGCCGTCGGTCACGATCGCGCCGAGCAGCACCCAGGTGGCGTGGTCGCAGCCGGAGGAGAAGCTCCACCGCCCGGTCAGCCGGTGCCCGCCGGGCACGGCCTGCGGCCTGGCCGGTCGGCGCGTACGAGGACGACATCCGGGCGGCCGGGTCGCCGCCCCAGACCTCCTCCTGGGCCGGCGGCGGGAACAGGGCCAGCTGCCAGGCGTGCACGCCGAGGACCGAGGCCACCCACCCGGTCGACCCGCAGGCGCTGGCGATCAGCCGGACCGCGGTCAGGAACGTGATCGGGTCGGCCTCCAGGCCGCCGAAGCCGGCGGGCTGGAGCAGCCGGAAGAACCCGGTCTCCTCGAGCGCCTTGACCGACTCCGCGGGAACTACCCGGGCGTCCTCGGTCTCCTGCGCCCGCTCCCGCAGCACCGGCAGCAGGTCGCGTACCCCGGCGACCACCGTCGGCCCGACGCCGTCGCTCACCACGGCTCCCTCCGCTCGCCGGCCCTCGGTTGGGCATCGCCACTAGACTAGAACATGTTCTAGTCTAGTGGTAAGCCGGTCGGCCGCACGGCCTGGCCTGCGGCGAGGACGAGCGATCGCGGAGGACCCGGATGAACGACTCCGATGGCGTCCGGACCATCGACCAGGGCACCCCGCCGGCCAGGTTCGCCCGCGGCTGGCACTGCCTGGGGCTCGCCGACCGGTTCCGCGACTCCGGCCCGCACGCGGTGCAGGCGTTCGGCACCAAGCTGGTGGTGTTCGCCGACTCGGCCGGGTGCGCTGCACGTCCTCGACGCGTACTGCCGGCACATGGGCGGCGACCTGACCCGGGGCACGATCAAGGGCGACGCGCGTCGCCTGCCCGTTCCACGACTGGCGCTGGGGCGGGAACGGCCGGTGCGCCGGGATCCCCTACGCCCGGCGGGTCCCGCCCGCCGCGCGCACCCGGTCCTGGCTCACGCTGGAGCAGAACAAGCAGTTGTTCGTCTGGCACGACCCGCAGGGGAACCCGCCGCCGCCGAAGACGTGACCATCCCGCGGATCGAGGGCGCGTACTCGCCGGAGTGGAGCAACTGGACCTGGGACTCGATCCTGGTCGAGGGGGCGAACTGCCGCGAGATCATCGACAACGTGGCCGACATGGCGCACTTCTTCTACATCCACTTCGCCTTCCCGACCTACTTCAAGAACGTGTTCGAGGGGCACATCGCCTCGCAGTACCTGCGCACCAGGTCGCGGCCGGACGTCGAGGACGGCTCGAACTACGCCGCCGCGGACGGAGACCACGCTGCGCTCGGAGGCCTCCTACTTCGGCCCGTCCTACATGATCGACGAGCTGTGGCACGACTACCACGGCTCGACCATCGAGAGCATCCTGATCAACTGCCACTACCCGGTCACGCCGACCTCGTTCATGCTGCAGTGGGGCGTGATCGTCAAGCTCCCGGCCGGCCTGCCCGAGCGCGCAGGCGGACCGGGTGGCGGCCAAGTTCGCCAAGTTCATCGGCCTGGGCTTCGAGCAGGACGTGGAGATCTGGCAGCACAAGAGCCCGGGTCGACAACCCGCTGCTGTGCGCCGAGGACGGCGCGGTCTACCAGTTGCGCCGCTGGTACGAGCAGTTCTACACCGACGTCGGCGGACATCGCGCCGGACATGGTGGCCCGGTACGAGTTCGAGGTGGACACCACCCGCGCGGTGGCGGGCTGGGAGGCCGAGGTCGCGGAGAACCTAGCGCGGCCGGGCCAGACCGGCCGAGCCGCGCCAGCCGGGCAGCCCGTCCGGGCCAGGCAGCCCACTCCGGGCACGCGGCCGCACCGCGGCGGGCGGCTGGCCGCTGCAGGCGAGCGGCCGGACGAGCGCCGCACCGGGTACCGGCGGGTCGAGTGCGATCGCTGCGGCGCCGCGGTGCAGGTCGCCAAGTTCAGCCCGCAGCACACCATCGTGCAGTGGAGCCCGGAGTCGGTGCGGGCCTGCGCCGAGTTCACCGCCGGGCCGCCGGCGGCCGAGCCGTCGGCCCTCATCGACGGCTGCGCCAGCCTGCGGGACAGCATCGACCGCGCCGTGCTCCAGGGCCGCCTGGAGGTATCGCCGCCATGACCGGGCCACGGCCGCGCCAGCCGTTTGACGATCACGGTGATGTGGGCCACGCCAAGGGTCCGATACCGCTGCGGTCACGGTGGCCGGGCGCGGCCACCGTGGGCGGCAGCCGTGACCGGGCCGCGCGACTACCACCAGGTGCCGGTGGCCGAGGTCGTCGAGCGAGACCGACGAGGCGTGCTCGCTGGTGCTGGCCGTGCCGCCGGATCTGGCCGGCGCGTTCGCCTACCGTGCCCGGCCAGTTCCTGACCGTGCGGGTGCCGGACGGCTCGGGCGGCTCGGTGGCCCGGTGCTACTCGCTGTCGAGTTCGCCGCACGCCGGGGACGCGCCGACGATCACCGTCAAGCGGATGGCGGGCGGCTACGCCTCCAACTGGATCGCCGACCACGTGCGGCCCGGGCACCGTGCTGGACCTGCTGCCGCCGGCCGGGACGTTCAGCCCGGCAGTCGCTGGACGCCGACTTCCTGCTGTTCGCCGGCGGGCAGCGGCATCACCCCGGTCATCTCCATCGTCAAGTCGGCGCTGGCGGCCGGGCGCGGGCCGGATCGTGCTGATCTACGCCAACCGCGACGAGCGCGTCGGTGATCTTCGGGGCCGAGCTGCGCAGCGCTCGCCGCGGCCGCGCCGGACCGGCTCACCGTGGTGCACTGGCTCGACTCGCGTGCAGGGCGCGCCGACGGCGGCCGCGATGGCGGCGCTGGCCCGGCCCTACGCGCGGCGCCGAGGCGTTCGTCTGCGGGCCCGACCCGTACCTGGCCGTGGTCCGGCAGGCACTCGGCCAGCTCGGCGTGCCCGCCCAGCGCGTGCACGTCGAGCGGTTCCTGTCGCTGGCGGAGAACCCGTTCGAGGCCAGCGAGCGAGACCGGCGGGCATCGCCGCGACCCTGGAGGTCAGCCTGGACGGCGAGACCCGCCGGCTGGCCTGGCCGCCCGGGACCCGGATGCTCGACGTGCTCATCGACCAGGGCCTGGACCCGCCGTTCTCCTGCCGCCAGGGCATCTGCGGCGCGTGCGCCTGCCAGCTCACCGCCGGCCAGGTGGAGATGGCGCACAACGAGGTGCTGGAAGCCGACGACGTCGCCGACGGCTACATCCTGGCCTGCCAGTCCGTGGCGCTGACCCCGGAGGTCAGCATCACGTACTAGGCGCTGGTGGTAGCGGCTGTCTGGTACTAGTACGTTGGCTGATATATTGGTCAGCGTACTAGGAGGGCGATGGCAGCTCGCGAACGGGACGACACCGGCGGCCAGGACGTGCTGCGCCGGGCCGGCGACGCGTCGGTCCTGATCCTGACGAGCCTGGCCGACGGCTCCAAACACGGTTACGCGCTGATCCAGGACATCAAGGGGTTCGCGGGGCTGCAACTGGGGCCCGGGACGCTCTACGGCGCGCTCGACCGGCTCGAGCGCATGGGCCTGATCGAGGCGCTGCCCGCCGAGGACCGGCGCCAGCCCTACCGCATGACGGCGGCGGGGGCGGTGGCACTGCGCGCCCACCTCGACTCGATCGAGCGGGTCAGCAGCGTCGGGCGGCTGCGGCTTGGACTGGGCGGAATCTGATGCCGGGTTCGCGGTCCATGCGCCTGGTGGAGTCCGCGCTGCGCTGCTACCCGCAGCGGTGGCGCAGCCGTCACGGCGACGAAGCGGCCGAGATCGCCAGCTTGCTCATCAGGGACGGGACACCCGCGCATTCGGTCGCGTGGAGCTACCTCATGGGCGCGGCCCGCACGCGGCTGGTGATCGGGCCACGGCGGCGCCTCGGTGCGGCGGTGGGCGCGCTGCTGCTGGCGGCCGGCTCCCTCGGTGTGCCGCTGGCGCTGCTGTCCTCGTCGGCACCGGCCAATGCGGCGAGCGTGACCCACTCACGCTCCGCCCATCCGCGCCCGCCCGTCCGCACCGCCGGTCCGCGCCCCGCCGATCCGCGGCACGGCGATCCGCGGCACGGCGGCGCACGGCCCGCCGGTCCGCGGCATGCGGAGGCGCAGCGGCGCACCGGACCGCTGTGACCGGCATGACCACTGCTGACTTCGGCGGCGCCCCCGATGACCTGGGCGGGACCGCCGGGCGCGCGGCGGACGGCCCGCCTGCCGCGCGCAAGGCGCCGCCGTCACGGCGCCGCGCCCTCGCCGGATGGGCCGTCACCCTGGCGCTGGCGCTGCTGCTGGCGTTCGGCATCCGGACGTTCGTGTTCCAGGCCTTCTCGATCCCCACCACCTCCATGGTGCCGCGCTCGACGTCCATGACCGGATCCTGGTGCAGAAGGCGTTCTTCAACTGGCACCAGCTGCGCGAGGGCGACATCGTCGTATTCACCCACCCGCCGCGCGACCACTGTCCGGGGCCGGCCGGGACCGACCTCGTCAAGCGCGTCATCGCGCTGCCGGGCCAGACCATCTACTCGGCAGGCGGCATCCTCTACGTCGACGGCAGGCGGCTCCGCGAGCCGTACCTGCCGCCACATGACCCGCTCGGGCCGCCGATACCCGGTGCCACCAGGCAGGACCCATTTCACGTCCCGCGCGGGGAGTTCTACGTGATGGGTGACAACCGGGCGATCTCCTGCGACAGCCGCTTCTGGGGCCCGATCAAGGGCTCAACCATCATCGGCAGGGTCGTCATGCTCTTGTGGCGCGACGGCCACCCCGACTTGCACTTCTTCTGACCAGGCACCGTGGTGCTCAGGCGCCCGCGGGCGGGCCGGTGCCTTCAGTCCGGGCCGGTGGCGGTCCGCCGGCCCGTGCCCGGGGCCGTGTCGGCAGCGTCGCACGGTCCGGCCGGGTCCGCCGCCGCGGCGCTGCCGCCCGCCCGGCGGCCGGAGAACACGCAGTCGGCCAGGGAGAGCCCGCTGACGTAGGAGTGCGAGCACAGGCCGACCGCGGTGCGGCCCGCCGCGTACAGGCCGGGCACCACGGTGCCGTCGGCCCGGCGCACCTGCCCGGTGTCCTCCGCGACCACCAGCCCGCCGAGGGTCAGCATGGGCGCGGGGTAGGCCAGCCGGGGCCGCACCGAGCAGTCGATGAGCGAGAACGGCGGCTGGTCCTGCGCCCGGACCAGGTCGGCCGGCTTGCCCGCCGGGTCGGGCCGCCCGGCGGCGCGCGCGCCGCGTTGTGGGCGTCCACCGTCGCCGCCAGGCCGTCCGGGTCGATCGCCGGCGCGGGCCGCCACCGCCGGCGACCGTGGGCCCGTGCACCCGGGCGGCGGTGAGCAGGTAGCCGCGCCTGGAGCCGCTGGAACCACAGCGCCGGGCCGCGCAGCTGGCGCCGGGCCCGGGCCAGCGTGGCCCGGTCGACCAGCAGCCAGGCCTGGCCGCCTTGCCTGGCCATGATCGCGTCGCCGATGGCCGCGCCGTAGCGGGACTCGTCGCACACCCGCTGCCCGTCCCGGTCCACCAGCACGCCGCTCAGCAGCGCGGACGGCGGGCTGAGGAAGCGCCAGACCGAGACCCGGTCCAGGAACGCGGTCGCGCCGCCGGCGGCGACGCCGAGCCGGATCCCGCTGCCGTCGTCGCCGGGCGTGCCCAGCGGCAGGCCGCCCCGGTAGCCCGGCGCGTGCTCGCGCATCATCGGCCGGTTGGCCACGAAGCCGCCGGCCGCCAGCACCACGCCGCGGCGCGCCCGGACCCGCAGCGGCCGGCCGTACCGTCGCTCCAGCCAGGCGACCGGCCGGTGCAGCAGCCGGCCCAGCTTCGGCGCGTACAGGTACGGCTTGGCCGACCAGCGGTGCAGCACCCGGTGCGCGACCCGGGCCCAGCCCGGCGCGCCGCGCAGGGTCCGGCATTCGACCCCGGTCACCCGGCCCGCTGCATCGGTGACGAGCGCGCGCGCGGTGGTCTGCCACCAGCACCCGCACGCCGGACCGGCGGACGGCCCGGGCCAGCCGGGCGTACAGCACGCTGCCCGAGGTGCCGCGGCCGCGGACCCGGTGCCCGCGCGGCGCGGGCGGCGCGACGTCGCGCGGCGGACAGCTCGCTGCCGGAGTAGTACAGGTAGTGCCGGTTGGAGGGGTAGGAGGTCTTGTCCGGGCACAGGCTGCCCTCGAACGGCACCCCGTGACCGCTCCAGCCAGGCCAGCATCGCCGGGCTGCCGTCGCAGAACTCGCGCAGCGTGGCCGGCGACACGGCGTCCCCGACCTCGGTGCTCAGGTAGCCGAACATCGCCTCGGCGAGTCGCTGACGCCGGCCTCGCGCTGCCACGGCGTGCCGCCGCCCGCGTAGACGACGCCGCCGGACAGGGCCGTGGCCCCGCCGCCGCAGAACCGGTCGAGCACGAGCACGTCGCAGCCGCGGCGACGCCGCCTCCAGCGCGGCGCAGGCGCCCGCCGCCCCGAAACCCACCACGACCACGTCGGCCTCGACGTCCCAGGGCACCGGCGCCTCCGCTCCGGCCCGCGCCGGCGTGTCCCGCCCCCGGCACGCGCCCGCCCGCGGCGGACAGCCGCGCCTCTCTGCCAAAACTGTAACGTGTTCTAGTATGAGGGCCCGGGAGGTGCCATGACAACGGACCAGGCCGAGTTCGACGTCGTGGTGGTGGGCAGCGGCGCCGCCGGGATGACCGCGGCGCTCACCGCCGCGCATCATGGCCTGTCCGTGGTGGTCTGCGAGAAGACCGGCCGGTTCGGCGGCTCCACCGCCCGGTCCGGCGGCGGCCTCTGGGTGCCCGGCAACGAGGTGCTGCGCCGGGCCGGTGTCGCCGACACACCCGAGCAGGCCCGCGCCTACCTGGCCCATGTCGTGGACGGCTGCGTCCCGGCCGCGCGCCAGCAGGCGCTGCTCGACCACGGCCCGGCCATGCTCAGCTTCGTCCGCGCGCAGACCCCGGTCGACTTCGCCTGGGTGCCGGGCTACGCCGACTACTACCCCGAGGCCCCGGGCGGGCTGGCCCAGGGCCGCAGCATCGAGCCGGTGCCGCTGGACGGCCGGGTCCTCGGCGCCGAACTCGCGCACCTCAACCCGCCGTACCTGCCGGCCCCGCCCGGGGTGACCATCACCCAGGCGGACTACCGCTGGCTGACCCTGGGCCCCCGGCATCCCCGTGCCATGCTCGCCGGCGTGAAGGTGGCGGGCCGGATGGCCCGCACGCGGCTGCTCCGCCAGCGCGTGCTCAGCATGGGCCAGGCGCTGGCCGCGGGCCTGCGCGCGGGGCTGGCGGCCAAGCAGGTGCCGGTCTGGCTGGACACCCCGATGACCGGCCTGCACGTGCGCGACGGCCGGGTCGCCGGGGTCGCGGTGACCCGCGACGGCGCGGCCCGCGCTGGTCCGGGCGGAGCGCGGCGTGGTGCTGGCGGCCGGCGGCTTCGAGCGCAACGCGGCGATGCGGCAGCGCTACCAGCGCGCCGCCGATCGGCACCGAGTGGACCACCGGCTCGGCGGGCAACACCGGCGACGCGATCGACGCGGGCGAGGCCGCCGGGGCGGCGCTCGACCTCATGGACGACGCCTGGTGGGGCCCGGCCATCCCGCTGCCATCCGGCCCGTACTTCTGCCTGGCCGAGCGCAGCCTGCCCGGCTGCATGCTGGTCAACGGCGCCGGCCAGCGCTTCGTGAACGAGTCCGCGCCGTACGTCGACGCGGTGCACGCGATGTACGACGGCCATACCGGCGCCGTCCCGCACATCCCGTCCTGGCTGATCTTCGACCAGCGCTACCGGGACAGCTACGTGTTCGCCGGCCTGCCGCCGGGCAGGCCGCTGCCCCGCCGCTGGTTCGCCGCGGGCGCGGTCCACCGCGCGGACACCATCGCGGAACTGGCCGGGCAGATCGGCCTGGACCCGGCGGCGCTCGCCGCGACCGTGGCCAGGTTCGACGAGTTCGCCGCCGCGGGCAAGGACGCGGACTTCCACCGCGGCGACTCGGCCTACGACCGCTACTACGGCGACCCGCGGCACCGGCCCAACCCGAACCTCGCGCCGCTGGCCAGGCCGCCGTTCTACGCCGTCAAGATCGTGCCGGGCGACCTCGGCACCAAGGGCGGCCTGCGCACCGACGAGCGGGCCCGGGTGCTGCGCGCGGACGGCACCCCGATCCCCGGGCTGTACGCGGCGGGCAACACCAGCGCCGCGGTGATGGGGCACAGCTACGCCGGGGCGGGCGCCACGATCGGCCCGGCGATGACGTTCGGCTACCTCGCCGCGCTCGACCTCGCCGCCGCACACTGACCCCCATTCATGCGTTACGCACCCCGTGCCACCCGCAGCCGCCGCCACCGGCCGCCCGGGCATCCCGTGAGCTACGGCAGTTCCTTGCGCATCAGCGTGCACACGGTCTGGTAGCGGGAGACGGAGCCGTCCGGGGCCTGCTCGTCCCAGGAGTCGGGCGCCCGGCCGTAAGCGGCGTAGCCGAGCCGCTCGTACAGGGCCCGGGCACGCGGGTTGGACTCCTCCACGGAGAGCTCGGCCCAGCGCCGGCCACGGGCCCGGATCCGCTGCTCGGCGGCCTGGATGAGGATGGTGCCGATGCCGCACGACTGGAGTGCCCCGTGGACCTCCAGCATCCACAGCACCCCGGCGCCGGGGATCTTCACGTAGTCGATCGCGCCGAGCCCTACCGGCAGCCCGGCGGGCGGGCAGACCGCGAGGTAGTCCACCTCGCCGCGTGCGGCGCGATCCAGCGCCCGGACGATGGACCCGAGATGGGGCCCCCCGCCCGACCAGGCGCAGGCCGGCAGGTCCGCGGCGGTCAGGTCGCGAACCGTCAGCCGCAGCACCACATCCGGCATCGCCATCGCCTCCACGCTTCGTTTGTGGTCACTGGCACAACAACCACAAAAGAATGTGGTCGGAGTGCCAACGACACAAACGCTTTTCGGCTCGCATGGCCGGCGGGCCCCTCAGGGCTGGAGTCCCGCAGGATCGACGGCGGGCGCCTCAGTGGCCCAGCACCGGGCGCGGGGCGGGCAGGCCGGCCATCTGATCATCCCGCGGTAAAAGCGCCGCCGGGGATTCGCCGGGCCGTCAGTCAGGGCCGAGGATCAGGCCGCTGGTGGGGACGCCGGTGCCGGCGGTGACCAGCACCGGGCCGTCCCCGGCGACCTGGTTGACCGCGGTGCCGCGGACCTGGCGGACGGCCTCGGCGATGCCGTTCATGCCGTGGATGTAGGCCTCGCCGAGCTGGCCGCCGTGCGGGTTCAGCGGCAGGGCCCCGTCCAGCTCGATGGCCCCGTCGGCGATGAAGTGCCTGGCCTGCCCGCGCGGGCAGAACCCCAGCTCCTCCAGTTGCAGCAGCACGTACGGGGTGAAGTGGTCATACAGCACGGCGGTGCGCACGTCGGCCGGGCCCGATCCCGGCCTGCTGCCACAGCTGCCGGGCCACGACCCCCATCTCGGGCAGGCCAAGCTCGTCGCGGTAGTAGCTGGTCATGGTGAACTGGCCCGGGCTGCTGCCCTGCGCGGCGGCACCGATCACGGCCGGCCGCTGCCGCAGGCCGCGGGCCCGTTCGGCGCTGGTCACCACCACGGCCACGGCACCGTCGCTTTCCTGGCAGCAGTCCAGCAGCCGCAGCGGCTCGGCGATCCACCGGGACGCCTGGTGCTCGGCCAGGGTGACCGGGCGCTGGTAGAACCAGGCCTTCGGGTTGGTCGCGGCGTGCCGCCGGTCCGCGACCGTGACCCGGCCGAAGTCCTCGCTGGTCGCGCCGTAGTCGTGCATGTACCGCCGGGCGATCATCGCCACGGTCGCGGCCGGGGTGGACAGGCCCATCGGGTAGTGCCAGCCGTTGTCCACGCCGGCGGAGGTCGCCGCCGCCACCGCAGCCCGGGACACCTGCCCGAACCGGTGCCCCGACCGCTCGTTCAGCGCCCGGTAGCAGACCACCACGTCGGCGATCCCGGTGGCGACGGCCATCGCCGCCTGGAGCACGCAGCCGCACGCGGCGCCGCCGCCGTAGCCCGACCTGGCCGAAGAACCGCAGGTCGCCGATGCCCAGCTCGCGGGCGAGCGCGATCTCGGCGGTGCTGTCCATGGTGAACGTGACCAGCCCGTCCACGTCGGCCGGCCGCAGCCCGGCGTCGGCCAGCGCGGCCAGCGCCGCCTCGGCGGCCAGCCGCAGCTCGCTGCGGCCGGAGTCCTTGGAGAACTCGGTGGCGCCGATCCCGGCGATCGCCGCCGCCGGGAGATCACGGCGTGGCCTGCTTTCCCCGCCCCCGCGCTGTACTCTCCCCGCCCCCGGGCTCCGCGCCCGCCCCCTCTCTGCGCCCGCCCCCGCTCTCCGGCAGGCCGATCCGGACCGTGCCGGTGACGTGGTCGCCGAGGCTGCACCGGCCGACGACCTCGACCGCGCACTCGTGGCCGCCGCTGCGGACCACCCGGCCGGAGAACGTCAGCGTGTCGCCCGCGTAGCAGGGCACGCCCAGCCGGATGGCGACCTGGCGCACCAGCGCGCCGGAGCCCGCCCAGTCGGTGACGTACCGCTGCACCAGGCCGGTGGTGGTGAGGATGTTGATGAAGATGTCCTTGCCGCCGCGCGCCACGGCCTGGTCGCGGTCGTGGTGCACGTCCTGGAAGTCCCTGGTCGCGATCGCGGCGGCGATCACGAAGGTGGGCGTGACGTCGATCACCAGTTCCGGCAGCACGGCGCCGGCCGCTGCGTTCATCGCGGGTCCTCCCGCCAGGCGGGCAGGGTCAGGTTGCCGTCGACCTTCACGAACTCGGCCCGGACCGGCAGGCCGATGCGCACCTGCTCCGGGTCCGCGCCGAGCAGTTCGCCGACCATCCGGACGCCCTCGGTGAGCTGGACGAGCGCGACGACGAACGGCACCTGATGGCCGGGCACCGGCGGGTGGTGGTGCACGACGTAGCTGTAGACCTCGCCGGTCCCGGCGGCCAGCACGTACTCGGGCTTGTCCGCGCCGCAGGCCGGGCACATCGGCCCCGGCGGGTGGCGCAGTGCGCCGCACCCGCCGCAGCGCTGGATCCGCAGCTCGCCCCGGGCGGTGCCGTCCCAGAAGAAGGCCGTGTCCGCGGTGACCACCGGGCGCAGCACGTCCCCGGCTGGCGGCCTGCGCCGCAGCGGGCCGGAACTTCAGCACCCGGAACCGCATCGCCGCGACCGCCTCGTCGCCGGCGTACCAGGTGCTCCGGGTGGTGACGAACCAGCCCTCGCCGAGCGCGGTGCGCTTCGGCCCGGTCACCCCCTCCAGGCTGGAGCGCACCGTGAGCTGCTCGCCGGGGCGCAGGTACCGGTAGTACTCCTGCTCGCTGTTGGTGGCCACGACCGAGGTGAACCCGGCGTCGTCCAGCACGGCGGCCATCAGGCCCAGCGGATCCCCCGGGTCGCCGGCTGCGTCCGGTGCCGGGCGCAGCCCGCGCATCGTCCAGACCTGCACCATCGCCGGCGGGGCCACCAGGTGGCCGTGCACCGACGCGGCGGCCGCCGCCGCGTCGGTGTAGACCGGGTTGGCATCGCCCATGGCCTGGGTCCAGTGCCGGATCATCGGCAGGTTCACCGGATCGGGAGCCGCCCGGGACGGGCTCTGCCCGGCGGCGGCGATCCGCTCGGCGGCCTGCCTGATCGCGGCGGCCGCGGCGTCGTCTGTTGCCATCACGCCCTCACGTTCCCCTGGGGACCCGGGGCAGGCCGAGCCCGGCCGTCGCGATCAGCTCGCGCTGGATCTCGTTGACCCCTCCGCCGAACGTCAGCACGACATTTCGTTTGGCCTGAATGTCGAGCCAGTGGCGGAGCTGGGCAGTTTCCTCCTCAGCCGGGTCGCCGTGCCGCGCCACCACCTCTTCCAGCACCTGGCCGAGCTGCTGCAGCCGGACCGAGGAGTAGACCTTGGTCACCGACGCGTCCGCGGCGGCGACCGTGTCCGCGGCGGCGACCTGCCAGTTCAGCAGCTCGTTGATGCGCAGGCTGGCGAGGGTCAGGCCGAGTGCCCGGCGCACGTCCGGCTGGTCGAGCAGCGGGCGCCCGTCCGGCCCGGGCCGGGCGGCGGCCCAGTCCCGCACCCGGTCGTGCAGGGCGGCGAGCCGGCCTGCCGGGCCGAGCATCACCCGCTCGTGGTTGAGCTGCGTGGTGACCAGCCGCCAGCCCGCGTTCTCCGCCCCGACCCGCGTCGTGACCGGGACGCGCACGTCGGAGTAGTAGGTGGCGTTGATGTGGTGCGCGCCGTCGAGGGTGATGATCGGCGTCCAGGAGTACCCGGGGTCGGTGGTGTCCACGATCAGGATGGAGATGCCCTTGTGCCGGGGAGCGCCCGGGTCGGTGCGGCAGGCCAGCCAGACGTAGTCGGCGTCGTGGCCGCCGGTGGTGAAGATCTTCTCGCCCGTTCACCACGTAGCCGTCCCCGTCCCGGACCGCCCGGGTGCGCAGCGCCGCGAGGTCGGTGCCCGCCTCCGGCTCGGTGTACCCGATGGCGAAGTGCAGCTCGCCGGCCAGGATCTGCGGCAGGAAGAAGTCCTTCTGCTCGGCGGTGCCGTGTGCCTGCAGCGTCGGGCCCACGGTCTGCAGCGTGACCGCGGGCAGCGGCACGTCGGCGCGGGCCGCCTCGCTGGCGAAGATCTGCTGCTCCACCTGGCCGAAGCCGCGCCCGCCGTATTCGGCGGGCCAGCCCACGCCGAGCCAGCCGTCGCGGCCCATCCGGCGCACCACGTCGCGGTACACCGTGCCGTGCCGCTCGGTCAGCATCGCGGCCCGCTCCGCGGGCGAGATCAGCCCGGCGAAGTAGGCCCGCAGTTCGTCGCGCAGCGCGAGCTGGGGTCGGTCAGGTCCAGGAACACGGCGGCCTCACCCGGCCCTGTCGCCGAGCAGGCCGAGCCGGTAGTCCGCCCCGCCGACCAGGCTGACCAGGTCCTTGACCAGCGCGGAGTACCGGTGCAGCGGGTAGCTGGCATCCATGCCGGTGCCGCCGTGCAGGTGGTGGCAGGCGCGCATCGCCGCGGGCGCCTCCGCGGCGAGCCAGTACGCCGCCACGTCGGTGTCCTCGCCGGCGTCGCGCCCGGTGTCCAGCCGCCAGCACGCGGACAGGGCCGCCAGGTGCAGGGTGCGGCTCGCGATGGCGACGTCGGCGATCTGCTGGGCGACCGCCTGGAACGTGGCGAGCGGCCGGCCGAACTGCTGCCGCGTCCGCACGTGCTCGGTGGTCAGCGCGAGCGCGGCGGCCAGCGCGCCGTCGGCCAGGCAGCAGGCGCCCGCGGCGGTGAGCTGGTACAGGCCCGCCACCGCGCCGTCCCCGCCCAGGATGTGCGCGACGGGGGCGCTCGTCCAGCCGCAGCGTGTACTCGGGGGCGGCGGCGGAGCTTGGCGTGCGCCGCAGCGTCACCCCGGGGCCGGACGGTTCGACCACGGCGATCGCGGTGCCGCCGGAGCCGACGCCGGCGGGCACCAGGATCCAGCTCGCCGCCGCCGCGTAGGGCACACCGATCTTGGTCCCGGAGACGATGCCGTCGCGCAGTGTGGCCGCGGGTTCTGGCGGCGCCGGCGCCGACGGTTCCCGGACGGCCGCGGTGAGCAGCACATCGCCGGTGGCGACCCCGGCGAGCAGGGCCCGCTGCTGGTCGCGGGTGCCCCACCGGGTCACCGGCAGCACGCCCATGGCCAGCGTGGCCAGCGCCGGCACCGGCGCCGCGGCCCGGCCGACCTCGGTCAGCAGCACCGCGGTCTCGGCCACGCCGAGCCCGTCGCCGCCCAGCCAGCCGGGCACGGCCAGCCCCAGCAGGCCCGCCTGGGCGAGTTCCTTCCACAGGGCACGGTCGCCGCGGTCATCCTGCCCCGCGGGAAGGCCGCGCGGGCCCGTGGCCGGGGCGCCCGGGCCCGCGCTGTCGCTGGGCTGGCCCGCCTGCCCCCGCTGGGCCGCCGCCTGGCTGCGGCCGTGCCCGCCCAGCACATGGGCGGCGGCCTCGGCGACCGCCTGCTGGGCCTGTCCCATGGTGAAGTCCACGGCTCAGCGCGCCTCCTCCCGGGGCAGGCCTAGGGCCCGCTCGGCCACCACGGACAGCAGGATCTGGCTGGTGCCACCGGCGATGCTCAGGCACCGGCTGAGCAGGAAGGCATGCACCGCGTCCGCGGCCGGGCCGTCACTGGCGGCACCGTCCGGGCCGCACAGCACCAGCGCGGTCTCCGCGACCGCCTGCCGGTGCGCCACGCCCACCAGCTTGCGCACCGCCGCCTGGTGCGTGTCGCCGGCTCCGGCCAGCTCGGCCAGGGCGGAACGCAGGTCCATCAGCGACCCGGCCAGGCCGCTGGCCACGACCGCGCCGACCTGCTGCGCCACCGCCGGGTCGGCCGCGTGGCCGCCGGCGGCGACCGCGGCGATCAGCGTCTCCGCCTCGTCGCCGAGGGCGGAGCCGCGGCCCATGGCCACCCGTTCGGCGGCCAGCGTGCCGCGGGCGATCCGCCAGCCGTCCCCGCACTCCCCGACCACGCAGTCGTCGGGCACGTACACCTCGTCCAGGAAGACCTCGTTGAAGAACGCGCGGCCGGTGATCTCGCGCAGCGGGCGGATCTCGATGCCGGGGCTGTGCATGTCGACCAGGAAATAGGTCAGCCCGCGGTGCTTGGGCGCCGCGGGGTCGGTGCGCGCCAGGCAGATCGCCCAGTCCGCCTCGCGGGCCAGCGAGGTCCACACCTTCTGCCCGGTGAGCCGCCATCCCCCGTCGGCCCGCACTCCCCTGGTCCGCACCGAGGCCAGGTCCGAACCGGCCTCCGGCTCACTGAACAGCTGGCACCAGGTGATCTCGCCGCGCAGCGTGGCGCGGGCGAACCGGTCCCGCTGGGCGGGCGTGCCGTGACTGACGACGGCCGCGGCGGCCCAGCCGCCGATGGACAGGTCGGGCCGGGTGACCCCGGCCTGGCCGAGTTCGGTGTCGATGACGACCTGCGCGTCGGCCGCGGCCGACAGCCCGTAGGGCGCGGGCCAGTGCGGCGCCACGTAACCGGCGTCGGCGAGCGCGGCCCGCTGGCGGCCCGGTGGAAGCGCGGCCACCTCGGCGGCCACGGCCCGGGCGGCCGCCGCGGCGGCTTCGGTGTCCCGGCCACCGGCGGGCAGCCGGAGCCGCCGCCGTGCCCCGGCCAGGGCAAGCTGGCCGGCCCTGGCCCGCCAGGCCGCGCTGCCGCCCAGCAACTGGCGCAGTGCCAGCGCCCGGCGCAGGTACAGGTGGGCGTCGTGCTCCCAGGTGAAGCCGATGCCGCCGAGCACCTGGATGCAGTCCTTGGCGTTGTCGACGGCCGCGTCCAGGGCGAGGGCGGCAGCGGCGGCGGCCGCCAGCGGGTGCTCGTCCGGGGCCTCGTCGGCCGCGCGGGCCGCGTCCCAGGCCACCGCGGCGGCGCTCGCCGCGCGGCAGAGCATCCCGGCGCACAGGTGCTTGACCGCCTGGAACGAGCCGATCGGGCGGCCGAACTGGTGCCGGGTCCTGGCGTAGCCGGCAGCGGTGGCGCAGCAGTGCCCGGCCACGCCGGCGGCCTCGGCGGACAGCAGCGTGGCCGCCAGGTCACGGACAACCGCGGTGCGCAGCCCGGTGAGGACGTCACCGGGGGCGGCGACGGCGCCGGTCAGCGCGATGCCGGCCAGCGGCCGGGAGAAGTCCACCGGCGCGCGGGGCATGACGTGGACTCCCGGGTGCCCGGCCGGGATCAGGAACCAGGCCTCGCCGTCGCCGGTGCCCGCACCGAGCAGCAGGTGGGAGGTGGCCCCGCCGCCCAGCACCGGGCCGGTCTGGCCGCTGACCCGCAGCGTCCCGTCGGGGAGCCAGGCCCCGGTGATCGTGCCCGTGGTCAGCGCGACGGCCACGGAGGCCTGGCCGGCCGCCAGGGCGGGGAGCAGGTCCTTGGCGGCGGGAAGGTCCGGCTGGCCGCGCAGCAGCAGCCCGGCCAGCAGGGTGGGCATGACCGGGCCGGCCACCAGCGCCACGGTGAGCTGTTCCAGCGCCGCGGCCAGGTCGGCGACCGTGCCGCCGGCCCCGCCCGCCGCCTCGGGCAGGGCGATCGAGAAGATGCCGAGCCCGGCAAGGCCGGCCCAGTGTTCCGCCCAGGGCACCCCCGTGGCCGCGCCGGCTGCGGGCTGCCTGGCTCACACGGAGCGCTGGGCGACGTGCCCGGTGCGGCCGGCTCCAGGCCGCGGACCAGCGCCAGCGTGCCCGCCCGTTCCGCCCAATCCCGGATCGATGCCTGCAAGGCCCGCTGTTCGGCGGAGATCGCGATCGGCACTGCTCCTCCCGGGCGGCCCTGTCATCGGCCCGCGACATCCATCGTTCTCGCCCGCGGCGCCATCTTCACCGGCCTGTGACGCACTCAGATTCGCGCCGCAACGCCATCGTCCTCGTCACGCCGCACCATCAAGAATTAGAACACGTTATACCTGCCAGCGGCCAGCGCCGGTGGGCGAAGGCTCCCGCGGCCCGGCGGCCTCCGGGCCGCGGCGGCCAGGTGGCGCGGCGACCGGGCAGCGGCCTGCGATTGATACTCTGGCCTTGACGAAGACCGTGTCACCACGGGGTGCGGGCGCCTCAGCCGTCGCGGTGGCGGCACGGCCAATTTCTGCCACGACGACGAGGGGACGGAATGGCAGCGACGAGAACAAGTACCACCGCGACGACGGGCGCGGCCACCGAGGCCGAGTTCAGCTCGGCGGCACAGCGGGAGCGCCGTCAGCGGATCCTGGACGCCACCTTGACGCTGGCGTCCCGCGGCGGCTACGAAGCGGTGCAGATGCGGGCGGTGGCCGACCGGGCCGGGCGTGGCCCTCGGCACCCTCTACCGTTACTTCCCCTCCAAGATTCACCTGCTGGTGTCCGGCCTGGCCCGGGAGTTCGAGCGGAACCAGGAGAAGCTGGACCGGATCCCGATCCCCGGTGACACGCCGTACGAGCGGATGCTGTTCGTGCTGGGCCGGATCACCCGCACCATGCAGCGCGAGCCGATGCTCACCGAGGCGATGACCCGGGCGTTCATGTTCGCCGACCCCAGCGCGGCGGCCGAGGTCAACACCGTCGCGCGGCTGATGGAGCGGATGCTCACCGGGGCCATGCACGAGGGTGAGCCATCCGCCGACGAGATCGCGATCGCGAGGATCATCGGCGACGTCTGGCTGTCCGCCCTGGTCGCCTGGGTGACCCGGCGGGCCTCGGCCAACGACGTGAGCAGCCAGCTCGAACTGGCCGCCCGGCTGCTGCTCCGCTGACCTGCCCGCCCGCGCCGCCGGGGGCATCCGGTAACCGCCTGTCGTGACATGGCGCCCTTGTGTGGTTGGGCCGCTGATGCTACGGTCTGAGCCGATCCGGCCAGCCGTCGCGGGGGAATGGGCAGGCCCGGAGGGGACACTCAGATGACCAATCACGGTTCGCCGCTCACGGCACGACGGCCGCAGGCTTGCAGGCCCGCCTTACTGGCGGCCCGGACCGCGGGGATCGCCGCTGTGGTCCTCGCGCTGGCCGGCCTGGCGGTGCCGGCCGCAGGCGCCGCCGCGGCGCCGTCCGGCCGCGCCTCAGCCGGCACCGGCGGCT
>CAVRXW010000055.1:0-96615 GCA_963725125.1 uncultured Actinomycetes bacterium
CTGCATACATAAGCCACCGCAGAGCTGGAGTCAGATCAGCCTAGGTAGCGGTCGGAGCGAGAACCTGCATAGGCCTTGCCAGCCCGCGATGCAAAGATCGGTGCCCGAGGCGAACCATGAGCAGCCTGACACGCTGCCGTCGACCCAGATCGCCGTCACGGCACGGGGGTGCCAGTGACGGCCCAGGTTGCACCAGGCGGCGACCGAGGAAATGGGCCTGCCATGCCGGTGACCTCGCCGACCACCAGTCCGCCGCGCGCTCAGTCTGCCGGTTCCTGGCCGGGGATGGTGATGACGCCGTGCCCGATGATCGTGGCACGGCCGCCGACGCTGACCTCGGTGACCTTGCCGTGCTCCTTGCGGGCAGTGGCGTCGAGCAGGCTGGGGCGATCCATGGCGACGCCCTGATCGATCCGCAAGTGGTAGCTGCCGTCAGCTTGTTGCGAGCTGTCAGCGAGGCTGGCCACCAGGGTCACGCATGCTGAACCGGTGGCCGGGTCTTCGGCAACCCCGATGGCGGGGGCGAAGAACCGGGAGTACAGGCGCTGGCCGTCGCGGAAGTCGCCTGCGAACACATACAGGTGCGGGGACCAGCCGTCGGCGAGGCTGACCTTCCAGGCCAACGGTTCCAGGGTGGCCCGGTCGACCATGTCCTGGCCGGTGAGTTGGACGAAGCAGAACCGCAGCCCGACACCTGCGAACCAGCAGCGGACCAGGGCCGTCTCGGGCAGCGAGAGCGCCCTGGCCACCGCCACCGCGGACGGCGGTGGCGGGCTGGTCTCATACTCCGGTGACGGCAGGACCAGCCGCCAGGCAGGTCCGTCGGCAATGACGGTGACCGGGCCGATGCCTTCCTCGAACAGGAACTGGGAACTGCCGGGGTTCCGGCTGGCCAGGACGGCGGCAGTGCCCACCGTCGAGTGCCCGGCGAACGGCAGCTCGGTGCGTGGGGTGAAGATCCGGACCCGGTGAGTGCACGCAGGGTCTGACGAGGGCAGCACGAACGTGCTCGGCGAAGTTGAACTCCCTGGCCAGTTGCTGCATGACCTCGTCGCTGAGGCCCTCGGCGCGGGGGAACACCGCAAGCTGGTTGCCGCCGAACGGCCGGTCGCTGAACACGTCGATCAGGCTGAACTCTGCCTCCATGACTAGCTCGCGATCGCGTCGAACTCGACGACAGCGCCGAGCGGGAGTGCGGCGACCGCGATCGCAGTGCGGGCCGGGTAAGGGGCGCTGAGATGCTCCCGATATACCTCGTTCATCGCGGCGAAGTCGCCCATGTCAGTGAGATAGACACCAATCCGCACCACGTCGTCCAGGCTCTTGCCCGCCGCTTCCAAGACAGCGGTCAGGTTGCGGAGCGCCTGGTGGGCCTGGACGGTGACGTCACCGTCGACCAGTGCCCCGGTCGCCGGGTCCTGGCCGACTTGCCCGCTGATGAACAACGGCCCGCTGCCGGATTGCACGCCGGGCGAGAACGGGCCGGCGAAATAGGCGGAAACTTGTCGCTGGTAACGGGGGTACGCGTCATGGTCGGGCTCCTTTTCGTAGTGACGGGCGTGTTAGTGGTCCACTTCGGTGCGGATCCCGGCCAGGCGTTCGCTACCGCCGGTAAGCCGACGCAGTCGTATCAGCAGTTCTTGGACCTCTGCGCCGCCGAACTCGGCCGCGACCTCCTGCTGCACGCGCTCCCATATCGGATAGGCGTCCGCGCGTTTCTGCTCGCCCAGGCTGGTCAGCCGCAGTATCCGCTGACGCCTATCGGGTCCGGCCGCGGCTTCCACCAGCCCAGAGCGGACGAGGGGAGCCACCTCGCGGGTGCAGGTCGTCCGCTCCATCGCCAGCCGCCCGGCCAGGTCTCCCACGGCATCGGTCCTTCGGCCGCCAGCCGGGACAGGATGCTGTAGCCGGTGACTCGCAGGCCAACGTGCGACAGGGCGCGGTCATACAGCCGGCTGACCGATCGCGTCGCCATCCGCAGCGAGGTACACACGCACTCAGACTCCGCAGGTCTCACCCCTCACCGCCGCCGGCGGCAGCAGCCACAGGGCCTGGCGTCCTTGGCGGCCGGTTTATCCGGGCCGCCCGACGCGGTACCGTCCGGCCGCCTGGACACGAACGCCAGCGATCCGTCGGGCAAGAACGCAGGGCCGCCCTCGCCCTCGGCGCTGCGGGTGAGCCGGACCGGAACGCTGCCCGGCTCGGTATCCACTCGCCAGATACTGGTCAGGTATTTCGGCGGGGTGTCGCCAACGGTCTGCATGGCCAGCGCCACCCAGGTACCGTCCGGCGAGAGCGCCACCGAGCCGACCCGAGGCGCCCAGCGTATTCGTGAAGGTCGCCGAAACCCATCATTGTTGCAGCGCTCCCGGTCTCGTCATCTCGGGCTGGCCGACCGCTCGAGCGGCGACTCGGCCAGGGGCGGCTGCATGACGAGATCCTGCTCGGCGGTGAGGGTAACGCGTAGCCGGGCGGCGACAGCGACGGTGCCGAGACAGCCGAGACACAGCAGCACGATCCATACTGCTCCGAGGTGCGCCGCGAGCAGGCTGGTGACGATGGCTGGGTCGACGATCAGCATCAATGAGTTGGAGAATCCTGAGATCGAATTTGCGCGGCCGCGGATCCTGTCATCGGCCAGACTGTTGATAAGCGGGTTCCTCGTAGGAGCCACGATGGTCTCCCCCACGGCGAACAGGCCGACGAAGGCAAACAAAATTACGATCCGCCAGCCTGGGCCGTCGACGACTTCGATGAATCCGAGAAGCGCCCAGGACACCGCCCAGATCAAGCCGATGGCGGCCAGGGCGGAGCTTCGCCGGTGCCGGCGGACGAGCCGCAACACGAGCATCTGGATGGCCACGATGACAGCGGTGTTGATGGTGAAGGACAGCGCGATCGCGTGGTCCGAGACGTGGGCCGCCACCGACGCGAAAGCCGGTACCCCGGTATCGAACGCGGCGGGGCCGGTGAAGGCGAGCAACAGCGAGGCCAGAATCATCAAACGGAGCCCGCGGTGGCTAAGGACGTAGCGGTACCCGACCCGGGTTTCATCGACCACCCTTGTTCGCCGCAGGTTCGGCAGCGCGGGCAGCAGGACCGCGAAAAGAAGACAAGAGAGGCCGTTGGCAAGGAAGAGCACTTGGAAGGTCCCGGGACGATGGGTCTTGACGGCGACCGCGGCGACCGCGGCGCCGATGCCAAGTGCCATGTTCTGTAGCGCAAAGTTCACCGCGAAGGCGCGCTGCTTCAGCGCTGGTTCACGGGTTAGACCATCGAGCATCGTCGAGATCGCGCCGAACATCGGTGCCCACGTCGCCCCGTAGATCAGGACGGCCGGCAACGCTGTCAGCGTGTTGTGAGCCCAGGCGAGCGCGACCTCGGCGACGACCTGACCAAGCAGGATCATGCCAAGCACCAACCGGGCGCCCACCCGGTCCATCAGCGCACCGCACACCAGCACGACCATTAGGCCGGTCGCCGCCCCCGCCGTCAGCAGTGCTCCGACCACGGGTAGCGCGATCCCACGCGCCTCGTGAAGATAGATGATCATGAACGGCAAAACCAAGCCGGTGCCGAACATCGATAGGGTGTTCCCGGCGAGGAACAGCCGAGTTTCGCCAGAGAGTCGCGGACTCATTTCGTCATTGCTCTGCTTGGGCATGGTCCGACTCCGCTAGCCGGTACTACAGTCCGGGTTTGTGATCTAGACCAGGCCGCCAGGAAAACCCTCGCGGAGTTCATGGAGGCCGTGGTCAGCAGCGCGAGCGCCCACCAGCGGCGCGGATCGAGAACGGCGGACGCCACCCGCCCGGCCGATGCGGACGATTCCATCGTCAACCTTCCAGGGTCGTTCCCAGCTGCCGCGGCACGATCCGGCGCTCGGATCGTCCGGGCGGTCGGTAGTGCATACACCGCGGCGCCGGGAAACTGGGCGGCCGCGAGCCGCCCAGTTCGCGCCCTGGGCGGTGTATATACCGGGCGGAGGTACGACGTGGTGCGGAAGGAAGGCGCGCAGGATGGTGACAGCCGATCTGCTCTCACGGGCGCGGGCCGGGGATGGCGAGGCGTTCCGGGAGCTGACCGGGCCGCACCGGCGGGAGCTGCAGGTGCACTGCTACCGGATGCTCGGCTCCTTCGCCGACGCCGAGGACGCCGTCCAGGAGACGATGCTGGCCGCCTGGCAAGGCATCGGCGGGTTCGCTGAGGAACGCGCGTCGCTGCGCACCTGGCTGTACAAGATCGCCACCAACCGGTGCCTCAACGCGCGTCGCGCAGCGAGCCGGCGCCCGGCCAGGGAGTGGGATGTGTCGCAGTTCGAACCGCTCGTGCCGACTCCGCGCGACGAGGCCGTCTGGCTGCAGCCGTTTCCTGACGCCCTCCTCGAGGGTGCCGTCGACGGGCCGCCCGGGCCGGAGGCCCGCTACGAGCAGACCGAAGCCATCTCGCTGGCCTTCGTAGCCGCCCTGCAGGCTGCTGCCGCCACGCCAGGTCGCCGTCCTCATCTTGCGCGACGTCCTCGGATTCCACGCCAGCGAGGTAGCCGGCATGCTGGAGGTGACCCTCGAATCGGTCAACAGCACCCTCAAACGAGCCCGCGCCAGCCTCCAGCGCCGGCAGCAGCCTGCTGCTGGCCACCAGCCGCCGCCGGCCGCTGGCTCACCCGCCGAGGACGCGATCGTGGCCAAGTTCGCCCGCGCGTGGGAGTCGGCCGACCTCGACGCGCTGGTGGCCCTGCTGACCGACGACGTCTTCATCGCGATGCCGCCGATACCCTTCGGATACGAGGGCCGAGACGTCGTGACCCGCTACTGCGCCAGCCTGTTCGCCGCGGGCCGCAGGTTCGACCTCGTCCCGGTGCGAGCCAACGGCCAGCCCGCGTTCGCAGCCTACCTGCGCGGCCCGGCCGGCGTCCGCCACGCGACCGCCTTCTACGTGCTCACCCTTGCCGGCGACCGGATCTGCGCCATGACCCGCTTCGAGGCCAGCGTGCTGCCGTGGTTCGGGCTGCCGCGCTCACTCCCGAGCCGATAGCCAGCTCCGGGCCATGGAGAGGCTGCACGCGCCGAACGAGTTCTTCCGCATCCGCAGGCTGCGCGAGGGGATGCGGGCCTGGGAGGAGCTGTGGCGGCTGCTGGCCGACGGCCCGGACCGGCTCGCGAGCCGGGAGGGCGACGATGGCTGAGACGCCGTACACCGCCTACTCCTACCCGGAGGGGTCATTTATGGCCGTTATCCATGCTTTCGCGCAGGATGCCCTTGATCGGGCCGAACCTCTTACCGTCGCTGCCGCCTATGCACAGTGTCGCGCCGCGGCGCTGGCCGAGTCTGTGATCGGCGCCGTCGGCCTGGAGATCGAGTCACATCTGGTCGACCTCGACCACGTCGCTGACCCCGTTCCCTGGAAGCGCGTTGAGGCGATCGCGGCCGTGGCCGGGAAGGTCGCGCCGGGCAGCGCGGTGACCGTCGAGCCCGGCGGGCAGATCGAGCTGTCAGGGCCGCCGGAAGCCGGAGTCGCGCCGGCGGTGGCCCGGCTCGGGTTCGAGGGCACTGGCGCCCGGCTGGCCCTGGCTGATCGCCGTCTCGGGCTGGCTTACGCCGGGGCTGATCCGGCGCGCCCGTCCCGGCGGGTCAACCCGCGGCCGCGTTACCGCGCCATGGAGCAGCACTTCGCGGCCACCGGCCGGGCCGCGGCCGGGCAGGTCATGATGAACTCGACCGCCGCGCTGCAGGTCAACCTTCAGGCCGGCCCCAGGGGCGAGTGGCCGGCCAGGGTCGCGCGGGCCTACCGGCTCGGCCCGACGCTGGTGGCGATCGCGGCGAGCTCGCCCTGGCTGCACGGCCGCGATACGGGCTGGAAGTCGGTCCGGCAGCGGGCCTGGGGCGGGCTCGACGCGCGCACGTGCGGCCCGGTGCCGGGCTGCGCTCCGAGGCCCGGCCGCGACGAGTCGCTCGATCCCGCCTCAGCCTGGGCCCGGTTCGCGATGCGCGCCCCGGTCACGTTCGTGCGCGCCGCCGACGATGTCCTGGCGGTGGGCTGCTCGGTCCCGTTCTCGCAGTGGGCCAGCGGTGCGGTCAAGCTGGGTAACCGGCCGCCCACGGCCGCGGATCTCGAGACGCACCTGAGCACGCTGTTCCCGCCGGTCCGGCTCCGTGGCTATCTGGAAGTGCGCTACCTGGACATGTCCGCGCCACGGTGGTGGCCGGCGATCGCGGCGGTCACCGCCACTCTGATGGACGACCCGGTCGCGGCCGACCTCGCGACCGAGGCGACCGAGCCGGCGGCGCAGTTGTGGACCGAGGCGGCCAGGGACGGGCTCGCCAACGCCACGCTGGCCACGTGCGCGGGCCGCTGTCTGGCGATCGCCGCCGGCCGTGTTCCGGCCGAGCTCAGGCTGGCCGTGGCCGACCTC
Organism: uncultured Actinomycetes bacterium; assembly: GCA_963725125.1. Classification (GTDB taxonomy): domain Bacteria; phylum Actinomycetota; class Actinomycetes; order Streptosporangiales; family Streptosporangiaceae; genus DASXKD01. The sequence goes on from CAVRXW010000055.1 coordinate 6,414, forward strand.
GCTGATCTTGTTGAGTCGGGTCGCTGTCCCGGCGACTTGCTGGCCGAGCGCGTGGGCGAGATCGGGCCGCTCGCCGCACTGGGAGAGATGGCATATGCATGATCTTGTCGTTCGCGACCTTGAGCAGGCCAGAAACCGGACGCTGGGGCTGACGGACCTGGACGACCCGACGCTGGTCACGCAACACGACCCGCTGATGAGCCCGCTGGTGTGGGACCTGGCGCACGTCGGCCAGCAGGAGGAGCTGTGGCTGCTGCGGGCCGGCGACCCGGCCCGGCCCGGAATGCTCCCGCCAGCGGTGGACGCGCTCTACGATGCGTTCAGGCACCCCCGCCCCGAGCGCCCGTCACTGCCGCTGCTGCCCCCGGTCGAGGCGCGGGCCTACGACCACGAGGTTCGCGGGCGGGTGCTTGACCTGATCGAGCACACTCCGGCCGACGAGCTGTTCACGGCGGGCATGGTCGTTCAGCACGAGGAACAGCACGACGAGACGATGCTGGCCACGCTGCAACTGCGGCAGGGCCCGCCCGTGCTGCTGGGGCGCCGGCCGCTGCCGCCCGGCCGCGACGTCGAGCCGGATCGGGTTTTCGTGGGCGGAGGGCCGTTCGCGCTTGGCGTCGACGCGGCCAGTGAGCCGTTCTCCCTCGACAACGAACGGCCAGCGCACACCGTGGACGTCGGACCCTTCTGGATCGGCCGGGTCCCGGTCAGTAACCGGCAGTGGCGCGAGTTCATCGCCGACGGCGGGTACCAGCGGCAGGACCTCTGGTCCGCCCGCGGCTGGGCGCACCGGACTGAGGCCGGCCTGGAGCGACCGCTGTTCTGGACGGCCGAGGGCACGAGACGGCGCTTCGGGGTCGAGGAGGAAGTTCCGGCGGCTGAGCCCGTGCAGCACGTCAGCTACTTCGAGGCCGAGGCCTACGCCCGGTGGGCCGGGGCCGGCTGCCCACCGAGACCGAGTGGGAGAAGGCGTGCGCGTGGGACCCGGCCGCGCGCGCCCGCCGGGCCTGGCCGTGGGGATCGCTGCCGCCCGGACCGCACCTGGCCAACCTGGGCGGCGCGGGCCTGCGGCCGGCGCCGGTCGGGGCGTACCCGGCCAGCGCGTCCGCCTACGGGGCCGAGCAGATGATCGGAGACGTCTGGGAGTGGACGTCGTCGGACTTCGCTCCGTGGCCTGGCTTTACGCCGATGATCTACCGCGACTACAGCGTCCCGTTCTTCGGCGGGGACTACAAGGTGCTGCGCGGCGGCTCCTGGGCCGTCGCCCCGTCGACGATCCGGCCCTCGTTCCGGAACTGGGATTACCCGGTCAGGCGGCAGATCTTCACGGGCGCGCGAATGGCCTGGGACGCCTGAGTGTGCCGTCACATTGCCTGGCTTGGCCCGCCCCGGCGGCTGAGCGAGCTCTTGCTTGAGCCCGAGCACGGGCTGATCGTGCAGTCGTACGCGCCGCGCCGGCAGGCACACGGGCGCATGAACGCCGATGGCTGGGGCGCGGGCTTCTTCGCCCCCGGGCGGCCCGAGCCGGCCCGCTGGCGGTCGAGCCGGCCGCTGCGGGCGGTTACCTCGTTCGCGTCTGTGGCCCTGGTGGCCGCCGCCCCTGCGTGCTGGCGGCGGTCCGGTCGGCCACGGCCGGGATGCCGCTGGATGACACCGCGACCGCGCCGTTCGCCCGCGGCCGGTGCCTGCTGTCGCACCACGGCGTCGCCGTCGCGAGCGAGCCCTATTACGACGACCCGGGCTGGGCCGACGTCCCCGACCATCACCTCGTCGACGTGGCCGACGGCGTGGTGAACGTCACCGAACTGGAGGCATGACCGTATGCCGGCACAAGACCGCGTCCAGGCTCATCCGGACTCCTATCTGGCCGAGTTGCGCGCGGACGTCCGCGCGGGCCTCAGGGCGGAGCCGAAGTCACTGCCGCCGAAGTACTTCTACGACGAGCGCGGCAGCGAGCTGTTCGAGGAGATCACCAGGCTGCCCGAGTACTAACCGACCAGGGCCGAGACCGCGATCCTGCGAGCGCGCGCGGGCGAGATCACCGAACTCTCGCGGTGCGAGTCGCTGGTCGAGCTCGGCAGCGGCACCTCGGCCAAGACCGGCCTGCTGCTGCGGGCGCTCCGCGAAAGTGGCACCTTGCGCGAGTTCATGCCGTTGGATGTCGATCCCGCGGTCCTAGCCGACGCGACCGAGGCGCTGACAACGCAGTACCCGGGGCTGCGAATCGTCCCGTTCGTCGGAGACTTCGAGCGCGACCTGAGGGAGATTCCCGCGGCGAAGAGTCGCCGCATGATTGCCTTCCTGGGCTCGACCATCGGAAATCTCGAGCCGCCCGCGCGCGCCAGCCTGTACCGGAACGTCGCCGGCGTGCTGGCCGGCGGGGATATGTTCCTGCTCGGCACCGACCTGGTGAAAGACACCGGCCGGCTGCTGCGCGCCTACAACGACTCGGCCGGGGTCACGGCGGAGTTCAACCGCAACGTCCTGAAGGTCATCAACCGGGAACTGCGGGCCGACTTCGATGTCGAGGAGTTCGAGCACGTCGCGATCTGGGACGCCGAGCGCGAGTGGATAGAGATGCGGCTGCGCTCGGTCGGCGCGCAGGTCGTGACCGTCGGCGACCTCGGCCTGACGGTGTCCTTCGACGCGGGCGAAGAGATGCGGACCGAGGTGTCGGCGAAATTCCGTCCGGCCGGTATCAGAGCCGAGCTAGCCGGCGCCGGCTTCCGGACACTGAGGTTCTGGACCGACCTCGACGGCGACTTCGGGCTCACCCTCGCCGAGCTGGCCGGGCCGCGGGACGGCCGTTTCCGGCGGGTGCCCCCGCGTTTCGGCGACTCGCGCTGAGCGCGTTCAGGACTCTTCGCCAGGCTCCTCGTCGATGCGGCCGTTCTGCTAATGCCGCTGGTCAAGTTCATCTCACCGACTGACCCTAAGTGGCTATCCACCCTGGACGCACTCACCGCCAGCCTGGTGTCCGATTCGCTGGTCTACCGGTACAACCCGCGGGCCAGCCCGGACGGGGGGCGCGGCGCAGAAGGCACCTTCTCGGCGTTCTCGTTCTGGTATGTCGAGGCGCTCGCGTTCAACCTCGACCGTGCCCTCGGCGCGTGAATCACCAGGATCTGGTGATGACCGCTCACCCGCCCGGCGGCGAGGCTCGGTCGCGAAAGGCTCGCACGGCCACGAGGGTACGCCCGGCAATACTCGAAGGTCCGAGCCCCCGGTGAACCCGGCTAGGTTCACCTATATGAGTAAGGAGGAATCAGGTGGTATCCCAAATGGAATCACAACATGCGGACGCAAATGAGGAGCTTCTCCTGGAGTTGAAGTCGAAGAACACGACTAGAAGCATCAAAGACTTCTCGCCCGAAGGCATCAGGCTCGAGTCCAATCTCGAGGGAGAGGCCGAAGGCGTGTACAACGCCACGTTCTACGCGACGATCACCATGCTGGTAAAGCCAGATCGAACCATTGACTACGAAGTACGACAGATCCACACGACCAGCGACGGCGACACTGTCCTCGTGTACTACAAGGGGAACAGCATCATCGAGAGCCCCACCCACAATAAGTTCGTGGGCGAAACCACGTTCCAGACCTCATCAAAGAAGCTCGCATGGCTGAACGGAATGAAAGCTCGGCACGAAGGAGAGTACAACCCCGTCGCGGGTGAGAATGACTTTCAAGTGTACGGGAAAAGGTAGCCTATCGCTCAGGGCGATGCGGGCACTAAAGGGCCGACGGATGGACCGAGAAGGTGATACCCGTAGCCAGCATCAGGGAAGGCCTGGAGATTTTCGCCGGTGCGGATCGGCAGGGGCGGCAGCATGCGTGAGCTAGCCACGCGCAAACTGGTCCAGCCCGAGCTGAGACCTTCCCGTGTCCGACTTGACGAGCCACGCAACATCGCAGTTAGCCCCCGGGCGCTACGGGGCGGCACGGCGTCCGCCGACGAGCCCGGAACCCCTGATGTCCCATCCGGAGTGAATCTCGCGTCACCCAGGGCTGGCGTCGCGGGAAGCCGCTGACGCGAGCGGATCGAGGTCCGGATGCCGCGTCGGCCCGGCGGATCGAAGATCACCGTGGACCGTTTGTTGCGTTCAGTGATGGTAATGTAACTCTTGGTAATTCGGCCCCTGGTGGGGGATCAGCCTGCGGGCGGCACCGGTAAGCCCATCGGGCCATCAGCCAGGAACCGTTCTGACCCACGGAGGAGGGACCATGTTCGCTCCCAAGGCAGGGGACCAGCGCGAGTCCGGCTGGACAGGGGCCAGGGCGGCTAGGGCCGCCGGTGTCGTCGCGGTGGCAGCCATGCTCGCGCCGGCGGGGGTGGCCAGCGCCGCCGAGGTCAGTCACGGCACCGGGCATATACGGCATACCACCCAGACATTCGCCGTCACCACCTTGTCGGACTCCGGGTCCGGGTCGCTACGGGCGGCCATCGCCTCGGCCGACGCCGCCAGTGGCGCCGCTACCGAGATCAGCTTCTCCGTCAGCGGCACCATCACGCTGGCCAGCGCGCTGCCCGCGATCACCCAGGACGCGGCGATCGACGGCACCACCGCGCCCGGCTATGTCAGCGGCGGGGCGCCTGTGGTGGAGATCGACTGTGGGGACAACACCGGGCTGGATTTTGCCGCCGGGGCCGCCGGCGCCCAGCTGCTGGGGGTCTCCGTGGTGAATGCGAGCAGCGACGGCGTTACGCTGCACGCGGCCTCCGTCACCCTCAACGATGACTACATCGGCCTGGGCACCACCGGCACCGCGGACGCCAACCGGGGCGCCGGTGTCTACGCCGCGGCGGGCTCATCGTCCGAGCTGATCGGGCTCGACACCTCCGGTGACTCCGGCACCGTCGCGAACGTGATCTCGGGCAACCGGGGCCCCGGGGTGGAACTGTTTGGATCCGACATGGACACCGTGGTCGCCAACCGCATCGGGACGAACCCGGCGGGCACCGCCGCCATCCCCAACGGCGGCGACGGCGTCTGGCTCACTCGCGGCTCCAGCGACAACGAGATCGGCGGCACCGAGTTCACAGACGCCGCGACCGGCCAGCAGAACAACCCCACGGGCTCCAAGGGGACCGTTACGCCGGTGTTCGTCATCCCGCCGCTGGGCAACCTGGTCTCGGGCAACAGCCACAACGGTGTCCGGATAGACAGCCACTCGACGCACAACATGCTCAACGGGAACTTCATCGGCACCACTGCCGACGGTGACGCCGCCCTCGGGAACGGGTGGAACGGTGTCAGCATCAAGGCGGCCAACGACAATTCCCTGGTGGGCTGCCAGTTCGTCAACAACCCGTTCGTCTACTACAACGTGATGAGCGGTAACCGGCTCAACGGCCTGCTCGTCACCGACGCCAACGGGACCAAGGTCCAGGGGAACTTCTTCGGCGTAGGCGCCAACAACACCAGCACCGTCGGCAACGGCCTCAACGGCATCGCGGTCAACGGCTCCTCGAACGGAACCGTGGTCGGCGGGGTCATCCCGCTCGGCAACGTGACCGGGTTCAACAAGCTCAACGGCATCGACGTGGCTGGGAAGGCGAGCCACTTCATCACCTTCAACACCTTCGGCGGGCTGCTGGCGTTCAAGGGGGCGGCGCCGAACGGCCGCGACGGCCTGCTCATCACCGCCACCGGCGGCCACATCGTGGCGCGGACCAACGTGTTCTCCGGCAACACCGGGAACGGCATCGAAGTGGGCGGTCACGCCCACGGGGTAACCATCGACCCCAACATCGTGGGACTGACGACCAAGGGTGACACCGTCCTGCCCAACGGCGGTGACGGTGTGCTGCTCGACGGCTCCGCGCACCACAACACGATCGGCGGCCACCGGCTGTCGGTGATCCCGCAGAACACGTTCTCCGGCAACGACGGCTACGGGCTGGTAATCACCGGCTCCGCCCACGGCAACAGCGTGTTCAGGACGGTGATCGGCACCAATGTGGGCGGCACCCTGGCGCTGGGTAACGGCAAGGGCGGGGTGCTCATCAGCGGCCACGCACGCCGGAACTCCATCGGGAACACCGGCGGGCGGCCCGTCAACATCATCAGCGGTAACGGCGGGCCGGGCGTGTGGCTATCCGGCGGGACGAGATTCAACCGGGTGCTGGACAACTTCATCGGGGTGGGCCGGCTCCACAAGCCGGTGCCCAACAGCGGCAAGCCGGTCGTGAACAAGGGCCACCACAACAAGGTCAAGGGCAACAAGTCGTAGCGGCAGTTTGTCGCTAACGCCTCGCACGAGCTGCGCACCCCGCTGGCCTGGCAGCGGGCGCTCGTCCAGGTAGCGCTGGCCGACCCACACGCCGATGCGGAGTCGCTGCGCGCTGCCCACCAGAAGGTCCTCGCCTCCGGCGCCCAGCAGGAGCGAATCATCGAGGCCCTGCTCGCCCTCACCCGAGGACAGGCCGGGCTCAACAAGCGAGAACCAGTCGACCTCGCGGCGCTGGCCGGGCGCGTCCTGTACGCCCGGCGATCCGAGGTGCAAGACCGGCAGCTCGATCTCCGTAAGGGAGACGGCTGTCAACTGAGCCGCCGCCGACTCCTGCCACGGCCCAAGCAGGGATCGAAGTGACGCGGGTCAGCCGACTCAACGGACCTGAATGGTCAGCCGTGGAAGGACTCAGGGCCGAAGCGGCCCCACGCCACGAAGACGGCCAGGGCGAGATAGACCAGGTCGACCACGATCGTTACCTTCTCGCCACGGCGGAGGCGCATGATCACCGCGCCAGCAAACAGGAACGCCGCGCCGGTAGCAGCCAGCGGCACGAGAACCGGCGCGATGCCGAACACGGCGGGCAGGATCAGGCCCACCGCGCCGAGGATCTCGAGGGTTGAGATGGCCTTGAGGGCGCCGGGGCTGAAGTCTTCGACCCATCTCCCACCCGGAAAGGTGGCCAGCTTCTCCCGGGGAATGACCAACTTGTTGATGGCGGCGACCAGGAGGGCCGCGGCCAGCACCCCGGCAGCGATCCACAGCGCGAGGTTCATCATCAACTCCTTGATCGAGGGCTGTGCCAGATGCGTCAGGCCAACTGCGCGACTGGGGCTGCAGCGTTCAGGATGCACGCTTCCGCGTCTGCCGCCAACCGCCGGAGGGATCGCAGCAACCCTCGATTAGCGTCCGGATCACGCGGGTACGGGGCCGCATGGGGGACACGGAGGCTGCCTGAGGACGCTGCCCGGACGCGGCTGGACATCTACGTTCAGGCTTCGCGGGCGCATTGTCGGCAGAAATGCGCGACTCCCGACATTCGGCGATTTCATCGCATCTACCTATGACGGGTGCACCCGTCATTCAACCAGAAAGTAGCATCATGCCTGAATTCACCATCGGCAACTATCTCGCCACGCGGCTTGAGCAGATCGGCATCAACCATTACTTCATGGTCCCGGGTGACTACAACCTGGTCCTGCTCGACCAGCTGCTCGCGAACAAGAACATGCAGCAGATCGGCTGCTGCAACGAGCTCAACGCCTCGTATGCCGCCGAGGGTTATGCCCGCGTCAACGGCTGCGGGGCGGTCATCACCACCATGAACGTCGGATCGTTCTCCGCGCTCAACGGCGTCGCCGGCGCGTACGCAGAGCGGCTGCCGGTGATCTTCGTGGCGTCCGGCTACAACACCAACGACGACAGCGCCAACCACATCCTGCACCACAGCCTCGGCACGCACGACTTCACCTACCAGTACGAGATGTTCAAGTACGTGACCTGCGCAGCCGTGCGCATCGTGCACCCCGACAACGCGCCCTCCATGATCGACTACGCGATCCGCACCGCACTGCGCGAGCGCAAGCCCGCCTACATCGAGATCGCGTGCAACCTGTCCAACGCGCCCTGCGTCGAACCGGGCCCGTATGAGGCCATCCTGGCGCCCGAGGAAAGCAACTCCCACGCCCTGGCCACGGCGGTCGACAAGGCCACCGCGCTGCTGGGCGGCGCGAAGAAGCCGATCCTGCTCGCCGGGGCGCACCTGCGCTGCTCCTACGGCGCAATCGACGCGTTCCGCGATGTCGCCGAGGCCCTCGGCTGCGCCGTAGCGGTCATGCCGGACGCCAAGGGCTTCTTCCCCGAAGACCACCCCCAGTACATCGGCATCTACTGGGGACAAGTCAGCAGCCCCGGCTGCGAGGCCGTCATGGACTGGGCCGACCTGATCCTCGCGGCCGGGCCGGTCTTCAACGACTACACCACCGTGGGCTGGACCGGCGAGCCGGCCGCCGAGAAAATGATCAACGTCTCAGCCCGGGACGTGCGGTTCCCCGACGCCGAGTACACCAACGTCGCGATGGCCGATTTCCTGGCCGGGCTGGCCAAGAACGTCCAGGCCAGGGACGCTACGCTGACCCAGTACCACCGCATCGTCACCGTCCCCGCCGAGCAAGTCCCGGCTGTTGACGCCTCGGCTCATCTGACCCGGACCGAGCTGTGGCATCAGATCGAGCAGTACCTCGACTCGCAGTCGACCTTGCTGTGCGAGACCGGCGACACTTGGTGCAACGGGACCTTCACCCGACTGCCCGGCGGTGCCCGGTTCGAGATCGAGATGCAGTGGGGATCCATCGGCTGGGCGACCGCGGCCACTTTCGGCTACGCCATGGGCCTCGAGGAGGACCGGCGGCTGGTCTCGGTCATCGGCGACGGCTCTTTCCAGCTCACCGCCCAGGAAGTCGCCAACATGATCCGCTACGGCCAGGAGACCACCATCTTCCTGGTCAACAACCGCGGCTACGTGGTCGAATCCGCGATCCACGACGGCCCCTACAACTACTTCAAGAACTGGGACTACGCCGGCCTGATCGACGCCTTCAACGCCGATGACGGCCACGGTCTGGGCCTAACGGCAACCACCGGCAAGGAACTGGCAGACGCCATCACCAGAGCCCGCAAGCACAAAGGCGGCCCCGTGCTGATCGAATGCCAGATCGCCCACGACGACAGCAGCACCCAGCTACTCGAGTGGGGCTCCAAGGTCGCCCGCGCCAACGCCCGACCGCACCAGACCACCTGACTGACCCGGCTCTGATCGCATCGTGTCCGAGCGGCTGGGCCATGCCAGCGTCACGGTCACGCTGACGGTCTACGGTCACGTGATGCCGGGCGACCAGCGGGAAGCCGCCAGCCGGTTCGCTGCACTGGTGGAACAGGGGTAACAGAGCGCGAAGTATCAAACCAGTATCGTGGGCTCTTAATGATCTTGCGATTATGCCTCTGACCTGGGAAAACTCGGTGTCCGAGGGGGGACTTGAACACGCAAACCGGTGAAATTTCCCTGGTCCGGGGAAATCATGCAACTAAGGTAACAAGACCAGAGCCGGCGGGCACGGGTATTCCGCGAAGTGTTCGCTGTTTGCCCCGCCACCTGCGCTTGTGCATGGCAGGTGCGGGGTGCGCCTGCTTGGCGCCGCGGGCTTGACTGCACCGGGTGACTGCGCGGCCGGCGGCAGCAGTGTCCTGCGGGGTGCTCAACGGCCGGGCTGCACCAGCCTGGGCCGGCCGTCGTCCGTGATGGGCGTAGCGGCGCACGCGCAAGGAGCCGCCAGTGGGCGGTTGCCGACACTCCGGCGATCGCCAGCCGAGGCAGACAGATCCGGTCGCAGTGTGTGCGACAGCGTCGCCCTGATCTGCCGATGTGAGCGCGTCAGACTCAGGCATTCTTACGCGCCAGTCGAAATGCTCACTCGTAGCGGCAGACTGACGCTGAAGTCCAACAGGCTCGCGGTTCGAATCCGTTAGTCATTCTCGCCCATTACGGAACGCGAGATGACGCGACAACGTCATCAGCCACAAATCGTGCGGTAACCAACATTTGTTTTATGCAGCCTTCGGATCGTAGCCATCATTGGCCCTTTGGCCGATCAAAATAATTTCACATTTTCCAAGTATGACGCCAGTGTTGCAACTGAAATGCTAAATGGGACTATTCGTAATCCTGCTTACTACATAGGATAGGCAGCCTGATTTTATACGCTTTGGGTGCGGAGCGTCCGGTTAGTGCCTAACCAAGGTCATCGAACTCGCCTGCCTTCACACCGCGGATAAAGGTTTGCCATTCCTCGGTGGAGTAGTGGAGCATCAGGCCGCTGGGCTTCTTGGAGTTCCGCATAACTATCATGCCGTTGTGCTGAGAGACTTCGACACATTCATTAGATGCGCAGAAACTCGCCCTGCGCCACAACGGCTGCTCGGTTTGTCCTGCTCCGTCTGATGGCATATGGTCTATCTGCTTTCTGGTGTGGCCGGGTCTGGGCATCTGCCCGCTCAGCAGGCTAGCGGGACTGGGCGTCGTAGCCCGCGATCATGCGGGTGATGATCTCACGTGTCGCACCGGGGCTCGCAGCCAGATTGACCAATGTCCTAAATGTCGTGTTGTACGCCTCGACCTCGTGCGGGTCCTTGAGGTACTCGTCCCGGGTGAGGCCTTCGATGTAGACGACGTCGGGGACGGTGGGCTGTGCGAACTTCAGGATGATGAACTTGTTGTTCCCCGCGGGCAGCGCACCGGCGTCGTATGGGATCACCCGCAGCGTGACGCTGGGAAGGTCAGCTAGTTCCAGCAGTCGCTGAAGCTGGGTACGCATGATGGCGGGGCTGCCGACCACTCGGTACAGGACTGACTCATCCACAACGGCGTCGAACTGGGGCGGTTGCTCGGAGAAGAGGAGTTGCTGTCTTGCCATCCGTCCCTCCACGCGCTGTTTGACGACTTCTGGCACCCATTTCGGTACCGCTGCACGGACCACCGCACGCGCGTAGTCGGGGGTTTGAAGCAGGCCGGGCATGATGCCGAGGCCGTAGTCGCTGATCGATGTCGCTTCGGCCTCCAGTCCTACATAGGTGGAGTAGGGCAGGCCAAGCGGCTGCCACCGGGCTCGTTGCTTGCTTGCGCGGGCGAGTTCGGTGAGGCGTTGCCGTTGCTCGCCGTCGACTCCATATAGGTCGCACAGATTGCTGATGTCTGCTGGGCTGACACCCCGCAGGCCGTTCTCCAGGCGGCTAACCTTGGAGGAGCTGACGCGCAGTTGGTCAGCGACTTGGTCTACGGTCCAGCCTTTTTCGGTTCTGAGCGACCTGAGCAGTACTCCGAGCTCACGGCGGCGGACTGTTGGGTTACTACCTGTGGTTGGCACTCCAGTCACGCCCCTTTCTGTGGGCGTCCAGTGCAACACATCGGAGCTGGAGGAGCAGGGATCGCCGCGTGCAAATTGCACTGGCACTTGCCAATCATAACTGGCACTTGCCAGTTCGGCTTGGCGAAGTCACCATTGAAGCAGAACCAGGCAGCGTCCTCAAGACCCGCTCGGACAGCGGTCACAGGGTGGCACACGGCCACTGGATAGATCACCGCTAGGCGACCACGCCAGCGGCTGAGAGGAGGCGCCTATGGCTCGTCGGGCTCCGGAAGTTCGCAGCGAGCCCATCCAAGGATGCACCGCCCAGGTGACCGCACGTGACAGCAGGCAAAGCCGGACCCTGGGAGCGCAGCGCAAAAAAAGCACGGTCGATGTTAGGAGCATCGACCGTGCCAGTCACACCGAAACCCAGCCCTAGCAAGGAGGGATCAGCGCTGAGGATCATGTTACCGACCTCGTGACGGAATGCAACCGTCGCAGTTCGGGGCGGCGACCTTCCTCCGCCTGGCCCACCTGGTGGCGACAGTCAGGGAGGAAAGATGCTCGTCACCCCAGCAACGGCCGAGCAAGCCGAGCACGCCAGACTGGCTCTTGTGCTCCTCGCGCTGGCCATCGTGCTCTTCTGGCGCGTAGCACTGCGCGTGTTGATCGCGATCGTCATCGTGGCGCTCGGTGCAGGAACCCTTGTGCTCTTCCAGGGTATGCACCGGTAGCCCATCACGATCCTGCTGGTCGGCGGGCTCATCGGCTTACCAAGGACCGCCGACCAGCAGCGCGGAAGATATCGGCATGCATGCGTCTTACGCGGGATAGAAGAGGATACCTGGCGCTGTGGGCGGATGCCGCCCACGGGTAGGGAAGCAGTGATTTAGTGCACTTGCGGCACTCGGATCAGAAAGGGAGCAGAACGATTGGCGGCTTTCAGCAAGTGACGCGATCCGCTGGGCCCGGCATTGGCGTAGCAACATGAATTTCAGCGGGTGGAAAGGATGGTGACTAAGTGGCTGAGGTGAGTCGCGTGTCTAATGGGGCTCAGGCTCAGCGCTGGAATGGCGAGAGCGGTCGCTACTGGATCGCCAACCGCAAACGGCACCTAGCGGAGCACCAGCACCTTGTCCCTCACCTGTTTAGCGCTGCGGGGATCTCGCCGGGGGAACATGTGCTTGATATTGGCTGCGGCTGCGGTGAGACAACAGTAGCGGCCGCGCGCGCGGCAGGTGGCGCAGAGGCCGGTCCAGGCGGCCTCGCTATCGGCTTGGACCTGTCCAGGCCGATGCTTGCGGTCGCGCGCCGACTCGCCATGCAGACCAAAGTCCCGAACATCAGATTCGTGCAGGGCGACGCCCAGACCTGCCCGCTGCGCCAAGGCTCCTGCAACGTAATGATCAGTAGCTTCGGGGTTATGTTCTTCGAGGACCCAGCTAAAGCATTCACCCGCATCGCCAACACAATAAGCCGCAGCGGTCGGCTGGCCTTCTTGTGCTGGCAGCATGATAGGTGCAACGACCTCTTGGCGATTCCACTGCATGCCTTCGGCGCTCACACGCAACTGCCTAACCCTACGGCCAGCGATCTGTTCGTCGACCCGCAGCAAGTAACAGAACTGCTGTCTATCACTGGCTGGAAGAATATCGAAATCCGCGCCGTCAACGAGTCAGCCTGGATGGGGTCCGACGTCGCGGATGTCATGAGTTACGTCCGTGGTATGCCTACCATTCGTGCCCTCGTGGGCCACCTGAGAGACGAGGCGATAGCTGAGCGGGCGTTCGCCACCATCACCGAACAATACGCAGAGTGCCAACGTCCCGATGGAGTGTGGGTCCGCGCTGCCGCCTGGCTCGTCACCGCTAACCGGGTCTGACGAATTTGCTTAACTTTCCTAATCATTTGGTCCCCTAAATGTATTTTGGTCCCCTAAATGTAACTGCACGGTCGAGATATTCGCACACACATAGTCAGGCTGAGATAGAGGCGCCAAGACGAGGAATCTGCAGGGAGCGGCTATCGCGCGAACACAGAAGGTGTAGTGGGTCTAGAAAGGGCTGCAGGAAGGAGACGTGCTTGGGGACAACGTGCCGGACTCGGGAGGCATCTACGTGCCCAGTCCGTTATGCCCAGCCCCTCCGTGAGAATCAGTGAGTGCCTTCATGGCCGAGACACGGACTAGGCAGCCTCGGCAGCTAGGGGTTGCCCGCGAGACCGAAAGGAGCCCTTGTCCGGTCGATACAGAATCGGTGCGATCCGGCGCTATGCCTCCCTACGAGGTGGTCACGGTCTGTGATCCCGCCTCAACACCCATGACGCACGCGTAGCCGCCGATCTGCACGCGGTGGCGGCTACTGGGTGATCACTCGCTGAGGCATGCAGATCGGGGCGTTCTGCAGTGCTGGAGCACCCCCGCCCGGCTGCGGGCACCTGAGATCACCGGCGGGATGGGCCGCCGGGTGAGGCCCGGTCCGGCGCGTGGCCAGACTCCATCACGCCGACGGCCCATTCGCATGTTTGCGGCGCAGTCCGCCGGTTAGCGCATCGGGCCGTAGCTGTTTTTCCAGGTGTCGGTGAACTTGTTGCCGGACGTCAGCGCGGACGGTGAGGCCAGCGCGTAGCCACTGTCACCGACCATCGTGATCTTGTAGGTCGGCGTGAAGGTGGCGACATCGCCGGTCTTGGCCGTGGTCGCGAACACGATGGAACCGGGTGTCCACGGCGCGAAGTCAGGCAGCGGGTATTCGCCGCGTTCGCCGCCGGGTGCCTCGCCGATGACCTCGTCGCTGGCGTTGGCGCATGTCGCCGCCGCGCAGGTCTCGGTCTCGGACACGTTGTTCCCGCTGGTGGTCGAGTCGGTGACCGTCAGCGCGTAGCTTGTGCCGGTGCGGGCCACCGATGCGGTGATCTTGTCACCGGGCTTGACCGTGGCGCCCACGGCCTGGATGTCGTTGGTGGGATACATTTCCCACCACGTGTAGTAGTAGCCGTGCCCTTGTAGCACTCCGCGAGCGTGCCGTCCTGTTCCACGGTGCCATTTCCCCAGCCGTCGATCCCGACCCAGAACGCGGCGAGTTGCAGTTCCTTCGTCGGGCAGGTGATCTTGGGCTGGGTCCAGGTGCTGACGGATTTGCTGAAATTCTTCCCGGTGTCGGCGTAGCCGGACCAGTTGGTGGAGGTGTCCGGCGTCGCCCCCCGGACGTTGCTGCCATGCGGCGTTTCGGCATAGACGCCGCGGAGCGCGGCCCTGGCTGCCGCTGCTTTGGCGGCCGCCGCAGTGCCTGGGTGCGCGCTGGCGCTGGCCGCTGCGGGCAGGCCAGCGGCTCCGAGCGCGCCCGCCGCGACGATAATCGCGGCGAGCAAAGATACCCGTTGGATCACCGGAGGATCCCCCCTTTCGCTGGAGCCCGGGCCGGTTTCGGGCGCCTGGCGGTAAATGCTAGAGCTTGCCCACCTTTCTGTCTGGGCGTTCGCGGCGGATATACCAGATCAGGGGCACAACGGCGCAGAGGAGAAACGTGAGCAGAAGAAACCAGCCGCGATCAGCATGGCGCCACCGAAGGCAAGGCCAAGCCCAGGCCCAGGCTGACGCATCGCACCCAGTTGGTGATCTATACCCTGCGCACCGGATAGCCGGCAGCTGGTCACTGACCGCAGCCGAGCCTGGGCGCCTCCGTGCACGCCAAGCCGCCGATCGCTGCGGGCTTGGCGGTGTCTCGGTCAAGACGCGGGCTGTTTCGGATCGGGGATCTGTGTGCTTGGGCGGGTAATCGCGCGGGGGCTGGCCATTTCGCGGGCTGGTCACGGTCTTGATCTTTAGACTTGTGGTTGTGGGGGGAACGGTTGGCGTCGCGGGGGTTGTTGCGGCGTTGTCTGTTGCGAGCGATCTGACGCGTGGGCATCCGCCGGGGGAGGCGATGCGGGCGTGTTTGCTGGCGACGGAGCTGGCGCGCCGGGCCGGGTGTGATGGGCCTGGCCAGGGTGAGGTCTATTACGCGACGCTGATGCGTTTCGCGGGGTGTTCGGCGACGTCGCATGAGATCGCCGCTGCCTTCGGCGGGGATGACATCGTGGTGCGTGCCCGGGGGGATCTGATCGATCCGGCCGAGCCGGCCGAAGCGATGCAGTTCCTGGCGGCCCTGGGTGTGGATGCGGCCCGGCTGCGGCTGCTGGGGGGCCCTGCGGGCGTCGCTCGGCTGAAGGCTGAGGGGGCGCGGGCGGACTGTGAGGTCGGCGCTGACCTCGTGGCTCGGTTGCGGTTGCCGGAGGCGGTGCGGCGGGCGGTCCTGGACAGTTTCGAGCGTTTCGACGGCTTTGGTGTCCCGGCTGGGCGGGTGGGCGCGGAGGTGGCCGAGGCGTCCCGGTTCGCCGCCGTGGGTTATGCCGCGGTGATGTTCGACGCTGTCGGTGGCGGCGATGCCGCGGCCCAGGCGGTTGCTCGCTGGTCCGGGCGGGCGCTGGATCCGGAGATCGTTGCGATCTTCCAGGAGGAGCCGGCGGAGCTGCTGGATATCTGCAGCCCGCATGATCTGTGGGCGGCGGTGGTCGATGCCGAGCCGCCGCCGCGGCGCGTGTTCGGCGACGAAACCGCCTTGGAGGAGGCTCTGGCCGGGTTCGGTGACGCCGCCGACCTGAAAAGCCCGTGGTTCACCGGCCACTCGCGCGGCGTCGCCGCGCTGGCACGGACCGCCGCGCAGCGGCTCTCACTGGCTGACGCGGCCTCCGTCTACCGCGCTGGGCTTGTTCACGACCTCGGCCGGGCGGCGGTCCCGGCCGGCATCTGGGAGCGGCCGGGGCCGCTGCGGCCCGAAGAATGGGAGCTGGTCCGCTTGCACCCCTACCACACGGGCCGGGTGCTGGCGCGGTCGCCGGTGCTCGCACCGCTGGGCCTGATCGCGAGCCGTCACCACGAACGCACCGACGGCTCGGGTTACCCCGCTGGCATGCGCGGGTCCGAGCTGGACGCTGCGGCCTGCCTGCTGGCTGCGGCCGACGCGTTCCATGCTCTCAGCGAGCCGCGGCCGTATCGCGCTGCCCTGGATCCCGCCGCCGCGTCGCGGGTCCTCGCCGGCCTTCCGCTTGATCGTGACGCGATCCGTGCTGTGCTCGACGCTGCCGGGGCACCGCCTGCGGTATTGCCCCGGCCGCCGGCGGACCTGACCGAGCGTGAACTCGAGGTCCTGCGCCGGCTCGCCGCAGGCTACACGAAACGGCAGATCGCCTCGGAGCTGGTGATCTCGCCATCAACCGTGCACACGCACACGGTTCACATCTACGGCAAGTGCGGCGTCTCGACGCGGGCGGGCCTGGCGATGTTCGCGATGCAGCACGGGCTAGCAGCCAGGACCGGGCCAGCCGCTGGCGCCAAAATCGACTGAACAGTCGATGGTGGCGGCGGGACGCCCCTGCCTACGGTTCCTTGCAGGCAATTAGCAAAGGAGCCACCATGACTGCCAGCGCCGCGCAGGTCACCGGCACAGACGCCGCCCGGGTGCGAAGCACCGGCCAGCCCAGCCGTGGCGATCGGCTTCTGGGCCTCACCTCATCTCACCTCAGCTCGCAGCCTTAAGACCACACCCACCACTGCGGCATAAACACCGGCCGCGTACATGCGGCTTGACCGTCAGAAATGGAGCAAGACATGAACGCCGAACAGAACATCAAAACAACCATGGAGATGTACGAGGCGCTGGGCCGCGGCGACGTCCAGGCCATCCTCGACCGCGTCACCGGCGACATCGACTGGTCAACCGACGCCGCGATCACATCGGCACCCTGGTACGGCCCCCGGCACGGGAAAGACGAGGTCCGCAGCTTCTTCGAGGCCATCATCAAGACCGGCCCGATCACCGAGTTCACGCCACTCAGCTTCACCAGCAACGACGACGGAGACGTCATGGTATTCATCCGCTACGCGTTCACCGTCACCGCCACCGGCAAAACCGTAGCCATGAACATGCACCACTACTGGAAATTCCGCGACGGAAAAGCATGCTTCGTCCGCAGCTCCGAAGACACCGCCCAGGTCGCCGCCGCACTGACGCCCTGACCCGCGGCCCCGACCCCGGGCCCGCAGGGCAACCGTTCCGGGCCGATCACCGGATCAGCCGGCTCCCCCACCGGGAGGGAGAGCCCAGGCCCCGCGCCCGAGACCGGATCACGCTCTGGCGCGCCAGTCGCGCACATGCGCGAAGAGCCGCCGTTCGGCTTGGCAAGCGTGGTGTCATCGCTCATCGATGGTGGCATGCAGATCAGATGATCTGGGGGGCAGCGGAGGGGCGTATGTCCGTCCCGACCGGGAAGGCCAGCGGCGCCCAGCTCTGTCGAGGAAGTCAAGGGGCGTTGCCGGGGCCTCTGCGTGGTGGCGCGGCGCGGGAGGCAGCCTGAGGCGCCTCCCGCGCCGCGGCGCGGCTAGCCGATCACCCTCTTCGTCGAGGGCACGCACAGCCAGCGTGTCTGGGAGATGGTGATCGAGCGCGTGCCGAACTGGTTCTCATCGAACACCGGGGAGATGATCGGCGTCGGCGACACCGCCACCGCCAAGGTCCACGAAGCGTCCGAAGCCATCGCCAGGCTCGTACGCTCCTAGAGTCGGTGTAGTACCTGGTTCCCGGTCGCCCAGGCTACGCCTACGCCCAGCCCACGAGTACGAGACCATCACTGGCTAAAGGCGCGCAGGCGGTCTCAGCGTCCCTGCGGGCTGAAGTGGGCGAGGAGCCGCTGCGCGTAGTACGTCTCCCAGGGCTCACCCGGCTGGTTCGCGGTGTACTCCTTGTCGAGGCCGACGAGCAGGTAGACCAGCTCACTGCGGACCGGCTTGACCCCGAGCACCGCGGGCAGCTCCGACAGGTTGATCAGCCAGTCCGCATACCAGCTGGCCCAGTCGTCGTCGGCGCCGTCCACAATCCGGAAGACACGATGGTGGGTCTCGCCCGCCTCATGCAGCAGGCCGCTGATCTGTTCCAGAGGTGCCGTCATCTGATTCCCCTGCCACTGGCATTGCCGTCCCGGCCGTGGTCCAGCCCGCTGGAATCTACCCGCCTGGGCCCGGCTCCGACAAGGATCACGTCGGCCGCGGCGGATCGTGCGGGTCAAGCCAGGGTGCCCGGTGGTTTGTTCTCTCTCGGCGCTGGCGTCAGGCTCCCAGGCGGCGCGGCCGGGACCGGTGTGGGGGGCTGCTCGTCGGCCTGGCGGGCGAGCAGGATGATCCGGTCGCCGGGGCTGAGTGTCAGGTCGGGGTGGGGGTCGCGGAGCCTGCGGTGGTGCAGCACGGAGACGGGGATGGTGCCCGGTGGCCAGGTGATCGTGCGCAATGGCTGGCCGGTGGCTGGGGAGCCGTCCGCGATGGTGACTTCCAGGATCTGGTAGCCGCGCAGCGGGGTAGGCGGCTCGCGCAGGGCCGCCTGGGGGTCGGGCGGCGCCCACTCGGCGGCGAGCTGGCCCTGGGTGACTTGGGTCTGGGTGGTGCTGATCCTTTGGGCGATCGCCTGCAGGACCCGGTTGTTGGTTACCCAGCCCTGCACGGTTTGGTTGTCGTCAGACAGCACCGGCAGCCCGTCGCGGCCGTAGATGACCAGCTGGCGCAGCGCCTGGGCGAGTGATTCGCCGGCGAACAGTACCTGGGGGTCACGCTGGTAAGTAACCGGTCCGGGCAACCTGGTTGCGGCGGGGGCATGCTGCCCGTTGGCGCCGTCGGCCTGGCGGTCGGCGGCCAGCGGCTCGGGGAAGGCGCGCATGGCATCGGCGACCTTGAGGTCTTGCAGGGCGCGCCACGGGGTGACCCGGTCGATGTCGGTGCCGCGGCGCAGCAGCTTGGTGGTGTAAATGGTGCCGTAAGACAGTGCCCGCGAGGTTGCGGTGGCGATCGCGACCGCCAGCATGACTGGCAGCGTGAGGGCGAAGTCGCCGGTCATTTCCACGACGCTGGCCAGCGAGGTGAGTGGGGCGCGGGCGGCGGCGGTGAACACCGCGCCCATGGCCACCACGGCGTACAGCGCGGGCTGGCCGGTGGCTGGGCCGAGCAGGTGGCGGGCGATCTCCCCGAAGGCCATTCCGGCGGTGGCGCCGATGAACAGCGAGGGAGCGAATACCCCGCCGGAGCCGCCGATGCCGATGGTCAGGCTGGTGGCGATCATCTTCCCGGCCGCCAGCACGATCAGGAACCACAGGACGTAGTGGCCGCCGACGGCCTGGTACATCACCGGGTAGCCGACGCCGTACAGTTGCGGGACCGCGAGCAGCAGCAGCCCGAGGACGGCGCCGCCGACGGCGGGCCTGGCCCACTCCGGGCGGCCGCGCCAGGCCCGGTCGCAGAGGTCCTCGATTTTGTACAGCGCGTTCTTGAACCCGATCCCGATCAGGGCGGCGAGCACCGCGAGCAGCGCCACCAGCAGGTAGTTCTGGGGATGGTGCAGCACGATGCCGGGCGGGAACCCGGACAGGAAAGGCCCGCTGCCCAGGAACGGCCGGGCGGTGACGTCGGCGAGCATCGCCGAGAGCATCACCGTGAACAGCGCGTCGACGGAAAACTCCCGCAAGATCAGCTCGACGCCGAAGAACACCCCAGTGATCGGGGCGTTGAACGTAGCTGCGATACCGCCCGCGGCGCCGCAGGCGACCAGGATCCGCAGCCGCTCCTCGGGCATCCGGATCCACTGGCCCAGGCCGGAGGCCAGCGCGGAACCGATCTGGACGATCGGCCCTTCCCGGCCCACCGATCCGCCGGTGCCGATGCACAGCGCCGAGGCCAGCGCTTTGACCACGCTGACCTGGGGGCGGATCCGGCCGCCGTTCTCGGCGACCGCGATCATCACCTCTGGCACGCCGTGGCCGCGGGCCTCGCGGGCGAACCGGTAGATCAGCGGCCCGTAGATCAGCCCGCCGGCGACCGGGATCACCACGAAGAACGCCAGGCCCAGCCAGGGCAGGTGACTGCTTGCTATCCGGCCTTGCTGGCCGAACGCGGCATGCCCGGTGGCCAGCCAGGTGAAGGCGTTGATCAGGTAGCGGAACGCCACCGCGCCCAGGCCCGAGCCAACGCCGACAAGCAGGGCCAGGATGAACAGGCCCGGCCGTGAGCCGCGCAGCCAGCTCCCCGCCGAGCCACGCAGATCCACTTTCCAGGTCGGCCAGCGCCGGCCTGCCGTACCGGGCGTCACCGCGCTCCTGTCGCGGCGCTGGCTCTCTCCCGGTTTCTCCCCGCGGACGTCCGTGGCCGGTCGGCGGGCGGCATCGGCCAAAGGCTGCCGGGAGCCTGCTCAGCCGCGGCGGCAAACGCATCCATGGCTGAACCGGCGCGATGCAGTGATCGCAGGCGCGGTGAACGATTGCAGGAACTGCTGATCATCTGCTGGATGCGGGCAGATGACGGGACGCACGGTGCGCGGGCTCCGAGGTGGTGCTGGCCGCGTGGGCCCGGGCATCGAAGTAAGCGCGTCCCACGGGGTCCTCTTGTGGGCGCGGCCGCCTGTGCCTGAAGCCATAGACGCTTACGGCAGTTGCTACCAGCAAGAGGGCGACCGGAATGACTGACCAGAGCACAGCCTGCCAGAGCGGGTCCACCGCACTATCTCCCATCCGGCTCGCATCTGTCCTGCCAGTACAGCCAGAGCCAGGTTTCGCCAGAACAAATCTTGCTAACAACAATAATTGTTAGCTGCAACTCTTGCAAGCGGGCGGCTTTGCTCTCGGCGGCAGGGCTGCTGCCGTGCGTGAGCCGGGAGTTGCTCCAGGTGGCTCCCCCAAAGAGGGCTCGGCTAGCGCCTGTCCGCCTCCCGTGCCGTCGGGAGCTGAGACCCGCTGCATCTGGCAGGGTTTGCAATACTTGTCTAAGACAACTATTGTCTAGAGCAAATCCTGCCGGGTCTGCTGATGCAAGAGCCCCGGGGGCAGATCGGCACCTTCCGTGATGGTGCTGGTGAGCCCTCCCGCCTGGGGAAGGAGGCGCAGTGAGGCAGTTCAGGTTCCGGGCCCTTGTCATGCTCGACTCCTGGTCCCCGGCCCCCGGGGCAGAACTTCGCGGGCTGGATCCGAGCGCAACGCACGCGCTTATGATCCATGCCCGGCACGCTGACCAGCCGTCCTGCAGCAAGTACTTCCCTGCCGCGATCTCCCGCGACGACGGCCAGCCGCTGGAGTCAGGACAGCGCCAGGTGGTGACCATCACCATCACCGATGACGAAGCGCCCCTGTTCCTCGCGCCAGGGAGGCAGTTCACGATCTGGGGCCGTGGCTCTGGACGCGGCGTCATCACGCGCCGGGTGTTTACCAGTTCCGGTCCCAGCTAACGGGCCATGTCCGCACGGGGATGCGATGGAACGCACTTATTTCGGCGCCAGGGCCGGCAGACCTGGCAGGTGCCGCCGGGCCGGTTCGCGCGCTCCGGTTGCATGCCCAGACCTCGTCCGGTCGCTCCGGCGGTACCGGGATCGGCCGTCCTGTGTCGGTGCGCAGGTTCGACAGTTGGGCAGCAACCTATGACCTCAGCCAGATTCAAACCGCGTTGCACAGGCTGGTTTACGCAAGGCGGTCCTGCGGTATCTTCGGCGGCATGTCCAGTACCCCAGCCGGATCCTCGCCGTTGGATGCGGCACCGGGCGGATGCCCGCCTGGCGGGCATCCGGTTACCCCATGAGCGCGTCGTAGGCGTTGACGCCTCCACCAGAATGGTCGAGAACGCCGGTGACTGGGGCGGTTCCCGACCAGGCCCACTTCGCCGCCGAGCGGCTTGCCTCGCCGATGCGGCATTCGATCTAGTGGTGGTGACATTGCCGGTGTCCCACTGGAGTGACAAGGCCGCAGGGCTTGCTGAGATCGGCCGCGTCATTGCACTAGGTGCCACGCTGGTGGTAGCCGACGTCTCTCCCGATGGGCGGTTCCCGGCCCTGACCGCATGGAGCCGGCACAGGAAGCCATGGCTTCGCCGTGGACTGCCATCGTTGATCGCCGCCGCCGGCTTTCGCGTCCATCACGTTGACCAGGTCCGGCCCGTGGCCCTGATTGCGGCGCGCCGCCCGTCGGCTCGCCAGAAACGAGCAGCCACTGGCCCGTCAGCGCCTCAGGTAGTAGTTGTCTAGCGCAATAATTGGTGACATGCCTGACTCAATGGCTCACGCTGTACGGCCTTCTTCTGCCGGCGCGGCTCCTGATGAGCTCGTGGACACGGTACTGGTGGCCAGCCGGGCTCTGGTCGCGGTGGCGGCCCGGTCCCTCGCGGCGGCCGCAGACGAGGTGACGCTGCCGCAGTACCGGGCGCTGGTGGTGCTGGCGGCCAGCGGGCCACAGGGAACGGCTGATCTAGCAGCCGCCCTGGCGGTGAACCCCTCGACGGCGACCCGTATGTGTGACCGGCTGGTGCGCAAGGGCCTGGTGCGCCGCCACCGGCAGGCCGGTGACCGGCGCACGGTCCGGATCGCGTTGACCCCGGCGGGCCGCGACCTGGTCGCGGACGTGACCAAGCGGCGCCGTGCCGAGCTTGCCCGGCTTCTAGGCGTGCTGCCACAAGCTCAGCATGAGCCCGTGATCGCGGCATTCCAGGCGTTTGCCGAGGCTGCGGGGGAAAGCCCGGCGCCCGGCGCGGCGCTCGGATGGGGAGGCCCGTGAGCGGCACAGCGACCGGCCCAGCAGCGCGGGCCCCGGCAGCAGCCTGGCTGGAGTAAACCCGCCGGGGCCGGTCCTGCGTAATGCACCTTAAAAGCTCAGGTGCCGAGCGGTTTCCTGCTGGTGCTTCACCGTGCCGTACTACCGGTTCACAATCCGCAGCTCGGTCGACATCACACCGCGTCTTGCTGGTGGTGACCGGCCTGGCGCTATCGCAGCTGGCGGCGCGGGCCGCCAGTTGAAGGTAATCGCGATCACCGACGCGGCTATCTCGCCCAGCTCCACGACACCGCCGTGCTGGCTCAGTCGGCCGGTTGGCATACAGCAATAGTTGCATAGTACTAATATCGTGCAGTGAACTGAAGTGCCTCTCCGCTCCTGGGCAACCACCGCTGACATCGAGGAGCCGTGACATGGCGGACAGCGGAGAGCCGAACGCTGCCGATGTCCTGCTGGTCGAGGACGACCCGGGCGACGTGAGGCTGATCCGGGCAGTCTTCGAGCAGTCCAGGACGCCCGTTCGCCTGCACGTGGTCAGCGACGGCGAGCAGGCGCTGAGATTCTTGCGGCGCATCGGCCACTTCGGTGGCGTGCCCCGGCCCAGGCTGATTCTGCTCGACCTCGGCCTGCCGCTCCGCAACGGCCTGGAGGTCCTTGCCGAGCTGAAGACCGACCGCGACCTGCTGCGCATTCCAGTTGTGGTGGTGACCTCCTCGCGTGCCGAGAAAGACATCCAGCGCAGCTATGCCCTGCATGCCAACGCCTACATCACCAAGCCTTCAGACTTCGATGGGCTTTCCGACGTGATCCAGCGCATTGCTGGTTGTTTCCTGGATCTCATCGAGCTCCCGGACTGGCAGCGGGTTAGGCGCTGAGCAGGGTTTCGCCAGTGATCCTGCACAGCTTTTGGGCTTGAGACTCATGTGGGATCGCTCAGCCGCCTGGCGTTCTGCGCCCTGCGGCGGGGACCTGGTCAGGACGTGCGCTGTGGCCGCCGGGCTGAGCTGATCAGGGCCCGTGCCCTGGCGGACCGGACCGCGTCGGAGAGGGTGGCGATGTCGTAGGCGCCGTGGTGGCGTTTGCCGTTGACGAAGAAGGTGGGTGTGCCCGAGACGCCGCTGAGGTCGGCGGCGTCCAGGTCAGCGGCGATCTTGGCTTCGCCCGCGTGATTGCGCAGGTCGGCGGTGAACTGTTCGGTGTCCAGGCCGAGCTGACCGGCGTAGCGGATCAGGTCGTTGGCCTCCAGCGCGCCTTGGTGGTCCAGCAACTGGTCGTGCATGTCCCAGAATTTGCCTTGCCGGGCTGCCGCCTCGGCGCCGTAGGCGGCGAGCAGCGCGTGCGGGTGCACGTCGGTGAGTGGCAGGTGCCGCCATACGTAACGCAGGTCACCGTAGTCGGCGAGCAGTTCCCTGATCACTGGTTCGGCCCGGCCGCAGTACGGGCATTCGAAGTCGCCGTACTCCACCAGCGTGACCGGTGCGCGGTCCGGGCCGCGCACGTGGTCGCGGTCGGGATCGACGGGCACCGCCAGATCGATGATCGTTTCGGCGGTGCCCAGCAGCGCGCGAAGCCGCAGCCGTTTCGGCAACATCCCGGTGAGCCGGAAGACCACCCAGGTGAGGGCCGATGCACACAACGCGGCGGACAGCACGCCCACCTTCGCCTCGGCCAGTTCGGTGCCATGGAAGGCAAGCGAGGCGATCAGCAGGGACACAATGAACCCGATGCCCGCGATGGCCCCGGCCCCCGTTACTGCCGCCCAGCCGACCGGCGGGCGGATCCGCCCCCGGCTGACCCGGGCCAGCAGCCAGGCGGCTCCCACGGTGCCCGCCGGCTTGCCCACGACGTAGCCGAGCAGGATGCCGAGCGTGACCGGCGAGGTGTAGGCACGGGCCAGGAAGCTGCCGCTGACCGTGATTCCTGCGTTCGCCAGAGCGAACAACGGCACGATCAGGTAGCTCGTCCAGGGATGGAACAGCTGCTGCAACCGGTCGTTCGGCGAGATCGCCAGCCGGACGCTTTCCTGTGCGCCGCGGGCCAGTTCCGGGGTCGGCTGCTCACGGAATAGCCGGAACGATTCAGATGCCTGCTCTAGGTCTCGCCGCGCGGCGGGGTAGGCCAGCGCGAGCAGGCCCATCACCAGCCCGACCACCACCGGATCGACGCCAGACTCAAAAAACGCGACCCAGGCCGCCACCCCGAGCAGCAGGTAGGCTGCGCCGTTTCGCACACCCCGCCAGCGCACCACGATCACCGCGCCGAGGATGGCCAGGCCGGCGCCCAGCGCGGCCAGGTTGATGTGGCCGCTGTAGGCCAGCGCGATGATCACGATTCCGGCCACGTCATCGACGAGCGCGAAGGTGAGCAGGTAGGTGCGCACTCGGTCGGGGACGCCGGGGCCGACCAGGGCCAGCAGGCCAAGCGCGAAGGCTGTATCGGTGGACATGGCCGCGCCCCAGCCGGACGCTGAGGAGCGGCCGGCGTTGATGGCCAGGTAGACCGCGATCGGCACGATCATCCCGCCGAGGGCAACCACCAGCGGCAACGCCAGGCGCCGGCGCTCGCGCAGTTCGCCCATGTCGAACTCGCGGCGCGCCTCCAGGCCGGCCACCAGGAAGAAGAACGCCATCAGGCCGGAATTCACCCAGCCCTGCCAGCTATCCGCCAAGCTCCTCGCGCCAGACCGGATCACCAGCACGGTGTGCCACGTCGCCGCGTACCCGGCCGGGTCTATGTTCGCCCAGGCCAGCGCCGCGAGCGTTGCGCCGAGCAGAACGGCCGCGCTGCCCGTCTCGGTGCGCAGGAACCGGCGAAGCGGTGTCTCCAGGCTCCGCGCCCACACCGTGCGAAGTTGAACCGGCGAAGCCGGCGCGGTGGACTCGGTCACCCCAGGATTCTCCCCCGCGCCGCTCCGGGAGGCTCGGGTCCCTGGCGGCCTCAGCACAGGCGCATGGGCCCGAAGTTCTGGATGAAAACTGCGGCAATGGTGGTGGCGAGGGCGACCACGGCTACCGCGGCGAGCCAGGTGAAAAAGATGGTGGTGCCCCAGATGCCGTCAGGAACTCCCAGCACCACCGCGAGGGCGATCACCTGCAACCCGGTCAGCGCTGTCGGTGCCCAGCGGCCGGTCAGGAGCACACAGCACGGCCCAACGATCAGCAGGCCGATGAGAACGACCCGGTTTCCGAGCGCGGCGTCGATGGCCGCCACGGCAAAGGAGCCTGCCAGGCCGAGGGCCCAGAGTCTTTTGACAGGCCAGCCTGTCAGCAAGGATTCCTGTCCCCTCCCGGGATGACCGGGACCAGCTATCCGGGCACGCGCGCTGTGCGGGCCGCTGCCATTGCCCGATACTGCTACCGGCGGGCTCCCGATCTGGCCGCCGGGGTTTCGCCTGGCTGGCCATAGGGGCGCCGGTCCCGGCTCAGTGCCGGCGGCACCTGGATGGCGGCCAAGGGCCAGCCACGCTCCGAACCCGACTGCAACGGCCAGACCAGCAAGAATCGTAGTGCGAGCCGCCTCAGGTCCGGCGTAGGCGAGGCCGAGGACCGAGCCGGCAAAGACAACGTAGGCCGCAATGACCAGGAGGCCAGTCGCCCGCCAGATACCGCGATCACGGTAGGCCGCCACAAGCACCACCGCGGTAAGACCGACATACCACGCGGCGGTCAGGGCCGTCTGGCCCGATGGCCGGCCCAGCCCGATCACTGCCCCGGGGATGAGCAGGCCAACGACCACATTGAGGGTGTTGCTGTTCAGGGCCGTGCTCAAGGTGGCCGCGCCCCGCCCGCGAGCTGCTAGGTACACCGCAGCGACCGCGTTGGGCAGGCTGGTCACCGCCGCGAGCACCAGGCCACCGACCACGATCTCCGGCACCGCGAAGCGGCTCCCCAGCGCTGACGCGGCCCGCTCCATCGTCACGCTGGCCGCGACCACGATGACCAGCGACCCTGCGGCGATAGCCACATCGGGCCACCTTCCCGGCACGGGCCGGATCGCCGATTCCAGTTCTGTCTCTTCCTCGGCCACTGCGGACCGCAGCCAGGCGATCCAGGACCGAGGCACCCGCAGCCGGGCCAGGCCCCGGCCGGGAACACCCAGGGCAACCGCGTACAGCGCCACGATCAACAGCCCGAGCAGGCAGCCTGCGGCGGGCGGCACAACACCCAGCACCACCGCCAGGCACACACCCGCCACGCACATCGCGACGGTCCCGCCGAGCAGCACAACCTTGCGATGCAGCCTGATCCGTCCCGCAACCACCGCGCCCAGGCCAAGCAGGGCTGCCAGGTTAAAAACATTCGACCCGATGATGACGCCGGCCCCCAGCCGCTGCTGACCACCGGCCATCGCGCTGACGGCGGCCGTGACCTCCGGCGCGTCGGCCGCCAGCGCCGCGACAATGCCCAGCAACGCCTCCGACAGGCCCAGCCGCTCCCCGACCCGCTCAAGCCGGGAAACCAGCACCCAACTGACGGCCAGGCTCACCAGCGCCCCAGCGGCAAACGCAACCACCGCGGGCACGACACTCATCCGCGCAACCCCCACACTGTAGGCAAGCACGGCGCCAGCCGGCCTCAACGACAGCGGCGCCTTGCCCGCACGCCGCAGGGCGCCCGGCGGCAGCGGTGCCGCACCCTCAGGCCGGTACGTCAGAGCGCGCTCCAGGCAGTCTCACCGGCGCCGAATGCCCGCGCGACCAGATCAGCCAAGCTTACGGCGACAAGACGTGCCTGCAACGAGGGGCCGCCTGGAAGATCGAGAAAACACCGACACCAACGGTCTCCGGCGAGTCTTCGGGGGTTTGTCCAGCGTGTCGTGCGGTTCGGCGTCGTCTGCACGGCCGTCGGCTACTCCGATGTTTTGAGCACGAGCTTTTCCGAAGTGTGGGACGGGAGCAGCTGGGCAATCCAGCACATCCCTAACCCCATGGAAATCGGCGCTAGCGACTTGTACGGCGTGTCGTGCGTGTCGCCTACCTCCTGCACGGCCGTCGGGTTTTTCCTGAACAGTGCATTTGTCGACACGACTTTGGCCGAGGTGTGGAACGGGGCCCACTGGAGGATCCAGACCACTCCCAATCCCCCGGAACGAGAGACCAGCCAGTTTGCTCGGGGTGTCGTGCATTCCGGGAGCCTGCACCGCCATCGGTTGCTCCGAGTTGAGCTAGGCGACACTGGCAGAGGTCTGGAATGGGAGCACGTGGAAACTCCAGACGATCCCCAATCAGACAAATCAGATCGACAAGTTGACCGGAGTGTCTTGCACCTCGACGACTATCTGCACCGCTGTGGGTAGCTCCTTGAGCGGGGCTTTCGTCGAGGCGAAGTAGAGAGTGAATTCGGTCCGGACTACCGCCGTCAGGATGCTGCGTGGGTAACCCCGGTTGGCAATCTGTGTGCTAGCAGCGGGGTTTGTTCTTCTTTGGTGGGGCGGTCACATCCCGAAGGCAGGTGGCCGCGAGAGCGCAGAACGGGAGGATCGGTGCGCCGATTACGCCGCCGAAGCGATTGCAGGGTGGAGCGCAGAGTCGGCGTTACGTCCGACCTGCAGCACTGACCGGCGCGTCGATTCATCACCTAGCGTACGACTGTCACGCTGTATGGCGCTCTCCTGACGTGACGGCGAGGGGTGGCGGCATTTATCTCGCCCAGCATCGTTGACCATTGGTGGAAGGCTGTTCTTGTTGGCTATTGGAATGGCTCTTGCCGTGTCGGCTGGTTTGCTGGCGGGGGAAGCCGGGCGTGGCAGTGAGCCACGTGCTCTGGTGGGCGCAGCCAGGATCACTCGACCTGGCCAGCGAGTGCGGGCGAGGGTTGCGTCCGCGGACGGAACCGGCCCTGGTCGCGTGCGCGGGCGTTTTGGGATCCAACGACCGCCATGCGGCGAAGTTGCGCCGGCCGCGATACCACCGCTTCGGCTTGCCGTTATGATCACTTGACTTCGCGCGAAACGGTCATTGCAGATCTTCTGGCATATGAGCACAACGTACCCCGGATGCGCGGGCGCCGTGATCTTGGAGGAATCCGGTATGTCATCAGTCCCGGACCTGACGGCCGCCGAACGGCGAGTACTCGAGGCCAGTGGCACACTGGTCGATCTGCGCGAGGGAAAGCCGGACATCGACGATCCCGCACGGGGCAGGCATTGGGACGCGGAGCGCACGGTCCGGGCAAGCTTCCTTCGTGATCTGCTCGTGCGGGCAAGTCAGCAGGGTCCAAGCGGGATTACCGGCGCTCTGCAACTGCGGGGCGCGCGGGTTATCGGAGCCCTCGATTTGGAGCACCAGGAGCTACCATGCCCTGTCTTGCTGCAGGACTGCAGCTTCGCCGAGCCGGTGAACCTGAGCCAGGCCCGCGCGGCCGACGTTCGGCTGCCCGGTTGTCACCTGCCCAGCCTGAGAGCTGAACAGCTAGAGGTGCACGGGAACCTGATTCTTGACGGGCTGACAGCCACCAGTGTCAACTTTCACTCCGCTTCTATCGCTGGCATTGTCAGCCTGGACGGCGCGGTCCTGACTAACCCAGGCGGCACGACGCTGTCCGCAGGCCGCGTCACCGTCGGCCAGAGCATGAGCTGCGGATCAGGATTCACCTCGACGGGGATGATCTTCCTTATCGGCGCCAAGATCTCTCATAGCCTGAGCTTCACTGGCGCGACGCTCACCAACACATCAGCTAAGCAATGGGCGCTCAACGCGCAAGGAATGAACGTCAACTATGTCCTGTTCCTGGGCAGCTCCCTCAGCGACCCCGGCGGTTTCACCGCCGCCGGCGGCCTGAGGCTGGTCGGCGCCCGCATCGATGGGTTCATGTGCTGCTGGGACGCCCACATCACCGGGCTCAAGACCGAAAACCGCACCTACTGGGCCATCGCAGCCCAGGGACTCACCGTGACAGAGAATCTCCTGTTGAACAGGAGATTCACGGCTGACGGCGAGATCGACCTCAACAACGCGCGGATCGGTGAGGAAATCAATCTCGAAGGCGCGACACTAACCAACTCGCAAGGCCGGGCACTCTCCGCGGACAGACTCGTGACAGGCGGCCGGGTCTTGTGCAGCAACGGCTTCAACGCACACGGCACGGTCAGCATGGCCGAGTCCAAGCTCAGCGGCAGCCTCGACTTCACCGGCGCCCTCCTGGGCGAGCCCGCTAACAACACCCTCAACCTGCAGGACATGACCGCTACGGCGCTCATCACACGCTGGGCCGCGCCGCCCAACCTTGTTGATCTTCGCCATGCCAGTGTCTCTCTGCTAGCCGACGATCCCACCTCCTGGCCCGAACGCCTGAACCTAGACGGACTGACCTATGACGATCTGACCGACATGCCCGCCCGCAATCGGCTGGGCTGGATCCACAGATCCGTCCAATACTCACCGCAACCATATGAGCAGCTCGCCGCCTACTACCGACGGCTAGGTCATGACGACCAGGCCCGCCGCGTCATGCTGGCAAAACTGCGGCAGCGCAGGCGGCAACGCCCCTGGTGGACGCGCTGGTGGGGATGGCTGCAGGACGCCCTCGCTGGATACGGGTATGCGCCCGGCCGCGCCTTGCTCCTGCTCGCGGCGGCCTTCATAGCCGGATGGCTGGTGTTCAGCGCCCGGCACCCAGTCCCCGTGGGCCCTGGCCCGCACTCGGCTTTCAACGCCGCCCTGTACACCCTCGACGTGCTGATACCCGCGCCAGCACTCGGGCAGGCCAGCGACTTTGATCCGCAAGGCACAGGACTAGCAGTAGCAGCCGGGCTTCATATTCTGGGCTGGCTGCTAGCCATCACCATAATCGCCGCGGTCAGCCGCTCATTCAGCAGGAACTGACGCACTCACTCGCGCCGCGCTCACCTTACTTCGGCCGCCGTCGTCAGCATCAGCGGCGTAGTTGTCAACGTGGCCGAGCAGTACTCCCGCAGCGCCGAGCGCAGCGCATTGACCTGCAGATGCCTGGACCAGATGGCTGGCCGGTGAGAGCAAGCCAGCACCCTGTCCCACAGAGTCAGACGTTCGGCGCGTGATCACCTCAACAGCCGGGTCTAGCTGTCAGGCACTCCGAGTCGGCGATCCGGCACGGCGACGAACTGTAGGCCGACGGTGAGCACACATATCTGGTCGTTCGGGTGCGCTAGCGAGTTGCCGTTATCGTTTGAGGCCCCGCTCGTGCCGACGAGCGAGCGTGTCCGACCCTGGGCCGCCATCGACAAGTTCGCCTACCTGGTTTCGGCGGTATCGGCTGCGCGCTGCCGGGCCTCAGGAGAATGTGGTGGCGTTGTCGGCGGCGAACTGCTCGAAGGAGCGGGCGGGCCGGCCGAAGAGTGAGGGGACATCATCGGTGACCCACTCCGCGTCGCCTTCGGCGGTCAGGCTGAATGCCTGGGCGTTCATCTCCGCGATCGGCGCGGGGACGCCGGCGCGGATCATGGCGTCCCTGTTCTCCTCGAAGGTGCAGCTCACGGTAAGTGATGGCCCGGCCGAGCAGTCTGGACAGCACGGCGGCCACGTCGTAGTTGGAGATCAGCTCGGGGCCGGTGAGCCAGTAAGTCTTGCCGGCATGCGCGGAGGGAGAGGCGGCGATCTCAGCGGCGACCGCGGCGACGTCGCGGGCATCGACCATACCGGAGCGGCCCTTGCCGGCCGCGGAACCGAAGCTGCTGGTCGCGGTGATCGCCGGGGCCAGCATCAGGACGTTCTGCATGTACGCGTTGGACCGCAAGAGCGTGTGCGGGATACCGGAGGCGGCCAGGCCCGCCTCGATCTCGGCCTGCCAGCGCCGCCGCGCAATGGGCGAGTCGGCCGAGGCCTTGCTGGTCGCCTTGATGACGTGCCCGGCCCCAGCGCGGGCTGCGCTGCGGATGACGTTCAGCTCCTGGGCGGGCACGGCCGGGCTGACCAGCACCACGGTCTCGACGCCTGTCATCGCCTCGTCGATGCTCGCCGACACGTCCAGGTCGCCGACGGCGGCCTCCGCGCCCGCCTCAGCCAGGGTCTTCGCCCTCGCGGGGTCGCGCACCAGCACCCGGACGGGCATGTCCCGCTGCCTGAGCAAGCGGACCGTCTCGGAGCCGACCTTTCCGGCCGTGGTCACAAGGATCACCGTGAGCCTCCTTCTGCTCGCCAAGCTGGGTTGTACGACTCACTCTGCCGACTGAAGACTGGGTTGTCAAACCCAGAAAACTGGTACGATGGCCCATGACCAGCGACGCACGTGACCAGCCCAGGCTGACCCCTAAAGGGGAGCGCACCCGGACCCGGATCGTCGAGGCGGCCGCCCGGCTGATACACGAGCGGAGTGTCGCGGGCACCACGCTCGAAGACGTCAAGGCAGCGGCGGCGGTCAGCGGATCGCAGCTGTACCACTACTTCCCGGATAAGGACGACCTCGTGCAGGCGGTCATCGACCACTAGGCCCGCACCATCGCCGCCAATCAGCGGCAGGCTGACCTCGGCAGCCCCGACGGGCTCCGGGCCTGGCGCGACACAGTAATCGCCCAGGCCAAAAGCAGCAACGGCAGGGGCGGCTGCCCGCTCGGCTCGCTCGCCGGACAGCTCGCCGAGACCGACCCGCGTGCCCGCGCCCTGATCGCCGCCGGATTCGAGCAATGGTCAGCCGCCATCAGCGACGGCCTTCGAGAGCTTCAAGCCGCCGGGCGCCTCCCGGCCGCCATCGACGCTGGCGACTACGCCATAACTCTCCTCGCCGCACTCCAGGGCGGCCTCCTGCTCGCCCAGATCCAGCAGGACACCCGTCCGCTCGAGACCGCGGTTGATACGCTCCTCGCCCTCACCGCCCGCTGCGGCGCCTGAGCCGATTCCTCACCACCCGGGCCGGCCGGAAGGGCTGCGGCTCATGGCATCCGAGTTACTGGAGGTCACGCTTCACGGCGGGAGCCGCCAGCGCATCACCGAACGGAATGATCTGCGCTAACCGCACGGACCAGTCGCCGATCATCGTGCCCGCAAATATTCGGCAGGGAGCCACGCGGACCGACGACCCGATCACGCTCCGCGACCGGCGCTGGTCCGCGGTCGGTGCGCGAGAGCCGGCGTTCGGCTCGCGGCCCTGCGATGC
Organism: uncultured Actinomycetes bacterium; assembly: GCA_963725125.1. Lineage (GTDB taxonomy): Bacteria > Actinomycetota > Actinomycetes > Streptosporangiales > Streptosporangiaceae > DASXKD01. The sequence goes on from CAVRXW010000055.1 coordinate 39,220, forward strand.
CGGGTGCCAGCGTCGCGAGCTCAGATCAGTCCTTCGGAGTTCCGTCCGATAACCGGCGGCGGGCCGTAATCAGCAGACTGCACGCTTGCGGCCGCGGCCAAGCCAGGTCCGGCGCTGCCCTACGGTGCGACGTGCTCGGCGATGATCCGGGTCACCGTTTCCACGTCGTCGGGTGTGATACACGGGCGGACCCTTCCGCCCGCGTCGATCTCGATGCCAGTCTCCTTGTCCGGCCGGCTGCCGTCGAGGTTGTACCAGTGCACGAAGTCCCCCGAGCCCCAGACTCGCCACTTCCCGCGAATTGGTTTGAGCGGGAATGTCCTGGCTGAGCGGATCGCCTGGAAGGGGATCCGCTTGGCACCCCACAGGTAGTACCAGCGGATAGTTATGCCCTCATCGTCACAGGCGATCCGGCCATCATCGTAGATAGTTGCCTTGTTCTTCACGACTCGATCGTGCGTCACCTACTCAGGAGCCGGCAAGAGTCCAGTGGGCCGCGCCCTTTGGACCAGCCCTGGCTCTCGCTCCCGAGCCGCCGTTCTGGCGTGGCAGTGGCTGCGCCCTGTCGGTTATGGCTGCCGCTCAGATCCGCGCTTCTGTCTGCCCGCCAACCCAGCGGAGTTCCCTTCTTCCCCCCTGTGCCGCATGCCGGGGCGGCCAGTATCACCAGCCCAGCCCCGCTGATCTCGCCAGGCAACTCGGCCAGCGAAACGAGAAACGGCCCGACATGGTGACAGCATGCGGAGAAGAGCAGGCAGCTAAAGGAGACGCCCATGACCCAGATCCCGAGCGGGCAGCTCAGCCTGCGTGAGGGTGCCCGCTGCCGCGAGGTGATCCGGGCGCAGTTCGGCGGGTACGAACGCTGCCACCGTAACACTGGCCACGAGCCGCTGCCCCACCACGTGCGGGGCCGGTCCTGGTCGGGGAGCTGGTCAGCTGGAACAGCGCGCATCCGGTTCGGGGTGGGCTGCGATGCCGGGTGCGTGTTCGGCGACGAAGTGTCGAGGTGGGGTGGCCCGGGTGAGGCATTCACGGCGGCGCGGCGGAAGCGGGCGCGCCCACGCTGACAGTCAGCAGCGCACCAGTCCAGCGAAGCGAGTGCGCTCCGGCGTGCATCGGGTGGTTGCCGTTCTGGTGCCTGCATGTGAGGCGTTTCACGAACTAGCAGACCAGCAAGCCGTGTCACAGCGGAGGTGAAGACGAAGCCCGGCGGGGCGCCTTATGGCGATAAGCGCCGGGCTCGTTCCCCCGGCGGCCGGGGCTGACGTCCTGCCCCTGACTCCACACACCTCAATGGGTCAAACGGGCAATGGACTCATGTCCGATCCTCCTGGCAGCGTGCGGCCGGCACCAATCCCTGATGCAGCATGATGCACGACCTACCGGAGCACGGCGCGAGCGCTTCCCACGTCGTCGGTGGCAATCACGATCTTCCCGCCCGTGAATGTGGTGTAGGCGAAGTCGACGTTGACGTTAGCCTCGGCGAGCTGCCGGGTCAGCTCGCCGAGGGCTGCAGGCCGGTCCTCGACGTCGATCACGAAGACCTCGCGTTCGTCGGCGATACCCATTCCGGCGCGCTCAAGGGCCGCCCGGCACCCGGCCACGGCCTCGTCGTCGAGGAGCACGTGCACCACACCCCTGCCTTCACCGGTGAAGGCTGCAAGGCCATGGATAGTAACCCCCGCTTCGCCGGTAATCTCCGCTAGCCGGGCCAGCTCGCCCGGCCGGTGCTCGAGAATCACTGTCAGGTCCGTGGGCATCGCATCTTCGATCTTTCCACCGGTCCGGCACCAGGGCAATCCGGGTCATCCCCGGCCGCTCAGCGCCACACTCGCGGCCTCTTCCTTGGTACGGTCCGGCCCGGCGGGCGCCCGCACGCCACGGGATCGGCGCGGTACGGCACGACGGCGACCCCTGTTCCACCAGCGGGCCCGGTACTCGCAAGGCACGCAACCTGGCGTCGAACCCCAGCCTGCACGATCTCAGTCAAGCTTCCGGCATGGACTGGGCCCTCGGCGGCGAGGCGGCGCGAGTCACCGAGCCAGCGATCTTGCAGCAGGTGGCCAGCATTTACCGCGGCATCGGCTGCCCGGCCGGGGCAGCGGGGGACGGGTTCACCGCGCCCTACAACGCGCCGAGCGCTGGCCCGCCGCCGTGGCATCTTTACCAGTTCACCTTCCACATCGTCATCGGTTTGAGCACCACCGAGCCGGATGGTGCGACACACGGGCGGTTCAGCCGATGACGACACCTTCGCCCCGCTACGACCGGGCCAGGCCGCAGTCAGGGGGAGACACTCATCCGCCTCCGGCCGGGCGATCCACCTGAACCCCGGCTGCCAAGGCGATCTGGCCGGGTGGCCCATCGGCAGCCACCGGGATCTGCCACTGCCGTTCCACGCTGACGAAAACGCGTCACGGAATGTGATCCGAGGGAAGCAGGTGCGGACGCACGCATCCCCGCCTTCGTTCTGCACGCGGTCGGCAAACCGGAGCTCAGCCCGGCGAAGTTCCAGGTCAGGAGGTTTTGCGCTCTGGCGGGTACTTTCCCAGGACCGCGTGATTGGTCGCGGCAAAACAAAGGCTGCTCAGCTTGCCGGTGATCCGCCGATTGGTGTCCGTGGCCGGTGGTGATGCGTGGGGCCCCGGCGACAGCGGTAGCCGGTGGTGGCCGGTGGATGCGGCGTGGTCAGCAGCTGGCGGAACCCGTTGTTACGGCAGTTCCGCCGGCAGCACCCCGGCCCTGCATGACCTGCCGAACCGGCCAGTGCACTGCTTGCGGCGATACCGGCCCCGCGCCTGCTGGGTACTCCGCGGCCGGCCATCGCCGCGCCGCGCTACCCGGGCCTTCTGTTGCCCGGGGCCAGTCTCAGCGTGACCGGGTCCGGCCCGAGCCCGGTGCGGGTCTTGCCGTCCACCCTCAGCGTGACCGCGCCGGGGTTGCCGAGTTCCAGTGTGACTGCCCGCCGTTCGGTCCAGGTCTTCGAGGTACCCGGGCCGAGGATGCCAGCGAAGACCGTCGCGCCGGCCGGCGTGGACAGGTCGGCCCAGCAGGCTTCGTTCAGTGCCGCCAGGGAGATCACCACCGTGCGTGAGCCAGGGCGCGCCGCAGGCGGTGCCGGGGTGTTCGTCGCGGCCGGGTGCGTGCGGGCGGCCTTATGCACGCTGACCGCCGGCGTGCGGGCGGCAGCCGGGGCCCGGCCAGCGGGGCCAGACGCCACGAGGTGATAGGTGACCAGGCCCGCGGCCGCGGCGAGCACGGCCAGCAGCGCAACGCCCCAGTGCGGCCCGCGGCGCTGCCGGAGCCGCAGCGGGGCGGGCGGCCCGGGCAGGCCGGCCGCGGTGCTGGCCTGCGGCGTGCCGTGGCTGGAGTCGTACTCCCCGACCAGCGGCTCGCCGTCTGCGCCCACGGCAGCGGGCGATGGCGCGGATGTGCCCGCGCGCATAGAAGTCCCCGCCGCAGCCGGAAAAGTCGTCCCGCTCGATCCCCCCGATGAGCGTCTCCCTGATCCGGGTCCGCTGGCTGACCTGCGTAATGGTCAGGCCAGCCCGGCCCCGTGCCGCTGCCAGGGCCTCACCGATGCTCACGGCGCGCCTCCACTGCCCCATCACGCCGCGACCCGCCCACGGCATGATGGCAGGTACGAAATACCATTCTGCCCCCATTCCCGTCAAAGAGCGCTCACCAAGCGCCGGCATCTGGCTACCATCCGGCGACAACCGGCGCCGTCCGCCAGCCAGCCCGTTGCCCAGTTCCCCCAGCCGCGCAACCACGGCAACCACGGCAACCATGGCGCTCTCCGCCGCCGCGTTTCCAGCTCAAGGCGAGGTACGGCGCAGCCTCGATCACCGCGATCAGCTCGCCGCGGCGGTAGCCCTGCTTGCGGGCAAACTTGATGAGCTCGTTGACCCTCGTGGTGAGTGCGCCACGCTGGTGTTCCGGCGACGGTGAGCAAGGCAAGGTCCCCGCGGCGGGGCTGGCATCATCAGAGGTGGCCACGGCCAGGAAGGCGGTCGGTGCGGTGGGCAGGTGGATGCGCCGCTTCCCGGTCGCCGGGGTGCTCGCCGGGTCGTCGGGGAAGAACGCCAGGCGGCCAGGCGCGGCCGCCTGCACCGGGTCAGGAGGTGAGGGGTGCCCGCGGTGAAGGACAGGCTGACCGATGCCGGGTATGGTCTGGGCTGGTCGGTGGTGTGCCGGCTGCCCGAGTCCTGGGCCCGGTGGGGTTTCCGGTGTGCCGCCGACCGTGCCTGGCGCCGCCGGGGCACGGGGGTCCGGGTACTTGAGGGCAACCTGCGCCGGGTGATCGGCGCCCAGGCGTCAGGCAGCGAGTTGCGCGCGCTGTCCAGGCAGGCGATGCGCTCGTACGCGCGGTACTGGCTCGAGGCTTTCCGGCTGCCGGTGATGCCGGCCGGCCGGCTGGCCGCAGGGATGCGCGACACCGGGCACATCGAGACCGCGTTCGGGTACCTCGCGGCCGGGCGCGGGGTGGTTTTCGCGCTGCCCCACATGGGCAACTACGACCTGGCTTGCGCATGGATTGTCGCCCAGGGGGCAGGCTCGGTTACCGCCGTGATCGAGCGGGTGAAGCCGGAGTCGGTCTATGACAGGTTCGTCGCGTTCCGCGAGGGGTTCGGCATGGAGGTGCTGCCTGCCAGCGGCGGGACGCAACGGTTCGCCATCCTGGCCCAGCGGCTGCGGGCCGGCAAGGTTGTCGGCCTGATCTGTGACCGCGATGTCACCGGCGGCGGCATCGAGGTGGAGTTCTTCGGCGAGAAGGCCCGGATGATGGGCGGCCCGGCCGCGCTGGCCGTGCAGACCGGCGCGGCGCTGATGCCCGCGATCTTGTGGTTCGAGGGCGACGGCTGGGGCGTGCACGTTCATGAGGAGATCCGCGTGCCCGCCGAAGGGGACACCAGGCAGAAGGCGGCGGCGATGACCCAGCAGGTCGCGCGTCTTTTCGAGGCGGGTATCAGGGCTCATCCGCAGGACTGGCACATGCTGCAGAAGGTGTTCGCCGCCGATCTTGACCCCGCCCGGCTCGCCGCCGCCGAGGGCACGGCCGGCGCCGGGCGCGGTGACGGCGGGCCATGAAAGCCGGCCTGGCCTGCCCGCACAGCTGGAACATGCCCCCGGCATTGCCTGGCCAGTCCAGACGGTCCCCCCAGAACCAGAACTGGCAGATCTGTGCTCGACACGGCGCCAGTCCCGGATCGCAGCCAGCCGCAAATATTAAGCGTTCTGAGCCTGTCCGCCGGGATTGCCGTAGTGACCTTGCCTGGTCATCCGGGTGAATTGAGGGTGAGGTGAGGTATCGTCGCTCGGTCTCGGCTGGACCAGCTTCCTGGCCTCAGCCAGAGCCCGGGCAGGCGTCTGATGCGCACCACGCGATAGCGAGCATGTGACGGCAGGCCGCCCCGCAGGGCTTACCGGGCGGGAGGCCGGCTCGCCGTCAAGATCGCCTGGTCAGGCGATCTTGAGTTGCTCGTCACCGAAGTCGGCGATCAGCTTGAGGGTGCCGCCGAGGGCGGAGATGTAGCGGTTGAGGACGTCTTGGGTGGAGACGTCGCCGCGTTCGATCTGGGAGACCCGGGCGACCGAAACGCCCATCCGGGCGGCCACCTGCTCCTGGGTCATCTCGCGCCGTTTGCGCAGCTCGGCCAGCCGCCAGCCGCGGGCGTCATCCAGCATGGCGGTTACCGCCGCGTCGAAGGCCTCCTGGCCGCCAGCGGTCGTAACGGCACGCTCCAGGTGGCGAGAGTCCCGCCAGCGCGAAACACCGCTCATGGGCCCATCTCCTTCCTTCGCTCGGCCAGGTAATCGTCGTAGAACTGCTCAGCGTGGGGGATCGCCGTGCGGTACCACTTGGCCCATTGCCCGGACTTGTCGCCGGCCACGAGCAGGATCGCCGACCGCCACGGATCGAAGACCAGCAGGATCCGGATCTCAATGCGCCCGGCTGACGGGGGCCGCAGTTCTTTCATGTTGGCTATCCGCGATGCGGTGATCGTGTCCACCAGCGGGCGGCCCTCGGCCGGGCCGTTGCGCTCTAGGACCAGGATGGCCTGGTTGACCAGCTGATGGCTCACCGGGTCGGACTCATACAGCTCATCGAGGAACGCCTCGACCTCGGGGGTCAGCAGGATCTCCCACTCCACACGGCTCCTTCCGGCGCGTGTCATGCCGCGTCCACCTGGTTTAAGAATATCCTTAACCTAGTCGGGGTGGCGGTCAACTGAGTTGCTGGCTGCTGCTGGGTGCCGCGCGGCAGGCGGCTGTGTGCGCTGGACGGGCCCTTTTGCTGCGATGGATGAGACATTCGGCCCTGTGCCACCGGGACCTGCGCCTGCAGCCTGCAGTAATGGCTGGTGCAGACATGGGCGTACGTCAGCAGGGCCGGCAGGCCGGGCCGGATGCGCTGGCGGCATGGGCGGAGCGCACGGGCCGCCGCCGGGCAGCCGGGCATGAGCGCGGTGGGCCGCGGTTCGTTTTCTATGGGCGGGTGTCCACGGAGGATCATCAGGATCCGGTGACGTCGCTGGCGCGGCAGCGGGAGCAGGCCGCCGCGCTGGTGGCAGGGCACGGGCAGATCGTGGCTGAGTTCTTCGACATCGGGCAGAGCCGCACGCTGGCGTGGGCGCGCCGCCCGCAGGCCGCGGCCCTGGTCGCCGCGCTCGCCGATCCTGATCGCGGGTGGGATGCGATCGTGATCGGGGAGTATGAGCGGGCTTTCTACGGCGGCCAGTACACGTCGATGGCGCCGCTGTTCGAGCACTACGGCATCCAGTTGTGGATCCCGGAGGCCGGCGGGCGGATCGACTACCACTGTGAGGAGCACGAGCAGTTGATGCTCGCGCTGGGGCTGCAGTCCAAGCGGGAGATCACCCGGACCAGGATCCGAGTCCGGACTGCGATGGCGGCCCAGACCCGCGAGCAGGGCCGCTACCTCGGCGGGCGCCCACCGTATGGGTACCGGCTCGCTGATGCCGGGCCGCACCCGAACAAGGCCCACGCCGCCTGGGGGCGGCGGGCGCACCGGCTGGAACCAGACCCGCACACGGCACCGGTTGTGACGTGGATGTTCACCCAGCGGCTGGCCGGGCACAGCGTCGCAAGGATCACCCGGGCCCTGAACGCCGCCGCCATCCCGTGCCCGTCGGCCGCTGACCCCAAGCGCAACCCGCACCGCAGCGGGACGGCGTGGACGCTCAGCACGGTCGCGGCCATCCTGGCCAACCCCCGGTATACCGGGCGGCAAGTGTGGAACCGCCAGCGCGCCGACCGCGACCTCATCGACCCCGCTAACACGAGCTTGGGCCACCGGCAGGTGCAGCGGTGGAAGCTGCCCGCCGGGTGGGTGATCTCCGCCCGCCCGGCCCATCCGGCGCTGGTCAGCGAGGCCGGCTACATCGCCGCCCAGGATGCCAGCGCCCCGCGCGGCCCGGCCGGGCCGGTCACCCGGCATTATCTGCTGGCCGGGCTGCTGCGCTGCGGCACCTGCGGGCGGCGGCTGGAATCGGCCTGGTCCAACGGCAAGCCCGCCTATCGCTGCCGCCACGGATACACCAGCGCCACCCGCCCCGACCCCGCCCGGCCGAAGAACCTCTACGTCCGCGAGGACAAGATCATGCCCCGCCTGGCCGCCCTGGCCATCCTGCACGCGGGTGACGGCCACCTCCCGCGCACCAGGAAGCGGGGAAGCCGGCAGCTCACGGCGCCTGCCCAGGCTGCCGACCTGATTGAAGGGCTTCGGGCTGCCGACGTCAGCCTCATCTACGACCCAGCTACGAACACCCTGCGAACCGACGTCACGAACGCCGTCCCTGTCAGCGTCGGCTGACGGCCCGGCGCCCCAACCAGGCGAGAAGGGAGGTGACACCAGCAGGCGCAGCACCCACCACGGCCAAGGCCGGGCCCGGGTGACAATTCGGCATGCCCGAAGTCACACGGCTATGGGGTTTTATTGTGTCCGAGGACTTGAACACGCAAACGCGGGAAATCTCCCCGGATCGGGGAAATCATGCGGTCAGGATAGCGGGGTAGTGCCCGTGCGTGTCAAGTAGGTTCTGCGGCACCGCGAGAGGCGCGGACTCGTAGCCTGTTTCGCGGATTTCTTGTTTTCATGTATAGCCATTCATTGCCGTATGAGGTAAACCCGACGTGCTCGCGTGGCGTCAGCAATTTTGTCCCCGGTGCGGCAGATGCGGCAGGCCGTCCCGCCGTGCGGCAGGATTGGCCCGGGCCGTGTGACGCGGGCGGGTCAGGCTGCCTCGGTGCCGGGCTCAGCGAGGCAAGTCGGCGATGATCTCCAGCCGGCCGCCGGGGCGGCTCCGGCGCGGGCGGCCAGGGTACGCAGTTCCGTCGCGCCGGGCCTGGCATACGCGATCGCGAAGACACCGCCCTGGGTAACGCCCATGCGGGCCGCGACTTCGGCCCGGGCGAGGCCGAGGCGGCGGCACGTCCCGGCGGGCGCCAGGCCGGCCGCCCAGCACGCACCTGCTCGCGCCGTGTTGATGCGGGACGAGGCTAGGGCGGCCAAGATGTCACCGACCGTGACCATCCGCCGTGGTCAAGAGCGCGAATACTCGCCGATCGGCGCCGATATCGCCTCGATGCCTGTCAGGACATGGCTCGGGCATAGCTGGATGTTCGGCGCTGCCATAAGCATGGGTCGGCCTCCAGCCACGCGGCAAGCGTGACCTTCTGTTCTATAGCGAGATACAGCCACACGCGCGATCAGCGCATGCGCCCGATGAACTGGTGCGATGCTGCTCCAGCGTTGCGCAATATGTGACGGTGTTGAGCGCCGTTGGGCGGCCAGAATGCGGCCAGCGGGGCTGGCGGCGTGCCTGTCATTTCCGTTATCCGTCCCAGCGGGGCGGCTGGTCTCGTGGATGCTGCGCTCGGGCGTGGCCTGGACGTCGGGTTGAGCATGCCGGGCATGGGGCGGCTTGGCGGCGCTTACATCGGCACGGCCGCGGGTCGCGGGCCGTTGTCATGCCGGCGGCTCGCTGGATCCCCCTCGCCTGGTGTAGGCGGGACGGTCGATGATTTGCAGGAGCGTGCTGCGCAGCTGGGCGACTGCGGGCTCGCCCAGGCGGCCGGCGATCTCAGCTTCGAGTTCGGCGAGCGCGGCCAGGGCGAGGTTCACCGTCGCCCATCCCTGGCCGGTGAATTCGATGATCTTGGCGCGCCGGTCGGCCGGGTCGGTTGTGCGCTGGAGGTATCCGCGGCGCTCTATCTCTGCGACGAGTTCGGCCATCGCCTGCTTGGTCATGTTGGCGCGCGCGGCCAGTTCGGTCAGGCGGATCCCAGAGGGGGGGATGTGCGGCATCACGTTGTTCCAGGAGTCGCGGTGGCCGGTGATGCCCGCCTGGAGGAGCTGGTCGTTCAGGTCGGTGGCCATCTGCCGCGCGGCCAGGCCGAGCAGCCGCGCCAGCGGGGCGTGTTGTTCGGGATGAGGCACGCAGCCCATTGTAGTCAGGCCTCTTGACTAATGACGGCTGGGAGTGGCAGATTAGTCAGGATGCATGACCAATCTGCTGGCGCTGTCAGACGGGGCCGGGCGGCGCGGCTGAGCAGCGCTGCATCGAGGCCGGGCCGCGGTCGTGACCAGAGAAGGAGCACCCAAATGGATACTTCGGAGGCGCAGGGGCTGTTCCGCCGGGCGGTGGCCTGCGATGACGCCGTCTCGATGCGGGAGGGCCCGGAGCGGATGCCAGGTGCCAGGCGGCACCAAGTCGCTGCCGGGGCACCGTGATGACTGGCCCCGTGCTGGTCACCGGCGCGTCCGGGACCATCGGGCGGCGGCTGGTCCCGGCGCTGGTGGCCGCCGGTCACCAGGTGCGCGCCATGACCAGGTCCGACGCTGCGGCCCAGGCGGCCGCGGCAGCCGGCGCTGAGCCGGTCCATGGCGACGTGACCGATCCGGCATCACTGAGCGCCGCGGTGCGCGGCTGCGAGGTAGTCATCCACGCCGCGGGCCGGATCGGCGCCTCGCCGGCAGTCGAGCCGTTCTTGCCGGTGAACGTCGCCGGGACCCGGAACATGCTGACCGCAGCAGCGGAAGCACAGGTGCGCCGGTTCATGTACCTCGGCGCGGCGATGAGCCTGCTCGGCAGCCCCCGGCCGATCACCGGCGCAGACGAAAGCTGGCCACTGCAGCAACCACGCTGCTCCGGATACGCGGCGTCGAAGACACGCGCCGACCAAGCCGTCCAAGCCGCCAATGGCACCCACATGGCGACGGTGGTGATCCGGCCCGGCTGGGTCTGGGGCACAGTCGACGATCCGCAAACCGCCAGCTTCGTGCAGGCAGTGCGCGCCGGCCAGATGCGCCTGATCGACGGCGGCCGGCACCGCATCGTCGCCACCCACATGGACAACCTCATCCACGCCGTCGGCCTCGCCATCGACCACGGCGCCAGCGGCTGCGGCTACTACGTCTTCGACGACGGCAGCACCACCGTCCGGGACTTCCTCGCCGGGCTCCTCCAGGCGCACGGCCTGACCCTGCCCGAGGCCTCCATCCCCGGACCGGTCGCAGCAGGCCTGGCTCGGGCCCTCGACGTCGCATGGCGCATCACCAGGCGCCCGGGCGACCCGCCCATCACCAGAATGATCGCCGAACTAAACCGGCGCCCTTTCCTCATCTCGGACGCCCGTGCCCGCCAGGAACTCCGATACCAGCCCATCATCACCCGCCAGCAAGGCATCCAGCGGCTGCGCAACGCCACGCGCGCCACTGTGCAGCCGGGCTAACCCCGGCGTGTTATCCGCGTACGAAACCAGCGGGACACCGTTGACCAAGACCGTTAGCAGAGCACAGGCCAAGAACGACACTTCTTGGCCCCGCTCGTTGCGGGAGGCATTGCTCCGAAGGGTCCAGCAGCATCCGGCAAGCCAAACAGCTCCGGTACGGCCCGTACCTGACCCATCGATCGGGCATGAAACGAGGCACGATAAGGAGGGTCGGCGAGGCTTGGGGCACTCCGCGGCCGGCGATCGCCGCGCCGCGCTACCCGGGCTTTCTGTTGCCCGGGGCCAGTCTCAGCGTGACCGGGTCCGGCCCGAGCCCGGTGCGGGTCTTGCCGTCCACCCTCAGCGTGACCGCGCCGGGGTTGCCGAGTTCCAGTGTGACTGCCCGCCGTTCGGTCCAGGTTTTCGAGGTACCCGGGCCGAGGATGCCAGCGAAGACCGTCGCGCCGGCCGGCGTGGACAGGTCGGCCCAGCAGGCCTCGGTGACAGTGCCGCCAGGGAGATCACCACCGTGCGTGAGCCAGGGCGCGCTGCAGGGGGTGCCGGGCGTGTTCGTCGCGGCCGGGTGCGTGCGGGCGGTCTTGTGCACGCTGACCACCGGCGTGCGGGCGGCAGCCGGGGCGCCGCCAGCGGGGCCAGCGGCCACGAGGTGATAGGTGACCAGGCCCGCGACCGCGGCGAGCACGACCAGCAGCGCAACGCCCCAGTGCGGCCTGTGGCGCTGCCTGAGCCGCAGCGGGGCGGGCGGCCCGGGCAGGCCGCCGGCGGCGGTGCTGGCCTGCGGGGTGCCGTGGCTGGAGTCGTACTCCTCGACCAGCGGCTCGCCGTCCACGCCCACGGCAGCGGGCGATGGCGCGGATGTGCCCGCGCGCATAGAAGTCCCCGCCGCAGGCGGAAAAGTCGTCCCGTTCGATCCCCCCGATGAGCGTCTCCCTGATGCGAGTCCGCTGGCTGACCTGCGTAATGGTCAGGCCAGCCCGGCCCCGTGCCGGTCGCCAGGACCTCGCCGATGCTCACGGCGCGCCTCCACTGCCCCATCACGCCGCGACCCGCCCACGGCATGATGGCAGGTACGAACTACCATTCTGCCCCCATTCCCCTCACAGAGCGCTCACCAAGCGCCGGCATCTGGCTACCATCTGGCGACAACCGGCGCCGTCCGCCGGCCAGCCCGTTGCCAGGCCCGCAGACCGCGAAACCACGGCAGCCATGGCGCTCTCCGGCGTCGTCGCCAAGCGAGCCAGGCAGCCCGCAGTCCTCCGGCCGCCCGGGCACGTCCCTGGCCCTCGATCCCTCGCTCGGACCAGCGTCGTCGCGGCGCTCACTGACGTGATGCCCGCCGATACCTGAAAGCCGGCAGGCCTCGCAGCCCTCGGCTTTTGCTCGACCGGGTCCGGTTTCCGCAGGTGCAGGTCACAGGTGACCCGGCACTATGCCCACAACCCCCCGCTGACGGTCAACCGGGGCTGCCCGCAGACGGCCAGCTCGGTCACACAGCGTGGCTGCTCCGGCCCAGCACGGTCGGCTTGAGCAGTGCCGGATCCGCCGTTCTGGCGTCGGCACTGCTTCAAGACGCGGCTGGACGCGGGCGCTCCGACTTGGGTGATCTGCGCGTTCGGCTGGGTGGCCGACGGTTGTGGCAGTGCCCGTTGATCTGCGAGGTGGATGCCGCACCGTGATGGTGTGCCGACAGCTCGGGCGAGGTGCACTGGGCGGCGGTTCGGCCGGGAACTTGGTGTCAGCCGGATCTGCAGGTCGGGCCGCGCCCAGGCCGGCAGTTCGGCCTGGGCGCGGCCTGGGGTTAGCTGACGAAGCGGCTGATGAAGGCCAGGGAGATGTCGCAGACCTCGCGCCAGCCGCTGTCGATGACGAGTCCGTGCCCGCGCCCCGGGATCAGGACGGTCTCGGTCACACCGGGGTTGCGGCTCTGCTGCTTGTAGATGGCGTTGGTGATGGCCGGCGGTGCGGTGTTGTCCTTCTCGCCCGAGATGATCAGCATCGGCCCGCGGCCAGGGTTCTTGCTGTCGGCCCTGGCTTCGGTGAAGGGGTTAACGTTGGCGGTAGCCGCCTGGAACAGCGGGGTGCCGGAGGCGGGGACTGCGAAGGTCTCATACAGTTCCTTGGCTTCTTCCTCGCTGACGGCGTTGGCGAAGGCGTAGCGGAACTGGTCGTAGGTCAGCGGCACGGCTCGGTGGTGGTTGGCCGGGTTGCCCAGGACCGGTGAGGCGGCCCGCAGCGCGGAGATAGGCAGGGGCAGCACGCCGCGCATGGGCGCCGAGTCGATCGCCACCGTGGCCGCTGACAGGCCCCGGCCGGCGACCATCTGCGCGAGCAGGCCGCCGAAGGAGTGCCCGATGACCGCCGGCTTCTTCTCCAGCCTTCCGATGACGTCTGCGCAGTGGTCGGCGACCTGACCGACTGTCTTGCGGGCGAAGACCTCCGGGTGCTCGTTCGCCTGGCCGACGGTGTCCGGGTCATCGGGCCACGACGGGGTGAGCGGGACGTAACCGGCTTCCTCGAAGACGGTGACCCACCGGTCCCAGCTGCTGGGCAGCAGCCACAGGCCGTGCACGAAGACGACCGGCGGGAGCCCTGACGCGTTCGCCTTACTGATCTGGTCTTGTTCGCGTCCGGTGATGACTGGCATGACGTTTCGCTCTCCTGGTCTGCGGCCGGGGCTCATCCTCGGCACGTGAGTCCAATGTCTCGCCGCCGGTCTTCCGTCGAATCCTGAGAACCTCGTAGTCACGCGTCCCGGCGAGGCTTCGGCCGGGAGGGATTTCCGTCAGCTGCTGTCCTCGCCGGAGACGGACGGAACCGAATCCGGTGCCTCGTGGCCGGGGATCGCGAGCTGCGGCGACGCGTAACCTTGGCCCGTGGCGCTCATGGATCGCCTGGACGAGAGACAGGCCCTGGATCGGGTACTGGATGCCGCTCGCCGCGGGCTGAGCGCCGCGCTGGTGGTGCGTGGTGAGCCGGGCATGGGCAAGTCCTCGCTTCTGGGCTACGCCGCGGACTCGGCGGCGGGGTTCCGGGTAGTCCGCATCGCCGGCGTCGAGTCGGAGCAGGAGTTCGGCTACGCCGGGCTGCACAGGCTGCTGGTCTCGTTCCTGCCGGCGATGGCCGGGTTGCCGCAGCGGCAGCGCAACGCGCTCGGCAGTGCCTTCGGCCTGATCGACGGCACGCCCGCGGACCGCTTCGGCGTTGGCCTGGCCGCGCTCTCCCTCCTGGCCGATGCTGCCTCCGGCTTGCCGCTGCTCTGCGTCGTCGACGACGCGCAGTGGCTTGACCAGGAGTCCCTCGAGGTACTCGCCATGGTGGGACGACGGGTGCACGCCGAGCGGATCGCGCTGCTATTCGGAACCCGTGATGGCGCTGAAGGCCGGGTGCTGCTAGACGGCATTCCGGACATCTGCGTCAGCGGCCTTCCCGAACACGACGCCCTCGAGCTGCTCGGATCATCGGTGGACGGGCCGCTCGATCCCCAGCTGGCCAGGCGGATCGTGACGGAAACGCAAGGGTGCCCGATGGCGATCATCGAGCTTGTCGGCGAGCTGACCGCGGCTGAGCTGTCGGGCGCGGGCCTGCTGCCCGGGCCGCTGCCGCTCAGCCGGCGGCTCGAAGCGCATTTCCTGCGCCAGATCCGGGCCTTGCCGGCCAGCACCCAGAAGCTGCTGCTGGTCATCGCCGCTGAACCTTCCGGTGACCCGCGGCTGATCACCAGAACGGCGGCCCGGCTCGGAAGCCCCCCGGCCGCGGCCGAGCCTGCGCAAGCCGACGGGGTGATCATGATGTACCCCGAGGCGCGGTTCCGCCATCCGCTCATCCGGTCCGCGGTATACGGCGGGGCGTCCCCGGCAGACCGCCGACGCGCCCACGAGATGCTCGCGGCCGAAATGGATCCCCACGGGGACGCCGACCGCCGGGCGTGGCACCTCGCCGCAGCGGTGACCGGCCCGGACGAGGCCGTCGCAGCACAGCTCGACCGCGCCGCCGGCCGCGCCCAGGCCCGCGGCGGATACTCGGCGGCGGGCGCCCTGCTGGCCCGGGCAGCCCAGCTGACCCGCGACGAAGGCCGCTGGGCGGAGCGAGTCCTGGCCGCCGCGCATGCTCATCTGGCCGCAGGTGCACCTGCCAGGGCGAGGCTGCTGCTCGAGCAGACGGCGGAGATCAGCGATCCATTTCAGCACGCGAGGATGCGGCGGCTGCAGGGCCTGATCCGGTACGCGCTGGGACAGGCTCCGGGCACGCCGTCGATCCTGGTGGGCGCCGCACGCGCACTCCAGCCGTTCGACGCCCACCTCGCCCGCGTCACCATGCTCGAAGCGCTCGAGGCCGCGCGCGTAACCGGCGGGCTCACCGCGGCCGGCGAGAGTGATCACGACATCTGCCGGGCGGCGCGAGCGATGCCGCTTCCGCCCGGATCCCAGCCGGGCGTCGCCGACCTGCTCCTCGACGGGGCCACCGCGCTTGTCCTCGACGGTCACGCGGCCGCTGTCCCGGTCCTCGGCCGCGCTATCGCTGGCCTGCTCGCAGACCAGTCCGACTCAGCAGATGCGCTGCTACGGCTCGGAATCGGGTGCTGGGCCGCCGGGGCGGTCGGCGACGACACTGCACTACACGAGCTGGCCACCCGGCTGGAGCATCACGCGCGCGATACAGGAGCCCTCGGCGCGCTGTCCACCGGGCTCTTGTTCCTCGCCATGTCCGAGCTGTTTGACGGCTCGCTGGCTGCCGTCCGGGCGCACTTCGCCGAGCGAGCTGAGATCATGGCCGCCGTCGGGCGGCCCTCCGATGTGGGAGAGCTCGTCGTGCTCGCATGGCGAGGGCGCGAAACCGAGGCGCGAGCCGCGGCGGCAGCGGTCACGCGCTATGCGACCGAGCACGGTCACGGCTGGATGCTCGCCTACGTCGACTACGCACTCGCCGTGCTGGCGCTGGGCCTGGGCAATTACCGGGCAGCTCTGCCCAGCGACCCCCGGAACTTCCGGGACAACCCCTTCATCGGCATCGTCGGCTTCCCGGACCTGATCGAGGCTGCAGCCCGATGCGGCGAGCGCGATGTGGCGGCCGAAGCCACGGCTGAGTTCGCAGTCCGGGCACTCCCCAACGGCACTGCGATCGCGCTGGGGCTGCTGGCCTTGTCGCGAGCGCTACTGGCCGACGATGCTGATGCCGGGGAACTCTACCAGGAGGCTATCGAGCAACTGTCGCGCTGCCGGGGAAACCTGCGAAAGGCGCGGGCGCACCTGCTCTACGGGGAGTGGCTGCGCCGCCAGAAGCGACGACTCGACGCCCGCACCCATCTGCACGCGGCCCATGAGATGTTCCTGCGAATGGGAGCCGACGCCTTCGCCGAGCGCGCCCGCGTCGAACTTGCAGCGACCGGCGAGCGCGCCCGGAAGCGACGCGACGAGACCCGTGGCGACCTCACCCCGCAGGAAGCGCAGATCGCGCTCCTGGCCTCTCAGGGCGCCACCAACGGCGAGATCGCCGGACGGCTGTTCCTCAGCGCGAGCACGGTGGACTACCACCTCCGCAAGATCTTCCGGAAGCTCGACGTGACATCACGACGCCAGCTCGCCCAGGTGCTGCCGGGGTAGACACGCCGGCGTCTGCCCTCCGCCGGGCATCCCCACCTCTCCCAAAAGTGCAGCCCGCATCACCGGTCACCAGCTTGCTGACCGGCAGCACAGCCCGCGGCACAGTGACCCCGGATAACACGGTTCGAGGCTCCCGCTCAAGCCGCCCGCGCCAGCTGAGCCCAGGCGCACCGAACCCAGATGATCTGTGCGCCTCACTGCACCGACGCCCGAGCCATGGAACCCCCACAGATTCGGCGATAGCGAGCACGTGTGCGGTCAGTGGTGCTGGCGCGCGAGTCCTCCGCGGTGACATGGCGTGATCGTCGGCTCTGTCTTACCGTGGGGTTCTCGTCGTTTGCTGGGGCCTCGGCGGGGCCCAGCCTCGGGGTCTCAGCCCGAACCCCGGAGGTGCCCGATGACCGCCACGATCCCGTCCGCCGCGCTCGTCCCGACCGCGCCGGTATTGACGAACACCGAGCGGCTGGCGCTCGCCGGGTTCCTGACCGGATACAGCGGCCTGACCCGCCAGGCCTATGAACTGGACCTGCGCCAGTACGCCGGCTGGTGCCAGCAGCATCACCTGCAGCTGTTCGGCGCCCGCCGCGCCGATATCGAGTGCTTCGCCCGCGACCTGGAAACCCGCGGCCGCGCCCGGGCCACCATCACCCGCCGGCTCTGCACCATCGCGGGGTTCTACCGCTACGCCGTCGAAGAGGAACTGCTGGATCACTCACCCGCCGCTCACGTCCGGCGGCCCCGGCTGGATTACGAGTCGCATGCCACCGGGCTGGACCGCAACAAGCTCGGGGCGCTGCTGGTCGCGGCCGGGCTCGGCCCGCCCGCCGAGCATGCGCGGATCTCCCTGCTGGCCCTCAACGGCCTGCGGGTCTCCGAAGCCATCGGCGCCGACATCGAGGCCATGGGCATCGAGCGCGGGCATCGGACCCTGGTGGTCACCCGCAAGGGCGGGAAGATCGTCACCATCCCGCTCGCGCCACGCACCGCACGGGCGATCGACCTGGCCATCGGCGAACCCTGCGCGGGGCCGGTCTTCCAGGCCGCGGACGGCCGTCGGCTGGACCGCCACGGGGCTGCCCGGATCGTCCGCCAGGTCGTCCGCCACGCCGGGATCACCAAGGCCATCGGGCCCCATACGCTGAGGCACGCGTTCATCACCGCGGTGCAAATGAGCGGAGTTGCATCAGATGCATCATTCCCCGGAAAGCGGGATCGCGGTTCCGCAGGGATCGGGGAACGTGTTCCCGAAGGGGCCGCATGCAACCCTGGCGAGAAACGGCAGGTCAGCATGGCCGTGTGAACGCCAAGTTGCGGCAGAGGCCACGATGTGGCAGCAGCTTCTGTAACGTCATCTGACCGATCGATGCACCGCGGGCAACGGCAAAGACGCAGCAACGAGGACAAGAGCCCGCATCTCGTCGCTCCTCAACTTGAGGCATTCGGCACGGTTGGTAAACCGCTCACTACCAGTTTCGATGCCGGGGTGCCGCTGCGGGACGTGCAGGAAGCTGCTTCACATGCGGATCCGAGAACCACTATGCGTTACGACAACGCACCTCACTGGACCGGCACGCCACCTACACCGTCGCCGCCTACATCGCCGGAGCCGCCCGGTAGGCCACCGCCCAGATCATCTGCCCGGACGGGTCTCGGCCGGGCAGATGGTCCACATGGACCCCGATATTACCAATCGTGACGTTCAAGGCGCTCGCGAGCCGCCGTTCTGTACGCGGAGCGGAGCATGGCGCCACCGCTCCCGTCACGCGCAGATCTGGATAATCGGCGCAGCGGCCGACGCTCGGTCATGCATGAAAGCAGGATGTTAACGACCGTCGCGTATGTGCCTTGTGTCGCATACCTATACGTGTTTCTCATGATCAAGGTGTCTTGGCCAGCCCTGGTCGTAAGCATTCACGTTGCGCGCTCTGTGTGACGGCTTCGTGGCGTCTGCGCTTATCTCCCTGGCTTTTACTTCGGGCAGGCCTGCTACTGGTGAAGCTGACCGATCAGTCCGTGCAGCGATTCGGCGACCTGGCCGGGCTGTGTCAGCAGCGCGAGGTGGTGGCTCATCTGTTCTGTCACGGGCCAGCCAAGTTTCCGCGCCTTGGCCGCCTGGTCCTGGTATGCCTCGCTCAGCTGCAGGTAACCGGCGGGGGCATCGGGCCACTGCGGCGCTGGCGGGTGGGTTTCCTCAAACATGGCCAGTGGCAGCGGGGGGCAGCCGGCCGCGAAGTGCTGCCGGGTATCTGGATCGGGAATGAGCTCGGCCAGGGCGTCATCGCCCCACCATTGGGGCCAGGGCGGTAGCCAGCCCCGGGCATCAGCCATCTCCCGCAGCTGGGCCGCCAGGCCGGGCGGCACGGTTTCCATCCAGGTCTGCCCCGGTGTCGGCAGGCCAGCGTCGGCGAAGATGTAACCCCGGACCTGACCGATGATGGCGCCCGCCGCGGCCAGCAGCGGCCCGGCCCCGCTATGACCGATGAGGATCGCGGGCCGGCCGGATGCGCTGCGGGCGATCACCCGGGCCTGGCGCAGGCAATACGGCGGCCCTGCGGTAACAGTGCCGGTAAGGTCGGGGACGCTCACCTGGTAGCCACGCCCGGCCAGGTCAGCCGCGACCAGATCCCAGGTTGCGCACCCGACCAGCGGGCTATGAACGAGCAGCAGCCGGGCAGTCATGCCCTATTCGTATCAGCCCCGCCGGCCAGGCTGGTGTCTGCCGCCATTGGGCAGGTTCCAACGGTCCGCCGGGCGCCGGTGCGGGGATCTTCTGGAATCGGCTCAGCGTGTCGGCTTGATCACTGCTGGGATGTCCTGATCATGGTGGCCTGTGACCGGCCTGCCGCCGCCTGCTGCTGGGTGCGGCTCCTGCGCGGCGCGGGATGAGCTGATCGGTGAGCTGGCGGCCGCGGTCGGGGAGCTGCGGGCCGAGGTCGCGGAGCTGAGGCGCCGGCTGGGCCGTAACAGCGGCAACTCCTCGATGCCGCCGTCGGCCGATGACCTGCGGGGAAGGGTGCCGCCCACGCGGGAGCGGCGCGGCGGGGGCAGCAAGCGCGGACGCGGGAAGCAGCCGGGGGCGCCGGGCGCGTCGATGGCGTGGGCGGAACCCCGATGAGGTGATCGATCACCGCCCTGCTGGCGCGTGCGGGTGCGGGGCGGACCTGGCCGGCGCGGCGGACCTGGGCGTGGCCCGGTCGTTCCAGCAGCTGGAGGTGCCGCTGATGACAGCACGCCGCGTCCAGCATGACCTCCACCGGGCCCGCTGCCAGTGCGGCGAGGTGCATGTGGCGGCCTCCCCGGAAGGGGCAGGCCGGTCGGCGGTGAGCATCGGCCCGAACCTGCGCGCCCTGGCGGTGTATCTCACGGTGTTCCAGCACGTGCCCGCCGGGCGATGCGCCCAGCTGATCGCCGACGTCACCGGCGCCCGGGTCTCGGTGGGCTTCGTCCACTCCTGCCTGGCCAGGGCAGCCGCCGTGATCGCGGATGTGGTCAAACTGATCAAGACGCTGATCACCGGCGCTCACGTGGCCGGATTCGATGAGACCACGCTGCGGTGCGGGCCGCCGGCCTGTGGGGTGCCAGAACTTGGCCATAGTTGCTGGCCAGGCCTTTCAGGCGGCTCGCTCGTGTTCGTTTGATGAGGCCGCCGAGGACGGGCCGGCGCCTGATCCTTTTCTGGGAGAGGTCGGCGACGGGGTGGTCAGGCTGGGGCGGGTGCAGCTGGCGGGCCGCCAGGATGCCTCTTGGGGAGCCTGGTCGGCGCGCGCGGCGCTGATCTGGGGGGCCTGATCCTAGATCGCCTGGCTCGCCGCGCTGCCCGGGCCGTCAGGCTGCACCTGGTTGCAGTGGTTTGCGCCGGCGACGATCAGGAGGTGCTCGTCAACCCAGCAGACCTGGGCGCTGGGCAGGCGGGCCAGGAAGGTTGCGATGGAGGTGCGCAGCTCTTGGGGGGTGTAGAGGGAGAAGGTGGAGTAGTGGCGTCCCTCGGCCTGGGCCTGGAGCCGCCCGGCGGTGCTGGTGCGCGGATGGCCGAAGGTCTGGGCCGTGATCATGGTGAGCCCGCCGGTTCGGCTGACGGCGTGCCGGAGTGCGGCCTGGGTGTGCAGGCGCTGCTCGTGCTCGGTGAAGCCCGGGAAGTAGCGGCCCCAGATCGTTCGCGCGTTCTGCTGCGGGGTGCGGGTGTAGATGAACAGCTGGCCGCCGGGCTTCAGCACCCGGGCGGCGGCGGTCAGGAAGCGGCCGAGGTCGAAGTGGTGAACGCAGTTGAACGCGGTGACCAGGTCGAGGCTGGCGGCCCGCAGGGGCAGCTGTTCGGCGGCTGCCAGCAGCGGCACCACCCCGCGGGCGTGGCCGCGGTTGGCGGCGTTGAGCTGTGCCAGCATGGCCGCCGAGACGTCGGTGGCGGCCAGCAGCGAGCCGTCGGGCAGCAGGGCGTGCAGCAGCCGTGTGTACCGTCCGGTCCCGCAGCCGGTATCCAGGCCGGTGACCGGGCGGTTGGGCAGGAGCTGGCGGATCTTGCGCACCGGCGCCTCGTCGGTGGTGCGCAGTGATTCGTAGACGGCGGCTACCCGCTCGAAATGCCCGCCCACAGTCCACCTCCGGCAGTTCCCGCGCTGGGCCTGCTAGCGACATCATGCGCTCGCCTTGCCCGGTTCACACACTGTTCACCCGCACGACAGGCCAGGAGCCCTGATGGATGCTGTGTGAGGTGCGTGCGGCACGGGGCAAGGTCCCCGCGGCGGTGGCCGCCCGGGTTTTGGTCAATGCGTCAGCAGGTGGACGAGCAGGGCGAGAACGCCGAGGCCCAGGGTGAGCTTGAGTGCGAGGATCGCGCTGCTGGCAGCGATGGTGATCAGCCAGCCTCGCCGGGTCCTGGGCCGCCGGATGTGCTTGAGGCCGGGCCAGCGCCTGGTGGTCCGCTCGGTCACAACGTGCCTCCATGTACGGTGCGGGATGGCGGGGCGGCGGCGCGCCCCGGTGTCCTGGCTTGCGGCCGGGACGGCAAGCGGTCCGCCGCCCCGGCCGCTCAGTCACTGGCCGGCCGGCGCGTTCCAGTCGAGGAGCTGGACGATGACGCCGTTGGGGTCGGTGACCTGGAACGCGCGCTCGCCCCAGGGCTCCTCGCGCAGCGGCATCGTGATCTCCACGCCCTCCGTGCGCAGGCGGGCCAGCTCACCCTCGAGGTCCCCGACGACGAACGCCAGGATCAGGCCGGCGGCGTGGGTATCGCGCTGGTCCTCGGGCAGCAGGGGCAGCCCGCGGCGCAGGAAGACGACGTTCATCCCGGCGTCCTCGCGTGCCAGGGAGGCGAAGCCGTCTGCGGCCATTTCCTGCCGGAAGCCGAAGTGGCTGGTCAGGAATGCCGCGGAGGCGGGCACGTCGGCGACGTTGACGGATACGGCGGAAGCGGTGATCTGCACGGGAGGGCTCCCCGGAGTGGGCGAGCGGAGGCGACAAATCAATAGTGTACGCCGTACAATGTACTGCGTACAACGCGAGTCAGCGGGAGAATGTTCCGATGCCCACCGAACACAGCAGCGGCGGCGACCCGGCACGCACGCTGCAGCTGCTCTGGCGCGAGCCCGGCCCCGCGGACTCCCGGCGAGGACCGCGCCAGGGCCTGAGTGCCGACCGGGTCGCCGCGGCCGCGATCGCTCTCGCGGACAGCGACGGCCTGGGCTCAGTCACCATGCGCGCGGTCGCTCAGGCCCTCGGCGTGGTGCCGATGTCGCTGTACACCTACGTGCCCGGCAAGGCCGAACTACTCGACCTGATGCTCGACACGGTCTACCGCCAGATGCCCCGCGGCGACCTGTCCGGCATGCCGTGGCGCGAGCGCCTGGCCGCCGTCGCCCACGAGAACCGCGACCTGTTCACCCGGCACCCCTGGATCGCCGGGGTCTCCACCTGCCGGCCCCCGCTCGGCCCCGGGCTCATGGCCAAATACGAGCACGAACTTTCCGCGTTCGAGGGCCTCGGACTCGACGACGTCGAAATGGACGCCGCCCTCACCTTCCTGCTCGGCTTCGTCCAGGCCGCCGCGCGCTCGACCGCCGAGGCGGCCGCCGCCCGGCAAGACAGCGCGATGAGCGAGGAGCAATGGTGGGCCGCCAACGCCCCCCTGCTCGCCCGGGTCTTCGACGAGACGAAGTACCCCACGGCCTCCCGAGTCGGCGCCGCCGCAGGCGCCGCTCACGGCGCGGCCTATGACCCCGACCACGCCTACACCTTCGGCCTGCAGCGCGTCCTCGACGGCCTCGGCGCCCTAATCGACACCAGCTGCACCTGACCCGCACCATCGGCCCCGCCGCATCTCCGACCGCACCGCCCGCAACCTTCGCTGGACGCACCAGACGGACCACGCCGCCTGATCGCCTGAGACACCCCCGCACCTGACTGCCACGGGCTATGACCACAGCCCTCGGTGGTGGCCGGTGGATGCGGCGTGGTCAGCAGCTGGCGGAACCCATTGTCACGGCAGTTCCGCCGGCAGCACCCCGGCCCTGCATGACCTGCCGAACCGGCCAGTGCACTGCTTGCGGCGACACCGGCCCCGCGCCTGCTGGGTACTCCGCGGCCGGCCATCGCCGCGCCGCGCTACCCGGGCCTTCTGTTGCCCGGGGCCAGTCTCAGCGTGACCGGGTCCGGCCCGAGCCCGGTGCGGGTCTTGCCGTCCACCCTCAGCGTGACCGCGCCGGGGTTGCCGAGTTCCAGTGTGACTGCCCGCCGTTCGGTCCAGGTCTTGGAGGTACCCGGGCCGAGGATGCCAGCGAAGACCGTCGCGCCGGCCGGCGTGGACAGGTCGGCCCAGCAGGCTTCGTTCAGTGCCGCCAGGGAGATCACCACCGTGCGTGAGCCAGGGCGCGCCGCAGGCGGTGCCGGGGTGTTCGTCGCGGCCGGGTGCGTGCGGGCGGCCTTATGCACGCGGACCGCCGGCGTGCGGGCGGCAGCCGGGGCCCGGCCAGCGGGGCCAGACGCCACGAGGTGATAGGTGACCAGGCCCGCGGCCGCGGCGAGCACGGCCAGCAGCGCAACGCTCCAGTGCGGCCCGCGGCGCTGCCGGAGCCGCAGCGGGGCGGTCGGCCCGGGCAGGCCGGCCGCGGTGCTGGCCTGCGGCGTGCCGTGGCTGGAGTCGTACTCCCCGACCAGCGGCTCGCCGTCTGCGCCCACGGCAGCGGCGATGGCGCGGATGTGCCCGCGCGCATAGAAGTCCCCGCCGCAGCCGGAAAAGTCGTCCCGCTCGATCCCCCCGATGAGCGTCTCCCTGATCCGGGTCCGCTGGCTGACCTGCGTAATGGTCAGGCCAGCCCGGCCCCGTGCCGCTGCCAGGGCCTCACCGATGCTCACGGCGCGCCTCCACTGCCCCATCACGCCGCGACCCGCCCACGGCATGATGGCAGGTACGAACTACCATTCTGCCCCCATTCCCGTCAAAGAGCGCTCACCAAGCGCCGGCATCTGGCTACCATCCGGCGACAACCGGCGCCGTCCGCCAGCCAGCCCGTTGCCCAGTTCCCCCAGCCGCGCAACCACGGCAACCACGGCAACCATGGCGCTCTCCGCCGCCGCGTTTCCAGCTCAAGGCGAGGTACGGCGCAGCCTCGATCACCGCGATCAGCTCGCCGCGGCGGTAGCCCTGCTTGCGGGCAAACTTGATGAGCTCGTTGACCCTCGTGGTGAGTGCGCCACGCTGGTGTTCCGGCGACGGTGAGCAAGGCAAGGTCCCCGCGGCGGGGCTGGCATCATCGGAGGTGATGAGCAATTCACGTTCCCGGCGCTTCCCCGCGACCGTCACCCAGCCTGCGGTCACGCGCTGCCGGAGCGGCGCCGGACCCGTGGCGGCTGGGCAGCGCAAGACCGGGAATGGCCAGTGCCTGTGGGGTGCCATAACTCGGCCACTGGCCTTGGCCTGGGCTTCTATGCGGCTCGCTGGTATTCGTTAATGAGGCCGCCGAGGACCGGCCGGCGCTTGATCTGCTCCTGGGAGAGGTCGGCGGCGGGTTCGTCGGGTCGGGGCGGGCGGAGTTGGCGGCTGCGATGGGGTCGTCGTCTGTTGTAGTGCCGGGCATACTCGGCGAGGACCGACCGCAGGTGGCGTTCACTGAAGATCAGCATCCGGTCGGTGCACTCGGACCGTATGGTGCGCACCCACCGCTCGGCGTAGCAATTCGCGCGAGGGCTTCGGGGCGGGATCTTCACGGCTTCAATGCCGGCTGCGGTGAGGACCGTGTCGAAGGATGCAGTGAACTGCCCCGCCCGGTCGCGAACCAGGAACCGGAAGTCCGCGGCGCGGTCGCCCAGATCCATCAGGAGGTTGCGGATCTGCTGCACTGTCCACGGCCCGTCCGGATTCGCGGTGATCCCGAGGATGTGCACGTAACGGCTGCCTACCTCCATGACGAACAGGCAGTACAGGCGCTGCAGGGTCAGTGCGCAGTCCACGTGGAAGAAAGTCAGCGGCGAGCATCGTTGACGCCTGGGTTCGCAGGAATTTCCGCCAGGTCGTGTCGGTGTGCCGCTCCGGTGCCGGGGGGATCTTCAGCGCTTTCAGGACCCGGCGGATCGTGGATGCGCCGACCCGGTGACCGAGCTTGAGCAGCTCACCTTGGATCCGCTGGTACCCCCAGCCGCGGTTCTCAGTCGCGAGCCGCTCGATCAGCCCTGCGATCTCGGCGCTGACCGGCGGCCGTCCCATCCGGTTCGGGTAGGTCCATTTCCGGGCGACCAGCCGGCGGTGCCAGCGCAGGACGGTACCGGGGGTGACCAGCCGGTGCGCACGCAACTTTCTCGGCAGGAGCCGGATCAGCGTGGTGAGGATTGCACGGTCGGCCCAGTCGAGCCGGGGCCGGGGATTGGCGCGGCGCAGCACGGCGACCTCGTGCCGCAGGACGAGCAACTCCGCGTTCTTGGAGGCCGATGATCGGCCGAGCAGGACCAGCCAGCCGCAGAGCCGGATGAAGATGAGGTACAACAGGCGCACGGACACGGATGATCATGATGCCCCACGGCTGGCCCTGGTCTTCGCTGCAGCTCACAGGCTGGGCAGACTTCTGGCACCCCACAGGCCGCGCCGAGCGGGAGGTGGTGGCCGCCGCCGAGGGCGCCGACCTGCTCATCTGCACCCGCGACGGCGACCGCGCCCGCCTCGGGCCGCGCAGCCTCGGTCCCGCCAGCCGCTTCATCGTCGACCACGCCCCCTGCCCCGTCCTGCTGGTCTGGCCCGAACCCGCGCCCAGCGTGGCCACCATCCCGCCACCGCCACCTCACCCACCACACCACCGGTAACCCAACGGCCGGGCACCCAGCCGGGACCCCGCCCGCGCCGGCCGGATGTCGGGTGCTCTCTAGTTCACCCAGGCGTCAGCGCCGAGGCCTTGCTGCCCAGCCCAGCCCGGTCCGAGCCAGCACCTGCAGCCGGTTCGCTGGGATGCCGCCCACCTCGACGGGGCTGTCGGCCGCGGCGGCGATCTGCTCGGCACGTTGCAGTGCGCTGACCATCTCCGGCCCCCCGCTGCGTCGCGGCGACCGGCGGGCGTTCCAGTGCTGCGACCCGGGATCCGCCGGGAACCTGCAGTAGGCGCTCCAGCCGCCGGGGGCGGCCGTGGATCGGCGCGCCGGGCTGCTGCGGCCAATGCCTGGTACCACCGGGCCTGGGGTGCCCTCACGCGCGGTGCTCAGGGCGGGTGCCCGGTCAGGGCGAGGACCGCGCTGCTTCGCCTGGCGGGCGTGGCTCCGGCGGCTGCCCAGGGGATCCGATCGTGAAGCTGACCGTGGCGGTGCTTCCGCCGGGGCCGTGGTGCAGGGTGACCTGGTCGGCGACCTGCTCGATCACCCATAGCCCGTGGCCGTGCCTGCTGCGCCACGGCGCCGTGTCCGGGGACCCGGCGTCCTCGTCCCCGGCAGCGTTTGCCGCGCCGTCGTCGCTGACCTGGCAGTGCAGCATCGGGCCGTCTGCCCACAGCCGCAGGCGGCCCTGCCCGGCGCCGTGGCGCACCGCGTTGGCGGCCAGCTCATGCGCGGCGATAACGACGTCGTAGACCCGGGGCCCGGTCAGGCCGGCCTGCGCGGCATGCGCCGCGACCGCCGCCCGCAGCGCATACAGCGAGCCGCTGTCGAAGACCTGATCCAGGACCGGGGAGCCGGCGCCCGGCACGGCGGCTGCGCCCGCGGCCCGCGGCGCGCCCGCCGGCGGCTCGGGCGGCCTGGGGCCGCGGCCACAATCACCACCCATCGGCAGCCACCAGCTTGACGCCGGGCAGGCCCGCGATGCCGAGCCGGGCGAACCCGGCGGCGACCTCGGGCAGGCAGTGCAGGACAACCGTGCGGGAGGCGGCCAAGGTGCGCGCGGCGTCGGCGATCATCCGGGTGCAAGACGCGTCGATGAAGACCAGGGCGGCCATGTTGATCACGATGTCGCCGTCGAGGCGGACCGCCTCGGCCAGCGCGAGCGCCAGCGGCTCTTCGGCCTGGTAGTCGATCTCCCCGGCGATCCGGATGCCGGGCGGGGCGTACTGGCGGCAGATCCGCAGCACCGCATCGGCGTAATAGGTGGCGGCCGCCACCGAGCGGGTGTGGAACGCGGCCACCGACGCCAGCGTGACCGGATCGAAACGGTCCCGGTCATATTGGCACAGCACCGAGGCCGTGCTGCCTGCCAGCGCCGCCGCGACGCCCTCCTCGAAATCGGGCAGCTGCTCGATCCCGGTCACCGGCCGCAGCGCCCAGCTCATGTCCACCGCGATCCGCAGCCCCGGGAACCCCCGCTCCCGCGATGATGCCATCTGCCCGGTCAGCCACCCGATCGCCGCATCAGCGCTGAACGCCTGCCCCGACAGCAGCCGGCCCTCACACCCGGCCGCGGTCATCTGCCCCGCGGCCATCGCCGGTTCCACCGCGATGCCCCGCCGGGTCAGCTCCGCCACCGCGGCGCCCGGGCCGGTGTCACTGAGCCACATCACTTTCAGGCCCCCGGCCAGGCCATCCCGCACGAACGCCGCGGTCAGGTCGAACAGTTCCTCCGCCTCACCGAACGTCAAGCACGCATGATCATCCACCGTCAGCTCCGTGATCTGCGTACCCGCGTCCGCCGCCACCCTGCCACCTCCGCCCGCCCGGCACCAACCCGCTGTGCCCACGACCGTACCGGCCGCCGCGCCACCACGCGGCGGTCACCAGCAAGCCCCACCCCTGCCACCCGGTTCCGTCGCGCACCGCGCGCAGAGGTGGCGGTGTGTCGCGGTCTGCCGGAGGGCTTCGGTGATCAGGAGCGTGCCGCCGGGGCCATCCTCGATCAGCAGGATGCCGGCGGATCCCGGCGGGGCCCGTCTTTTCATGGGCCTGTGTCCGTTGGTGCCGGGCGCTGCGGCGCGCTGGCGTCGATGCGGCGATGGCGGCGGGCGAGGATCCGCAGCTGGATGATCCGGCCGGTGCCGGGGAGCACGACCAGCAGCACGCCGAGGACGGCGGCCAGCAACAGCGCGACGCCCAGCGGCAGGTGCCCGTGCGCGCCGAAGTAGCTGATCGAGACGCGCTGCCCGTTGTCCAGGATGAAGATAAGCAGCAGCAGCAGGAGGAGGGCGAACAGGGCGGCGGCGACCCAGATCCCGCCGATGCGGGTCCGCCGCACCACATGCTGGGCGGGCGGCTGGCGGGGTTCCCTAGCCTGCTCGGGCGGTGCGGCCGGCGGGCCGGCGGGCGGCTGCGAGCCGGGTGGTGGCTGCGATGTCATGGACCGCACCTCCTCTGCGCGCAGGTGACCGGTTCCCACTGCCCCCGCCTGCCGGTCCTAACCGGCGAGCGCCGGGCCGCGCGGCCGGGCCGGGCCGCGGCCGTTGTTGCCGGGGGGTGAACTGCGCGTAGCTGCCATAGGGGACTATCGTGAAAATTGGCCGCGTTCGGTGCCTGGCTGGTTGACGGGCCCCGCGTCCCACCAGGCCCCTGCGGCAGCTCTTGCCCCGCTGGCAGCCCCCGCGCTGGCGGGGCAAGGCCGTGTCCCGGCCATTCACTGGCGTCTGGACTGCGCCTGCACGGTGCTGCGAGCCAAGCCGGCTAGCGCGGGGCCGCCGGGGGGAGCCAGTGAAGACCTGGGCCCAGCGCCGGCACCCACACCACCTGCGGATCGGTCAGCGCCAGCACATCCTAGACCCGGCCAGCGCCGTCCCCCATCCGCGGGTGCCCCTCATACACGCTCTGGCCCGGCCGCACCAGCGGCACGCACACCCCCCGCACGAGGGGGCCGCCAGTAGTAGCTCCGCCGCCCCCCGCAGCCGGGCCGAGTTGCTCGGTCAGCAGGCGTGGCCGTCGATCGCGCATCGATGGTGATGTCGCTGGTGGCGGAACCTTTCTGGTGTTGATGCGCGGGATCTGTGGTCAGGCTGCGGCGCGTGCGGCCGGGAGGCGGCGGCGCAGCCGCGGGTTTGCCAGGGCCGGGGGCTGGTAGGCCTGGTCGAGGGTGCCGACGTCGGTGCCGGGAGGGACGATCTCGTCGATGCGGTCGAGGATGTCGTCGGTGAGGGTGACGTCCAGGCCGGTGAGCAGGCCGTCGAGGTGGTCCATGGTGCGGACGCCGATCAGTGCGCTGGTGACGCCGGGGTGGGCGATGGTGAACGCCATCGCGAGGTGGGTCATCGGCAGCCCGGCCTCCTCGGCGAGCGGGACGAGTTGTTCGACGACGTCGAGGCGGCGTTCGTCGGTGAGGTGGTGGACCAGACCGGCGCGTCGCAGGTCGTTGTGCTGGTTCTTGCGCACGCGGCCGGTGAGCAGTCCCTGGCCGAGCGGGCCCCAGACCACGGCGCCCATGCCGAAGCGCTGGGTGGCGGGCAGGACCTCGCGCTCGATGCCGCGGTTGAGGATGGAGTAGGCCGGCTGCTCGGTGTGGAATCGTGCGAGGCCGCGCCGCTCGGCGGCCCACTGGGCCTCGACGATGTCGGCGGCGGGGGTCTGCGACGCGCCGATCGCGCGGACCTTGCCGCTGCGGATCAGGTCGGTCAGCGCGGAGAGGGTCTCCTCGATGTCGGTGCGGGGATCGGGGCGGTGAAGCTGGTAGAGATCGATGTGGTCGGTCCGCAGGCGGCGCAGTGAGTTTTCCACGGCGGTGACGATCCAGCGCCGTGAGGCACCCTGGTGGTTGGGGCCCTGCCCGGCCGGACGGCTGAACTTGGTGGCGAGCACGACGTCGTCGCGGCGTCCTTCCAGGGCCTTGCCGACGATCGTCCTCGGAGTCGCCGTAGGCGTCGGCGGTGTCGACGAAGTTGATGCCGGCGTCCAGCGCCTTGTGGATGATGCGGGCCGAGCCCGCGGGGGCATTGCCCATGGAGGTGGCGAACATCAGGGCGCCCAGAGCGTAGGGGCTGACCTGGATGCCGGTCCGGCCGAGGGTGCGGTACTGCATCGAATCTCTCCCTGTGATGGTCGGCGCCGGGTGGATGCCCTACCCTGCGATAAGTGGAAACTCTTTCCAGAAGTATACGGAAGGCTTTTCCGGTTATGTAAGCGGAGGCGATGTGGTGTCTCAGAACAGGACACGGGCCGGAGTCTCGTCGCCCGGCTCGGCGAAGCCGGGCGCCGGCGAACCGGCGCCGCGCGGCGCCGCGCCGACGCGCGGCGCAACGCCGACGCGTTGACCGAGGCCGCGAGGACCGTCTTCGCCATCTCCGGCGTGGACGCACCGGCGAAGGAGATCACCGACCTGGCCGGCGTGGGAGTCGGCACACTGTACCGGCACTTCCCGCAGCGCTCTGACCTGGTCAAAACCGTCGTGGAAAGTGGGATCGACGCCGTCGCAGACGCGGGCCCGGCACTGAGTGCCGGGCACGAGCCGGCGGAAGCACTCACCATGTGGATCCGCCGGTTCACCGAACTGCTCGCGACCAAACGCGGACTCGCCTCAGCGCTGCACTCGGGCGATCCGGCATTCTCGGGGCTGCCCGGCTACTTCCTGCAGCGGCTCGGCCCCGCCCTTGCGGCACTGCTCGACGCCGCAGTGGCCGACGGCGCGGTTCGCGACGACATCAGCGCCGAGGATCTCCTGCACGCCATCACCCAACTGTCCCAGCCCGTACCCGGGCGAGCGCCCGAACACAACCAGCGCATCCTCGCCGTCCTCCTCGACGGCATGCGCCGCGGAGCCACGCAGCGGCCCCCCGCACGCTGACTTCGGCAACGCTGCGCTTCAGCGAAGCGCGAGCACAGCCAATCCACACGCTGCGCCAGCAGCACGCCGGCGAGCCGGACAGCGACGGCTGGCCGGACACCCTGACCGTGGTCACCGCGAACGGCGGACAGCACCTGCACTTCCGCGCCGGCGGCCATCCGATCGGCAGCACCTTCCGGCGGCCAAGCCCGCCCGGGCCCGGCTGCCGCAGCGGCGGCTACCTCGTCGGCTCCGTCGTCGCCGGCCGGCCGTACGTCCTGCTCCGCGACACAGCGATCCGCGACCTGCCCGCGTGGCTGGCCGCCTTACTCACCCGACCGGCGACCGTACCGAACGGACGGCAGGCTACGGGCCGGGCGGGGCAAGATCAATGCCTGGATTCTTAGCGTTGTTTGTTCGCTGGAAGCTACGGGTGGCCGCACGAGAACGAGAGAGGCCCAGCCAGTCGCTGCACCGTGGTGACAGGAAGCCCGCCTATGTGACAACTATCCTGCCTCGGCTCAACCAGCTCTTGTAACCTCAGACATTAAAGATCTTTAGCGTTGAGGCGCGGGACTTCTGCTGCTGGATCGGGCGGGCTGACAAGCCCCCGCGGCGGCATTGGCGGTATCCCGATGGCGGGGCGCCCGGGACCGGGAGGGCAGTGACGCCGGGAACGCCGAACCCGGTGACCGGCAAGCGGTCGCCAGGCCGCGGTTATGCGGCAGCGACGGTGGTGCATTGCGAGAGCGTGCTGCGCGGGTTTTACGGCTTCCACCTGGAAGCCGGCACCGGGCCGATGGTTAACCCGTTCCCGCTGGCGCGGGGACGGCGGGGCCGGGCGAACGCGCACCACAACCCGATGCGGCCGTTCACTGCTGAGCGCGCTGGCCGGTACCGGCCGAAGATGGCCCCGGCGGGTGCCGCGGCAGATCCCGGAGGAAAAGTTCGGGCAGCTGTTCGCGGGGCTGGGGTCGCACCGGGGCCGGGCGCTGGTGGCGTTCTGGGTGTCGACGGGTGCCCGGGCGTCGGAGCTGCTGGGCGCGACGGCCGCCGATGCTGATCCGGGGCAGCAGCTGATCACGGTGATCCGCAAGGGGACACGGGCGCTGCAGCAGCTGCCCGCGTCACCAGATGCGTTCGTGTGGCTGCGGTTGTATCAGGCGCAGATGGCCGGGCTGGTGCCGCCCGGCCGGGATCAGCCGCTGTGGTGGACGCTGCGGCGGCCGTTCCGGGCACTGGCCTACGACGCGGCCCGGGCCATGTTCACCAGGGCCAGTGCTGTCGTTGCGGCAGCCATCGTTCCGCCCGGCGTGCGGGCCCACGCGCCCAGGCTGTGGCGCTGGGAGTTCTCGGCCGCTGTCTGATGTGGTCCGCCTGGCCGGGCCCGAATTGTAGTGGCTGATAGAGTTACTCTGCGATAGTTGCAGTATGCAATTAAAAGAGGGCTGAGCATGGCGGAGCGCCTGGTGGACGAGGCCGCGGTGGATGCGGTGCTGTCTGCGAGCCGGGCACTGGTCGCGGTGGCGACGATGTCGCTGGGCGCAGCGGCGGAGGACACCACGATCGCTCAGTACCGGGCGCTGGTGGTGCTGGCGTCTCGCGGTCCGCAGCGGATGGCGGGCCTGGCTGCGGCGCTGGCGGTGACGCCCTCGACGGCCGGGCGGATGTGCGACAGGCTGGTGCGCAAGGGGCTGATCCGCAGGCAGCGGGCCCGGGGGGACCGCCGGGCCGTGCAGGTCTCCATCACCGCGGCCGGGCGTTCGGTTGTCGGCCAGGCGACCGCGCGCCGCCGGGAGTTGATCGCCGGCATCTTGGGCAAGCTCCCGGCCCGGCAGCAGCCCGCGGTCGCCTATGCGCTGCGGGCATTCGCCCGGGCCGCCGGGGAGATCCCCGACAGCCTGTGGCCCGCAGGTCCCGCCGGCGCCCAGCCTGCGGGGCCGGCTGACGTGAAGGGACGGTCATGACCGGCAGCATCCCGGCAGCCCCTCCGCGGCCGGTTCGGTGGACCGGGCGGGCGGGCGGCTGGCTCCGCGGCTCGCGGGGCGGGCTGCTGGCCATCGCCGTGATGGCCGGTGCCGGGTCCGGGCTGGGCGCGGTGGCGTTCCGGTATCTGATCTACTTCTTCACCTGGGTGGCGACCGGGCATGTCCTGTTCGGCCAGCAGGGCCGCGTCCCCAGCACTCACCTGCCATGGCTGGGGCTGGGATTCTTCGTGGTGATCCCGGTGCTCGGCGGGCTGATCTACGGGCCGCTGATCTACCGCTATGCCCGTGAGGCCCGCGGCCACGGCGTGCCGGAGGTGATGATCGCCGTCGCCGGTGAAGGCGGCCGGATCCGGCCCCAGGTGGCCGCCGTGAAGTCGGTCGCCTCCGCCATCTGCATCGGGGCAGGCGGGTCGGTCGGCCGGGAGGGCCCGATCGTGCAGATCGGCTCCGCGCTGGCCTCCAGCCTGGGCCAGTGGGTGAAGATGCCGGAGAGCCGGCTGCGGATCCTGGTCGCCTGCGGCGCCGCCGGCGGGATCGCCGCCACCTTCAACGCGCCGATCACCGGCGTGTTCTTCGGCGTCGAGATCATCCTGCGGGCGTTCTCCGTCGAGGCGGTCTTCACCGTCATGCTGTCGGCGATGGTCGCCGACCTGGTCAGCCGCCAGTTCCTCGGCGACGCCCCGTTCCTGTCCGGGCTGCCGTCTGGGATCGCGCTTCATCACCTGACCAGCTACCTGCTGATAGCGGGCCTCGCCGTGGCCGCGGCCCTGATCGGGCTGGGGTTCGCCAAGGTCCTGTACGCCACCGAGGACCTGTGCGACCGGGTCTGGGGCAACCGGCCGGAGTGGGCCCGGCCCGCGGCCGGCGGCATCTTGCTCGGGCTGCTGCTACTGGCCCTCCCGCAGATGTACGGGGTCGGCTACCCAGTCCTGTACAAGGCCGTCGGCGGCAGCTACGCCCTGTGGTTCCTGGTCATCCTCGCGGCCGGGAAAATCGTCGCGTGCAGCCTGACCATCGGCATCGGCGGATCGGGCGGGGTGTTCGCGCCGTCGCTGTTCATCGGCGCCACCTCCGGCATGGCCTTCGGCGAGATCGCCCACCACCTGCTCGGCCCCGCCGCCGGGCAGCCCGCCCTGTACGCCGTCGTCGCCATGGGCGCGGTGTTCGCCGCCGCCGCCCGCGCGCCGCTGACCTCGGTGGCCAGCGTCGTAGAGATGACCGGCGACTTCACCCTCACCCTGCCGGTCATGCTCGCCGTCGCCATCGCCACCGCCACCTCCCGCGGACTGAGCTACGGCACCATCTACACCACCAAGCTGCTGCGCCGCGGCACCGACATCGACCGCACCCCCTCCGCTGACCCATTCGAGGACCTCACCGCCGCGGACGCGATGCGCGTCTTCCAGCCGCCGCTGCCCACCGCACCCGGACCCTCCGGCCAGCAGGCCGCTGGCCATGCGGCGCTGCCGGGCCCGGTCACCCGTCAGCTGTCCCCGCAGGTGCTGTTCGCCACCGAGTCCCTCACCCAGGCCCTGCGCCAGCTCGAGCGCTACGGCCGCGACGGCCTGCCGGTCATCTCCGACGACGGCCACTACTTGCAGGGCTGGCTCACCAGCAACAACGTGCTGCAGGCCGTGGCCCGCTACGTCCGCGCCGCCCAGGCCGGCGGCGCACAGCCCGCCGCCGAACCGGTCCTTCCCCACCCGCAGGATGATCTCCACGAGGCACCGGCCCCGCTAGATAGCTACCAGTTGCTTGAGATCGCCATCCCGGACGGCTCGCCCGCCGCCGGCCTGGCGCTCGGCAACATCACCTGGCCGCCCGGAGGCATCGCGGTCTCGGTCCTGAATCACAGCACCCTCCGCGACGCCGACGCCGGCATCATCCTCGCCCCGGGCGACCGCGTCAGCCTGCTCGCTCCCGCAGCACGCAATCCAGAGCCGTCAGACCCGCGCAGGGAACCGGGCAGCCAGCCAGGCGGGCATCCCGCAGATGCGCGGCCGGCCGGGCAGGCACTGCATCCCGACGACGGCGACCAGCGCCCGTGGCTGGCTCAGTGATGCCGGACGACGGCAGGGCATGCGCCCTGTCTAACTAATCCCGTGACGTTGCCGCCGTGCCCGGACCACGGCCCCGGCTGCAGCCATCCGGAGCAGACCTCCGGGCGGCCGCGCACGCCGGCGGCTGGCCCGGCGCGATCCCGCCAGCGACCGCCGTCAGAACCCGGCATGCGCCAGTCCAGGAGAGTGTGGGCGAAGCCACAACGCCGACGGCTCGCTGGCCTCAGTGCAGATCAGCGAGGAAACGTGACGTCCGTCTATTGCGGCGGAGCGTTCGGGCATGTGGCCCTGTGGGGCCACCTGGCTCTCGGCCTGGCCTGGGCCGCCGCCTTCGCCGCCAGTGGCCTGGTCATCTTCCGCCTCAAGACTCGCAGTCGCCGCCACCCCGGCTGAGGCAGGCAGGCATCAGCGGCGGAAGAAGCGAATCGCATGCCGCCCTGGGACGCAGGATGGTCTGGGCGGCGGCGCCCAGGACTGCGGGTTCGCGGGCTATTTCGGCGGCAGGCCGGCTGACGTAGCCCAGGGCCTGGCTGATCCAGCGGGCCAGCGCTGTGTCGTCGAGCAAGTCATTGGTTACCACGATGATTCCGCGCATCGGGCGGAGCAATGCTTGAGACCTGTGGATCGGCCGGGGTAGGGGTGTACCTTCCCGGTGTCCGAGTCGAGTCTCAAGCATGGTCCGGCGTTGGCGCGCCGGCCGGGAAGGTAGCACCCGATGCTCACGGTAGTCCCTGGCGTGGGTTCAGGCCACGAGGGCGGCGAGGCTGGCTCGCCGTCGCTGATTGATGAGATTGTGCGGGAGGGCGCGCGGCGGATGCTCGCTGAGGCGCTGCGCGCGGAGGTGGACGCGTATGTCGCGGCGTTCGCTTCCGAGCGGGATGAGGACGGCCGCCGCCTGGTGGTGCGGAACGGCTATCACCAGAGCCGGGAGGTGCTGACCAGCGCGGGCGCGGTGGAGGTGACGGTGCCGCGGGTCAATGACAAGCGCGCCGACCCGGTGACGGGTGAGCGGAGGCGGTTCTGTTCGGCGATCTTGCCGCCGTGGGCGCGGAAGACCCCGAAGATCACCGAGGTGCTGCCGCTGCTCTACTTGCATGGCCTGTCCACCGGGGACTTCGTGCCCGCCCTGGGCCAGTTCCTGGGTTCTTCCGCGGGCCTGTCGGCGCCGGTGATCACCCGGCTCGCCGAGACGTGGAAAGCCGAGCAGCGCGCCTTCGCGGAACGGGACCTGTCCGGGGTGGACTACGTCTACCTGTGGGCTGATGGCATTCATGTGAACATCCGGCTGGAAGAGCACAAGCTGTGCCTGCTGGTGATGATCGGCGTGCGCGCCGACGGGCGCAAGGAACTCATCGCCCTGGCCGACGGCTACCGCGAGTCCGCTGAGTCGTGGGCGGACCTGCTGCGCGACTGCGCGCGGCGCGGCATGCGCGCCCCGGTGCTGGCCGTCGGCGACGGCGCCCTGGGGTTCTGGAACGGCCTGCGGGAGGTCTTCCCCCAGACCAGGGAGGGCCGCTGCTGGTTCCACAAAACCGCGAACGTCCTGGCCGCGCTGCCCAGATCCGCGCACCCGGGCGCGAAGAAGGCCCTGGCCGAGATCTGGGGCGCTGAGGACAAGCGGTGTGCCCTCGCCGCCGTCAACTCCTTCGACGCCGCCTACGGGGCGAAGTTCCCCAAAGCAGCCGCGAAGATCACCGGCGACATGGCCGAGCTGCTCGCGTTCTACGACTACCCCGCCGAGCACTGGGTCCACCTGCGGACCACCAACCCGATCGAGTCGACCTTCGCGACGGTCAGGCACCGGACCAAGGTCACCAAGGGCCCCGGCTCGCGGGCGGCGGGCCTGGCGATGGCGTTCAAGCTGATCGAGTCAGCCCAAGACCGCTGGCGCTGCGTGAACGCGCCTCATCTCGTCGCCCTGGTCCGCGCCGGGGCCACGTTCACCAACGGCAAGCTCGTCGAACGGCCCAGCGAGGAGACGCAAGCCAAAGCAGCCTAAACGATCTTGATCCACAGGTCTTGACAATAGCTCCATCGGGCGGCCCGTCATGTCGAAAGGCCGCACGCCCGGCTGGGCAACCGCTGCGTCCATGTCCCGCGCGCCGATCCGTGCGATGAGCCCGTCACCATAGACACCCACGGTCAGGTGGCCACCAGTCATGAAGGCCAAGCCGCCGAACATCTTCTTCTCGCTGACCCCGGCGGTCCCTTGAAGGCAGCCGCGGACCCGGCCGGCCAAAAGCTCGTCATAGGCCATGCCCGGATCGTAGAGCCCGCCGCTGCCAGCCGGCGCACCCTGGGCATGCCGGGGAGATCCGCGGCCGGAACTGCCGCTGGTGACGGTTTGGGGTCAGGGTGGGCAGGTGGGGTGGGCGTGGACGGTGGTGGCGACTCCGGCGGTGATGACGGCGGTGGCGATGCCGGGCTGGCAGCCAGGGAGGCTGGCGGTGATGGTGTAGGTGCCATCGGGCAGCCCGCCGGTCGCGAACCGGCCGCTCGGATCGGTGCCGCCGGTGCCGTTGGCCGGGCCGGTCCAGGTGACCGTGGCCGCCGATACGCCGGTGGTCACGATGATGCCGCCTTGGCCGATGCCGGGCGCGTTGATGATGGCCGGCTTGGTCTTTCCCGCAGTGGCCATCCAGCCGGCCGCCCAGGGGTTCCCGGCCGGGTCAGCAGCGATGGCGGCCAGCTGCGGTGGGTTCAGCGCCGGGGTGACCTGGGGGGAGGCGCCGGTGCGGCTGAGCCGCCAGACGCCGGTCCCCGAGCTGGCCAGCACCTTCGATCCCGCGGCGGCCACGCCGGAGATCCCGCCGCCGCTGCCGGCCGGTATCACGGTCCATGCCGTGCCGTTCCACAGCGCCGCGTAGGAGGCGGTGCAGGTCCCTCCCTCGCCACACGAAGAGTCCAGATCGCCCACCGCCCATAGGCCGCTGGCGGTATCGGCCAGGCCGGTGATGGACACCGAGGACTGCGCCGGGACCGGCGGGGCCGGCAGCGGGGTCCAAGCGGTCCCGTCAAATTGTTCCACCTTGCCACCGGCGGCAACCCAGAGGTGGCCCGGCGCCAGCGAGACAGCATCGAGTGGGCCGATATCGGGAACGCTCACCTGCGCCCAGGTGCTGCCATCCCAGTGCAGCACCAGCGACACCGCCGGGAAGTTGTCACCGCCGACGGCCCACACGTCACCGGCGGCCCGGGCCGCGACCGCGTCCAGCTGATTGCCCAGCGCCGGGCCACCCGGGTCGGGGGTAGGGGTGCGCTGCCAGGCCGTCCCATCCCAGTGGTAGGCCAGGGTCTGGCTGGCCAGCGACGAGGTATCGGAGACAGAGCCCACCGCCCAGCCATCGCCCGGGGCGATGTCGGCGACGCCGTTCAGCTGGGCGGCCTGCACGGACTGCGGATACACCAGCCCCAGCGGCACGCTCGTCGCGGTCCACCCGGTGCCGTTCCAGCGCTCCGCGTACGGCCTGGTCAGCACCGCGGTCGGGGGCTGGCCCGGGTTGTACCCGCCGACCGCCAGCACATCGGCCGCCGACGGCGACGCGACACCGAACAGCTCAGCCCGGGCACCCGCCGGAGCGCTGCTTGTCGTCCCCCACGCCACTGTCCGGGACGCAGCCACGGCCCCGGTAGTGCCCAGCCCGGCTCCGCACACCGCGCCCAGCACCATAACGAGCCGCCCCGCCCTCCTCAGGTTCATGCCCAGCACCTCGCATCGTCAGATCGCATCGAACAAGGGGGTGACACTCGCGCGAAGCTGGCGCCGACGGCGACCGCAACGGCAGACAGACCGGCAACCAGGCCGCGGTCGCCGTAACGTGCTTGCTCAATCCGCACAACCTCTATTCGGAGCCACAAAGCGGCCGTATTGCCACCCGCGGCGAATGTTGAACTCCGGCGCGCTTCCAGGGCAGCCGCAGCCGCTTTGATCGCCCCGAACATGCTCAGGTGCGCCCCGGCGCTGCCCAGCAGCATCACCCGGGCGCGGCGCACCAGCATGCCCAGCGGGACAAGCACCGGAGGGCCCAGAGCGGCCACCGGCACCGGCGGCAGCGGCCGCGACACCACAGTGACCAGATCCAGGTAGCGGGCATGGCTGCTCTCGCCAACACCGCCGCACTCCGTCCGTCTCTCACCGGCGCAGCCGTCATCCCTCGAACGGCATCCATGAACCCACCCGGCGAGTCGGAACACCCGAGCCGCAGGGCAAGCCCTCGTGACGCCGGGACTCAGTCTTCTGGCCGGTGGACGTGGCTGAGGATCCGCGGTCGGGCGGATGTCTAGAGCGTGAGCACCATGATCATTGCTGAGGTCGGGTGCCGGGTTCCGCTGGCGGGTTCCACGGTCAAGCCCAGCTGCTCCCGGGACCGCAGGCCAGATGCGATCACCGGCCCGGCCGTGCCGTGGCTGAGCATGGGGAGCAGGCCGGCGGGCCGGTCCAAGCCGGGTTCGATCAGCCACAGTTCGTAGCATTGGGATGCGGGCAGTGCTCGCAGGCCTGCCGTAGTGAAGACGAGCATGCGTAGGCCGCCTGGTCCGTGCGGGCCCACAGCGGGACA
The DNA here is from genome assembly GCA_963725125.1 of uncultured Actinomycetes bacterium. Lineage (GTDB taxonomy): Bacteria > Actinomycetota > Actinomycetes > Streptosporangiales > Streptosporangiaceae > DASXKD01. Next base: position 78,316 of record CAVRXW010000055.1, read on the forward strand.
CGAACGCGGTGTGATCGAACAGCTTGATCCGTTACCGGCCGGAGGCGACCGCGACCCCGCCCGGGTGGCCATGGGTGATGAGGAAGCGCTGGGTGACGCCCGTGGCGTTGAGGTTGGCACGCCCGATCGTGCCACTGCCGAAGTTGGCCCAGTAGACGTGCGTGGAGCCGATCGCCAGCGCGTCCGGGCTGTCGGCGCCGACGGTGAAGCGCTGGTGAGCACCAGTACCATCGAGGTTGGCGCGCCCGATTGTGTTGGTGTACTCGTTGGCCCAGTAGATGTAGTGAGAGCTGACCGCCAGCCCCGACGGGCCGCTCGCGCCGGTGATGAAGCGCTGGTTGACCCCGGTGCCGTTGAGGTTGGCGCGCCCGATCGTGTGGTTGTTGGCCCAGTACACGTACTTGGAGTTGACCGCCACCCCGTCTGGGACGTCGGCGCCGGTGATGAAGCGCTGGCCGACCCCGGTGCCGTTGAGGTTGGCGCGCCCGATAGTGCCCGTTGCGTTGTTGGCCCAATACACGTACTTGGAGTTGACCGCCACTCCGACCGGGCCGCTCGCGCCGGTGATGAAGCGCTGGTCGACCCCGGTGCCGTTGAGGTTGGCGCGCCCGATCGTGTCATTGTCGGAAGCCCAGTAGATGTAGCGGGAGGTGACCGCCACCATGCGCGCACGGCGGACGCTGGTGAAGCGTGGGCTGACTCCAGTGCCGTTGAGGTTGGCGCGCCCAATCGTGTTGTTGTTGGCCCAGTAGACGTGCGTGCTCGCCTGTGTGCCAGACGAGCCACTGCTACCGCCGCCGCACGCTGCCAGCAAGACGATCCCCGCTACTGCGGTGGCCAGGATCAACACTTGGCGACTCCCGCCGCGACGGCCGCGGGAGGTCTCGTTCATTCCGTCAGCCTCTTGACTTGAGCGGATAGTTGCGGGGCACCATCATGGGCCACGGAGCTTAGGACATCGCGGGAATTGCGTGTGAGTCATGCGTGCACCCGCGTGCCCTTGGACGCCCCGCCGACATTGCTAACGCCGTGCTAACAACGGCCTGGAAGCATGGGGTTAATCCTGGACACCGGTGTCGTAGAAGCTGCTGCCCAGGTCAGCGGTGCGGACGCGCATAGGCGCCGAAGATGGTCCGCAGCGCGGGCACGTCCAGGCGTGAGCGGGTCCGGTCCACCGCCAGGTCGAAGACCAGGTAACCGTGAAGGTAGAGACGGTCCAGGCACTCTAAGTCGAGCGTCCGTGCCCGTCGAGCACGTCATTAATCGTGACCGGCACGGCACGATTGAGCCGGGACGCCATGGCAACCTCCAGGACGTGGCCTACGAACGGAGGATGCGCCTGCCAGCGCGGAAACGCCACGCGGAACCAGGAACGTCGGCGGTATCAGGCGGAGCCTGCCTGGGTGGCCGCTGAGCTGCTGTCCGGCCACGACGGCTACCCGCGGTCCAGGCATCGGCGGCCGGGTGCCCGGCGCGTCATCGTCGCCGAGATCGGTGACATCCCCCGGTTCCGCCAGCCGCCCCGGCTGTGCTCGCAGGCCGGGCTGACGCCGCGGCACCGCGAGTCAGATACCAAGGTCATCCGGGGCCGCATCACCTAGCAGGTCTCGCGGCTGCTGCGCCACAGCTAGGCACTCATCGAGGTGGGGCAGCGCACCCCCGCCAGAACCGGCATCCGCGAGGTCAAGGAGCGATCACCGCCCGCCGCGGCTCCCAGGTGCGCAACATCGCCAACGTGGCTGGCCCGCAAGCTGCTCACGTGCGTGGTCTATGCGTTGCGCGACGGGGGACAAGGCCCTGCGAGCCCACCGGCTGGCCCGCAAGCTGCTCACGTGCGTGGTCTATGCGTTGCGCGACGGGGGACAAGGCCCTGCGAGCCCACCGGCTGGCCCGCTCGCCCGAATGGACCGTCTGCGCGCACGGGCTCACATATGCCTATCGTTTCAGTAGGCATCCATAGTCGGCAGGGAGGATGCGTGAGTTTTGAGCGATGGTGCCGTCGCTCGCTGCTGGTCGCTGTCAGTGGTGGCTGTCGTGCTGGCTGGCTGAGCGCGGTCGCCTCGTTCCTGGGGGCACGTGGAGCGGCTTGGCTGGGTGGCGGCTGGCGTGCTGGTTCTTGTCCCGGGTGGTGACGGTTCGCTGGCGAGCGGGGGTGGGTCTGAGGAGATTCAGAGTATCTGGGGTGCCCGGTACCAGGTGGATGCTGTGGGGTTGATGGCGGGAGGTGGCCGCCATGACGGCAGCGCTGGAGGGGAACCGTGAAGCTGCTCTGGCTGATGGCGGGGACGGGCTGGTGGCGTGGGCGGCGCGGTCAGGCCGCCCGGAGAACAGGGGACCGGTGCGCGGCGGGTTGCGGTTCGTGTTTTACGGCCGGGTGTCGACGGAGGACTGGCAGGATCCGGTGACGTCGCGGGCGCGGCAGCGGGAGCAGGCCGGGGCGCTGGCCCGCGGGCATGGGGTAATCGTGGCGGAGTTCTTCGACGTCGGGCAGAGCCGGACGGCGGCGTGGGCGCGGCGCCCGCAGGCCGCCGCCCTGGCCGCTGCCCTGGCGGATCCGGGCCGGGGCTGGGACGCGATCGTGATCGGCGAGTACGAGCGGGCCTTCTACGGCAGCCAGTACGCGGCGATGGCCCCTTTGTTTGAGCATTACGGGGTGCAGCTGTGGATGCCGGAGGCGGGCGGCCGGGTCGATTACGGCTCGGAGCATGACGAGCAGGCGATGACGGTGCTGGGGCTGTCGTCCAAGCGGGAGATCACCCGGACCAGCATCCGGGTCCGGACCGCGATGGCCGCGCTGCTCGTCTGCGGGACCTGCGAGCGGCGGATGGAATCAGCCTGGTCCAACGGGAAAGCCGCCTACCGGTGCCGCCACGGTCACACCAGCGCTACCAGACCCGACCCGTGCCGGGCGAAGAACGCCTACATCCGCGAGGACCGCATCCTGCCGCACCTCCCCGCCCTGCACCTCCTCCTGATAGGCGCCGAGGCCGCCACTCGGCACCGGCGGCGCATGCGCCGCGGAGCCGACGCCCGGCCTCAGGCCGGCGCCGAGGATGTGATCCGGTACCTGCACGACCGCGGGATCACCCTCACCTACGACCCGGCCGCAGGAACCCTGCAGGCAGGAACCTGCGAAGCCGCAAAGACCATTATCAGGAAAGCAAGCTAACCCCGGGCTCAGAGAGCCCCGCGCCGGAAGGAGGAGGAGAAAACCGCCGGTCGCCCGGCACAGGCGCAAGCCTGCGCCCGGGTGACGTCCCATCGTGCCCGGAAAAGGCCGGTTATGGGGTTTTACTGTGTCCGAGGGGGGACTTGAACCCCCATGCCCTTGACGGGCACTAGCACCTCAAGCTAGCGCGTCTGCCAATTCCGCCACCCGGACGAGGGCCGGAGCACGGCAGTTCCCGTGTCGGCCGCATCACGATAGCAAATCCTCCTGCATCCGGCGAGGCGCTAGCCCCCGGCCTGCACGGCACGGGCGCCCGGTCGCACCAGGCCAGGGTGCCACGGCCCGGCGGCGCCTGCGACGATGGGCGGGTGACCGAGAACCCAGCGACCATCATGGCCGAAGACGAAGTCGCAACCCTCTGCAGTGACCTGATCAGGATCGACACGAGTAACCGTGGCGACCACTCAGGCCCAGGGGAGCGTAACGCAGCAGAACATGTTGCCGCGCTGCTCGCAGAGGTGGGGCTGGACGCCAAGATCTACGAGTCCCATCCCGGCCGGGCCAGCGTCGCCGCCCGGGTCGAGGGGACCGACCCCTCCCGCCCGGCCCTGCTCATCCACGGTCACCTCGACGTCGTGCCCGCCGACCCCGCCGACTGGCAGGTGCACCCGTTCTCCGGGGAGATCAAGGATGGCGAGGTCTGGGGGCGCGGCGCCGTCGACATGAAGGACATGGACGCCATGATCCTGGCGGTGATCCGCCAGCGGCTGCGCGAGGGGCGGCGGCCGCCCCGCGACGTGGTGCTGACCTTCCTGGCCGACGAGGAGGCGGGCGGCGTCTGGGGCGCCGGCTACCTGGCGGAGAACCACCGGGACCTGTTCGAGGGCGTCACCGAGGCGATCGGCGAGGTCGGCGGGTTCAGCGCCACGCTTGGCGGCCAGCGGCTGTACCTGCTGCAGACCGCGGAGAAGGGGATGGCCTGGCTGCGGCTGACCCTGCGCGGCCCGGCCGGGCACGGCTCCATGAAGGCGTCCGCGCAACGTGGTCACCGAACTGGCCGAGACGGTCGCCAGGATCGGCCGGCACGAGTGGCCGCTCCGGCTGACCCCGGCGGCGCAGGCATTCCTCGAGGCCGCCGCCGAGGCGCTCGGGATTGGCGCGGGCGCGGATGCGCGGCAGGTGCTGGAGAAGCTCGGCCCGCTGGCCCGGATGATCGGCGCGACGGTGTCCAACACCTCGAATCCCACCAGGCTGGACGCGGGTTACAAGGTGAACGTCATTCCCGGCGTGGCGACGGCCGAGGTGGACTGCCGGTTCGTGCCCGGATACGGCGACGAGCTGCTGGCCGAGATCGACGGCCTGCTCGGGCCCGGCGTGCAGCGCGAGTTCATCCACCATGACATCGCGGTCGAGACAGACTTCGATGGCCCGTTGTGCGAGGCCATGACCGCGGCGCTCCTGCCGGGCCGACCCGTCGGCCAAGGTCGTTCCGTACTGCCTGTCCGGCGGGACGGATGCGAAGTCGTTCAGCCGGCTCGGCATCCGCTGCTTCGGGTTCGCGCCCCTGCGCCTGCCCGCTGACCTGGACTTCTTCGGTATGTTCCATGGCGTGGACGAGCGCGTGCCGGTCGACGCGCTCAGGTTCGGCGTGCGCGTGCTTGACGACTTCCTGGACCGCTGCTGAGGGCCCGGCCGGGGGGCTGGGCGGCAACCGGGCTACGGAACGTTTCGGCGATTTCGCCGGACGTGTACATCACCGGGTGCGAACTGCGCGTATGATCTGGCGCCGCAGGGTGGCTTTCCTGCTCCCGTCCGCGTACCGCAGTAGCCGGGTGAGTTCCCAGTCCCCATGTTCGGCGTGGTCCGTAAGGATGCGCCGGACGGCGTCCCGCGACGCTCCACGGGGAAGGTAGATCACTCGGTAGGAGTACTCGGGCATTGGTGTCCTTAGGGCACACCGGGGGCACGGCATGCTCTGTGACTGGCGGGAACCCGGTACAAGTCCGGGGACCTCCGGGGGGAGGTATCAGATCCCGCCGGGAACACAGGTGGGGGCATGGGAGTTGGAAACACGGATGCAGGGACCCTGGAATTTGGTCCAGCATGACACACGCTGGGTAAGGGTACCCGGGCTAGAAGGTGAGGGGCGTGCCAGCTAAGACTCCAGCCGCTGCCAAGGGCGGGGGACGGCGGACGTACAGCCGGGCAGGATGCTGCCGGGCGGCAAGGTCGCGGCCATCGCCTGGTGATCGTCGAGTCCCCGGCCAAGGCGCGCACGATCGCGGGCTACCTGGGCCGGGACTACGTGGTGGAGTCGAGCATCGGCCACATCAGGGACATGCCCGACAAGGCCGCCGAGATCCCGGTCAAGTACCGCAAGGAGCCGTGGGCGCGGCTCGGCGTCGACGTGGATCACGACTTCGAGGCCCTGTACGTGGTGCATGCGGACAAGAAGTCCCAGGTAACGAAGCTCAGGCAGGCACTGTCCGGCGCTGACGAACTCCTGCTCGCCACGGACGAGGACCGCGAGGGCGAGGCGATCGCCTGGCACCTGCTGGAGGAACTCAAGCCCCGGGTGCCCTACCGCCGCATGGTCTTCCACGAGATCACCCCGGAGGCGATCGCGGAAGCCGTGGCGCACCCGCGCGAGCTGGACCGTGGCCTGGTGGACGCGTACCAGACCCGACGGGTGCTCGACCGCCTGTACGGGTACGAGGTCTCGCCGGTGCTGTGGAAGAAGGTCATGCCACGGCTGTCCGCGGGCCGGGTGCAGTCGGTCGCGACCCGCCTCGTGGTCGCCAGGGAGCGGGAGCGCATTGCTTTCCGCCCGGCCGAGTACTGGGACCTTGAGGCGGTCTTCACCACGGTCCCGGCAACGGCTGACCGCTCCGGCGCACCGGCAGGAGATCGCGGCGTTACGCAGGCCAGCGATGAGCCCTCGTCGTTCCCCGCACGGTTGTCGGCGCTGGACGGCCGCAGGATCGCGCAGGGGCGGGACTTCACCCCGGACGGCACCCTGCGTGCGGTGCCGGAGGCAAGCACCGGCCGCAGCGGCGGCCCGCTCATCCTGGATGGCGACAGCGCCGGTGCGCTGGCGCGGCGCCTGGACGGCGCGGCGTTCGCCGTTTCCAGCGTGGAGCGCAAGCCTTACCGGCGGGCGCCGTACGCGCCGTTCCGCACCACCACGCTGCAGCAGGAGGCGTCCCGCAAGCTCGGCTATTCCGCCAAGTACACGATGTCCACGGCGCAGCGGCTGTACGAGAACGGCCACATCACCTATATGCGGACCGACTCGGTGACGCTGTCCCAGACCGCGATCACCGCGGCCCGCGCCCAGGCCAGGGAGCTCTACGGGGCCGAGTACGTGCCGGATGCAGCCCCGCGTCTACACCAGCAAGGTGAAGAACGCCCAGGAGGCGCACGAGGCGATCCGGCCCGCGGGGGACCGGTTCCAGCACCCCGGCGCAGACCGGGCTGAGCGGCGACGAGTTCCGGCTGTACGAGCTGATCTGGAAGCGCACCGTCGCCTCGCAGATGAAGGACGCGACCGGCGAGTCGGTGAGCGTCAAGATCACGGGCACGTCGACCGACGGCGAAGAGGCCGAGTTCACCGCGACCGGCAAGATCATCTCGTTCCACGGGTTCCTGAAGGCCTATGTGGAGGACGTCGAGGACGACGGCGAGCGCGACGACCGGGAGCGCCGCCTGCCGCCGCTCGCCGAGCGCGACCCGCTGACCGGCGAGCTGACCCCGGCCAGTCATGTGACCAGGCCACCGGCGCGGTACACCGAGGCGAGCCTGGTCAAGGAGCTCGAAGACCGGGAGATCGGGCGCCCGTCCACGTACGCCTCGATCCTCGGCACGATCCTCGACCGGGGCTATGTGTTCAAGAAGGGCACCGCGCTGGTCCCCTCGTTCCTGGCCTTCGCCGTGGTGACCCTGCTGGAGCGGCACTTCGCCCGCCTGGTGGACTACGACTTCACCGCGCGGATGGAGGAGGGCCTCGACGAGATCGCCCGCGGTGAGGCGGCCCGGGTGCCCTGGCTGCGCCAGTTCTACTTCGGCAGCGACGGCGAGGAGGGCCTCAAGCAGCTCGTCAGCGACCTCGGCGACATCGACGCCCGGGACGTCAGCTCGTTCCCGCTGGCCGGCAGCGACATCGTCGTCCGCGTCGGCCGGTACGGGCCGTACCTGGAGCGGGACGGGCAGCGGGTGAACGTGCCGGACGACATCGCGCCCGATGAGCTGACCCCCGAGCGGGCCGCCGAGCTGTTCGACCAGCCGAACAGCGACGTCTCGCTCGGCACCGACCCGGACACCGGCCATCAGATCGTCGCCAAGAGCGGCCGGTTCGGCCCCTACGTCACCGAGGTGCTGCCCGAAGGCGCGACCGCCAAGCCGCGGACGTCCTCGCTGCTGAAGTCGATGGCGCTGGACACGGTGACGCTCGAGGACGCGGTGCGCCTGCTCACCTTGCCGCGCACGCTCGGCGAGCTCGACGGTGAGCCGGTCACGGCGCAGAACGGCAGGTACGGGCCCTACGTGAAGAAGGGCACGGACAGCCGCTCCCTGGAGAGCGAGGAGCAGCTTTTCACCATGTCGCTCGCCGAGGCCAAGGAACTGTTCGACCAGCCCAAGGCCAGGGGCCGCCGGGGGGCGAGCGCCGCGCCGCTGCGCGAACTCGGCGAGGATCCGGCCATCGAGCCGCCCGATCGTGATCAAGGAGGGCCGGTACGGCCCGTACGTGACCGACGGCGAGACCAACGCCTCGCTGCGCCGCGGCGACGAAGTGGAGTCGATCACGGTCCAGCGGGCGATCGAGCTGCTGGCAGAGCGGCGGGCCGCGGCCCCCGCGGCGCCGCGGCGCAAGCCGGGCGGGACGTCATCGCGGAAACCTCCCGGGTCCTCGGGGTCACGGCGGTCGGGCGGTTCGTCCCGGAGCCGGCCGTCGTCCACCGCGGCCGGTTGACGCCCGGACGTGCCCCGGTTCCCGCCCCCGGGCTTAGCCGCGCAGCCGCCCCGGTGGCGTCCCGCGGGTGCCGCGCGCGGCCGCGGCTAGCCGCCCGGGGCCGCCGGTCAGCCGCCCGGAAGGCCGTCATCGCAGCCCAGATCGTGGTGAGCTGGTGCATTCCGGCCCAGGTAGGCCGCGTGGCACAGGCGCGATCGGTACCCTACAGCCGTGACCTTCCGATTCCCCGGGGAGACAGCAGGCGTCAACGTGCTGTCCATCAGGCCGTTCCGGCGGCTGTGGATCGCCACGTCGCTGTCCAGCCTGGGGGACTGGCTGAGCCTGCTCGCGCTCACCACGCTTGCCCTCACCCTGGCGAAACGGGGGCGCTGCCCAGGACGCGGCCGTCAGCGGTGTCTGGCTGACGCGACTGCTGCCCGCCCTGCTGCTCGGCCCGCTGGCGGGCGCGGTCGCGGACCGGTTCGATCGCCGGATGAACATGATCATCGGCGACGTGTTCCGTGGTGTGCTGTACGCGTCCATCCCGGTGAACCTGTCGCTGGGCATCGTCAACAAGCTCACCTGGATCTATGTCGTCCAGTTCCTGGCGTCCTGCGCCTCGCTGTTCTGGACCCCGGCCAAGGACGCCTCGATACCGAACCTGGTGCCGCCGGACAAGCTGGAGCAGGCCAACCAGTACAGCTTGTTCACCACGTTCGGCACCGCACCGGTGGCCGGGGTCATCTTCGGCCTGCTTGCCCTGATCGGCCGGGTGCTCGGCTCGATGTCGCCCTATTTCGCCACCGTCGATCAGGTGAACCTGGCCCTGTACTTCAACGCGGCCACGTTCGCCGTGTCCGCGCTGACCATCTACGTGCTCAGGGAGATTCCCAAGCGCCAGGCCAGCGCGCATATCTCGGCGCCGTCGGTCGCCAAGGCCATCTGGGAGGGCTGGAAGTTCATCGGCCAGACCGCGGTGGTGCGCGGGATCGTGATCGGGATGGTCGGGGCCTTCGCGGCCGGTGGGGTGGTGGTGGGCCTGGGCCCCACCTATGTCAAGGACACCCTGCATGGCGGCAGCGCGGGCTGGGGCGCCGTCTTCTCCGCGATCTTCATCGGCCTCGCCGCGGGAATGTTCCTCGGCCTGCGCATCCTGCGGGGGTTCAGCAGGCGACGGCTGTTCGGGCTGAGCATCGTCGGCGCGGGCGTGCCGCTGATTCTGATCGGGCTGATCCCGAGCCTGGCCGTCGTGGTCCTGCTGGTGATCATCCTTGGCGCGTTCGCGGGCATCGCCTACGTCACCGGCTACACGATCGTCGGCACCGAGGTGGACGACGACACCAGGGGCCGGACGTTCGCGTTCCTCCAGTCCGGCATCCAGGTCATCCTGTTCGCGGTCATCGCCGCCGCACCGCTCCTCGCGGCCGGGGTCACCGCCCTCGTGCACGGCATCACCGGCGGCAACACGCTGCGGATCGCGCACATCGACTACGGCGCCGTGGGCTACAACTTCGTGCTGCTTCTTTCCGCGGTCATCGCGATATGGTTCGGCGTGGTCTCCTACCAGCAGATGGACGACCGCCGGGGGGTGCCGTTGCGGGCCGACGTGGCCGCCGCCCTTCGCGGTGAGCCGTTCATGCCGGTGCCGGGGCACCCCAACGGCAGCGCCGCCGCCCCGGCCGCGCCGCGCCGCGGCATCCTGATCGCGTTCGAGGGCGGGGAGGGCGCCGGCAAGACGACCCAGGCCCGGCTGCTCGCCATCTGGCTGCGGGAGCAGGGCTACGACGTGGTCGCCACCCAGGAACCTGGCGCCACGAAGATGGGAATGCGGCTGCGCGCCCTGCTGCTCGACACCGCGCACACCGGCCTGTCCCCGCGCGCCGAGACGCTGATGTACGCGGCGGACCGCGCCGAGCACGTCGAGTCGGTGATCATCCCCGCGCTGGACCGGGGCACGGTCGTGGTGACCGATCGTTATGTCGACTCTTCCATCGCCTATCAGGGGCGGGGGCGCAACCAGCCGGTCGGCGAGGTGGCCGGGCTGAACAAGTGGGCCACCGGCGGCCTGGAGCCCGACCTGACCATCCTGCTGGACCTGCCGCCGGCCGAAGGCCTCGGCAGGCGCTCGGTCTCCGCGGACCGCCTCGAGGCCGAGCCGACCGATTTCCACGAGCGGGTCAGGGAGGGCTTCCTCGCCCAGGCGCAGGCGAACCCCGGGCGCTACCTGGTACTGGACGCGACCCAGGCCCCGGCCGAACTGAGCGGCCAGATCCAGGAACGGATCCGCGACCTGCTGCCAGATCCGGTGCCGCCCGCGACCGAGGACAACACCGGGAGCTTCCCGGCGATCGTCGAATGACTGGCAACGAGCGCCTCCGGTGCGGGGGTCTTCGGTGATCTGGTCGGCCAGGACGCGGTCGTCGCGGAGTTGCGCGGCGCCGCCGCCGCGGCCAGCGCGATCCTGCGCGGTGAGCCCAATACCGGGATGACCCACGCCTGGCTGTTCACCGGCCCGCCGGGCAGTGGCCGGTCCGTGGCCGCGCGCGCGTTCGCCGCGGCGCTGCTGTGCCGGGATGGCGGCTGCGGGCACTGCCCGTCCTGCCATCAGGTCCGCGCCGGGACCCATGCCGACCTGCTGCTGGTCCGCCCGGACGGGCTGTCCTACGGGGTGAAGCAGACCCGGAACCTGGTGCTGCGCGCGGCCGGGGCGCCCGTCGGGCGGCCGGTGGCAGGTGGTGCTGTTCGAAGACGCCGACCGGGCCACGGAACAGGCCGCCAACGCGCTGCTCAAGGCCATCGAGGAGCCACCACCGCGGACGGTGTGGCTGCTGTGCGCACCGTCGGCGGAGGAACTGGTGACCACGATCCGGTCCCGGTGCCGCCTGGTCGTGCTGCGCACCCCGCCCGCCGAGGCGATCGCCGACGTGCTCAGCCGCCGAGGGGGTGGCTCCGGAGCGGGCGCTCACCGCCGCCCGGGCCGCGCAGGGGCACATCGGCCGGGCCCGCCGTCTCGCCACGGATCCGGAGGCGGCGGCGCGGCGCGACGACGTGCTGGCGGTGCCGCCCCGGCTCACCGGCCTCGGCCCGGCCCTGTCGGCCGCCGCCACGCTGGTGAAGGCCGCGGAGGCGGAGGCCGCCGCGATCACCGCGGACCTCGACGAGCCCGAGCGCGGTGCGCTGCGGCGTGCCTTCGGCGAAGGCTCGACCGGCAAGGGGGTGGCCAAGGCCGTCCGTGGGGCCGCCGGTGCCATCCGGGACCTGGAGGACCGCCAGAAGTCGCGGGCCACCCGGCTGAAGCGCGATGCGCTGGACCGGGCCCTGCTCGACCTTGCGGCGTTCTACCGTGACGTGCTCGCGGTCCAGCTCGGCGCGGCCGTGGACCTGTCCAGCGCCGGGCATGAGGCCGACGTCAGGCGCCAGGCGGAAGCATCGTCGGCGGAGGCCACGGTGCGCCGGATCCAGGCCGTGATGTCGTGCCGGGAACGCCTGGAGCTGAACGTGGCACCGCTGCTCGCGGTCGAGGAAATGACGCTCGCCCTGGCCGCCGGCAGGTCCTGAGGCCACTTCCCTGGCTGACCTGGCGATGCCGCCTTCCCTCGTTCCGTGATCGCGTGAATCCGGACATTTGTGCAATAGGGCATGGCCGGGCACGCCATGCCCTATACCGGGCTTCGCCACGCGCAAATCCTAAGAAATGACCACGATTCCGTTAAATGCCGCTTAAGGTGCTCGGGACGCGCCGGTCTCTGCGACGCCTGGCCCTGAACTCGCCTTGTGTCGGCCGGCGGGTCGTCCTATTGCCTGAGACAAGGAACGCCTTGTGCGGCCCAATCTCACCAAAAAAATCACCCTGTCCACCCACCTCCCCCCCGTGACGCCGGCACCGGCGTCACCGAAACTAAGACTGCTCGCCAGGCTGGCGCTGCCGCTGATAGCGGCCTTCACCGCGGTCGGCATGATCGCGGCCCCGGCCAGCGCCAACCGCCGCCAGGACGCCATGAGCTGGGCCCTGCGCCAGCGTGGCTGCCCGTATGTGACGGGCGGCACCGGCCCGTGCGGCAACGGCTACGACTGCTCCGGGCTGGTGGTGGCGGCCTACGCCAAGGTCGGCATGGCGCTGCCGCGCACCACGTACGAAATGCTCGACAGCCACGCGCTGAAGCGGCAGACCGGCCATCCAAAGCCGGGCAACCTGGTGTTCTTCGGCGACGGCCACGTCACCCTCTACTTCTGGCGGCACGTGGTCCTCCAGGCCCCGGTTCCCGGCGAGAACGTCCAGCTCACCCGCTGGTATCCGGGCTCGGACTGGGTGCCCACCGGTTACTACAAGATCCGTGACGCCGGGAACGGCCCGATGCGCGGTATGAGCAGGTGGGTGCATCGCATCATCACCCGCTACCACCTGCAGATACATAAGAACACCAGCCTGCGGGACGTCGTCACGGGCGGGTAGCCACCACCGTTACCGGGAGCCGGCCCCGGGGCCCGCATCGCTTCTGGGCCACACGGTCGGCTCCCGGTCCGCCCCGCCGGGGCCTGGCCCAGGGGGACGAGCGGGCGGTGCCCGCCGTAACCTGGGGTGGTGGGCATGATGATGGCGGTCAGTTTCGAGCGGTACGGGAGGCTGTACTACCTGGACCCGGGCCCGTACCAGCCCGTCGTGGGGTCCAAGGTGCTCGTGCCCACGGACGCGGGCCCCGAGGTGGCCGAGTGCGTCTGGGCCCCGCAGTGGGTCGACGAGGAAGTCGGCGGGCTGCCGGTCTGCGCGGGCCTCGCCACCGAGGACCATCTGGCCAGGAACGAGGAGAACCGGGCGAAACGTGCCCAGGCGAGGGTGACCGCCCGCCGGCTGATCCGCGACCACGACCTGCCCATGAAGGTGATCGGGGTGGACTACACCGGCGGCCCGCCGGTGTTCACCATCTACTTCAGCGCCCCGCACCGGGTCGATTTCCGCGCCCTGGTCCGTGACCTGGCCGGCCGCCTGTCCGGGCGGGTGGAGTTGCGGCAGGTGGGCCCGCGGGACGAGGCGAGGCTCCAGGGCGGGATCGGGCCGTGCGGCCGCGACCTGTGCTGCGCGACGTTCCTCAAGGACTTCGAGCCGGTCTCGGTGCGCATGGCCAAGGATCAGGACCTGCCGGTGAACCCGCTGCGGATCGCGGGCGCCTGCGGCCGGCTCATGTGCTGCCTCAAGTACGAGCACCCGCTCTACCAGGACTTCCACGCGAACGCGCCCAAGGTCGGCGAGCAGGTCGACACGCCGGAGGGGGCGGGCGTGGTCACCGGGCACAACGTGCCGGGCGACAAGGTCGTGGTGAAGCTGACGGCGGACGGCCGGAAGTGCGCGTGCACGCGGGCCAGCGTGTGCGGGTCGCGGAAGTCCTACGAGGCGCGCTACGGCGACGGCCCCAACCCGGCCGGCGGGTCGGTGGCAAGCTCTCCCGGTGACGCGGGATCGCCCGGCGGGACAGGGTGAGGATACCCGGCGCTGTCCCGGTCCCGGTCCCTGCGGGCCGGTGCGTGCCTCCCGGTGGCCGGGGCACTGGTGGCAGGCCTGCTGGCCGCCGGATGCTCGGCCGGAGCCGCGCCGCACGCCGCCACGGGCGCGTCCCCGGCAGCTTCGGCCTCCCCGGCCGCGCAGGCGGCCGGCCGGCCGGCCCGGCGCCGACCACGCTGGCCGGGTACTACGCGCAGAAGCTGCGCTGGCGGCCGTGCAACCACGGGTTCCAGTGCGCGCGGCTGCTGGTCCCGTTCGACTACCAGCGGCCCGCGTGGCGCCGCTTCTCGCTGCCGGTGATCCGGCTGCCCGCCACCAGCCCGCGGACGCGGATCGGGTCACTGGTGGTCAACCCGGGCGGCCCCGGCGGGTCCGGCGTCCAGTACGCGCTCGGTGCCCGCAGCGAGATCTCAGCCGCCGTCCGGGCCAGGTTCGACGTCGTCGGTTTTGACCCGCGCGGGGTGGGCGGGTCGATTCCGGCGGTGCAGTGCCTCTCCGATACCCAGCTCGACCGGTTCTTCGCCACCTCCGATACGCCCGGCAACGCGGCGGGGCGGGCTGCCGTAGTGTCCGAAAGCAAGCTGTTCGCGCAGGGCTGCGAGAAGCAGTCCGGTGCCCTGCTGCCGTATGTGAGCACCGCCAGCGCCGCCCGGGACATGGACGTGCTCCGGGCGGCGCTCGGCGACGCCAAGCTCACCTACCTCGGCAAGTCCTACGGCACCTACCTGGGCACCTGGTACGCCCAGCTGTTCCCGTCCCGCGTGCGCGCGCTGGTACTGGACGGAGCCGTGGATCCGGACGAATCCTCGCTCGCCATGAACATCGTCCAGGCGCAGGGATTTCAAGTGGCGCTCAAGTCCTTCGTCACCGACTGCCTGCGCCGGTCCGCCTGCCCGTTCCCGCACGGGGATACGGTGACCGCGGCCATCGCGCGGGTGCAGGCGATGCTCAACCAGGCAGCGGCCAAGCCGCTGGAAAGCGAGATTCCCGGGCAGCCCGGTGACTCCGCGCTGCTGCTGAACGGGGTGGCCTCCGCCCTGTACAGCAAGTCGTTCTGGCCGTACCTGAGACTGGGCCTCACCGCGGCGTTCGAGGGGAACGGCTCCGTGCTCGTCGCGCTGGGCGACGCGCTGGTCGAGCGGAACCGCAGCGGGCACTACTCGAACCTGACCGCGGCCGAGCTTGCCGTGGACTGCGTGGACCGGTCGTGGCCGCGCAACCTGCCGGCCTGGCAAAGCGCGGCCGTCAGTGCCGCCCAGCGCGGCGCCCATGTTCGGCGAGGCGATCATGTGGGGCAGCCTGCCGTGCGCGTACTGGCCGGTCCGCCCGGCGGCGCCGGTGCGGCTGCGCGGAGCGGGGGCGCCGCCGATCCTCGTGGTGGGCAACCTGCGGGACCCGGCGACGCCGTTCCGCTGGGCCCAGGCGCTCGCGGCCGATCTCAAGTCCGGGGTGCTGCTCGGCTGGAACGGCGATGGGCACACCGCCTACATGATGGGCAGCTCGTGCATCGACTCGGCGGTGGACAGGTACCTGATCAGCCTGGTGCCCCCGCGCAACGGGACCCTGTGTCAATAGCCAGCCGCGAAGCCGCGGCCGCGGGCCCGGGCCAGGGACGGCCAGGCACTCCAGGCCGGTAGACTCTTGCCGCTGCCGCCCCGTCGCGGGCGGCATCGCCGCCCTAGCTCAGTCGGTCAGAGCGACGCACTCGTAATGCGTAGGTCATCGGTTCGATTCCGATGGGCGGCTCCAGGTCATAATACCTTTTCGAACTACCTGTTCGAAGCCGTGGAACGGATCGTGGAACGAATGCCCTCGGCCTTAGTTATCGTTCCGCTATGGCCAACGCCACATCGAGCAGCTACCAAGTGGTTCCTTCCGTGTGCACGTGCCTCGACCTGGTCACCCGGTCCCTGGACCCGACCGGCACCGGCCGCACCCGCTGGGCCATGAGATGGAAGCCAGCGCTCAACGCCTTCGCCATCACCTTCAGCGACCGGTTCCCGGCCGCCGAGACTTACTAGAACCCATCGCCGGAAACACCGTTGGCGAGATAGTCCCGGTTATAAAGCGGTGGATGGCCTCGTTGGCGTTGTCCTGGAAGGACGGGTTGGCCAGGTCGGGGAAGATGTCCGCTTGGTTGACCAAGGGACCGGTGATGGTGTTGGCCGCGCTGGCGTAGAACACGCCGCTCGACAGGGTCGGGTCGGTGACGCCGTCGACCAGTCGCCTCGCGCCCACGTCAAGTTTGTGGGAGATCCCCAGGGCGGGCATGACGTACTTGGCCGCTACACGCAGCGGTAGCGCAAGGTCGTTGGAGGCTTGGGTGCCGGAGGTGCCGCCGGGGCTCACGGTGATGAATCGGCGGTCGGGGTGCTGGCGGGCCAGGTAGGCCATCCAGAGGGCCCCGATGTACTTGACCTGCCCGAAGGCTAGGTTGGGGTCAGTTTTTCGGCCGGCGAAGTAGCTGCCGTCGATGACGGTAGCGAGTTCATCGGCGGAGGTTGAGACGAACGATGGCCGTTTCATCCGCAACTTCGGAACTCCCCTGGCTGCTTCACTTCCGGCGAAGACCGCCACCTCGCCAAGTCGGTCCTCGGTCAGCAGCCCTTCGAGGAGAACGACGTGGCCAAGAACGTTCGTCGCGAACAAGGTAGTGACCCCGTCAGCAGTCAAGTCCATCGGCGTCTTGCCGCCGATTACACCAGCGTTCATGACCAGCGCGTCGAGGGATCCGTTGATGGCCGCAAGGCCGGCTCGGACCGAACCCAGATTGGCGACGTCCATGAGAACGATGTCGAAGATGTGCCGGCCGGTCACGGCTTCGAGTTCGGCCTTCGCCGTTGTCGCCCGATCTTGATTCCGGCACGCCAAGTAGATCCGCGCCATCTCGGGAGATAGTGCCAGTTGCCGGGCCACGTCCTTGCCGATCCCGGCGTTGGCGCCCGTGATCAGCACGGTCTTTCCTGGGAGTGTGCTCATCGTGATTCCCTCTCATCTTCTGTGGGCCTAGTCAGGCTGGACAGCTCTTGCGGGGTTGCGTCCGCCGGTGCTCCCGGGTTGCTATAGACCCGTAGCGGGTCGTTACGTCGCTACTCGGCCCCCATCGACCGCAAGTGTGACCCCGTGCACGTAGCTGCCATCATCACTGGCCAGGAAGACGATCGCCGCAGCAAGTTCCTCGGGCTCACCTATGCGGCCTGCTGGTGCTAGGGCTGCGATCTGATTCGCCATGTCTTCACCGATCCCTTCGATCATCGGGGTGCGCGTCGGACCGGGAGCAACGGCGTTGACCCGGACACCACTTGCGCCGTATTCGGCCGCCCAGGCCTTGGTCAACAGTTCGAGAGCCGCTCGGCTGGCGCCATACATAGCCATGCCGGCCTGTCCAAAGCTCGCGACCATCGTGGAGACGTTGACGATCGAACCCCATCCGCGTTCGGCCATGGCTGGCGCCAGTGACGCGACGAGGAAGAACGGAACCTTGACGTTCAGTGCAAAGGTCTCGTCGAACTCTGCTTCGGTGGCTGCGTTGCTTGGTCCGAGCAAGGCGACGCCAGCGTTGTTGATGAGGATGTCGACGTGACCGTCGCCTGCCTCAGTGGCCCACTCGACCAGGCCCCGGGCCGATTTCAGATCGCTCAACGTAGTGAGCCGGGACGTTCCGCTGCCTCCGCTGCCTTCGATCTCGGCGACCACGTCTTTGGCTCGTTGTTCGTTGCGTCCCACTACCAGCACGTGAGCGCCGCGGGCGGCCAAGGCGATGGCCGTAGCCTTGCCGATCCCGCTCGTCGAGCCCGTTACCAGTGCTGTCTTGCCCTTTAGGTCAGTCATGCGATGCGTCGTCCTCTCGCTCTAAAATGGGTTGTGCAACTCACTCTGACAGTTCGGCACTGGGTTGTCAAACTCAAAATCCTGCTAACATTGGTGCATGGTCAACGAAACGAGTGACCGGCCGAGGCTCACCCCCAAGGGAGCACGCACCCGGGCACGAATAGTGGAGGAGGCCGCCGCCCTGATCCATGAGCGCGGGGTGGCGGGCACCACCTTGGAAGACGTCAAGGTGGCGGCGGAAGTCAGCGGCTCTCAGATGTACCACTACTTCCCCGACAAGAACGAACTCGTGCAGGCGGTCATCGACTACCAAGCCGACACCATCGTCAATCACCAGCGGCACGCGCTCGGCAGCACGAACGGAGTCGAAGCCTGGCGGAACATGGTGATCACCGCAGCGAAGCGCACCAAAGCAAAGGGGGGCTGCCCACTTGGCTCGCTCGGTGGTCAACTGGCCGAGAGCGACCCCGAGGCCCGAGCCCTCATCGCGGCCGGGTTCGATCAGTGGGCAGCCGCCATCAGCGATGGACTGAGATCCCTACATGCCGACGGGAAGCTCCCGTCCGACATCGACCCGGACGACCTCGCCACTACTCTGCTCGCCACGCTTCAAGGAGGGCTTCTGCTCGCCCAGGTGCAACGGAGTACCCGCCCGTTCGAAACTGCGGTCGATACCCTCCTCGCTCTCACCATCGGCAGATGAGCCCAAGCCTGAAGATACGGTGGTCTGCAGGCTCGTGGCGTGGAACGGGTAGCCACAAAAGTTCAGTGCAATCGGTGCTTCAGGCGCAGTCCGCCGTGCTGTTTTGTGCAGGTAGTGCGCCTGCGGCATGCTCGCGTGCCTCTCGTAATGCG
>CAVRXW010000056.1:0-100812 GCA_963725125.1 uncultured Actinomycetes bacterium
GCCGCCGCGCGGGCCGCGGGCATCGCCCAGGTGATCACGGTGGGCGTGGACCTGCCCTCGTCGCACTGGTCGGCCGATCACGCCGACCCCGGGGCGGGCGTCTACGCGGCGGTGGCGATCCACCCCAACGAGACCGCCGCGGCGGCCGCCTCGCCCGCGCACCGCGACGAGGTGCTTGCCGAGATCGCGAAGCTGGCGGCCCTGCCCCAGGTCCGCGCGGTCGGCGAGACCGGGCTGGACTACTACCGGGACCGACGCCGCACCACAGATCCAGCGGGACTGGTTCCGCGCGCACATCGAGATCGCCAAGCAGGCCGGCAAGGCGCTGATGATCCACGACCGGGACGCGCACGGCGACGTGCTGGCGATCCTGGCGGCCGACGGCCCGCCGGAGCGGGTGGTGTTCCACTGCTTCTCCGGCGACGCCGCGATGGCCAGGCAGTGCGCGGACGCCGGGTATGTGATGAGCTTCGCCGGCAACCTCACGTTCGCCAACGCGCCCGGGCTGCGGGAAGCCGCCGCGGCGGCGCCCGCGGACCTGCTCCTGACCGAGACCGACGCCCCGTTCCTGACGCCGGTGCCGCTACCGCGGCAAGCCCAACACGCCCGCGATGGTGGCGCACACGGTGCGCTGCCTGGCCGGGGTCAAGCAGATCGGCGTCGCGGACATGTGCGCGCTGGTCACCGCGACCGGCGAGCGCATGTTCGGTCCCTGGTAACGCCGCGTCATGGCCGATGGCGACCTGCTCGGGCCCGCCGCGGTCCGCGAGATCGCGGCCCGGCTGGACGTCCGGCCCGCGAAGCGGCTCGGCCAGAACTTCGTCATCGACCCGGGCACCGTGCGGCGCATCGTGACCCTGGCCGGCCTGTCCGCCGGGGATGCCGTGCTGGAGGTCGGCCCGGGATTCGGCTCGCTGACGCTCGGGCTGCTGCGCCGCCGCGCACCGGGTGGTCGCGGTCGAGGTGGACCCGGTGCTGGCGGCGGAACTGCCGCGGACCGTGGCCGCCGTGGCGCCGGGGCTCGCGCCGCGGCTCGAGGTGGTCACCGCCGACGCGGCCCGGGTGACCAGCCTGCCCGGCGAGCCGCCCTCGGCGCTGGTGGCGAACCTGCCCTACAACGTCGCGGTGCCGGTGGTGCTGCACCTGCTCGCCACCTTCGGCTCGCTGGCCCACGGCCTGGTCATGGTGCAGGCCGAGGTCGCCGACCGGATGACCGCGCCCCCGGGCAGCCGGGTCTACGGCGTGCCCTCGGTCAAGCTGGCGTGGTTCGCGTCGGCCCGGCGGGCCGGCGCCGGTGCCCCGCGACCGTGTTCTGGCCGGTGCCGAACGTCGACTCGGGCCTGGTGGCGTTCACCCGGCACGCCGGCCGCCCGGTGCCGGGGCCAGCCGCGAGGACATCTTCGCCGTGATCGACGCCGCGTTCTCGCAGCGCCGCAAGACGCTGCGCGCGGCGCTGGCGCGCTGGGCCGGAACGCCCGGCGACGCCGAGCGGATCCTGCGCGCGGCCGGGGTGGACCCCGGCGCCCGCGGCGAGTCGCTCGACCGTCGCCGATTTCGCCCGGATCGTGCTGGCCCGGGGGAGCGCAGCGTCCCCCGGGGACACCCCGCCTGCCATTAGGATCAAGGACATCGTTACCCCTGTGAGCGCCGTCACCGCCAGAGCGCCGGCGAAGGTGAACCTGCAACTCGCCGTCGGCCCGCCCCGGGCCCACGGCTACCACGATGTGGTCACCGTGTATCACGCTGTGTCGCTCTTCGACGAGGTGACCGTGACCCCCGCGGAACGCAACAGCGTCTCGGTCACCGGCGAGGGGGCGGACAGCGTCCCCGCCAACGGCACCAACCTCGCCGCGCGCGCCGTCACCACGCTGCTTGGCGCCGTGGGACCCGGTGCCAAGGACTCCCCGGGCGTGGCGATCCGGATCAGCAAGCGGATCCCGGTCGCGGCCGGGCTGGCCGGGGGCAGCGCGGACGCCGCCGCCGCGCTGGTCGCCTGCAACGAACTGTGGCGCACCGGCCTGAGCCAGGCCGAACTGTGCGAACTGGCCGCCGGAATCGGCAGCGACGTGGCGTTCGTCCTGGTCGGCGGCACGGCGATCGGAGTGGGGCGGGGCGAGCGGGTCACCCCCGCGCTGGCCGCCGGCACCTACCACTGGGTGCTCGCCTTCGCCACGGGCGGGCTGTCCACCGCCCAGGTCTACGCGGCCTGTGACCGGATCCGCGCCGCGCAGGCCGGGCCGGATGCCACCGGTGCGGCTGAGGTGAAACCGGCGGTCCGGTCCCGTGCGGGGCACACCCGCGCCGCGGCGCCGCCCGGCCCGGCCGGGCTGGACAACCGGCTGATGGCCGCGCTGCGGTCCGGAAACCCCGCCGAGGTCGGCCCACTGCTCGCCAACGACCTGCAGCAGGCGGCGATCTCGCTGCGCCCCGAACTGCGCCGCACGCTGGCCGCGGGGATGGAGCACGGCGCGCTGGCCGCGATCGTCTCCGGCTCCGGTCCGACCTGTGCCTACCTGGCCAAGGACGCGCGCCATGCCGCGGCCCTGGCCGTCGCGCTCGCCGGGGCCGGGGTGTGCCGGACGGTGGTGCACGTGACAGGCCCGGTGCCCGGTGCCAGCGTGACCGGCATCGGGCCAGATAAAGGGGAGCGCGGCCACGTGAGCACGGAGCCCGTGTGAACCTGGTCAACCTGGAGAACGTCGTCAAGTCCTACGGGCACCGGGCACTGCTGGACGGCGTCTCGGCCGGGGTCGCCGCGGGCGAGTCGATCGGCCTGGTCGGGCGCAACGGTGTGGGCAAGAGCACGCTGCTCGGACTGCTCGCCGGGACCGAGCACCCGGACACCGGCCGGGTCACCCGTGCCAGGGGCCTGCGCGCCGGCCACCTCCCCCAGGCCGACCGGCTGACCGGGACCGTGGCCGCCCTGGTGATCGGTGGCCGGCCCGAGCACGAATGGGCCGGCGACCCGCGCATCAGGTCGGTGATCGGCGCGCTGCTTCCCGGCATTGATTTCAATTCAGCTGCAGAACGATTGTCCGGCGGCGAGGCCCGCCGGGTGGCGCTGGCGTCGCTCCTCGCTGGCCAGCACGACCTGCTGCTGCTCGACGAGCCGACGAACCACCTGGACGTGGAAGCCGTTGACTGGCTGGCCGGGTTCCTCGCCGGCCAGGGCACGGCGATGGTGGTGGTGACGCACGATCGCTGGTTCCTTGACGCCGCCACCACGCGGACCTGGGAACTCGCCGACGGCCGGCTGCACGCCTACGACGGCGGCTACGCCGCCTACGTACTCGCCCGCGCCGAACGGGCGCGCATCGCCGATGCCACCGAGCGGCGGCGGCGCAACCTGCTCCGCAAGGAACTGGCGTGGCTCCAGCGCGGGCCGCCGGCCCGGACCACCAAGCCCCGGTTCCGCATCGACGCGGCCAACGCACTGATCGCCGACGAGCCGCCGGTCAGAAACGGGGTCGAACTGGCACGACTGGCGACGGCGCGGCTCGGGAAGACGGTCCTCGGCGCATTCGACGTGTCGGTGAGTGTTGCAGGGCGGGTCTTGTTCGATGACGTTTCGTGGCAGCTTGGGCCGGGGGACCGGATCGGGATCCTGGGGCCTAACGGGGCCGGGAAGACTACGTTCTTGCGGCTGCTCGCGGGGGATTTGGGCGGGGTTGGGGGGCGTCCGGAGGGTCACCTGTCCGCGGACAGAACTCCGCGCCCAGGTGACCCACCGGCCCCCCCTGTGACGGATCCCGGGGCGGCGGCTGGGGTGGAAGGTCCGGTGGTGGTCGCTGGGCGGGTGGTGCGGGGGAAGACGGTGCGGCTCGGGTACCTGGGGCAGGGGGGCGAGGGGCTGGATCCCTCGATGTCGCCGCGGGAGGTCGTCGCCGCCGTCCGGGGGAATCTGGAGGCGAGGGAGGGTTCGGGGTCGGTGGGAACCCTTTTGGAAAGCCTGGGTTTGCTGGGGGACACCCAGTGGACCCCGGCCGGGGAGCTGTCGGGGGGAGAGCGGCGGCGGGTTCAGCTGCTGGCCTTGCTGGTCGGGGAGCCTAATGTGCTGTTGCTGGATGAGCCGACCAATGATCTTGATGTGGATACGTTGACGGAGCTGGAGGATTTGCTGGACGGGTGGCCTGGATCCTTGGTGGTGGTCAGCCATGACCGGTATTTCCTGGAGCGGGTGACCGATCATGTGGTGGCGTTGCTGGGGGACGGGAAGCTGTCGTTCCTGGCGGGCGGGATCGAGGAGTACCTGGAGCGGCGGGGGGCCGTGGTGCGGGCGGGAAGCGCGGCGGTGTTTGCCCCGGAGCCGGGGGCCGGGGCGGGGGCCGGGGCAGCGAGGGACCGTCGTATCGCAACGAAGGAGCTGCAGCGGCTGGAGCGGCAGATCGGCCGCCTCGGGGTGCGGGAGAAGGAGCTGACCGAGGAGCTGGCGGCGCGGGCGAGCGACTACGAGGCGCTGATCGACCTCGGGGCGCAACTGCGCGAGGTGCAGGCGGAGCAGGCGCGGCTGGAGGAGGAGTGGCTGGCCGTCGCCGAGGACGCCGAGTGATCCGTGCTCAGCCGGCGTCGAGGGGGGCGAGCAGGACCCGCAGCAGGCCGGCCAGGGTGCGCCGGCTGCTCTCGGTGAGGCCGGCGAGCAGCGCCTGTTCCTTCGCCAGCAGGTCGGCGAGGGTGGCGTCCACCCGGGACTGGCCGGCCGCGGTCAGCGTGACCAGCACGCCCCGCTTGTCCTGCGGGTCGGGCCGTCTGCGGACCAGCCCGGCCTGCTCCAGGCGGTCGAGCCGGTTGGTCATCGTGCCCGAGGTGACCATGGTGGCCCGCAGCAGCGCACCCGGGCTCAGCTCGTAGGGGGCGCCCTGCCGCCGCAGCGCGGCCAGCACGTCGAACTCCCAGGACTCCAGGTCGTGCGCGGCGAAGGCGCTGCCGCGCTCCCGGTCGAGGTGGCGGGCCAGCCGGGAGATCCGGCTGAGCACCTGCATCGGCCGCACGTCCAGGTCGGGGCGCTCGGCCTGCCAGGCAGCCACCAGGTCGTCGACCTCATCGGTCGGGCGCCCGGCCGCCCGGCCCCCTGCCGCGCCGCCGGAAGACGTGCCCGCGTGCTCCATGTCCATGAGAATATCTCTTGACATCAAGAATTATCCAGGGCAGGGTGGCGCTAGATAGCTCGACATCAAGAGACTTGGAGGGCTGCCATGTGGGATCCGGGCCAGTATCTGCGCTACGCCGGCGAGCGCGGCCGCCCCTTCTTCGACCTGGTCGCACGGGTGGGCGCGGACGATCCTGGTTTCGTGGCGGACCTCGGCTGCGGGCCGGGGAACCTGACCGCAGCCCTGACCGCCCGGTGGCCCGCCGCAGAGATCCTGGGCGTGGACAACTCACCCGAGATGATCGCCGCCGCCCAGCAAGAGGCCCGCAAGCACGGCAGGCTGAGCTTCGCGCTCGGCGACATCAGTGACTGGCGGCCGGGCCGGACGGTGGATGTGCTGCTGTCCAACGCGGCCCTGCAGTGGGTGCCCGGCCATCTGGACGTGATCCGGCGGTGGCCGGGCCTGCTCGCGCCGGGCGGGTGGCTGGCCTTCCAGTTGCCCGGCAACTTCGACCAGCCGACGCACGCCATCCTGCTCGACCTGGTCCGGTCGGACCGCTGGGCACCGCTGCTGGGTGGCGTCGCGCTCAACCGCCAGGCCGGCCGCCCCGCGGAGTACCTCGACCTGCTGGCCGGGGCAGGCTGCTCGGTGGACGCCTGGGAGACCACCTATCTGCACGTGCTGCCCGGCGCTGACCCGGTGGTGGAGTGGTACCGGGGCACCGGGCTGCGCCCCGTGCTGGCCGCGCTGGATCCCGGCCAGGCGGACCGGTTCCTCGCCGAGTACGCCGAGCAGGTGGCGCTGGCCTACCCGGCGGCGCCCTACGGGACCGTGCTGCCGTTCCGCCGGGTCTTCGTGGTCGCGCAGGTCCCGTGAGGGCGGCCGGCGGCTAGTCCCGCGGGGCGGTCGCCGCCCGCGCCGCCTTTGCCGAGATGCTTGGCGAGCGGTCCAGCTGGGACAGGCCGTTCCAGGCCAGGTTGATCAGGTGGGCGGCGACGACCTCCACCTTCGGCTTACGGGCGTCCAGCCACCACTGCCCGGTCATGGCTACCATGCCCACCAGCATCTGGGCGTACATCGGGGCCAGTTTCGGGTCGTACCCGCGCTCGCGGAAGAAGTCGCCCAGTATGTACTCGACCTGGCTGGCGATGTCGCTGATCAGGCTGCCGAACGTGCCGGATCCGGGGGAAGGCGAGTCGCGGACCAGGATGCGGAAACCGTCGGAGTTGTCCTCGATGTAGCGCAGCAGCGCCACCGCCGCCGCTTCGAACTTCTCCCTGGTGTTGGCGCCGCCGAGAATGGCCGTCGCCATGGCGAGCAGCCGTTCCACCTCGCGATCCACCACGACCGCGTACAGGCCCTCCTTCCCGCCGAAGTGCTCGTAGACGACGGGCTTGGAGACGCCTGCCTGGGCCGCGATCTCCTCGATGGACGTGCCTTCGAAGCCCCGCTCCGCAAACAGCCTGCGGCCGATGTCGAGCAACTGCTCCCGGCGCTCCTTGCCAGTCATGCGCCTGCGGTGGTTGCTATTGCCGGCGGGTGAATTGCTCACCTACCCATCATCGCGGTCACGCGGCGGTCCGGTCACCCGGCTTCGCCACGCGGGCCCGTGTCGTCGAGCCCAGCGCGACGTCGCGCTGGCCGGTGAGCTTGGCGGACAGCCTGCGCTCGTCCGGCCACCGGACATCCCAGGCCCAGCCGAGCAGCTCGGCCCACCGGATGACCCGGGCGCTGATGTCGATCTGGCCCTTGAGGGCCCCGTGCCTGGCGCAGGTCGGATCGCAGTGGTGCAGGTTGTGCCAGGACTCGCCGAAGGAAAGGATGGCCAGCCAGGCGACGTTCCGCGACTTGTCCCTGACCTCGAAGTCCTCGTTGCCGAACGTGTGGCAGACCGAGTTGATGGACCAGGTGACGTGGTGCAGCAGGCAGATGCGGACCAGGGTGGCCCAGAAGAACGCGGTGAGCGCGCCGGCCAGGGACATCGACCACAGGCCGCCGATCAGCGCCGGGGCGAGCAGGGAGATCACCACCCACAGCGGGAACGCGTTCGACACGCGGCGGATGGGCCGGTCGGCCAGCAGGTCGGGGCAGAACTTCTGCTGCGAGGTCCGGTTCGGGTTGAACATCCAGCCCATGTGCGCGTACATGAAGCCCTTGGTCAGGGCCTGCCAGTCGGTGCCGAACCGCCACGGTGAGTGCGGGTCGCCCTCCCGGTCGCTGTACTTGTGGTGCCGCCGGTGGTCGGCCACCCAGACCAGCAGCGGGCCCTCGATGGCCAGGCTCCCCGCGATGCCCATCGCGACCCGCAGCGGCGTGTTCGCCTTGAACGAGCTGTGCGTGAAGTGGCGGTGGAAGCCCATGCTGATCCCCATGCCGGAGATCACGTAGAAGACGACCGCGATCACCACGTCGTGCCAGCCCAGGCCCCAGCCCCAGGCCAGCGGGACGGCAGCGGCCACGGCGAGCAGCGGCACCAGGACGAACAGCGCGACCAGGAAGCGGTCACGGAAGGAACTGGGCTCGGGCTCTATGTCCGGGAGCGGGGTGGGCGGCGGGCTGGCGGGATTGCCCGCCGCGACGGGGGGGCCGGTTACCAGGGTGTCGGGGGGTGCCGTCATCGGTTCCTCGCTGTGCTCGGGGCGCCACGGGCGGGGATATGCCTCAGGGCGGGGACTACGCTTACGTCACCGTAACCTACGAGAACGTAGGTTACGCAATAGGGATACGCAGATTTCACCAAGAAGTGGGATATATAACACGTGCGGGATGCCGGGGCGTCTCACATCGTGAGATACATCGCGCAGCGTGGCGTGGCAACTGTCCTGTGTCATTGGTGCGGGGAAGGGCAGCGGGGGGATGGCCTGCTGGCTCCCGGGCGAGGATTCGAACCTCGGTTGAGCGGACCAAAACCGCTTGTCCTGCCTGGCTAGACGACCCGGGACTGCTCCGGCGAAAACTCTACCCGGCGGCCACGGCCGGGGAGGGAAGAGGAACTGGGCCCGGCCGACGGCGTCGGCCGGGCCCAGCGGGGCGCCTTGCGGGGGCGCGGATCAGGCGGCTGGCCTGCCTTGCATGAGCGACGACTGGGCCAGGGAGGTCAGCGCCGACAGCGAAGTCGGCGAGTTGTTGAGGATGTAGTTGCAGGGCGGCACCTGGCTGTCCCAGTACAGCGCCGCGTGCACCGTCGGATTCCCCTGCAGGAATGAGTCCATCTGGTCGATCCAGTTGACCCGCACGCTGGTAGAGGAGTACGCCACGCTGCCCCACTCGGCGATGAACACGGGCAGGCCGCCGTTGCTCGCCGCGAAGCGGACCGTGTCGGTGAACAGCGACGCCGGGCTCACCGGCGGCGTCTGGCCGTTGCCGAAGCTGCGGTGGGCCGCCCTGGCGGTGCGGCAGCCGCCGGTGTTGTAGCCGTCGGCGCCGACGACGTCGACCTCGCTGGCTCCCGGCCAGAACTGGGACGCGGAGCCGTTGATGTAGGCGAAGTGGGTCAGGATCAGCACGAAGTGCACCCGGCCGCCCTGGCTCCATTCCAGGTGATGGTCCACGGCGATCTGGTGGATGTGATCCCAGGCCTGGACGAACTGCCCCGGGGTGCCGAGGCCCTGATGATGCCCGGGCACGTTCGCCTCGTGCTCGAAGGTGAAGTAGATGGCCGGGAGCCCGTAGTGGACCGCCGAGGAGTTGAGCGCCTCCAGGAACGACGTGATCGTCGAGTCATACTGGCCGGCCGCGATCGACGAGTACGGGGCGCCACCGGGGAAGGTGTCCAGGCTCACCAGGATCGTGGTGCCCTGCGCCATGAAGTTGTCCACCATCGGGTTGCTGAACTTCTGGCCGAGCCGGTCGTAGACACGGACGATCGCCAGCTTGCGGCCAAGCGCCGACTGCTCCGCGGCCAGTGGCACGTCGCCGCCGAACATGATCCCGCTGCTGACGCCGGCCAGGGTCCCCGCCGCATGCATATTGCCGGACTTCCCGCTGCCCGAACCATTCAGCGGGCCGAGGCTGCCCGCGCCGCCTTCGGTGTTCCCGCTGCCTTGTGACGCCGCGTGTGACGCGGCCTTGTGCTGCTGC
Source organism: uncultured Actinomycetes bacterium (assembly GCA_963725125.1). GTDB lineage: Bacteria > Actinomycetota > Actinomycetes > Streptosporangiales > Streptosporangiaceae > DASXKD01. The sequence continues at coordinate 9,168 of CAVRXW010000056.1, forward strand.
CCCATAACTGTGGCGCAGCCGCTGCTCCCCACTGCCAGCAGCAGCAGGCCGGCCAACCCGGCCGAGCATGCCCGCCAGCGGCGCTCCATGGTGCGGCGCGCGGGAGAAGCGCCGTCCCTGCGCTCCTCGTGCACGTGTTGCTCCTTAGCGTGAATGACGTACCTCAAGACGTCTAAGTCGGCGTACTTCATGATGACCAACAGTAGGACCTCGCCCCTGCGGCACGCTGGGTTCCGCCTGGGAAACGAGCCAGAATCCGCTAGGTACAACCTGTGTGTGACGGCCGGGCACTGACTGTCACGACCGCGGGTGCCCGGGCCGGGGACCCGGCACCGCGCCAGCCATCCTGACAAGGCAGGCAATACTCGGCCTTTACGTAAAAAAAACACTCCCGGACCTGCGGGGAAACGCCTGTTAGCGGGCCCGGGCGGCCGAAAGATCCGCCCCTTGTGTCCCCTTCACGTACGGTAAGCTTGCACCACGATCGCGACATCGAGGATGTTCACGCGCGCCATGGCGGACGTTGCCCGGACAGGGGGTCCGATGTCATCCGGCAAGGCGGGTAAAGCGTCAAAGACGTGTACAGCGCCATAGATAGTGCGTGCAGGAGGATGCCAGGCCAGTTCGGGCTGAGGGGCGGCCAGCGGCCGCCGCGCGGACCGGGCCGGCAATGTGCAGGGGACGGGCCTGCCGCGGAGATCCGGGGCGATGGACAGTGGAACAGCGGGGTGGTGGCGGCTACCCGCTGGCTCGGCGCCAAGCGCCGGAGGCAAGCAGGGAGTTAGTACAGTGAGGAGCACCGCAGCATGAATCCCGTCCAACGGCCGGACTCCTTTGAGGCGGCTGACTATGTCGGTGTGCTACGCCGCCGGTGGTGGATCGTGCTGGTCGCGATGATCATCGGCCTGGTCGGTGCATTCGGCTACGTCACGGTCGCGCCCAAGTCCTACAGCGCCACGGCCTCGGTGAACGTCATCCCCACCGCCGCCGACCAGTCCAACTCGGTGGCGGGCAGCCGCACCAGCGGCGCCACCGTCAACCTCGACACCGAGGCCCAGGTCGTCACCTCGACCGCGGTCGCCACGCTGGCCGGGAAGATGATGAACAGCCCGCTGACCCCGTACAAGCTGGCCGCGCAGATCGCGGTCACGGTCCCGCCGAACTCCTCGATCCTCGACATCACCTGCAAGGCGTCCACCGCGACCGGCGCGGCCACCTGCGCGAACGACTTCGCCAACGCCTACCTGCAGAACCGGCAGCAGAGCGCGGTCGCCGACGTCAACGGGCAGCTCAAGACCCTGTCGACGCAGATCAGCGGGCTCAACGCGCAGATCGCCGCGCTGACCACCAAGATCAGCACCCTGCCGTCGAACTCGCCGACCAAGGCCGCCGACACCGCGCAGCTGGACACGGACAAGAGCAAGCTGAGCAACCTCACCAAGGACTACGCGAACACCAACGGCGAGCTCGCGAACACCAACGGCGGGTCCGTCAACAACGTCGCCACCCCGCCGGGCAAGCCGAGCAGCCCCAAGAAGCTGCTGATCCTCCCCAGCGGGCTGGTGCTCGGCCTGCTCATCGGCCTGGTCCTCGCGTTCCTCGTGGACCGGCGTGACAAGCGGATCCACAACGCCGCGCACGCCGAGCGCGTGCTCGACCTGCCGGTCCTGCTCAACCTGCCCACCGGTGCCTTCGGCCGGGAGGTCTCCATCGCCTCGCCGCGGTCGAAGACCGGGCAGGCGTTCACCGACCTGGCCCACGGCGTGGCGGCGGCGCTCGGTGAGGGCAACCACGTGGTGTTCGTGGCCGGCGCGACCCCCGGCCCGGCCGGCAGCGTGGTCGCCGCCAACCTGGCCGTCACGCTCGCCCGGACCCACTCCGAGGTCGTGCTGGTCTGCGCGAACATGAACAGCACCGTCGCGCCGAAGCTGCTCGGGCTGGGCGAGGGCGAAGGCCTCGCCGAGCTGATCGCGGGCAACGCCACCGTGCGGGACGTGGTGCAGGGCCCGGCCGGCATGCCGGGGCTGTGGGTGATCACCCCCGGTGCCGACCCGTCACTGGCCTTCTACCACCTGCAGCACGACACGGCGCGGGCGCTCACCAGCCAGCTGCGCCGGGACGCGCGGTACGTCATCATCGAGGCGCAGGCGGCCGACGACGGGGCGGACACGTTCGCCCTCGGTGAGTTCGCCGACGCCGCGGTGGTGACGATCGAGGTCGCCCGCAGCACCAAGTCCGACGCCACCGAGTGTGTCCGCCGGCTCCGCCAGCTCCGTACGCCGGTGCTCGGTGCCGCGATCCTGCCCGCACTGGGCCGGCGCATCGCCGTCCGCCCGCCGCGCCAGGCTCCGCCACGGCCCGGAGCCGGGCCGGGTTCCGAGCCGGGCCAGGACAGCGCGGCTCCCGGGCGCGGGCCCAGCGAGTTCACCCCCATCTCGGGCATGTCCGCGAACATGTCGGACCGGAGGGACCGCGCGGGGCGTACCCGCGACGGGCACGGCGGCCGGGCAGACAGCGTTCCAGGTACCTGATCCATGGCACGCGGGCAGCCGGCGCGGTCATCGCGCTGGGCCGGAAACGGGCTCGCGGTCGCGGCCGGGCTGGCAGTGGCGGCCTGTGCCGCGAGTGCGCCCAACCTGGTCCAGCCCGGTGCTTCCTCGTCGACGGCGAGCCCGTCGGCGAGTGCCGGGGTGCACACGACAAAGGCGGGCCCGCCGGCGCCGCTGACCGATCTGGCCGCGGCCAGCGCCGCCGACGCGCAGCGGCGCGCCGTCGCGCTGGTCCTGGCCGGGTCCAGTCCGAGCGGCCTCGGCTCGGCCGATGTGGTCTACCAGGAGTTCGCGGCACCGGTGCGGTACATCGCGGTGTTCCAGTCCAAGGAGGCGACCGGGGTGGGCCCGCTGACCAGCACCCAGCCGACCGACGGTCAGACGCTGTCCGTGCTGCGCCCGCTGTTCGGCTACAACGGCAGCACCCCGGTCTTCACCAAGGAACTGCACCACACCCAGGTCACCGACCTCGGCAAGGCTACCCACCCGTCGCTGTATTCGACCGCGGGGCCCGGGACGAGCACCTCGACCAGGGCGGTGCAGCGGGCGGTGCGCGGTAGTGGTGCGCCGCCGCAGATCTTCTACTACCGGGGGGAGGGCCCGGGTAGCGGTGTGCTGGCCAGCGACCACCTGTCCAGGCCCTCGTCCGCGAAGGTGACCATCCCCGGCTACGGCACCGAGTCGTGGGCGTATGACTCGAAGACCGGTGTGTGGACGCTGGCCAAGGGCGGCCCGAAGGTCGGTGTCGCCAACGTGGTCGTGCAGACGGTGCCGTACAAGCAGGCGGTGGTGAGCCACAGTGCCGGGACCACGGTGCCGAGCGCCCGGGTCATCGGCAAGGGCTCCGTCCAGGTGCTCTCCGGCAGCGCGGGCGGCAGCGGCACCGCCGCGCCCGGTAGCTGGTCCAAACCGCACCTGAACCAGCTCACCAACTACATCGACGGTAACGGGTACCCGATGGCGTTCCAGCCCGGCCCTACCTGGGTCATCCTGGCGCCGCCCGGCACCCGGTTCAGCACGTCCGGGGGCCAGTGATGAGGCAGGCCGGAGCACTCGCGGCAGCGCCCGGGTGCCCCGCCGAAGCAACGAGGAGCCGATCGTGACGACCGCCCTTGATCGAGCCGGCCAGAACGGCCACGGTGGCTCCAACGGCGCGCCCGCGGCACAGCCAGAGGTTCCCGGCCGCGCCCGCCCGGCCAAGCGGCTCAGCTGGTTCGCGCGGGACCCGGCATGGCCGATCGTGGCCCTGCTGGCCGGCTGGCCGCTGTGGTGGTGCCTGGGCGTCGGGGACTACTTCCCGATCCTGCTCGCCTTCCCCATGGTCCGCCGGATGTGGCGCTGGCGGGTGACCAGGGAGCGGACCATCAGGCTCCCGCCCGGGTTCAAGATCTGGACGCTCTTCCTCATCGTGACCGTCTTTTCCGTCTCGGCGATCTCGCTGACCGCGCCCGATTCTGTGGTGAGCCCCACCGGCAGCCGCCTCGTCTCCTGGGCGCTGCGGACCGGCGTCTACTTCGCGGTGGCCGTGCTGCTCGTCTACGCGGGCAACCTGACCGAGGCGGAACTGCCACGGCGCCGTCTCGCGTGGCTGCTCGGCCTCGTCGGGATCTACACCGCGATCGGCGGCATACTGGGCGTGGCCGACCCGCACTTCCAGTTCACCTCGCCGACGGCCTACGTGCTGCCGCAGAGCCTGCAGAACAACAATGGGCTGCTCGCGATGATGCTCCACCCGGGGTTCTCCCAGGTGCAGAACATCCTCGGCTACGCCGTGGGCCTGCCAAGGGCCCCGTTCGACTACACCAACATGTGGGGCAACGTCCTGGCCATCATGCTGCCCTGGCTGATGGTGGCCTGGTGGTCCTACGGCAACCGCAAGGAGCGCCGGAACCTGCTGATCGTCCTGGCGGTCGCGCTGGTGCCGGTCGTCTACTCGCTGGACCGCGGGCTGTGGGTCGGCCTCGGCGTCTCCATCCTGTACGTGGCGGTGCGGTTCGCGCTGCGGGGCAGGCTGGCCCTGCTGGCCGGGCTTTTCGGGGTGCTCGCGCTGGTGGCGGTCGTGGTGGTGGCCTCCCCGCTGCAGAGCCTCATCAGCCAGCGCCTGTCGCATGGCAAGAGCAATGCCGTCCGCTCGTCGCTGTCCGGGCTCGCCATAGACGTCGCGGCGTCCTCCCCGTTCGTCGGCTATGGGGACACCAGGCACGAGCAGGGCAGCACCAACTCGATCGCGGTCGGCAAGACCGCCAAGTGCCACAGCTGTGGCTCCCGCGACATCGGCGGCAACGGCCAGCTCTGGATGCTGCTCATCACCAGCGGCTTCCTGGGCGCGGGGCTGTACTGTGCCTTCTTCCTCTACGGGATCTGGCGGTACTGGCGGGACCCGACGCCCTACGGGCTGGTGGGCGTGCTCGTCCTGATATTGGGCTTCCCGTTCATGATTGTCTACATCGCGGTGGGGCCGCCCCTTGCCTTCACCATGCTTGCTTATGCCCTGCTCTGGAAGAATGACCGGGTACGGCACGAGGAAGCGGTGGCAGCGGCGGCCGAGTCCGAGGCTCAGCTGCGCGCTCAGCTGAGTGCCAGGGCCGTCGCCGCGAGGGCTGAGGCATGACGAGATCACCGGGGGTGGCACGCTGGCGCGGGTGAGGCGTAGCTCCAGCGAGGCGTGGCCGGAACCGCGGGCCTATGCCGGCGCTCCGCGTATGCCTGCACAGCGCGGCAGGACAGGCAATGCCCCGGTCCGGGAACCCAACGGCCCTCCCGCCGTGGCGAGGGAGGCCCCCCCGGCCCCGGGCGGGCGCCCGGCTGGCAAGGGCGGCCAGCCGCAACTGGCCGAGGTCGCCAGGGGCGGCACCCTCAACCTGATCGGCGCGGGCGTCTCCGCGCTGACCACCGTGGGTGTCACGGTCTTTGTGACCCGCGAGTTCAGCAGGCCGGTGGCAGGTGCCTTCTTCACCGCCATCTCGGCGTTCCTCATCGTCGAGGCGGTGGCGAGCCTGGGTGCCAACGTCGGCCTCGTCTACTTCATCGCCCGGCTGCGCTCGCTGGGTGAGGAGAAGCGGATCCCGACGATCCTGCGCGCGGCCATCATCCCGGTGATCGTGGCATCGATCCTGCTCATGGTGGCCATGGTGGCCGTGGCGACCCCGCTGGCGAAGGTCCTGCTCAGCGGCCATCTCGCCAAGGGGGGGGCGCTGAGCCCGGCCGCGGTGGCGCAGGCGCTGCGGGCGCTGGCCCTCACCCTGCCGTTCGCCGCGCTGCTCGACACCTACCTGGGCGTGGGCCGCGGCTACCGGGACATGCGGCCCACGGTCGTGATCGACAAGATCGGCCGTTCGGTGGTCCAGCTGGCCGGCATCGCCGTGGCCGTGGCCGCCGGGAGCGCCGCGCTGCTCGCGCCGCTATGGGCGCTGCCCTACGTGCCCGCCATGGCCGTCGCCTGGTTCTGGGTGCGCCGGATCCGGCGCAAGCCGTCGCGGGGCCCCCGCGGCATGCCGGACGTCCCGCCGGAACTCGCCGCGCTGCTGGCGCTGTCCACCCCGGTGCCGAAGCTGGGGGGCGCCATCCGGGGCGGCCGGATGGCGAAACGCCGGGTGGCAAACGCCAACCCCCGCGGCTTCTGGCAGTTCACCACGCCCCGCGGTATCGCCAGCCTGGCGTCCATCACGTTGCAGCGGATCGACATCGTGCTCGTCGCGATCCTGATGGGGCCGGGCCCGGCCGCCGTGTACACCGCGGCGACCCGGTTCCTGGTGGCCGGCCAGCTCGGCAACATGGCGATCAGCATGGCGGCGCAGCCCCGGTTCACCGAGCTTTTCGCCCTCGGCGACCGGCGCAGCGCGAACGTCATCTACCAGGTGACCACGGCCTGGCTGGTGCTGCTCACCTGGCCGCTGTACATGCTGGCCATCGTCTTCGGGCCGGAAGTGCTCAGCGTGTTCGGCCACTCCTACAGGGCCGGCGCGGACGTGATGCTCATCCTCGGCTTCACCATGCTGCTGGCCACCGCCTGCGGTCAGGTCGACATGGTGCTGATCACCACGGGCCGCAGCAGCTGGAGCCTGATCAACGGCCTGCTGGCCGTGGGCGTGAACGTGGGCCTGGACCTGGTACTCATCCCCCGGTACGGCATCACCGGCGCGGCGATCGGGTGGGCCATCGCCATCATGGTCACCAACCTGATGCCGATGGCGCAGCTCGCCGCATCCATCCACCTGCAGCCGTTCGGGCGCGGGACGGTGCTGGCGTGCAGCCTGTCCGCGGTGAGCTTCTTTGCCGTCCCGTTCGGGATCCGTGCGGCGATCGGCGGCGGCTTCGTCTCGCTGGCCGTGGCCGTGGCCGCCGGATCCGTCGTGCAGGCGGCCGGGCTCTGGAAGTGGCGCAACGTCCTGCGCCTGTCGGCGATGCCGGGCGTTTCGGCCATCCAGGGGCGGCTACGGCGCCGGCGGCGATGATGACGACGGATCGGCAGTATCAGAAAATCAAAATCCATGCCGCTGCGGAGTGAACCATTACCCCCACCTCGGGCGTCCGTTAAGGGGGACGTCAACCATCCTCGGGTGACGCGCGGCCCGGTACGTGAATGAGGCAAGGACATCAAGTGACTATGGGACTGGCGGTGCCGGTAGGCCCGGCTGACCGGGTGATTCGCCGTGGCCGGAATGGTCCGTGGGGGGACCGTCCCCGTTACGTTCAGTCACCGCATGATTACTCTGGAATGACGTGGTGTTCCGATATTCTTGACGCATGTTCTGTGGCCATCGGCCGCGCCAGGGGGGCTTGGCAGCCACAAGGCTTTTACTGGAGCGAGACCTGAGCCGGAGTTTACGGACCTATTAAGGTCGGGGTATACCTGTCCTTTAGGGGATGTGATCTATGGGGATCATGGACGGCGTCAGGGACGCGAGGCCTGCCGCGGCCACTGGTGCGGGGGCGCCGCCCCTGCGCTTGGCCGACGACTGGGAGCGGCTCGCGTACCTGCGCGAGGTCTGTGAGCTCCTATGGCCGCCGACCGCGGAGATGACGCTCTACGGTGGGGCCCACGGCTGGCCGCAGCTCACCGGGGCGGTGCGGCCCCGGTCCCTCGGCGGCCCCGCCCGGCCGGAGAGCCGTGACTTCGTCCTGATTCCCGGGGTCCGTCATCCCCGGCTCCTGGTGCCGGCGGCGCCCCGTGCCGCCGCGGCGGCACTGCGCCAGTACGGCCAGCCGAGGTCGTGGCCGGCCCGCATGGGCGTCGCGGCGTTCGCGATCGGGCTGGCGAGCGGGCTCGGCGGGACGCTGCTCGGGGTCAGGGTGCGGGTGACCGCCCCGCCGGAGGCCGAGAGCGTCGAGTCCTATCTCAGGTCCGTGCTCTCCCCCGACATCAGGGTAAGCATCCGCCTGGGCCCGGCCCGCGCCAACCGCAAGCCGGTGCTCCAGTTGCACACGACCACCGGGGAGCCGGCCGGCTTCGTCAAGATCGGGTTCAATGCCCTGACCCGCGACCTGGTGCGGGCGGAGGCTGCCTCCCTCGCCTGGCTGGAGAGCACCGGGCTGGCCGGAATCTCGGTCCCCCGGGTGATCCACCACGACCAGTGGCACGGCATGGACGTGCTCGTGCTGAGCGCGCTCCCGGTATGGCAGCGCCGCCGTGCGCTTACTCCCGCTCAGCTGGCCGCCGCCATGGAAACCGTGGCCCGGGTCGGCGGGCTCCAGCAGGGAGCACTTGCCAGTGACGCTTACCTGCGGCAGCTCAGGGACCGCCTGGAAGGCGCGGACCCGGGCCCGGAGCGCTCCGCGCTGCTCGAGGCGCTGGACACGCTCGCCGGGACGGGGCTGTGCGCGGGCCTGACCTTCGGGGCATGGCACGGCGACTGGTCGCCCTGGAACATGGCGAGCACCCGGGCCGGGCTCCTGGTGTGGGACTGGGAACGGTTCGTCTGCGGTGTGCCGCTCGGCTTCGACGCCCTGCACTACTGGCTGCAGAGTGAGGTCGGGCCACAGCACCGGGACCCGCTGGCTGCCGCCACCGACTGCCTGGCCCGCGCGCCCGGGCTGCTTGCCCCGTTCGGCATCGGCACCGGGCCGGCCCGCCTGACCGCCGCCCTGTACCTGGCCGACATGGCCACCAGGTACCTCGTGGACCGGCAGGCCGCGGCGGGTGCACCGCTCGGCGCCCCCGGCACGTGGCTGATTCCCGCACTGGTCGGCGAGGTGGCCCAGTACCGGGCGCAGCAGAACGGCAAGCACTAGGCCGGCCCAAGGGCCGCCATCGGGGGGTGGGGGGGGTCGCCACCCCGGGACAGCAGGGCGGGACGATTTGGCTGGTTAACGTCCCTTTCGAACCGCACGTGCCGGTCACCGCCGGTAGCATCAGGCTCATCGCCCGGCCAGCATCCAGACGAGGTCGCACACTATGGCAGTTACCCCGCGCCACGGGAGCAGGAGCCAGCCGTCACCACCACCGGGGCTTGGCTTCGGGCAGATGGTCCAGCTCGGTGTGCTCGGCCTCGCTTCGGACATCCGCGACCGCAGCAGGGACCCGGCCCTCCGCAAGCGGCCGTCGGCGCAGGCCCTCGATCCCAGGCTGCACCGGCCCATCTTCATCCTCGGGGCGCCCAGGTCCGGCACCACATTCCTGGGCAGTTGCCTGGGCCGGATGCCCGAGGTCTCCTACCACTTCGAGCCCCGGCTGACCAAGGCCGCGGCCCGCTGCGTGTACGACGGCTCCTGGAGCGAGCGCCGCTGTGCCGCGGTGTTCCATGCCTTCTACTCGGCAATGCTGCTCGCCGGCCTGCACGGCGGCCGCCGTTTCGCGGAGAAGAACCCGGAGAACAGCTTCGTCGTGCCGTTCCTGGCCGAGTCGATGCCTGACGCGCAGTTCATCCACATCATCAGGGACGGCCGGGACGCCGCGGTCTCACATGCGGAGCAGCCCTGGCTCAACGCCGCGTCGGCGGGCTCGGGCAAGCGCGGCCGTGGCGGGCAGTTGTGGGGCCCCACGGCGCGGTGGTGGGTCGAACCCGACCGGCGCGAGGACTTCGCCGCGGTGCCCGATATCGTGCGGTCGGCATGGTGCTGGCGCCGGTTCACCGAGGCCGCGCTGGCGGGGCTGGCGACGCTCCCGGCCGGCCGGTCGATGGAGGTGCGCTACGAATCCGTCGTGTCCGACCCGATGCACGCGGCGGATGTGCTGGGGGGGTTCCTGGAGACCACGCCCGCCGGGCTTGACGCGCTGCGGGGCGGGCTGTCGCGGGCCAAGCCGGACTCTGTCGGAAGGTGGCGCAAGACCCTTGACCAGGGGCAGATTAGCGAGGTCGAGGACGAGATCGGGCCGCTGCTCGCCCGGCTCGGCTATTCCTGACCGAACTGCGCCCCGGTCCACGGCCCGGTTCCTTCGTCACCCGGCCGCGGGCCTGTTAGCCCGGGGGGGGCGACCCCCCGGAACCCCCGCTGGCCTGCGGCCCGGTTCCTTCGTCACCCGGCCGCGGCCCTGTCGGCTCGGGGGGGCGACCCCCCGGAACCCCCGCTGGCCTGCGGCCCGGTTCCTTCGTCACCCGGCCGCGGGCCTGTCGGCTCGGGGGGGGCGACCCCCCGGAACCCCCCGCTGGCCTACGGCCCGGTTCCTTCGTCACCCGGCCGCGGCCCTGTCGGCTCGGGGGAGCGACCCCCGCCGGCTCGGGCGGGCGACTCCCGAGCCCCGGCGGCGCGGATGGGCCTGACCTGCGGGATTTACCGCACGGTCAACGCAAATCAATTATTCCGTTCCAAAACGATCTACCCCGATTCCCACCACATCGGCCGAGAAGCACAGTAAAGTTCGTCAGGCGGGAGAACGAGTGCTGAAATAACCGACATGGGGGTGTTTCGTAGTGACCGCGCTGGCCGGATCCCATGTCGCCGCGACAAGCGGCAGCGCCGGGGCGGAAGTCACCCCGAAGCCCGGGCAGGCGCCCATTGTCGTCTACATCGCCGGGTCCGGCCGCTCCGGCAGCACCTTGCTGGAGCGCGCTCTCGGCGAGATCCCCGGTTTCGTCAACGTCGGTGAGCTCATCGACCTGTACCGGCGGACCGCCACCCACGGAGAGCGCTGCGGCTGCGGCGAGCCCTTCGCGCAGTGCGCGTTCTGGTCCCGGGTCGGGGACCGCGCCTTCGGCGGCTGGCAGGAGCAGAAGCTCACGGCAACCGACCGGCTCCAGGGCAAGGTGGCCCGGCAGCGGCGCATGCCGCGGCTGCTGGCGATGCCGCTGGCCGGCTCGGCGTTCCGCGCCGACGTCGCCGCCTACGGCGCGAGCTACGCCGGCCTGTATGCGGCCATCGCCGCCGAGGCGGGCGCGACCTGCGTCGTGGATGCCAGCAAGTGGCCGGTCCAGGCGCTGGCGCTCGCCAGGGGCGGGCTGGATGTACGGGTGATCCACCTGGTCAGGGATGTCCGAGGGGTCGCCTACTCACTGGGCAAACGCGATGTGTCCCGCCCGCACGCGGTCGCCGGGACCGATGTCATGACGCATCTGTCGGCCGCCGAGGCGGCCGCCCGCTGGGTGGCCGTGCAGGGCCAGGCCGGGCTGCTGCGCTGGTGCGGCCTCCCGGTCACGCGGATGCGCTATGAGGAGTTCGTCCGGGAGCCGGGGCAGGCCGTGGCAGCGGCACTGGCCGGAATCGGCCTCCCCGCGCCACCGGCCCACCTGGCACACCTCGGTAACGGGCGGGTCGTGCTGGGCACCAGCCACGGCCTGTCCGGAAACCCGTCCCGGTTCACCGGCGGTGAGATAACGCTGCGCGCCGACGAGAAGTGGCGCACCAGCATGTCCCGGCGCGACCGTCTCATCGTCACGGCGATCGGCCTGCCCCTCATGCTGCGCTACGGCCTGAAGGCCGCAGGCAGCCCCGCGGAGAAACTTCAGGCCCATGACTGATGCACCGGCCCCGGTGCCCGAGGAGTGGCCACTGGTGTCGGTGATCATGCCGACGCGTGGCCGGCCTGAGCTCGTCCGCGAATCCATAGCCGCGGTCGTGGCCCAGACCTATCCCGGGCAGATCGAGTGCCTGGTGGTGCACGACCAGGAGCCACCGGATGAAGAGCTCACCGGCCTGGGCACGCCGCAGCGCCAGGTCAAGGTGGCCGCGAACACCCACTCACCCGGCCTGGCGGGCGCCCGGAACACGGGCCTCGACGCCGTCCGCGGCGACATCGTCGCGACCTGCGACGACGACGATGTCTGGCACCCCGACAAGCTGGTCCGCCAGGTCGAGCGCCTCCGGCATGAGCCGGAACTGCTGGTGGTGGGCTCGGGCATCAGGCTGATGCTGCCCGGCAAGGTGGTCGAGTGGCCGGGGCGCGCGGAGCACGTCAGCTATGAGCTGCTGCTGCGCAATCGCGTCAAGGAGCTGCACTCCTCCACGCTGGTGATGCGCCGTGAGGCGTTCGCCAAGGTGGGCCCCTACGACGAGAAGCTGCCGCGCGGCTACGCCGAGGACTACGACTGGGTGCTGCGGGCGGCCCGGGCCGGCCAGATCGGCATCGTCACCCGCCCGCTGGCCGACATCCGCAAGGACGGCAGATCCTGGTATGCGGGCGGGGCCGAGAATGCGGCCCTGGCGCTGGAGTACATGCTCGCCAAACATCCGGACATAGCCGCCTCCCCCCGCGGTCACGCGCGCATGCTCGGCCAGATCGCCTTCGCACGATCCGCGCTCGGGGAGCGCGGACCAGCCATCCGTTACGCCACCAAGGCGGCGCTGCGGTGGCCAATATCGCCCTATCCCTATATCGCTTTTGTACACGCCACCACGCGCATTCATCCCCAGCATCTACTGCGAGCGGCCCGGCTGTTCCGTCGCGGCATGGCGTGAAAGGGTGTTATGTCCGACCTGCTGCCAAACTTCCTTCACATCGGGCCGAGCAAATCAGGCTCCACCTGGCTGCACGAGGTTCTCGTCGGCCATCCCGAGGTCTACCTCACCCAGGCGAAGGATCTCTACTTCTTCAACCGCTACTACGATCGCGGGCCCGGGTGGTACCGGTCGCAGTTCCGCAGCGTGCAGCGAGAACACAAGATCATCGGTGAGGTCTGTCCCGACTATCTGTCGTGCGGCGAGGCGCCGGAGCGGATCCACGCCTGCCTCGGCCCGGACGTCCGGCTGATGGTCACGCTCCGGGAACCAATCTCCCGGGCATTCTCCTCCTACCTTTACCTGGCCAAGCACGGCGAGGCGGCCGCCACCTTCCGGGACACCGCGAAGACCTCCCCGGAGTTGCTCGAAGAAGGCCGCTACGCCACTCACCTGCGCAGTTACCTGCGCTATTACGGCCGTGACTCGCTGTACATCGCGCTCTTCGACGACCTGCAAGCCGATCCGCAGGCGTTCCTCGACGGTGTCACCGACTGGCTCGGCATCGGAGCGCTGCCGCTGAGCCCGGAGCAGCTCCAGGCCCAGTTGCCGGCCAGCAAGGCACGGTGGCTGCCGCTCGCGATGGTTGCCAAGCACGGCGCCAACTGGGCCCGGCGGCATGACGGGGCTGGCCTGGTGGGCACCCTGAAGCGGTCGGCGGCGGTGCAGCGAATGCTGTACCAGCCGCTGGGTGACGACCGGCCCGAGATGGCGCCCGAGGATGTCGCGTTCATGCACGAGCAGCTCGACGCGGAGATCGCGGCACTGGACAGCGACTTCGGCCTTGGCCTGCGGCGGCGGTGGGACTGGCATTGAGCCAACGGGCACGTGAAGCCGCCACCCGGATCCGGGCCACCGGTCCGGAGCCGCTCACCCGGCTTGGGCGGCGCAGCTACACCCGGATCAGCGGGGCGACCGCCGGACTGCGGATGGCGCCCGGGTTCATCCTGATCGGCGCGCAGCGCTGTGGCACCACATCCCTGTTCCGTGCCCTGACGGCCCACCCCCAGGTGATGCCGCCGACGTTCCGCAAGGGCGTCAACTACTTCGACCTGAACTACCACCGGGGCGCCCGGTGGTACCGGGCCCACTTCCCGGTGACCGAGATCGCGCGGCTCAGGGCGGGGCGCGACGGCCCGCCGGTCGCCTGCGAGGCCAGCGGCTACTACCTGTACCACCCGCAGGCGGCCGAGCGGCTCGGCCACGACATGCCCGCGGTGAAGCTCGTCGTCATGCTGCGCGATCCGGTCGAGCGGGCCTTCTCCGCACACAAGCACGAGTCCGCCCGGGGCTACGAGCAGGAGGACTTCCAGCGGGCCCTGGAGCTGGAAGACGACCGGCTGGCTGGTGAGATCGAGCGGATGCGGGCCGATCCCGCCTATGAGAGCTTCGCGCACCGGCACCACTCCTACCGGCACCGGGGCCAGTACGCGGAACAGCTCGAACGCGTCTACGAGTTCTTCCCCCGCGCGCAGGTGCATGTGATCGACAGTGCCGCCTACTTCAGCGAGCCGGCCAGGGAATACCGGGAACTGCTGGCGTTCCTGGGGCTGCGGCCCTTCGAACCGGCGTTCGCCGCCGCCAATGCCCGGCCCAGCCCGCCGATGGAGGCCAAGTGCAGGCGGATGCTGGCAGAGCACTATCATCCTCATGATGACCGGCTGGCGAAACTGCTCGGCCGCCAGCCGGGCTGGGTCCGGTGAGCCGCAGCCGTGCATCGTGATCCCCGGACAACCGACACTTCCTGCAGCGGAGTGCCCAAGTCTGCCATGCTGTTGGCCAAACGGCAGGTTCCGGCCCGACAGGACAGCCGTGAAGGGAGATCGCCAATGGAGAGGGTCGGTCCAGGCGGCGCGCGAAGGCCGGAGGCGCCATGAACGCGGCCGACAAGACCGCAGCACCCGCCATGCCCGACACGAGTAAGGACGCTGCGTACCGCCGGACGGGGCCGCAACTGCGCCCGGATCGCAGCTTCTCGGGCTATGTGCGCGATCCCAGGTCACTCAACCCCGCGCTCAAGCAGGCGGCCCGGCTGACCCTGGTCGCGGCCCGCATGCCCACCAGCCGTGCCCGGATCCTGCCCGGTTTCCTCATCGTCGGTGCCCAGCGGTGCGGGACCACCTCGCTGTCCCGGACGCTCGATGAGCACCCCGCCGTGTTCAGCGCGGTGCTGCACGAAGAGGTGCACTTCTTCGACGTCTCCTACCGCCGTGGCCTGTCGTGGTATCGCAGTCACTTCCCGCTGCTGGCGACCGCCCGCCGGTCGGCGCGTGCGGCCGCAGTCACCCCGGTCTCGTTCGAGTCCAGCCCCTATTACATGTTCCATCCGCTGGCCGCGGAGCGGATCGCCAGGGACCTGCCCGAGGTACGGCTGCTCGTGCTGCTGCGCGATCCGGTGGAGCGGGCCTACTCGGGACATGCCCATGAGGTTGCCCACGGCTTCGAGAGCGAGCCGTTCGAGGCGGCCCTGGAGCTGGAGCCTGCCCGGCTGGCGGGCCAGGCGGAGCGGATTGCGGCGGACCCGGGCTACTTCAGCTACAGCCACCAGCACCACTCCTATATCGCCCGCGGCCAGTACGCCGATCAGCTGGAACGGCTGGAACGGCACTTCGGCCGGGACCGCCTGCACGTGGTGGACAGCGGTGACTTCTTCACCGACCCCGAAGCCGTGTACGACGGGGTGCTCGCGTTCCTTGACCTGCCCAACCGGGGCTATCCGGCGTTCAAGCGCCGCAACGCCCGGCCGCGTTCACCCATGCCCGACTCGGTGCGGAAGGCCCTGGAGGAGCACTACCGGCCCTACGACGAGCGGCTGGCGGCCTGGCTTGGCCGCGAGCCGAGCTGGCGCCGCGGCTAGAGCTAGCCCGGGGGGGACGACCCCCCTGGAACCCCCCGATGGCCTAAGGCCCCGTTCCTTCGTCACGGGGCCTTGGCCCCGCCAGGTTCCCGTGCAAACAAGGTGCCCGGCAGCGTCGCTGCCGGGCCCTGTCTGTACCGGAGTGGCTACTTCCGCCTGCCGAACTTGGCCCTTGCCACCATGCCGCCGTAGGCCATCAGGTCGAGCGAGTACCGTTTCCACAGCCGGCCAGGCTCCCTGGTAAGCCGGTAGGCCCAGCCGAGCCGCATCGTGTTCACCCAGCCCGGATACCAGTACACCCGCTCGGCCAGGTGGTCGAGGTAGCTGCCGCCGGTGATGATCACCGGGACGTCGAGCCGGTCGGCCACCTGCCACACCCAGGTCTGCTGCATCGGTGTGGGGATCGACACGTGCAGGATGTCAGGCTTGGCCTCGTTGATGGTCTCGACCATCATGTCGATGTCGGCCTCGTCGTAGCGGCCCGGGTGACCCCGCGCGACGTCCCAGTAGCCGTGCAGGGTGCCCGCGATCGGGATGCCGGGGAACGTCTCCTTGAGGTTCTCCGCGGCCTTCTCCGGGGTGCCCTCGCGGCAGCCGAACAGGAAGTTCGAGAACCCGCGCTCGGCCGACAGGGTGAACATCTTCGGGCAGATGTCGTCGTTGCCCTGCCGGTCGGGCACCGGCAGGCCGAGCAGGCGGCCGCCGAGCACGATGCCCCAGCCGTCCGGAAGCACGATGTCGAACTGGTTCATCTTGTCGACCAGCCCGGCGGTCTTGTGGCCGCGCAGGACGTAGTCCGGGTTGATGAAAGAGATGGTGAGCCGCGACCGGGTCTCCACCGCCTGCCGGACGGCCTCGACGAACTCCTCGTCCGGCAGGCAGGACAGGCCGATGCCGACGAACTCCCGCTTCTGGGCCCGGTACCCGGCGCCGAGCCCGCCGCCGCCGGTCACCTCCCCGGCCGGCCTCACAGCAGCCCCTCGGAGGCCAGCAGCGCGCGGAGCCCGGCTTCCAGGTCGTACTGCGGTTTCCAGCCGGTGGCCTGCAGCTTCTGCGGGTCGGAGATGAGGTGCCCGTCACCGTCGCGCATCCGCTCGGGCACCTGGCGGACGTCGACCGGATGGCCGGTGATCTCCCCGATGGTCTCCATGACGTCCTCGATCGTGGTCCCGGTCCCGGTGCCCACGTTGAAGACCTCCAGGCCGGGGCCACCCTGGGCCGCAGCCACGAGGCCAGCGGCGGTGTCGGTGACGAAGATCAGGTCGCGCTGGGGCCACAGGTTCCCCAGTTCGATGGTCTTTCCGGCGGTCAGGGCCTTCATCACCTCGGGCAGCACGTGCGGGTTGGTCTCCCGGGGCCCGTAGGTGTTGAACAGGCGGGCCACCACGGTCCGCAGCCCGGGCCGGTCGGCGTGGCACCGGGCCATGAGCTGCTCGCCCATCCACTTCGAGATGCCGTAGATCTCGTCTGGCCTGGCCGGTGCGGTCTCGGGCCACGGCTCGTCGCCGAACCCGTAGATCGCGCCGCTCGAGGGGAACACAAACGCCTTGAGCGGCGCGGTGCGCACCGCCCGGATCACCGTGTCCAGGCCGAGGACGTTGACCTCCAGGGCCTCCTGTGGATGGGCGTTGCAGTAGGGGATGAAGTGCAGTGCCGCCATGTGGAAGACGGTGTCCGGGGCGAAGTCCGCGACCGGGCGGAGGTCGCCGGCGCTCCTGATGTCGCCCTCGATCACGGTCAGGCGGCTGGCCGGGCCGCTGCCCAGGTGTTCGCGCTTGCCGAGCCTGAAGTCATCAACAACCAGCACGTCGGCGCCAGAATCCAGCAACGACTCGACGAGGTGGGAGCCGATGAAGCCGGCCCCGCCCGTGACAAGAACGCGATCCATCAATCGTGGCCTTCCGTTTGTTTGGCACGTTGCCCCGTCCGGGCGGCCGCTGCGGCCCGCAGCGAGGCTCCCGGTGCCTGCCCGGTGATCATATCGGCTGGTCAGGGCATTACGGGCGAGGTTCGGACATTAAGGTACAGAGTTCACCGGGCCGGCCGCAGGCGGACACGCGACCGGGCGGGCCTGCCGGGACGGCTGTGCCAGGCGGTGGCCCGCAGGCCCCGCCTGGCACAGTCCCGCCACGGTGCTAGGACGTGTACGGCAGGAAGCACAGCCCGGAGAAGCCTGGCTTGCCGCCGCAGGAGGTCTTGCCGCCGAAGTTGTCGCTGGCGATCCACAGCCCGGCGTCGGTGAGCAGCATGTCGTCCGCTCCGCGCCCGCGCGACCTGCTGTACAGCCCGGCGGTGCCGGCCGAGTTGAGGATCAGCGACCCGCCTGCCGATCCCGGGGTCAGGCCGGCCAGCCCCGGGGCCGGTATCGCGCCGGGGCCCTCCTTGTTGCAGTCATTCTGGTTGTTGAACCAGCGGTTGTGGCCGGCCACATAGAGGGCGCTGGTGTCCGCGGCCGCGGAGTACAGCGAGTCGCAGCCGTCGTAGGCGATCCAGTCGGAGAAGACCTGGGTCTGGGTGGCCGGGAACGCCGCCGCCGCGTCGCACAGGCCCTGCATCGGGAAGGTGGTGCCATCCCAGAGGATGGGGTGGACCCCGGTGTCGGCGAGGTAGACCGTCTGGTTGTCGGGGGACCAGGCCGCGGCGCGGACGTAGTACGGGTGCGACGCCCCGCAGTTGAAGTACACGTCGTTGGCGTTGAGGGTGCCGTTGGGGTCGCTGCCGTCGAACTCGGGTGACGTCCAGCCGGTCAGCGTGGCGGTGGTGCCGCTCACGTTGATCATGAAGATCTGCCGCCGGTTCTGGCCGCTCACCGAGGTGAAGTCGCCCTCGACCAGGACCAGCGTACTGCCGTTCGTACCGCCGCTGTTGGACAGCTGCTGGTTGTAGACCTCCGTCGCGTTGTCCTTCACCCCCTTGAAGGTGATGTGACCGGAGATACCCAGGGCCAGGAAGTTGTCGTTCTTGCCGGTGGTCGGGTCCAGGCTGGTGTAGTACGGGTCGAGGCTGCTGTTGTTGATGCTCTTGAAGAAACCGCCGGTCAGCAGGTGGCCGCCCACGCCAGACGTGGGGACGTCCACCGCCAGGATCGTCTCGACCTGGCCACCGGCACTGTCCTTGAATGTGGGGACGACCGCGCCAAGGTTGGTGTCCACCTCGGCGATGTTCTTGGCCGTGGTGGTGCCGATCGTGGTGAACTGCCCGCCGATGTAGGCGTCGCCGCAGTTTGTGCCGTCGAACGCGACCGTGTTGACCGTGCCGTTGACGTCGGGGTTCCACGGCTGCATCGTGAACGGCGCGGTGTCGCTGAAGGCGAAGGCGTTATTGCGGTCGTAGATCGTGCCGTTCCACTCGACCTCGGTGAAGGTGCCCACCGCGTACATCGTCCCGCCGCAGTCCGCGAGCTGGCGGATCTGCTCAGTGGTCCCGGTGTCCACCAGCGTGGGCGTCCCCGCGACCGGAGTGGGCGACACCGGGCCCGTCTGGGCCAGGGCCGGCACCGCGGGGAGGGAGAGGGCACCCACCGTAGCGACCGCGATGAGTGCGCTGCATGCGCCCAGCTTCCGCCGTCGGTGGGCGTGGTCTCCTTGCTGCATGATGATTCCTCCTGTGCGGGGAATGGATGGCTCCCCTGGTTATGAATAGGGAAGGAAGCAGATCCCGGCGTGGCCGGAACTGCCGCCGCATGAGGTGTTGCCGCCGAAGTTGTCGCTGGCGACCCACAGGCCGGTGCTGGTGACCAGCAGGTCATCCGCGCCGCGGCCGCGGGACCTGCTGAGCAGGCCCGCGGTGCCGCTGGCGTTGGTGATCAGGGCCCCGTTGGACGGGTTGAAGGCGCCCAGGCCGGGTGCGGGGATCGCGCCGGTCCCCGGGTGGTTGCACCCGTTCTGGTTGTCCGCCCAGCGCTCGTGGCCGCCGACGTAGACGGCGCTGGAGTCGGCGGCGACCGAGTACAGCGAGTCGCAGCCGGTGTAGTTGATCCACTCGTGGGTGACCTCGGCCTGGGTCGAGGGGAACGCCGACACCGAGTCGCACAGGCCGATCCGCGGGCTTCCCGAGGACCAGTTCCACGGCTGGAACCCCGTGTCCGCGAGGTAGACCGTCGAGTCATTTGTCGACCAGGCGGCCGACCTGACGTAGAACGACTCGGTGTGCCAGCACTGGTAGGCGTAGCCGTGGGGCAGGTTGCCCTGGCTGCCGTCGAACTCGGGCGAACTCCAGCCGGTGACCCGCGCCGCCGGCCCGCTCAGGTCCAGCATGAAGATCTGCTGCCTGCTCTGGCCGCCCACCGAGGTGAAGTCGCCCTCGACCAGGTCCAGCGTCCCGCTGTGGCTGAGTTGCTGGTTGTAGACCTTGGTCGGGTTGCTGTCCACGCCAGGGAACGAGTAGTGCCCGGAGATGCCCAGGTGCGCGAAACTGTCGTCCCTGCCGGTGGCCGGGCTCAGGCTGGCGAAGTACGGGTCCGTGGTGCTGCCGTTGATGCCCTTGAAGGCGCCGCCCGCCAGCAGGTGCCCGTTCGCGACGGCCAGTGTCTCCACCTCGCCGCTGGCGTTGTCCTTGAAGCCGGGCACCAGCGCGCCGCTGGTGGCGTCGACGGCGGCGATGTTTTTGGCCGCCGCACCGCCCACCGAGGAGAAGTGCCCGCCGAGGTAGGCGGTGGAACAGTCGCTCCCGTTGAACGCGATGGTGTCCACCGTGCCGTTGACGCCGGGGTTCCACGGCTGCATCGCGAACGGCGCGGTGTCGTTGAAGGCGAAGGCGTTGTCCCTGGTGTAGGTCGTGCTGCCCTGCTTGATCTCGGTGAAGGTGCCCACCGCGTACATGATCCCGCCGCAGTCCACAAGCTGGCGGATCTGCTCGGTGGTCCCGGTGTCCACCAGCGTGGGTGTGCCGTTCGCCGGGACGGGCGACACCGCCCCCGCCAGCGCCGGGCTGGCGGGAGCGGCCCATGCCGGTGCGGGGAGACAGCACGCGACTGCGGCGATGCCCGCGATCAGCGCGCCACGCGCGCCCTGCTTCCCCCATAGCTGAGCGCCGTTGCGCTGCTGCATACTTTCCCCTCCTGGTTGACTTACGGTCGTGCGCTGCCCTACGAGTAGGGCAGGAAACAGATACCGGCGAGCCCGCTCGCGTTGCCGCAGGTGTCGGTACCCCCCTCGTTGTCGCTGGCGATCCAGATTCCAGCGAAGGTCCGGTAGATCTGGTCCGCGCCGAGGCCGCGGCCCCGGGTGTACAGGCCGGTGGCGCCGCCGGGCGCGGTGAGCAGCGTCCCGCTGGGCGTGAAGCCGCTCAGCCCGCGGGCCGGGATCGCGCCCGGGCCGGCCTGGTTGCAGCCGCTGGCGTTGTTCGCCCAGCGCTCGTGGCCGCCGACGTAGACGGCACTGTCGTCGGCGGCGACCGAGTACAGCGAGTCGCAGCCGGTGTAGTTGATCCACTCGTGGGTCAGGCCGCCGGTCCGGGTGGCGGGGAACGCGGCGACCGCGTCACACAGCCCGGTGAGCGGGAACTGGTGGTTCCAGCCGTGCGGCACGAACCCGGTGTCGGCGACGTAGACCGCCGACTGGTCGAGCGACCAGGCCGCCGCCTTGATGTAGAACGGGTGCTTGTCCGCGCAGAACTGGTTGAACTCGCTGGAGTACCAGGTGCTCACGTTGCCGTGGCTGGATCCCAGGTTGAGCATGAAGATCTGCTGCCGCGCGTTGCTCTCGACCTTGGTGAAGGTGCCCTCGGCGAGCACATGTCCGCCGTCCGGTGACAACTGCTGGTTGTAGACCTCGGTGTTGCTGACGCCCGCGCCCGGGAAGGTGTAGTGCCCGGAGATGTTGAGGTTGAGGTACCCGTCGTCCTTGCCGGTGGACAGATTCAGGCTCACGTAATATTTCTTGCTGGACCCGTTGATCGAGGTGAATTGACCGCCGACAAGCAGGTGGCCGTTCGCGGTCCGCAGGATTGTGTCGACCAGCCCGTTGGCATCGTGTGGCCAGCCCTGGACCATTGTGTTGTTATACGTTCTGATATAGGCGATATTGTCGGCGGCAGAACCGTCTACCTCGGTGAACTTCCCGCCGATAAATGCGTGGCGGCAGTCGCTCGTCAACTGGATGGAGTTGACGGTGCCGTTGACGTCCGGGGACCAGGACGTGATCGTGTAGGGCGCGGCCTGGCTGAAACTGAAGACGTTGTCCCGGGTGAAGGTCTGGCCGCCCTGGCTGATCTCGGTAAAGCTGCCTACCGCGTACATGACGCCGCTGCACGCCACTAGCTGCCTGACCTGCTCGGTCGTCCCGGTCGGCGCGAGCGCCGGGGTGCCGGTGGCGGGGTTGGGGGACGCCGGGCCGCTCTGGGCGGCTGCCACTTCCGGCATCAGGCCCGCGGCACTGGCGGTCAGTGCACACAGGACGGCGACAGGCGCGTTGCGTAGCAACAAGCGCCCCAGTCCCTGCATCATGCCTCCATTTGCTCCTGATGACCGGCGCGGTCATCAGTCCCCCCAGATGCCCCGCCGTGGTCGTTTTGTGTTTGCCTGTATCCTTAGCGCGACATTCTAGGGGTTATCTGGCGGGCACACTGACAAACTATGTGATATGACAAAATTCCCAGGATTGTCGCGGTCCGGCAGCAAAGACTGCGGCCAGGCGTAAGCGGCGGGGGTTCGGAGTAGCGGGGACCAGGTCAGTACGCACCGTGCCCGCGGGCCACGGCCGGCCAGGTCTTCCACAGGATGAGCAGGTCGGAGGCGAGCGACCAGTTCTCCACATAGCGCAGGTCGAGCCGCACCGCCTCGTCCCAGGAGAGGTCGGACCTGCCGTGGATCTGCCACAGGCCGGTCAGCCCGGGCCGCACGGCCAGCCTGCGCCGTACGTAGTCCCCGTACTTGGCCGCCTCCTCCGGCAGCGCAGGGCGCGGTCCCACCAGCGACATCTGCCCGAGCAGCACGTTGATCAGCTGCGGCAGCTCGTCCAGCGACCAGCGGCGCAGCCTGGCCCCGATCTTGGTGATCCGCGGGTCGTCGCGGATCTTGAACAGGACGCCGGCGCCCTCGTTGTGCAGTTGCAGCGCCGCCTTCTGCTGCTCGGCCTCCGGCACCATGGTGCGGAACTTGTACAGCCGGAAGGGCTGGCCGTCCTTGCCCACCCGCACCTGCTTGAACAATGCCGGGCCGCCGTCTTCCAGCCGGATCGTCAGCGCGATGGTCAGCATCACCGGGGCGAGCAGGAGCAGCGCGGAGGCGGCCGCCACCTTGTCGAACAGGCCCTTGACGACCTGGCGGAGCCCGGACAGGTCGGCGTGGTCCACATACAGCAGCGGCAGCCCGGCGGCCGCGCGGACGCTGGTGCGCGGTCCCGCGACGTCCAGCAGCGCGGGCGCCAGGCACAGGTCGGTGTCGGTCTTCTCCAGCTCCCAGGAGAGCTGCCGCAACTGGACCGGCTTCAGCTCGGGGCAGGCGAGCACGGCCACGGTGTCCGCGTCCGACCCGCGGACCGCGCCGATCACGTCGTCGAGCCCGCCGAGCACCGGCACGCCGGCGATCTCCTCGGGCCGGAACGCGGCACCGGCCAGGCACGCGGCGATCACGGTGAGCCCGTGGTAAGGCTCTCTGCGCAGCTCGTTGACCAGGTCAGCCACCGCTTGCGGGTGCCCCACCGCCACCGCCCGGCGCATGCAGGCGCCGGAGTCCCGCAGCCGGTGCAGCCGCTTGCGCAGCGCGTAGCGGGCCACGAGGTCGATACCCACGGCACAGGGCATCGCGATCAGCACGTAGCTGCGCGACACCTGGGCCTTGGTGGCGTAGGAGAGGATGGCGATCGCGGAGGTCAGCCCGAGCCCGGCATTGATGACGCGGCGGAACTCATCGGCGCCCGCGCCGATGAAGCGGGGCTCGTAGGCCCCCGCCAGCGCGAGCGTGCCCAGCCAGATCACCGGCAGGCTCACGGTCAGCACGATGTAGGCGGCCGGCACGTGGCCGTGACTGTCGTATCGCCCTCGCAGCGCGATGAGCCCAGCCGCCAGCGCCACGGCGGCGTCGAGCGCCATCGCGTTGCGCAGGTACCGCCCGACCCAGCCGCCTGCCTCGGCTGCACCGCTCACGCCGGTAGGCACCGCCACATGGGCGCGCGGGCTTACCGCCAATCGCTCTCGCACTTACGTGCCCTCCCATTCCGACCCTGGGCCGCCGGAGATCCCCACTCGGACACGTGACCGGGGCGGGTGACTTCGCTGCAGGGCCCCGACACCCGATCATGTCTGTCGATCTGGTGCTTACCTTAGCGGGAAGGCGTCTCAATTGTACGGAAACTGGTAAACTCTGGAACAACATAGGCGGAACTAAGAAGCTTGGGGACACAAGTACTCTTGTGAATCGGGAGCAACCTAGTTTCTTGGTAGGGATACTTAATTAGGCGGCGCCGGCCCGCCGCGCGTGTATCCGTGCCGTGGTTACGGACAGTAATGTGACGCCGGTCATGCCGCGGGTATGCGGCCGCCACCGTGTTGCCGGACGGTATCCTGCCAGAGTCGGGCATGTGAACTCCTCTCGTCCGCGCCTCGTGACCGACCGTGATCGAGACCAGGGCGGGGCGGGCAGTCGACCAAGGAGCACCGCCACGTGACTGTGAGCCGTCCGGCCGCTGTCGTCGTCCTTGCCGCGGGGGCCGGGACACGGATGAAATCCCAGCTTCCGAAGGTGCTGCATCCGATCTGCGGTGCCAGCATGCTGGATCACGTGCTGGCCGCCGCCAGGGAACTCAGCCCGGCCGAACTGGTCGTCGTGGTGGGCCACGGCCGCCGCGAGGTCACCGCCCATCTGGCCAGCCACGCGCCGGGTGCGCGGGTGGTCGTCCAGGACCGGCAGGGCGGTACCGGGCACGCCGTGCGGACCGTGACCGAGGCGGTGAGCCTAGGCCGGGGCACCGTGGTGGTCACTTACGGCGACACCCCGCTACTGCGCGGGCAGCACGCTTGCCGCACTGGTCCGCGAGCATGCAGCCGAGCATGCGGCCGCCACCGCATTGACCACGTTCATGGCAGATCCCACCGGATATGGCCGGATTCTGCGTGACGACCGCGGCGCATTTGCCGGGATCGTCGAAGAAACCGACGCAACTCCCGAGCAGCGGGTGGTCACGGAAATAAACTCAGGTGTTTACGCATTCGAATCGGGCCTGCTGGCCGACGCGGTGAAGCGGCTGCCGACCGACAACGCCAAGGGCGAGGAATACCTCACCGACGTGGTCGCCATCCTGCGCGCGGAGGGCCACCGGGTGGCCACCGTGACGATCCCCGACGGTGACGAGGTCCGCGGGGTGAATGACCGCGTCCAGCTCGCGCACGCCCGCCGGATCCTCAACGCGCGGATCCTGGACGGCTGGATGCGCGCCGGCGCGACGATCGTCGACCCGCACACCACGCTGATCGACGCGGGCGTGATCCTTGAGCCCGACGTCGAGATCGGCCCGGGGACCCAGCTCGGCCGGCACGACCGTGGTCGAGGCGGGGGCGTATGTCGGCCCGGGCTGCACGCTGCGGGACAGCGCCATCGGCAAGGGCGCCGCGCTCACGCACGTGGTCGGGGTATCCGCCAGGGTCGGCCCGGGCGTCACCGTGGCTCCCTTCACCTACCTGGCACCGGGCACCGAGCTGCCCGCCCGCCAGCCGGGGCGACGGCCGCGAAGCGGTGCAGGCAGGGCCGCGAGAAAAGAGGCAACAGGCGTGACGGGCATCACGGTCAAGGCCAGGAAGAAGCTGATGCTGTTCTCCGGCCGCGCACATCCCGAGCTGGGCCAGGAGATCGGCGCCTGCCTCGGCATCGAGCCGACCCCGACCAGGCTGTCGGACTTCGCCAACGGCGAGATCTTCGTCCGGTTCCTTGAGTCGGTCCGCGGTTGCGACGCCTTCGTGCTGCAGAGCCACACCGCGCCGATCAACCGCTGGATTATGGAGCAGCTCATCATGGTCGACGCGCTCAAGCGCGCCTCGGCCAAGCGGATCACCGTGGTGACGCCGTTCTTCGGCTATGCCGGCAGGACAAGAAGAGCCATGGCCGCGAGCCGATCTCGGCCCGGCTGATGGCCGACCTGTTCGCCGCCGCGGGCGCGGACCGGTTGATGGCGGTGGACCTGCACACCGCGCAGATCCAGGGCTTCTTCGACGGTCCCGTGGATCACCTGTTCGCACTGCCGATCCTGGCCTCGTACATCGAAGAGCCGGCTGGACATCTCGCAGGTGACGGTGGTCGCCCCCGACGCGGGGCGGGTCAGGGTCTGTGAGCGGTGGACCGACCGGCTCGGCAGCCCGCTCGCCATCATTCACAAGCGCCGGGACCCCGACGTCGCCCACCGGGTCGCGGTCCTTGAGGTCGTCGGTGACGTGGCCGGGCGGACCTGCATCGTGGTGGACGACATGATCGACACCGGCTCGACCATCACCAAGGCGGCCGAGGCCCTGTTCGCTCAGGGAGCAGCCCAGGTGATCGTCACCGCCACCCACGGGGTGCTCTCCGGCGCCGCCGTGGACGAGCTGAAGAACTCCAGGATCAGCGAGGTCATCGTCACCAGCACCCTGCCCATCCCGCCGGAGAAGCGGTTCGACAAGCTCACCGTGCTCTCGATCGCCCCGCTCATCGCGCGGGCCATCCAGGAAGTTTTCAGCGACGGCTCGGTGACCAGCCTGTTCGAGGGCCGCACCTGAGCCGCTGACAGCCCAGCGCAACCGGCTAGACGCGCAGCGCACAGATTCGCGGGCCGGGTGGCTCAGACATGCACGAATTTCCCGATAACCTGCACTTTTGCGCGATAAGCGGCTAATACTCCTTATGTTGCGGCCGACGGGGGAATCATGGCGATTCCGTAACCTACGCCGCGCGGCCGTGCCCGCCGGGCGGGGCCCAGCATGTCAGGGAGCAGGTTATGGGGAGGGCATGATGAGAAGTTTCGGGCGATGGCTCGCGTGGCGAGGCGCGGGCACGGTGGTGGCCGTGGCCGCGGTAGGAGCGGCCGGGCTGGTGCCGGCCGCAGCGGCCACGGGCCCGGTGTCCGCGGCGCCCACCGCGGGAACGCCTCAGCTGGCCAGCACCGGAACCACCGAGCAGATCCGCCAGCTGGTGGACTGCGGCGGGACGATGTACGCGGTGGGCACCTTCACCTCGATAAGTGGCTGGAACGGCACCGCGATCCAGACAGTCACCCGCGACAACATCTTCAGCTTCACCGACACCGCTCCCTACACGGTCAGCACGTGGGCGCCTGACGTCAACGGCACGGTCAACTCGATCGCGTTCAACAACGGGAACTGCTCCGACGCCTACATCGGCGGCCACTTCACCACGGTGGGCACCACCGCCGCCAAGAACATCGCCGAGATCAGCACCAGCACCGGGGCGGTCGTCCCGGGCTTCCAGGACAACGCGAGCGGCGAGGTCAACACGCTGCTGGCGGTCAAGGGGCACCTGCTGGCCGGCGGCTCCTTCAAGGGGATCAACGGCAGCAAGACCGACCCTTACTACGCCAGCCTGAGCCCGTCGACCGGCAAGGACGACGGCTACCTGGCACTGAGCGTGTCGGGGAACTACGTGTACCCGCACGTGAAGACCAACAACACCCAGATCTACAACCAGCAGCTCAGCCCGAACGGGTCGGATGTGCTGGTCGAAGGGACCTTCACCTCGGTCGGCGGGCTGGCCCGCCAGCAGATCTTCATGCTCGGCCTCGGGGCCAGCTCGGGGACGGTGACCCCGTGGACCTCCACCGAGTTCAACCAGTTCTGCGCCGTCAACCGCCCGTTCTACATCCAGGCCGCGGCCTGGTCGCCGGACGGCTCGGCGGTCTACATCGCGACCACGGGCAAGAACCCGGACGGCTGGCCCCACACCTTCCCGCTGACCGGGCTGTGCTCGGTGGTTGCCGCCTTCCCGGCCACGCTGGGCCCGGTCACCCATAGCTGGGTCAACTACACCGGTTGCGACTCGCTGTACTCGGTGGCCGCGGATACCAGTGCCGTGTACGTGGGCGGCGACGAGCGCTGGGCCGACAACGCGAGCGGCTGCAACCATCCGGGTACCGGCTCGGTGCCGGCGCAGGGGATGGGTGGCTTCACCCCCGGCCTCACGGGCGGCGCGCTGCTGGAGAACACCGGCGGCACCGCGGGCCTGTACTCACGGGCACGTGGCGAGGGCGCGGACGACATGCTGCTCACCAGTGCGGGACTGTGGATCGCCAGCGACAACCTCGGTGGCTCCGCCAGTTGCGGCGGCGTCTCCGGGCACGCGGGGCTCTGCTTCCTGCCCTACTCCTGATCCAGCGAAGTCACCCGGGGTCTCCCCGGGTGAACCCGGCCAGGCCCCCGCGGCGACGTCGCGGGGGCCTGGCCGGTGAGTTTCCTGGGGGCGCTCCCCCGGGCAGGCCCGGCCAAGGCCGTGGTGACGAGGGAACGGGCCCGGGGCGATCGGGGGTTGCCGGGGGCGCGCCCGCGGGCAAGCACGGCAGGGCCGCCGGCGGAGGGCTGGCTTTCCGCCGGCGGCGGCCTGCAGGCCAATGGTCTGATGACGATACGGAGGGGTGCCTGGTGGTGACCGCTGCCCCGCCCCGGCAAGCGCGGGGGCAGCGGCCACCGGCTCCGTGGAGCCGCGCAGTGCGGCTCGGGCCGTTCGCCAAGCCGGACGAGCCGTCCCGTGCCCTTGCGGCCGCGCGGCCGCCGGGTTACGGTTCACTGCGGATCGCCCCCGCGGAGACCCGCAGCTATTCCGGTCTCATCCGGCTCATTGCTCACACCGTGGTTGAAAATGAGCTTTGCAGCACACGATTGCGCGACGATTAAGGCGTGATTGAGCCATCCGGGGCGGCTCTGTTCCGCCTACTCGGGCCGGTCGAGGTATGGACCGGCCAGGAGTGGGCCAAGGTCGGAGCGCCCAAACAGCGGTCGGTACTGGCGACGCTGCTGTTGCGCCCGGGTGAGCCGGTGTCCACCGACACGCTCATCGACGAGGTCTGGCCAGGCAAGCCACCGGCCAAGGCGACCAACCTGGTCAGCGTGTACGTGCACTATCTGCGCAGGCTGATCGGCGACGCCGACGGCCAGGTGCTGGCTACCCGGGCGCCCGGATACCAGGTGGTGCTGGGGTCCGGCGAGCTGGACGCGGACCAGTTCGCCGGCCTGGTCGCCGACGGCCGGCAGGCGCTCGCCTCCGGCGCCCCGGCCCGGGCGGTGGACCTGCTCACCGAGGCGCTCGGGCTGTGGCGCGGCCGGGCGCTGGCCGATGTGGCCGCCACGCCGCTGGTGGCGGCGGAGGCGGGCCGGCTGGAGGAGTCGCGGGTCGAGGCGCTGGAACTGCGCGCCCAGGCGAACCTGGCGTGCGGGCGGCCGGCCGAGGTGGTGCCCGAGGTGCGCCGGCTGCTCGCGGACCACCCGCTACGGGAAAAGCTGTGGGCGCTGCTCATCCGCGCGCTGTATGGGTCCGGCCGGCAGGCCGAGGCGCTGGAGGTCTACGAGCAGGCCAGGAACAGGATCGCAGATGAGCTCGGTGTCGATCCTGGCGCCGATCTGCGTCAGCTCTACCAGCAGATACTGAACGCCGACGGCGAACTGGCCGGTATCCCTCCCGCCCAGGCGGATCCGGGGCCGCCGCCCGCCCCCGTGCCCGCCCAGCTGCCCGCCGACATCCCGGACTTCACCGGCAGATCCGGGCAGCTGGCAGAGCTTCGTGAGCTGCTGGCCGGGGCGGGCGCCGACGACAGCCCCGGTGCGGTGCAGGTCGCGCTGGTGGTGGGCTCGGGCGGGCTCGGCAAGACCGCGCTCGCGGTGCACGCGGCGCACCTGCTGGCCAGCCAGTTCCCCGACGGGCAGCTGTACGCCAATCTGCTCGGCGCCACCCAGCCCGCCGACCCGGCAGAAGTGCTGGCGCGGTTCCTCCGCGACATGGGCATGGACGGCTCGCGCATGCCGCTCGACGCGGAGGAGCGGGCCACGCATTACCGGACCAGGCTCGCGGGCAAGCGGGTGCTGATCGTGCTCGATGACGCCCGGGACGCCGCGCAGGTCATGCCGTTGCTGCCGGGCAGCGCCTCGTGTGCGGTCCTGGTCACCACCCGCAACTGGCTGCCGGAACTGGCGGGCATCGCGGTCCTCGACCTCGACGTGCTCTCCCCCGGCGAAGGCCGGGCCCTGTTCACCCGGGTGGTCGGGGAGAAGCGCGTGGCTGCCGAGCCGGCCGCCACCGATGAGGTGCTCGCGGCCTGCGTCGGGCTGCCGCTGGCGATCAGGATCGCGGGTGCCCGGCTCGCCACCCGGGGCGCGTGGAGCGTCCGCACGCTGGCGGACCGGCTGTCCGACGAGCGGCGCCGGCTGGATGAACTGCGGGTGGGCAACCTGGCGGTGCGGGCCTCGTTCGAGGTCAGTTTCGCCAGCCTGCCCCGCCCGGAGACGGCGGACGGGCCGGATCCGGCCGGGGCGTTCCGCCTGCTCGGCCTGTGGACGGGCCCCTGGATCAGGCTGCCCGCCGCGTCGGCCTTGCTTGGCGAGCCGGAGAGCGCGACGGCGGACGCGCTGGATGCGCTCGTGGACGTGCACCTGCTGGAGTCGCCGGAGCCGGACCGGTACCGGTTCCACGACCTGCTCCGGTTCTACGCCGCCGACCGGGCCCGCACCCAGGAGAGTGAAGAGCGCCGCGGCGCCGCGGTCATCCGGCTGCTGACGTGGTACCTGCACACCGCCGAAGCGGCCGCCGCGGTGATCTCCCCGCTGCACACCCGGGTGCCGCTGGGCGCGCCGCCGGACACGGTCCGCCCGCTCGCCTTCGCGACCCTGGAGGAGGCCATCTCGTGGTGCGACGCGGAGCGGGCCGGGCTGCTGGCCGCCACCCGGCTGGCCGCAGCTTCGTCCCTGCACGAGATCGCCTGGAAGCTGGCGGCCGCCGCGATGAGCTTCTATTACCGCCGCAGCCAGTGGGGTGACTGGGTGGCGACGCACCTGACCGGCCTGGAGAGCGCCCGTGCACTCGAAGACCGGCATGCCGAGGCATGGATGCTCAACAACCTCGGTATGGCCTACGGCGTGCAGCGCATGCCCGAGTGTGTCGGGTGCTTCGAAAATGCGCTGAAGCTCTACCGGGCGACGGGGGACCTGCACGGCGAGGCCCGGGTTGAGTACAACATGGCCAACGCCCAGTTCGACTTGGGGCGTTTCGCCGAGGCGCTGGAGGCGGCGGAGCGTTCGGTGGCCATCCAGCGGCGGCTCGGCAACCGCTACGTAGAGGGGCTGGCTCTGGGCACCGTCGGCTGCGCCTACCGGGAACTGGGCCGGTTCGACGAGGCGGTGGCGCAGTTCCAGCAGGCGCTGGCCATCTTCCGTGACCTTGGCGACCTGGATTCCGAGGCCGATTCGCTCAGCGACCTCGGCGACACCTATCTCGGCATGCACCAGGTGGCCGAGGCCCTCGCCTGCCTGGAGGAGTCGCTGGCCATCCGGCGGCGCATCGATGACCGGGCCGGCCAGGCCGCCACCTTGCAGCGCCTGGGTCTTGCCCGGCGGGATGCCGGTGACCTCAGCCTGGCCCGCGGCTGCCTGGCCGAGGCGCTGGGCCTGAACGAGGAGTTGGGCGACCAGGCCAGGGCGGCCGAGATCCGCCGCGTCCTGGCCGAGATGGTGGACACGGCCGAATAGGGGGTCTGAATCTGCTACCGCTTTGGTAAGACTTGGGCCGTACCGCCGTGATCGCCGGGATATCTCGTTACGCTGCCTTTTGTTGCCAGTCTTGCGAAATGGCACTGGGGGTTCTAATGGAAGGGACTGTTATGGGGGACGACAACAAGTACGCGGGTGACCAGCCGGATGGCACGGACTCCGCCGCGGAGCCCGACAACAAGTACGCCGGTGACCAGCCGGATGGCACGGACACCGCCGCGGAGCCCGACAACAAGTACGCCGGTGACCAGCCGGATGGCACGGACACCGCCGCGGAGCCCGACAACAAGTACGCCGGCGGCAAGGGAAACTAGGCCGCCGGGTTACGCGCTGGGCCCTTCCCCTCCGGGGAGGGCCCTTTGCCGTGGGCCTAGCCGCGGGCCAGTTTGTGCCGCATCCGGGCCCGGCGGTCGGTGATCGCCTTGCGCAGCCGGACCCGCATCAGGATCCTGGTCGCCACGACGCCGTCGCCCCAGGTGAGCTTCTTGCCTTCCTCCCGGCTGCGTGCCTTGTAGGTGATCGGCACCTCGTATGGGCGCACCCCCCGGGCCAGCAGCATGGCGGTCAGTTCGGTGTCCAGGCCGAACCGGTTCTCGCTCAGCGGCAGCTCACGGAACAGGCTGGCCGGCAGCAGCTTCAGGCAGGTGTGCAGGTCGCTGATCCAGGTGTTGAACAGCGCGTTGGCGGTGAAGGTGTTCACCCGGTTGCCGATGACGAACCAGAACGAGTGCGCGGTCGACGCGCCGAACTTGCGGACCCCGTACACCACCTCCGCGTCACCGCGCGACACGGGGGCGAGCAGGCCGAGGATGTCGTCGGGGGAGTACTCCAGGTCCGCGTCGAAGACCAGCAGGTAGTCGCCGGTGGCCACCGAGGCCGCGGTCCGCACCGCCGCGCCCTTGCCGCGGTTGGCCGCATGCTCGGCGACCAGCACGCGGGGGTCGTCGATGCTGGCCAGCACGTCGCTGGTGTTGTCCACGCTGCCGTCGTTGACGACGACGAGCTCGACGTCGCACGGATAGTGAATGTCAAGAACCCGCTTGACCGCGGTACCGACGGTCGCGGATTCGTTGTAGGCGGGCATCAAGATCGACAGCTTCACCCTTTGTCCCCGGTCTGTCCTGGTCCGGTTTGGGTAGTCCGCAGTGTAATCGGCCGTTCCGGGGCCAACCCGGGGATCATCCATTTTCGCCCGCAGGCGACCGGGGCGGATGGCACGCTCATGGGCTCATTCCTCATCCGGGCCGGTACACATCGACGCCGTCGGCCCGGTAGTCCAGCCGGAAGCCCGTCGCGGCCAGGTAGCGGTCGATCGCGGCGTAGTGCAGCCGGGCACGTGGCCGGCCGGGCGCCATCCACTGCCGCTGCCACACCAGCACCCAGCCGATATGCAGCCTGGCCAGATCCTGGCGGGCGGCGGCGATCCGGGCCGGGGGGATCCGCTGGCCCATGCGGGCGACGGTGAGCCCGGCGTAGAAGGCATTGCTCCGGATTCCGTTGAGCGTCGAGCGCGGCACCCAGGATGTGTAGGAGTCGCCGCGCGGGTGACCATCGGCCGTCGCGAGCACCAGTGCCCCCGGCGAGATGTTCTTGCCGTACCAGGGGATGCCCTTGATGCCGAACGGCACATCCACCACGATCGAGCCGGACCGGTCCGCGGCGATCGGCCGGTCGACCGCGGGCAGCGCGGTGGGCATCGTGGCCGACGGCCCGGGCCAGCCTGCCTCCAGGGCGGCGAGCAGCGCCACCCCGGCGAGTGCCGGCCGGCTTCGCTGCCGCAGCCAGGCCATCGCCGCCCCCGCCAGCAGCGCCGCGCCGACCAGGCCCAGCAGCGTGAACCGGTCCGGTTCGCGGAACGAGGCAAGCCCGGGCAGCCTGATCAGCCAGGTGTCCGGCAGCAGCAGCGAAACCCGCTGGCCGTGCCAGCCCTGGGCGAGCGGCACGTACTGCCGGCCGGCCACATACAGGGTCGGGCCGAGGGCCACGGCGGCCGAGCCCAGCCAGAGCAGGGCAAGCAGCCGGGCGGACCGGCGGTGCCAGCTCACCACCAGGCCGGCCACGGCGAGCACGGTCAGCACCACGCCGAAGGTGGCCAGCGCCTCGGTGGGCGTGTGCGCCTGGTAGCCGGTGGCCAGGCGGCCAAGGCCGTAATCGGTGATCCGCGGGTTCGGCGCGAACATGCTGGGCAGTTCGGCGGCGAACTTCGCGTACTCGCCCGGGCCCGGGTTGGCGTGTCCCTGGGACAGGCCCTGGGCCATCACGACCAGTTGGGGGCCGGCCACCACGATGCCGGTGACGGCGCCGGCGGCCACCGCGCGGTACGCGGCGGCACCGGGCCGGCGGGCCAGCCACGGAATCAGCGCCAGGGCGGCGAGGATGATCGCCACCACCGAGAACTCCTGGTCGACCAGCATCGACGCACCGAGCACCACGCCGAAGACCACGCCACGGCCGATCGTCGGGCTGCGGCGCAGCCGGACGGCCGCCTCCAGCGTCAGCGGCAGGAACACGCAGCCGGCCGCGGTGTGCGGGTGATACCAGTCCTGGAAGGCGAACATCCCGGACAGCCCGAAGAACGCCCCCGCCGCGAGCGGGCCGATCAGGCCCGGCAGCCACAGCCGTGCCACCCGCCACATCGCGTAGCCGGCCAGCCCCGGCAGCACGATGGCCAGCAGGTTGTAGGCGGCCGAGGGCCCGAAGATCAGCGTCACCGGGGTGAACAGCACGCCGAGCAGCGGGGTGAGCGTGTCGAAGCCAAGCCGGATGCCGACGGGAGCCGCGAGATAACTGGTGGACCACGGGTTGCCGAGGTGCACCACCTGGTGGGCGACCCACCACATGTTCCAGACGTACTCCGCCTGATCGGTACCCAGCGGTAGCCGCCCGGTGAGGTAGGCGGCCCGCGGCCAGGTGGCGGCGATCCCGGCGGCGAGGAAGCCCGCCAGCACCAGGATCTCCAGCACCCAGGGGCGCAGGGCCGCACGCGGGCCGGCCGGCGGCCGCGTGGCCGTTGCGCCCGGGGCAGCCGGTGCGCTCGGCGCGCCGGGCTCCGCCGGGCTCACCGGCTCCGCCGGGCGCTCAGCCGGGGCCGGGCGCTCAGCCAGGGCCGGGCTCACGGGCTCCGCCGTGCTCCCGGCCGCCTGGCTCCCGCCGGGCGCCCCGGCGGCGATGGTCGTGCCGGGGTCCGCCGTGCTGGTGGCGGCGGCCTGGCCGGAGCCGGCGGGCGCTGCCGGGCCGGGTGCGTCCTGCTGGCTCACCGATGCCCCCCCGCGGCGGGTGCCAGCCGGAACAACCCGGCGTCGCCGACCTGGCGGACGAAGGTGAACCCGACCTGCCGGAGGTACTGGACGGCCTGCCCGCTGGTGGCCGGCTTCCAGACGATCGCCCAGCCCACCCGCATCCGGAGCGCGTCCTGGCGCGCGGCCTGCAGTTGCGCCGCGGTGAGCGTGCTGGCCCGGCCACCCTCCTCGGCCGTGACGAGGTCGCGGTAGAACGGGTGCGCCCTGATCGCGGTCACCGTGGTCGCCGGTTCCCAGGAGACGTCGGAGACCGCCCGCGGGTGGCCATCCCCGGTCGCCTCGACAAGGGCGTGCGGCGACACCTGGGCCCCGTAGGTCCCCAGCCCGCCGCCCAGGCCGAACGGGACGTCCACGACGATGGAGCCCGAGTGATCGGCGGCGATCGGGGCGTCCAGCCGCGGGATCGCGGTGGGCATCGTCTTGATGAACGGGCTGCCGGAGAAGCCGGCCTCCAGGACCGCCAGGGCCAGCGCCACGACCAGCACTGCCACGGCCCGGCGGCGCAGCCATTCCACCGCGAACCCGGCCAGCAGGGCCGCGGGGAGCAGGCCGAGCAGCAGGAACCGGTCCGGCTCCCGCAGGCCGCTCAGCCCCGGGATGTGGATGAGCCAGGTGTAGGGCAGCAGCGCAGACATCCGGACGTGATGCGTGGTCACCGCCAGCGGGACGAACCGCTCGTGCCCGATCCGCAACTGCGAGCCCAGCGCGATGACCGCGCAGCCGAGCCAGGCCAGCGCGGCCAGCCGGGCGGTGGACCGGCGCCAGGCCACCGCCAGGCCGATCAGGGCGAGCAGCGTCAGCATCACGCCGAAGGTCGGGATGCCCTCCTTGCGGCTCTGGTAATGGAACACCGACGCGACGGTGTGCAGGCCGAAGTACCCGGTCCGGGGCGAGGGCGCGAACATGCTGTCCAGCGGCACCCCGTACCTGGTGTCCTGGTGCGCGAGCAGCGCGGCGGACAGCACCGCCCCGCCGGTCAGCGCCTGCTGCGCCATGGCGACGATCTGCGGGCTGGCGACCAGGACGGCGGCGCCCGCGGCGAGCGCGGCCTGGCGCAGCGCGGCCACCGAGCGGGTGCGGGCCAGCCAGCCGGCCAGGACCGCCGCGGCCAGTAGCGCCGCCATGATCGCCGTTTCCTGGTTGACCAGGAAGGCGGCACCGAGAAGCACGCCGAGCAGGACGGCGCGGCGCCAGCCGGGGCGGCGGCGCAGCCGTATCGAGGCCTCCAGCGCGACCGGGAAGAACAGCGCCCCGAGGGCGATGTTCATGTGGTACCAGTCCTGCCAGACCAGCACGGTGGCCAGGCCGTAGAACGCGCCGGCGGCGGCCGCGCCGAGCGCGGTGGACAGCCACAGCCGGGCCGCCCGGTAGCCCAGATAGCAGGTCAGCCCCGGGATGACGATCGCCAGCAGGTTGTAGCTCACGCTCGGGCCGAACGCGAGCGTGACCGGCGTCATCACCAGGCCGGGCAGCGGCATCAGGGTGTCGAAGCCGAGCTGCGCCCCGGCCGGCGCGGCGAGTTGCGCCGTGAACCACGGGTTGCCCAGGTGGGTCACCTGGTGGGCGATCCACCAGAAGTCCCATACGTAACTGCTCTGGTCCAGGTCGCCGGGCAGGCGGCCGGTCAGGTAGCTGGCCCGCGGCCAGGTGGCCAGCACCCCGGCGGCGAGGTAGCACAGCAGCAGCACCAGCTGGAAGGGCCACCGGCCCGCGTCGGCCGCGGCCCGCCAGCGCGTGGCGCCGGCCGCGGCGCCCGGCCCCGGCGGCGTGGCGGAGCCTGGCGCGGGAACTGACTCGTCGCTGCCCCCGGTCCGGGCCGGGCCGGCATCGCCAGGATCCCGCGCGGAGGCGCCGATGGTCATACCGGGTGCTTGCTCCATCCCGCCTTCTGATCGTGGACTCAGGTGCGCGTTAACTACCCACCGGGCGGCCCGCTCACGATGCGGGCACAAATGCCGGCACACCTGCCGTAGGCGCCAGTCAGGCACCGATTCTGCCATATCCAAGGAGCAGAGCCGCATTCACCGGGAATTGCCGCCATCGGTGATTTAGTGAAATTTTGCGGGGTCGTGGCGGTGTCAATGGGGTAGTTGCGGCCTGGGGTGACCGCTGTGGTGGTGCGGCGTCGGGGCCGTGGTCCTGCTGGCTCGTGCGCCGCCGGCCGCCAGGTCGGGTAGACTCGTGCCGCTTTCACCTGCGCCCGCGGGCCTTCGCCCGCGCGGGTGAGCCGGTCAC
Organism: uncultured Actinomycetes bacterium; assembly: GCA_963725125.1. Classification (GTDB taxonomy): domain Bacteria; phylum Actinomycetota; class Actinomycetes; order Streptosporangiales; family Streptosporangiaceae; genus DASXKD01. Next base: position 45,647 of record CAVRXW010000056.1, read on the forward strand.
CCGGCATCGCGGTCGGGTGCTGCGCCGGTGAGCCGAGGTTTCCTTCAGAAGCCCGGGTTCCTATGAAGGAGTGCTGCCGTGCCCGAGGTCCGCATCGTCGCCGAGCCGCGCACCGAGTTCGGCAAGGGGCCCGCGCGCCGCACGCGGCGCGCGGGCCGGGTGCCCGCCGTCCTCTACGGGCACGGCACCGACACCCGGCACATCACACTGCCCGGCCATCAGCTGCTGATGGCGCTGAAGACGCCGAACGTGCTCATCCAGGTGGACGGGCTGTCGGGCCGCGGCCAGCTCGCCCTGCCCAAGGCCGTGCAGCGCGACCCGATCAGGGGGCTGATCGAGCACGTGGACCTGATCATGGTCCGCCGCGGCGAGAAGGTCACGGTGGAAGTCCCGGTGCAGGTCACCGGCGAGGTGGAGCCCGGCGGCCTGCTCGACCAGCAGATGGTGCGCCTCGACCGTCGAGGCCGAGGCGACCCGCATCCCGCAGGCGATCGAGGTCGACGTCGAGGGCATGGATGATCGGGGCCTCCGTGCACGCGGGCGATCTGACCCTGCCGCAGGGCGTGACGCTGGCCGCCGAGCCCGACGCGCTCGTGCTGCACGTGCTGGCGGCGCCGACCGCCGAGCAGATCGAGGCCGACCTGGGCGAGACGCCGGCCGCGGACGAGGCGCCCGGCCGGCGCCGGATGCGGTGCCGGACGCCGCCGACGGCAGCCGGCTGACCTCTGGCTGCCTCCGGGGCCGCCGTCGATGACCGCTGACAGGTGGCTGATCGCCGGGCTCGGCAATCCCGGGCCCGGGCTACGCGGCGAACCGGCACAATGCGGGCTTCATGACCGCCGACGTGCTGGCCGCGCGGGCCGGGGCGCGCTTCAAGGCGGGCAAGTTCCGCGCGCTGGCCGCGGACGGCCGCCTGGCCGGGCTCGAGCGTGACCATCATCAAGCCGCTCACGTTCATGAACGAGTCCGGCGTCGCCGGTGGCCGGGTTCAGCGGGTTCTACCGGCTCGGCGCCGGCCAGGTCGTGGTGATCCACGACGAGCTGGACCTGCCGTTCGGCACGGTCAGGCTCAAGCTCGGCGGCGGGGACAACGGGCACAACGGCCTACGGTCGGTGACCGCCCGTCTGGGCACCCGCGAGTACTACCGGGCCAGGATCGGCATCGGCAGGCCGCCGGGCCGGATGGACCCGGCCGCCTACGTGCTGCGGGACTTCGCCGCGCCGGAGCGGGCCGAGCTGCCGCTGGTGCTCGAGCGGGCCGCCGATGCGGTGGAGATGCTCCTGGCCGACGGCCTCGCGGCCGCCCAGAACGCGTTTCACCCCTAACATGTCCTACCCTGGGGGGGCCCAGCCCGCCAGGCCTGCAGATGGAGCCGCCTTATCATGACGTCCGATGACGACCTTCTTGCCGCGGAGCTTGCGGAACGAGCCGGTGTTCTGCTGCTTGAGCTGCGCGCCGAAGGGGGCGATCCGGCCGACCTGCGCAAGGCGGGGGACCGGCTCTCGCACGAGTTCCTCGCCGCCGAACTGGCCGCGCGCAGGCCAGGCGACGCGGTCCTGTCCGAGGAGGGCCGCGACGACCCGGCCCGGCTGTCGGCCGACCGGGTCTGGATCGTGGACCCGCTCGACGGCACCAGGGAGTTCGGCGAGCCGCCGCGCACCGACTGGGCGGTCCACGTCGCGCTCTGGGAACGCGGTGAGCTGACCGCGGGCGCGGTGGCGCTGCCGGCCCAGGGCCAGGTGCTCGCCACGGCCGCACCGCCGCCGGCGCCGTCACCGGACGGGCCGGGCCGGGCTGCGGATCGTGGTGAGCCGGACCAGGCCCCCGGCGTTCCTGGAACGGCTCCGCGAGGAAACCGGCGTGACGCTGGTGCCGATGGGCTCCGCCGGGGCGAAGGCCGCCGCGGTCATGCTCGGCGAGGTCGATGCCTACGTCCACGCGGGCGGCCAGTACGAGTGGGATTCCGCCGCCCCGGTCGCCGTTGCGCTGGCGGCGGGGCTGCACGCATCCCGGCTGGATGGCTCGTCATTGCGATACAACCAGCCAGATCCGATGCTGCCGGATATCCTGATCTGTCCGGTAGTGCTCGCGCAGTCACTGCTGGAAGCCATCGGCGCCGCCGGGGCGCACCGCCCCGCAGTGAGGTTCTGGCACGCCATGCCCATTGCCTGTCAACACTCCGGAGACCACTCGATGGCCCCAGTGCGTAACGACTATTCGCTGTCCCAGCTCGACTCGCTCGAAGCCGAGGGCATCCACATCATCCGCGAGGTCGCGTCGGAGTTCGAGCGGCCGGTGCTGCTGTTCTCCGGCGGCAAGGACTCGATCGTCATGCTGGCGCTGGCGGAGAGGGCGTTCTGGCCCGCCAGGATCCCGTTCCCCGTCATGCACGTCGACACCGGGCACAACTTCCCCGAGGTGATGGAGTTCCGGGACAAGCGGGTCGCCGAGATCGGCGTCCAGCTCGTGGTGGCCTCCGTCCAGGAGTCCATCGACGCGGGGCGGGTCGTCGAGGAGACCGGCCGGTGGGCCAGCCGCAACCGGCTGCAGACCACCACGCTGCTCGACGCGATCGCCGGGCACCAGTTCGACGCGGTGTTCGGCGGGGCCCGCCGGGACGAGGAAAAGGCCCGCGCCAAGGAGCGGGTGTTCTCCTTCCGTGACGAGTTCGGCCAGTGGGACCCGAAGAACCAGCGGCCCGAGCTGTGGGGCATCTACAACACCCGGATCCACCGGGGCGAGCACATCCGGGTGTTCCCGCTGTCCAACTGGACCGAGCTGGACGTGTGGGAGTACATCGCCAGGGAGAACCTGGAGATCCCGTCCATCTACTACGCGCACACGCGCAGCGTGTTCGAGCGCGACGGGATCCTGCTCGCCGACAGCCCGTACACCAGGCGCGCCGGACGACGAGCAGGCGTACGACGCCAGGGTCCGGTACCGGACGGTGGGCGACATGACCTGCACCGGGGCCGTGGAATCCACGGCCGCCACGATCGCGGAGGTCATCGCGGAGATCGCGGCGACCCGTATCACCGAGCGCGGCCAGACCCGTGCGGACGACCGCACCAGTGAGGCCGCCATGGAAGACCGCAAGCGGGAAGGGTACTTCTAATGCCGGGCGAGAGCGCCGAAGCCGTCGTGAGTTCCTGGACCGGGCATCACACCGACATCCTGCGGTTCGCGACCGCGGGCTCGGTGGATGACGGAAAGAGCACGCTCATCGGGCGGCTGCTGTACGACTCGAAGGCCATCTTCGAGGACCAGCTCGCGGCCGTGGAACGGACCAGCCGGGCCCGCGGCGAGGAGTACACCAACCTCGCCCTGCTCACCGACGGGCTGCGCGCCGAGCGGGAGCAGGGCATCACGATCGACGTGGCCTACCGCTACTTCGCCACGCCGCGGCGGAAGTTCATCATCGCCGACACCCCCGGGCACATCCAGTACACCCGCAACATGGTGACCGGCGCCTCCACCGCCGATCTCGCCATCGTCCTGGTGGACGCGCGCAACGGGCTGACCGAGCAGAGCAGGCGGCACGCCTTCCTGGCCACCCTGCTGCGGGTGCCGCACCTGGTCCTCGCGGTCAACAAGATGGACCTGGTCGGCTACGACCCCGCCGTGTTCGAGCGGATCATCGAGGAGTTCTCCTCGTTCGCCACCAAGCTGGAGGTCGCGGACCTGACGTTCGTCCCGATCTCCGCGCTGCACGGGGACAACGTGGTCCAGCGGTCGGCCAACATGCGGCTGGTACGACGGCCCCTCGCTGCTGCATCACCTGGAGCATGTGCACATCGCCTCCGACCGGAACCTGATCGACGTGCGGTTCCCGGTGCAGTACGTCATCCGCCCGCACCAGGCGACCGATCCGGAGCTGCACGACTACCGTGGCTACGCCGGCCAGGTGGCGGGCGGGGTGATCAAGCCCGGTGACGAGGTCATGCACCTGCCCGTCCGGCTTCACCACGACGGTCAAGCGGATCGACACCGCCCACGGGCCCGTTTCCGAGGCCTTCCCGCCGATGTCGGTGACCCTGGTGCTCGACGGACGACATCGACATCTCCCGCGGGGACATGATCTGCCGGCCGCACAACCAGCCGTCGGTCACCCAGGACGTGGACGCGATGGTCTGCTGGATGTCGGAGAGCCGCAGGCTGGCACCGCGGGACCGGCTGATCGTCAAGCACACCACCCGCACCGCGAAGGCCATCGTGCGCGACCTGCACTACCGGCTGGACGTCAACACGCTGCACCGGCACGAGGGCGTCAGCGGCCTGTCGCTGAACGAGATCGGCCGGGTCACGCTGCGGCTCACCCATCCGCTGTTCTGCGACCCGTACACCCGCAACCGGCAGACCGGCGGCCTGATCCTGGTCGACGAGGCGACGGGTGCCACCGTCGGCGCCGGGATGATCACGGAAGCGGGCTAGCCACGATCCGTGCTCACCTAGACAAGCAGCCCGGCGATGTCTCGGCGATGTTCGACCAGATCGCCGAGCGGTACGACCTGCTCAATGACGTCCTGTCGCTCGGCCAGGACCGGTGGTGGCGCCGCGTCGTCGCGGCGACGGTGGCGGCCCGCCCCGGCGAGCGCGTTCTTGACCTGGCGGCAGGCACGGGCACCTCGTCGCGCACGTTCACCACGTCGGGAGCGTATTGCGTCGCCTGTGATTTCTCCCTGGGCATGCTGCAGGTCGGCGCGCGCAAGGCGGCCGGCGGGCCCAGCCGCCGGGCGCGGGGCCGGTGCGGTTCGCGGCCGGGGACGCGGTGGCGCTGCCGTTCCGCGACCGGGCCTTCGACGCCGTGACGATCTCCTTCGGCCTGCGCAACGTCGCCGACCCCGATGCCGCGCTCGCCGAGATGCTCCGCGTCACCAGGCCCGGCGGGCGGCTGGTGATCTGCGAGTTCGGCCACCTGGCCGCGGACCGTCTGGACGCCTGGTACGGGCGCTACCTGAGCACCGCCCTGCCGGCCGTGGCCCGGCGGCTGTCCCCGTCCGGCGACGCCTACTCCTACCTCGCGGAGTCGATCAGGGAATGGCCGCGGCAGGCCGAACTGGCCGGGCGAATACGTGCGGCCGGATGGTCGGCGATACGCTGGCGGAACCTGACGCTCGGGGTGGTGGCCGTGCATGCGGCGCTCCGCCCGGAGTAGCCATCGGGAGTGCCACCCGGAGTCCGGATGGCCGGTGGTGCCGGGGCCGGGATCCGTGGCGCCATGGGCAACGGTCTAGACTCCTCCAGGAAGCACTTGTGAACAGCTTCACAAGACAGTCGGGACACGTTCGGATGCACCAGCACGCTGCTAGCTCTGACCCCACCGCCCCGCGCGCTGCCAGCCCTGACCCCACCGCCCCACGCGCTGCCAGCCCTGACCCCACCGCCCCACGCGCTGCTAGCCCTGACCCCACCGCCCCACGCGCTGCTAGCCCTGACCCCACCGCCCCGCCCAGGCCCCCCGCAGATTCGGCTGACGTCATTGTGGTAGGCGCCGGGCCGGCGGGCTCGTCGACCGCTTTCCACCTGGCTCAGGCCGGGCTGGATGTGCTGTTGCTGGAGAAGAGCCATTTCCCCAGGGAAAAGGTGTGCGGCGACGGGCTCACCCCGCGCGCGGTCAAGCAACTGGTCGGCATGGGGATCCCGCTGGAGGCCGAGGACGGCTGGTTCCCGAACAAGGGCCTGCGCATTATCGGCGGTGGCGTCCGCCTCGAACTGGACTGGCCGGATCTGGCCAGCTATCCGGGTTACGGGATGATGCGCAGCCGGCGCGGCTTCGACGAGACCCTGGCCCGCACCGCGGGCAAGGCCGGCGCGCGGCTGCTCGAGGGCGTCAACGTGACCGGCCCGGTGCTTGACGAGGAGACCGGGCGGATCACCGGGGTGACGGCGCGCCACGACGGGGACTCCGGCGGGGCGGAACGCAGCTACCAGGCCCGGGTGGTGGTCGCGGCCGACGGCAACTCCTCCCGGCTATCCCTGGCCATGGGCCTGGCCAAGCGGGACGACCGGCCGCTGGGGGTCGCGGTCCGCACCTACTACACCAGCCCCAGGCATGACGACGACTACCTGGAGTCCTGGCTGGAACTGTGGGACGGTGACCGGCTGCTGCCCGGGTACGGCTGGGTGTTCGGGGCCGGCGACGGGACCAGCAACGTGGGCCTGGGGCTGCTGAACACCAGCGCGGCGTTCCAGCACACCGACTACCGCCGCCTGCTACGGCGCTGGCTGGCCGGGATGCCCGCCGAGTGGGGCTACACCGAGGAGAACCGGACCGAGCCGATACGGGGCGCCGCGCTGCCGATGGCCTTCAACCGCACCCCGCACTACACCCGCGGCCTGCTGCTCGCGGGGGACGCGGGCGGCATGATCAACCCGTTCAATGGCGAGGGCATCCCGTACGCGATGGAATCCGGCGAGATCGCCGCGCGGGTGATCACGCAGGCACTGGCGCAGCCCGACCAGGCCGGCGCCGAGCGTGTCCTGCACGGTTACCCGCAGGCGCTCCGGGACGCCTACGGCGGCTACTACACTCTCGGGCGCAAGTTCGTCGGGGCCATCGGGCGTCCATGGGTGATGAAGTTCGCGACCCAGCACGGGATGCCCCGGCCGGCGCTGATGCGTATCATTCTCAAGCTCCTGGCGAACCTGACCGAGCCACGGGGCGGTGATGCGGCCGACCGCGTGATCAACGCGCTGTCCCGGCTGACACCCGCGGCCTGACCGGCGGCGGAGAACACGAACAGAGGAGGAAGGAGAGGCATCCGGTGCTGAGCTTGTACGTGCCGATCCTGATACTGGCGGCGCTGGCCGCGGTTTTCGCGGCCTTCTCGCTCGTCATGGGCTCGCTCGCGGGCCCGAAACGGTGGAACCGGGCCAAGCTGCAGGCCTACGAGAGCGGGATCGAGCCGACCCCGCAGCCGCGCGGCGGCGGCCGGTTCCCGGTCAAGTACTACGTGACGGCAATGCTGTTCATCCTCTTCGACATCGAGATCATCTTTCTCTACCCCTGGGCGGTCACCTTCACCAGCCTCGGGGTGTTCGGGCTGGTCGAGATGGTGCTGTTCATCGCCACGGTGCTCGTCGCGTACGCCTACGTGTGGCGGCGCGGCGGCCTGAACTGGGACTAGCTATGGGAATTGAAGAAAAGCTGCCGAGCGGGATTCTGCTCACGACCGTCGAGAAGGTGGCCGGGTACGCACGCAAAAGCTCGGTGTGGCCTGCCACGTTCGGCCTCGCGTGCTGTGCGATGGAGCTCATATCGACCGGTGGTCCCCGCCACGACCTGGCCAGGTTCGGCATGGAGCGGGCGTCGAACACGCCGCGCCAGGCCGACCTGATGATCGTGGCCGGACGGGTGAGCCAGAAGATGGGACCCGTGCTCCGCCAGATCTACGACCAGATGGCCGACCCCAAGTGGGTCATCTCCATGGGAGTCTGCGCGTCCAGCGGCGGCATGTTCAACAACTACGCGATCGTGCAGGGCGTGGACCACATCGTCCCGGTGGACATCTACCTCCCCGGCTGCCCGCCGCGGCCGGAGATGCTGCTGGACGCGATCGTCAAGCTGCACGACAAGATCCAGAACATGAAGCTGGGCGCCAACCGTGTCGCCGAGATCGAGGAACTGGAGCAGGAGCGGCTCCGGCGGCTGCCGCTCACCCAGGGCACCGGCCACCCGGGCATCACCGGCGGCCGCCCGGTCAGCATCGGCGCCCCGACGCTGCTCGGCCATGCCGCAGCGGAGCGGGACCGGGTCGCGGCCGAGCCACCCGGGCAGGTGGCGGGCATCGGCCTGTCCGGGACCGGTTCGGGCATGCACGGCACGGACTCGGGCCCGCCGCATCCAGGCCACTCCGAGCTGGGCCCGTCTGAGCCGGGAGAACAGTCGTGACGAGCGAGAACGCGCCGGACGCCGGCGACCAGCCGGACCCGGCCGCGGTCGCGGGCGAGCTTCGGCTGGGCGAGCAGGTCGAGCGCACCGGCATGTTCGGCACCGACACCACCGGCGACACCTCGGGTTACGGCGGGCTGCAGGTGCGGCGCCCGGACCTGGCGGCCACCGCCCGCCCCTACGGGTCGTACTTCGACGAGATCGCCGACCGGCTCGCCGAGGGCCTGGAGCGCGACGGCCCGGGGTTCGCCGAGGCGGTGTCCCAGGTGGTGGTCGAGCGCGGCGAACTGACCCTGCACGTGCCGCGTGAGCACCTGGTGGCGGTCGCCAGGCTGCTGCGGGACGAGCCGTCGCTGGCCTTTCAGATGTGCCTGGGCGTCAGCGGGGTCCACTATCCCTGGGACACCGGCCGCGAACTGCACGCCGTCTACCCGCTGCTGTCGATCACCCACAACCGCCGGGTCCGCCTTGAGGTGAGCGCGCCGGACGCCGACCCCCGGATTCCGTCGCTGATGGGCGTGTACCCGACCTGCGACTGGCACGAGCGGGAGACCTGGGACTTCTTCGGGCTCGTCTTCGAGGGCCATCCCGCGCTCACCCGGATCGAGATGCCCGACGACTGGAAGGGCCACCCGCAGCGGAAGGACTACCCGCTGGGCGGAATCCCGGTCGAGTACCGCGGCGCCACGGTGCCGCCGCCCGAGGATCGGAGAGCGTACTCATGAGCAGCATGGCGGCACCAGCGGGGGGCTCCGGGCCATGGGGTCCGGGGGCTCGCCCCCGGGGCAGAGGAGTGTCCCCCCGGGCCAGCACCGCGCCGCCGGAGGATCGGAGAGCGAGTTCGTGACGGCGGAGACCGAGGGGCGCGTCTACAACGTCGGCGGCCAGGACTGGGACGACGTCGTCCAGGCGGCGCCGACGGAGTCGCCGAGGAGCGGCTCATCGTCAACATGGGGCCGCAGCATCCGTCCACGCACGGGGTGCTCCGGCTGATCCTGACCCTGAACGGGGAGACCGTGACCGAACTGCGCCCGGTCATCGGCTACCTGCACACCGGCATCGAGAAGAACATGGAGTTCCGTACCTGGACGCAGGGCGTCACGTTCTGCACCCGGATGGACTACCTGTCGCCCGATCTTCAACGAGACCGTCTACTGCCTGGCCGTGGAGCGGCTGCTCGGCATCGAGCAGGAGATCCCGGCCGCGGGCCACCGTGCTGCGGGTGCTGATGATGGAGCTGAACCGGATCTCCTCGCACATGATGGCGATCGGCACGTTCGGCCTGGAACTGGGCGCGAGCACCGTCCTGCTGTACGGGCTGCGGGAACGCGAAAAGGTGCTCGACCTGTTCGAGCTCATCTCGGGCCTGCGGATGAACCACGCCTACGTCCGGCCGGGCGGCGTGTCCCAGGACCTGCCCGCGCGGTGCGCTGGAAGGGCTGCGGGAGTTCCTGCGACGTGATGCCGCGGCAGATCGGTGAGATCCGCGCGCTGCTCGACGCCAACCCGATCTACCTGGCCCGCACGAAGAACATCGCCTACCTCGACCTGCCCGGCTGCATGACGCTCGGCGTCACCGGCCCGGTGCTGCGGGCCACCGGGCTGCCGTGGGACCTGCGCAAGAGCCAGCCGTACTGCGGTTACGAGACGTACGAGTTCGACGTGCCGACGCAGACCGGCTGCGATGTCTACGGCCGGTACCTGGTCCGGATGGACGAGATGGAGGAGTCCCTCAAGATCATCTCCCAGTGCGTGGACCGGCTGGCGGCCAAGCGGCCCGCCGGACGACCCGGTCATGATCGACGACCCCAAGATCGGCTGGCCGGCCCGGCTCGCGGTGGGCGCCGGACGGCCTGGGGAACTCACCGGATCACATCGCGCACATCATGGGCCAGTCCATGGAGGCGCTCATCCATCACTTCAAGCTGGTGACCGAGGGATTCCGGGTTCCGGCCGGGCAGGTGTACACCAGCGTCGAGTCACCGCGCGGGGAGCTAGGCTGCCATGCGGTCAGCGACGGCGGTACGAGGCCGTTCCGTGCGCATTTCCGGGATCCCTCGTTCACCAACCTGCAGTCGCTCGCGGCGATGACCGAGGGGGGCATGGTCGCCGACGTGATCGCGGCCGTGGCGACCATAGACCCTGTGATGGGAGGGGTGGACAGGTGAGGCAGTCAACCTCCCCGGGCAGAAGGCAGGTGGACAGGTAATGCCCTTCAGCGATGCGGCGCTGGCCCGGCTGGATGCGGAGGCTCCCGGGATCATCGGCAGGTACCCGCGGTCGCGGTCGGCCCTGCTGCCACTGCTCCACCTGGTCCAGGCCGAGGAGGGCTACGTCTCCGACGACGGCGTCGCCTTCTGCGCCCGCCACCTCGGGCTGACCGAGGCCGAGGTGAGCGCGGTGCTCAGCTTCTACACGATGTACAAGCGCCGCCCGGTCGGCGAGTACCACGTCGGCGTGTGCACCAACACGCTGTGCGCGATCATGGGCGGTGACCAGATCCTCGCCGGGCTGCGCGAGCACCTGGGCGTGGGCGACGACGAGCCCACCGGTGACGGCAAGGTCAGCCTGGAGCACGTCGAGTGCAACGCCGCCTGTGACTACGCGCCGGTGGTGATGGTGAACTGGGAGTTCTTCGACAACATGACCCCGGAATCGGCCAGGGAACTGGTCGACGACCTGCGGGCCGGCGAGGACAGCGCGCCCAGCCGGGGCGCCCCGCGGCTGGTCACCTGGAAGCAGGCGGGCCGGATCCTGGCCGGGTTCCCCGATGACCAGGCCACCGGCGGCGAGACCGCGGGCCAGCCCACGCTGGCCGGCCTGCGCATCGCCAGGGAGCACGGCTGGACGCCGGAGGATGCGGAATGACCTCGGTGCTGACTCCGACGCTGACCGCGCACTGGGACGAGCCGGATTCGTTCACGCTGGCGGCCTACCGGCGCTACGGCGGGTACCAGGCGCTGCCGAAGGCGCTCGGCATGGACCCGGACGCGGTCATCCAGGCGGTGAAGGACTCCGGGCTGCGCGGCCGCGGCGGCGCCGGCTTCCCCACCGGCGTCAAGTGGGGCTTCATCCCGCAAGGCGACGGCAAGCCGCACTACCTGGTGGTCAACGCCGACGAGTCCGAGCCGGGCACCTGCAAGGACATCCCGCTCATGCTGGCCACCCCGCAGGCGCTGGTCGAGGGCGCGATCATCGCCGCGTACGCCATCAGGGCGAACCGGGCCTTCATCTACGTGCGCGGCGAGGTGCTGCATGTCATCCGCCGGGTGCACCACGCGGTGGCCGAGGCCTACGCGGCCGGGTACCTGGGCGAGAACATCCTCGGCTCCGGCTTCGACCTGGAAGTGACCGTGCACGCGGGGGCCGGCGCGTACGAGTGCGGCGAGGAGACGGCGCTGCTCGACTCGCTGGAGGGTTTCCGCGGGCAGCCGCGGCTCAAGCCGCCGTTCCCGGCCATCGCCGGGCTCTACGCCTGCCCCACCGTGGTCAACAACGTGGAGTCGATCGCCAGCGTGCCGTACATCCTGCGGCACGGCGCGGCGGCGTTCGCCGCGCTGGGCACCGAGAGGTCCAAGGGATTCGGCATCTTCTCGCTGACCGGGCACGTGACCACGCCCGGCCAGTACGAGGCGCCGCTCGGCGTCACGCTGCGGGAACTTCTCGACCTGGCCGGCGGCGTCCGGGCGGGCCACGCGCTGAAGTTCTGGACGCCCGGCGGGTCGTCCACGCCGATCTTCACCGACGAGCACCTCGACGTGCCGCTGGACTTCGAGGGCGTCGGCGCGGCGGGCTCCATGCTCGGCACCCGGGCGCTGCAGATCTTCGACGACACCACCTGCGTGGTCCGCGCCACGCTCCGGTGGACCGAGTTCTACCAGCACGAGTCCTGCGGCAAGTGCACCCCGTGCCGCGAGGGCACGTACTGGATGGTCCGCGTGCTGGACCGGCTGGACCGGGGCCAGGGCACCGATGAGGACCTGGACAAGCTGCTCGACATCTGTGACAACATCGCCGGGCGCGCGTTCTGCGCGTTCGGCGACGGTGCGGTCAGCCCGGTGGTGTCCTCCATCAAGTACTTCAGGGACGAGTTCATCGAGCACTTCAAGCGCGGCGGCTGCCCGTTCGATCCCGCCGCCTCGACGGCCTGGGCTGACGGAGGTCAGTGATCAATGACCGCGCAAGCTGAGACGGGCGCGCTGGCGCCCGTGGCGCAGCGGGTGACCGTCACCATCGACGGCTTCGAGATCACCGTGCCCAAGGGCATGCTGGTGATCCGGGCGGCCGAACTCCTCGGCATCCAGATACCCCGGTTCTGCGACCACCCGCTGCTCGACCCGGTGGGCGCCTGCCGGCAGTGCCTGGTCGAGGTGGAGGGCCAGGCCAAGCCGCTCGCGTCGTGCACCACCACCTGCACCGACGGGATGAAGGTGCGCACCCAGCTCACCTCGCAGGTGGCGGACAAGGCGCAGGCGCGGGGTGATGGAGATGCTGCTCATCAACCACCCGCTCGACTGCCCCATGTGCGACAAGGGCGGCGAGTGCCCGCTGCAGAACCAGGCCATGTCCAACGGCCGGGGCGAGTCGCGGTTCACCGAGGCCAAGCGCACCTTCGCCAAGCCGGTGGCGCTGTCCACCGAGGTGCTGCTGGACCGGGAGCGCTGTGTCTCCTGCGCGCGCTGCACCAGGTTCGCCGAGCAGATCGCCGGGGACCCGCTCATCGAACTGCTGGAGCGCGGCCCGGATCAGCAGGTCGGCACCGCGGACGGGGTGCCGTTCGACTCCTACTTCTCCGGCAACACCGTGCAGATCTGCCCGGTCGGCGCGCTGACCGGGGCCGCCTACCGGTTCCGCGCGCGGCCGTTCGACCTGGTGTCCACGCCCAGCATCTGCGAGCACTGCGCGTCCGGGTGCCGGCAGCGCACCGATCACCGGCGCGGCATGGTGACCCGCCGCCTGGCGGGCAACGACCCGCAGGTGAACGAGGAGTGGAACTGCGACAAGGGCCGGTGGGCGTTCACCTACGCCACCCAGCCGGACCGCCTGGTCACGCCCCTGGTGCGGGACGCGACGGGCGTGCTGCGGGCCGCCTCGTGGCCGGAGGCGATCGCGGCGGCCGCGGCGGGCCTGGCCGCCGCGCGCGGCCGGGCCGGGCGTGCTGACCGGGGGCAGGCTCACCCTGGAAGACGCCTACGGCTACGCCAAGTTCACCCGGATCGCCCTGGGCAGCAACGACATCGACTCGCGGGCGCGCCCGCACTCGGCCGAAGAGGCGCAGTTCCTCGCCTCCGTCGTGGCCGGCACCGGCGTCGGTGTCAGCTACGCCGACCTGGAGCGCGCACCTGCGGTGCTGCTGGCCGGGCTGGAGCCCGAGGAGGAGTCGCCGATCATCTTCCTCCGGCTGCGCAAGGCCGCACGGGCGGGCAACCTCGCCGTGTACTCGCTGGCCGCGGTGGCCAGGCCACGGGCTGGCGAAGCTGTCCGGGACGCTGCTTGCCGCGCCGCCGGGCACCGAGCCCGAGGTGCTCAACCGGCTGGCCGCCGGAATGGATTCCGACCCCGTGGAGGCCGCGGCCGCCCGGGCGCTGACCGCCGACGGTGCGGTGATCCTGGCGGGCGAGCGGCTCGCCGAGACGCCCGGCGCGCTGTCCGCGGTCGCCCGGCTTGCCGCCGCGAGCGGGGCCAGCCTGGCCTGGGTGCCCCGCCGGGCCGGTGAGCGCGGTGCGGTGGAGGCCGGCGCCCTGCCGGACCTGCTGCCCGCCGGCCGCCCGGTGGCCGACCCGGCGGCACGGGCCGAGGTCGCCCGCACCTGGGGCGTTGCCGCGCTGCCCGCCGAGCCGGGCCGGGATGGGCGGCAGATCCTCGCGGCGGCGCTGGCCGGCGACCTGGACGCCCTCCTCGTGGCCGGGGTGGACCCGGGCGACCTGCCCGATCCGAAGGCCGCGCTGGAAGCGATCGAGGCGACGCCCTTCGTGGTGAGCCTGGAACTGCGGGCCAGCGCCGTCACCGACCGGGCCGACGTGGTGCTGCCCGTGGCGGCGGTGCCGGAGAAGGACGGCACGTTCCTGAACTGGGAGGGCAGGCCGGGTTCGTTCGAGGCGGCCATTCCGGTCCCCGGCGTCGAGCCGGACCTGATGGTGCTGGGCCAGATCGCGGACGAGATGGACGTCCACCTCGGGCTGCCCGATGCCGCGGCGGCGCGCCGCGAACTGGGCACGCTGGCCGGCTGGCAGGGCATCAGGACGAGCGCGCCGGAGTACCCGCCGGCCGCCCGGTCCCTGCCCGGGCCGGGCGAGGCGGTCCTGGCCACCTGGCACCAGCTGATCGACACGGGGCGGATGCAGGACGGCGAGCCGTTCCTCGCCGGGACGGCACGGCCGGTGCGGGCGCTGATGTCTGCGGCCACCGCGAGTGAAGCGGGCACCGCCGACGGCGATAGGGTCTGCGTGACCACCGCACGGGGAGCCATCACCCTCGGTGTGCGGGTCTGCGATATGCCCGACCGGGTGGTCTGGCTGCCCGCACACGCGCAAGGCTGCGAGGTCCGGCGCGAACTCGGTGCCGGGAACGGCACCCTGGTGACCCTGAGGAGCCCGCAATGATCAGCATGGCCGGCGCCGCGCCGCACGGCGCGGGCGGCACCGGTTACCCTCCGGTGACCGTGCTCAGCTTCATCGGCCAGCCGTTGTGGATGATCCTGCTCAAGGTCGTGGTCATCTTCGCGTTCCTCATGCTCATGACGCTGTTCGCGATCTGGGCGGAACGACGGATCATCGGCCGGATGCAGCAGCGCCCCGGGCCGAACCGGGCCGGGCCCTTCGGCCTGCTCCAGTCGCTGCTGGACGGGATCAAGCTGCCGCTCAAGGAGGACATTGTCCCCCGGCACGTGGACAAGCTGCTGTTCTGGATCGCCCCCGCGATCTCGCTGATTCCCGCGTTCATCAGCTTCGCGATCATCCCGTTCGGCCCCGAGGTGTCGATCTTCCACCACCCGACCCCGCTGCAGCTCACCGACCTCCCGGTCGCGGTGCTGCTGGTGCTCGCGATGAGCTCGATGGCCGTCTACGGGATCGTGCTGGCGGGCTGGGCCTCGGCGTCGCCCTATCCGCTGCTCGGTGCCCTGCGCTCGTCGGCGCAGGTGGTCAGCTACGAGATCGCGATGGGGCTGTCCTTCGTCGCGGTGTTCCTGTACTCCGGCTCCCTGTCCACCTCGGCGATCGTGGACGCCCAGGCGCACGGCAATGCGTTCCACGTGGGCGGGGTCACCCTGCACTACCCGTCGTGGTACGCGGTGCTGCTGTTCCCCTCGTTCTTCATCTACCTGATCACGATGGTGGGCGAGACCAACCGGCTGCCCTTCGACCTGCCCGAGGGCGAGGGCGAACTGGTGGGCGGCTTCCACACCGAGTACTCCTCGCTCAAGTTCGCGCTGTTCTACCTGGCCGAGTACATCAACATGACCACGGTGGCGGCCCTGGCCACCACGCTTGTTCCTCGGCGGCTGGCGGGCGCCGTGGCCGATCTCGGTGTGGCCGGGCGCGAACATCGGCTGGTGGCCGCTGCTGTGGTTCCTGGCCAAGGTGCTGATCCTGCTGTTCTGCTTCGTCTGGCTGCGCGGCACGCTGCCGCGGATCCGGTACGACCAGCTCATGAGCGTTCGGCTGGAAGATCCTGATCCCCGCGTCGCTCGCCTGGATCATGATGATCGCCACCATCCGGGTGTGGCGGCAGCACGGCGGCAGCACGCCCGTCTACATCGTCGGCGGCGGCCATCCTCGGCGCGCCTGCTGGTGCTGGCCTGGGCGGGCGACGTGGCCTCGGAACGGCGCCGCGCCGCCGCGGCGCCCGAGCGCCGAGCAGGCCGCGCAGGAGGCCGACGCGGGCGCCGCCCCGAGCTTCCCCGTCCCGCCCCTGGATCTGCCGCACTATCACGGCGTCGGCGTGACCGGCAGCCCCGGTGGCGCAGCGGCCGATCCCGACGCCGTCGACGCGCGCAGGAGTCAAGGAGGTCACCGGTGCCTGATTTCCTGAATCCGGTCAAGGGGTTTGGCGTGACCTTCCGGCAGATGTTCCGGAAGGTCGACACGGTCCAGTACCCCGAGGAGAAAAAGCCCACCGCGCCCCGGTTCCACGGCCGTCACCAGCTCAACCGCTGGCCCGACGGGCTGGAGAAGTGCATCGGGTGCGAGCTGTGCGCCTGGGCCTGCCCCGCCGATGCCATCTATGTGGAGGGCGCGGACAACACCGACGAGGAGCGCTTCTCCCCCGGTGAGCGTTACGGCGACGTCTACCAGATCAACTACCTGCGCTGCATCCTCTGCGGGCTGTGCGTGGAGGCCTGCCCGACCCGCGCGCTGACCATGACGAACGAGTACGAGCTCGCGGACGACAGCAGGGAAAACCTGATCTGGACCAAGGAGCAGCTGCTGGCGCCGCTGGAATCCGGGCATGGAGGCGCCGCCGCACCCGATGCGGCTGGGAGACACCGAGCGCGACTACTACCGGCTCGGCTCGGCCGGGGGCGCGGCTCCGCGGGACGCAGGCGGACCAGGGCGCGGGGCCAGGCCCCGGCGGCCGGGCTGGACCGCGCGAGCCCGACGCGGACGGATCCCCGGAGGCCCGGCAGGACGAGGACGCGAGGCGGGGCGGACCAGTGACCGCTGGACACCTGCTGGCCGCGGGCCAGGCCACGTCGACCGGGGCGTCGGTCACGTTCTGGGTGCTGGCGGTTCTCTCGGTGACGGCCGCCCTCGGCATGGTGCTGGCCCGGCGGGCGGTGTACTGCGCGGTGCTGCTCGCCGTGGTGATGCTCTCGCTCGCCGTTCTGTACGCCGTCGCGGGTGCGCCGTTCCTCGCCTTCGTGCAGATCATCGTGTACACCGGCGCGGTGCTGATGCTGTTCCTGTTCGTGCTCATGATCGTCGGCGTGAGCGCCGCCGGACTCCATGCGGGAGACCATCCCGGGGCAGCGGCTCGCCGCGGGCGTGGCCGGGATCGCCCTGCTCGTGCTGCTGAGCCTGATCGTCGGGCACGCGGCGATCGGGCCGGCCCCGCCCGGCCGTGGCCGGGTACGGCGTCGGCAACGTGCGCGGGCTGGCCACCCTGATCTTCACCAAGTACGTCTTCCCGTTCGAGGTCACCGCCGCCCTGCTCATCACGGCGGCGCTCGGCGCCATGGTGCTCGCCCACCGCGAGCGGACCTCGCCCAGGCCCACCCAGCGGGACCTGTCCCAGCAGCGGGTGGCCGGCAGCCACCCGAGCCCGCTCCCGGGCCCGGGCGTCTACGCCAGGCACAACGCGGTGGACTTCCCCGCGCTGCTCCCCGACGGCAGGCCGTCCGAGCTTTCGGTCAGCCCGATCATCGTCGCCAGGGAAAGCGAACTGGGGACCGGCCCGGCCGCGGCCCTTCCGCCGGGCGGCGGCGCCGCCAACGGCGCGGCCGGCGAGCAGGACACCGCCGGCAGCGAGCCGGAGGAGGCCCGGCCATGAGCCCGTCGCACTTCGTCGCGCTTTCCGTGATCCTGTTCGTCATCGGCGCGATCGGCGTCCTCGTGCGCCGCAACGCCCTGGTCATCTTCATGTGCGTGGAGCTCATGCTGAACGCGGTCAACCTTGCGTTCGTGGCCTTCGCAAGGCTGCACGCCAACCTGGACGGGCAGGTCATCGCCTTCTTCGTCATGGTCGTGGCCGCCGCCGAGGTGGTGGTGGGGCTGGCCATCCTGATGGCGATCTTCCGTGCCCGCAGGTCCGCGTCGGTGGATGACGCGAACCTGCTCAAGTATTGAGGGGAACTGGGGTGACAAGCTCTTTGGCGGCTGCGCACGCCGCGTCCGGGACGACCGCCCTGGCGGCGGTCGGCGTCCAGCGCGCGGCCTGGCTGCTGCTGGCGTTCCCGCTGGCCGGCGCGGTGATCCTGCTGCTCGGCGGCAAGCGCACGAACCGCTGGGGTCACTGGATCGGCGTCCTGATGCCGGTGGCCGCATTCGTCTACGCGGTGATCGCCTTCGGCGCGATGCTCAGCTATCCCGCCAACCAGCGAACCAGGGTACTCACCCTGTTCACCTGGATCCACGTGGCGCGTTTCAACGTGCCCGTGGGCCTGCAACTGGACCAGTTGTCCATCTGCTTCGTGCTGCTGACCACGGGGGTCGGCTCACTGATCCACATCTTCGCGGTCGGGTACATGTCACACGACCCGGAGCGGCGCCGCTTCTTCGGGTACATGAACCTGTTCGTGGCCTCGATGCTGCTGCTGGTGCTGGCCGACAACTACCTGGTCCTGTACGTCGGGTGGGAGGGCGTCGGCCTGGCCTCCTACCTGCTCATCGGCTTCTGGCAGTACAAGCCGGCCGCCGCGGTGGCGGCCAAGAAGGCGTTCGTGGCCAACCGGGTCGGCGACGCGGGGCTGTCGGTGGCGATCATGCTGATGTTCGCCGTGTTCGGCTCGGTGACGTTCTCCGGCGTCTTCGGCCAGGCGGGAAAGGCCAGCCAGGGCGTGGTGACCGCGCTCGGGCTGCTGCTGCTGCTCGGCGCCTGCGGCAAGTCGGCTCAGTTGCCACTGCAGTCCTGGCTGCTGGATGCGATGGAAGGCCCGACCCCGGTCTCTGCTCTCATCCACGCCGCGACGATGGTCACGGCCGGTGTGTACCTGATCGTCCGGTCCGGTCCCATCTTCGACCTCTCGCCGAACGCCCGGCTGGCGGTAACGATCGTGGGCGCCGCGACCCTGCTGTTCGGCGCGCTCATCAGTTGCGCGAAGGACGACATCAAGAAGGCGCTCGCCGGGTCGACCATGAGCCAGATCGGCTACATGATGCTGGCCGCCGGGCTCGGGCCCGCCGGGTACCCGTTCGCCATCGCACTGCTCCTCGCGCACGGCTTCTTCAAGGCCGGCCTGTTCCTCGGCGCGGGCTCGGTGAAGCACGAGATGAACGACGAGGTCGAACATGCGCCGCCTCGGCGGCCTGCGCAAGATCATGCCCATCACCTACGTCACGTTCTTCGTCTGTTACCTGGCGATCATCGGCATCCCCCCGTTCTCCGGCTTCTTCGCCAAGGACACGATCATCGACCAGGCGTTCAGCAAGGGCGGCACCTCGGGCGCCATCCTCGGCACGGCGGCGCTGATCGGGGCCGGCCATCACCGGGTTCTACATGACCCGGGTGATGTTCATGACCTGGGCCGGGGAGCGCCGGTGGGACGCCGACGCCCACCCGCACGAGGTACCGCCCGATCATGACCTCGCCGATGATCCTGCTTGCGCTCGGCGCCTTGGGCTGGGGAGCCTTCGAGATCCTCGGCGACCGGCTCGCTGACTTCCTCGGCCCGGTGACCGGCTACGTGCCGCCCGAACCGGACCTCTTCAGCGTCGCGGGAATCGCGGCGCTCGTGCTGGTGGCCGCGGCGATCGTGCTCGCCTGGGCGATGTACGGCCGCCGCCCGGTGCCGGCCGTGGCACCCACGGCCAGGTTCCCGGTCACCGCCGCGCGCCGGGACCTCTACGGGGACACGTTCAACGAGTCCGTGCTCATGCGCCCCGGGCAGTGGCTGACCAGGCTGTCGGTGTACTTCGACAACCGCGGTGTGGACGGCCTGGTCAACACGCTCGCGGCGGCCGTGGGCGGCACATCCGGGCGGCTGCGGCGGGTGCAGACCGGCTTCGTCCGCTCCTACGCCTTGTCCATGTTCGTTGGTGCGGTGCTGCTCGTCGGCGCCTTCCTCCTGGTGAGGGTCTAGATCGCTATGAGCTCGTTCCCCTGGCTGACGGTCATCGGCGCGATCCCGCTGGTCGGCGCGCTGGTCATCGCGGCCATTCCGCGCGCCGGATCCGGACGACAAGGGTCACCCGCGCCGCCCGTGACCTGCTCGCCAAGCAGGTCGCGCTGGTGGCGTCGCTGGTGGCCCTCGGGATGACCGTCGCGATGGCGGTGAAGTTCTCCCCGGGCGGCCCGGACTTCCAGTTCGTCCAGGTCTACCAGTGGATCCCGGAGTTCGGGGTGCACTACGCGGTGGGCGTGGACGGTATCGCGCTGGTCCTGATCGGCATGACCGCCGTGCTCATGCCGGTGGTCATCCTCGCCTCGTGGCACGACGCGGATCCGGCCGAGCCCGCGGACGGCACTGGCTCTGGCCTCACCACCCCGCGCTCTGCTAGCTCTGGCCCCACCACCCCGCGCTCTGCTAGCTCTGGCCCCACCACCCCGCGCTCTGCTAGCTCTGGCCCCACCACCCCGCCCAAGGCTGGCCCTGACCCCACCACCCCACCCAGGCGCAGCGTGAAGACGTACTTCGCGCTCATGCTGGTGATGGAGACGATGGTGATCGGCGTGTTCGCCGCCACCGACGTGTTCCTGTTCTACGTGTTCTTCGAGGCCATGCTGATCCCGATGTACTTCATGATCGGGAGCTTCGGGGTCGGCCAGCGGCAGTACGCGGCGGTCAAGTTCCTGCTCTACAGCCTGCTCGGCGGCCTGCTCATGCTGGTCGCGGTGATCGCGCTGTACGTGTACTCCACCCAGGGCGGGCACACTCAGGGCACGTTCCTGTTCGGCCCGCTCACCCACCTGGCGCTCAGTCCACCGACGCGCGAACGCTGGCTGTTCCTCGGGTTCTTCGTCGCGTTCGCGATCAAGGCGCCGCTGTGGCCGTTCCACACCTGGCTGCCCGACGCGGCGACGTCGGCCCAGCCCGGCGCGGCGGTGCTGCTCGTCGGCGTGCTGGACAAGGTCGGCACGTTCGGCATGATCAGGTACTGCCTGGAACTGTTCCCCGCGGCGTCCCGCTACTTCACCCCGCTGATCCTGACGCTGGCGGTGATCGGCGTGCTGTACGGGGCGATCGTCGCGATCGGCCAGGCCGACCTGAAGCGGCTGATCGCCTACACGTCGATCTCCCACTTGGGCCTGATCGCGCTGGGCATCTTCGTGCTGACCAGCCAGGGCCAGGCGGGCGCGACCCTGTACATGGTCAACCACGGCTTCGCGACCGGCGCGCTGTTCCTGGTCGCCGGGTTCATGATCGTGCGGCGCCGCTCGCAGCGGATCGCCGACTACGGCGGCGTGCAGAAGGTGGCGCCGGTGCTGGCCGGGCTGTTCCTGATCTCCGGCCTTGCCGGGCTGTCGCTGCCGGGCCTGTCCACGTTCGTGAGCGAGTTCCTCGTCCTGGTCGGGACGTTCACCCGGTACCGGGTGGCGGCGGTCGCGGCCACGGTCGGCATCATCCTCGCCGCCATCTACATCCTCTGGATGTACCAGCGCACGATGACCGGGCCGACGGCGCCCGAGGTGGAGAAGTTCCCCGACCTGAAGGCCAGGGAACTGCTGGCGGTCGGCCCGCTGATCGCACTGCTCATCTTCTTCGGCTTCTTCCCGCAGCCGCTGCTGAACATCATCAACCCGGCAGTCCGCCACACGCTCGTGCAGGTGCATGCGACTGATCCGGTCCCGCCGCACCCGGCGGCCGTGATCCAGAAGGGAACACTCCCGGGACGCGCCTCGCCAGGCCTCGCTGCGGCCGCCGCCGCCGGCCATCGCGCCGCCGCACATCGAATACTGGCAGCTGTCGCCGACCCTGCTGGTCTTCGGGCTGGCCATACTCGGCGTGCTGGTGGAGGCGTTCGTGCCGCGCGCCCAGCGCCGGCCGCTGCACGTCGGGCTGTCGCTCGGCGGCCTGGCCGGCGCGTTCGGGCTGATCATCGCGGTCGGCGCCACCTCGCACTTCGCGCTCGGCAAGCCCGGTCACGTGGTGGCCATGGGCGCGGTGGCGGTGGACGGCCCCGCACTGTTCATCCAGGGCACGATCCTGGTGCTGGCCTTCGTGAGCGTCCTGCTGCTCGCCGAGTCGTCCCACGACGGGAGCCCGTTCGTGGCGCAGGCCGCGGCGGTGCCCGGCAGCGCGGAGGAACGTGAGGGGCAACTGGCGGGCATCACCCACACCGAGGTGTACCCGCTGACCCTGTTCGCGGTGGGCGGGATGCTGCTGTTCCCGGCGGCGAACGACCTGCTGACGATGTTCGTGGCGCTGGAGGTCCTGTCGCTGCCGCTGTACCTGCTGTGCGGCCTGGCCCGGCGCCGCCGCCTGCTCTCCCAGGAGGCGGCGGTCAAGTACTTCCTGCTGGGTTCCTTCTCGTCGGCCTTCTTCCTGTTCGGCGTGGCCATGCTGTACGGGTTCTCCGGCTCGGTGAACCTGGGCGCGATCGCCGCCGCGGCCTCCTCCAACACCAGTGGCTCCACCCTGCTGTACGCGGGCATCGCGCTGCTCGGGCTGGGCCTGCTGTTCAAGATCGGGGCGGTGCCGTTCCAGGCCTGGAAGCCGGACGTGTACCAGGGCGCCCCCACGCCGGTCACCGCGCTCATGGCGTCCTGCACCGTGGTATCGGCCTTCGGCGCGCTGCTGCGCGTGTTCTACGTGGCGTTCGGGCAGCTCACCTGGGACCTGGCGGCCCGCGATGTGGACCGTGGCCATCCTCACCATGGTCGTCGGCGCGATCATCGCGATCACCCAGACCGACGTCAAGCGACTGCTCGCCTACTCGTCCATCGCGCACGCCGGGTTCATCCTGACCGGTGTCATCGCCGCGAGCACCCTGGGGCTGTCCAGTTCGCTGTTCTACCTGGCCGTGTACGGGTTCACCACGATCGGGGCGTTCGCCGTGGTGACCCTGGTCCGGGACGCGACCGGCGAGGCGGCGCACCTGCGCCGCTGGGCCGGGCTCGGCAAGCGCTCGCCGCTGGTGGCCGGGATCTTCGCCTTCTTCCTGCTCGCCTTTGCCGGCATCCCGCTGACCAGCGGGTTCACCGGGAAGTTCGCGGTGTTCCAGGCCGCGATCGCGGGCGGCGCCCTGCCCCTGGTGATCGTCGGCGTCCTGTCCAGCGCGGTTGCGGCGTTCTTCTACGTGCGGGTCATTGTGCTGATGTTCTTCAGCGACCCGGCGCCGGACGGGCCGAGCGTGGTCACCCCGGGCCTGTTCACCGGGGCCGCGGTGGCGATCGGGGCGGTCACCACCCTGGTCTTCGGCGTGGTTCCGGGGCCGCTGCTGAACCTGGCGGACCACGCGGCCACCCATCTGTTCGTCCGCTGACCGGGCCAGCCTTCATCCTGCTCACTTATCCCACCAGCACCACCGCTCACGGCTGGTGCCCGCCTCCTCCCCGCTCCGGGCCGGCCTGGCCCGGCCGGCTAGTGTCCGGTGGCAGGCGGCGGGGCATACCTGGGATTACGGTGGTTTGGATGAGGCTTGGCGCAGGCTGGTGCGACCACAGCCAACCTGGGTCACCGCGGTGCGGCACACCGCGAGGACCGACGAGTGGAGCGGTTCGTGATCAATGCCATCCCGGTTGAATTTGCCGACGCCGCCCTGGCGGCCGACATCGCCGATGGCCTCGTCGGTGTCGAGAAGCTGCTGGCCGAGGCCGCGAACACGGAGGAGGCCCTGCTCACCGAGGCTTCCCGGCATCTCATCGACGCCGGCGGGAAGCGGTTCCGTGCCACCCTGGTCCTGCTCGCCGCGCACTTCGGCGACGCCCGTGACGAGCGGATCGTGCCCGCCGCGGCCGCCATCGAACTGACCCACCTCGCCACGCTGTTCCACGACGACGTCATGGACGAGGCGTCCATCAGGCGCGGCCATGAGAGCGCGAACTCGCGATGGAGCAACACGATCGCGATCCTGACCGGCGACTTCCTGTTCGCCCGGGCCTCCAGCATCCTGGCCGAGCTGGGTACCGAGGCGATCAGGATCCAGGCCGAGACCTTCACCCGGCTGGTGAGCGGCCAGGTCGCGGAGACCCTGGGACCACGCCCGGGCCAGGACCCACTGGCGCACTACCTGGGGGTGGTGGAGGACAAGACGGCATCGCTCATCGCGACCGCGGGCAGGTTCGGGGCGATGTTCGCCGACACCCCCGCCGACATGGTGGCCAGGATCACCGCGGCCTCGCATGCGCTGGGCGTGGCGTGGCAGCTCTCCGACGACATCCTGGACGTGGCCAGCGAGCCGGACCAGTCGGGCAAGGCCCCCGGTACCGACCTGCGCGAGGGGGTGCGCAGCCTGCCGGTGCTGCATGCGCTCGGGTCACCGGTGCCCGGCGATGAGCGATTGCGGGAGCTGCTGTCGCGGGACGGCCTGACGGATGAGTCGCTGCACGCCGAGGCGCTGGCGCTGCTGCGCGCGCACCCCGCGATGGCGGCCGCGCAGGCCGACGCGCGGCGCTGGGCAGATGCCGCGCAGGCCGAGGTGGCCGGGCTGCCCGACGTTCCGGCCCGCCGGGCCTTCGAGATCATGTGCGACTTCGTCGTGGAGCGCACCAGCTAACCGCGTCCGCCCGCGCCCGGCGGTACCGGCGCCACGCCCCGCCGGCCGGGCCGCCGTGCCCAGCCACGCCGCCTGCCGCGCCGGTCACACCAGGTAGCCGGGACGAGCCTTATGATCAGGGCGAAACCCGCAGTTGGCACGGCCGTTCCGCCATGATCACGGTTGCGGTGGCGCACTCCGCGTCCCGGCTGTTACCGGCTCTTGTCCGGCTCGTTACCTGCCGCGACACCATGACGCCCGGCTGTTGACAGCCCAAGTTTCGGCGTGGTTAAGTTCTGTATTGCGCATCGTTGTACGCTATGCGAACAGTTCAGATATGTGCCGGAAGTCCTTCCGGTGGCAGATCCCCTATGTGGCCGGTCGGCGTAGGCATCCACCGGCCGCACGGCATTTAAGCTCAGAGGAGACGACATGGGCCCTGAGAGAGCGGGCGACTCGCCGCTGGCCGGGACGCCGATTGGCCGGCGGTCGCTGCTGAGAGGCGTGGGCGCGGGCGCGGTACTGGCTGGCGCCGGCGGCGTCCTGAGCGCCTGCGGCTCGAACATCAAGGGCGCCAACTCGGGCAGCACCAAGAGCATCACGATTGGCTGGATCCACCCGCTGACCGGCCCGCTGGCCGGCTTCGGCGCGGCGGACAACTGGGTGGTCTCCAAGATCAAGCAGACCACGCCCTACAAGAACGGGTTCAAGATCGGCGGCAAGACCTACCCGGTGACGATCAAGTCCTACGACTCCCAGTCCAGCGTCAGCAGGGCCGGGGACCTGGCCAGGTCGGCCATTCTGAGCGGCGTGGACCTGCTCTTGGCGTCGTCCACGCCGGAGACTGTCAACGCGGTCGCCAGCCAGGCCGAGTCCCTTGGCACCCCGCTGATCTGCTCGAACGTGCCGTGGGAGTCCTGGTACATCAACCTTGGCGGCAACCCGGCCAAGCCGACGCTCAAGCCCAAGTACGTGGTGATGTACTTCCTTGGCGCCGAGCACCTGGTGAAGTGCTTCATCCCGATGTGGAACCGGATCCACGCCCAGCTGCACACCAACAAGGTGGTTGCCGCGGCGTTCCCGAACGACTCGGACGGCAACGCATTCCGTGCGGTGTTCCCGCCGATCGCTAAGGCGGCCGGCTACGACTTCGTCCTGTCGTCGCCGTATCCCGACGGAACCACGAACTACTCCTCGATGATCTCCCAGTTCAAGGCGGCCAAGGCCGACTTCTTCACCAACGTGCCGCTGCCGCCCGACTTCGCCACCATGTGGAAGCAGGCGATCCAGCAGGGTTTCCGGCCGAAGCTGGCGACCGTGGCCAAGGTGCTGCTGTTCCCGCCCGATGCCTACGCGCTGGGCTCGGAGGCGTACAACGTCGCCACCGACACCTGGTGGGTGCCGACCCTGCCGTGGACGTCCTCCTTCACCGGGGAGACCTGCCAGCAGTTCGCCAACGAGTTCGAGACGTCCGGCCACGGCCAGTGGAACGCCAACATCAGTAACTACAGCCTCTTCGAAGTGGCCCACCAGGCACTCACCTCGGTGAGCGACCCGCATGACAAGGCCGAGGTCGCCGCCGCCATCCACAAGGTGAACATCCACGCGCTGGCCGGGCCGCTGAACTTCGCCTCCGGCGGCCCCGCCCCGGGCGTGGCGATCACCCCGCCGGCCGGCGTGCAATGGCAGAAGGGGACCAAGTACCCGCTGGAAATGCAGATCGTCGACAACACGCTGCTGCCGGAGGCGAAGATCACGGCCGACCTTTTGCCGACCAACAAGTGACCGGATGACCAGCCCGCTGCTTGAGCTCGACCATGTGACGAAACGATTCGGCCGGGTCGTCATCGCAGAGGACCTGTCGCTGGCCGTCGGGCCAGGCGACGTGGTCGGAATCGTGGGGCCGAATGGCGCTGGCAAGACCAGCCTGTTCGGCCTCATCTCCGGGGACCTCGCGCCCGGCGCGGGTGAGGTCCACTTCGCCGGGCGCACGGTCACCAAATTGGACCCGGCCGCGCGGTGCCGGCTGGGCATCGGCCGCACCTACCAGGTGCCGCGGCCGTTCGGCGACATGACCGTGTTCGAGAACGTGCTCATCGCCGCCCAGCAGGGCGGCGGGCTGCGGCGGCGGCCCAGCTACGCGGCCGCGGTTGCGGCACTGGAGCGGACCGGCATGTCAGGTCATGCGAACATGCCCGCCGAACGGCTCGGCCTGCTGCAGCGCAAGCGGCTGGAACTGGCCCGGGCACTCGCCACGCAGCCGACCTTGCTGCTGCTCGACGAGGTGGCGGGCGGCCTTACCGACCCCGAGGTCGCCCAGCTTGTCGAGATCGTCCGCGGCGTCAACGCCGAGGGCACCACGGTGATCTGGATCGAGCACGTGGTGCGCGCGCTGACCCCCGTGGTGAGCCGGCTGATCTGCCTGTCCGGCGGCGTGTTCGTCGGCGATGGTGACCCCGCCACGGTGCTGGCCGACCCGGCGGTCCGCGAGGTCTTCCTCGGCACGGAGGTCACGGCGGCACTGGCCGGCGGATCGCTGGAGCCTTCCGCACCCGACGGCGGGCTATCCTCGCCCGACGGGGAACGGAGCGAGCCGTGAGCGCGCCGCAGTGAAGGGGGCAGCGGAGGCGGGTGCGGAGCGCCAGGGAAATGGAACGCCGCTGGTGGAAGTGCACGACCTGGTCGTGCACCATGGGCAGCTCCGTGCCCTGGACGCGGTCTCGTTCCAGGTGTACCCCGGCGAGGTCTACGCGATCATCGGTGCGAACGGTGCGGGCAAGTCGACGCTGCTGCGCACGATCGCCGGATTGCACCACCCGACGACGGGTTCGGTCCTGTTCGACGGCAAGGACGTGACCGGGCTGCGGCCCGAGCGCCGGGCCGCGCAGGGCATCGTCATGGTGCCGGAAGGCCGGCGGCTCTTCGCGTCGCTGTCCGTCGAGGAAAACCTGCAGGTCGGAGCAACGTACGCGCGGCAGGGCCCGTGGACCATCGAGCGGGTGTACGAGATGTTCGACTGGATGCGCGAGCGCCGCAAGCAGCCCACCGCCCAACTGTCCGGCGGTGAGCAGCAGACGGTCGCCATCGGCCGGGCCCTCGTCGCTAACCCCCGTGTGCTGCTGCTCGACGAGTTGTCGCTCGGCCTGGCGCCGGTGGTCGTCCAGCGCATTTACGGCATGCTGCCGCAGATCCTGGCAACGGGCCTCACCATCCTGCTCGTCGAGCAGGACGTGAGCCAGGCCCTGCGGGTGGCTTCACACATACACTGCCTGCTGGAGGGCCGGACGACCCTGGAAAGCGTGCCCGCCGACGTCACCGCGGAGCAGGTCGAGGCTGCCTACTTCGGGCTGGCGGGCGCCGCCTCGGCCAGCCGGCCCGGCGAAGGGGAGTGAGCGGCCATGGCCTGGGTAAACGCCATCATCCAGGGAGTGCTGACCGGCGGGCTTTACGCGCTGTTCGCCTGTGGGCTGTCGCTGATGTTCGGCGTGATGAAGGTCGTGAACCTCGCGCACGGTGACCTCGCCGTGGTCGCGGGCTATGTCGCGCTCGGCGTCATCGCCGTCACCCACATTCCCGTGCTGTGGTCGTTCCTCATCGTTGTACCGCTGATGGCGCTGCTCGGCTATGTGCTGCAGCGCACGATCCTCCAGGGTGCGCTCGACCGCAGCATCCTCACCACGCTGATAGTGACGTTCGGCTTGTCGGTGGTGATCGAGAACGGTCTGCTCCAGTTCTTCACCGCCAACACCCGCGGCATCGGCACCAACCTGTCCCTGCTGACGGCCTCCTTCAGCCTCGGATCGCAGATCCAGATCGCGTACCTGCTTGTGGTCATCTTCGCCGTCGCCGTGGTGGTGCTGCTGGGGCTGCAGTACTTCCTGTCCAGGTCCAAGTACGGCCGGCTGATCCGCGCCGTGGCCGACGACAAGGAGGCGGCGCAGCTTGCCGGGGCTGACTACCGCCACGTGTTCGGCATCGCGGCGGCGATCGCGTTCGCCACCGTGGCGCTGGGCGGCATTGCCTACGGCATGTACTCCCAGCTCGACCCGACCGCGGGCACCGACACGATCCTGCTGTTCGCGTTCGCGGCCGTGGTGATCGGCGGGCTCGGCTCCCTGTGGGGCACCCTGCTCGGTGGTGTGGTGCTCGGCGTGGCCCAGCAAATCGGCGCCCAGATCAACATCTCAGACGAGGTTCTTGCCGGGTTCATCGTGTTCCTCGCCGTGCTCGTGGTGCGCCCGCAAGGCCTCATCTCCCGGAAGGCGCAGTCGTGAGCCTGGCCACAGAGACCGCCACTCATTCGGCAGGCAAATTCCGGGTCACCAGGTCGCAGCGGAATGTCGCCTGGACCGGCGTGGTGGCGCTGATCGTCGTCGTCGTGTTCGCGATGTTTCCCTACATCGTGTACTCGAGCACCACCGCCATCCTGGTGCAGGCGTTCATCGTGCTCACGCTGGCGAGCATGTGGAACCTGCTGGCGGGCTACGCGGGCCTGGTGTCGGTGGGACAGCAGGCGTTCGTGGGGCTCGGCGCGTACTTCGTGCTGATCCTCGCCATCCACGGCACCTCGCCGTTCGCCGCGCTGCCTGTCGCCGCGATCGGCTGCGGCGTCGCGGCACTGCCGCTCTGGTGGCTGGTCTCCCGGCTGCGCAGCGGCTACTTCGCGATCGCTACCTGGGTGCTTGCCGCGACGGTGATGCTCATCATCGAGAAGTTCTCCTCGATCGGCGGCGGCACCGGCATGCCGCTGCCCGGCCTATCCGGGTTCAGTCCCACGCTCCTGACCGCGTATACCTACTGGGCCGGGCTGGCCGTCACGGTGGCGGCGCTGGCCGGCGTCTACCTGCTGCTGCGCAGCAGGCTCGGCCTGGTGCTCACCGCCGTCCGCGACGACGAGGTGGCCGCGCGCAGCTCGGGAGCTCGCGTCGCCCTGGCCAGGATGCTGGTGTTCGTGGTGGCGGGCGCAGGCTGCGGCGCCGCGGGCGCCGTGCTCGCGATCAGCCAGCTCCAGGTGCAGCCGAGCGCGGTGTTCAGCGTGCAGTGGACCGCGGAGATGGCGTTCGCGACGATCATCGGCGGCCTGGGCACGATCGAGGGGCCGATCATCGGTACCGCGGTGTACATGGTGCTGCAGCAGACGCTGGCCTCCTACAACGCGTGGTACCTGATCATCCTTGGCCTGGTGGCGATGGCCGTGGCCCTGTTCGCGCGGCGCGGGTTGTGGGGGCTGGTGGACACCCACCTGAACGTCCGGCTGTTCCCGGTCGGGTACTACGTGCGGCTGGGCGAGGAGCGCCCGCGAAGCCTGCTCACGCTGCCGCGGCGCGGCTGACACCGTCGGCCGGCCCGTCGGGCGGCCCCGGGAAGATCCGGGCCTGCGAATGCGCTTACCTAAAGGCGTGGCGGGTCGCCGCGCGTAATCCGAGGAGGCGGGTAGAGATGTTCGGGTTGCGCAAGACTCGGATGATCACAGCGGATGAGGCACTGCCGGGGCGGTCCACCGCGATGCGCGTACCAGCCCGGCATGCGGTGCTGGACGCCCCGCTGGCGCCCCCGTACCCGCCCGGCACCGAGATCGCCGAGTTCGCGCTCGGCTGCTTCTGGGGTGCGGAGCGCAAGTTCTGGCAGGTACCAGGCGTGGTGACGACCGCGGTGGGCTACGAGGGCGGGTTCACCCCCAATCCGACGTACGAGGAGGTCTGCTCCGGGCGGACCGGGCACTCCGAGGCCGTCCGGGTGGTGTTCGACCCGGCCAAGGTGAGCTATCGCGACCTGCTCAAGGTCTTCTGGGAGTCACACGACCCCACGCAGGGCATGCGCCAGGGCAACGACGTCGGGACGCAGTACCGTTCGGCTATCTTCTACCACTCCGACGAGCAGCGCGCCGCCGCCGAGGAGACGCTGGTGGCCTTCCAGAAGAAGCTGAGCGAAGCGGGATACGGGGAGATCAGCACCCAGATCGAGGCCGCGCCCGAGTTCTACTTCGCCGAGGATTACCACCAGCAGTACCTTTCGGACGGGAAGAACCCGAACGGCTACTGCGGCCTCGGCGGAACCGGCGTCTCCTGCCCGGTCGGCGTGGCTCGGGCTGACGGCTGAGCCCGTACGTGTAAGCAAGCCCGTAGCGGGTCTCAGGGTGGCGTGTGCGGCCTTGCGGCCCGCTACTTGGTCCCCCGGCTGACGTAGGTGCCGCGCCGGGGCACAGTGAAGACCAGGCCTTCTTCTCGCAGGATGTCGATGGAGCGGAGTACGGTGTCGCGGCCGACCTCATACTCCTGCTGGAGTTGCTTGACCGACGGCATGTTACTCACCTGGTTACTCGGTCGCTCGCCAGCCGCTGGGAGCGCTGATCTGGTCGTCGGTGATGTAGGCGGTCTTGATCCGGCGTGGCAAAGTAATAACCTATTGGTTATGAGCTTGACGGGCTCTGACTGGGCTACGGTAGTCGCCGCTGTCGCTTCCGGTGCTGTAGCAGTTCTGACTGGGGCGCTGGCCTGGTCGACTCGCTCGATGGCGCGGGCGACCCAAGACGAGGTCATTGCGGGACGAATAGAGCGAGAGCTTGCGTGGCGTCCACACATCACCTTCGACGACATCGGTCCAAGTGCGAGCATCATAATGGGTAACGACGGTCGGCAGTCGATAGTGCGTGATCCGGGGCGGTTCAATGCGAAGATGACTAATATCGGTACAGGGCCGGCCTTGCACTGCCTCATAGTCTTCTCTTGCGACCCAGCCAAATTTGAAGGTGCATCCGTAATTCAGTCAAAGCCAACCGATTTCCCAGGCCGCAGCGATGGCAAGCCTATCAAGCTTGATTCGGTTGACGGTGTTCCACTTGACGACATATTGACTCCCGCTCGTATTGAGGGCAGTGCAGATATGCTTGTCACAGGGGCCGCCTTTTGCCAGGATATCTTCGGAAACCGCGCTCGTTTCCCGTTTAGGGGAGATGGGTTGAATGAGATCATTTGGTATCCACCTGAGTGGTGCCGAACAAGTGAGGGCGGATCTCGGCCTTCCTGGGCGGATTCGAAGTGGTTGTGGCCTGCCTCTGAGTCATAGCCTTTGAAGCTTCGGCGCAATGAGCATGACCTCTTCCTTATCAGGTTTGCTCGGCTGGCTGTCAGCGATCACGTTATTGAGCAGGGGTGTTGCTCACGTAATTGACCAGGTCCTGGTCTTGTTCTGTTCTAGCTGGTGTCCTTCGCTGGTGTTGCGGTGACACGCGTTCCGGGCCGCTTGTTCGGCCGGTAGCTTGGCCCGTTCATGAAGACCTGGTGGCTGTTGTTGATGACCTGGTCGAGGAGTGACTCGGCCACGACGGGGTTGGGGAACAGGGGGTACCAGTCAACTGGAACTGGCTCAGGTTCCGGATGATGGTTCTGGCCTTTGACCTGCTGGTTTCGGTGTCCGGCGTGTCCTCTTGATCTTCGAGGTGCGGTCCCGGTTTGCTAGGCGTCACCTTGTTTTCTCAGGTGTGAGGAAGGTGTGCGGGGTGGATAAGCGGGGGTTGCGGGTGATCGAGGGGAGCCTGGCGGCGGCGGGGGTGCTGGCGGCGGATCCGCTCGGGTTCCAGGATCAGTGCGTTGAGGCGTATCTGGGCTCGTGGGTGGCCCGCGGGTTCAGCCCGGTGACGATCGAGAACGACACTGGGGTGCTGGAGCGGATGCTGGCGCTGCTGGGCTGCCCGGCGTGGGAGGCCACTGCGGACGACATCGACCGGGTCGCCGGGGCGTTAGCTGCCAGCGGGCTGGCTGCCTCGACCCGGCGGGGGTATGTGCAGGCGTTCAAGGGCTTCCACCGGTTCCTGGCCGCCCGCAAGGCCGCCGAGATTGAGGCCACGTTCGGGATCCGGATCGAGTGCCCGGTCGATGAGTTCAACGCTTCCCGGCATGTCTGCGACGACTCGCCGGCCCAGCTGCCGCCGCCGTCGCCGGCACGGCTGGAGGGATTCTTCGCGTTCTTGCGGGGCCGGGTCGCGACCGCCCGCAAGTACGGCCCGGCCGCGCGGGACTATGCCTTGTTCAGGACGTTGTATCACGCTGGGCTGCGCGCCGATGAGGCGTCGATGCTTGACGGCGCGGACCTGCATTTCGGCCGCGGCCCGTTCGGGAAGCTGCATGTGCGGTTCGGCAAGGGTGCCCGGACGTCGGGGCCTCGGCCGCGGTGGGTGCCGATGCTCGATGGGCTGGATGTGCTGCTGGCGTGGTTTCTGCGTGACGTGCGGCCGCGGTTCCCGGACTCACCGGTGCTGTTCGCCGACGAGTCGGGCGGGCGGCTGCACCGTGGCACGATCCGCAACCGGCTGCGGCACCTGCTGGAACTGGAGGGCGCCGGTCCCGCAGACCGGTTCAGCCCGCATGCGCTGCGGCGGGCGTGCGCCACCCATAACTACGAGCGGGGCATGGACCTGGTGGCGATCCAGCAGATGCTCGGGCACTGGACGGTCGGGTCGACGATGCGGTATGTCCGGCCCTCGGAGACGTTCATCGAGGATGCTTACCGGCGCGTGGTCTCCGATACGCTCGCCAGCTTGCGGGAGGAGGGAGAAGGCGGTGCGGATTAGGTGGAGGCTGCGGATGGCCGCCGCGCAGCGGGAAGTCTGGACCGGCGCCCAGCTGCGGCGGCTGCTGGCTGAGCGGGCCGGGCTGGAGATGTCGTCAGCGTCAGTGTCAGCGTTGTTCGGCCGGGAGCCCGCGCAGCTGAAGCTGTCCACGCTGGCGGCACTGTGCACCGCGCTGCAATGCACCCCCGATGACCTGTTCGAGGTGGACGCCACGCCGGTGGAGCGGCCCGCCGCGCCGCCGCCTGCGCCTGCCGTGCCCAAGGCCGCCTCCGGTGGCCGTTCCATGCCGCCGATGTGACGGGACGCACCGGATGAAGCGGCAGCGGGACTGCGCTGGCTGCGGGGCTGCCGTGGGCATCATCGGCCGCGACTGCTGCTGCAGGTGCTGGAACCGCCAGCGAGCCGAGGCAGCTAAGAGCCGCTGCCAGGGCTGCGGCCTGGCCCGCGTGCTGCTGGCCGCGACGGGCCGGTGCGCAACGTGCTCGAGGGTGTGCGCCGACTGCGGCGGTCCTGTCCGGCTGCGGGACCGGGACAGGTGCACCCGCTGCCATCGCCGGCGCGAGCTGGAGCAGGCCCGGCGGGCATGTCCTCGGTGCGGCAAGCCCGGATACCTGCGCGAGCAGACCGGCTGGTGCGGCAGCTGCTCACGGCCCGGGCCGCTGAAAGACCCGCCCCGGATCTGCGCCGGGTGCGGCGAGCTGCGCCGCCACTGCGGGTCGGGCCTGTGCAGCCGCTGCTGGCAGAACAACCCGCAGCGGGCGTTCGTCGCCGCCGCCAGCCTGGCCGCCCGGCTCGATGATCCGCCGTCCTGGCTCGGCGATTTCGCTGCCTGCGCCGCCGGCGGGTTCGCTCCGTCCCGGGCGGCGGGCCTGATCGGCCAGCTGGGGCGGCTGCTGGCAGACGGCGGATCCGGTCACCCGCAGGCCTTGCTGGAACGGTCACGGCTGCTGGGCCGCGGCCGGTCGCCCGGCACCTTGGCCCGCACCCTGGAAACCTTCTTCGTGACCCGCGGCCTGGCCCTGCCGATGGACCAGGCCGAGCGGCTCGCAGCCAGCCGCCGGCAGCGCCGGATCGACGCCGTTCCCGAGCCGCTCCGTCCCGCGGTGGCGGCATTCGCCGGGACGTGCCTGAAAGCCAGGGAACGCGCCCGGCGGGCAGGTACCCGGCCGCGCACGGACAGCACGATCGAGCACCGGCTGTCCGCCGTCCGGGATCTGGCCGTCTTCCTGACCGCCGAGCGGGGCAAGGACGACTGGGCCACCGCCGACGTCCATGACATCGAAGCGTTCCTCGCCGCCCGGCCGGGCAATCGTAAGAGCAGGCTGGGAGCCGTGCGGCAGTTCTTCGCCTGGGCACGGACAAGCAAGCTGGTCCTGGCCGACCCCACCCGGGGGCTCACCGCCCGCCAGCCCCGCGGCTTCCGCGGCCCCACCGTCGCGCTGCCCCTGCAGCGGCAGCTATTCCGCCGCTGGACCGCTGCCGAGGGCGCCCACCCGCACGAGTCGGCGACGGGCCTGCTGGCCCTGCTGCACGGCGCCACCTGCGCTGAAATACGGGGCCTGGCCATCACCGACATCGACGCGGCCACGCAGGCAGTCCAGCTCGGCAGGCGGCCCGCACCCACGCCGCTGGACCCGGCCACCTGGACCGCGCTGCAGCGATGTCTGGAGCACCGCGCCCGGCTCGGCACCGCCAACCCGCACGTCCTGGTCACCCGGCAGACCAAAAGCACACGGGAACCGGCCTCGGCCTACTACCTCAGCCACATCCTCGACCCGGCAGGCGTCCGGCCCAAGCTGCTCCGCGGCACGCGCCTTGCCGAGCTGGTCAACACCCTCGATCCCAAGCTCGTCTCCGCCGCGTTCGGAATGCGTCCCGAAGGCGTCACCATCTACCTTGCCGACCACGTCGACGAAGGCCGCCTAGAACAGCGAACCCGTGCAACTTAAGCCGCCACCTGGCACACGTTCGCGCGAACAAGTGCGCTTTCTGCGGGGCCCTGTTGGAGGTCATGATCAGCGAGGCGCCGGCCCGCTCGCTGATGAGTTCGTAGAGGTCGTCGGCCTGGGCGGCGGTGAGCTCGCGCATGGCGAAGTCGTCGAGGATGAGCACGGCGGGCCGGGCGAGCTCGCCGAGCCGCTTGTGCCAGGTGTTGTCTGCGTGGCCGCCGGCCAGGTGGGCCAGGGCGCGGCTGGTCTTGAGGAAGCGGACGTCGGCGCCGTGCCTGATGGCCAG
Organism: uncultured Actinomycetes bacterium; assembly: GCA_963725125.1. Lineage (GTDB taxonomy): Bacteria > Actinomycetota > Actinomycetes > Streptosporangiales > Streptosporangiaceae > DASXKD01. The sequence continues at coordinate 80,635 of CAVRXW010000056.1, forward strand.
GTGGCCCAGGGCCTGGGCCACGTGGCTCTTGCCGACCCCGACTGGGCCGTAGAGGATGACCGACTCTGCGGCGTGCAGCCACCGCAGCGCCGCGAGGTCGCGGATCTGGGCGGCCGGGAGCTTGGGGGATGCGGTGAAGTCGAAGCCCTCGAGGGTGGCTTGTTCCTCGAACCGGGCCTTGCGGAGCCGGCGGTGGATGGCGGTGGCCTGGCGGCGGGAGATCTCGTCCTCGCACAGGACCTGGAGGAAGTCGATGTGGCCGAGCTCGCCGGCGCGGGCCTGGGCCAGGCGGGCCTCGATGGTGGCAAGCATGCCCGACAGCTTCAGCGTCCGCAGTGCCTTGTCCAGCGCGCCGGTCTCGATGATGGTGGTCGTCATGGTGTCAACCTTCGTTTCGCTGGGATGGCTGATGCCGGTAGCGCTGGGCTGCGGCCTGGCGGGTGACGCCGAGCCGGTCTGCGATCTGGGCCCAGGTCCGGCCGCGGGCCCGGGCCCGGGTGACGGCGGCGGACAGGTCGCGGCTGGCCTGGCCTGCGGCCAGCGAGGCCCGGGCGACCCAGTCCAGGACATCCACGGCCGGGCCGGGTGGCAGGGCCGCGGGAACGGTGCCCTTGCCCAGGGTGGAGCGCGCCGCCGCGCAGGAGCCGCACAGGACGACAGTGCCCAGGGCGACCTCCGCGGTCAGGGTGCAGTGCGGGCGGCGGGCCGGGTCGCGCGCGTAGTGGCACGCGGCCGCGGCCGGGCTGCCGGGCTGGCCGGTCACGACGCCGCCTCTGTTCCGGGGCGCAGCGGGACGACGTTGCCCGCGGCGAACAGGACGTCGGGTCCGTGCAGGAACGCGCCGGCGCCGCCATCCCCGGCAGGCGCGATGACAGGAGTTTGCTCGGTTCCGGCGGCCAGGATGCCCTTGACGGTCCGGTAGGACGGGTCGCCGGCCGCGGCGGCCTTCGCGCAGGCGGCCTCCAGCCGCCCGGGCTGGTACTTATCGGCCAGGTGCAGCACGCCCTGGGCCGCGCGCAGCCTATACAGTGCGTTCTCCTCCAGCAGTCCGCCGATCAGCGCGGCGCAGGCCGGGCCGGTCTCCGCGGCCTTATTCCGGCACCAGGCCGGGGTGCGCATGTGGAACGCGATCTTCTCCGGCGGGTAGTCGCTAAGGTCGGTCTGCTTGCCGCGGAGCTTGCGGACGTGGGTCTTGACCAGTTCGCCGTGATCGAAGAACTGCGCCATCGAGGAAGTCAGCCGCACGTCGAGGGTCTTGCCGATGTGCTGCCAGGGGATGGAGTACAGCACCCTGGCGACCGAGGCGTGGATGTCGGGGCCGACCTTGCACCGCGACCAGTCCGCGAGCACGAACGGGGCCCGCGGCAACGGCGCCAGCGCGTCCTTCTCCACCGCCTGGAACACCGCGGCCGGGGCAGCGCCGTCCAGTGGCCGGCACGACCGCTGCCCGGCGACCCCGGCCGACCAGCGGACCGCCTCGGACTGCATCTGCTCCACGCTGGTGAACTCCCGGCCCCGCCAGAAGCTGTCCCGGATATACGGCATCGGCCGCTCGACCTGCGCCTTGGACCGCACCGTCAAATGCGCCCGATCCGAAGTATTCGCAACAACGGGTCCGGGTCACTCACCCGTTCCACCCGCTGTCAGGCCAGGAGTTCGGCCTGGTCGTCCGCAAGAACAACTGGGCGGAGGACCGGGTGTTCTTCTTCGCTGCCGACGGTCAGCTGACCAGCCTTCCCTCGGCGTGGACGGATGTGGACCCGCCGGATCCGTTCGTCATGGTCTCCGCTGGGCGCTCAGCGTTCAGGGTGGAGGATCTGCTGGCGCTGGCGGCTCTGATCGACGGGATGCGGCCGGCCGCCCAGTCCCGGAGCGTAAAGCGGATTACGCCGTAACTGTAAAGGAGAATCTGCCAATCAACTTCTAGGAGGTGATGCGGCTCCTGCCTGCTAGACGGCAATCTATGCAGGTAACAACGATGATCCGCTGCGGCGGTGATTGACATCAGCTATAGGCTCGGCATAATGATACTTACATCAGTGTGATTCACCGGAGGTGGCGGAATGGCCAGGCGGCGCCAGGATCCGAAGGAGGAGGCACTGCGGGAGGCCCGGGCGCTCAATCCCCGGCCCGAAGCGGTCACCGACCCAGCGTTCACGGAGTCGGAGTTCCTGGACCCGCGGGATCTGGTCCAGGTGCGGTATGAGATGGTCCGGCGGGTCCGGGCCGAGGGACAGACAATCTCGGCCGCCGCGGCCAGTTTCGGCTTCTCCCGGCCGAGCTGGTATGCGGCGGCCGCCGCCCTGGACGAAGGCGGGCTGCCCGGCCTGCTGCGCGCCCGGCCGGGTCCCCGCCGGGCCCACAAGCTCACCGAAGAGATCATGGCCTTCCTCGCCGCCGCGCTCGCCGAGGACCCAGCCCTGCACGCAGCCGAGCTCGCCGGGCTGGTCGAGGAGTCCTTCGGCGTCGTCGTCCATCCCCGGTCGGTGGAACGGGCACTGGAGCGCGCGAGGAGACCGAAAAGTCGATGAAGACGACCCGGCGCCGCGCGGCGCCCCAGGCCAGGATCTGGCCGGCCACTACGAGGCCCTGCGTTACCTCGCGCTGTCCGAAGGCGTGCCGCGGGCCGGCCTGGGCGCGGCGCTGCTGGTGGCCAAGGGCATGGCGGCCTGGGTGCACGGGTGGCAGGCCTGCGTGCCGCCCGCTGCCCGCCCCGCTGCGATGGCCCGGCCGGCCCTGCCCGCTGAGGTCGTCGGCGTGCTGGCGGCCATGGCGCTCGCCTGCGCATAGATAAGGAGCAGAGGATGGCAGACCAGCGGGCCGCCGAGAAGGTGACGGCCGAGCACCTGCGGCGCGGTGCCTACCTGTATGTGCGCCAGTCCACGCTGCGCCAGGTGATGGAGAACACGACCTCTACTGACCGCCAGTACGGGCTGCGGCAGCGGGCCGTCGCCCTCGGGTGGGCCCTGGACCAGGTCACCGTGATCGACGAGGATCTCGGCCGCTCCGGCGCCACCGCCGAGGGCCGGGACGGCTTCCAGCGCCTGGTCGCCGACGTCGGCATGGGCAAGGCCGGGATCGTGCTCGGGCTGGAGGTCTCCCGGCTGGCCCGCAACAACGCCGACTGGCACCGGCTACTGGAGATCTGCGCGCTCACCGAGACGCTGATTCTCGACGAGGACGGGCTCTATGACCCGTGCGACTTCAACGACCGGCTCCTGCTGGGCCTCAAGGGGCAGATGTCCGAGGCCGAACTGCACCTGCTCAAAGCACGGCTGCGCGGCGGGCAGCTCACCAAGGCCCGCCGCGGAGAGCTCGTCATGCCGCTGCCCGTCGGCCTGGTCTATGACACCGCCGGGCGCGTGGTCCTCGACCCCGACCAAGGCGTGCGCGACGCCGTCGCCTGCCTGTTCGCCACCTTCGCCCGCACCGGCTCGGCCCGGGCCACCGTGAAGGCCTTCGCCGCCGAGGGCCTGACCTTCCCCTCCCGGGTGCAGACCGGGCCGAACAAGGGAACCCTCGGATGGCTCCCCCTGCGCCACCACCGGGTGCTCCAGGTCCTGCACAACCCCCGCTATGCAGGCGCGTTCGCCTATGGGCGGCGCCGTCAGCGACGCCAGCCCGACGGCCGGACCCGGCACAGCCTCCAGCCGCGCGAGGCGTGGACCGCGCTGATCCCCGGCGCTCATCCCGGCTACCTGACCTGGGCGCAGTACGAGGACAACCTGGCCCGCCTCGCCGAATGCGCCCAAGCCCGCGGCCAGGACCGGCGGGCCAGCCCACCGCGGGAGGGCCCGGCGCTGCTGCAAGGGCTGGTGATCTGCGGCCGGTGCGGCAAGCGGATGACGGTCCGCTACCACACCCGGCGAGGGACCGCAGTACCCGAGTACCTGTGCCAGCGGGCCGGGATCGAAGACGCCCGGCCATCCTGCGCGCGGATAGGCGGCGGGGAGGCCGACGCGGCCATCGGCGACCTGCTGCTCACCACCCTCACCCCCCTCGCCCTCGACGCCGCCCTGGCGGTTCAGGCCGAGCTGGAGAACCGCGCCGCCGAAGCCGACCTGCTGCGCCGCCAGCGAGTGGAGCGCGCCCGGCACGCCGCCGACGCCGCGCGCCGCCGCTACCTGGCCGTCGACCCCGACAACCGGCTGGTGGCAGCCAACCTCGAAGCCGACTGGAACGACGCACTGCGCACCCTCACCGCTGCGCACGAGGACTACGAGCGCCAGGCCGCCCGGGCCGCCCCGCTCGACACCGCCGGGAAGGCCCGCATCTCCGCTCTCGCCTCCGACTTCCCCGCTCTGTGGTCCGATCCCAGAACCCCGCAGCGCGAGCGCAAGCGGATGGTCCGCCTCCTCATCGCCGACGTCACGCTGACCCGCACCGGCCGCTGCATCGCAGTGCAGGTGCGCTTCAAAGCCGGCCAGACCACCAGCATCGAGGTCAACGCCGGGGTGCCCGCATACGAGGCCCGGCGCACACCCAGCAACATCGTCGCCGAGATCGACCGGCTCCTCGACGATCACACCGAGGCCGGCGTCGCCGAGCAGCTCAACCAAAGCGGCCTCACATCCGGGACCGGCCAGCCATTCCAGGCCGGCATCGTCCACCACATCCGCGTCAAGCACCAGCTCGCCTCACGCGAAGAGCGGCTCCGCAAACGTGGCCTCGTCCCCCTCGACGAAGCCGCGGAATCTCTTGGCGTCTGCACAACCACCGTCAAGGCCTGGCACCACGAAGGCCGCCTCGCCGCCCAGCGGGTCAACCAGAAGGGCGTGCACTACTACCAGATCCCGGCCGTCGCACCCCGCAAAGCCACCGGGCGGCCGCCCGGCAGCCGCAACCGCCCCAAGCCGTAACCACCGGAACCAGCCCAGGAGGTGCAGTGTGAAGACAAGCCCTTGTCGGCTGGCCGCCGGACCCGGGCCGGGTCTACCGCGAACCCCCGGTCTTGCGCGTATTCGGCGAAGCCCCGGTTCAGCCGCGGCTCCAGCGCGTCCGCCCGCTCCACAATCGCGGCCATGTTGTCGGGGATCAGCACCTTGAACACGCCGCCGAAGAACGCCCACGCCGCCTCGCACCCGGCGATCACCGCCGGCAGGTCCTGGCGGAAGGTCAGCCACACGAACATGTGCCGCGAATACACCGCGGTGAAGATCAGCGCATGCACCACCCGGCGGTGCCCGGCCTGCGGGTCCTCCAGCAGGCCCATCTTCCCGAAGTCCACCTGGCATTCGGCGCCCGGCTCACAGTCGGCCACCCGCACCGTCGGCTTCCGGCCGCGGCCATGGCCCAGCACCTCCAGCGCGTACCGGTGCAACGTCCGCTCCGGCACCACCACGCCCTCCCGGGCCAGCAACTCCCCGGCCTTGACCACCGTCAAGCCCGCCTCCAGCAGCCCCTCCAGCCGCGCGTGATGCGCCGTCAGCAGCGCCCAGCTTGGGCCATGCCCATCAGCCCGGTGCGGCCGGACCCGCTCGGCCACAGCGCTCAGCAGCGCATCGCCGAGCTGCCCCTCACCCCCGGCCCGGTCCAGGCCACACGCCAGCGCCGCTTCCACATACCGCCGGACCGTCTTACGGTCCACCCGCGCCAGCCGGGCCACCGAGCGAAACCCCTCACCCCGCAGCCACAGCCGCAGCACCTCCCTGACCTCGTGCACGCCAACCTCCCGGAACGCCACACCGCTGCCCTCCCAGATCCGCTGAACGGTCTGGCAGCGAGTGTGAACCAGGCAGCGGCAGCCCTCCGCTGCCCCAGATCCCGGGTGGTCCCATAACTGGCGGACAGGTGGTCCCATGCCACTGGCGAAACTCAGCTCAACCTGGCCCCATGCTCCTGGCGGGCGACAGGCAAAGCATTTCGGTCCTACTGTGCCTCAGATGGTTGACGCCGCGCATTCAGAAGCAGTGACGCAACACCAGCGCAGCAGTCACTGCCGGATCGCTGGGCGGGTGACCGGGATGCTGGCTGCAGCCACTCCCCCAGGACATCAGTCGTGATCGGCGGTACCCCGCCACCCGGGCATGCTGGGGCACCCGGACGGGTGCCAGCGAGAAGGTAGTAGCTCAGGGCCCCTGCGCCCCCGCAGGGTCTGGAAGCAGCAGTGCCACGGCAGGTACCCCGGGCCAGAAGCAGCGGCAGTGGTGGCTGGGGAACGAAGTGGGAATCACGGGCGCTCGCAAGTGCGCTGTGCCACTCTCTTCTGCTCACCTGTGCGCGGGCTTCATCTGCGGAGACATGGAAATGCCCTGGTGGCGGGGATGTGGATGCATTCCTGGGGGTCAAGGGGTCGCCGGTTCAAATCCGGCCACCCCGACCAAAGGTCCAGGTCAGAAGGGGTACCGGGTTCTCACTCGGGCCACTTTTCGATCTTCGGGAGCCAGTCGGGCTGACCACCACGTTCTCCCTGCCAACCCATCGCGAGTCAACTCCGTTCTGCGTCTCCGTGGCAGAGCCCTCGCGTCAATCGCGGTCACAGGCGACGGCGAGTTCAGCCGCGTAGAGGCGCAGAAGACCGTGCATGGCGTATCGCGCCGGGTCGGCCGGCGTGATCAGGTGCGCACGGGCGAGCGCCATCAGCAGCCTGCGGGCGTGAGCCACTGTGGTGCCCATCAGGGCGGCACCCGCATGAGGTTCTATGCCGGTGCCCGGGTACAGGCCCAGCAGCCGGAAGGCACGGGCGGAGTCGTGGTCGAGATGCTGATAGGACCAGGAGAATACCGCGCGAACAGCCGTTCGCGGATCGCCTCCGCTGCTGAGCAGGTCAAGCCGCTGGTGACGGTGGCCCAATTGCCGCACCAGCCAGACAAGCCGTGCTGAGGGGCGAGTTGCGGCGAGTTCAGCCGCCGTGCACAGGGCGAGTGGCAGGCAGGCGCACTGCATCGCCAGCCTCCGGGTAGCGGCCGGATCCGCCTCAGCCCGGCTGCCGATCAGCGACCGGAGCAGATGCACCGCGTCGGTGAGCGGCAGCAGGTCCAGGTCCACTCGCTGCGCACCGTCGCGCACCACCAGCCCGGCGAGCGAGTCGCGGCTGGTCACGATGGCGGCACAGGCAGGCGTCGCGGGCAGCAGTGGCCGGACGTGCTCGGCGGACCTGGCGTTGTCAAGCACCACCAGCACCCGCTGGCCGGCGAGCAGGCTGCGGAAGCAGGCAGCGCGCTCGGTCTGATCGGCGGGAATCCCGGATTCGGGAACCCCCAGCGAGCGCAGGAAGCCCGCCAGTGCCTCGGCGGGCCCTAAGGCCGTGCCCGTGTCGTAGCCCCGCAGGTCCACATACAGCTGTCCCTCCGGGAAGAGGGGCGCCACCTCGTGCGCCCATCCGCAGCGCGAGCGCGGTTTTGCCGACGCCTGCCGTACCGGTCACCGCGATGGGGGCCAGCCGGCCGACGTCGGCCGGCTGGCTCAGCGCCCGTCGCAGGGCCGTCAGTTCGGCGAAGCGACCGGAGAAATGGCGCGCCACGGCCGGCAGCTGCCGTGGCGGCGATGGGCCGCGACGCACGTCAGGCACGACGACCATGGCTGGTGCCGCGCGCCACGGGCTTGATCCGGCCAGCGAGGGGTCCGCGGTGAGGATCCGTTGATGCAGACCGCGCAGGTCCGGGCCAGGCTCGGTGCCTAGTTCGGAAATCAGAGCCTTTCGCGCGGAATGGTAGACAGCGACCGCCTCGGCGTGCCGTCCGTCCTGACACAGGGCCAGCATCAGCAAGTGGTACAGCCGTTCCCGGAGCGGGTGAACATTGGTGAGCCGCAACAGCTCAGTGATCGCCTCGTCATGGCGGCCAAGGCGCAGGTCCAGATCGATAAGCGTTTCCAGTGCCCGCAACCGCAGCTCGGCCAGGCGCGGAAATTCACGGGTGGTCAGCCATTCGGATCGCACACCCTCGAATGGCTCACCACGCCACAGCGACAGGGCGGTACGCAGCAGGTCCGCGGCGCGATCCCAGTCGCCGTCCGCAGCCGCCTCCCGCCCGGCGCGCTCGAGCTCCTCGAACCGGGTCACGTCGAGGCCACCCTGGGCTACCCGAATCACGTAGCCGCTGGGAACCGTTCTGATCAGGTCGTGGTCGGCATCGTTGAGCGTCCTGCGCAGCCGCTTTACGTAGTTGCGCATGGCGGCGGTGGCCGAAGGCGGTGGCTCGCCTCCCCACAGCGCCTCCACCAGGACGTCGGCGGACACCGCCCGGTTCGGGTGGAGCAGCAGCACGGCGAGCAGTACCCGTTGCTTACCAGCCGGCACCCGGATCTCGGCCCGCGCAGCCGTGACAACCAGCAACGGGCCGAGCAGGAGGAACTCCATGCACGTTTGTACCAGCCATTCACATCCGGTGCTACCGCAACGCTACAAAGATGTTAGCTCCACCTGTAAATCTGGCCAGCCTAAGCGCGCTTAACCCGTTAGTCCCAGAACGGAAGGAGGTGAAGACATGACATTGATCGAGAAGGCCGCTGACCGGATGCTCAGTCTGGTGGCGCCGAAACTTACCGCCGGTGCCTCCTGCTGCGCCGACAGCGGCAAGCACGTCACCCAGTACTGCTACGGCGGTTACTGCACCGATGACTACATCTACAAGCAGAACTGTGTGCTCAACTGCTTCTGCGAACCCATCTACTGTGGCGCCTGCTACAAGGTAGCCGCCTGCGGGTGAGCCGAGGCCCGCCGCTGCGGCCTGGCCGGTGCCAAGCCGCAGCGGCCGGGCCCCTCCAGCAATGAGATGCACGACAGAAAGGTGTCATCATGGCCATCCTCGTCGCGGCGATCGGGCTGGTCGGCCTGCTGTGCCTGGCCGATCTGCTGCTGACCTTCGGCGTCATCCGCAGGCTGCGCGAGCACACCGAGCAGCTCGCGGGCCTTCGTGGCCAGGACGCTCCGGTACACGGCCTCCCCTACGGTGCGGCCCCGGAAGCCTTTACCGCGCTCACCGCGAGCGGGGAGCGGCTGGACGGGCCGGCCGGCCTGCGGGTGGTCGCGTTCTTCGCTGCGGGGTGCTCAGCCTGCCCCGAGCGCGTGCCGGTTTTCCTTGACTACCTGCGTGTCAATGAGGTCACGCGGGACGCGGTGCTCGCCGTGATCACCAGTTCCGAGCCGGAGCCCGTCAGCTACCAGGAGCGCCTCGCCGAGGTAGCACCGGTATGCGTCGAGCCGCACGATGGCGCGGTCACCGCCGCCTTCAGCGTCCGCGCCTTCCCGGCGTTCTGCGTGCTGGACGGAGCCGGGTCGGTCATAGCCTTCAGCCACGAACCGGCGGCGCTGCCGGCGCTGGCCGCCGCCGGGCGGTTGTGAGCCGCTGGCGCCGCGGGGCGCCGGGTGAGCTGGCACCACCCTCCGGCGGCACGCTGGCGCGGTCGCTGCTTAGCGCGGGCATGCGCTGCTGGCAGGCAGGGCGGGGGCAGCTCGCGGTCCAGACGGCGGCGGCCCTGCTCGCCGGCCTTGTCCCGGTGGCGATGGCCTGGCTGCTCCGGGCAATCCTGGACGACCTGGCCACCGGCCACCCGCAGCGCGTGGTCGGACTGGCGGTCGCGCTGGGAGTGACCGGCGGCGTCTCAGCGTTGCTGCCCAGCGCCATTTGTTACGCTGAAGCGCAGCTGACCAGGGCGATCACCCAGACCGGTACCGCCGAGCTGTTCGCGTCGGTGACCGCGATACGAGGCCTGCGCAGCCTTGAGGATCCGGCCTTCCAGGATCGGCTGCGGGTAGCCGGGCAGGCCGGGGTTCCCGCGCCCGGGCAGGTGGCGACCGGCGGCATCGGGGTCATGCAGGCAGCGGTCACGCTGGGCGGATTCCTGTTCACGCTGGTGGTGCTCAGCCCGCCGATGGCAGTGGTGGTCCTTGCCGCTGCGGTGCCCGCCTTCTGCTTGCAGCGCGGCATCGCCCGGCGGCAGGCGGGGCTGATCGGCAAGGTCAGCCACGGCCAGCGGCGCCAGTATTTCTACGCCAGCCTGCTCACCAGCCTGGCGGCGGCCAAGGAGATCAGGCTGCTCGGCCTCGGCGGGTTCTTCCGCGGCAGGCTGCTCGGCGAACTGGCTGAGACTCAGCGAGCCAGCCAGCAGGTGGACCGGCGAGCGCTGGTAAGCGAGGCCAGCCTGGCAGGCCTCAGCGCGCTGGTCGCAGCGGCCGGCCTGCTGTGGGCCGCGTGGCAGGCCGCCGCGGGGCGGCTGACGGTCGGCGATGTGTCGGTCTTCGTGATGGCACTCGGGTCGGTGTCGCTGGCGGTCCAAGGGCTGATGACGAGTGCGGCACAGACCTACCAGGCAGCGCTGATGTTCCGGGCGTACCAGGATGTCCTGGCAGCCGACCCCGACCTGCCGGTGCCCGCGGCGGCGGGCCTGCCCGGTCCGCTGCGGTACGGAATCGAAGTGGACGACGTATGGTTCCGGTACGGCCCAGGCGAGCCGTGGGTGTTGCGCGGGCTGAGCTGCTTCCTCCCGCACGGCCAGGCAGTGGCAATCGTGGGGGAGAACGGCTCCGGCAAGAGCACGCTTGTCAAGCTGCTGTGCCGGTTCTATGACCCGGATCGGGGCAGCATCCGCTGGGATGGCACCGATCTGCGGGACCTGGACCTCGACGCGCTCCGGGACCGGATCAGCGCGGTGTTCCAGGACTACATGACCTACGAGCTCAGCGCCGCGGAGAACATCGCGGTCGGCGACCTCCGGCTGGCGGAGCGGCCGGGTGCCCTGGTGGCCGCGGCAGAGCAAGCCGGTATCGACGCAACGCTCGCGGCGCTGCCCTGGGGGTATCAGACGCTGCTGACCCGGAATTACTTCGACCTCACCGACGAGGGGGACCCGCGCACTGGCGTGCTGCTATCGGGCGGGCAGTGGCAGCGGGTCGCGCTCGCCCGCGCCTTCCTGCGCGGCGGCAGGGACCTGATGATCCTGGACGAGCCAAGTTCCGGGCTGGACCCGGAGGCGGAGCGCCGGATCCACACGACGCTGGCCGCCACCCGCACCGGCCGGGCCAGCGTGCTGATCTCGCACCGGCTGAACGCTGTCCGCGACGCCGACCACATCCTGGTGCTGTCCGGCGGAGTCCGTCCGTGAGCAGGGCAATCACGACACGCTGATGGCACGGCAGGGCCGGTACGCCCGGCTGTTCACCATCCAGGCGCGAGGGTATGCGGGCGTGCCGGCGACCGTGGGGGACTCCAATGGCTGAGCTGGTGATAGCGGCATTGATGACCGCCGTCGTGACCTATGGGGTGTCCGCCGCCAGCAAGCTGCGGAGCGGGCAGGCCTACCGTGCCTTCCGCGCTGGGCTTGCCGCCACGGCGCTGGTCAGCCGCCCGCTGACCGGGCTGGCTGCCGCCTTGCTGGTCACCGCCGAGACGGCAGTGACCGGCCTGTGCGCGGCGGCGCTGATCATGACCTCCCTGTCTCGCGCGCCAGCACCCGCCTTGACCGGTGTGGCCCTGGCCGGCGCGGCGGCCCTGATGGCCGTGCTGACCGCCGGGGTGGCCGTGGCCGTGCGCCGCGGGGTGACCGCGCCATGCGCGTGTTTTGGATCAGGCGGCCGCGCGCCTCTCGGTGGTGTGCATCTGGCGCGCAACGCGTACCTGCTCGCGGTGCTCGTGACGGGGGCGGCGAGCGCCGGCCTCCAGCGCTGGCAACCGGGCCTGGCCGCGGCGGTCCTGGCCGCTTCGGCCGGAGGCGTGTCCGCGCTGCTGCTCACTCGCCTCGACGACGTGGCCGCGCTGTTCCAGGCGGTGCGGTAATGCTCGGCCTCGCCGTCTGCCTGGGTGCGACCGCCATCCTTGCCGCGGCTGTGCTCGGCGTGGGCCTGGTGCGGCGGCGGCTGGCGGTGGTCGAGGTCGCCGGTCTCAGCATGGAGCCGGTCCTATCGTCCGGGGACCGGGTGCTGGTCCGCCGCGCCCGGCTGAGCGAGCTGAGACCCGGGCTGGTCGCCGTCGTGGAAATGCCGCGGCTGGACGCCGACGGCCCCGAGCTGCCACCGGGCTGGCCGCCCAGGCACCGGGAGTGGCTGATCAAGCGAGTGGCCGCTCTCCCGGGAGACCGTCTGCCAGCCGGCGTGCCGTCCCCAGGCCCCGATCCCGATCACCGCGGCGTGGTGCCACCCGGCATGTTCGTGGTGCTCGGCGACAACGCCATGTGGAGCTATGACTCGCGGATGATCGGCTGCGTACCGGCGGAGCGGCTGCTCGGCGTCATGATCCGTCCGCTGAACGGCAGCCCGGTCCCGGCACCCCGCCGACTCGATCGGCGAGGGCATTCCGGGTAGGCGCACACCCCGCAGCCCTCACGGCCAGGCGGCGCGGGCCTGCTCGCGTACCCGGACCCGTTGCGGGCCTGCTGATCGCCCGGCAGATCGAGCACAAGGCAGGCCGGTGGCCGGGTAACTACATGCGCGAGACCTTCGGGAGCCGATGGCGGGAGCCACTGTGCTTCGATTCGTCTCGACTCACCGGTTTCGACAGTGCCGACCGAGTCGGCCGCAAGCGTCGAGGCTGGCTCCGCCATGGGGGCTATGGAACCCGGCCTGGCCAGTGTATTGTCAACTACCTCCATAGGGAATCTGAGAATAAGGAAACTGGGAAGAGTCGAAGGGGTATCGCGACATGACTATGGTCGCCAACGGAGTTAACGTGCAGGCACTGCTGGAGGCGCGGGAAGTGCTGAAGGGTGCGCCGGAGGCCGCCCAGTTCACTTGGCGCGCGTCCGCCAAGTGGCAGGGTGGCGTCCACAGCACGATCAAGGTCCAGAGCTTCTTCGGTCTCGGGGAGGAGCAGAATCACAAGGAAGAGTGGACGTTCGAAGCCGACCACCCCGAGGTCTTCGCGGCGGAGGACGGCGGTATCACGCCGATCGAGTACCTCCTCGTCGGCCTGGCGAGCTGCCTGACGGCAGGTGTGGCGTCAGTCGCGCAGAACCGCGGCATCCAGCTGCGCTCGGTCGAGTCGACGGTTGAGGGCGCGCACGACATTCGCGGGATCCTCGGTGCCGACAGCGACGTCCGCAACGGCTTCAACGACGTCAAAGTGACGTTCACCATCGACGCGGACGCGTCGAAGCAGGAGATAGAGGCGCTGGTCGCCCAGTCCCAGAAGCGCTCCGCCGTGTTCGACGCTCTCACGAACCCGACGAATGTCACCGTCGAGGTCGCCTGAGGGGCAAGCCATCGAGCGCAATACCACGGTCGTCATCGGCGCGGGGCACGCGGGCGTCGCCGCAAGCCACTTCCTGAGCAACCGGTCGATCGATCACGTCGTTCTCGAGCGCGGCGAGGTGGCGAACTCCTGGCGGCGCGAACGCTGGGACTCGCTGCGGCTGCTCACTCCCAACTGGCAGAGCCGCCTGCCGGGCCTTCGCTACGAAGGCCCCAATCCAGACGGCTACATGACGGTGAGCGAAGTGACCGACTTCATCGAGCACTTCGCGAAGGTCTCGCGTGCTCCCATCCGGACGGGCGTCAACGTCACGTCGGTGCAACGGGCCGACGATGGATACCACGTGATGACAAGCCACGGCGAGATTCACGCCCAGGCAGTGGTCATCGCGAGCGGCGCCTGCAATGAGCCAGCGGTGCCTCAGTTCCATGACGCGGTGCCGGCGTCCGTCGAGCAACTGACGCCGTTCGACTACCGCGACCCAGCTCAGCTCCCCGACGGTGGCGTGCTCGTCGTGGGAGCCTCGGCGACCGGCGTGCAGCTAGCCGCCGAGCTGAGGCGGTCGGGCCGGCCGGTGACCCTCTCGGTGGGAGAGCACGTGCGGTTGCCGCGCACCTACCGCGGACGCGATGTGCTGTGGTGGATGGACGCGTCGGGCTTGTGGGACCAGAGGTACGACGAGGTTGAGGATCTCACCCGGGCCCGGCGGCTGCCCTCGCCCCAACTTGCCGGGACTCCGGAGCGGACGACGCTCGATCTCAACGCGCTCGCCGCGATGGGCGTCGAGCTGGTGGGCCGCTGGGCGGCGGTACGTGACGGCCATGCGCTGTTCTCCGGCGGCTTGCGCAACGTGTTCTCGCTCGCGGACCTCAAGATGGAGCGCCTGCTGGACACGTTCGACGAGTGGGCCAAGACGGACGGGTTTGAGGCTGAGGCCGGCCCTCCCGAGCGCTTCGCGCCGACCCGCGTGCCCAGGTCGACGCGGTTGCAGCTTGACCTGCGAAGCGGCGAGATCCGCGCGATCGTTTGGGCGACGGGTTTCCGGCCTGACTACAGCTGGCTCGACGTGCCCGTGGTCGACACGAAGGGCCAGTTGCGCCACGACGGTGGGGTGGTCGACAGCCCGGGACTGTATGCGCTGGGGCTGCCCGTGCTGCGGCGGCGCAAGTCCACGTTCATTTACGGTATCGAAGACGACGCTCGTGAGGTGATCGGGCACCTCACGCGGTACCTGGCCGTGCGCCGGTGATCCTGACCGCCGGGTCCTCCGGCCGGCAATCAGGTACCCGCCCAAGCGGCTGCCAGCCCGGTCGTAGCCCGGACAGGAGCGGCGCCTATTCCAGGACGTCGCGGCGCAGCTGGGGGAAGACCTTTGAGACCTTGCCGAGGAGGTAGTCGCCGTAGGTGCCAGTGAAGGCTCGCAGGTCCTGGCCGTCCCAGCGCCGCCGACCGTCGTCTCCCGCGGCGGCCCGGCCGGGCAGTGCCGGCACCTCGGCAGCAAACCCTGGGTCCAGGAAGAATGGGAAGGAGAGCCGGCCGTGGCCGCTGAGGTTGTGGACCCGGTGCGGAGTCGACCGGTACCAGCCGCCGGTCAGCCGGTCGAGCATGTCGCCGATGTTACAGACCAGCGTGCCGGGGATGGGCGGGGCGTCGATCCAGCCCTCGGGCGCGGCGATCTGCAGGCCGCCGCTGTCATCCTGGGCGAGCAGTGTCACCAGCCCGTAGTCGGTGTGCTCGCCCACTCCCCAGTCCTGGGTCTGGGGCGGTGACGGCGGGTAGTGGAAGATCCGGAACAAGATGGTTGGGTCCGCGGTGTACCCGGCGGCAAAGTAGCCGGCATCCAGGCCCAGGCTGAGCGCCACCCCCGCCAGCACGGCCTGGCCCAGGCTGGTCAGCGCGTCAAGGTAGGCCAGCACCAGTGAGCGCAGCCGCGGGACCTGCCGCGGGAACAGGTTGCCGCCGTGCAGCGGGATCCCGGCCAGCACCCGCAGATCATCGTCAGGCAGCTCGGCGCCGAAGTACAGGCCCTCCTTCAGATCCGGCCGCCCGGAGGTGAACTCGGCGCCGACCGGGAAGTAGCCCCGCCAGGCCCGGCCGCCGCGCTCCATGGCAATCTCCAGCTTGTCCGCCAACGGCAGGGCGAAGAACTCAGCGCTTGCATCGGCCAGTTGGTCCAGCAGCCCGGCTGGCACGCCATGGCCGGTTACGTAGAAAAAGCCGCGCTCGCGGCAGGCTGCCTGGATCTGCCCAGCCACACCAGCCCGCATCGCAGCCGGCCCGCGACCGGCCAGCGGGCCCACATCGATGACCGGCAGCCCGGCTGAACCACCTGAACCTGCCATGAGCCCATCCTGCACGACTGAGCTCCGCCTTCTACGTACCCAGCAGCACGGAGGTAGTGGTTCCATGACTCATGTCAATGCCGGTGATGGCGCTGCGGTGCTGGTACGCGCCGCGGATGCGGAGGTGATCGGGTTTCCTCCGCAGACGGTCAGGCTGCTGGCCGATAGCTCCGCGACCGGCAGGTGGCTGAGCACCCAGCGGGTCACCATGGCCGGCCGGGCGACAGCCGCGCCAATAGCAGCACCACGCTGGAACCAGGGCCGGCTTCGTCAGTGGCTTGCGTAGGAAGCAAGCAGGGGCACGAGCACCTGCGCGTTCGGGCTGCCCCAGCCGGTGACGGGATCCCAGCCCGGCCCGGCCTGGTAGCCGGTGATCGTCGTGGGCGGGAACTGCACGGTGTTGTTTCCCGTGGTGATGTCGTGGAAGGCCTGGTGGTAGCGGGCACTGCGGGCGATCTGGTAGATGGCCGGGTTGACGAAGCCCAGGTGGCGGCGCGCGTACTGGTCGGCCAGCGCGATCAGCGCTGCCCAGATCGGGGCGCTGGCGCTAGTCCCGCCGTGGCTCTGGACCGTGTCCCGGGTTCCGTCGCTGAAGACGACCGCCACGCCCGTGCGGTCGCTGGCATCGGCGGACACATCGGGAACCCCTCGGGCAGCGCCAATGCCAGCGACGCCGGCCTGGTAGGCGGGCCGCGCGAACAACTGGCTGAATCCGCCGCCGGAGGCCTGGAATGACCCACCCCGGTTTCCGGGGTTTCCGGACGCCAGGCCCCACGCTGTCTCGCTGATCCAGGCGCCGGTGGCATGGCTGGCGGTCAGGCTAGTGCCCCCGACGCCTAGGACCAGCGGATCGGAGGCCAGCAGGCTGACCCCCTTGACCGGGGCGACGGGCGCGGTGCCGGTCAGGGCCGAGTAGACATCGCACTGATAGGCTGCCGCTCCTATATCGCCCGAGGCGGCGACTATCGTCATGCCACGATCGACGGCCGCCTGGAGCGCCGCGTTCACCCGGCCGGCCTGCGCGCGGCTTACGCAGTGCTCGCCGCCGATCTGTCCCGCGGCGCTGATCGACATGACGCTCCCGAGGGCAGGGCCCAGCCGGAGGCCGGCGACGGCGGCGGCGATCGCGTCCGGAGTGTTGTCCAGGGACGTTGACGGGAGCAGGAGGATGACGAGGGCGGCGTCCGGGGCGAGCGCGTGGACTAGTTCCACGTCCAGCACTTCCTCCCCGAAGGCAAGCCAGGGAGAGCCAGCGCCCGCGAGCGTGGTGACGACCCGCATCCGGGCGGCCCGAAGGTGGAACAGGTCATCGAAGCCCGCCATGTCCTGGCGCAGGTCAGTGACCAAGGGCGGGTCCAGTTTCGTTTCGGCGAGCTCCGGCAGCACCACGGTCTCGCCACGGCCGTCGATCCCCCGCCGCAGAAGCGGCTGGACTCCGTAGGCGGCCTCAAGCTGCTGGGGCGTGTAGCAGCTGCCCACAGGGCTACAGCCGGTGGGCCCGCTCGTGGACCGGGCGGTCCCGCTCGCAGGTCCCGCCTGTGGCCTGCTGACGCTCGATGAGCATGCCGTGGCCAGCGTCAGGGTCGCGACCACGCAGAGCACTGCGGCACTGGCGAGGAGGCGCGATCGGGGGATCATGACGGCACCGTGGGCAGCCTGAGCGGGAACGCGACCTGAGCGGCAGTGTGCCGCAGACTCTGGTACCGCTGGCCGCCGATCAGTGCGCTGCCCGCGTCGGGCGCGTCCAGGCCGAGGATCACCCGCATCGAGGTGGACCTGCCGGCACCGTTCGGGCCGACGAACCCGGTCACTTCCGTGGCGCGACGGTGAATGTCATCCCGTCCAGCGCCACCGTCGCGCTGAAGCGCTTGTGCAGGTTGCGGATCTCGATGGTTGCTCCCATGCCGGTAGGTTAGGACGCAAGGCTGGCCCGGGTCGTCACGCCACGGAGTCGTCTTCGCGGCCACTGTCACGAGGGACGCGGGCCGCGGCGCATCCCCCGTGCGAGGGACGCCGCGATAACCGCCCGGAGGGACGCACAGTCGCCGGCCAGCGACGCTCCTATCCAGCATCCACTACGGATGGGACCGCGTTGGCGGCATCATCTTGGATTCAAGCCTCCATGCTGGCCAGGTCAGCCCTATAGGCGTCAAGGCACGCGCTTAGTCGGGGCACATCAGGGGCACTGTTGTGGGCAGCTCAATGGCTCGACGAGCACCGGGAGTACAGCTACAACAATAAGGTTTGACGTCAGCAATCCCGACAACGACGCGACTGGAATTACAACCCTTGTCGTAACGCTGCATCTGTTTAACGAGCACGAACCAGCCCGCTTCGGTCCATGGAGTCACGGAGTCCCACCGCTGCCGCTGTGAATACCGGCGCGGTACGCCGCCCGTGGCCGTACCTGTATGAGTTAATCAGGCGGCTCTTCCCGATCTTCGGGAGCTGCGGGGAGCAACCGCACGCCGGTACGGAATCCCCAGAACGCAGTAAGGGTCAGAGCGAAAGACGTTCAAGCGTTGTTCTGGAGCGTGCGGAGAACCTCGCGCAACTCGCTGGTGAAGCCGGAAGTTGTTCGCTCGCAGTCGTGTGCAGGACATCCAGGTCGATGGACCAGTATCCGTGGACAATCCGGTTTCGCAGCCGTACGCGGCTGCTGCCAGGTGACATCGGGAAATCGCGCTTTGATCTCGTCGGACAGCCGACCTGCGGCTTCGCCGAGGACGGTGAAGTTCCACAAGAGCGCGTCGCGCCGTTGCCGGTCAGCTTCAAGCTGCCTGACGGTGACGCCGTTGACCAGTTGCTGGGCCTGCTCGGCCGCGTCGATCATTTCGGTGAGCAGGAGGATGTCACGCTGCATACACGGGCCTGGCTTCGGCCAGGACGGACGGCTGCAGCAGCGGGTGCAGCGCGCGCAGCGATACCAGGTCGACCCTGTGGCCGAACAGGTCGGACAGTTCGTCGGCGAGCTGCTCGACTTCCCAGCCCAGCCGTCGGCCGGGCCGCAGCGTGTAGAGGATGTCGATGTCGCTGTCTGGTTCGGCCTCACCGCGGGCGCGCGAGCCGAACACCTTCAGTTCGGCGATCCCGTACTTGTCGCAGATGGCAGCCAGGCGCTCCTCGTCCACCTCAACGCCCGGAATGATCACCATGATCCAAGGCTAACCCCAGACCAGCGGCTCGTGCGTGGCAACGGTCGCGGCTGCGCGTGGCTTACGCAGGCTTCCTAGATCGCGGCTTGGCGGGGCCGGGGCTGCGGCGGGTGATGGGTGTGCGGTACCACGCGGTGGGACTGCACCCAGGGCCCGACCCGCCAAGGGATTCATGGGAGCCAATTGAGGGAGCCAACATCCCCAGATTCGTCTCGACCCACCGCGACGCCTGCAGGGCATCGCCGCAGGTGAGTGGCTCTCATTCGACTCCCTCAGACCGCGCCAGACACCGGATTCGTGCCTGGGGGTCAAGGGGTCGCCGGTTCAAATCCGGCCGTCCCGACAGAGTTTTCGCAGTTCAAGCCTATCAAGAGACGCTGCAAGCACCAGCCGGAGCCTGCGGCGTCTCACAATTTCTCACATCAACCCGCATACACACGTGAGAGGGCACCACGACCAGCCGCCAGGTCGTCATCGCTGGCGTGGACATAGACGCGATAGGTGAACTCAGGGGTCGCGTGCCCGGCCCACCGTGAGACGACCGAGATCGGGACGCCGGCTTGCTCCATCAGCGTGCATGCGCTGTGTCGGCAGGCATGAAGGGTGACCCGCTTTACCTCGGCGCGTTTCACGGCCCGCTCGAACTCATCAGACAGCCACTCCGGCGACGGCGCGATGCCGAGTTCGTCTACGACCACGAATCCCGATGCCTGATAGGTCGCGCCTGCCGCGAGCTTCTCCGTGGCTTGTAGCTTGCGCAGGACCATGAGAGCGGCCATGACACTGGCGTCAAGCGGCAAGGTGCGCGCCGAGC
This sequence comes from uncultured Actinomycetes bacterium, assembly GCA_963725125.1. Taxonomy (GTDB): domain Bacteria; phylum Actinomycetota; class Actinomycetes; order Streptosporangiales; family Streptosporangiaceae; genus DASXKD01. The sequence goes on from CAVRXW010000056.1 coordinate 100,070, forward strand.
GCTCCGACTTCGGCGCGTTCTTGGTGATCACCTTCCCGTCCACCACAACCCGGACCATCGAGATCGTCAGAACGCGCCCGTCGAGATCCACGTCACGCCAGCGAAGGCCGCAGATCTCCTCTCGGCGCATCCCGTACAGGGCCATGAGCCAGGCAGCGTGCAGCCGGTCCTGGGCAGTCGCAGCCAGGAACGTGCGCGCCTCCTCGGCGCTCCAAGTGTCCTTTGGCCGCTGGCCGAGCTTCGGCAGGCGTACTCCCCGGCACGGGTTGCGGGTGAGCTTCCCGTCATCGCACGCCTGCTCGAACGCCGCCGACAGGCGGGAAATGGTCAGCCGCACCGACCGGGCACCCAGGCCCGTCCCCGGCTGTCCACCGCGCCTGCGCCCGGCCGTGAGCATGAAGTCCCTCAGCGCCTCGATGTCCTGGCGCGTGATGGATTGCACCAGCCGACCGCCGAGACGTTCCCGGGGCACCCGGAGTGCATGGGCATAGTTCGACCGGGTTGCCTCCTCGCGCTCGAAGGTGGCCGACGCAAGGAACTCATCGAGCATCCGGTCAAGGGTGAGCTTCGACGGCACGACATAGGCTCCGGTCGCGCGCTGGTGCGTCACCCGGGCAAGCTCGGCGTCGGCGTCCTTCTTCCGGTCGAAGGTGCGCGTGATCTGCTTGCGCTTACCTGTGTCCGGGTCGTGCCCGGCGTCGTACACGATGCGGTAGACGACGCTGCCGTCCTGGCGGACGATC
>CAVRXW010000057.1:0-9648 GCA_963725125.1 uncultured Actinomycetes bacterium
CGGCCGGTGCCGAAGGACACCTCCAGCGGCGCGCTGAGCTGGAACGCGCCGCACATGCGTGCCGCGACCAGCGTGCGCAGATCGTCCAGTTCCCCCGGTGCCACCTCGAAAACAAGTTCGTCGTGTACCTGCAGCAACATCCGCGACCGCGCGCCCTCGTCCCGCAGCGCCCGGTCCACCTCCAGCATGGCGACCTTGATGATGTCGGCGGCGGAACCCTGGATCGGTGCGTTGAGGGCCATGCGCTCGGCCATCTCCCGGCGCTGCCGGTTGTCCGAGGTGAGGTCGGGCAGGTACCGGCGGCGGCCGAGGATCGTCTCGGTGTAGCCGTCCATCCGGGCCCGTTCGACTACCTCGTGCAGGTAGTCACGCACCCCGCCGAACTGCTCGAAGTAGCCGTCCATCAGCGCGCGGGCCTCGTCCGGGGTCACCCGCAGGCCCTGCGACAGCCCGTAGGCGGACAGGCCGTAGGCGAGGCCGTAGTTCATCACCTTGATCCGGTTGCGCAGATCGCCGGTGATCTCCGGGCGGCAGCCCGAACACCCGCGACGCGGTCGCGGCGTGGAAGTCGTGCCCGGAGCCGAACGCCTCCTTCAGCGCCTCATCACCGGACAGGTCCGCCATGATGCGCAGCTCGATCTGGCTGTAGTCGGCGGTGAGCAGGCACTCGTAGGAGTTCCCGACGATGAACCCGCGCCGGATCCGGCGGCCCTCCTCGGTCCGGATGGGGATGTTCTGCAGGTTCGGGTCGGTCGAGGAGAGCCGGCCGGTGGCGGCGATCGTCTGGTTGTAGGTCGTGTGGATGCGCCCGTCCTCGTCGGCCATCGGGATCAGCGAGTCCACGATGCTCTTGAGCTTGGCGACGTCGCGGTGCCGCAGCAGGTGCTCAAGCACCGGGTGGCCGGTCTGGGCCAGCAGCCCGGTGAGCGCCTCGGAGTCGGTGGTGTACCCGGTCTTGATCCGCTTGGTCTTGGGCAGGCCGAGCTCGGTGAACAGGATCTCCTGAAGCTGCTTGGGCGAGCCCAGGTTGAACTCGTGCCCGATCAGCGCGTACGCGCCCTGCTCGGCCGCCTTCACCTCGCCGCCCAGGGTGGCTGACATGGCGGCGAAATGGTCGGTGTCGGCGGCGATGCCGGCGCGCTCCATCCGGGCCAGGACGTCCACCAGGGGCAGCTCCACCTCGTGCAGCAGCCGGGTGGCCCCGCGGCCCTCCAGGTCGCCGTCGAGCACCACGGCCAGCTCCGCGGTGGCCTTGGCCTGCCACACCAGCGCGGTGGCGGCGGCCTCGCCTCATCCTCGCTCTGTTCGCCGGTGAGGTCCAGGGCCAGCTGACCGGGGACGCCTCGCTCGCCGCGCAGCTCCTTGCCCAGGTAGCGCAGCGTCAGGTCGGCCAGGTCGAACGAGCGCTGGCCGGGCAGGGCCAGGTAGGCGGCGAGGGCGGTGTCGCTGGTGACCCCGGCCAGGTCCAGGCCGCGGGCGGCGAACGCGTGCATCGGCCCCTTGGCGTCGTGCAGCGCCTTGGGCCGCGCGGGTCGGCGAGCCAGGCCGCCAGGCGCCGTCTCGTCCTCCTCGGTCAGGGCCACCGGGTCAAGGTAGGCCCCGCGCCGTCGGCGGCCGCGGCCAGCGCGGCAGGGCCGGTGCCACGTCCCCAGCTGCCCCGCACGGCGAAGCCCGCCCGCCCGCCTGGCGCCGTGCTCGTCCAGCCACTGCGCCACCTCGCCCGGGCCGGGCCGGGACACCGTCACGTCGAAGCCCGGCCGGGCCCTGCGCGGCGCCGGCTGGGCGGCAGCGCCCGCGATCCCGTCGGGCAGCGTTCTGTAGAGCCGGTCGCGGAGCACCCGGAACTGGAGCGTGTCGAACAGCTGATGGATCTGTTCCCGGTCCCAGGGCGGCGGCGCAGGTCCCGCGGCCGGTCCAGCGGCACGTCCCGGGCAAGCTCGGTGAGCTGCCGGTTGCGCAGCACGTCGGCGAGGTTCTCGCGGAGCTTGTCGCCGGCCTTGCCCTTGACCTCGTCCACCCGGTCGACAAGCCCGGCGAGCGAGCCGAAGTCGGCGATCCACTTCGCCGCCGTCTTCTCCCCCACCCCGGGGATGTTCGGCAGGTTGTCGCTGGGGTCACCGCGCAGCGCGGCGAAGTCCGGGTACTGGGCGGGCGTGAGGCCGTACTTGGCGAAGACCTCCTCCGGGGTGAACCGGGTCATGTCGCTGATGCCCCGCCGGGTCATCAGCGCGGTGACCCGCGGGTTGACGAGCTGGAGGACGTCACGGTCGCCGGTGACGATGAGCACGTCCAGGCCCGCGTCACGGCCCTGGACGGCGAGCGTGGCGATGATGTCGTCCGCCTCGAAACCGGGCACCGACAGCCGGGCGATGCCGAGCGCGTCGAGCACCTCGAAGATCAGGCTCAGCTGGCTGCGGAAGTCGGCCGGGGTTTCCCGCCGGTTGGCCTTGTACTCGACGTACTGCTCGTGCCGGAACGTCGGCTCGCCGCGGTCGAAGGCGACCGCCACATGGGTCGGCTGCTCGTCCCGCAGGACGTTGATGAGCATGGCGGTGAAGCCGTAGACGGCGTTGGTCGGCTGCCCCGTGGTGGTGGAGAAGTTCTCGGCGGGCAGGGCGAAGAAGGCCCGGTACGCGAGGGAGTGCCCGTCCAGCAGCAGAAGCCGGCGCGGCGGCCCGCCCGCCCTGCCTGCCGGTCCGCCCGGACTGCGGGTGCCGGCCGCGTTGTCACCACGCGGGAAGTCTAGTGCGCGTACTGACATCGGCGGGGTCGGCCGGGCACGGCCCGGCGGCAGCCTGAGCGGCGGTGCCGCCGCGCCCAGCCACAGGGGCCTGCCCGGCACGGTCGGTCAGGCGGAGAACTGGAAAATGGTGGTGGAGTTGAACGCCTGGCCGGGCTTCAGCTCCGTGGACGGGAAGTTGGGCTGGTCGGGCGAGTTCGGGAAGTGCTGGGTCTCGAACGTGTACCCATCGCTCTGCCGGTAGATGTGCCCGCTGATGCCCACCAGGGTTCCGTTCAGGAAGTTACCGCTGTAGAACTGCACGCCCGGCTGGTCGGTCCAGACGGTGAGTTCACGCCCGCTCACCGGGTCCAGCGCCTGCGCGGCGAGGTCGAGGCCGTCGGGACAGGTGCGCGGCCGGTGCTGTTCAGCACCCAGTTGTGGTCGTAGCCCTGGGCGATCAGCAGCTGGTCGGGTCGCTCTCGTTGATCCGCGATCCGGAATGGTGTGGGGCGTGCGGAAGTCGAACGGCGTGCCCGCGACCGGGCCCCGTCGACCCCGGTGGGGATCTGCGTCGTGTCGGTCGGGGTGTACGTGTCAGCGTTGATCATGACTTCCTGGCCGTAGGCGCCGCGCAGGCTCTCGCCCGCCAGGTTGAAGTAGGAGTGGTTGGTCGGGTTGAGCACCGTCGGCTGGCCGGCGACCGTGGCGTGGTAGTGAATCCACAGCCGGCTGGAGTTGTCCAGCAGGTAGGTGACGGTCAGGGTCAGCGTGCCGGGGTAGCCGGTGCAGTCTGGCCGGCCAGCCAGAGCAACGTTGGCGCCGTCGTCCCCGTTGGGGCTGACGAGGGTGAGCGCCACGCCGGCCATGCCGTTCTGGTGTACCGCCTTCGACGCCCAGACGTGGTTGCCGAAGCCGACGAAGCCGCCGTGGAGGCTGTTCACCCCGTTGTTGATCGGCAGCGTGTAGGTGTGGCCGTTGAGCTGGAAGGTGTCCTTGATCCGGTTGCCGTACCGGCCGACGATCTCACCGAAGTAGGGACCGCCGGTGGCGGGCGGCGGCGGGCTGGCCTGTGCCACGTAGTTGTCGAGGGTCTTGAACCCGAGCACCACGTCGGCCAGGTTGCCGCTCTTGTCCGGCACGGTGATCGACTGGGTGATGGCGCCGTAGCTGAGGATCTGCACGGTCATCTTCTTGCAGTTCGTCAGCGTGTACCGGAAGACGGGCAGCTGCTTGCCCGCATAGAGGTCGAACGCCGTGCCGAACGGCTGCGCCGTGACGGACGGCCCCGAGCAGGACGCGGCGGTGGGCCTGGCCTGCGCGAGCCCCGTGCCGAGGGCACCGGCCAGGGCGACCCCCAGGACGGAGGCAAGCACGATTCTTGTGAGCGATCTTGGCGCCTTCTGTCGCTCTGACCAGCGCATACTCCGAGTGAGCGTTAACAATTTACGCATAGACTCGCCCTCCTCTTGTGGCCGCTCCAGTGTTGATTCTTGACTCGTTCTGCGCAGAAGTCACTGGTTTGTGGTAATGGCAGGATCATTTTGGGTTCATGCCCTGGCCTGCGCGGTCACGTGACCGGCCGCCCCAGGCCGCTTAGTCTTCCCAGGAACGGGCCAGCCTGCCCGGGACGATGCGGAGGTGACGGTGCAGCAGGACGACGCGCAGCGGGTCATGGCGGCCTACCAGGCCGCGAGCAAGAACACGCTGGCCGACCGGATGGGGATCAGCATCCTCGAAGCCAGCGCGCAGCGCGTGGTGGGCACCATGCCGGTGGCCGGCAACATCCAGCCCTACGGCCTGCTCCACGGCGGGGCGTCCTGCGTGCTGGCCGAGACACTGGGCTCGCTGGCCGCGGCACTGCACGCGGGGCCGGACCGGGCCACCGTGGGCATCGAGATCAGCGCGACCCACCATCGCCCCGCCACCGCGGGAAAGGTGACCGGCGTCACGACCATGCTCCACGGTGGCCGGACCATCTCCACCCACGAGATCGCCATCACCGACGATGCGGGCCGGCGGATCTGTACCTCGCGGCTCACCTGCCTGCTCATCGACCGGGTTCCCGGCCAGGCGCCCAGCGCGGCGCCGGGCGCCGCCCCAGCCTGAACCCGTGACCAGGCGTGGAGCGGCGCATGCCCAGCGCCACCAGGGGAAACTTCACACGACCGGACGATTACGGCATTCTGTCCGGGGAATGGAGATGCCTTTGCGCGGGCCGCCTGACGGTCGCTACGGTGGTGACGAGAGCCCGGGGCGGCCGAGTAGAGAACATGTCGACCCGGGGAAGGCCGACACGGCACCAAAGGCGGCCCCGGGCTTTCGAGCCGCCCTCCGCTGCTTGCCCGCCCCCCGGCGGCCTGCGCTCGCGCCGGATCCTGGACGGTCACTCGGGTGCGGGGGTGCCGTCCGGTGCGGGGGGTTGCTCCGGGGCACCGGGGAGGACGCCGGCCAGGACCTCCTCCGCGACCGCGCGCATCGGGACGCGCCGGTCCATGGACGTCTTCTGGATCCAGCGGAACGCCTCGGGCTCGGTCAGGCCGGAGTCCACCTGCAGGCGGCCCTTGGCCCGGTCCAGCAGCTTGCGCACCTCCAGGCGCTCCCGCAGGGTGCCTACCTCGGCGCCGAGCGCGGACAGTTCCTGGAACCGGCTCACCGCGATCTCGATCGCGGGCACCAGGTCGGCCTTGGTGAACGGCTTCACCAGATAGGCCATGGCACCCGCGTCCCTGGCCCGCTCGACGAGTTCACGCTGCGAGAACGCGGTCAGGATGACCACCGGGGCGAGGTGCTTGGCGGCGATCTGCTCGGCCGCGGAGATCCCGTCCAGGATCGGCATCTTGACGTCCAGGATGAGCAGGTCGGGCCGCAGCTTCTCGGCCAGGTGGATCGCCTGCTCCCCGTCGGAAGCCTCCCCGGCGATCTCGTACCCCTCCTCCTCCAGCATCTCCTTCAGGTCAAGCCGGATCAGCGCCTCATCTTCGGCGATCACAACACGGACGGGTGTCTGGCTCACAGCCACGAGCGTACCCAAAGCGGTAGATTGGCGTCGGCCGCGCCTCTCCCCTTCCGGGAGCGCGGCCAGGCCCCGGTAGACCAATAGGCAGAGTCCGCGGTCTCAAACACCGTGCAGTGTGGGTTCGAGTCCCACCCGGGGCACCCCAGGTCAACCGCCTTGTCGCCGTCATCCGAGACCTGCTCCCAGGGCCGCGGCGTCACCGATGCGATGCACCCGCAGCGCGTTAGTCCGCCCCGGCGTGCCCGGTGGACTGCCCGCCACGATCACCACCATGTCGCCTTTGTCGCAGCGCCCGATGTCCAGCAGCGCCTCCTCGACCTGACGGACCATCGCGTCGGTGTGCCGGGTGGGTGGCACGATGAACGTCTCCACGCCCCAGCTCAGCGCGAGCTGGCTGCGCGTGCTCGGCTGGGGGGTGAAGGCCAGCAGCGGAATGGGTGACCGGTACCGGGCCAGCCGCCGGGCCGTCTCACCGGTCATCGTGAAGGCCACCAGAGCCTTGGCCCCGACGGCCGCGCCGACCTCGGCGGCGGCCCGGGCGATGGCGCCGCCGGTGCTGCCCGGCCTGGCCGGCCAGACCGGCGCGGCAGCCACGGAATCCCGCTCCGCCTCGCTAATGATGCGGCTCATCGTCGCGACGGCCTGGACCGGGTACTCGCCGACGCTGGTCTCCGCCGACAGCATCAGCGCGTCCGCGCCGTCCAGCACGGCGTTGGCCACGTCGGATGCCTCCGCCCGGGTCGGCCGCGGTGCGGAGATCATCGACTCCAGCATCTGGGTCGCCACGATGACCGGCTTAGCCTGGGCCCGGGCCTGCTCGACGATCCGCTTCTGGACCATCGGCACCTGCTCCAGCGGAAGTTCGACGCCGAGATCGCCGCGGGCGACCATGATTCCGTCGAAGGCCTCGATGACCTCCGGAGAGCGCCTCGATGGCCTGGGGCTTCTCGATTTTCGCGATCAGCGGGAGCCGGACCCCTGCCTCGTCCATGATCCGCCGGGCCGGGACGGCGTCCTCGGGACCCTGGACGAAGGACAGCGCGATCATGTCCGCCTGCAGGCCGAGTGCCCAGCGCAGATCCGCCTCGTCCTTGGCGGTCAGGGCGGGCACGCTGACCTTGACGCCGGGCAGGTTGAGGCCCTTGTGATCGGAGACGACGCCCGCCCACGACGACCCGGGTGCGGACCCGCCGCCTCCGGCGCGTGAGCACCTCGAGGACGACCCGGCCGTCGTCCACCAGGACCCGGTCCCCGGCCGCACGTCGTCGGCCAGGCCCGGGTAGGTCGTGCCCACCTCGTGCTGGTCCCCCGGCACCTCGGCACGGTGACGATGATGAACTCCTCGCCGGCCAGCAGGCGGACCGGCCCGGCTGCGAACGTGCCCAGCCGGATCTTGGGGCCCTGCAGGTCGACAAGCACCCCGACGCTGTGCCCGGCGGCGTCGGACGCCGCGCGGACGCACCGGTAGGCGGCGAGGTGGCCAGCCTGGGTGCCATGGCTCATGTTCAGCCGGGCCACGTCGATCCCGGCCGCGACGAGTTCGGCGAGCCGCTCGGGGCTGGAGGACGCGGGCCCCAGGGTGCAGACGATCTTCGCTCGGCGGCTCATGCGTATGCCTTCCGGACGGGGCACCTCGCCTCCAGGCAGAGCACCCGAATTGGTCTATACCACTGTAAGGGCCGACGCTCTGGCCCGCCGAGACCCGCAACGGAAGATTCACCGAACAGTCATCCGACGTCACGGAATAGCAACACGGCCGCCGCCGAGTGCGTCGCGGATCTGGGCCGCGACCACGCCGGGCTCGTCCCGGACGACGAACGCCGGGAAGCGCAGCACCCGCAGGCCACTGATGATCAGATCGTTGCCCCGACGCATGTCCGCCCACCACGCGGTGGCTTCCATGTGCCACAGCCCGTCCACCTCCACCGCGAGGTGCGCCTCCTCCCAGAAGGCGTCCAGCCAGCGGCGCCGCCCGTCCCGGTCTAGCCGTATCGCCTGGCGATCCGGGGCAGGCAGTCCGTAGCGCCGGGTGAGCCGGGCGAAGTCGAGTTCGGAAAGCGCCTGTGCCCCGCCCGCGATGTCCGCCAGTGTGGCCGCGATGAGCGCATGCCGCCGCAGCCTGGGCCTCCGGCCCAGCGCCGCCTCCAGCTGATCTGGACGGACCAGGCGTTGTTGCACTCCGGCCGCCAGCACAGCCCGGGCCCTGTCACCCGACCCGGACCACGCCGCTGCGTCGAGCAGCGAGCGTGCGAGCCTCGTCCGGGGCGGCAGCCGGGCCGGGTGCACGTCGTCCGGGCCGAGTACCCGCGACCGGTGCACCACCACCCCGGGCAGACTCGCCGAACCTGGCGGCAGGCCGGGAGCAGAGGTGGGTCGCACGATCGTCGAATCCCGTGAGACCGTCCAGCCGGGCCGCGGTCAGGCCGCCGAGCACCGCGTGCGACCCGGCGCCCAGCACGGCGATCCATAATCGTTCGGTGTCGCTGATCCCTCCGGAGTGGGTGACCAGCACGCCCCGGCACGGACGCTGCCATCGTCCGCTGTGCAGCCGCCAGCGAACGGCAGGTTCGCCGATCATGGCGATGGCCGAGGCGACGGTCAGGACGGCGGGCGGGCGGTTCCGGCCGTCGCCGTGGGAGTCGGGACTGGGTGTGCGGCGCTCATGCCACGATGCTGGGCTCCCCGCCGCCAGAGCGGCAGCCCGTGTCGCCCACCGGTGGACAGCCAGCGCGATACGGGTCGGCTGTGGACAGGCAGTCCGGAAGTGTCGGACACCGCCGCCATAATTCGCGCGTCCCACCCCCCCTCTCCGAGCGGACTCCGGCCACGTGAAGTTCCTGGCCAGTACGTGTGCGAAAAGCGCCTGTGCCCGCAGCGGGTTCCGCACACACTCGAGGCGGCCGAGAGGGCAGCGGCCAGATCGTGTGCGCGAATCGTCGCCATGACAGCGGTTTTCGCACACGGTGACTCCGGGCGCGGGGCACGACATCCCGCTGCAGCGGTTTGAGCACACGACCGGCGGGCGGCGGGCAGGCGGCGAGGCGGGCGAGCCCCCGCCAACCAGGCCGGCCCACCCGCCTCAACAGCGGGCTCAGGCCGGGGGGCTCAGACCAGGGAGCGGGCGGTGGGCGGGATGGGGGCGGGCAGCATGCTGTCCCCCTCCAGCCAGGTGTCCACGGCCGCCGCGGCCGAGCGTCCCTCGGCGATGGCCCACACGATGAGCGACTGGCCGCGGCCCATGTCCCCGGCCGCGAACACCCCGGGCACCGAGGTGGCGTACCCGCCGTCGCGGGCCACGTTCCCGCGGGCGTCGAAGCCGACGCCGAGGTCGGTGAGCAGGCCCTCGCGGTCCGCGCCGGTGAAGCCCATCGCGAGCAGCACCAGGTCGCCCGGCAGGTCCCGCTCGGTGCCCGGGACCGGGGGGAAGTTGCCGTCGGCCAGCTCCACGTCGACGATCCGGAGTCCGGTGACCCGGCCGGCCGCGTCCCCCACGAACTCCTGCGTCGTTATGGCGTAGGCCCGCGTGCCGCCCTCCTCGTGCGCGCTGGCCATCCGGTAGATCATCGGGTAAGTGGGCCACGGCTGGTTGTCGGGGACGGCTCTGCGTGGGCCGGGGCAGGATCTCCAGCTGGGTGACCGAGGCCGCACCCTGCCGGTGCGCGGTACCGAGGCAGTCGGCCCCGGTGTCGCCACCACCGATGATGATCACGTTCTTGCCCCGCGCGCTGATCGACGGCTCGGGCACCGGGCCGCCGCCGGTGCGGGCCTGCGACGCGACGACCGCGCGGTTAGCCAGCGGGAGGAACTCCATGGCCTGGTGCACCCCGGCCAGGCGCCCGGGACCGGCAGCCCGCGGGCCACGGTAGCCCCCGCCGGCCAGCGCGGATGCGCGTCGAAGTCCGCACGCAGC
>CAVRXW010000058.1:0-65470 GCA_963725125.1 uncultured Actinomycetes bacterium
CCGCCAACTTCGGCGCGTTCCCCATGGCCAACGGGCTGACCCGGCTGGCATCCCGGTTCACCGCCGACCCGGGCCACGTGGCCAAGCTGGAGCAGCACATCGGGCGCCCGATCGAGGCGGCGGAGGCGCTGGACCTCGGCCTGGTCACGTTCGCCCCGGACGACCTCGACTGGGACGACGAGATCCGCATCGCGCTGCGAGGAGCGCGCCTCGCTCAGCCCGGATGCGCTGACCGGGATGGAGGCCAACCTGCGCTTCGCCGGGCCGGAGACCATGGAGACCAAGATCTTCGGCCGCCTGACCGCGTGGCAGAACTGGATCTTCACCAGGCCGAACGCCGTCCGGTCCGGACGGCGCGCTGCGCCGCTACGGCACCGGCCAGGCGGGCGTGTTCGACCGGAACCGAGCGTGAGGAGCCTCTCATGTCGATCGACTACACCGAGCGCATCCCCAACAACGTCGACCTGGCCGAGGACCGCCGGCTGCAGCGGGCGCTGGAGTCCTGGCAGCCCGCGCTTCCTGCAGTGGTGGGGCGAGATGGGGCCCGACCCTGCCGACCCAGGACGTCTACCTGCGCACGGCGGTGGACGTGGGCCGGGACGGCTGGGCCACACTTCGACCGGGTGCGGCTGCCGGAGTACCGGTGGGGCATCTTCCTGGCCGAGCGGGACCCGGACCGGCGCATCGCGTTCGGCCAGCACAAGGGCGAGCCGGCGTGGCAGCAGGTCCCCGGCGAGCACCGGGCCAGCCTGCAGCGGCTGATCGTGGTGCAGGGCGACACCGAGCCGGCCTCGGTCGAGCAGCAGCGCCGCCTCGGCCTGACCGCGCCCAGCCTGTACGACCTGCGCAACCTGTTCCAGGTCAACGTGGAGGAGGGCCGCCACCTGTGGGCCATGGTGTACCTGCTGCACGCCTACTTCGGCCGGGCCGGCCGGGACGAGGCCGAGGCGCTGCTGCTGCGCAACTCCGGCAGCGCGGACTCGCCGCGCATCCTCGGCGCGTTCAACGAGGAGACCCCGGACTGGCTGTCGTTCTTCATGTTCACCTACTTCACCGACCGGGACGGCAAGTACCAGCTCGGCACGCTGAAGGAGAGCGCGTTCGACCCGCTGTCGCGCACCTGCGAGTTCATGCTCAAGGAAGAGGCGCACCACATGTTCGTCGGCACCACCGGCGTGGACCGGGTGGTGGAGCGGACCGCGCAGCTCATGCGCGAGCACGACACCGACGACATCGCCCGGCACGGCGGCATCCCGCTCGACGGTCATTCAGAAGTACCTGAACTTCCACTACAGCGTCAGCCTGGACCTGTTCGGCGGCGAGACGTCGACCAACGTGGCCAACTACTTCACCAGCGGGCTGAAGGGACGCTGGCAGGAGGAGCGCCGCGGCGACGACCACGTGCTCACCGGCGCGGTGACCGCCGTCGAGCAGCCCGACGGCGACCGCGATCGTGAGCGTGGAGCTGCCCGCGCTCACCGCGCTCAACCACGACCTGCGCACCGCGTACATCAAGGACTGCGAGACCGGGGTGACCCGGTGGAACCGCATCCTGGACAGGCCACGGGATCACCGGGCACCGGCTGGCCCTGCCGCACGTCGGGCTTCAACCGCAAGGTCGGCGCTGTTCGCCGGCTGCCACGTCACCCCCGGCGGCCAGATCGTGGACGCGGCGGCCTGGGCGGCCGGCCGGCCGTCGTGGCTGCCCACCCCGGCCGACAAGGCGCACGTGGAGTCGCTGATGCGGCCGGTGTACGAGCCGGGGAAGATCGCCGCCTGGCTGGCGCCGCCGCGCAACGGCATCAACGGCCAGCCGCTGGACTACGAGTACGTGCGCTTCTGAGCCAGGCCCCTGACCGGGCACGCGGCGCGCCGGGTCTGCCCGATCGGCGCGCCGCGTGCCCGGGGCCTGCGGGATATCCCCCCTTCAGAACGTCCGGATCGCGATCTCGGCGGGCGCGGCGAGCAGCCCGTCGATCTCGGGGTCGAGGCGGCGCAGCGTGATGGACGTGCCCGCCATGTCCAGCGAGGTGCAGTAGTTGCCCGACGTAGTTGCGCCGGACGTTGATGCCCGCGCTTGGCCAGCTGCTCGTGCGCGTACCCGTAGAGCAGGTACAGCTCGCTGATCGGGGTGCCGCCGAGCCCGTTGACCATCAGCGCCACGTCGTCGCCCTGGCTGAAGGGCAGGTCGGTGACCACGGCCTCGAGCAGCTCGTCGACGATCTCGTTGGCGCTGGCCAGCTTCTCCCGGCGGCGGCCCGGCTCGCCGTGGATGCCGACGCCCATCTCCATCTCGTCGTCGCCGAGCTCGAACAGCGGCGAGCCCTTGGCCGGCGGGGTGCACGAGGTCAGCGCCATGCCCATGGTCCGGGTGACCGAGTTGACCTTGTTGCCGATCCGCAGCAGCTCGTCGAGGTCGGCGCCCTGCTCGGACGGCGGCGCCGACCGCCTTGATCACGAAGAAGTTGCCCGGCCACCCCGCGGCGGCCGACGGTGTAGGTGGAGTCCTTGACCGCGACGTCGTCGTCGACGAGCAGCGTGCCGATCGTGATGCCGTCGGCCTCGGCCATCTCCTGGCCCATCTCGAAGGCCATCCGGTCGCCGGTGTAGTTGTTGATGATGTGCAGCACGCCCTTGGGCGAGTTGAGCAGCTTGCTGGTCTCCAGCACGTAGTCCATCGGCGGGGCGGCGAACACGTCGCCCGGGCAGGCGGCGTCGAGCATGCCCTTGCCGACCACCATGACGTGGGCCGGCTCGTGGCCGGACCCGGATCCCTGGATGACCGAGACCTTGTCGTCGCGGGGCGCGTCGGTCCGCATGATCAGGTTGTACTCGGGCACGTACTTGAGCGTGCCGGGGTTGGCCAGGGCGATGCCCTTGAGCATCTCCGGCACGAACTGCCGCGGGTCGTTGACGAACTTCTTCACGCCCCCACCTCCAGGTCGCGAGTCAGGCTGGGCCGGTTGCTCCGGCCACAGGTCGGCAAGTGCCTCGAACATCACGGCGACGGCGACCGCGCCGGCGTCGAGCGTGCCGATGCTGCGCTCGCCGGTGTAACTGGCCCGCCCGCGCATGGCCTGCATGGACCGGGTCGCCTCGGCCCGCTCGCGCGCGGTCGCCGCCGCCGCGCGCAGCGTGGTGCCGCGGTCGTGGCCCACGCCGATCTGCTCCTCGATCGTGTCGACCGCGGGACGCAGCGCGTCGAGCAGCGTCTTGTCCCCGACGTCGGACTGCCCGCGGGCCTTGATCCCCTCGATCGCGGCGCGCAGCATGGCGACGATCTGGGCGGGCTCCAGCTTGGTCGCGGTCCCGGCGGTCGCCCCGGCGCGCAGGAACGCGGTGCCCCAGATCGGGCCGGACGTGCCGCCGATGCGGCTGGTGATGACCACGGCGATCTTCTTCAGGAAGGTGCCGATGTCGGCACGGTCGAAGCAGTCCCAGTCCCGCAGCACCAGCTCGAACCCGCGCGCCATCGAGTAGCCGAAGTCGCCGTCGCCGACCACGGCGTCCAGGTCGCCGAAGTACTTCTCGTTGTCCACCGACGACCTGCGCGATCGTGCGCACGACGATCTCGACGTCGCCGAGGCTTGCTGTGGGCATGGCGGTAGCTGCCTCGACGTCGGGACAGACGACGCGGCCAGGTCGTCCAGGGTGACCCAGTCCCCGGGCGCGGCCCGGCTGCGGTTGGCGAGCACGGTCGTGCGCTCGCCGCCCGGGTCGCCCAGCGAGGAGACGACGAGGGCGGCCTCGCTGAAGTCCTCGTCCGCGGTGAAGTCGTTCACCGTGATCACGCAGGCCAGGCCCGGCCCGGTGGCGGCCAGCAGCCCGTTGCGGGAGTCCTCGACGACCACGACCTGGCCGGGCGGCAGGCCGAGCCAGTCGAGCGCGAGCAGGTAGATGTCCGGGGCGGGCTTCTTGTGCGCGACGATGTCGCCGGCGAAGACCTGACCGCCTGGGCCGGCCCGGCCCCGACCGCCCGCTCCAGCGTCGCCCGGACCGAGGCCTCGGCCGAGGTCGAGGCGACGGCCAGCGGCCAGCCCGCGGCCAGCGCCGCGGCGGCCACGATCCGGGCGATCCCCGGGCGCGGCGGGACCGCGCCGGACGCGACCAGCCCGGTGTAGATCTCGGTCTTGCGCCGGTGCCAGGCGGCCAGCGGCGGTCTGCTGGCCCGCCGGGTCGGCGGGCAGCCCGGCCGCCGCGACGAACTCCGGCGTGAGCAGGCTGGCCATGCGTTCCTTGCCGCCGCCGATGCGCAGCTTCTCCTGGTACTCCGCCGCGCTCCAGCGGACCGGCAGCCCGAACTCGGCGAACGTCTGGTTGAACGCGACCAGGTGCCCGTACCGCTCGGTGTCGGCCAGCACCCCGTCGCAGTCGAGGATCAGCGCCCGTGCCGCCCGGCCGGCCACGCCGGGCTCACCAGGCCTTGCCGACGCTGCCGAAGCGGCGCATGTGGTCGGCGGCCATGCTCCATCACCGCGGCGCGCACCGCGGCGAACAGCGACGGCGGGTCCCAGCTGTCGCGCTCCTCGGCCTCGCGCAGGAAGGCCAGGTTGGCCTTCATGTAGCTGACCTTGAGCGCGGTGGAGATGTTCACCTTGGCGCAGCCGCGCGCGATCAGGTCGGTGAACTGGGCGTCGGTCATGCCGGTGCCGCCGTGCAGCGCGATCGGGATCGGCTGGGCGGCGACGATGTCGGAGACCCGCTGCGCGTCCAGCTTCGGCTCGGTGCGGTACACGCCGTGCGCGTTGCCGATCGCCGGCGCGAACACGTCGACGCCGGTCGCCCGGATGAACTCCAGCGCCACCGGCAGGGACTGCCGCTGCGGCCTCCTCGTCGGAGCCGATGCCGTCCTCGACGCCGGTGATCGACTCGATCTCGCCTTCGACGTGCGCGCCGTAGGAGCGGGCCTCGGCCACCACCTCGACCGTCTGCCGCTGGTTCTCCTCCACCGGCAGCGCCGAGGCGTCGAACAGCACCGAGTTCCAGCCCTTGCGCAGGCAGGCGCTGATGAACTCCCGGTCCGGGCAGTGGTCCAGGTGCAGGCTGACCGGCACCTCGATGTCCGCGGTCAGCTCGCGCCACATGGCGAACAGCAGGTCCAGGCCGATGGACCGGACCGTCTTGACCGAGGTCTGCACGATCACCGGGAGCGCTGCTCGACGGCGGCGGCCAGCACCGCCTCCAGGGTCAGGTCGTTGACGACGTTGATCGCGGCGACGCCGTAGCGCTCGGCGAACGCCCGGTCGACGATCTCCTTCAGCGGGACGACGGGCACGCGGAACTCTCCTCGCGGGACAAGGCGAACCTATGCGCGGCGCCGGCCACGCGGATCGGTGGAAACCCCCAACTCCGGGGAGGACTTCCCCTACCCTGGCCGGGCAGCAGTCCCGGGCCCGGGCGCGCCCGGCCAGCGCGGCGAGCTCGGTGCGGTTGCGCGCGCCGGTCTTGCGCAGCACGGCGCCGGCGTGCTTCTCCACCGTCTTCACCGACAGCACCAGCCGCTCGGCGATGACCTTGTCGGGCAGGCCCTGCTCCATCAGGTCGCGCACCTCGCGCTCCCGCTCGGTCAGGCGGGTCGAGGTCGTCGGCCCGCAGGCCGCGGTGCAGCTGCCCGAGCACCGGGCCGGACAGGATCGCCTGGCCGCGGCCGGCCGCGACCACGGCCCGGGCGAGCTCCGGGCCGTCCGACGCCGACGTCGACGCAGCCGCGCGCGCCGGCCCGCATCGCGTCGGCGACCCGCTCGTCGTCGCCGGCCTCGCAGAGCCCCACCACGGCGAGGCCGCGGATCGTGCGCCGAGCAGCAGCCCGGTCACCCTCGGCTCCGCGGCAGCCAGCGCCCGGCTGGCAGGCCGAGGTCGACCAGCGCCACGTCAGGCCGCAGCGCCTGGCAGGCCTCCAGCGCCTGCGCGGCCGTCCCGACCTCGCCGACCACCTCGATCCCCGGCTCGGTCCAGGACAGCAGCCGGGCCAGGCCGGCCCGCAGCACCGGCCGGCCCGCCGCGACCAGCACCCGCAGCCGCCGGCCCGGCCTGCTGCCCGTCCCGCCGGTACGGGAAGCGGGCGCGGATCCGGGTGCCCCAGCCCGGCAAGCGAGTCGACGTCGACGGTCGCGCCCAGTTCCCGGCGCGCTCGGTCATGGCCCGCAGCCCGAAGCGCTCGCCCTGCCAGCCGGACTTCGGGTCGAAGCCCTGGCCGTCGTCCTGGACGAGCAGCGACACGGCGCCGTGCTCGTACAGCAGGCCGAGCCGGACGCTGTGCGCCTGGGCGTGCCGGACGATGTTGGTCAGCGCCTCCCTGGCGACCCGCGAGCACCTCGCGGGCGAGCTCGCTCCACGGTGACGGGCGGTCCCGCCGACACGAACCTGACCTCGAGCCGGCCGATGCTCTCCGCCCAGGCCGCCTCGGCGCGCAGCGCGGCGTCCAGCGTCCGCCCGTCGAGCGGCGACGCGGCCAGCCCGAGCAGCGTCAGCCGCGCCTCGGCCAGCGCGTCCCTGGCCGCCGCGCTGGCCTGCCGCGATGCGCCGCCGCCGATCCGGTCGCCGTCCGTGGCCGGCCTCGCGGCCAGGCCCGGCGCTGTCGAGGTGCACCTGGACGCTGACCAGCCGCTGGGCGAGCGTGTCGTGCACCTCGCCGAGCAGCCGGTCGCGCTCGGCCGCCGCCGCCTCGGCCCGGGCCCGTTCCTCGGCCGCCTCGTGCATCCGGGCGTTGGCCAGCGCGATCGCCGCGTGCTTGGCGAACAGGCTGAGCAGTTCGGCGTCGTCGGGCCCGAAGGCGCGCGCGTCGTCCCGGCTGAACACGATGCACGCGCCGATGATCGCGCCCGCGCCACTCCAGCGGCACGCCGATGACGCCGCGCAGGGTGGCCCGCTCCTCCGGCGCCACGTGCCCGCCGGGCACGTCGTCGTAGCGCGCGAACCAGACCGGCCCGCGGCGGGCCACGACGGCCCCGGTCATCCCCTCGGTGAGCGGGAAGACCCGGCCGGACTGGCAGGCCACGCCGATGTCGGCCTCTTTGCGGTAGGTGCCGGCCGCCTCGTCGACGCTGCAGATCGACCCGGCGTCGCAGCCGAGCAGCTCGGTGCAGCGCCGCAGGATCCGCTCCAGCAGCGGCCGCAGCGAGAACTCGCCGGCCAGGTCCTCGGCCACCGCGATCAGGCCGGCCGCACGGGCGGCCGCGCCGCCGTCGCTGTGCGGCGGCCACGGATCGAGCCGGGGCCCGTGCACGTCTTCCCCGTTCCGCAGCCTGATGCTGCCGCTGGAGTGACCACGGCCCGACGGTCGCAATCGGTTACAGGATCGCGCCGCGCGCCCGGCGGCGTCAACCAGCGCCCAGCCAGCACGCCCACCGGGGGGTCGCTCCCCGGGCCAGCACGGCCACGGCCCGGTGACGGAGGAACCGGGCCGCAGGCCACCGGGGGGTTCCGGGGGGTCGCTCCCCCGGGCTAACACAGGTCATTGACGATGCGCTGGCGGCGTGTGGAGGATATGTCCCGGCGCATTCCCTTAGCTGATCGGACCGGGCATGTCGGCAGAGTCGTTCAACGCCTGCGAATATCTCGTCGACCGGCAGGTCCAGGCGGGCCTGGGCGGCCATCTGGCCGTGACAGGACCGGCAGGCTCGCTGACCTACGCCGAGCTGGCGGCGCGGGCCGCGGAGCTGGCGGCCGGGTTCGCCAGTCGGGGGTGCGGCCGGAGGAACGGGTGCTGCTGGTGGCCACCGACCGGCCGGAGACCGTCATCACGTTCTGTGCGTTGCTGCGGATGGGCGCGATCCCGGTGCCGGTGTCCACCATGTACCGGGCGGAGGAACTGGGCGAACTGGTGGCCGACAGCCGGGCCCGGGTGGTGGTGGCGACCCCCGAGTGCGCCGCCGTGGCCCGCGCGGCCATGCACCTGGCACCCGAGGCGGGCACGCTGGTGCTCACCGGGGAGCCGGCGAGCAGGACGGCGATGCGCCCGGCGGGGTGAGCGTCCGGGCCTGGGCGGACCTGCTCGCGGCCGGGCAGGCGGCCGGCCCCGGCGCCGCGTATGGCACCTGGTTCGATTCACCGGCGTTCTGGCTGTATACCTCGGGGACCACCGGCAGGCCCAAGGCGGCCATGCACCGCCACGGCAGCGTGGCCAGGGTCTGTGAGACCTACGCCCGCCAGGTGCTGGGCATCAGGCAGGACGACCGGTGCTATTCGGCCGCGAAGCTGTTCTTCGCCTACGGGCTGGGGAACTCGCTGCTGTTCCCGTTCTCCGCCGGCGCCACCGCGGTGCTGGATCCGGCCAGGGCGACGCCCGGCGGGGCGGTGGACCGGCTGGCCACCGACCGGCCCACGCTGTTCTTCGCCGGGCCGGCGTTCTTCGCCGCGCTGCTGAACGCCGGGGCCCCGGCGGAGGCGTTCGCCACCGTCCGGCTCGCCACCTCGGCCGGCGAGGCGCTGCCGGCCGAGATCTACCGCCGGTTCACCGGCCGGTACGGCGTGGACATCATCGACGGCCTGGGCTCCACCGAGGCGCTGCACATCTTCATCTCCAACCGGCCGGGCGCGGTGCGCCCGGGGACATCGGGCACCGTGGTGCCCGGCTACGAGGCCGCCCTGGTGGACGAGGCGGCGTGCCGGTCGCCAACGATGAGCCGGGGCACCTGCTGGTGCGCGGCGACTCCATCGCCACCGGCTACTGGTGCCGCACCGCCATCACCCGGGAGGTGTTCCAGGGTGAGTGGCTGCGCACCGGTGACACCTACACCCGCTCGGCGGACGGCTTCTACACCTGCCTGGGCCGGTCCAACGACATGATCAAGGCGGGCGGCATCTGGGTATCCCCGATGGAGGTGGAGGGCCGCCTGCTGGAGCACCCGGCGGTCGCCGAGTGCGCGGTGGTCGGCCACCGGAACGACGCGGGGCTGGAGGAGGTCGTCGCGTGCGTGGTGCCCGCGGCGGGGCAGCCCCTGGACGCCAGGCGGGCTGATCGCGTTCTGCCGGGACGGGCTCGCCTCGTTCAAGCGGCCACGCCAGGTGCTGGCCCTGGACGCGCTGCCGAAGACGGCGACCGGCAAGATCCAGCGCGGCGTGGTGCGTGACATGGTGGCACAGCGGCTCGCGCGGGCCCGGGAGGTGACGGCGTGCCCATCTACGCACTCGACGACCAGGTCCCCGCCATCGACCCGGAGGCATTCGTGCACCCGGACGCGGTGGTCATCGGGAACGTGGAACTCGGCGCCGGGTCGTCGGTGTGGCCCTGCGCGGTGCTCCGCGGCGACCACGGGCTGATCCGGATCGGGGAACGGACCTCGATCCAGGACGGCACGATCATCCACACCACCCGGGACTGGCCGACCGTGATCGGCGCGGGCTGCGTGGTCGGGCACCGGGCGCACCTCGAAGGGTGCGTGGTCGAGGACGGCTGCCTGATCGGCTCCGGCGCCCTGGTGCTGAACCGGGCCCGGGTGGCGGCCGGGGCCGTGGTCGCGGCGGCGGCGCTGATCCGCGAGGACATGGTGGTCCCGGCGGGCGCCCTGGCCGTGGGCGTGCCCGCCGCCATCCGGGCCGACGCCGGGCTGCGCCAGCGGGACCGGATCGACCGTGCGGTGCAGACCTACCTCGGCCTGGCCGCCCAGCACCGCGCCGGAACCCGCCGGACGCCCCGGCCCGGCGGCGGTTATCGTGCGGCGCGCCGGTCCCGCAGCCATAGCTGCTCGCCGTCTTCGACGGCGCCGGACGGCCGCAGCCCGGCACGCCGCGCCACGGCGGCGGACGCGGCGTGGCGCGGGTGGATGATGCGCCTGGATGACGCCGACCCCACGGTCATCCAGCCAGCCGACCAGGGCCTGCGCCGCCTCGGTGGCGTAGCCGTGCCCCTGCCACTCCAGGCCGACGACCCAGGCGATCTCGGCGCGCCGCCCCTCGCCGGTGATCGTCGCCTGGACGTAGCCGACCGCCTGCCCGCCGGGCTGGCGGCGCAGGATCCAGTTGTGCCATTCCTCGCC
Source organism: uncultured Actinomycetes bacterium (assembly GCA_963725125.1). Classification (GTDB taxonomy): domain Bacteria; phylum Actinomycetota; class Actinomycetes; order Streptosporangiales; family Streptosporangiaceae; genus DASXKD01. Next base: position 9,978 of record CAVRXW010000058.1, read on the forward strand.
GCCGTCCGGTGACCGCCCGGCCGCCTGCCTGGCATACCGGCTGCGCAGCTCGTCCAGGCCCGGCGGGGCACCGCCGGTGAAGGCGTACAGGGCCGCCCCGCTCAGCACGCCCGCCATCTCGGCGGCGTCGGCCACCGTGAGCGGGACCAGGCGGAGCCGCGCGGACGATATCGGGTCGGTGGTCATGCTCCCCCGGCAGCCGGGCAGGGCCGGGCCAGGCCATGCCTCTGGCAGAAGGTTACATATAGCCCTGCAACGGCTACGCCAGGCTATTGAGAAACCCGGCTAAAGACGGCAAAGTCATGGTGACGCCATCGCAAAGTAGGGAAAGTCGCCATCTTTCAGTAGCGAAGCTGTCATCTAAGAGCTCCGCCCAGGCGTCGCTCAAGGCGGGGGATTCACGCTCCCGGCGGAACCGTAGTTGCCGGACCGGACGACCTGGGGGGTCATTCCATGGGCATTGCGTGTCGTGTTCGCGTGCGCGGTTTCGGGCCGGCCGGTACGGCGGTCCTGTCCTCGGCCGCCCTGGCAGCGGGCATGACGGTGCTGGCCGGAGCCGGGCCGACCGCCGCGGCGGACGCCCGGCCGCGAGCGCCGGTGTGAGGCGCGGGCCGGGCGGCAGGTTCCGCGCCGCAGGGGACGATCACCACGGTCGCCGGGGGCGTGGGCGGCCCGGCCGCGGGCACCGCGGTGAACCTGGGCGTGTCCACGCCGATCGCCGGCATCGCCAGTTCGCCGTGCGGCGTCTCCGTTCACCCAGGGACAGCTTCTCGTCGCCGACAACTGGACCGTGCGGAGCATCAGCCCGGTGTCCGGCAAGCTGACCACCCCGGCAGGCACCGCTGCCAGCGGGCCGTTCAGCGACGGCGGCCCGGCCGCCGGCACCGCGGTGGACACCTGCGCCGTGGCCGTGGACCCCTCGGGCAACCTGGTCCTCGCCGACGTGGCGAACGACCGGATCCGGGTGGTCGCGGCGAGCAGCGGCACGTTCTACGGCCAGCACATGACCGCCGGGCGACATCTACACGGTCGCCGGCACCGGGAGCTACGGGTTCTCCGGTGACGGCGGCCCGGCGACCAGCGCCCAGCTCAGCGACCCGGCGGGCGTGGCGGTCGACGCCGCGGGCAACCTGGTGCTCGCCAGCACGTCCGACAACCGGATCCGGGTGGTCGCGGCCAGCACCGGCACCTTCTACGGCCAGCCGATGACCGCCGGCGACATCTACACGGTCGCCGGCAACGGCACCGCCGGGTACACCGGCGACGGCGGCCCGGCCGCCAGCGCCGCGCTCGACAGCCCCCAGGGCGTCACGGTGGACAGTGCCGGGAACCTGGTGATCGCCGACACCGGCAACAGCGCCGATCCGGGTGGTCGCGGCGAGCACCGGCACCTTCTACGGCCAGCCCATGACCGCCGGCGACATCTACACGATCGCCGGCAACGGCACCGCCGGGTACACCGGCGACGGCGGCCCGGCCACCAGCGCCGCAGGTCAGACGTCCCGGGCGGGGTGGCGGTCGACGGCGCCGGCAACCTGGTGATCGCCGACACCGGCAACAGCCGGATCCGGGTGGTCGCGGCCGAGCACCGGCACCTTCTACGGCCAGCCCATGACCGCCGGCGACATCTACACCGTCGCCGGCAACGGCACCGCCGGGTTCACCGGCGACGGCGGCCCCGCCGACCACCGCCGAGCTCAACGGCCCGCACGGCCGTGACGGTGGACGGCGCCGGGAACCTGGTCATCGCCGACACCGGCAACGACCGGGTCCGGGTGGTCGCGGCCGAGCACCGGCACCTTCTACGGCCAGCCGATGACCGCCGGCGACATCTACACCGTGGCCGGCGACGGCACCACGGGCTGCTCGGCGACGGCGGCCCGGCCACCGCAGCCCGAGCTCAGCCTGCCCTACGGCGCCGCGGTGGACACCGCCGGGAACGTGGTCATCGCCGACACCGGCAACAACCGGGTCCGGGTGGTGGCCGCGCGCACCGGCACCTTCTACGGCCAGACGATGACCGCCGGCGACATCTACACCGTCGCCGGCACCGGCGCCCGGGGCTTCTCCGGCGACGGCGGCCCGGCCACCGCGGCCAAGCTCAACGCCGCCGAACGGGGTCGCGGTCGACGCGGCGGGCAACCTGGTGATCGCCGACACCGGCAACAACCGGGTCCGGGTGGTGGCCGGCGCCACCGGCACCTTCTACGGCCAGCCCATGACCGCCGGGCGACATCTACACCGTCGCCGGGACCGGCACCGCCGGGTACACCGGCGACGGCGGCCCGGCGACCAGCGCCCGGCTGGACGCCCCGGCCAGTGTCGCGGTGGACGGCGCCGGGAACCTGGTCATCGCCGACACCGGCAACAACGCGATCCGGGTGGTCGCCGGCGGGCACCGGCACCTTCTACGGCCAGGCCATGACCGCCGGCGACATCTACACGGTCGCCGGCGACCGGCACCGCAGGGCTTCTCCGGCGACGGCGGCCCCGCCACCAGCGCCGCGCTCAACTACCCGCAGGGCGTGACGGTGGACGCGCCGGGAACGTGCGTCATCGCCGACACCGGCAACAACGGGATCCGGGTGGTCGCCGGCAGCACCGGCACCTTCTACGGCCAGCCGATGACCGCCGGCGACATCTACACGGTCGCCGGCACCGGCACCGCAGGGCTTCTCCGGCGACGGCGGCCCGGCCACCAGCGCCGAGCTGGCCGTCCCGGACAGTGTCGCGGTGGACGCCGCGGGGAACCTGGTGATCGCCGACTACGGCGACAACCGGGTCCGGGTCGTGGCGGCCAGCGCCGGGCACGTTCTACGGCCAGCCGATGACCGCCGGCGACATCTACACGATCGCCGGCAACGGCACGCAGGGCTTCTCCGGCGACGGCGGGCCGGCGGCCAGCGCCACGCTGCACTACCCGCAGGGCGTGGCGGTGGACGGCAGCGGCAACGTGCTGGTGACCGACTCCGGCAACAACCGGCTCCGGATGATCACCGGCTCGGGCTCCGGGGCCGCGGCGGCCCGCCCGGCCGGCCGCGGCCGCCGGCCAGGCCGCCGGGCGCACCCGGCGGCCGGCGCCGGGCCGCCGGCACCGGCCGGCCGCCACCTCCGGTCCCTTCGTGACGCTGCTGTTCTCGCGCAGCGAGATCGGCGCGGCCGACAACTGCGTGCCCGACGACAGCGGGATCGCGCCCCTGGACACCGTGGTGGCGCCCTATCTGCGCTCGCTGGGCCTCACCGGCACCGGCAGCCTGGTCACCGGCGTGACCCAGGCGACGGTCCCGAACTGCACGCACTCCGGCGACTCGCTCACCTCGTCGTGGGCCGGATGCGGCCAACCTCGCGGACGAACTTCGGCTGGTCGTTCGTGTCGCACACCGCGACCTACCCGCCCCAGCTCGGCAAGCTGACGCCGACGCAGTCGTACGCGGAAACCTGCGGTTCCGCGGCCGCCCTCGACGCGCACGGCCTGCCCGGCGGGCACGGGCTCATCGCGTACCCAGGGGTGCAGAATCCCCCGTCCGCGCTGCAGGGCAACTACGGGGCGAACTGCTTCGCCTGGGGGCGGACCTACAACAAGTCGGGGACGACGCTCGCCTCGGCCGGCACCACCCCGCCGTACTGGCAGCAGACCGAGGCGGTCAACGGTGGCGCCTGCCATGTCAAGACCGCGCCGTGCTACAACGTCGCCGCGGGTGCCGGCGGCCATCTGCGCTACGACGAGCCGAGCGCGATCATCGCCAAGATCCAGGCGCTCCAGCCCGGCCAGTGGTTCACGCTGCAGGCATACATCCTGGTCACCGGCAGCAGCCCCAGCTACGCACACAACGCGACCCAATGGGACTGCACCTCGCCGAACCCGGCGCTGCACTGGACCAACGACAACGAGCGGTACTGCTACTCCGACTGGCAGCAGATCGTCAACGCCATCGCCGCCATGCCGGACGTCACCGTGACCGACCCGCTCACGGTCGGCGTGGCCTTCGGCCGCCCGGCCACCTACCCGTAAGCCCGGGCGGCCGGCCCGGGCTGCGGGCAATGCCGCGACCGGCCGCACCGGGGCACGCGCTACCGTCGTGCCGTGCCGAACAGCGATTGCGACGTCCTTGTGGTGGGCGCCGGGGTGAGCGGGCTCACCACGGCGATCTGCCTGGCCGAGTCCGGAGCGCGGACGCTCATCCGTGCGGCCGCTCCCCCGGCCGAGACCACCTCCTCGGTGGCCGGGGCGATCTGGGGACCGCACCTGGTCGAGGAAAGCGCCCGGACCGCGCGGTGGAGCAGGGAGACCCTGGCCGTCCTGCGGGAACTCGCCGCCGACCCGGCGACCGGGGTGCGGACCGTGACCGGCGTGGAGGCGGACCCGCGGCGCCCCGCCGCCGGCCGGCGCCGCCGGCAGGCGCCCCCGGCAGCGCCGCCGGACTGGCTGGCCGACCTCGGCGGGTGCCGTGCCGTGCCGCGCCGCGGACCTGCCCGCCGGGTTCGCCAGCGGCTGGCGGTACTCCGCGCCGCTGGCGCACATGCCCACCTACCTCGGCTACCTGCGCGCCCGGTTCGAGGCCGCTGGGGGACGCGTCGAGGCGGGCACGGTGCGCTCGCTGCCGGCCGCGGCCGCCGAGCACGGCGCCCGTGTCGTGCTCAACTGCACCGGAACCGGGGCCCGCGACCTGCTGCCGGACCCGGCGCTGAAGCCGTTCCGCGGCCAGGTGGTGATCGTGGAGAACCCGGGGCTCAGCGAGTTCTTCATCGGGCTCCCCGATGACACCACCGAACTGGTGTACCTGTTCCCGCACGGCGACACCGTGGTCCTCGGCGGTACCGAGGTCGGCGGCGACTGGAACACCGAGCCGGTCCCGGCGGTGGCCGAACGCATCCTGCGCGACTGCGCCGCCGTCGAGCCGCGGCTGAACGGCGCCCGGGTGCTCCGCCACCGCGTCGGGCTGCGCCCGTTCCGGCCGCGGGTCCGGCTGGAGGCCGAGCCCGCAGGTCAGGGACCGGACGGCAGCGGCCGGCCGGCCACGGATCCGGCCCGCTCGTGGTGCACAACTACGGCCACGGCGGCGCCGGCGTCACCCTGTCCTGGGGCTGCGCCCGCGAGGCCGCGGCGCTCGCCGCCCAGGCCCTCGGCTGACCCGCCAAGGACAAGGCCGGGCTGGCAGGGAGGCCACCGGGGGTTCCGGGGGGTCGCTCCCCCGGGCTAGCACGGCCGCAGGCCACCGGGGGTTCCGGGGGGTCGCTCCCCCGGGCTAGCAGCGCACTACAGCCCCGGGAACACCGCCCGCGCCCGGTCCAGCAGCCCGGGATCCCCACTGACCTCTACCGGCGGGGTGTGCCCGGGGTCGAGCCGCCCGTACACCAGCCGCAGCAGCGCCTCGGCGGGCAGCTGGATCTGGCCGTCAGCGGTGGCACCCGCGGGGCCTTCGCCCGGCCACGGCCCCAGGCTCACCTTGTCGGCCACCTCCAGCAGGAAGTCGGCCTCGGGCTCGGTGCCGCGCAGCCGCAGCCGGAACGGCCCGCCGTCGGCCTTCCCGGTCCATCCGGCGATCATCGGCAGCTGGGCCAGGAGCAGTTCCACCGCGTCCGGTGCCACCTCGGCCGCGTCGTCGAGGGCCACGGCCACGTCCCAGGTGTGCACCGCGTGCTCGGAAAGCCGCATCCGGACCAGCCCGGCCGCGTCGAGCTTCATGCCGAAGAAGTCGGCGGAGATCCCGTCCAGTTCCGCGTCGGACAGCCCTTCGAGCCGCTTGATCTGCGCCTCGTCGGCGGGCAGGCAGTCCGCCGCCTGCTGCTGCGGGGTCTTGGCGTTCCAGGTGTCCCAGATGGGGCCCATGGCGTCCCGGTCTATCGGCTCGCCCGCCAGCGTCGCCTCCAGCATCAGCATCGCGATCTCGGCACCGCTGCCCAGATGGGACAGCACCTGCGCGACGGACCAGTCCCGGCAGTAGGACCGGCCGGTGAGCTGGTCCCCGCTCATGGCCGCGGTCAGCGCGGCGAGCCGCTCGTGGGAGTTGCGCAGGGCGGCGATGTAACGGCGGGCATCGTTGTCCACGAGGACTCCGTTTGGTCAGAAGGTGCGGGAAGAGGGCCAAGGCGGCCTCGCCCAGCTTACGGTCACCGCGCGCGGCGCGAGGGCGCGCCCTAGGGTTGTCCCCATGAGGATCGGTTTCGGTGCGCCCGTGTCCGGCGCCTGGGCAACCCCGCAGTACCTGAGCCGCTTCGCCGCCGAGGCCGAAGCCGCCGGTTACGGGTCATTGTGGACATTTCAGCGGCTGCTGGTGCCGGAGGGCTCGGCGATGGAGCCGGTTTACCACAGCGTGCTCGACCCGCTGGTCGCGCTCGGCTACGCGGCGGCGGTGACCTCCCGGATCCGGCTCGGGGTCGCGGTGGTCAACATGCCCTACCTCGCGCCCGCCTACCTGGCGAAACTGGCCGCGTCCGTGGACGTGCTGTCGGAGGGCCGGCTGGACCTGGGGCTCGGCCTGGGCTGGATGCCCGAGGAGTTCGCCGCGGCCGGCGGCGTCATGGCCGGCCGCGGTGCCCGCACCGCCGAGTATCTGGGGGTACTGCGCCACCTGTGGACCGGCGAGGTGGCCGGGTTCCACGGCGAGCACTACACGGTGCCGGCGGGCCGGGCGGCGCCGCTGCCGGTGCAGCGCCCCGGCCCCCCGGTGCTGCTCGGCGGGACGGTGCCCCGGGCGCTGCAGCGGATCGGCAGGCTGGCCGACGGGTGGATCACCTCCAGCCGGGCCGATTTGTCCCGGATCCGCGACGGCATCGATGTGATCAAGGCCGCGGCGGCCGGTGCGGGCCGGGATCCGGGCGCGCTGCGGGTCATCTGCCGCGGCGTGGTGCGCTGGGGCGCCCCGGTGACTGTGCCGGAGGGCGGCGGCCGGATGCTGCTGTCGGGCAGCTTCGGCGACATCCGCGCGGACACCGAGTGGCTCGCGGAACAGGGCGTGACCGAGGTCTTCTACGACCTGAACTGGGACCCGCTGGTGGGCGCCCCGGACGTGGATCAGGCCGGGGCGGCGGCCCGGGCGGCCGAAATCCTCGAAGGGCTCGCTCCGGGCCGTTGACCTGCTGTTTGCCGCTCCGCAGGTGCATCACGCCACAAGCGGGTAAGAACCCCTCGGACGGCAGGCGAGTCCTATCGGGGAGGAGATGGCGCCGCATGGAGACCGAAACGGCGGTTTCCTATCGGGCCGCGGTATCCGGAGCGCCGGTACTGACCCGGTCCGGCAAGGAGATCGGCACACTCGAACACGTGCTCGAAGTACCCAGCCTGGACCTTTTCGACGGAATCGTCGTGGCGACCGACTGGGGGCTGCGCTTCATCGACGCCGGCCGGGTCGAGCTGATCACGATCCGGAGCGTCCGGTGCAGCCTGGACGACGCGGAGGCGGACCGGCTGCCGCCGCCCGACGGTGCCGCCGTCTACACGGTCAGCGCGCTGGACGAGATCGGCGACTCGCTGCACGAGCGGCTGGGCCTGATGTTCCGCCGCCCGCACTGGACCAAGGAGTAGCTGTTACCGGGCCGCCCGGCCGGTCCCGGTAATAACCGGTGACGGCATCCCGGCCGCCTCCGCTATCCTTGGCGGCATGAGTACCGACTCCCACGCGCGTGGCGCGCAGCAGGCCAGCCTCGTGCCGGACAAGCCCTCGCTTGACGGCATCGAGGACAAGTGGTCTCGCCGGTGGGAGAACTCGGGTGTAGTACAAGTTTGACCGCTCCGCGTCGCGTGGCGAGGTTTACGCCATCGACACACCCCCGCTGACCGTCAGCGGGAAGCTGCACATCGGGCACGTCTGCTCGTTCAGCCACACCGACATCGTCGCGCGGTATCAGCGCATGCGCGGCAAATGCGGTGTTCTACCCGATCGGCTGGGATGACAACGGGCTGCCGACCGAGCGCCGGGTGCAGAACTACTACCACGTGCGGTGCGATCCGTCGCTGCCCTTCGACCCCGGGTTCTGCCCGCCCGCCAGTCCCGGCACCGACCAGATGCCCATCTCCCGCCGCAACTTCATCGAACTGTGCCAGCCGGCTCACCGACCTGGACGAGCAGGCGTTCGAGGAGGTGTGGCGGCGGCTGGGCCTGTCGGTGGACTGGTCCACCATGTACCGGACCATCGACGACGGCTCGCGGGCCATCTCGCAGCGCGCCTTCCTGCGCAACCTGGCCAGGGGCGAGGCCTACCTGGCCGAGGCGCCGTCGCTGTGGGACGTGACGTTCCAGACCGCGGTGGCCCAGGCCGAGGTCGAGGACCGGGAGGTGGCCGGGGCGATGCACCGATCGCGTTCCGCCGCCCGGACGGGACGCCCGTCCCGGTGTGACGACCACCGCCCGGAACTGCTGCCCGCGTGCGTGGCGCTGGTGGCCCATCCGGGGGACGAGCGTTACGCCGCGCTGACCGGAACGACCGTGCGCACCCCGCTGTTCGGGGTGGAGGTGCCGGTGCTGGCGCACCACCTGGCCGACCCGGCCAAGGGCACCGGCATCGCCATGGTGTGCACGTTCGGCGACAGCAGCGACGTGACCTGGTGGCGGGACCTGCGGCTGCCCGCCCGCCCGGTGCTGGGCCGCGACGGGCGGCTGCTGGCCACGCCACCGGCCGCGATCACGTCCCGCGCGGGCCGCACCGCCTACCGGCAGCTCGCGGGCGACACCGCGCAGGCGGCGCGCAAGCGGATCGCGGCGATGCTCGGCGCGGCCGGGGACCTGCTGTCCGGGCCCGATCCCATCCGGCACGCGGTGAACTTCTACGAGCGGGGCACCCAGCCGCTGGAGATCGTCACCACCAGGCAGTGGTACGTCCGCAACGGCGCGCACGACGAGAAGCTGCGCGCCGCGCTGCTGGCCCGCGGCGGGCAGATCGGCTGGCATCCGCCGCACATGCAGGTCCGGTACGAGAACTGGGTGGCGGGCCTGGCCGGGGACTGGCTGATCAGCCGGCAGCGGTTCTTCGGCGTGCCGATCCCGGTGTGGTACCCGCTGGACGACGCGGGCCGGCCCAGGTACGACGCGCCGATCGTCCCGGACGACGGCGCGCTGCCGGTGGACCCGGCGGCCGATGCCCCGCCGGGCTACGCACCCGGACGCAGCGCGGCGAGCCGGGCGGGTTCACCGGGGATCCGGACGTGATGGACACCTGGGCCACCTCGTCGCTGACCCCGCAGCTGGCCACGCGATGGACCCTGGACGGCGACCTGCTGGACCAGGTGTACCCGATGGACCTGCGGCCGCAGGCCCACGAGATCATCCGGACCTGGCTGTTCTACACGGTGCTGCGGTCCCATCTCGAGCGCGGCGTAGCTGCCGTGGCGGCACGCGGCGATCTCCGGCTGGGTGCTCGACCCGGACCGGAAGAAGATGTCCAAGTCGGTCGGCAACGTGGTCACGCCCATGGACTCGCTGCGCAGCTACGGCAGCGACGCGGTCCGCTACTGGGCCGCATGCGGCCGGCTCGGCGCCGACATCACGTTCGACCCTGCCCAGCTGCGGGTCGGCCGCCGGCTGGCGATCAAGATACTTAACGCAAGCCGTTTCGTGCTGGGCCTCGGCGGCCGGACGCGGGCGACGTGGGTGGTGCCCGGCCGCCGGTCCGGCCGCGAGGCCGAGTCAGCGAGCCGCTCGACGTGGCGATGCTGGAGCGGCTCGCCGGGGTGATCGGGCAGTGCACCAGGGCCCTGGACGGCTACGACCACACCGGGGCGCTGGCCGCCGCCGAGGAGTTCTTCTGGTTCTTCTGCGACGACTACCTGGAACTGGTGAAGGGCCGTGCCTACGGCGAGCGGGGCGAGGGGCCGGGTGCCAGCGCCCGGGCCGCGCTACGGCTGGCCCTCGCGGTCATCCTCCGCCTGTTCGCGCCGTTCCTGCCGTTCGTCACCGAAGAGGTGTGGTCATGGTGGCAGCACGGTTCGGTGCACACCGCGGCCTGGCCGGCCCCGGGCGAGGTGACGCCGGATCCGGATCAGGCGGCCGGGACGGGCCCGGCGCTCAGGCCGTCCCCGGCGCTCAGGCTGTCCCCGGCGACACTGGCCGCGGCGTCCGGCGCGATCGCCGCGATCCGGGGAGCCAAGTCGGCTGCCCGGGTGTCGATGCGGGCGCCGGTGCGGACGCTGGTGGTGACGGCGCGACGGGACCACCTGGACGCGGTGCTTGCGGTGCTGCCCGACGTGCAGGCGGCGGGCCGGGTGGAGCACACCGAGCTACGGGCGGGTGACCAGGCCGAGCCGGCCTACCAGGTCACGCTCTGACGCCCTACTCCTCCACGGGGTCGGCGGTGAGCAGGCTGATCCACTCGTCGGCCGCGTCGGGTTCCGCGGGCAGGTCCGCGGCGGCCCGCTTGGACCTGGCCCGGCGCGCCTCGCGGCCCGACGGCGCGGGCTCCGGCCTGCCGGGCTCGGCCGGCCCGGATTCGGTGGCCTCAGGCGGCGCCGCCGCGGGCAGGTCCGCCGCCAAGTCTTCGTCCGCTGGGCCCGCATCCCTGCGGCCGGTTTCCGCCAGGCCGGCATCGGCTGCCCGGCGCGGCCTCGGCAGCCCGGGGTCGGTCTGGGCATCGTCCTCGGACGGGTCGCCGGTCGTCCGAGGGGCGGCGTCGCCGGCCAGCAGCCCGCTGCGCACCGCGGTGCGCAGCGGCGGGCCAGGCCATTCGTTGGCCACCTCGGTGTCGGTCTGCGCACGCCACCGCGCCGCCTGGGCACCGGCAGCCCGCGCCCGGGCGGCGGCCTGCGCGCCCGCGGCCAGCCGCTCCCAGTCCGCCGCCGGGTCCACCTCGGGCTCTGGGCCGCGAGCGGCCGACGTCGCCCAGTCCCCGGGGACCGGCGCGGGCGACCAATGCCCGCCGGCCCCGTTCTGGTCCACGGCTCCCTCCGCCGCGGGTTCCCCCGCCGGGGCTTCCTTCGCCGCGGGTTTCGCCGGGGCGGTTTCCCGCGCCGCAGCCTCATCCCCGGCCGGCTCGGGTCCCCTGGTTCCGGGCGCCCTGGTTCCGGGCGCCCTGATTCCGGGCGAGCTGGCTCCGGCCCGGCGAGCGCGGCCGCGATCGACCCGGCCCTGGCGGGCTCGGCCCCGGCCGGATCGCCCCCGGCCGGATCGACTCCTGGCGGATCGGTTCCTGGCGGATCGGTTCCTGACGGGTCGGTTCCTGACGGGTCGGTTCCTGACGGATCGGTTCCTGACAGATCGGTTCCTGACAGATCGGTTCCGGCCGAATCGGTTCCGGTCCGCTCGATTCGGGTCGGCTCAGGCGAATCCTCTCCGGCGGGCTCGGGCGCGCCAGCGGGTTCCCGGTCGCTGGCCTGGGCCGCCGCGGGCGCCGCCGCCCAGCCGGGCTCGTCGTCCTCGTCGGCGGCCAGCGCTGCCACCCACCCGGCATCATCGTCCCCGGAGGCCGGCCAGCCCCGGTCCTGCTCTCCGCCTGCCGTGGCGGGCCAGGCGGGATCGTCATCACCGGGTGCCGGAACCGGCCACTGCGGGTCCTCGTCCGTGGCCGCGGGAACCGGCCAGGAGCGCGGTTCCTCCGCGGCCGTGGCTGGCCAGCCGGAGGCGTCCTCCCCTGTCCCGGGCTCCGGCCAGCCGGGCTCACCGTCCGCAGGAGCCCACGCGGGCGCCTCGGCGCCCGCCCAGCCGGCCTGCTCGTCCGGCCAGGCCGCGGGCTCCTCGCCGGACGCGCTGGACCAGTCCCGCTCGGTGATGTGCAGGTCGTGGAACGTCACCCGGAACCCCGGGCCCTCCGGTGCGGCGGCCATCACCCCGGCCAGCACCTCGCGATCCGGCGGCATGAACACCAGCGCAGCCAGCTCGGCGGGGCCATCCTCGATCACGTACCTGACCTCCACCGCGTCCCCGCGGCGGGACACCCGCAGCACGATCTCGTCGGTGCCCGCGGGCAGGTCGGTCACCATCCAGCTGGACCGGCCGTGCGTCAGCACGGTGCTCAGCCGGGCCCGGCCCTCGAAGAACTCCACGCCGGTCTTCAGCCAGGTGCGCTCGTCGGCCCGCAACATGACGCCCGCCTGGTCGTACTGGGCGCTGAGCGTGCAGCGCAGCCGGACGGACACGTCGAGGTCCCCGGCGAGCACCTCGCCGTACACATGACCGCTGTCCCTGATGTAGCCGTAACCGGTCTCACGCCAGAAATCTGTGCCTGGATCGACACTCACCGTGAGCACATCACCCGTCCGCTGCCAGCTGGCGGGCTCGTTAAGCCACTCCATGAGGCCCTCCGCGGTGTCTGTCGTGTCCACGGTATCGGTATACCGGCGAGGTAGTCTCGGCCACATGGACAAGGTCCAGCGAACCGACGTGCAGTGGCGCGAAATGCTTACCCCGGATGAGTACCAAGTACTCCGGGAGGCGGGCACCGAGGCGCCCTGGGCCGGTGAGTACACCAACACCAAGGTCGAGGGCGTCTATCGGTGCCGTGCGTGCGGTGCCGAACTGTTCCGCTCCGGGGAGAAGTTCGAGTCCCACTGCGGCTGGCCGAGCTTCTACCAGCCGACCAGCGACGACGCCGTCGAGCTGATCGAGGACCGGTCGCTGGGCACGGTGCGCACCGAGGTCAGGTGCGCCCGGTGTGACTCCCATCTCGGTCACGTGTTCGAGGGAGAGGGCTACCCGGTCCCGACCGATCAGCGCTGGTGCATCAATTCGATCTCGCTGACCCTGGAGCCCGTACCGGACGAGTGACCTGGTCCCCAGGCCACCGGCGGCTCGGGTGGGCCGGGCCGGCACCGCGCTAGCCGAGTGCGGCGATCAGCTCCCTGGGTGGCTTGCGGCGTCCGGTGTAGAACGGGATCTCCTCGCGGGTGTGCAGCCGCGCCCGGGCGCCCCGCAGGTGCCGCATCAGGTCCACGATCCGGTGCAGCTCGTCGGCCTCGAAGCAGAGCAGCCACTCGTAGTCGTTGAGCGCGAAGCAGGCGACCGTATTGGCCCGGACATCGGGGTACTCGCGGGCCATCATGCCGTGCTCGGCGAGCATCTCCCGGCGCTCCGCCGGGTCCAGCAGGTACCACTCGTAGGAGCGGACGAACGGGTACACGCACGCGTAGGCGCGCGGCTCCTCCCCGGCGAGGAACGCGGGAATGTGGCCCTTGTTGAACTCGGCGGGCCGGTGCAGGGCCATCACCGACCACACCGGCTCACTGGCCCGGCCGAGGCCGGTGCGCCGGAACCGGGCGTACACCTCCTGCAGGTCGTCGGAGTTCGGGGCGGTCCACCAGAACATGTAGTCCGCATCCGCCCGCAGCCCCTGCACGTCGTAACAGCCCCGGGTCACCACGTCCTTGCCCGCGGCCTGGTCGGCGAGCTCCTCCAGTTCCGCCGCGAGGCCCTCGGGGCCGCCGTCGGCCGCCCGCAGTGCGAGCCGGTCGCTGACCCGGAACACCGACCACATGGTGTAGCGGATCTGCTCGTTGAGGTCGCGGGCGCGCGGGCGCGCGCCCGCCGCGCTCTTGTCAGTGCCTGCCATCGCTCCTGCTCGGTGTTAGCCCAGGGGGGCGGCCCTATGGAACCCCTGCTGGCCTGCGGCTTCGTCGCGGGGCTTGGCCTTGGTGGCCCGGGATGGCCCCGTGCTTGCTGGCGTTAGCCATCGTTCCTGCAGTCCTATTCTCGGCCATCGCGAAGGTACGCCGCGACCTGAGTGGCGGCGGCCTGAGCCGTGGCGACGCAGGCCGGGATGCCGATTCCGTCATACGCGGCACCGCACACGGCCAGGCCGGGCTGGCCGGCGACGGCGGACCGGATCCGCGCCACCCGGTCCAGGTGGCCCACGGTGTACTGCGGCAGCCCGCCGCCCCACCTGGTCACCCTGGTCGCCACGGGCGCGTCCCGGGCGCCGGTGGCCGCGGCCAGGTCGGCAGCGGCGAGGCGGGCCAGCTCGGCGTCGCCGGCCTGCAGCAGGGATTCCTCGCCGACCCGGCCCAGTGAGCACCGGATGACCTCCAGCCCACCAGCGGCATCCCGCAGGTGCGGCCATTTGACGGTGGAAAACGTCACCGCTTTGACCGGGCGGCCGTCTGCAGCGGGCACCAGATAGCCGCTGCCCTCCAGCGGGCCTGGAAACGCCGCGGCCGGGTAGGCCAGGGCGACGATGGCCATGCTGGCGTAGCGGATCTCGCCCAGTGCCGCCGCCGCGGCCGATGCCCCTGGCACGCCACCGAGCAGCCGCGCCGCCGGGCTGGCCGGAACCGCGAGGATCACCGCGTCCGCTTCCAGGTATTCCTCGTCGTGCCTCGACCCGACTGTCAACCGCCAGCCGCCGGGCGTGCGGGCCAGCCCGCGCAGCATCACGCCGGTGCGCACACAGGCACCGGAGGCGGCGGCCACCGCGGCGGGCAGCGTGCCGAGCCCGCCGGCCACGGTGGTGAACACCGGTGCGGGGGCCGCGGCCCCCGGCCCGGGCGGGCCCGGCAGCAGCGCTCCCGCCGCCTCGGCCAGGGAGGCGTGCTTGCGCGACTCGGCCGCGAGGGCGGGCAAAGTGGCCTCGAAGGACAGTTCTTCCGACCGGCCGGCGTAGACCCCGGCGAGGAGCGGATCCACCAGGCGTTCCACCACCTCCTGGCCGAACCGGGCCGCCACGAACCCGGCCACCGGCACATCGCCGTCCCGGCCGGTGGCCGGGAGCCCGAGATCCTGCCGCGCCCTGGCCATGCCGCCGCCGGACAGCAGCCCGGTGGCGGCGAGCTCGGCCAGGTCGGCGGGCACTCCGAGCAGCTGGCGGCGGGGCAGTGGGCACATCCGCCCCCTGCTCCAGATCCGCGCCGCCAGGGTGCCGGGCGAGGCCATCTGGCCGGCGAGGCCCGCCGCAGCGGCCAGGGCGGTGCCCTCGGAACGGCGGGCGAGCAGCGCCTCCGCGCCCTCGTCCACCATGACCCCGGCGATCTCGCTGACGCTCAGCTTGCCGCCGATCCGAGCCGAGCCTTCCAGCACGGTGACCCGGCACGGGGCCTCGCGGAGGAAGAACGCCGCGGCCAGCCCCGCGATACCGGCGCCGACGACCGCAACGTGCGGCTGCCCAGGACTGCTCACCGTTCTACCCTGGCAGAGATCCCGGCGGCTCGGCGGCCAGGGCCGGCCCGTTCCCGATGGCGCCGCGGCCCGGGCCGGCCTGGAGCGCGGCGGCGCACCAGTCTCTCCAGCCACTGCCATACCGGCACATCTGTGACAATTGTTAAACCAGAGCCGTTCTCAGCAATTTTTAAGCCGCTGACCTCTTGATGGTTTTTGGGTCATTCCTGCCATACTGCTGTGCCATGGCCTCGGAACCTGGAGTGACGGTGCGGCAGGCCAGACCCGAGGACGTCGGCAGGCTCAACGCGATCCAGCTGGCCGCCGGCAACGCGTTCCGCGACATCGGGATGCCTGCCGCCGCGGACACGTTCCCGCTTCCGGCCGAGTCGCTGTCCGGGTACCGGCGGGCGGGCCGCGCCTGGGTGGCGGCCGACGAGCACGACGAGCCAGTCGGTTTTGTGGTGTTCGATGTGGTCGACGGCTGCGCGCACATCGAGCAGGTCAGCGTGCATCCGGCGCACGCGGGGCAGCGGATCGGGGCCATGCTGCTCGACTACGTGGCCGACTGGGCTGCCGAACAGGACATGCACGGCATGACCTTGATCACCTTCCGTGGGGTGCCCTGGAACGCGCCGTACTACGAGCGCCTCGGCTTCCGCGAGCTGGCCGAGAGCGAAGTCACCCCGGAGCTGGCGGCCCGCAACGCGGACCAGGGCGGGAACTCCGCGGCGCGGGTCTGCATGCTCCGTGAGCTGGCCCCGGCCGAGGGCAAGCAAGACGGGGCCGCTCCCCCGGGCTAACCGCGCCAGCAGTTGCCAAGTCGTGACTAAACCATGGGAACCGGCATGACGGGGCCGGCGTCCCATCGGCATGACTGCGCTCGTGCCCCGTTTGACCGCTCCATCCTCGCGCCGCCACGCCCGGACCGCCGCTGTCTGGACCCTCCTGCTGACCGTTGCCGCCGGCCTGCTCGCCGCGGGCTGCTCCTCGGGCGGCGCCTCGTCGAATGGCACCTCCGCCGGCGTTGCTTCGAGCGGCGGTGGTTCCGCCGCCCACGCCCCGGCCGCCGCGCCCCTGCCCGGGCGCCGCACCAGCCTGGGGGCCGTGGCCATGCCGGCCAATTCCGGGGCGGGGGGGACCGCAGGACTGACCGCGGTGCCGCTCCCCGGCGGGCAGGCGGTCATCTTCACCGCCACGCTCAGCCTGCGCACTGACAATGTCCAGGCCACGGTGGCCCGGGCGACCCGGCTCGCCGAGGCGGCGGGCGGCTACGTGTCCGGTGAGCATGCGAGCATGACCCGGTCCCGGCGCACCCCGCCCATGGTCAGCATCGAGTTCAAGATCCCGGCCGCCGTCTACCCGTCCACCCTCGGCGCGCTTGGCTCCCTGGGCACCAGCCGGTCCGAGACCCAGCAGGCGCAGGACGTCACCGGCACGGTGGCCGACGTGAACAGCCGCGTGGCCTCGGCGGAGGCGGCGATCGCCCAGTTGCGCAAGCTGCTCACCCGGGCCGGGACGGTCGGCGGCCTGCTCACCGTCCAGGACCAGATCAACCAGGAAGAGGCCAGCCTTGAGGCGCTCCAGTCGCAGCAGCGCGCACTGGCCCGCGAGACCACCTATGCGACCATCTCGCTGACGGTCGTCGGCCATGTCCCGGGGGCCGCCACGCACCACCCCCGCAAGGCAGCGACTGGTTTCCTCGGCGGCCTGACCGCGGGCTGGCAGGCGCTGCGCGTGGTGGTCGTCCGGGCTGCTCACCGTCGCCGGGGCGGTGCTGCCCTTTGTCATCCCGCTGGGCCTGGTGGCGCTGGCCGCCTCGCCGCCCGTCGCTGGCTGAGCCGCCGCCGGCCGCCGACCGCCCGCCCGGCGGACTGACCGGCCCGCCGACTGGAAGGTGCCCGGGCCGACTCCTCGTGCACCAGGTCGGTGACGCGGGCCAGCACACCGGGATCGGTCTGCGGCAGCACGCCGTGGCCGAGGTTGAACACGTGCCCCTCGGCCACCCGCCCCTGGTCCAGCACCTGCCGTGACCCGCTGTTCGAGCACCGGCCACGGCGCCAGCAACAGGGCCGGGATCGAGGTTGCCCTGCAGGGCCTTGCCCGCGTCCACCCGGCGCGCCGCCTCGTCCAGGCCGACCCGCCAGTCCACCCCGATGACGTCGGCGCCCGCCTCCCCCATCAGCCGGAGCAGTTCGCCGGTGCCGACGCCGAAGTGGATGCGCGGCACGCCCAGGCCGTCCAGGGCGTCGAGGATGCGCTTGCTGTGCGGCAGCACGGCCGAGCTGTAGTCGTCGGGGCTGAGAACCCCGACCCAGGAGTCGAACAACTGCACCGCGGCGGCTCCCGCGTCCACCTGGATCCGCAGGAACGCGGTGGTGATGTCGGCCAGCCGGGCGAGCAGAGCGTGCCACATGGCCGGGTTGCCGTACATGAGCGCCCTGGTGCGGTCGTGGTTCTTCGACGGGCCGCCCTCGATCAGGTACGACGCCAGCGTGAACGGCGCCCCGGCGAACCCGATCAGCGGGGTGGCGCGCAGTTCCTTCACCAGCTGGTGACCGCATCGGTGATGAACGGCACGTCGCCCGGTTCCAGGTCACGCAGCCGCGACACGTCCGCGTCGGTGCGGAACGGCTGGCTGGTGACCGGGCCGACTCCCGGCTTGATGTCGATGTCCAGGCCCACGGCGCGCAGCGGCACCACGATGTCGCTGAACAGGATGGCCGCGTCGGCCGCGAACCGGCGCAGCGGCTGCAGCGTGAGCTCGGCGATGACGTCTGCCGTGGTGCAGGCCGCCAGCATGCTGTACCGGTCCCGGACAGCCCGGTACTCCGGCAGCGACCGGCCCGCCTGGCGCATAAACCAGACCGGCGTGGCCGGCACCGGCTCGCGGCGGCAGGCACGCAGGAACAGCGATTCTCCGGGGGCGGCTGTCACGAGGGGGATCATCTCACGTGCCGTCCCGCCCCGAGTCCCGGAGTCTCGAGGGCCATCAGGCGAGGAGCGCCGGCGTCGCTCCCCCGGGCCGACACCCCTCAATACGGACACGCCGCGTGAGGTCCCGCATCCGGACGGCACCGCGTGCCACCATCGAGACAGCCGGGTTCTGGGTATCCGCCGCTACGGCGCGGCACGCCCCCGGCGGTGGAGGAGGTCGCCAACATGGGCCCGAGGTGCCGGCCCTGCCAGGACTGTGGCGGGGAGCAGCTGTTCGAGCAGCCGCACGCGATGCCGGGCGGCTGCCCCGACGCGCCCGACGGGATGTGCCCCGAGTGGTCCTGCACGCAGTGCGGCGCCACGCTGCTCGACCTGGTGCCGCCGCAGCCGTCCTGGACGGCCGCCCCGGTGTACGTGCCTGGCCGGGTGGCATGAGGAGCGCGCTGTCACGGCGTACGCTCGGACTATGAGGCAGGTCGGCAGGGTCACGGCGCCGAGCGAGGAAGCATCCGCCACGTTCAGTGCCGCGGTCGCCGGGTCTGCGCTCGTGCCAGGATCAGGTGCGGCAGATCCGGCCAGAATTGTGCTTCGAGGAGATGCCCGCGCCGCGGACGCTGGCGCCGTTCGCGACCGCCATCGGCGCGGCCGTCCGGGTGGACGGGGCCGAGGTCGCCACGGGCCGGTTCGTGCTGCTGTACGATCCCGCCGGGCAGCGCGGCTGGGCAGGCCCGCTGCGGGTCATCGTGTACATCCGCGCGGAACTGGAACCGGAAATCGCCGAGGATCCCATGGTCGGTGAGGTCGCCTGGTCCTGGCTGACCGAGGCGCTCGACGCCCGCACGGCCGGCTACGGCGAGCCGAGCGGCACGGTGACCCGGGTGGTCACCGAAGGGTTCGGCGCCAAGCGGGCCGAGCCCCGCGCGACCGGCTTCGAGCTGCGCGCCTCCTGGTCACCGCTTGACGGCGAGGCAGCCGAGCCCTCCGTGGCGGACGGCGCGAACGATGGCCTGGCCGGGCACATGGCCGCGTGGTGCGGAACGATGTGCGCCGCGGCAGGGCTGGCGCCGCTGGCCGCGGGGGTCAGCGCGCTGCGCCCGGCCAGCCGGCGGCGGAGCCCATGACCGACAGCGCCCGGGCACACGGCGGTAGCACACCTGGGGAGCAGGACACCACGCGCCCGGCCAGGCGCAGCTCACCGGAGCCCATGACCGACAGCACCCGGGCACACGGCGGTAGCACACCTGGGGAGCAGGACACCACGCGCCCGGCCAGGCGCAGCTCACCGGAGCCCATGACCGACAGCGCCCGGGCACACGGCGGTAGCACACCTGGGGAGCAGGACACCACGCGCCCGGCCAGGCGCAGCTCACCGGAGCCCATGACCGACAGCGCCCGGGCACACGGCGGTAGCACACCTGGGGAGCAGGACACCACGCGCCCGGCCAGGCGCAGCTCACCGGAGCCCATGACCGAGAGCACCCGGGCACGCGGGGGGAACCGGCCGGGGACGGCAGGCGACGGCACGCGCCCAGGGGGTCCAGCCTCCCCCGGCGGCGCGGCGGCGGAATACGCGCCACCGCAGCTGACGGGCCCGCAGGCACAGGCCGCAGACCCGCAGGCACAGGCCGCAGACCCGTCGGTACAGGCCGCGGACCCGCAGGCACAGGCCGCAGACCCGTCGGTACAGGCCGCGGACCCGCAGGCACAGGCCGCAGACCCAGCCGGGCAGGACGGCGGCCCGGTACCGCTGCTCGAGCCGCGGGACGGACCCGCGATGCTGGTCGCCTCGGTCGCTGACCTGGACCGGGCCGTGGCGGCACTGGCCGCGGGCGAGGGCCCGGTCGCCGTGGACGCGGAGCGTGCGTCCGGGTTCCGCTACGGGCACCGCGCCTTCCTGGTCCAGTTGCGGCGCCGACGGCGCGGGCACGATGCTCATCGACCCGGTGGCCTGCCCGGACCTCGTCCGGCCTCGACGCCGCGCTCGCCGAGCGCAGAGATCGTGCTGCACGCCGCCTCCCAGGACCTGCCCTGCCTGGCCGAGCTGGGCTTCCGCCCGCGGGCGCTGTTCGACACCGAACTGGCCGGGCGGCTGCTCGGCTTCCCGCGGGTCGGCCTGGGCGCGCTGGTGGAGTCGGTGCTGGGCTGGACGCTGGAGAAGGGCCATGCCGCGGCCGACTGGTCGGTCCGCCCGCTGCCGGCCGAATTGCTCCGCTACGCGGCGCTGGACGTCGAGCTGCTGGTGGAACTGCGGGACGCGCTGGCGGTCATGCTGGCGGCCCAGGGCAAGACCGAATGGGCGCGAGCAGGAGTTCGCCGCCGTGCTGGCCGCCAAGCCGCCGGGCCCGCGCCCGGACCCGTGGCGGCGGACCTCGGGCATCCACCGGGTGCACAGCCGCCGGGGCCTGGCCATCGTCCGGGAGCTGTGGGAGGAACGGGACAAGATCGCCCGGCGGCGCGACCTGTCCCCGGGCCGCGTGCTGCCCGACACGGCCATCGTGGAGGCCGCCCGGTCGCTGCCCGGCTCCCCCCAGGCCGACCTCACCGACCTGCCGGGATTCCAGGGCCGTGGCGCCCGCCGGCACGCCTCGGCATGGCTGCGCGCGGTCCAGCGGGTCCGCGGCCAGGCCGACGCAGAGCCTGCCGGGCCCGGCGATGCCGCCGCTGGACGGGCCCGCCGCCGACCCACCGCTGGCAGGAGCGGGACCCGGCGCGGCGCAGCGGCTCGCCGCGGTGCGCACGGTGGTGGCGGCGCTGGCCGACGAGCACACGGTCCCCGCGGAGAACTTGCTCCCGCCGGACGTGGTGCGGCGGCTCGCCTGGCAGCCGCCGGAGCCGGCCGGCCCGGACGAGGTGGCCGGACCGACCTGGCCGCCCACGGGGCGCGGCCGTGGCAGGTCGAGCTGACCGCGCTGCCGATCAGCAGGGCCCTGGCCCGGCTCGCGGAGAAGGCGGAGACCGGCGAGGCCCAGGCCGCGGACAGCTGAGCCAGGCGGTTGGCCCGGCCACACCGGCGGCTCAGTCGCCCCCCGGGCCAGCAGGGCCTCGGCCCGGGGACGTAGGAACCGGGCCGCAGGCCACCGCGGGGTCCGGGGCGTCGCTCCCCCGGGCCAGCAGGGCCCCGGCCCGGTGACGGAGGAACCGGGCCGCAGGCCACCGGGGGCTCCGGGGGGTCGCTCCCCCGGGCTCAGCACTGTCCGACCCTGCGGGCACAATGGACGGCGTGACAGAACTCGGATGGGGCTGCCTGGATACACCCGTGGGCCAGGTGTCCGTGGCCTGCAGCGACGCCGGGGTGGCCCGGGTCACCTACGGACCGCCGCCCGGCTCCGAGCCGGCCCTGGCACGCTGGCATCCGTGCTGCTGGAGGCCGCCCTGGAAGAACTCGCGGAGTACTTCAGCGGCCACCTCAAGACGTTCAACGTGCCGGTGGACCTGGGCTCCGCGCACGGGGCCCGGCGCTCGGTGCTGTCGGCGCTGCATGACACGGTGCGCTTCGGGCAGACGATCACCTACGGCGGCCTGGCTGCCAGGGCCGGCCTGGAGCCACCGCCGAGCCGGGCAGCTTCGTGCCGCCCGCCCGGGTGGTCGGCCAGATCATGGCGTCCAACCCGGTCGCGCTCATCGTGCCGTGCCACCGGGTGGTCGCGGGCAACGGGCTCGGCGGCTACAGCGGCGGCACCGGGACAGACGTCAAGCAATGGCTGCTGGTGTTCGAAGGGGCGATCCCGGCCACGCTGGACTGGGATCCGGCGGGCCTGCGCCCCTCGCTCGCGGCCCGGGCTCAGCCGGCCGCCCCGGCCTCCAGCTGATGCAGCTCCGCTGAGGCGAGCCGCCCCCCGCCCAGCTGCAGCACCCAGAACGCGGCACGCTGCAGCGGCGGCCCGTCCGGCACGGAAGCCCCGCGCCACCGCGCACGTCTGGGCCAGCAGCCAGGGCAGGTTCTGGCGGTGCGCGCAGACGATCACCGGCCGCCGGGACCTGACCGCCTCGGTGATCCGCTGCCGGGCGTCCTGCGTGGCCGTCCAGCCGGTGTGGTCCGGGTCGGTGCTGTCCACGGTGAACGCGGGCTCGGTCTCCACCGGGACGCCGGCCCGCTCGGCGTAGGGAAGCACGGTGTCCACGCAGCGCCGCGTGGCCGAGCTGATCACCCGGGCGGGCGCGAAGGAGCCCAGGAGCCCGGCCAGCGCCTAGGCCTCTTCCTGGCCCCGGTCGGACAGCGGGCGGGTCCAGGTCGTCGGCGTGACCGGCCTTCCGCCAGGTCTTCTTGCCGATGGCGCTCGGCGTGCCGGAGCAGGATCACCGGGGCGGTGTCGGCGGGCCCGGCGGTGAAGCCTGTCCAGCACCGCGACGTCGCGGGCGTAGCTCAGCTGCTCCCGCGCGGCGGGCAGCGGCAGCCAGGCCAGGGCGTCCACCTCGTCCCCCGGCGTGAACGCTCCGCCGAGACGGGGCGCGCGGCCCAGTAGTCCACCCGCTTGGGCTGGCCGTCCATCGGTGACGTAGTGCGTGGAGGGCGAGCCGCCGCCCGAGGGCGACCCGCACCCCGGTCTCCTCGTCGACCTCCCGCACCGCGGTCAGCAGCACGTGCTCGCCGGGCATGGCTCTTGCCCTTGGGGATGCTCCAGTCGTCGTAGCGGGGCCGGTGCACCAGGGCGGTGTCGATGCCCGCCGCGCCGCGCCGCCACACGACCGCGCCGGCGGCGCGGATCTCGCCGGTTCCGCCGGGTCAGCCATCGGCCGCCCGGCCGCGCAGGTTCTGGATCAGGTACTGCTGCAGGTCGACGCAGCGGGTTCCCGGCGGCGTCCAGGTGATGCCTGGTCCAGGTGCCGTCGGCGTCCAGCCACCACGACGCGGTGCCCTCGTCCATGGCCAGGTCGATGAGGTCGCGCAGTTCTGGCCTGCTGGGCCGGGTCCTTCACCCGGACCAGCGCCTCGACCCGTGCGGTCGAGGTTGCGGTGCATCAGGTCGGCGGAGCCGATCCACACCTCGCTGTCGTCGTCCTCGCCGTGGCCGAACGCGTAGATCCGGGAGTGCTCCAGGAACCGGCCGAGCACGCTGCGGACCCGGATGGTCTCCGACAGGCCCGGTATCCCGGGCCGCAGCCGCGCAGATGCCGCGCACCCACAGGTCCACCGGCACCCCCGCCATCGAGGCCCGGTACAGCGCGTCGATGACCGCCTCGTCGACGATCGAGTTGCACTTGAGCTGGATCCGGGCCGGCTCGCCGCTGGCCTGCCGGGCCACCTGCTGCTCGATCCGCTCCAGCAGGCCCGCGCCGCAGCGCCGCCGGGGCGACCAGGAACCGGCGGTAGGCGCTCTTGCGGCTGTACCCGGTCAGGTGGTTGAACAGGTCGGTGGCGTCCTCCCCGACCGTGGGCTCGGCGGTCAGCAGGCCGAAGTCCTCATACAGCCGGGCGGTCGTCGGGTGGTAGTTGCCGGTCCCGATGTGGCAGTAGCGGCGCAGCGAGCCGTCCGGCTCCTCCCGGACCACCAGCGCCATCTTGCAGTGCGTCTTCAGGCCGACGATCCCGTACACCACGTGGCAGCCCGCTTCCTCCAGCTTGCGCGCCCAGATGATGTTGGCGCGCTCGTCGAAGCGGGCCTTGAGCTCCACCACCACCACCACCTGCTTGCCCGCCTCGGCCGCGTCGATCAGCGCGTCCACGATCGAGGAGGTGTCGCTGGTCCGGTACAGGGTCTGCTTGATCGCGAGCACCCCGGGGTCGGCGGCGGCCGCCTCGATCAGCCGCTCCACCTGGTGGTGAACGAGTCGTAGGGGTGGTGCACGAGCACGTCCTGCCGGGCGAGCGCGGTGAAGATGTCGGTGTCCTGCGGCAGGGCCGACTCCGACGGCACGAAGGCCGGGTACTTGAGCTGCGGCAGGTCCAGGTCGGCGATCACGGTCAGGCCGGACAGGTCGAGCGGCCCGGGCAGGTGGTAGACGGCGCGCTGGTCGATCCCCAGCTCGGTGACGAGCTTGTCGAGCACGTCGCTGGACATGGAGTCCTCCACCTCCAGCCGGACCGCGGGCTCGAACCGGCGCTTCTGCAGTTCCCGTTCCAGCGACTGCATCAGGTTCTCGGTGACGTCCTCGTCCACCTCCAGGTCGCGGGTGCGGGTGACCCGGAACACGTGGTGCTCGAGGATGTCCAGGCCGGCGAACAGCTCGGTGAGGTGCGCGGCGATCACGTCTTCCAGCGGCACGAACCGGTGCTGCGCCACGGTGAGGAACCTGGGCAGCAGCGGCGGCACCTTGACCCGGGCGAACATGGTCGCGCCGCTGCCGCGGGTCGGCGATCATCACCGCCAGGCTCAGCGACAGGCCCGGAGATGTAGGGGAACGGGTGGGCCGGGTCCACCAGCAGCGGCGTCAGCACCGGGTAGATCCGCTCGCGGAACAGCCGGTGCAGGTTCTCCTGCTCGGCGGCGGACAGCTCCTTCCAGCGCAGCATCTCGATGCCCTGCGTCGGCCAGGGCGGGCTGGACCGAGCGTTGCCGAAGCACTCGGCGTGCCGGATGCTCAGCTCGCGGGCGGTTTCCAGGGTGTTGGTCGAGGATCTGCTCGGGCGGCAGCCCGCTCAGGCCCCCTCCACCGGCAGCCCGGTGGCCATCCGGCGCATCCGGCCCGCCACCCGCACCATGAAGAACTCGTCCAGGTTGCTGGCGAAGATGGACAGGAACCTGACCCGTTCCAGCAGCGGCATGCGCTCGTCCTCGGCGAGTTCCAGCACCCGCTGGTTGAACCGGAGCCAGCTCTCCTCGCGATCCAGGAACCGCCGGTCAGGGAGTTCCCCCGGCTCCCCGCCCGCCGCGGTGGCCTGCCTTGGTTGCCCGCTCTGCCATGTCCCGTCCTGTTCCATGCTCACGCCTTCATTGTCCCCAGTGCCCCCGGTCACCCAACTTGCGGGATCCAGCCCGGCGGACCGCCAGATCCGGCTGACCGCCGACTGGCTCAGCCCGGTCACCGCCGCCATGGCCCGGGTGCTCCAGTGGTCCCGGCCCGCGGGCGGCGGCTCGTCCCTGGTGCGCGCGAGCACCTCGCGGACCTGCGCATCGGTGATCTTCCGTGGGGTGCCCGGCCGGGGCATGTCCCGCAGCCCGGCCAGCCGCGCCACCGCGAACCGGGACCGCCATTTGGCGACCGTGGCACGGGAAACCTGGGCCTGAGCGGCGACGCGCGTGTCCGGCTGGCCTTCCGCGCAGGCCAGGACGATCGCGGCGCGCACGGCCAGCCGGCCGCCCTCGGCGGCCCATTCCGCCAGCCGTTCCCGCTCACCGGTGCTCAGCACCAGCGTTGTGCCTGCCTGGACCCCCATACCCTCAGCCTACGGGGCAAAAGCTATTTTTGACTCACCCGACTAGTTCTATCGTAAAAGGGGCAGTCAGGACTCGGCGCGGCAGCGCGCGTCGATGTCCTCGCGGCTGGCCAGCTTCACCCGCGCGCCGCGGCCCAGCGAGGCGGCGAGGCTCCGCCTCGGCGCGTTCCACCTTGAGCCAGTCCGCGTAGCTCACCGGCGCCACCGCCCGGCCCGCCAGCAGATCCGCAAGCGCCGCGGGAGGCGCCGGCTCGGCCCGCACGCCGCCCGGGCACAGGTCGGCCAGCAGCGCACGGACGGTCTGCGCCGCGTCGGACTTGTTGGTGCCGATCACCCCGGTGGGGCCGCGCTTGAGCCATCCGGAGACGTACTCCCGCGGCAGCGGGGCCCCGTCCGGGCCCGAGCACCCGGCCCTCGGCGTTCGGCACGGTGTGGCTGCGCTCGTCGAACGGCACCCCGGGCAGCGGCACGCTCTGGTAGCCGACGCTCCGCAGCACCATCTGCGCCGGGATCGTCTCCAGCTCCCCGGTCCCGGTCAGGGTCCCGTTCTCGTCGATCCTGGTCCGCTCGACGGTCAGCCCGGTGGCTGTGCACGGTGCCCTCCACCCGGACCGGCCGCAGCCAGAACCGCAGCACCAGCCGCCGCGCGTGCCCGGCGGGCGCCCGGGCCGCCCAGTCGCTGATCACCGCCAGGTTGCCGCGCACCCGGCGGTCGGACTCGGCCAGCGCGGCGCTGCCGCCGGTGGCGTCGAACGCGTTGGGGGCCGCCTCACCGGTGCCGACCACGATGTCGACACCGGCGAGTTCCCCGAGTTCACGCAGTTCCTTGGTGGTGAACTTGGCCTGCGCCGAGCCGCGCCGGCCGATCACGTGGACCTCGCGGACCTTGCTGGCCATCAGCGTTTCCAGCACCGGCTGCGGCACGTCGGTCGGGCGCAGCTCGTCGGGATCGCGGATCAGGATCCGGGCCACGTCCACCGCGACGTTGCCCACCCCGACCACGGCGACCGACTCGGCGTCCAGGCTGAACGAGCCGGAGTCGGTGTCCGGGTGGCCGCAGTACCAGTTGACGAAGTCGGTGGCCGCGTAGCTGCCGGGCAGGTCCTCGCCGTCGATGCCCATCCGCCGGTCCCGCATCGCGCCGGTCGCGTAGACCACCGCGTCGTAGCAGCCGAGCAGGTCCTCCCTGGTGATGTCGCCGCCGAGCCGGACCCCGCCGAGGAAGCGCACGTCGTCGTGCTCCAGGACGCCGCGCAGGTACTCGGCGATGGACTTGATGGACGGGTGGTCCGGGGCGACGCCGTAGCGGACCAGGCCGTAGGGGGTCGGCAGCCGGTCGAGCACGTCGACCGTCACCCGGCACGGCACCTCCAGCGCGGCGGCCTGCTTGACGAGCGCCTCGGCGGTGTAGAGCCCGGCCGGACCGGAGCCCACGACCGCGACGGACAGGGTGGTCATTCCGGGGAACTCCGAACTGTCAGGCCTGCGGGTGGTCCGCAAGCTCCGGGGTCAGCCGTGCCACGGCCTCGGTGATCCGGCGGGCGAGGTGCTGCGGCACCAGGCCGACGTCTTCCAGGATCTCCTCGCGCTTCCCGTGCGTGAGGAACTCCTGCGGCAGGCCGTAGGTCTGCACCGGGGTGGCCACGCCCGCGTCCCGCAGCAGGCGGCACACCGCGTCCCCGAACCCGCCCGCGCGGCCGTTGTCCTCCACGGTGACCACCAGCCGGTGCTCCGCCGCCGCCCCGGCCAGCGCCGGATCCACGGGCTTGACCCAGCGCGGGTCCACCACGGTGACGCCGATGCCCTGGTCGGCCAGCCGGGCCGCGGCCTGCACGCACATGACCGCCATGACGCCGGCCCCGGCCAGCAGCACGTCGCGGGCGGCGCCGGGCGCGGGCTCGCAGAGCACGTCCATCCCGCCCAGCTTTCCGGCCGCCTCCGCCTCGCCGCCCACCGTGCCCTTGGGGAACCGCACGACGGTGGGGCCGTCGGAGACGGCCACCGCCTCGTTGAGCAGCTCCGCGACCCGGGCGGCGTCGCGCGGCGCCGCGATCCGCAGCCCGGGCACCACCTGCAGAATCGACCCGTCCCACATGCCGTGGTGGCTGGCCCCGTCCGGGCCGGTGACCCCGGCACGGTCCAGCACCACGGTCACCGGCAGCCGGTGCAGCGCCACGTCCATGAGCAGCTGGTCGAAGGCGCGGTTGAGGAACGTCGCGTAGATCGCGACCACCGGGTGCATCCCGCCCATGGCCAGGCCCGCCGCGCTGGTCATCGCGTGCTGCTCGGCGATGCCCACGTCGAAGACCCGGTCCGGGTAGGCGCGCGCGAACGGGGCGAGGCCGGTGGGGTGCAGCATCGCCGCGGTGATCGCCACCACGTCGGGCCGCCGCGCGCCGATCGCGGCAAGCTCGTCGCCGAACACCTCGGACCAGGTGCGCTCGGGCGGCTGGCCGGCCTGCGCGGGCGAGGCGGCGGCCGGCACCTGGTGCAGGCAGTCCTCCTCGTTCTGCTCGGCGAGCGGGTAGCCGAAGCCCTTGCGGGTCATCACGTGCACGATCACCGGGGCGCCGAAGCCGCGGGCGCGGCGCAGCAACTGCTCGACCAGCTGCTCGTCGTGGCCGTCCACCGGGCCGAGGTACTTGATGCCCAGGTCCTCGAAGAGCACCTGCGGCTGGAGCACGTCCTTGAGGCCCTTCTTGAGGCCGTGCAGCGTCTCGTACAGCGGCGGGCCGACCAGCGGGGCGTGCGACAGCGAGGTCTTGATGTACTCCAGCACCTGCTCGTACCGCTGCGAGGCGCGGACCACGGCCAGGTGGGTGGCCAGGCCGCCGATCGTGGGCTGGTAGGAGCGGCCGTTGTCGTTGACGACGATGACCAGCCGGGAGTCCTTGGCGACGGCGATGTTGTTCAGCGCCTCCCAGGCCATCCCGCCGGTGAGCGCGCCGTCGCCGACGACGGCCACCACGCTGCGGGGCTCGCCGCGCAGCCGGTAGGCCTTGGCCAGGCCGTCGGCGTAGGACAGGCTGGTGGAGGCGTGCGAGTTCTCCACGATGTCGTGCTCGGACTCGGCCTGGGACGGGTACCCGGACAGGCCGCCGCGCTGCCGCAGCGTGCCGAACTCCGGATACCGCCCGGTGAGCAGCTTGTGCACGTAGGACTGGTGGCCGGTGTCGAAGACGATCCGGTCCGACGGCGAGTCGAAGACCCGGTGCAGCGCGATGGTGAGTTCCACCACGCCGAGGTTCGGCCCGAGGTGGCCGCTGGTCCGCGACACGGTTTCGATGAGGACGTCACGGATCTCGCTGGCCAGGGCGGGGAGCTGGTCAGGGGTGAGTGCTTTCAGATCTCGCGGGCCTGCGATGGACTCCAGCAACCTCACGTGAACGGCTCCCTTGGCGTCGGCCCCGGCGCGGCGGTACGGCCCGGGGCGGGGCGGGGCTTCACCCGAGTCTATTTCCGCCCCTGCCGTACTCGCACGAAAGGTCCCGATGTCCGCGTGCCCCGGGCTACGCCGCCTCCGGCCCGGCCTGCGCCGCGGGCACCTCCGTCAGGGCCGCGGGCGGCTGCGCTGCGGCAGCCGGTCGGGCGCGCATGTGCCGTACCTCAGGTGCGAGCAGGGTGAGCCCCGAGGCGATCACGATCAGCGCGGCGGCACCGTACTGGGTGGCGGACACCCCGGCCACCTCGGCGATCGGGCCGACCAGGAGCGCGCCGAGGGGCATCGCGGCCACCGACCCGAGGACGTCGTAAGCGGACACCCGGGCCAGCAGATCCGGCGGGACGTTCCTGGCCACGGTCACCGTCCACTGGACCATCATGACCTCCAGGGCGATGCCGAGGCCGACCGCGGCCACGCAGATCAACGGCAGCGGCCACAGCGACGCCAGGGCCAGCGGCGTGATCGCGATGGTCGCGCCGATGAGCACCACGAACCGGATCGGCCGCTTGGCGGTGTACCGCAGCCCGATCACGCCGCCGATGATCAGGCCCACCGCGTCGGCCGCGGTGATCAGGCCCCAGGCCGCGGCACCGCCCAGGTGCTCCCGGGCGACCACGGGCCCCAGCACGTCGAACGCCCCGTACCAGGCGGCCAGCACCACGCTGTACTGGATCGTGGTGGCCCACAGCCAGCGGCGGGAGGCGAACGCCGACCACCCGTCCCGCAGTTCCCGCAGCACGTTGGGGGTTTGTGTCCGCACGGCGCCGGGCGCCCGGATGGCCAGTAGCAGGGGCACCGTGCCGAACATGCCGATCCCGCAGGTCGCCAGCGCCCAGCCCGGCCCGGCCGCGGCCACGAACACGCCCGCGATGCCGGCGCCCGCCATCTGCGCCGCGTTCATCGCCAGCCTGCTCATGGCGCTGGCCTCCTGGAGCAGGCTGTCCGGCACGAGCCTGGGCAGCAGCGCCTGGGAGGCGGGGTAGAAGATGGCCATGCCGGCGCCGGTGATCGTCTCCAGGCCGATCATCTGCCATAGCTGCGGCTGCCCGAGCAGGACAAGCAGGCCGAAGCCGCCCTCGCCGGCCGCGATCATCACGTTGGCCGCGACGATGACCCGCTGCGGTGCGAAACGGTCCGCGAACACCCCGCCGACCAGGGCGAACACCAGCGACGGGAGGATCTGCGCGGCGAGCACGTAGGACAGGTCCGCGGTGGACCCGGTCGCGTCGAGGACCGCGAAGGACACCCCGACCATGGAGAACGCGAACGCGCCCGGCGCCAGCAGCCGGTCGGCCAGGAGCAGCCGGAAGTCCCGGTAAGCCAGCACGGGGAACCGGCGGGCCAGGCAGGCATTGAGTCATCCGTTCGGGTTGGGCGTGCCGCGGGCGGGCAGGGCGAACCGCCGGTGGCGGAAAGGTGGGACCCTTCCAGGTAGCCGCGGCCCACCCACCTGGGCAAACGGATTATTTCCGCCGGCACGCCCCCTGCCCGCGGAGCCGGGCCGGCTTGCCGGGCTCCGGGAGCGCGCCCGGGATCGCGCGGCTACCGCACGCCGTAGAGGTGCTCGAGGGCGAGCTGGTCGAGGTGCTCGAAGGCCATGCCGCGGGCGGCCAGCGCCTCGATGTCCGGGGTGAACCCCTCGACGTCCCGCCAGGTCTCCCCCGCCGCCAGGGTGGGCTCGGCCAGCTCGCCGACCCGGGCCGCGGCCAGCGCCGCCTTGACCTCGGGGTCGGCGCGGAACGCGCGGACCTTGCCCCGCAGGATCAGGTAGTTGCGCATGCACGCGGCGGCGGAGTCCCACACCCCGTCGTCGTCCTCGGTGCGCGGCGGCTTGTAGTCGAAGTGCACCGGGCCGTCGTACCCGCCCGCTTCCAGCGCGTCCACCACCCAGAACGCGCCGCGCGCGTTGCCCGCGCCGAACCGCAGGTCCTGGTCGTACCGCGGGCCGTTCTGGCCGTTGAGGTCGATGTGGAACAGCTTGCCGTGCCACAGCGCCTGGGTGATCCCGTGCGCGTAGTTGAGCGCTGGCCATCTCCTCGTGCCCGATCTCGGGGTTGATGCCGACGATCTCGGGGTGCTCCAGCTCGTTGATGAACGCCAGCGCGTGCCCGGCGGTGGGCAGCAGAATGTCGCCGCGCGGCTCGTTCGGCTTGGGCTCGATCGCGAACCGCAGGCCGTAACCGTGGTCGAGCACGTAGCCGCCGAGGATGTCGAACGCCTCCTTGTACCGGTCCAGCGCGGCGCGGACGTCCTTGCTCGCCCCGGACTCGGCCCCTTCCCTGCCGCCCCAGCACACGTACACCCCGGCGCCCAGCTCGGCCGCGAGGTCCAGGTTGCGCATGACCTTGGCCAGGGCGAACCGGCGCACGTCCCGGTCGTTGGCGGTGAACGCGCCCTCCTTGAACATCGGGTGCGAGAACAGGTTCGTGGTCGCGGTGGTCACCACCAGGCCGGTGTCGGCCAGCGCCCGCCTGAAGTCCGCGATCCGCGCGTCCCGCTCCCCCGGGCTGGCGCCGAAGTCGAACACGTCGTTGTCGTGGAAGTTGACCCCGTAGGCGCCAAGCTCGGCGAGCTTGCGCACGGCGCGGTCGGCGGGCATCGGCGGCCGGACCGCCGGGCCGAACACGTCGACCCCCTGCCATCCCACCGTCCAGATGCCAAACGAGAACTTGTCGGCCGGCGTGGGCGAGTAAGCGTCTGCGGTCACGGCGAGACGTTCCTTTCTGCTGAACGATGGCCCGCGCTGGCCTCGGCCAGGACGCGGCTGTGATCAGGAGTCGATGCGTTCGCCGGGCCCGCCGTCCCAGCCGGTGGTGGCGTCCCGGAGCGCGGCGAACCGCTCCCGGATGCCGGGCTGGGCGGGGCCCTCGTAACGCTGGACGGGGCGGCGCGGCCAGGGCGGCGGGTACGGCGTGCCGGCCAGCGCCCAGGCGGCCTGGCGGGCCGCGCCGAGCGCCACGTACTCCTCCGGTTCCGGCACGTCCACCGGGGCGCCGAAGATGCCGGGCGCCACCGTGCGGACCGCCTCGGACTGGGCCCCGCCGCCAATGAGCAGGACCCGCTCGGGTGCGCGCCGTCGCGGTGCAGCAGGCTGGCCACCTCGGCCAGTGAGGCGAGCACCGCCTCGACGGCGGCGCGGGCCAGGTTCTCGGGCGTGGCGTTGTGGGTGGTCAGGCCGTGCAGCACACCGGTGGCATCCGGCCGGACCGGGGTGCGTTCCCCGTCGAGGTAAGGCAGCAGGGTGAGGCCGCCGGCGCCGGGCCCGGCGGCCAGCGCCCGTGCGGAGAGCCCGTCCGGGGCCGGTGCCCAGCAGCGTGGCCACCGAGTCAAGCACGAGCGCGGCATTGATGGTGCAGACCAGCGGCAGGAACCGCCCGGTCGCGTCGGCGAAGCCCGCGATCGCGCCGCTGGGGTCGGCGGACGCCATCGTGGTCACCGCGTACGCCGTGCCCGAGGTGCCGATCGACACAGCGATCTCACCAGGTTCGAGGCTCAGGCCCAGCGCCGCGCCCATGTTGTCCCCGGTACCGGCCGACACGACCGCGCCCCAGCCCGTCTCGCCCACGGCCTCGGCCGGCCGGGCCAGCCGGGGCAGCCGGACCTGGTGTCCCGATCACGTCCGCCGCGACCTCGGGCAGCCAGGCGCTGTCCGCGGGCGAGAAGTACCCGGTGCCGGACGCGTCGCCGCGGTCGGTGACCGGCTCCTTGCCGGCCGGCGGCCCGGCAAGCAGCCGCCAGGTCAGGTAGTCGTGCGGCAGCATCACCCGGAACAGCCCGGGCGGCGTGATCCGGCTCGTGCTCGGCCAGCCAGCGCAGCTTGGTCACGGTGAACGAGGCGTTCGGCACGCTGCCGGTCCGCTCCGCCCACCACCGCGGCCCGCGCTCTGCGACGAGTTCCGCCGCCGCGGCCGCCGAGCGCAGGTCGTTCCAGAGCAGGGCGGGCCGGATCACCTCGGCGTTCTCGTCGAGCACGACCATGCCGTGCTGCTGCCCGGCCACGCCGACCGCCGCCGCCCTGGTGAGCAGGCCGTCCCCGGCCTGGTGAGCGCGTCCCACCAGGCCTGCGGCGGGCACTCGGTGCCGCCGGGGTGCGGTGCGCTGGCCTGGGCCACGATGGTGCCGTCCTCGGCCTCGCACAGCAGCACCTTGGTGGACTGCGTCGAGGAATCCACGCCGGCCACGAGCATGCGGCAACCTCCCCGGTGGCGACGTGCTAACGCTACTGGTGATCAACAAGTTACCTGGGCCGGCCACGACGGGGCAAAAGGTTTCGCGAAACTATCGGGATCCGGGGCTGGCTCTGCTGGCCGGGGGGCGGCCCCCTGGAACCTCCGCTGGCTCAAGGCCTCGCCGGCCGGTCAGCCCAGGATGCTGTGCACGATGAGGACCAGCGCCGACCCCGCGGCGGCGGCCAGCACCGCGACGCGGGTCCGCCCGGCGTCGAGGAACCGGCGCAGCCCGGCGGCCACGGCGAAGCCCACCGCGCCACACCCGATGAACACCAGGCCGGCCACGACGTCACGCCCCGGCAGGTGCCCGGACAGGGCGAGCGCGACCAGCGCGACACTGTTGCCGACGATGAAGTAGAACGACAGGGTGGCCCGGACCCGGGGGCCGCTCTCGTCCTGGTACAGCAGCGCGACCGGCGGCCCGCCGATGGACGTGGCGGTGCCGGTAACCCCGGAGATCACCCCGGCGGTGAGCAGCGTGGCCCGGTTCCTGGGCACCACGGCCGCGCGGACGGACAGTACGACCACGGCAAGCACCATGCCGCCCACGACGATCCCGAGCGCCCGCAGCGACACCGCGGCCAGCACCCAGATTCCGCCCAGCGTCCCGGCGACCCGGCCCGCCAGCGCCCAGGACACGCCGTGCCAGTCGGTGTGCAGCGCCTCACGCGCCAGGATCAGCAGCGGCAGGCTGGCCCCGGCCACCAGCAGCGAGCCGGGCATGAGCGCGGGGTCCAGCAGCGTCACCATCGGCGCGCCGATCAGGCCGAGGCCCAGCCCGATCCCGCTCTGCACGAACCCGCCGAGGGCGACGAACAGCCCGGCAACGGCGATCACGACATCGGGCCTCATAGCTGGCCCCGACGCTACCGGCGCCGGCCGCGCCGCACCTCATGGCGTCCGTCACACTGCCGGCACCCGCGCTCGCCCCGGCCAGCGCCGTGGCGGCCACCGCCCCGCCGCGCGCCACCCGCGGCATTAACGTGCGGCTCATCAGGCCTTTCCGGCTGGTCTTCACTGGTGCCCCTCTCGTGTCCTCATTGCCTCGGAGGTATCGCTGGCCGACGCGAGGTTCTCAACGACAGGACGCACGGCAAGCGGCTCCTGGGTACAGGGTTTGCGCCAGAATCCGCGGTTTCCCCGGAATTCCACCGGCCGTTGGGACTCAGGGCTGGGCGGCGGGCAGCGTGCGGGCCCGGCCGGCCTGCCAGCCGACGGCGCCCTCGAAGACGATCACGACCAGCATGACCAGCACCGAGGTGGTCCAGGTCCCGGTCACCGCGTGCAGGAAGCCGACCACGAGCGGGCCGGCCGTGGCTACCAGGTATCCGCCACCCTGGGTGAACGCCGACAGCGAGGCGGACGTCACCGGGTCGGGCGCCCGGGCGGCGGTGAAGTAGATCGCCAGGCCGAGTGCCGCGCCCTGGCCGAAGCCGAACAGCAGGGTCCAGGCGGGCGCACCGGCCAGCGGCGCGAACCATACCCCGGCGAGCCCCACGGCGCTGATCGTCACCGTGGCGGCGATCAGCCAGCGCTGGTCCCTGGCCCGCTGGGCGAGCACCGGGGTCACCAGCGCGGTGACCGCGTTGCCGAGGTTCAGCAGGGCGAGCAGGCCGCCCGCGTGTTCCGCTCCCGCGCCCCGGTCCCTCAGCAGGACCGGCAGCCACGAGAGCGCAGAGTAATAAATCAGGCTCTGCAGCCCCATGAAGCCCATGACTTGCCAGGCGAGTACGTGCCTGGAAACCCGCACCAGGGGCCTGCCGCCCGATCGGCCGCCGCCCGGGGCGCCCGGTGTGGTCCGGAACCGCCGCTGGGGCAGCCAGACCAGCACCGCCGCCAGCGCCGGCAGCGCCCACAGGCCCAGGGTGAGCCTGGCTGAGCCGGCGGAGGACTGGAACACCGGCACCGCGATCAGCGAGGCGAGGATCGCCCCGGCGGCCAGGGCGAGCAGGTAGACACCAATCAGCAGGCCCGCCTGATCCGGGCGGCGCCGCTTGACCAGGCTGGGCAGCAGCACGTTCATCAGCGCGATCGCGCCGCCGGCCACCACGGTGCCGGGAAAGAGCATGGCCCCGGGCCAGGCGCCGCGCGCGAGCAGCCCCACAGCGAGCAGGACCAGGGAGGCCAGCAGTACCCGTTCCTCGCCGAACCGGCGGGACAGCGGCGCAGCCACGAACGAGAAGACCCCGAAGCACAGCACCGGGGTAGCGGCAAGCAGCGCGATTGCCACCGACGACAGGTGCAGCGCCGAGGCCAGTTCCGGGAAGACCGGGGGCAGGCCGGCGATCGCAGGGCGCAGGTTGAACGCGAGAGCGAGGATGCCGACCACGAACAGTGCCGGTGCCCAGGCACGGCCGCCCGTCCGGGCCTTGGCCTGGGCGGGGCGCACAGCGGGCTCGGACATCTGTGGCCACGCTACCGCCTGGCCACAGCGCCGCGTGATCAGCCCCCGGCCGGGGGCAAAGAAATAACATAGTGGGCATTTCCGGTTGCGTTACCCGTCCTTCCGCGAACCGTGGGCCCCGGCCACGTGTCAATCCTGAACAAGCAGTGAACGCAGAACGTACTGCATGATGCCGCCGTGCCGGTAGTACTCGGCCTCGCCGGGGGTGTCGATCCGGACGATCGCCCGGAACTCCCGGCCGTCCGCCCGGACGGTCACCTCGCGGGGAACCGGCCCGGAGTTCATCTGCTCGATGCCTGCCACATCGTAGACCTCGCGGCCGGTGAGCCCGAGCGAGGCCGCCGACTCCCCGGGACGGTACTGGAGCGGCAGCACGCCCATACCGATCAGGTTGGAGCGGTGGATCCGCTCGAACGACTCGACCAGCACCGCGCGCACCCCGAGCAGCAGCGTGCCCTTGGCGGCCCAGTCCCGGGACGAGCCGGAGCCGTACTCCGTGCCGCCGAGCACGATCAGCGGGGTTCCTTCCGCCGCGTACTCGCCGCGCGGCGTCGTAGATGCTCATCTGCTCGTCGCCGGGCAGCTTCACGGTCACCCCGCCCTCGGTGCCGGGCGCGAGCTGGTTGCGCAGCCTGATGTTGGCGAACGTGCCGCGGATCATCACCTCGTGGTTGCCGCGCCGGGATCCGTAGGAGTTGAAGTCCCGCCGTTCCACCCCGTGCTCGGTGAGGTAGCGCCCGGCCGGGCTGTCGGTCTTGATCGCCCCGGCCGGCGAGATGTGGTCGGTGGTCACCGAGTCGCCCAGCATGGCGAGCACCCGGGCGCCGTGGATGTCGGCGACCGGTTCGGGGCCCGCGCCCATCGCGTCGAAGTACGGCGGGTGCCGCACGTAGGTGGACTCGCCGTCCCAGGCGAACGTGTCGCCCTCGGGCACCGGCAGGGCGCGCCACCGGTCGTCGCCCTCGAACACGTCGGCGTAGTCGCGGGAGAACATCTCCGCGGCCACCGCGGACCTGACCACTTCGGCGACGTCGGCCGGCGACGGCCAGATATCGCGGAGATACACCGGCGTCCCGTCCGGGCGGCTGCCGAGGGCATCGTTAGGCATGTCAATGTCCATCGTGCCGGCCAGCGCGTACGCCACGACCAGCGGCGGGGACGCGAGGTAGTTCATCTTCACGTCCGGGTTGATCCGGCCCTCGAAGTTCCGGTTGCCGGACAGCACGGAGACGACCGCCAGGTCGTTGTCGGCGACCGCTTCGCTGATCGCCTCGGGCAGCGGGCCGGAGTTGCCGATGCAGGTGGTGCAGCCGTAGCCGACCAGGTTGAAGCCGAGCTTGTCCAGGTAGGGCAGCAGGCCGGCGCGCTCGTAGTAGTCCATGACCACCTTCGAGCCGGGCGCCAGCGTGGTCTTCACCCAGGGCTTGCTCTCCAGGCCGGCCTCCACCGCGTTGCGGGCGAGCAGCGCGGCGCCGATCATCACCGACGGGTTGGAGGTGTTGGTGCACGAGGTGATGGCCGCGATGACCACCGAGCCGTGGTCCACGGTGGTCTTCGTGCCGTCCTCCAGCGTGACCTCGGTCGGAGTGTACGGCCGGCCGGCCGGGTGCCCGGCGGGCTCGACGGACGGCTTGGAATCCTGGCCGTTCTCCCGGTCCGGTGCGAACGGATCCGAGGCAGGGAAGGTGTCGGCGATCTCTCCGTCCAGCCTGTCGAGCTCCACGTACGAGCCGAGCGCCGCACGGAAGGCGGTCTTGGCGTCGGCCAGCGCCACCCGGTCCTGCGGCCGCTTCGGGCCGGCCAGCGACGGGACGATGGTGGACAGGTCGAGTGACAGTTCCTCGGAGTACCGGGCGGGCCGCCGGGGCTCGTGCCACAGGCCCTGCTCCCTGGCGTACGCCTCGATCAGCGCGACCCGGTCCGCCGGTCGGCCGGTGAGCCGCAGGTAGGTCAGCGTCTCCTCGTCGATCGGGAAGATGGCGCAGGTGGAGCCGAACTCGGGGCTCATGTTGCCGATCGTGGCCCGGTTGGCCACCGGCACCGCGGCCACCCCGTCGCCGTGGAACTCGACGAACTTGCCGACCACGCCGTGCCGCCGCAGTATCTCGGTGATGGTGAGCACCAGGTCGGTGGCGGTGGTGCCGTCGGGCAGCTCGCCGGTCAGCCGGAACCCGACCACCTTGGGGATGAGCATGCTGATCGGCTGGCCGAGCATGGCCGCCTCGGCCTCGATGCCGCCGACGCCCCAGCCCAGCACGCCGAGGCCGTTCTGCATGGTGGTGTGCGAGTCGGTGCCGACGCAGGTGTCCGGGTAGGTGGTGCCGTCTGGGTCATCACGACCCGGGCCAGGTGCTCGATGTTGACCTGGTGCACGATGCCGGTGCCCGGCGGCACGACCTTGAACCGGCTGAACGCCTGCTGCCCCCAGCGCAGGAACGCGAACCGCTCCCGGTTGCGATGGAACTCCAGGTCGACGTTGCGGTCGAACGCGTCCGGGCGGCCGAACACGTCCGCCACCACCGAGTGGTCGATGACCAGCTCGGCCGGGACCAGCGGGTTGATCTTGGCCGGGTCGCCGCCCAGGTCGCGCATGGCCTCGCGCATGGTGGCCAGGTCGACCACGGCGGGCACGCCGGTCAGGTCCTGGAGGATGACCCGCGCCGGGGTGAACTGGATCTCGGTCGCGGGCTCGGCGGCGGGATCCCACTCGGCGAGGGCGGTGACGTGGTCCGCGGTGACCTGCCGCCCGTCCTCGTTGCGCAGCAGGTTCTCCAGCAGGACCTTGAGGCTGAACGGAAGGCTGTCCGCCCCCTTGACCGCGTCCAGCCGGTAGATCACGTGATCGGTCCCGCCGGTCCGCAGCGTGGCCCGGCTCCCGAAGCTGTTCGCCGTCATGGCGTCGCTCGCCTCCTCCGACTGAGGTGCTCTTCCCGCGGTGTCCCTTGCATCCTGCCGCAGAGCCGCGGCGGAAGTGGTCCCGGGCCTCCGCCGCCGCGCCCGCCGCCTTGCCCGCGCCAGGGAGTATCTTGATGTCGAGCTATCTGCTTCCACCGTAGGAGCACAGTCTCTCGACGTCAAGCTAAATCGCCCGGCTTGCGGCACCTTCGCCCGTTCCCACTGCCCCGCCTGGGCCTTGACCATTCACGATCACAGCCTGACAATCCGTAACACATGTATGCAGGGAGGCGTCCGGGGTATCTCGGCCGTTGACGGGACATCGGTTTCCGGGTGAGACAAGCGGAACGCGAGGCGGGCTCATGCACCTGCGGGGTCTATTAGGCACGTTGGCGCCGGCCGTGCTCGCCGGCGCCCTCGTGGCCGTCCCGCAGGCCGCGCAGGCGAGCGTGGGGGTCGGCATCCAGGCAGGCGCGGTGCGGCTGCCCGGCGCGGCGCACCCGGGTCAGAGCGTTGCCCTGCCCGGGGTGTCCGTGGTCAATGCCGGGACCCGCCCCGAGTCGATCCGGCTGAGCGTGCAGCGCCTCTCCAAAGGGCCGGGCGGGCCGGTCCCGCGCTCGTGGATCCAGTTCGGCGCGCCGGTCGTGCGGCTCGCGCCGAAGCATGCCATGCGGGTCTCGGTGGAGCTGGTTGTGCCCGCCGGCGCCAAGCCGGGCGCGTACCTGAGCGACATCGTGGCCACCGGCTCCAGCGCCGCCCACCGCTCCGCGGGCCCCGCCAGCCTGGGCGCGGCGGCCGCGACCCTGCTGGAGTTCCGGGTGGCGCCGGGTACGGCGCCGGGGTTCTGGTGGTCGGTGTTCACCCAGACCCTCTGGGCCCTGCTCATCGTGATCCTGCTCGCGGCCGTGCTGCTGGCCGTGCGCAGGTCCGGGATCCGGGTCCGGATGGAGCGCAAGGCGGCCGGTTACGGCACCGCCGACGAATACGGAGGCACGCATGCGTAGCCTGCTGGTGATCGCCGCGATCGTGATCGGGGGCTTCCTGGTCATCCACGTGGGCAAGGTGGTCACCGCCAAGGACCCGCCGGCCCACGGGCACAGCGGCAGTACCGCGATCTCGCTCAACACCATGCAGACCTACCGCACCATCACCGTGTCGCCGACGACGGTGACCTGCGGCAGCTACCACCGCGGGGTCTACCCCAACCGCTCCAATGGCGCGATGGGGTTCCCGAACGGCACCTGCGCGGTCGGGGACCGGCTGAAGGGCAAGGACCCCGTCACGATCACCTACAACGGCATGCAGGGATTCGTGCTCGTGCACGCCGGGTGGGCCATGCCCAACAGCAACGACGTCGGCACCCCGTGGCGCCCGTGCAGCAGCGCCGGGCACAAGGCGGTCGCATGTACCGGCAAGAACGGGCTGCCCGGCTACAACCAGTACACGGTGCGGAACTTCAGCGCGCAGACCGGGCGGCCGATGCAGATCACCGGGAACAACGTGTGCGACTGGAACTTCCGGCCGGCCGGCGGCTGCTACGCCTCGCGGGGCAACTCCCAGCGTGAGGGCTTCTACCTCACCGGCCCGTCGAAGATCCCGAGCACCGACACGGCGCAGTCGTGGACGGCCTGGGTCATCTGGACCGCGGCGCCACAGACTCAGTTCCAGCACCCGCACGCATAGCCCGGCCCGGGCTGCCGCCGCTCGCGCGCGGTATCCCTTCGGAGGGCCTGCTATGCGGCCAGCATGTCGAGGGAGACCTGCCACAGCAGCGCCGCCGCGTCGGGGTCCAGCGCGTACGCGGCGACGCCGCGCCGGCTGCCCGGCTGGTTCGGCTCCGCCTCGTTGCAGTCCTCGAAGTACCTGCCGCCGACGCCCTCGAGCAGCGGTGACGTCACCACCAGGACCGACGTGGCCGCACCTTGCTCCGGCGTCTTCCACTTGGGCTGCTCGCTGCCGGCCTGGGCGCGCAGCCTGTCCAGCTCGGCGTCGGTGACATAGCGCTGCAGGCCGGTGCGGATCCCGCCGGGCATCAGCGCGTTGACGGTGATGCCGTCGCCCGCCCACCGCCTGGCCGCCGCCACGGCGAACAGCACGTTCGCCGTCTTGGACTGCCCGTAGGCCGCCCACGGCTCGTAGTCGCGGGCGCGGAAGTGGATGTCGTCGAACACCACCGGCGAGCGCAGGTGCGCCGACGAGCTG
Source organism: uncultured Actinomycetes bacterium (assembly GCA_963725125.1). Classification (GTDB taxonomy): domain Bacteria; phylum Actinomycetota; class Actinomycetes; order Streptosporangiales; family Streptosporangiaceae; genus DASXKD01. Next base: position 50,413 of record CAVRXW010000058.1, read on the forward strand.
ACCGAGGCGACCCGGGCCCCGCCCGCCGCGGCGAGCGCCCGGTGCAGGCCCGTGGCCAGGCCGAAGTGACCGAGGTGGTTGGTGGCGAACTGCAGCTCCCAGCCCTCGGCCGTGCGCGCCTCCGGGCACGCCATGACCCCGGCGTTGTTGACCAGGATGTGCAGCGGCCCCTCCCAGGCGGCGGTGAACGCCGCGACCGAGGCCCGGTCGGCGAGGTCCAGCGGCGCGACCATGACCTGCTTGTTATCCGTGGCCGCGATGATGTCGTCGGCGGTCCGCTCCCCCGCCGCGAGGTTGCGGACGGCCAGGGTCACCTCGGCCCCGGCGCCCGCCAGCGCCCGCGCGGTCTCGATCCCGATACCGGACGCCCCGCCGGTCACGATGGCCCGGCGACCGGTGAGATCGATGCCCTCGATGACCTCGGCGGCGGTGGACTCTGCGGTGAACGGGGTGGCGATGGGCGTGTGTCCGGTCATGGTGGTCCCGTCCGTAGTAGCATTGAACCGGAGGCACCTCCGGTTGATTCAGCCTAACCGGAGGGACCTCCGTTTAGCAAACTGGAGGACCCGTGGCGGCAACCGGCGCCCGGTCGCTGCGCGCCGACGCCCAGCGCAACCGGGACAAGCTGCTCGATGCCGCCGTGCGTGCGTTCTCCCGTGGCGGGCCCGAGGTGACGCTGGAGGCGATCGCCAGGGACGCCGGTGTCGGCATCGGCACGCTGTACCGGCACTTCCCCACCCGTGAGGCGCTGGTCGAGGCCGCCTACCGCAGCGAACTCGCCCGGCTCTGCGACGTGGTACCCGAGTTGCTGGCGGCCGAGCCGCCGGACCAGGCGATGCGCATCTGGATGGACCGGTTCGTGGACTACATGACCACGAAGCACGGGATGGCCGACGCGCTGCGCGCGGTCATCGCGTCCGGCGGCAACCCGTTCGCGGAAAGCCGCGACCGGCTGCTCGCCGCGGTCACGGCGCTGCTGGAAGCCGGGGTGGCGGCCGGGACGCTGCGCTCCGACATAGCGCCATCCGATGTCCTGACCAGCCTGAGCGGGATTTCCATGGTGACCGCGAACCAGGCACAGCCGGACCAGGCCCGCCGCATCCTCGACCTGCTCGTGGACGGCCTGCGCTACCGCGCCGCCCAGCCTTCGCCTAGCTGAGCCCTGAGCACATGTTGGTTATGTACAACTTTGTTGTATCATCACAACATGACCAGATGGTCTCACCGCCAAGCGGAGGTCCGTCGCGCGTTAGATGAGGCCGCCTCGGCAGGGCTGCGGATCAAAGACACCCCTGGAGCACACGGCCGTAGCTGGGGGTTACATCGACTGCGCGAATGCCGATTGCGCAGTGCAGCCGCGCAGGTACTACGTGGATTCGACGCCTCGGAGTCAGGGCAACGAGGCCAACAAGATCCGCCGCTTCATCAGGCAGCACGAGCACGAGGAGCGATAGCGGCCATTTGCCGGCAGCAGGCGAAGGGACACATGAGATGCCAACGTTTGAGTTCACATTGCGGCTAGACCAGGAGGTCAGCGAAGCGCAGGCAGATGCCTTGTATGGGGTCTTCCACGACGGCTCGATCATGACCGGACCTGGCGGTACGGAGATTGAGTTCACCCGGGACGCGGACGGATGGGTCAAAGCAATCGTCTCCGCCGTGCGTGACGTGGAAAGCATCCCGGGCCTGAGAGTTACCGGCGCTGGGCGCGAAGACCTCGTGTCACTGCTGGACATCGCGCACCGAGCACGACGCTCACGAGAGGCTGCGCGGTTGTGGGCGGCTGGCAAGCGCGGCCCCGGCGGCTTCCCATCACCAGCGTGGCGGAGCCCTTCTGGTGAGCGGTTCTGGTCATGGCCGGACGTTGCCTGGTGGATCAGCGAGCATCTGAACCTGGCGGTGGAAGTGTCACCTGAACCAATCCGGTTGGCTGACGAGGTGCTCAAAGCCCGGCAGGCCGTGGCCGATGCTCAGCGGATCCTTGACGAGGCTGACGACGCGACGCGGGAACAGCTCGGCCGACTGCTTGAGGCCATTTAGCACTTATCGAACCCGCCGTACGGGCTGGGAGCCTCCGGCAGTCGGGGAACGAATAGAGGCTTTACTGAGCCTTCCTGGCCACAGCGCCACCAATCTCATGATCACGGATGGCCGCCGGGCCGCCTACCGCATGCGCAGCTTGGCCACCAGGCGGGAGGGGACGATCTCGACCGGGAAAGGCCGGTCGGCACGGAACGGCGTGTCCCCTGCCGCTTGACCGGTCTCGCGGTACTCGCCACGCACCAGATCGAACGTGCGAAGGCTGGGCTGTTCCAGGTCAGGGTCGATGACCCAGTACGAGGGAATGCCGAACCGCTCGTAGGCGGCCTTCTTGAGGTTGAGATCGCGCAGAGCCGAGTCCGGTGACAGGATCTCCGCCACCAGCAGCGGCGGCCGGGCCAGGCGGGCGCCGCTCACATCAGAGGGTCGCGCGACCACGACGTCAGGCTCAAGTGCGCTCCGTGGCCCGATACGCACGCCGACGTTCGGGAAGACGACAAGCTCCTCAGGGCAAGCCAACTCCAGGAGGACCACCAGGACAGCGGCCACGCGCTGGTGCGGCGGCCCGGGCGCGGGGCTCACGATCAGCGTCCCGTCAAGCAACTCATAACGGTGCCCGTCGTCGGGCATCCGGTCGAGATCGCTGACCGTGAACGGTTCCCCCGGCTTCGGCCAGGCGTCGGTGAGGGTCACAGCACTCATACTGCCTCCCAGGACTCATGCCTGCCACCGTGCCACCAGCCGGCGACATTCCGATTCGGCCGAGCCCTTCCGGGGATCAGTTCTGTTCATGGCCAGACGTTGCCTGGTGGATCGGCCTGCTTCTGAACCTGGTGGTGGAGCGGCTGATTTCCTCCTTGCCAAGCAGTTCGCAGTACCAAGCCGCGCTCCGGCCAACATCGCTGACAGTCAAATTGACGATCTGACCGGCGATTTCTGGCATGCGCCAACTCTGGTGATCAGCGGTCGATCACGTAGATGCCACGGCCGGGGACGGTTACGACCAAGCCTTCGTCTCGTAGTACCCCAAGCGCTTTCTCGGCGGTCCCTTTGGCGACCCCATATTGCTGGGTGATGCTCTTGATCGACGGCATCGGCTGGCGCGGTGCTACCTGGCCTGAGGTGATCATCTCGCGCAGGATTCTGGCGAGCTGCAGGTAGGCAGGCTCGCCGGTGAGATGATCAACAGTCACCTGGCCAGCGTAGGTATCCCCTGGCAGACATGGGACTCAGGGGCTCCTCAGGCACCTTGGGTACCCTAGGTTGCCTGGGATAGTATGGGTGCCATGATCGATGTCGATGAACACCACGCTCGCCAACGGGAGCTGTCTGACCTCCAACAAGACTTCCCTGGTTACCGGATATGGCAAGAGCCCATGGGTGCCAGCATTCGGTTAGTCGCCGTCTGCCGCCACCCCGGGACCAGCCCACACACCCTGGTCACCGCCGACCTGGCCGAGCTGCGTACTGCCCTGGCCAACTCCACGTCCGCATCCGGCACGTCATGACTGGTGGCCGCCACCCCAGCTTGATCCAAGAGCATCCATGACCTCCGACGAGCCACGGAGCGTGCGAGCCGTTCGCCTCCATCAGATCGCCGCCGGGCTTACCCGGCTCGGCCTGATAACCCGGATACACCGGACACGGGCCGGGACGGACCTCACCGCGACCTTGCACTCGCTAAGTCACCGCGATATCCAAGTGATCGTTGATGAGGACGGATACACCGAGCTTCGTTACTGGGCCGGTCTCAATGGCACGTCGGCTACTGCCGTGACCACTATCGCCGGTGCCCTTGAATCACTGACGGCATCGCAGTCCCTCGCCAATCGCGTGGAGCCGACAGGTGGCTCGGTAGCCGGTTACGATGACGCGGTCACCGAACGTGCGGAAGGCAGTGCCATGACGGGGTCCCAGGACCATCTGGCCGAGCAGGGACGAATCCCTGACCAGGCACGCCCATACGCCGCCGACAACCCGCATGACGCCCAAGTGCGCCCGGATGACCTGCAGGCTCGTCTAGAACGACTCCCCCTCAACCACCCCTCGTCCCCCTACCGCGACGACGGTTCTCGCAAGACCCCACCGCCAGATCTCACCGAGTACGAGCTCCCTCTCCCCGACGACCCCGAGTCCCCCGCCGACCCAGACTTACCCGACCAGCCCCGCTCCGCCCCCGACGGCTCCTGGGACTGGAAGGGCAGCCACCTGTCACCTCATGAGTCGCGGACGGGGGATGAGGTTCTCGCCGAAAGCCGCATAGCGGAGGGACGCGACAGCAATGGCAACTACGGCGAACATGGCCTCACCCCAGCCATGCGCCGCATCGAAGCTCAACTCGATCACGGTCACCTCGTCCAAGACACGGAGAGGTTCGCACTAAAAGAGCCTGACCGCTTCAAGGAAAAGCTCGCTGATGCCATGGCCCGAAATCCTGATAAATCTTGCCTTGAGCTAGCGAACGAAATACACGACGCAATCCGATATACCTTTATCTCCTCCGCCGAATCCTACAGCGACAGCTTCTGGGATGCGGAAGGAAAGATAGAGGCAGCCGGATATGAACTAGAGGTTCGACGGAACAGCTGGAGTAGCGAAGAATACAAAGGAATTAACAGTCGCTGGCTCGATCCAGTCAGTGGAAAGCGGTTCGAAATTCAATTCCATACGCAAGAAAGCTGGGACGCGAAACAAGAGACACATAGAGCTTACGAAAGGATAAAGGATCCCAGAACACCACCGGCTGAGGTTAGAATCCTACGCGAATATCAGAAGCAAATATCACGAGCCGTCGAGGTACCGCATGGGGCACCCGATATTCCAGAGTACCGAAAAGAGGGCAGGTAAATTATGGGAGACGCGGTCAGATACTATGCCATTGTGGGGTCTGGTCGTACACCTCAGAACCCTTCCGGCCTTGCTCGTCGGGTTACGAGTACTGACGGTCCGATCGACGAGGCCCTGCGACGCGATCTGACTTGGCGGCGAGATGCAGCGATCATCGAATGGGAATCCGGTGACGTGGGTGCCGATCTAGTTGAAATCAGTGAGGCTGACGCCTTGGATCTGATCGAGCGGTTTCGGGAGAAGTGGAGCCGGGAGGGCTGAGCCGGGTGGCTCAAGATCGGGCAGCGGATCAATGGCAGGCCCAGCAAGCCGACATGCCGCAAGAAACTCAGCCAGAGCAGGCCGATTTGCCTGCACGGCTAGAACGCCTTCCCGTTGGCCACCCCTCGTCCCCCTACCGCGACGACGGCTCCCGCAAGCCCCCGCCCCCTGACCTGTCCGAGTACGAACTCCCCCTCCCCGAAGACCCAGACTTACCTGCAACCGACCAGGCCCGTACCGCTCCCGACGGCTCCTGGAGCTGGAAGGGGCAGAAACTCAGCCCAGAAAGGTCCCTCATAGGTGATCAGGCAATCGCCAGATGCCGCGACATCGAGGGACGCGAGGTGGACGGCGGTTACGGTGACCGAGGACTTACACCCGCCATGCGACGTATAGAGACTCAGCTTGATCATGGCCATCTCGTAGAACGTACTGAGAAGTACGCTCTCAAAGACCCCGACCGCTTCAAGGAGAAGTTTGCCAGGCTCATTGAGCGCTATCCAGGAACTGATCCCAGTGCGTTAGCCGCCAGTATCCCCGACGGGATCAGATATACACTCGTATTTGACTTCGAATATTATACGGAAGGCGTAGCAGCTGGCCATGAACGACTGGCGGACGCAGGGTACGAGCGGATCGAGACTAAGCCAAGCTGGGATTCGGACCAATACAAGGGAGTCAACAGCCAGTGGCGAGAGACATCCTCTGATGTCAGGTTTGAAGTTCAATTCCACACAGAAGAAAGCTGGGATGCCAAACAGAAGACCCATGAAGCCTATGAGAAAATCCAGGCGCCAGGAACCTCGGTCGAGGAAATTGAACGGCTGCGTGCTTACCAGCGACAGGTATCCAGTGAGATACGCGTGCCTCCAGGCGCTCTGGAAATCGAGCCATACAAGAAGGAACGGCAGGTAGGAGCTTGACAGAGAACATCGTGTACTACGCGATCCTGCGCGCCGGTGACACTCCCGCCCAGCCCTCCGGGCTCGCCCGGCGCACGCCGACACCCCAGGGACGTCTAGATGAAACCCTCCGGCGGGACTTCACTTGGACGCGCGACTCCGCAATCTATGAGTGGGAGCGCGGCGAAGAGATGGGCGCCGATCTGGTTGAAATAAGTGCGGCCGAGGCTCAGGCGTTGATTGAACGGTTTCGGGAGAAGTGGGGCCGGGAGGGCTGAGGGGCGGTTACAGGGGGCGCAGGCGGGACAGGGCCTGGGGCAGGTCGCCTTCGTGGATTACGCCCAGGCGCTGGGTGGCGCGGGTGATGGCGACGTAGAGGTCGTTGAGGCCGGACTCCGAGTCGGCCACGATCCGCGCGGGATCCGCGACCAGGACCGAGTCGAACTCCAGCCCCCGTGCCTGCTTGACGCTGAGCACCACCACGGGCCGGTCCAGGGACGCATCCTCCAGCACCACGTCCGGGACGCAGACCCCGACCGCACGGGTCAGTTCGTCGAGGCGGTCGGCGGGCACGATGACGGCCAGGTTGCCCGCCCCGATCGCGGCCGATTCCTCACGGGTCAGCTCGCCGAGGAGCGCGCCCAGTTCCCCGGGCGGCGACTGGGCCTGCCACGGCGAGATCCCCGTTTCCCGCACCGGGCGCGGCGGGTGCAGTTCAGGGTCGATGGCCTCCAGCACGTCGGCGGCCACCTCGGCGATCTCGGCCGGAGTCCGGTAGTTGATGGTCAGGCGCTCCATCCGGTACCGGTCCCCCAGGTTCGGGCCGAGCACCTGCTGCCAGGATGAGCCGCCGCCCAGTTCGCTGGCCTGGGCCATGTCCCCGACGATGGTCATCGACCGGGACGGGCAGCGCCGCATGAGCATCCGCCACGCCATCGGGGACAGCTCCTGCGCCTCGTCCACCACGATGTGCCCGAACGCCCAGGTCCGGTCGGCCGCCGCGCGCTCCACGGCGGTCCGGTCGTCGTCCTCCTCGTACCGTTCGGCCAGCCGTTCGGCGTCGAGGATGTCGTAGGCCGAGAGGATCTCGGCCTCCTCCTCGGGGTTCAGGTCCAGATCCACCGACCGCGATCCGTACGCCAGGTCCAGCACGCCGCGCGCGTAGGCGATCCGCTTGCGCCGTTCCTTCCGGGCCCGCTCGCGCACGGTCCGGTCGTCCTCGCCGAGCAGTTCCGCCGCCTCGTCCAGCAGCGGCACGTCCGCGGCGGTCCACCCGCCTTCGGCCTCGCGCAGCAGCGCGTCCCATTCGGCCGCTTCCAGCCCCGGGGCGGCCGCCTCCAGCCGCTCCTTGGCCCCGAACAGGTCGCCCAGCAGGCGCTGCGGGGTCAGCGCCGGCCAGAACTCCTCCAGCGCGATCCGGACCTCGCGGGTCTCACGCAGCTCCTGCCGGATTCCGGCGACGTCTTCCTCGCTGAGCAGGTTGCCGCCGCCCAGGATGTCGTAGCCGATCTTGTCGGCCACCTGCCGGGCGAGCGCGTCGATCAGCAGCCGGTGAGCCAGCGGCCGGGCCTGGTTATGTGCCAGCCGGGCCCGGCGGGCCCGGTCCCGGATCCGGACGCAGGTGCGCCGGTCCAGGCGCAGCGTGTCCCGCTCGAAGGTGACCTCGAGGCCGCCGGTAGCCGGTCCCTGCCGGTCCCGCACCGCGGCCGCGATCACCTCGGCCATCGCCAGGCGGCCCTTCAGCCGCGCGGTGGACACCGGCTCCTCGCGCCGCGCGGTGATGCCCGGGTACAGGTCCGCGATGGTGGACAGCAGCACCGAGGTCTCCCCCAGCGACGGCAGCACCTGCCCCACGTAACGCAGGAACGTCGGACTGGGGCCGATCACCAGGACCACCCGGCGCGCCAGCTGCTCCCGGTGGGTGTACAGCAGGAAGGCGGCGCGGTGCAATGCCACGGCCGTCTTCCCGGTGCCCGGGCCGCCCTGGACCACCAGCACGCCCTTGTGCGGTGCCCGGATGATCCAGTCCTGCTCGACCTGGATCGTCTCAACGATGTCGGTCATCTGGCCGGTGCGGCTGGCGTTCAGCGCGGCGAGCAGGGCCGCCTCGCCGTTCAGCCCGCTGGTCGGGCCGGACTGCCCGGCCGCGGCGAGGTCGAGCACCTCGTCGTCCAGCCGGGTGACCTCACGGCCCACGGTCTTGATGTGGCGCCGCCGCCGGACCCCTTCCGGCGACACCGGGGTCGCGAGGTAGAACGGCCGTGCGGCCGGGGCGCGCCAGTCCAGCAGCAGCGGCTTGTAGTCGGCGTCCTCGTCGCGGATGCCGAGACGGCCGATGTAGCGCGGATCCCCGTCCTCGGAGTCGATCCGGCCGAAACACAGCCCGCTCTCGGCCCCGTCGAGCTGGGCTATCCGCTGGGTGTACATGCCCACCATGACGTCCCGCTCGGTGCGTGCCTGCGGGGTGCCGCCGGCCTGCCGCAGCGTCTGGGCCAGCCGCCCGGAGGCGCGCTCCCGGAGCTCATCAAGATGCCCGTAGAGCATGGAGACGTAGGCCTGCTCCTGCTCGACATCTTGATGAGTCACACGCTCCAGGGTAGACAACCGGTACGACTGCGCTGCCCGGCACGGCGGCAGCACACGGTCAGGGCTTGCTCAGCGCCCGCAAGAAGCCGAGCATGCGCGAGTCGGACGGCCGGAGGTCGTTGATAAAAAACCCCTGGACGTACTGCCGGATCGCCTCGGCCGCCACGGCGACCGCGGAAGCGGGAACATCGAGGCCGTTGGGCGAAACGCTGAGCGTCGCGAAGACAAGCGCGTGGGGGTTAGCCTTGCGTGCCTGCGCCGCGCCGTCCTGCACGAGTTGCCGCAGGGCGCTGAGATTGGTCTCGACGGCCGCCGCCTGGATCACGTAGATCGGCGCGTAAGCCGCCGCCGCCGGCAGGCCGCAGCGCAAGTACGCCTGGGAAATGGTAGTTCCCGGTCGCTGGGAACATACCGCCCCCGGCACCCGCATCAGGTCGCGGCCCGGCATGAGGATGGACCGGTAGCCGTGCGCATGCGCGTCATCGCCGAATCCCCTCAGCGCCGGGATCGGATTCTTCCGTTCGGCCGCGGGCGTAACCGCAAAGTTCTCCAGGTCGTCGGCGACGACCTCCACGCCAGGAATGACCTTGTGCTGATCGATGGCAGCCTGCAGGCTCGCACTGCTGAAAAAGTACTGGACGGGGATGACCTTCGCGGGCAGGCGGGTACCGCCCACACGTTGTTCCAGCACGTACGTACCTGGGCCAGCGGCTACCTGCTTCATAAGGTCAGGAGCCTCGGCGCTGAGGTGATTGAAGTCTTCTTTGTAGAAGATCCAGTACACGCTGGACAAACTAATCGGCTTGCCCGTGGAGGTGGCGCTGACTCCCGACCAGGGGCCGGCCACGCCCACAAAAACGACTAGTCCTACCATCGCGGCGAATGCCCATGGCCGTGGCATTCGACCTCGCTTGAATGTGCGACTCACCTGGACCCCCAGCTTTCTAGATAGAATGAACCACGCTGGCCGCCGCGCCGACCGGTTCGCTCCCGGGAACGAGGCTGACCAGGGAAAATCTCAGCACAGAACACTAGCCATGCCAATGCGATCAGGCCAGCAAGCGCGGCAATTAGAGAAGCCGCAGGTCACCTTTGAATTCGTAAGTCCTAATAGGTCTGCGGTGCACCCTCACATATGAAATTCGCGGTCGGTGAACACCGGCAGATCAGATCACAGGCCATGCCGGGCGGCGCTCATGTCCAGGTCGCCCAGGCCCTGGTCGACCAGCCGCTGCCAGCGGTCCCGCAGCGCGGTGAGCACGTCGAGCGACCGGCCGGGTGCGGCGTCCAAGGCCAGGGTGAGGTCCTTGACCGCCCACTGCAGGGCGAAGTCCGGGGAGTCGTCGCCGCTGTCCATCTTGCGGGCCTTGCCGGCCGCCACCGGCGCAGCCATCCGCCCGGTGCCCAGCAGATCGAGGACCTCGGACCGGTCCACGCCGACCGCGTCGGCGAGCGCCATCACCTCGGCCGCGCCCTCGATGAGGAACATCAGCCAGGTGTTGATGACCACCTTGAGCCTGCTGCCCGCGCCGGCCTCGCCGAGCCACCGGGTGCCCCGCCCGACCGCACCGAACGCCGGTTCCAGCAGCACCTTGGCCCGCTCCGGGCCGGAGGCCAGGATGACCAGTTCGCCCGCTTCGGCGGGGGCCCGGGTGCCGGACACCGGTGCGTCGACGAACAGCACGTCGGGGCGCTGGCGGGCCACCAGCCCCGCGAGTTCCTCCGTGGCGGCGACTCCGATCGTGCCCATCTGCGCCCAGACCGCGCCGGGTGCCATCGCCGCGAGCATCCCGGCGTCCAGCGCCACCGACCGGGTCGCCGCCGCTTCGGACAGGATCGTGATGACCACCGCGGCGTGCGCGACGGCACTGGCCGGGTCGGTGTGCGCCACGGCGCCGGCTTCGGCGAGGGCGGCGGCCCGTTCCGGGGTCCGGTTCCACACGTCCACCGGCAGCCCGCCCCGCAGCAGGCTGCGGGCCATGCCCGCGCCCATGGTGCCCAGTCCCAGCACGGCGATCCGCCCCGTGCCCGGCGCATAATCTTCTGCCACGACGGTCATTATGGCCGCCGGCGCCCGGCTCTTCCTGAAGGACCTCCGCATGACGCGCCCGGGCCAGCGCACGCTGGCGCAACGTCGCCGGCACCGGCGCGATCTGCCGCGCTCCGTGAGCGCGCGTCAGGCCAGCCGCACGGTCACCGGGCCGCCACCGGGGTCGGCCCGTCCCGTCCAGGAGGCGCCGAGCCGCACCGGCCGGTCAGGTTGCATGCCGAACGAAACGCCGGTGGCCAGCCGCCGCCCGTCCTGCCAGACTTCGAGCCGGGCCCGCCTGGCGAAGATGTCGCTGCGCAGCACGAAACGCCCGCGCGGCGGAGCCGGGCCCCCGGCGCGCAGCACGTTCGGGGCGATCCACAGCAGCGGCGGCGCCACGGTCACCGGCAGGCGCACGGGTCCCGTGGCTGATCCAGGCCCGCGCCGCAGGGACGCCGCGATCCCGCGGGCCGCGTGCCGGCCGCCGAGCGCGGCGATGTCCGCCGTCTCCGCGGCGTGCACCAGGTTGCCGGCCGCGAACACGCCGGGCACCGAGGTCGCCAGCGCCGTGTCCACGGCCGGGCCGCGGGTGCCCGGGTCCATGGCCAGGCCCGCCGCACGGGCCAGTTCGTGGTCGGGAATCCAGTCGCCGGTGAACACCACCAGGCCGCACGGCACGAACCGGGCCGCCCCGGTGCGGGCGTCGGCGAGTTCCACGCCCTCCAGCCGGCCCGGCCCGGCCACCCGCCGCACCACGGTGCCCGGCCACACCGGCACGTGCCAGCGCCACTGCGCCGCGAGCGCGAACGCGGCATAGCTGGTGTGCCGGGGCCGGTCGGTGACCAGCGCCACGACCTGCGCCCCGGCGTGCACCAGGGTGACCATCGCGGAGAAGCTGACGTGCTCGGCGCCGACGACCAGCGCCCGGCCGGGCAGCCGCTGGCCGGCCAGGTACACCCGGCGCTGCAACTCGCCGGTGGTCATCACCCCGGGCGGCCGGTCGCCGGGGACCAGGCGCGCCGTCCGCGGCCGCTCCCGGCAGCCGGTCGCCAGCAGCACCGCCGCGGCGGCCACGGTGTCCACCCCGGCGGCGCTGGTCAGCGTGACCCGGAACGGCCCCCCGGCCGGCGGCGGGCCGTCCCAGCCGGTCACCGTGGTGCCCAGCCGGATGTCCGCCCCGGCGGCCGCCGCCGCGTCCGCGTACTGGCGTGCATAGGCCGGGCCGGTCAGCACCCGGTGCAGATCCCGCGCGCCGAACCCGGTGTGCGCGCTGTGCCGGGGAATGCCGCCCGCCGTCTCGTCCCGGTCCGCGACCAGGACGCTGCCGGCGCCGAGCCGCCGCAGTTCCACGGCGGCGGCCAGCCCGGCGGGCCCCGCCCCGACGATGAGCACGTCCGCGTTCATCCCGGCTCCGTGCTAGCCCGGGGGAGCGACCCCCCGCTGGCCTGCGGCCCCAGCGACTCCGTCGCGGGGGCCTTGGCCGTGCTGGCACAGGGGGGCGACCCCCCGGACCCCCCGCCCGCCTGGGCCGACGCCACAGACCCGGCGCCGCCAAGCAGTTCCGCCACCGTGGCGGCGCAGTAGAAGCCCTGGCAGCGGCCGTTGAGCACCCGGGTACGGCGGCGCAGGGCGTCGGTGTCGGCGGGCGGCAGCTGGCTTGCCAGCGCGTCCCTGATCTCGCCCCGGGTGACCCGTTCGCAGTGGCACACGATCGTGCCGTACTCCGGATCGGCGGCGATCCGTGCGGCGTCCTGATACGGCCGGATCCCGGCCTGGCCGATGTACGGCATGACCGGCGGGTCCGGTTCCGGGCGGCCCGCGAGGCGCAGCCCGGCATCGGCCAGCAGCCCGGTGACGTACTCGGCGATGCCCAGCGACGCGGACAGCCCGGTGGACCGGATCCCGGCCACGCACGCGTACCGCCGGGAGCCGTCGACCCAGATCTGGTAGTCGCGGTCGGCGGTCGCGGCCCGCAGCCCGGCGTAGCTGGCGGTGACCTCCTCGGCGGCCAGGCCGGGCAGGATGCGGCGGCCGGCGTCCATCAGCGCGGCAAGCCCCGCCGCGGTGGTGGCGACGTCGCCCCGGTCGGGAACGTCCTCGGCGGTCGGCCCGAGCAGCACGTTGCCGTACACGGTCGGCGCGACCAGCACACCCTTGGTCCTGGCCGTGGGCACCGGCAGCAGGATCTCCGACAGCAGCGGCCGGGCCAGCTTGTCGAACACGATCAGCTCGCCGCGCCGCGGGCAGATGGTGAACCGGTCCCCGCCCATCATCGCGTCGATGACGTCGCTGTTCAGCCCGGCGGCGTTCACCACCCAGCGGCAGCGCACCACGCCAGTGCTCGTGACCACCTGGTGCTCCGTGGCCCCGGGCCGGATCCCGGTGACCCGGCTGCGCAACCGCAGCCGGGCCCCGGCGGCCAGCGCCTGGGTGGCGTAGGCCAGCGGGGTGGTCCACGGGCAGATGATGCTCTCCCCGGGGATGGCCAGCGCGCCGAGCGCCCCCGGCCCGAGGTGCGGCTCGCGCCGGTACAGCTCACCGGGGCCGATCGGGTGGACGTCGGTGACACCGTTGCGGCGGGCCTTGTCCCCGATCGCGGGCAGGTCCGCCAGTTGCCCGGCGGTCCAGGCGACCAGCAACGCCCCGGTGCGCTCGACCGGTATCCCGGCGCGATGAGCGTACTCGCCCAGCAGGGCGTAGCCCCGGCGCAGCAGCCGGCTCTCCAGGCTGCCGGGGACCGCGTCGAAACCGGTGTGCAGGATCGCCGTGTTCGCCTTGCTGGTCCCGGTGCCCACGTCGTTCGCCGCGTCGATGAGCACGCAGGACACGTCCTGGCAGGCGAGCGCCCGGGCGATCGCCGTCCCGACCACACCGGCCCCGATGACCGCCACCTCGGCCGGCCGGCCCTCCGGTGCTCCCGCGGCCCCGGTCACCGTGGTGCGGTCCCCCGGGCGGCGAGCACCGCCTGGACAGCCAGGTTATGCACGGAAAGTCGTTCGGCTGCCTGCTCCGCGGTGATCGCCGGCTCGGCGACCCATTCCACCTCAGCCGGGCCGACCGCCTCAGCCAGCGCGCTGCGCTCCCCGGTACCCAGCCGGGCGAGCGCGGCCACACCCAGCGCGGTAGCGTCCGGCGAGCTGCTCACCTCGACCGGCGCCTGGAGCAGGTCGGCCTGCGCCTGGACCAGCAGCCGGGACCGGGTCAGGCCGCCGTCGGCGCGGAGCCGGCCGAGCGGGGCACCGGTGTCGGCGGCCACCGAGGCGGCGAGCAGCGCCACCGACGCGGCGATGCCCTCGGCCACGGCGCGGGCCAGGTGCGCGCGGGTGACCCCCAGGCCCAGGCCGAGGAACGCGCCGCGGGCGTCCGGCCGCCAGTACGGCGCGCCGAGCCCGGCCAGGGCGGGCACGAACACCGCCCCGCCGGAGTCCGGCACGCTGGCCCCGGCCGCGTCCAGCCCCGCCGCCCCGGGCACCAGCCCGAGATCGGTGAGCCAGCGGATGGCCGCCCCGGCCGTGTACACCTGGCCGTCGAGGCAGTACGTGGCGGCTCCGCCCAGCCGCCAGGCGACCGAGGCGGACAGCCCGGCCGTGGACCTGACCGGCTCCGGCCCGGTGGTGGCCAGCAGGAACGCGCCGGTGCCGTAGGTGCACTTGGCGTCGCCGGCGGCGAAGCACCGCTCGGCGAGCAGCGCGGCCTGCTGGTCGACGGCCAGCCCGGCGACCGGCAGCGCCGGGCCGAACGCCGTGGTCTCCCCCACTATCCCCGCGCAGTCGCGGACCTCGGGCAGGTCCGCCGGGTCGATCCCGAACACGGCGCACGCCTCGGCGGACCAGTCCGCGGTCTGCAGGTCGAGCAGCAGCGTGCGGGACGCGGTCGCCGCGTCGGTCACGTACCCGGCGCCGAGCCGGGCCAGCAGCCAGGCGTCGGTGGTGGTGACCACGCCGTCGGCGGTGCGGTTCTCGCGCAGCCAGGTCATCTTCGGCGCGGCGAAGTACGGGTCGAGCGGCAGCCCGGTCGCCGCGGCCAGCCGGTCGGCGGAGCCGGGAAGGCGGGCGCAGTATCTCGCCGACCCGGGGCTGCCAACGATGGCCGGCGGTGAGCGGCCGCCCGGCCACGGTCCCAGGCCAGCACGGTCTCACCCTGGTTGGCCAGCGCCACCGCGTGCACCCGGCCCTGGCCTGGCCAGCGCGCGCGGCCGCCGCGATCACCGAGCCGGAACAGCTCCTCCGGGTCCTGCTCGACCCCGCCGTCGGGCACGCTCGCGGGTGCACGGGACCTCGGCCGACCCAGCACCTCGTGCCGGGCCGACCACCAGCGCCTTGGTCGCCGAGGTGCCCTGGTCGATGGCGAGGATGCTCGATGGCCGCGACGGCCCGCCTGCCATACCGCCGAG
>CAVRXW010000059.1:0-11183 GCA_963725125.1 uncultured Actinomycetes bacterium
CGGGCTTCTTGTGCGCGACGACGTCGCCGGCGAAGACCATGATCTGCCTGGAGCGGCCCGGCCCCACGGCCCGCTCCAGGGTCGCGGTGACCGAGTCCTCCGCCGAGGTCGAGGCGACGGCCAGCCGCCAGCCCGCGTCCAGCGCCGCGGCGGCCACCCGGGCGATCCCCGGGCGCGGCGGAACCGCCCCGGCCGCGACCAGCCCGGTGTAGATCTCGGTCTTGCGGCGGTGCCAGGTGGCCAGCATGTTCTGCTGGCCCGCCGGGTCGGCGGGCAGGCCGGCCGCCGTGACGAACTCCGGCGTGAGCAGGCTGGCCATGCGTTCCTTGCCGCCGCCGATGCGCAGCTTTTCCTTGTAGTCCGCCGGGCTCCACCTGACCGGCAGCCCGAACTCAGCGAACACCTGGTTGAACGCCACCATGTGCCCGTACCGCTCGGTGTCGGCCAGCACCCCGTCACAATCGAAGATCAGGGCCCGTGCCGCCCGGTCGGCCACGCCGGGCTCACCAGGCCTTGCCCGCGCTGCCGAAGCGGCGCATGTGGTCGGCCGCCATCTGGGTCACCGCGGCCCGGGTGGCGCCGAACAGCGACGGGGGATCCCAGGAGTCGCGCTCCTGCGCCTGGCGCAGGTAGTCCAGGCTGGACTTCATGAAGACGACCTTGAGCGCGGTGGAGATGTTCACCTTGGCGCAGCCGCGCGCGATGAGGTCGGAGAACTGGGCGTCGGTCAGGCCCGTGCCGCCGTGCAGCGCGATCGGGACCGGCTGGGCCGCGACGATGTCGGAGACCCGCTGGGCATCCAGCTTCGGCTCGGCGCGGTACACGCCGTGCGCGTTGCCGATCGCCGGGGCGAACACATCGACGCCGGTGGCCCTGATGAACTCCAGCGCGACCGGCAGGGACTGGCGCTGGGCCACCTCGTCGGAGCCGACGCCGTCCTCCACGCCGGTGATGGACTCGATCTCGCCCTCCACGTGCGCGCCGTAGGACCTGGCCTCGGCCACCACCTCCACCGTCTGCCGCTGGTTCTCCTTGACTGGCAGCCTGGACGCGTCGAACAGCACCGAGTTCCAGCCCTTGCGCAGGCACGCGCTGAGGACCTCCCGGTCCGGGCAGTGGTCCAGGTGCAGGCTGACCGGCACCTCGATGCCGGCGGTCATCTCCCGCCACATGGCGAACAACAGGTCCAGGCCGATGGAGCGGACGGTCTTGACCGAGGTCTGGATGATCACCGGGGCGCGCTCGGCCACCGCGGCGGCCAGCACCGCCTCCATGGTCAGGTCGTTGACCACGTTGATCGCGGCCACCCCGTAGCGCTCGGCGAACGCCCGGTCGACGATCTGCTTGAGCGGGACGGCGGGCATGCCTCTCCTCACCAGGGACACAGCGAACCTATGCGCGGGGCGCGCCAAACGGATCGGTGGAAACCCCCAAATCGGGGGAGGAATTCCCCTACCCCGGGCGCAGGGGCTACCTGGCCCGGGCGCGCCCGGCGAGCGCGGCAAGCTCGGTGCGGTTGCGGGCCCCGGTCTTGCGCAGCACCGAGCCGGCGTGCTTCTCCACCGTCTTCACCGACAGCACCAGCCGCTCGGCGATGATCTTGTCGGGCAGGCCCTGCTCCATCAGGACGCGGACCTCGCGCTCCCGCTCGGTCAGTGCCGGGTCGCCGTCCTCGGCCCGCAGCCCGCGGTGCAGTTGCCGGAGCACCGGACCGGACAGGATCGCCTGGCCGCGGCCGGCGGCGACCACGGCGCGGGCCAGTTCCGGGCCGTCCGCGCCGGCCGCCACGCAGCCCCGCGCCCCTTCCCGCATCGCGGCAGCGACCTGCTCGTCGTCCCCGGGCTCGCAGATCCCCACCACGGCAAGCTGCGGGCTGCGGCGCAGCAGCAGCCCGGTCACCCTCGGCCCCGCGCCGGCCGTCAGGCCGAGGTCCACCAGGGCCACGTCGGGCCGCAGCGCCGCGCACGCCTCCGCCGCCTCGGCCGCGGAGCCGACCTCGCCGACCACCTCGATCCCCGGTTCGGTCCAGGTGAGCAGGCGGGCCAGGCCCGCGCCGAGCACCGGGCGGCCCGCCGCGACCAGCACCCGCAGCCGCCGCCCGGGCTGCTGCGGGTCCCGCTGGTAGGGGAACCGGGCGCGGATCCGGGTGCCCCAGCCCGGCACCGAGTCGACCTCGATCGTCGCGCCCAGATTCCTGGCCCGGCCGGTCATGGCCCGCAGCCCGTAACGCTCGCCCTGCCAGCCGGACTTCGGGTCGAAGCCCTGGCCGTCGTCCTGCACCAGCAGCGACACCGCGCCGTCCTCGTACAGCAGCCCGAGCCGGACGCTGTGCGCCTGGGCGTGCCGGACGATGTTGGCCAGCGCCTCCCTGGCCACCCCGAGCACCTCGCGGGCGAGCCGCGCCTCTACCGGGACCGGCGGTCCTGCGGTCACCAGCCGCACCTCCAGCCGGCCGATGCCCTCCGCCCAGGCCGCCTCGGCGCGCAGCGCCGCGTCCAGCGGCTGCCCGTCCAGCGGCGCGGCCGCCAGCCCGAGCAGCGTCAGCCGCGCCTCGGCCAGGGCGTCCCCGGCCGCCGCGCTGGCTTCCGCGATTCCCGCGGCCCCGGGCGCCTCCGGGCCGGCCTCGCGCCAGGCGGCGTCCAGGTGCACCTGGATGCTGACCAGCCGCTTGGCCAGCGTGTCATGCACCTCGGCCAGCAGCCGGTCGCGCTCCCCCGCCGCGGCTTCGGCCCTGGCCCGTTCCTCGGCCGCCTCGTGCATCCGGGCGTTGGCCAGCGCGATCGCGGCGTGCTTGGCGAACAGGCTGAGCAGTTCGGCGTCGTCGGGCCCGAAGGTGCGCGCGTCATCCCGGGTGAACACGATGCACGCGCCGATGATACGGCCGCGCCATTCCAGCGGCACCCCGATGACCCCGCGCAGCGCCGCCCGTTCCTCCGGCGCGACGTGGCCGCCGGGCACGTCGGAATAGCGGGCGAACCAGACCGGCCCGCGGTGCGCCACCACGGCGCCGGTCATCCCCTCGGTCAGCGGGAAGACCCGGCCGGACTGGCAGGCCACGCCGATGTCGGCCTCTTTGCGGTAGGTGCCGGCCGCCTCGTCCACACTGCAGATCGA
This sequence comes from uncultured Actinomycetes bacterium, assembly GCA_963725125.1. Taxonomy (GTDB): domain Bacteria; phylum Actinomycetota; class Actinomycetes; order Streptosporangiales; family Streptosporangiaceae; genus DASXKD01. Next base: position 3,115 of record CAVRXW010000059.1, read on the forward strand.
CCCGGCGTCGCAGCCGAGCAGTTCCGTGCAGCGGCGCAGGATCCGCTCCAGCAGCGGGCGCAGGGAGAACTCGCAGGCGAGGTCCTCGGCGACGGCGATCAGGCCGGCGGCACGGGCGGCCGCGCCGCCGTCGCTGTGCGGCGGCCACGGATCGAGCCGGGGCCCGTGCACGTCTTCCCCGTTCCGCAGCCTGATGCTGCCGCTGGAGTGACCACGGCCCGACGGTCGCAATCGGTTACAGGATCGCGCCGCGCGCCGGGCGGCGTCAACCAACGCCCCGGCCAGCACCTCACCTGCCACAGGTCATTGACGATGCGCCGGCGGCGTGTGGAGGATATGTCCCGGCGTATTCCCTTAGCTGATCGGACCGGGCATGTCGGCAGAGTCGTTCAACGCCTGCGAATATCTCGTCGACCGGCAGGTCCAGGCGGGCCTGGGCGGGCAGCTGGCCGTGACGGGGCCGGCGGGCTCGCTGACCTACGCCGAGCTGGCGGCGCGGGCCGCGGAGCTGGCGGCCGGGTTCGCCGAGTCGGGGGTGCGGCCGGAGGAACGGGTGCTGCTGGTGGCCACCGACCGGCCGGAGACCGTCATCACGTTCTGCGCGCTGCTGCGGATGGGCGCGATCCCGGTGCCGGTGTCCACCATGTACCGGGCGGAGGAACTGGGCGAACTGGTGGCCGACAGCCGGGCCCGGGTGGTGGTGGCGACCCCCGAGTGCGCCGCCGTGGCCCGCGCGGCCATGCAGCTGGCACCCGAGGCGGGCACGCTGGTGCTCACCGGCGAGCCGGGCGCCCCGGACGGCGATGCGCCCGGCGGCTCCCGGGTGAGCGTCCGGGCCTGGGCGGACCTGCTCGCGGCCGGGCAGGCGGCCGGCCCCGCCGCCGCGTATGGCACGTGGTTCGATTCACCGGCGTTCTGGCTGTATACCTCGGGGACCACCGGCAAGCCCAAGGCGGCCATGCACCGCCACGGCAGCGTGGCCAGGGTCTGTGAGACCTACGCCCGCCAGGTGCTGGGCATCAGGCAGGACGACCGGTGCTATTCGGCCGCGAAGCTGTTCTTCGCCTACGGGCTGGGGAACTCGCTGCTGTTCCCGTTCTCCGCCGGTGCCACCGCGGTGCTGGATCCGGCCAGGGCGACGCCCGCCGGGGCGGCGGACCGGCTGGCCACCGACCGGCCCACGCTGTTCTTCGCCGGGCCGGCGTTCTTCGCCGCGCTGCTGAACGCCGGGGCCCCGGCGGAGGCGTTCGCCACCGTCCGGCTCGCCACCTCAGCGGGCGAGGCGCTGCCGGCCGAGATCTACCGCCGGTTCACCGGCCGCTACGGCGTGGACATCATCGACGGCCTGGGCTCCACCGAGGCACTGCACATCTTCATCTCCAACCGGCCAGGCGCGGTGCGCCCGGGGACATCGGGCACCGTGGTGCCCGGCTACGAGGCCGCTTTGGTGGACGACGCCGGCGCGCCGGTCGCCGACGATGAGCCGGGCCACCTGCTGGTGCGCGGCGACTCCATCGCCACCGGCTACTGGTGCCGCACCACCACCACCCGGGAGGTGTTCCAGGGCGAGTGGCTGCGCACCGGTGACACCTACACCCGCTCGGCGGACGGCTTCTACACCTGCCTGGGCCGGTCCAACGACATGATCAAGGCGGGCGGCATCTGGGTATCCCCGATGGAGGTGGAAGGCCGCCTGCTGGAGCACCCGGCGGTCGCGGAGTGCGCGGTGGTCGGCCACCGGAACGACGCGGGGCTGGAGGAGGTCGTCGCGTGCGTGGTGCCCGCGGCGGGGCAGCCACTGGATGCCGGCGCGCTGATCGCGTTCTGCCGGGACGGGCTCGCCTCGTTCAAGCGGCCCCGCCAGGTGCTGGCCCTGGACGCGCTGCCGAAGACGGCGACCGGCAAGATCCAGCGCGGCGTGGTGCGTGACGTGGTGGCACAGCGGCTCGCTGCGCCCGGGAGGTGACGGCATGCCGATCTACGCACTCGACGACCAGGTCCCCGCCATCGACCCGGAGGCATTCGTGCACCCGGACGCGGTGGTCATCGGGAACGTGGCACTCGGCGCCGGGTCGTCGGTGTGGCCCGGCGCGGTGCTCCGCGGTGACCACGGGCTGATCCGGATCGGGGAACGGACCTCGATCCAGGACGGCACGATCATCCACACCACCCGGGACTGGCCGACCGTGATCGGCGCGGGCTGCGTGGTGGGGCACCGGGCGCACCTCGAAGGGTGCGTGGTCGAGGACGGCTGCCTGATCGGCTCCGGCGCCCTGGTGCTGAACCGGGCCCGGGTGGCGGCCGGGGCCGTGGTCGCGGCGGCGGCGCTGATCCGCGAGGACATGGTGGTCCCGGCGGGTGCCCTGGCCGTGGGCGTGCCCGCCGCCATCCGGGCCGACGCCGGGCTGCGCCAGCGGGACCGGATCGACCGTGCGGTGCAGACCTACCTCGGCCTGGCCGCCCGGCACCGCGCCGGAACCCGCCGGATCCACCTGTAGCCCGCCGCGCCGCGGCTGACCAGGGCCTGCCGCCCGGCATCGGCCGGCACCGCCCCGGCCCGGCGGCGGTTATCGTGCGGCGCGCCGGTCCCGCAGCCATAGCTGCTCGCCGTCCTCGACGGCGCCGGACGGCCGCAGCCCGGCACGCCGGGCCACGGCGGCGGACGCGCCGTGGCGCGGGTGGATGTGCGCCTGGATGACGCCGACCCCGCGGTCATCCAGCCAGCCGACCAGGGCCTGCGCCGCCTCGGTGGCGTAGCCGTGCCCCTGCCACTCCAGGCCGACGACCCAGGCGATCTCGGCACGCCGCCCCGCGCCGGTGATCGTCGCCTGGACGTAACCGACCGCCTGCCCGCCGGGCTGGCGGCGCAGGATCCAGTTGTGCCATTCCTCGCCGCCGTCCGGTGACCGGCCGGCTGCCTGCCTGGCATACCGGCTGCGCAGCTCATCCAGGCCCGGCGGGGCACCGCCGGTGAAGGCGTACAGGGCCGCCCCGCTCAGCACGCCCGCCATCTCGGCGGCGTCGGCCACCGTGAGCGGGACCAGGCGGAGCCGCGCGGACGATATCGGGTCGGTGGTCATGCTCCCCCGGCAGCCGGGCGCCGGGCGGGCCGGGCCGGCCATGCCTCTGGCAGCAGGTTACATATAGCCCTGCAACGGCTACGCCGGGCTATTGAGAAACCCGGCCAAAGACGGCAAAGTCATGATGACGCCATCGCAAAGTAGGGAAAGTACCATCTTTACCTAGCGAAGCTGTCATCTAAGAGCTCCTCCCAGGCGTCGCTCAAGCGGGGGGATTCACGCTCCCGGCGGAACCGTAGTTGCCGGACCGGACGACCTGGGGGGTCATCCCATGGGCATTGCGTGTCGTGTTCGCCTGCGCGGTCTCGGGCCCGCCGGTACGGCGGTCCTTTTCTCGGCCGCCTTGGCAGCGGGCATGACGGTGCTGGCCGGAGCCGGGCCGACCGCCGCGGCGGCACGCCCGGCCGCGGCGCCGGCAGTAGGCGGCCGCACGGCAGGCTCCGCGCCACAGGGGACGATCACCACGGTCGCCGGGGGCGTGGGCGGCCCGGCCGCGGGCACGGCGGTGAACCTGGGCGTGTCCACTCCGATCGCCGGCACCGCCAGTTCGCCGTGCGGCGTCTCCGCCACCCAGGGACAGCTTCTCGTCGCCGACAACTGGACCGTGCGGAGCATCAGCACGGTGTCCGGCAAGCTGACCACCCCGGCAGGCACAGCAGCCAGCGGGCCGTTCAGCGACGGCGTGCCGGCCGCCAGCACCGCGGTGGACACCTGCGCCGTGGCCGTGGACCCCTCGGGCAACCTGGTCCTCGCCGACGTGGCGAACGACCGGATCCGGGTGGTCGCGGAAAGCACCGGCACGTTCTACGGCCAGCCCATGACCGCCGGGGACATCTACACGGTCGCGGGAACCGGGAGCTACGGGTTCTCCGGTGACGGCGGTCCGGCGACCAGCGCCCAGCTCAGCGACCCGGCGGGCGTGGCGGTCGACGCCGCGGGCAACCTGGTGCTCGCCAGCACGTTCGACAACCGGATCCGGGTGGTCGCGGCCAGCACCGGCACCTTCTACGGCCAGCCCATGACCGCCGGCGACATCTACACCGTGGCCGGCACCGGCACCGCCGGGTACACCGGCGACGGCGGCCCGGCGGCCAGCGCCACGCTCGACGGCCCGCAGGGCGTCACGGTGGACAGTGCCGGGAACCTGGTCATCGCCGACACCGGCAACAGCGCGATCCGGGTGGTCGCGGCCGGCACCGGCACCTTCTATGGCCAGTCCATGACCGCCGGCGACATCTACACGATCGCCGGCACCGGCACCGCCGGGTACACCGGCGACGGCGGTCCCGCGGCCAGCGCCCAGGTCAACGTCCCGGGCGGGGTGGCGGTCGACGGATCCGGCAACCTGCTGATCGCGGACAGCGGCAACAGCGCGATCCGGGTGGTCGCGGCGGGCACCGGCAGCTTCTACGGCCAGCCCATGACCGCCGGCGACATCTACACGATCGCCGGCACCGGCGCCGCCGGGTACACCGGCGACGGGAACCCCGCCGTCCACGCCGAACTCCACGGCCCGCAGGCCCTGACGGCCGACGGGTCCGGGAACGTCGTGGTCGCCGACACGGGCAACAACCGGGTGCGGGTGATCGCGGCCGGCACCGGCACGTTCTACGGCACGCACATGACCGCAGGCGACATCTACACCGTGGCCGGGGGCAGTCCCACGGGCCTGGTCGGCGACGGCGGGCCGGCCGCCGCGACCCGGCTCAGCCTGCCCTACGGCGTCGCGGTGGACACCGACGGGAACGTGGTGATCGCCGACACCGGCAACAACCGGATCCGGGTCGTGGCCGGTGCCACCGGCACCTTCTACGGCCAGGCACATGACCGCAGGCGACATCTACACGATCGCCGGCACCGGCGCCCGGGCTTCGCCGGCGACGGCGGCCCGGCGACCGCGGCCAAGCTCTAAGGCCGCCGAAGGGGTCGCGGCCGACACGGCGGGCAACCTGGTGATCGCCGACACCGGCAACAACCGGATCCGGGTCGTGGCCGGTGGCACCGGCACCTTCTACGGCCAGCCGATGACCGCAGGCGACATCTACACCGTGGCCGGCACCGGCACCGCCGGGTACACCGGCGACGGCGGCCCGGCGGCCAGCGCCCGGCTCGACGCCCCGGCCAGTGTCGCGGTCGACAGCGCCCGGCAACCTGGTCATCGCCGACACCGGCAACCAACGCATCCGGGTGGTCGCGGCGAGCACCGGCACCTTCTACGGCCAGGCCATGACCGCCGGCGACATCTACACCGTGGCCGGCGACGGCACGCACGGGCTTCTCCGGCGACGGCGGCCCGGCCACCAGCGCCGAGCTCGACGACCCGCAGGGCGTGACCGTCGACGGTGCCGGGCAACGTCGTGATCGCCGACACCGGCAACAACGTCATCCGGGTGGTCGCGGCGAGCACCGGCACCTTCTACGGCCAGTCCATGACCGCCGGCGACATCTACACCGTCGCCGGCACCGGCACGCAGGGCTTCTCCGGCGACGGCGGGCCGGCGACCAGCGCCGCGCTGGCCGTACCGGACAGTGTCGCGGTGGACCCGCGCGGGAACCTGGTCATCGCCGACTACAGCGACAACCGGGTCCGGGTCGTGGCGGACAGCGCCGGGACGTACTACGGCCAGCAGATGACCACCGGCGACATCTACACGATCGCCGGCACCGGCACGCAGGGCTTCTCCGGCGACGGCGGGCCCGCGGCCAGCGCCACGCTGCACTACCCGCAGGGCGTGGCGGTGGACGGCAGCGGCAACGTGCTGGTGACCGATTCCGGCAACAACCGGCTCCGGATGATCACCGGCTCGGGCTCCGGGGACGCGGCGGCCCGCCCGGCCGGCCGGGCCGCCGCGCGCGCCGATGCCGCCGGGCGCACCCGGCGGCCGCGCCGGGCCGCCGGCACCGGCCAGGCCGCCACCTCCGGTCCCTTCGTGACGCTGCTGTTCTCGCGCAGCGAGATCGGCGCGGCCGACAACTGCGTGCCCGACGACAGCGGGATCGCGCCCCTGAACACCGTGGTGGCGCCGTATCTGCGCTCGCTGGGCCTCACCGGCACCGGCACCCTGGTCACCGGCGTGACCCAGGCCACTGTCCCGAACTGCACGCACTCCGGCGACTCGCTCACCGCGTCGTGGGCCGGCGCGGCCAGCCTCGCGGAGAACTTCGGCTGGTCGTTCGTGTCGCACACCGCGACCTACCCGCCCCAGCTCGGCAAGCTGACGCCGACGCAGTCGTACGCGCAAACCTGCGGTTCCGCGGCCGCCCTCGACGCGCACGGCCTGCCCGGCGGGCACGGGCTCATCGCGTACCCAGGTGTGCAGACTCCCCCGTCCGCGCTGCAGGGCAATTACGGGGCGAACTGCTTCGCCTGGGGGCGGACCTACAACAAGTCGGGGACGACGCTCGCCTCGGCCGGCACCACCCCGCCGTACTGGCAGCAGACCGAGGCGGTCAACGGTGGCGCCTGCCATGTCAAGACCGCGCCGTGCTACAACGTCGCCGTGGGTGCCGGCGGCCATCTGCGCTACGACGAGCCGAGCGCGATCATCGCCAAGATCCAGGCGCTCCAGCCCGGCCAGTGGTTCACGCTGCAGGCATACATCCTGGTCACCGGCAGCAGCCCCAGCTACACGCACAACGCGACCCAATGGGACTGCACCTCGTCGAACCCGGCGCTGCACTGGAGCAACGACAACGAGCGGTACTGCTACTCCGACTGGCAGCAGATCGTCAACGCCATCGCCGCCATGCCGGACGTCACCGTGACCGACCCGCTCACGGTCGGTGTGGCCTTCGGCCGCCCGGCCACCTACCCGTAAGCCCGGGGCGGCCGTGCCCGGGGGCGTGCCCGGGCCGCCGGCCGGCCGCGGCCGCTGGACGGCGCACCGGGAGCACGCGCTACCGTCGTGCCGTGCCGAACAGCGATTGTGACGTCCTTGTGGTAGGCGCCGGGGTGATCGGGCTCACCACGGCGATCTGCCTGGCCGAGTCCGGCGCCCGGGCGGTTATCCGTGCCGCCGCTCCCCCGGCGGACACCACCTCGTCGGTCGCCGGGGCGATCTGGGGACCGCACCTGGTCGAGGAAAGCGCCCGGACCGTGCGGTGGGGCCGGGAGACCCTGGCCGTGCTGGGGGAACTCGCCGCCGACCCGGCGACCGGGGTGCGGACCGTGACCGGCGTGGAAGGGACCCGCGGCGTGCCGCCGCCGGCCGGGCCGCCGGAAAGCCACCCGGCAGCGCCGCCGGGCTGGCTGGCCGACCTCGGGGGTGCCGTGCCGTGCCGCGCCACGGACCTGCCCGCCGGATTCGCCAGCGGCTGGCGGTACTCCGCGCCGCTGATGCACATGCCGACCTACCTCGGCTACCTGCGCGCCAGGTTCGAGGCCGCTGGGGGGCGCATCCAGGCGGGCACGGTGCGCTCGCTGCCGGCCGCCGCCGCCGAGCACGGCGCCCGTGTCGTGCTCAACTGCACCGGAACCGGGGCCCGCGACCTGCTGCCGGACCCGGCACTGAAGCCGTACCGCGGCCAGGTGGTGATCGTGGAGAACCCCGGGCTCAGCGAGTTCTTCATCGGCCTCCCCGATGACACCACCGAACTGGTGTACCTGTTCCCGCACGGCGACACCGTGGTCCTCGGCGGTACCGAGGTCGGCGGCGACTGGAACACCGAGCCGGTCCCGGCGGTGGCCGAACGCATCCTGCGCGACTGCGCCGCCGTCGAGCCGCGGCTGCACGGCGCCCGGGTGCTCCGCCACCGCGTCGGGCTGCGCCCGTTCCGGCCGCGGGTCCGGCTGGAGGCCGAGTCCGCAGGTCAGGGGCCGGACGGCAGCGGCCGGGCCGGCCACGGATTCGGCCCGCTCGTGGTGCACAACTACGGCCACGGCGGCGCCGGCGTCACCCTGTCCTGGGCCGCGCCCGCGAGGCCGCGGCGCTCGCCGCCCAGGCCCTCGGCTGACCCGCCAAGGACAAGGCCGGGCTGGCAGGGAGGCCA
>CAVRXW010000060.1:0-25399 GCA_963725125.1 uncultured Actinomycetes bacterium
GGGCTGTCGCAGCAGGAACTGGCCGAGCGGTCCGGGCTGAGCATCCGCACGATCGGCAACCTGGAGCGCGGCGCCAGCAAGTGGCCGTATCAGGACTCGCTGCACCGCCTGGCCGACGCGCTGGGGCTGCGGGACGAGGCCAGGGCCGCATTCCTCGCCGCGGCCGGCCGGCGGCTGGCTCCCGACGCGGCCACCGGCGGCACCGGGCCGGCCGGCGCCAGGCCGGGCGGGCATGCACGGGTCGTCGCGGCGCACCTGCCCGCGGCCGTGCCTGCCTTCGTCGGGCGGCGCGACCAGCTTGCCGCCCTGTCCCAGGTGCTGCAGCAGCCGGGCGGCACCGCGGTCATCACGGCGATCGGCGGCACGGCCGGGGTCGGGAAGACCGCGCTGGCGGTGCACTGGGCGCATCAGGTAGCCGGGGCGTTCCCCGACGGGCAGCTCTTCGTCAACCTGCGCGGCTTCGACCCGTCCGGGACTCCGGTGCCACCGGCCGAGGCCGTGCGTGTGCTCCTGGACTCCCTCGGCGTCCCGGCCGAGCAGCGGCCCCAGACCGTCGATGCCCAGCTGGGCCTGTACCGGAGCCTGCTCGCCGGGAAGCGGATGCTGGTGCTGCTGGACAACGCCAGGGACGCGGCACAGGTCAGGCCGCTGCTGCCCGGCGCCCCCACCTGCCGCGTCGTGGTCACCAGCCGGAACCAGCTCACCGGCCTGGTGGCGACGGAGGCCGCCCGCCCGCTCCTGCTCGACGTGCTGACCGACGGCGAGGCCGACCAGTTGCTGGAGCAGCGGCTCGGCGCGGACCGGCTCGCCGCGCACCCCCGGGCGACGGCCCAGATCATCGAATCGTGCGCCCGCCTCCCGCTCGCGCTGTCGGTCATCGCCGCGCGGGCCGCGATGCGGCCGGACCTCTATCTCCGCGAGATAGCCGCCGAGCTGACCGCGCGCCCGGACCTGGACGCGTTCAGCGTGGACAGTGATCCGGCCGCGGACGTCCGCGCCGCGTTCTCGTGGTCCTACCGGCAGCTCGATGCCGGCGCCGCCCGTGCCTTCCGGCTGGCCGGGCTGCACCCCGGGGCCGACCTGGAGGGGTACGCGGCCGCGGCGCTGTCCGCCACGACGGCCGGCCACGCGGGCCAGGTCCTTGCGGCGCTGGAGCGCGCGTGCATGATCCAGGCCAGCGGGCCGGTCAGGTACGGCATGCACGATCTGCTGCGCGGTTATGCCCGCGAACTCGCCGCCGCCGACGGTGCGCGGGCGCAGCGAGAGGCGCTGACCCGCCTGTTCGACTACTACCTGCACGCGGCCGCGACCGCGATGGACACCCTGTTCCCCGCCGAAAGCCATCGCCGGCCGCGGGTGCCGGCACCGGGCTCCCCCATTCCCGACCTCACCGGCGAGACCGGGGCCCGGGCCTGGCTGGATGCCGAACGGGCGAACCTGGTGGCGGTCACCGCGCACATGGCCGAGCACGGCTGGCCCGGCCACGCCGTCCAGCTGGCCGCCACGCTGTACCGCTACTTCCAGACGTGGGGGCACTTCGCGGACGCGGTCACCGTGCACACACACGCCGGCCAGGCGGCCCGCGACCTCGGCGACCGGGAGGCCGAGGCGAACGCGCTGCACAACCTGGGCGCCATCGACCTGCGGCTGGGCCGGTATCCGCAGGGCGCCGCCAGCATCGGGCAGGCCCTGGCCCTGCACCGCGACACCGGCGACCGGCCGGGCCAGGCCCGCGCGCTGGCCAACCTGGGCCTGGCCGCCCTGCTTCAGGGCCACTCCCAGCAGGCCGTGGACCATCTCACCGAGTCCCTCGCCCTGCACCGGGAGACCGGTGACCGGCCCGGGCAGGCCCGCGCCCTGGGCAACCTCGGCTTCGCGGCCCTGCGGCACGGGCAGTACGCCGAGGCCACCCGGCACCTCGATGAGTCGCTGGCCCTCTGCCGGGAGATCGGGGACCGCGTCGGGGAGGCGCGCGCGCTGGCCAACCTCGGCGAGATCGCACTGCGGCAGGACCGGCTGGAAGAGGCCGCGCGCTACCTGTACCCGTCACTGGCCCTGCTGCACGAGATGGGCGACCAGGCCAGCGAAGCCGACACGCTGGTCAATCTCGGGGTGGTCAGCCTGCGGCAGGGCCGCTTCGAAAGGGCCTCCGGCCACCTCCGGCAGGCGCTGGCCCTGCTCCGCGAGGCCGGCGACCTGTCCCGGCAGGCGATGGCGCTCAACAGCATGGGGGAACTGTCCCTGGCCACCGGGCGCCCCGCCGACGCCCGGGCCAGGTACTCCGACGCGCTCAGCCTCGCGGTCCGGGCCGGGGAGAAATACGAGCAGGCCCGCGCCCATCACGGCCTGGCCACCAGCTACCAGCAGGCCGGCGATGCCCGCCGGGCGCACCGGCACCGGCGCGAGGCGCTTGCGCTGTACACCGAACTCGGCGCGCCCGAAGCCGGGCAGGTGCACGCCGAGCTTGCCGGGGACGCCGCCGCGGTGTAGGGCGCGGCCCGCCGGTGTCCGGCCCGCCGGTGTCCGGCCCGCCGGCGGAGCCGGGACGCCCGGGGCCTGGCGTGGCCGGGTGGCTCAGGCCAGGGGGGCGAACCTGAGCTCGTGGTCGCCGCCGGCGCGCGGCGAAGCCGAGTAGCCGCCCGCCCGCCGCGGCGATGGCGTCGCGGTCGCCGGGGGACACCGGGCCGAACAGCTCCACCGCGAGCACCGCGGACCGGCGGGACCGGGTGAGCCGCCACATGCCGGCCACGAACCCGTCCACGAGCACCGTCCCGGGGAAGATGCCGTTCAGGGAGGACAGCCGCGGCCGGTTGCCGCTGCTCACCACCCGGGTGCGGTCGGCGTGGGACAGGATGAGGTTGTCGAACTCGGCGACCAGCCGCACCGGTGCCGGGGTATCGGGGCCGGGCCGCGGCGCCTCCGGCAGGTCGAAAAGCTCCCTGCCCTGCTCGTCGCGGAACGTGCGCAGGCCCGGCCGCAGCCGGTTCACCACCTCGGCCAGCCGGGTCAGCCCCGACCAGGTCTGCACGTCGGCGATGGTGGCCGGGCCGAACGCGCCGAGGTAGCGCGTGATGAGGACCTCGGGCCGCGGGCTGGGGTCCAGGGAGCCCCCGAGCCAGGCCTGCGCCGAGGTGTGCCTGGGCTGCCCGGCGGAGCCCCACACGGCACGCGGCGGCACCTGGACGAGCGGTACCAGCGCGCGGACGCCCTGGGCGAGCGCATTGGGGGAATGGCCGGGCCAGTCCGGCGCCAGCAGCCCGCCGAGTTCGCTGAACGTCCTGGGCTCGGCGTCCACCAGCGCCCGGCCCGCCGCGGCCAGGGCGGCGGTGTCCAGGCCGGCGAACCGGTCGCGGAAGATGGCGGGCAGGGCACGGTCCAGCACCGGCTGGATCAGCGGGCGGAGCGCCAGGCAGTCGCGGGCCGAGACCAGGTGGATCGTCGAGCGCATCAGGGCGATCCGGACCACCTGCCGGCTCACCAGCAACTCGGCCAGGTCACCGGGCTGGAAACCGTCCAGCCGGGACCACAGCCCGTAGTACGGCGGGAAGGGCGCCTGCGCCTGCAGGCCGCACAGGTGCTCCACCATCGCGATCACGGCCCCGGCCCGGCCCGGGCCCGCGGGGAGCGGGGCGGGCCGGAGCAGCATCTGCCTGGCGAGCAGGGCCCGGTTCAGGGCCCGCAGGGTCAGTACATCGGTGGGCATCGGGCTCCCGGTGGCGTCGGAGCGACCAGGCTATGCCGGCATCGCCCAGGGCATGTCCCATAGATCATTCGGCCTGCTGCGCGGCCACCGGACGGGCGCCTCGCTGCGTTGTCGTCGTCGCCCATGGAACCACTATGGGCTCCTCCTCCGCCTTGCGATGCCCCACCCGCCTCCCCATCCCCCTTCATGCGGCCGCTCGCGACGGCATAGATCTACGGGACACGCCCTATATTCGAGGCATGAAGAAGATCGTCGAGTTGCTCCTCTGCTTCCTCCATCCCCTCGCCGTCATCCTCATCTGGATCGACCTGCTGTCCCGCACCGACACATCCCGTGGCGCCAAGGTGGCCTGGGCGCTGTTCGTCCTCATCCCCCTGGTGCCGTTCATTTACGTGCTCACCGGCGGCGACCTGTGGTGATGCCGCCACATCGGCCCCCCGCCGCCGGCCGCTGAACCGGCGCCGCCCCGCGGCCGTTCTACTGGTGGAACACCTCAACGGCCGTGCGGCTCAGCTCGCAGGCCGGAGTTCGTGAGGGCCGCCACGCCCCGGGCAGGCGTGACGGCCCTCCGCTGTCCCGGGATCCTCGTAGAGTGCTGACGTGGCCTCCCCCCTCGCCGGTTCCCGGCTGAGCGACCCCGCGGACGTGCTGCGCCGGGTTTTCGGCTACGACACCTTCCGGGGCAGCCAGCAGGAGATCATCGAGCACCTGGCCGGCGGCCAGGACGCGCTGGTGCTGATGCCCACCGGCGGCGGCAAGTCGCTGTGCTACCAGATCCCGGCGCTGGTCAGGGACGGGACCGGGGTGGTGGTCTCGCCGCTGATCGCGCTCATGCAGGATCAGGTGGACGCGCTGCGCGGACTCGGCGTCCGGGCCGGCTTCCTCAACTCCACCCAGGACATCGGTGCCCGCCGCCTGGTCGAGGACGCCTTTGCCGCCGGTGAGCTGGACCTGCTTTACGTGGCACCGGAGCGGCTGTGCACCGAGCCGGCGCTGCGGCTGCTGGAGCGGGGGCGCATCTCGCTGTTCGCCATCGACGAGGCGCACTGCGTGTCCCAGTGGGGGCACGATTTCCGGCCCGACTACCTCGGCCTGTCCGTGCTGCGTGAGCGGTTCCCCGGGGTGCCACTGGTCGCGCTGACCGCCACCGCGACCCAGGCCACCCGCGCCGAGATAGCCTCCCGGCTGGACCTGGCCCAGGCCCGGCGTTTCGTGGCGAGCTTCGACCGGCCCAACATCCAGTACCGGATCGTCCCGAAGAACGACCCGCGGCGCCAGTTGCTGGAACTGCTGCGCACCGAGCACGCCGGGGACTCGGGCATCGTCTACTGCCTGACCCGCGCCTCGGTGGAGCAGACCGCCGAGTTCCTCGCCGCCAACGGGCACGTGGCCCTTCCGTACCACGCCGGGCTGGACTCCCGGACGCGCAGCGAGAACCAGGCACGCTTCCTCCGCGAGGACGGCGTCATCATGGTCGCCACGATCGCCTTCGGCATGGGCATCGACAAGCCTGACGTGCGTTTCGTCGCGCATCTCGACCTGCCGAAGTCGGTGGAGGGCTACTACCAGGAAACCGGCCGGGCGGGCCGGGACGGCCTGCCGTCCACGGCCTGGCTGAGCTACGGCCTGCAGGACGTGGTCCAGCAGCGGAAGCTGATCGACTCCTCAGCTGGCGACGGCGCGCACCGCCGCCGCCAGAGCATGCACCTGGATGCCATGCTGGCGCTGTGTGAGACGGTCGGGTGCCGTCGCGTGCAGCTACTCGGCTACTTCACCGAGCAGAGCGGACCGTGCGGCAACTGCGATACCTGCCTGACCCCACCGCAGGCATGGGACGGCACCATCGCGGCGCAGAAGCTGCTGTCCGCCGTGTACCGGCTGCGCAGCGAGCGCGGCCAGCGGTTCGGCGCGGGCCATGTCATCGACATCCTGCTCGGCAAGCAGACTCCCAGGGTCGCCCAGCACGGCCATGACACCCTGACCGTGTTCGGCATCGGCACCGACCTGCGCGACACCGAGTGGCGCGGCATCGTCCGGCAGCTGCTCGCCCAGGGCCTGCTGGCGGTGGAGGGCGACTACGGCACGCTGGTCCTCACCGACGCCAGCTCCCAGGTGCTCCGCAAGGAGCGGCAGGTCATGCTGCGCCGCGAGCCGGAACGTGCGCAGAAGGTGCCCCGGGCCCGCAAAGCCGCCGGGACCGTGGCCGACCTGCCCGCCGAGGCCGCGGCGGTCTTCGAGCGGCTGCGGGCCTGGCGCTCGGAACGGGCGAAGGAGCAGGGCGTCCCCGCGTACGTGGTCTTCAACGACGCCACGCTGCGGGAGATCGCGACGACGGTGCCGTCGTCGCTGGCCGAGCTGGGCACGGTGAGCGGGATCGGGGAGACCAAGCTGGCCAGGTACGGCCAGCAGGTCCTGGACGTCCTGGGCACCTGACCACGGTCAGCCAGGGACCGCTGGATGGGCCCGCGCCGATCCGTGGCACCCTGGTGCCAGGAGGCGCTGCGTCCTGCCTGCCGCGTCGGAGGTGCCAGGTGCTGTATCCGCTGATAGTCCGCGACTTCCTCGACCGGGCCGAGCACGTGTACCCGGACCGGGTGGCGATCGTCGACGAGCCCGATCAGCCGGCCGCCAGCCTCGGTGCGGTCAGCTACCGCGAGATGGCGGCGCTGGCGCGGGCGCAGGCGGCCCGGCTGGACCAGCTCGGCGTGCCCTTCGGCGGCCGCGTCGCGATCATCTCGCAGAACTCCGCGCGGCTGCTCACGTCGTTCTTCGGCGTCTCGGGGTGGGGCCGGGTACTGGTGCCGATCAACTTCCGGCTGTCGGCGGCCGAGATCGGCTACATCGTCGGGCACAGCGGGGCCGCGGCCGTGTTCGCCGACCCCGCGCTGCGCGATGTGCTGCCCGGTCTCGATGTCCCGCACAAGTTCGTGCTGGGCGACGACGACGCGCTGTACCTGCGCGGCGCCGAGCCCCGCGAGTGGCCCGAGCCGGACGAGAACGCCACCGCGACGATCAACTACACCTCCGGCACCACCGCTCGCCCCAAGGGGGTGCAGCTCACCCACCGCTGCCTGTGGCTCAACGCCACGGTCTTCGGCCTGCACACCACGATCAGCGACCGTGACGTGCTGCTGCACACGCTGCCGATGTTCCACGTCAACGGCTGGGGGATGCCGTACGGCCTCACCGGGGTGGGCGGCAGGCACGTCGTGCTCCGCCAGGTCGACGGCGCGGAGATCCTGAGCCGGGTGGACCGCCACGGGGTCACCCTGCTGTGCGGGGCACCGGCGGTGGTCAACGCCACCCTGGACGCCGCCGCCCGGTGGGACGGCCCGGTCCCGGGCAGCGGCAGGACGCGGATGGTCGTGGCGGGCGCCGCGCCGCCGTCGCGCACGATCGAGCGGGTGCTGACCGAACTGGGCTGGGAGTTCATCCAGATCTACGGCCTGACGGAGACCTCGCCGCTGCTCACGGTGAACCGCACGCGCGCCGAGTGGGACAAGCTGGAGCCCGCCGAGCGGGCCCGCAAGCTGATGCGCGCCGGGGCGCCCGCGCTCGGCGTGCGCCTGGCCATCAGCCCCGACGGCGAGGTGCTCAGCGCTACCAACCACAACCTGGACGGCTACTGGGACCAGCCGGAGGAGACCGCGAAGGTCACCGCCGGCCAGCGGTTCAGCACCGGCGACGGCGGCTACCTCGACGAGGATGGCTACCTGGTGATCACCGACCGGAAGAAGGACGTGATCATCTCCGGCGGCGAGAACGTGTCGTCGATCGAGGTCGAGGACCGGCTGATGGCGCATCCGGCGGTGCGCGAGGCCGCCGTCATCGGCATACCCGACGACAAATGGGGCGAGCTGGTCACCGCACTCGTCGTCACCGACGGCTCGGATATCACCGCGGACGACCTGATCACCCACTGCCGCGGCACCCTGGCCGGCTTCAAATGCCCCAAACGGGTCGAATTCGTCACCGAACTCCCCCGCACCGCCACCGGCAAACTGCAGAAGTTCAAACTCCGCGAACAGTTCTGGGCGGGCCGGGACAGGCAGGTCGGCTAGAGCGGCGGGTACCTAGGACGGGGATGCGGACGGCGGCAGACTGGCAGAAGGCGTTTAGCCGCATGCCAGTCCGCCGCCGCCCGCCGCCACGTCCCCCTGATCCCCGCCACAGCCCACCCGCAGCCCACCCACAGCCCCCGCCCGCCCGCCGTTCCCCGGTTTGCCCGGCCTAGCCCTCATCGGTCATCGTTCGCCAAAGAATTGTTAATATTGTCCCCGCAAAATAACCAGCCCCGGTATCAATCTCCGCCGCGGCCGCCGCTGATCTGCGGCATAGTTCCTGCGCGGCCCGTAGCGGCAGTTGCTAGGATGCATTCAGGCTTGCTGGCGGCTGTCCCATTTGGGCGGCCGGGCCAATGTCCGCCCGAATTCCCTATCTACCGGAGGTGACCCGGTGGCCGAAACATCCCACCCCCGTCACTTCGCACCGCGATGTCGTGGTGATCGGCGGATGCGGGCACGTGGGCCTGCCGCTGGCCATCGCCTTCGCCTCCCGTGGCCTGCGGGTGGGCATCTTCGACATCAGCGAGCCGCGGTCGCCCTGCGTGAACTCGGCCAGGATGCCCTTCGCCGAGCCCGGGGCCGCGGCCCGAACTGGAGCGCGCGATCGCGACGGGCCTGCTCGAGGCGTCGGCCGATCCCGGCCATCGTCGGCACCGGCGAGCACGTGATCGTGGTGATCGGCACACCGGTGGGCGAGAACCTCGAACCGGACCAGGCCGCGGTCCCGAACGCCCTGGCCGGCTGCGCGGCGCACCTCGCCGACGGCCAGATCCTCATCCTGCGCAGCACCGTCTACCCCGGCGTGACGGCCCGGGTCGAGAAGATGGTCGCCGGCCTCGGCGTCGGAGATGGACGTGGCGTTCTGCCCCGAGCGCATCGCCGAGGGCAAGGCCATGACCGAGCTGTTCGAGCTGCCGCAGATCGTGTCCAGCCGCAGTTCCGGCGGGCCTGGACCGGGCCAGCAAGCTGTTCGCCAGGCTCACGTCCGACGCTGGTGCCGATGACCCCGGAAGAGGCCGAGCTGGCGAAGCTGTTCACCAACGTCTGGCGCTACATCAAGTTCGCCACGGCGAACCAGCTCTACATGATGGCCAACGACCGCGGCCTGGACTTCGAGCGCATCCGCCAGGGCCTCATGATGGACTACCCCCGCGCCGCCGACATGCCCGGCGCCGGCTTCGCGGCCGGGCCGTGCCTGTTCAAGGACACGATGCAGCTCGCCGCGTTCAACAACAACAACTTCGCGCTCGGGCACACCGCGATGACCATCAACGAGGGGCTGCCGCTGTACCTGGTGGCCCGGCTGGAGCAGCGTTTCGACCTGGACCCGATGACCGTGGGGATCCTCGGGATGGCGTTCAAGGGCGGGTCCGACGACGTCCGGTCGAGCCTGTCGTACAAGCTCAAGCGGCTCCTGGAGTTCAAGGCCGAGCGGGTGCTCTGCACCGACCCCTACGTGACCACCGACCCGGACCTGATGCCGCTGGACGAGGTGATGGCCGAGGCGGACCTGCTGATCATCGCGGCCCCGCACCCCGAGTACGCGGGCCTGGAGACCACCAAGCCGGTCGCCGACATCTGGAACGTACTCGGCAAGGGAGTCGTTGTGTGACTGTGGGTGAGCCACGCGTTTCGATCATCATCCCGGCATACAACGAGGGCGAGCAGATCGTGCCCGTGCTGGACCGCCTGTTCGAGTCGGTGCGGCTGTCCTGCGAGGTGCTGGTCGTCGTCGATGACGAGAGCGATTCCACCGTGGCCGTGGTCCGCGACTACGCGCGAGAAGGAGCCCAGGCTGCGGTGCCTGGTCAACACCTACGGGCCCGGCCCCGCCAACGCGATCCGCTACGGCATGGCGGCGGCGGTGGCGAAGGTCGCGGTCGTGACGATGGCCGACGGCTGCGACGACTCCGCGGCAGATCGACGACCTGGCCAGGCTGGTCGAGCGCGGCGTGGCGGTCGCCGCGGCGTCCCGGTACATGGCCGGCGGGCAGCAGGTCGGCGGGCCGCTGTTCAAGGGCATGCTGTCGCGCACGGCGGGCCGTTCGCTGCGCATGTTCGCCCGGCTCGGCACGCGGGACGCGACCAACTCGTTCAAGGCGTACTCGACGAGCTTCGTCCGCGAGGTCGGCATCGACTCGCGCGACGGCTTCGAGATCGGGATCGAGCTGACCGCGAAGGCGAAGCGGCTGCGCCTGCCGGTCGCCGAGATCCCGACGATCTGGCTCGACCGGCCGACCGGGGTGTCGAACTTCAAGGTCGCCGAGTGGATCCCCAAGTACCTGCGCTGGTACCGGTTCGCCTTCGGCGGCCGCCTGACCGCCGACGAGATCAGGACGCGTACCGCGAAGAAAGGGACGATGATGGAGAAGGTTCTGGTCAGCGGCTCGGCCGGCTTCATCGGCGGGTACGTCGTCGAGGAACTGCTCGGCCGCGGCTACGCGGTCGTCGGCCTGGACAACTTCTCCAAGTACGGCAAGGTGGCCAAGTCCTACGACAGCAACCCGAACTACCGGCTCGTCGAGGGCGACGCCAGGGACATCGAACTGCTCACCGGGCTGCTGGCCGACTGCGACCACTTCATCGCGGGCGCGGCGATGATCGGCGGCATCTCCTACTTCCACAGCCTACGCCTACGACCTGCTGGCCACCAACGAGCGGATCATCGCGGCCTCCTGCGACGCGGCCATCAAGGCCCACGCCGAGGGCAAGCTGCGCAAGGTCACCTACCTGTCGTCGTCGATGGTCTTCGAGAGCGCCAGCCAGTGGCCCTCGCACGAGGGCCAGCAGCGGGAGATCCCGCCGCCGGTGTCCTCCTACGGCTTCCAGAAGCTGGCGGTCGAGTACTTCGCCCAGGCCGCGTGGGACCAGTACCGGCTGCCGTTCACGATCGTCCGGCCGTTCAACTGCGTCGGGATCGGCGAGAGCCGGGCGCTGGGCGACGAGGAGATCATGTCGGGAAACGTCCGGCTCGCGATGAGCCACGTGGTGCCCGACCTGGTGCAGAAGGTGGTCAAGGGCCAGGACCCGCTGCACATCCTGGGTCAGCGGCGAGCAGGTGCGGCACTACACCTACGGCGGCGACCTGGCCGCGGGCATCGTGACCGCGATGGAGCACCCGGACGCGCTGGGCGAGGACTTCAACCTCTCCACCAGCGAGTCCACCACGGTGCTCCGAGCTGGCCGAGCTGATCTGGCGCAAGATCAAGGGTCCCGGCGTGCCGCTGCGCGTCGTCCACGACGAGCCGTTCGCGCACGACGTGCCAGCGCCGGGTGCCGGCCACCGAGAAGGCCAAGCGGATGCTCGGCTTCGAGGCGACGACCTCGCTGGACCGGATGCTCGACGAGGTGATCCCGTGGATCACCCGGGCGGTGCGAGACCGGCACCATATGACCTCGCCGTCGGCCTCTGGGGGCGGCCGGCGCGACCACCGGCACCCGGTGCCACCGACCAGGCACGCCCGCCTGCCCACCGGGTCCAGACCACGCTGGGCGCGCTCCCGGCGGCCGCGCGCCGCTGGCTGGTGGCTCTCGGCCTGGCTGCTGTGCGCGGCGCGTGCTGTTCGTGTGCTACCTGCACATCTCGCGCACCGTGCCGACGAACTCCGACGGCGCCGCGAACGCGCTGCAGGCCTGGGACATGCTGCACGGCAACCTGCTGCTGCACGGCTGGTGGCTGTCCGACGTGTCGTTCTACACCACCGAGCTGCCGGAGTACATGCTGGTGGAACTGGTGCACGGGCTGAACGCCGACGTGGTGCACGTGGCCGCCGCGCTGACCTACACGCTGCTGGTGCTGCTGGCCGCCTTGCTGGCCAAGGGCCGCGCCACCGGCCGCGAGGCCGCGGTCCGGATGCTGCTGGCCGGCGGCATCATGCTGGCCCCGCAGCTCGGCGCCGCCGCGCTACGATCCTGCTGCTGTCGCCGGACCACGTGGGCAGCACCGTGCCGGTCCTGCTGGTCTGGCTGCTGCTGGACCGGGCACCGCGCCGCTGGTGGGTGCCGGTGCTGCGTCGGCGCGCTGATGACCTGGGCGCTTATCGGCGACGGGATCGTCCTGTACACCGGCGTTCCTGCCGCTCACGATCGTCTGCGCGATCCGCGCCTACCGGGCGATCGTGGGGCGGGGCGGGGAGCCGGGCACGGAGCACCGGTATCGAGCGTACGGGTCCCTGATCCTGGCCGCGCTGGTGGCCGCGGAGCTCAGCACCCGGCTGCTGACGCTGATCCACTACGGTCGGCGGCTTCCTGGTCTGGCCGGTGAGCCCGACTGCTCGCGGTCTCCAGCCAGATGCCGCGACACTTCGCCTTCACCGCGCACGGGCTGTTGGTGCTCTTCGGCGCCGACTTCTTCGGCCGCAAGGTCAGCTTCACCGCCATCCTGATCATGCTGCACGTGGCCGGCCTCGCGCTGGCCGGCTGGGCGGTCTGCGCCGGGGTGCGCCGGTTCGGCCGCGACAACGACCTGGTCGACCAGCTTCTGGTGACCGGGGTGCTGATCGGCCTCATCATCTACGTGCTCGGGCAGCGGGTCAGCGACATCAACGAGCACCCGCGAGTTCGCCGAGGTGCTCCCGTTCAGCGCGGTCCTGGCGGGCAGGCTGCTCGCCCCGCGGCTGATCCAGGCCCGGCTGGTGCCCGCGCTCGCCTGGTGCTGGCCTGCTACCTGGTCAGCCTCGGCCAGGCGGCCGCCCGCCGCCGGTGCCGCCGATGAACCAGGAACTGACCACCTGGCTGGCCGGGCACCACCTCCACTACGGGATGAGCACCTACTGGCAGTCCAGCGTCGTCAGCCTGACCACCGGGGAGCGGGTCATGGTGGTGCCGGTGTCGACGGCCACCAAGACGGCAGGGTCACTGGTCCGGCGGGACGAATGGGAGTCCACCGAGGACTGGTACGACCCGCGGCTGCACAGTGCGAACTTCGTCGTGCAACTGGTCAAGCCGAACGGGCTGCCGGCGTTCCTGCCGCTCGCCAGCGTCGCGACACGACGTTCGGCCGGCCGCGCAGACCTACCTCGTCGGGCCTTACCGCATCCTGGTCTGGCACCGGAACCTGCTCCCCGAACTCGGCTGACGGAGCCGGGTACCCGCCGCTGGCCCCACCCGCACGCGCCTCGTGTCAGCCACCGGCCTGGCCCGCCGCGTGTCAGGTAGTAGAACTGGGCGTGGCTGGGCCCACGTTCACATCCAGCCATTCCGCCAGCGGCCGGGCCGCGCGCAGGAAGCCGGCGATGTGGTCCTTGGCCGCCGCGGTCTCCAGCCAGGGCTCCGGCGGCCATTCCCGCCAGGCGACAATGCCCTTGTAGCGGAGCAGCCCGGCCCGCGGGTGATCGGCCGGGAAACCCCGGGGCACGGTCTTCAGCACGTCGCGGCCGTGCACCTCGATGCCCTGCTTCTCGATCCCGGCGATCAGCCGCTCCAGTTCGCCGCCGGCACGGCCGGCCGCCACCGCCTCGCGGTACCTGCCGACCTGGTCCGAGGCCATGCCGTACATGCCGTCACCGGCGGCAAGGCCCCGGGCCGAGAACTGGATGTAGCCACCGCCGAGGAGCGCGCCGATGTGCGTCTTGTACGGGGTCTTGTCCTTGCTGAACCGGACGTCGCGATAGGGGCGGAAGATCTTCGGCTCGCCGAACTCCGGGCCCAGCTCGTCCAGCAGTTCCGTCATCGGGCCCAGGATCTTCGCCTCGTAGACCGCCTTCTGCCTGGTCCAGTACGTCTTGGTGTTGTCCGCCTCCAGGCCCTCGTAGAACTCCAGCGCCTCTTCGCCCCACCCGCTGAAGGCCATGTCCGCCCGTCCTCTCTGCTTCCTGCCTGCGGTGCTAGCCCGGGGAGACGACCCCCCGGAACCCCCCGCGGTGCTAGCCCGGGGAACGGCCCCGCGGGCTACGGCCCCCGGGACTCCGTCGCGAGGGCCTTGTCCTGGATCTCCCAGGCGTGGTCGAGGGCGTGCCAGGCGGCGCGGCGGGCGACGAACCGGGCAGGGCGCCGGGCACCGGCCAGGTCCGCCGGCGCGCGGGCCGCGGCACCGGACCGGATCTCCGCCAGGATCGCGGCACGGACCCGGGCCACTGCGGCGACGTCGCCCGCCGGGAACGGCCGTCCGGCGAGCCCGATCATCCGGGCGTGCAGCGCCTCGGTCTCCCGCACGTGCGCGATGATCTGGTCGCGGTCCCGGCCACCGCCGCGCGGGCCCTTGCGCAGCACCGGCGGTGCCGCGGCGGCGGTCTCCTCGAAGTAGTCCCATGCGGTTTCGACGAGCGCCGCCAGCCGCGCGGCCTGTTCCGCGGTACCGGGCTCGCGGTCCAGCGCGGGCGCGACGTCCAGAGCGCCGAAGTCGGTTGCCGGCGTGCCGTCCACCCGCTCGGCGATCTCGATGCAGTCCACCTCGCCGACCGGGTCGAAGGCGACACCGGCCAGGGCGGGCACCACGGCATACCGTGCGGCCGTGGTGGCCAGCGCCGCGAGCGCCTGCTCCTCGTCGCGGCCGGACCGGCACCAGCCCGGCCAGTCCACGGCGCAGGCGAATACCCGCTTCCTGCCCGCTTCCAGATACACACCGGCCACGGAACCATCTTCCCAGTGGTGACCGTGCTGGTGTCACTGACGCAGGAACTCCAGCACACGGTACGGCAGCACCCCAGCCACCTTGGTGTCCCGGACCAGGGTGTAGCCCGATTCGGCCATCAGCGCCTCGTGCTGGGCACGGGTGCGCTCCCGGCCGCCCACGGTGGTGAGCATGATGAGGTCCATCAGGTGGGCGAGCGAGGGCTCGGAGCCATCCGGCAGCATCAGCTCGATCACCATGATGGAGTTGCCCGGCTCGCCAGCCAGCCGGCAATTGCCCAGGATGGCGCGTACCTGCTCGTCCTGCCAGTTGTGCAGGACCTGGCTGATCACGTAAAGGTCGGCGGGCGGGACCTCTTGCAGGAAGTTACCGGCTACCGGCTCGGCCCGGCCGGTCAGCCCCGCGTCGGCGAGCACCTGCGGCGCCTCGGCCAGCGCCTCGGCGCGGTCGTACACCACCCCGGTGGCTTCGGGGTCGGCGCCCAGCAGGTACGCGAGCAGCGTGCCGCGGCCACCGCCGACGTCCACGATCCGGCCGGAGGCCAGCGGCCGGAAACCGGCCGCGGCAAGCTGGGCGATCATGGTGGTGGTGACCCGGCTCATCGCCCGGCCGAACCACCGGGCCTCCTCGGGGTGCTTCCCGTAGTACTCATACAGCCCGCCGGGCGCGCCCGGGTTGACCTGCCCGGTCGCGACCACGTCGGCGATGTTGCTGCCGACCACCCACATCGGCGGCCCGAGGAACCCGGCGGCCAGGCTGCGGGCCGAGCCCGCCACGTCGGTGCGGAACAACTCGCCCGCCCCGGTCAGCGCGTATCTGCCCGCGTCGTCCCTGCGGACCAGTCCGTAGACCGCCGCCGCGGCCAGCACCCGGCCGAGCGCGTCCGGATGGGCGCCGGTCTCGGCCGCCAGGTCGGCCACCTGCCGTGGCCCGGCGGCCATCAGGTCCGGGACTCCTAATCTGGCCAGGACGAGTGCGACCTGGGCCATCAACAGGCCTTCGAGGAACAGGGCGGCCCGCTTCCCGTCGTCGCCATGGCCCAGCATCTCGCCATGCAGTGTCATCCGTGGCTCACCCACAGGCCTGGCTCCTTCCGTCGATCCGGCCTTCCACGAGCTGACCCACCGCGGTCCAGTCCACACTCTCGCGGCCCGTTCTAAAAAATAAACGGCGACCCCCAGCCTCGGTGCGATCTGGGCAAAGACCCGCATGCCTGGGACGGCAAGGACGCCAATCCCTTTACAGACCGCGCGGCTTGGTCAACGATCACGGGTATATCGCTACTGGACTGCCTCTAATCTCAGTGAGTTGCCGGCCTCGCTGACGCCGCCCTGCTGGCCTGCGCGAGCGTCTCCTGGCTGGGAGCACCGGGACCCCTGCGACTGGGCGCACGTTCCGTGGCTCAAGATTTGCCGCCCGGCCGAACTCCCAGGGAGCCGCGATGCCTGAGTCCGGAGTACGCCGGTGACTGGACCGCGCGCGTGGGAGGGGGCCGTGACGCTGTTAACGCCGCCCGAGGACAAGCAGGACCTGATCTCAGAAGGGCCCCGTGGGGGACGGGTTCCGCCGGGGCTTACCGCGCTGGCCTGCCAGTTCCCCGGGCTCAAGGTCGAGGAGATGCTGCGTCACGACGGCAAGTCGCTGCTCGCCGCCGGGCACGCGGGCGACCAGCCGGTCATCGTCAAGGTGCTGGCAGATGGCGATCCGTCCTGGCGGCACCGGCAGCGCCACGAGATCGGCGTGTACCAGATCTTCGCCAAGCACCCCCCGCCGGTGCGGGTGCCCCGGCTGGTGCACACCGACGGGCACCGCATCGTCGTGATGGAGCGACTGGACGGCACCACCCTGGGCAGGGGCCGCTACCCCCAGGTCCTGACCGGCCCTGAGGTCCTCGCCGCGGCCGCGCTGGTCGGCCAGTTGCATGGCTGGCACCCGCTGCCCGACGGGTTCCGGCCGGTGTTCCGCTACCGCGACCGCATCGTCCGCTACCACGCCGCGGGGTACTTCACCGAGGACGACCGGCTGGCGCTGGAACGGCTGCTTGACCGGTGCGAGCAGCCGTGCCAGCTCAACCACGGCGACCCGTTACCCGGCAACATGCTCCGGCTGGCCAGCGGCGAGTGGGCACTGCTCGACTGGGAGTTCACCGGCCTGTTCCTGCCCGGGTTCGATCTGGCGATGCTCAGCGTGCTGCTGGCCGGCACGCCCGGTGCCGCCGATCTCCTGGAGGAGGTTGCCTGCCGGACCTGCTCCGAGGACGCCTACCTGGTCAACCTGGCCGTCGTGCTGTCCAGGGAGCGCCGTATCCATCTGACGCTGCCGCCCGAGCATCCGCTGCGGCAGGCCCGGCTGCCGGGGATCGACGCCGCCTGGTCGCGGGCCAGGGAACGGCTCTGGGTGGCGGCCGGCCGGCGGTTATTAGTGCCCGCCGGGCGCTAGACCCGCCACGGACAGGCACGGCACAATAGCAATAGCGATTGTCGAGACCAGCCGCGATCCGGGCCGGTCTCTGCCTGTCTCGCCGATGCCGGGGTCGCGGCTTCTCTCGTCCTTACCCATCTCTAAGGCAGCATTCCGTCCACCCGCCGGATGATCTCCCGGCACAGCGGGCCCACCTCCGCAGGGTCGTCGGTGAACTGCGAGGGCTTGATGCAGAAGGTGGTGAACCCGGCCGCCGCCTGTGGCGGTATCACCGCCAGGGCCTGGCCGAGATCGGCCACGGTATCGGGGCCGCCGAACGTGGCCCTGGTTCCGCCGACCAGTTCCAGGCTGCGCATGTCCCTGCCGGCGTCGGCCATCGCGGCGCGAAGACGTGCCATCTCCTCCGGTGCGGGCCGGCCGAGCGGGTTGAACCCGTCGCCGTAGGCCACGAGCCGCGCCAGCATCCGCCGGTGCAGGCCCGCACCGCCCAGCCACAGCCGCGGGCCCGCCGGCCGGAACGCCTTGGGCTCGAAGTAGACGTCATCGAACCGGTAGTGCCTGCCGGCGAACGAGGCCGGGGTGTCCCGCCACAGCACCCGCCAGGCCGCCAGATGCTCGTCCAGCAGGTCGCCGCGCTGATGGAAC
Organism: uncultured Actinomycetes bacterium; assembly: GCA_963725125.1. Classification (GTDB taxonomy): domain Bacteria; phylum Actinomycetota; class Actinomycetes; order Streptosporangiales; family Streptosporangiaceae; genus DASXKD01. Next base: position 17,405 of record CAVRXW010000060.1, read on the forward strand.
GGAACGCCGAGCGCCGCGTACTCCTCCTCCAGCCAGGACACGGTGGGCTGCACGACCAGCCGTCCGCCGCTGAGCAGATCGAGTGAGCCCAGTTCACGGGCGAGCACCAGCGGGTGCCGCAGCGGCGCGATCACGGCGCTGGCGACCAGCCTGATCCGCGTGGTCACCGCGGCGATCGCGGAAAGGAGCACCACCGAACTTGGCCACGGCGTCGCCGGGTCCTGGTTGCCCGGCAGCGCGTACTCGCGCGGGTTGGCCATGACCCCGTTGGCACCCGCGGCTGGGCCGAGCACGACGTGCTCGCTGAGCATCACCGAGTCGAACCCGGCGTCCTCGGCCTCCCGTGCCCAGCGCACCAGGCTCGGCAGGTCCCGGCCGCAGGTCATGGTCCAGTTCTCGCTGAGAATCAGGCACATCCGCGGCGATGGCATGGAAACCCTCCCGTCACGATCGGCGGGGCGGGCGGATGCCGCGGAACTCCCAGTCCCCGCCGAGTGCGGTGGACCTGACCTCCTCGCTTTCGGTCGGCTGCGCGCCCAGCCCGGCGGGCACCGCGAGCGGCCCGGCCACGATGTGGTTGCGCAGCCTGCCCAGCCCGTCGACCTCCACCTCGACGACGTCCCCCGGCTGCACCGGGCGGAGCCGGCCGGCGTGCCGGACAGCAGCACATCACCGGGGTACAGCGTGATGGTGCGGGCGATGTCCGCGACGAGGTAGAGCATGTCCCACTGCATCTCGTCGGTGGACCCGTCCTGGACCAGCCTGCCGTTGACATAGGTGCGCAGCCGCTTGCCATGGAAGTCCCAGCCGGTGACCAGCCCAGGGCCGAGCGGTGCCATCGTGTCGGAGCCCTTGACCCGCAGCATCGATCCGGCGTCGGTGTCGCGGAAGTCGTGCAGCCCGAAGTCGTTGCCGATCGTGTACCCGGCGATGTACTCCCCTGCCTCCGCGGCTGGCACGCCCCGGCAGGTACGGCCGATCACGATCGCGACCTCACCCTCGTAGTTGAGGTACTTGCAGTTCGCAGGCCGGACCACCGCGCCGCCATGGCCGAGGAGGGCAGAGGTCGGCTTGTGGAAGTACGTCGGCGCGGGCGGCAGCGTGGCGCCGAACTCGGTGACCCGGCTGTGATGGTTGAGGTGCACCGCGATGATCTTTGTGGGCACCACCGGCGGCAGGTGCACGGCCTGCTCCGCCGCCACCCGGCGCCCGTCCCCCGCGACCAGGTCGTCCCCCTCGCGGCGCACCTCGACGACGGCGCCGTCGAGCAGGATCCTCCGCAATTCAGCCATGGGACCAGCCTGCCGGTGGCCGGTCGAACCAGAGATGGATCTGTCCCGTGCCCACCGAGTTTTCATAGTCGCTATACGCACGTGCGGGGGCGGTCACCGTCCCCTCGCCCAGCGCCGCCACCATCATCAGGTAATGCGCGAACCGCGCCTCGGGGTGCACCTTCAGGAACTCCGGCATCGTGGCGATGACCCGGGCATGGTTCCCTGCCTGGAGCCACTCGATCCGCTCCAGGTCCGCGGCGCGCGCCCCGGCGGTCCTGATGTGTACCGTGTCGCTGGCCTCGTGCGCGCGTAGCTCCCGCAGCGACCAGAAGGTGTGGGACATGGCCCCGGAGGCGAGCAGCAGAACCGTCCGGCCGGTCTGCTCGATGGCCGCGCCGAGCGCCCGGCCCGCCCGCAGGAAGTCCTCGGTGTCACCGGTCTGCGCCGTGCTGACCGAGATCCACCGCTTGCCGAGCCCGCGGCCGAGGTAGTGCCAAAGGTTGACGGTGGCGTAGTGGGTGGGCAGGCACGGGTCATCGATGGCGGTGATCCAGGTCCCGTGCCGGTCAGCCTGGCCCGCGATGGCGTGCGCGAGTTCCGGGTCACCCGGCCAGTCGTAGGGGATCCGGGACATGCCGCGCGGCAGTTCGTCGGACGTGAAAAGCCCCGCCCGCATCGCCTGGGCGGCCACGACGAACTCCACGGTGGTGTGCCAGTGCGAGTCGAGCACCACGACCGTGTCGTAGTCGAGGGCGTCGAAGACCTCGGCACGGAGCCGTTCCAGGCCCGGTACCAGGCTGATCTCCTTGCCCTCGTTCAGTTCGAGGCGCTCGGAGTACGGCAGCATGATCGTGGGGACATGAGCCAGCAATCCCGCCCCGGCAACCTCACCCATGGCTGCTCCACCCCTGTCCTGCGTAGACGGTGTTCTTGACATCGCTGTAGAAGTCGAAGCTCCAGGTACCACCCTCGCGGCCGATGCCGGAGAGCCCGGCCCCGCCGAACGGGGCGGCCAGGTCGCGGACGAAGAAGCAGTTCACCCACACGGTCCCGGCGACCAGTTTCGCCGAGACCCGCTCGGCGCGGGCCTTGTCGCCGGTGAACAGCGTCGCCGCCAGCCCGTAGGGCGTGCCGTTCGCCAGCGCGACCGCTTCCTCCTCGGTGCCGAAGGTCTGCAGCGTGAGCACCGGCCCGAACACCTCCTCGGTGAGGATCTCCGAGCCTGGTGCCGCGCCGCCGAGCAGGGTCGGCTGGTAGTACAGGCCGCCGAGGACGGGGTTGGCCGCCCCGCCGAGCAGTGGGTGGGCACCGGCCGCGATCGCCCGCCGGACATAGCCGTCCACCCGGTCCAGGTGCGCCCGGGTGATGTTCGGCCCGATGTCGGTCGCATCGTCGCGCGGGTCACCCTGCCGCAGCGCCGCCGCGCGGACGGTGAAGCGCGCGGTGAACTCCCCCGCGATGGCCTGGTCCACCAGCAGCCTGGTGCCGGCCAGGCACACCTGCCCCGCGTTGTCGAACTGGCCGACCGCGTGGCCGACGGCCAGGTCGAGGTCGGCGTCGGCGAACACGAGCAGGGGGGACTTCCCGCCGAGTTCCAGCGAGACCGGCGTGAGCTGCGCGCCGGCCGCGGCGGCGACCTGCCGCCCGGTGGCCACCGAGCCGGTGAAGGCGACCCGGGCCACGTCCGGGTGCGCCACCAGCGGCGCGCCCGCCGCCGCGCCCAGGCCCTGCACCACGTTGAACACGCCGCCGGGCAGTCCGGCGTCCCGGGTGATGTCCGCGAGCAGGCTGGCGGTCAGCGGCGCCCACTCGGGCGGCTTGGCGACCACCGTGTTCCCGGCCGCGAGCGCGGGGGCGATGCGCCAGGTCGCGAGCATCAGCGGGGCGTTCCACGGGGTGATCACCGCGGTGACCCCGGCCGGGTCCCAGGAGACCTGCTCGGCGTGCCCGGAGACCTCCCGGTTTCCCGGGTCGAGCCGGCCCAGCCAGTCCGCGAAGAACTCGAAGTTGTGCGCCACCCTGGGCATCACGCTGCGCCGGTGGGATCGCAGCAGCGAGCCGTTGTCGCGGGTCTCGACCTGGGCAAGTTCCTCGGTGCGCGCCCGCACCCCGGCGGCGATCGCGCGCAGCACGGCCGCGCGCTCCCCCGGCGGCGTCGCCGCCCAGCCGGGGAACGCCGCCTTCGCGGCGCCCACCGCCGCGGCGACCTCGGCCGCCCCGCCCCGGGCCACCTCGGCGATGGGCTCCTCGTCGATCGGGGACACATCGGTGAAGGTGGCCCGCGAGCCCGCCCGCTGGCCACCGATCCAGTGGCGGGTGTCCACCGCGACGCCGGCCACGTGCGCCGTACTCGTGGGCAAGCAGATCACCACCATAGGTCGTTTGGACCCAAAATACTTGCCCTAAAATACCGTGCGCCGGCCGCGGGCGGTCAAGGGGAGGCCACCGGGCCGCCGGCGCCCGGGGGCGGGTGTCGAGCGGGCGTCCGGCGGAGCGCCAGGTGAGGGCCGGCGGTCAGCGGTCCGGCGGAGCGCCAGATGGCGCCAGCGGTCAGCAGGCGTCCGACGGGGGGGGCCGGATGGCGCCCGCGCCGGATGGAGGGCCGGCGGTCAGCAGTCCGGCGGGGCACCGCATGGGCCGACGGTCAGCGGGCGCCCGGCGGGGCACCAGATGAGGACCGGCGGTCAGCGGGCGCCCGGCGGGACCGGCACGCCACGCTCGGCGAGCAGGTGGCCGCCGTCCCAGGTGACCCCGACCTGGCGGTAGTACCCGGCGATGATCTCCTGGACCTCAAGGCGGGCGAGTTCCTCGGTGGGCGAGTCGAACAGCTCGAGCATGGCGTCGCCGCGCCAGGCGGGCCCGGCCTCGACGCTGGCGCTGCCCGAGGCGATCAGCTCGTCGAGCGCGTCGGGCGCCCCCTTCTCGATCGAGGGCACCCAGCGGTGGTGCGCCATCGGGTGGGCGTTGACGAACCCGTTGTCGCCGGACGGCTCGCGCAGGGTCACCACCGCCTGGGCGAGGCGCCGGTCGGCGGCGGCCAGCGTGCCCGCGAACCGGCCGCCGGGGGCGATCCGCGGCGCGGCGCGGCCGAACGGGTGCGGCCTGGTCTGGTGGATCGACCCGAGCTTCTTCGGGTATCCCTGGTGCAGGCCGCGCACCAGCGCGAAGTCGGCGTCCACCCAGATGAACACGCAGCGCGAGTACAGCCGCCCCGCGAAGCTGCACCGCACCACGGCGAAGCACTCGCGGTACTGGGCACGGACCGGGTCCAGCAACTCCGCGCCGGACTCGCCGCAGGACTGCCAGTCGGCCCAGATCAGCGCCACGGCGCCGGGATCGGCGGGAGCGGGCTCCAGCGGGGCCGGCAGCAGCTCGGCCACCCGTGCAGGGTCGGTGCGGTACTCGACGGTGAGCAGGTCACCTGAGTAGTGCCAGGGCGGCTCGGGCAGCAGCGACGCCCGCCCGGTCGCGGTCCTGGGGTAGAAAAACCCCGCCAGATCGCTCATAGGTGCTCCGAGGTCGTTCGTATCCGTACGATCATGGATGCTAGACGCAGGGACTCATTCCCGCCAGGCTGGATGCCCCGCACCGCCGCCCGCAGGGAGGACACCGTGGCAGACCCGACCGACGCCGACGTGGCCGCCGTCTCCGAGCGGCTGGCCGGCCAGGGCATCGATGTCGTCCGGGTGTCCTATCCGGACATGATCGGCGTGGACCGCGGCCGGGACGTGCTGCTCGGCGAGCTTGGCACGGCGGTCAGCCACGGACTGGCGTTCTGCCGGGCGGTGTATCACACCTCCCCGATGGGTGACGTGGTACCGGTGCAGGGCGGCCTGGCGGAAGGCCTGCCGGACATCGCCGTCCGGCCCGACCTGAGCACGCTGACGCCGCTGCCATGGGAGCAGGGCGCGGCCTGGTGCCTCGGCGACGCGACGACCCCGGACGGCGCGCCCGCGCCGGAGTCACCGCGGACCGTGGCCCGCCGGGTGGCCGACCGGGTCGCGAGCCTCGGCTATACCCTGATCTGCGGCCCCGAGCTTGAGTTCTACCTGTGCGAGCCCGCCCCCGGCGGTGGCTGGCAGCGGTACGCCAACGACCTGGGCAACGTGTATGTGGTCGGCCGCAAGGGCGATCCGCAGGGCGTGCTGGTGGACATGCTCAGGCAACTGCGGGACGCCGGGCTGCGGGTCACCGCGGCCAACCACGAGTTCTCCCCCGGCCAGTTCGAGATCAACCTCGGCCACTCCGCGCTCGGCGACGCGGCCGACCGGTCGTTCCGGCTCAAGTCGGCCGTGCAGGAGATCGCCCGGCACCGCGGCCTGCTGGCCACGTTCATGGCCAAGCCGTTCAACGACGAGGGCGGCTCCGGGTTCCACGTGCACGTCTCGCTGGCGGACCAGGCCGGGGAGAACGTGTTCGGCGATGGCGGCGGCCCGGACGGGCTGTCGGCCGCCGGCCAGCACGCCCTCGGCGGGGTCCTGGCGCACGCCCGGGCACTGAGCGCACTGCTCAACCCGACCATCAACTCCTACAAGCGGTTCGGCCCGGACACCCTGGCCCCGTGGCTGATCGACTGGGGCCTGGACAACCGCAGCGCGATGGTCCGGATCCCGCCGGAGCGCGGCGCCGCCGCCCGGATGGAGGTCCGGCTCGGCGACGCCACCGCCAACCCGTACCTGGCCATGGCGGCCGTCGGCGCCGCGGTCTACCTGGGCCTGTCCGGCAAGGTGGAGCCGCCCGCCAAGCTGGAGGGCTACGGCTACGACCCCGGCCGCGCGGACATGCTGCCGCTGCGGCTCGCGGACGCGCTGGACGCCCTGGAGGCGGACACCGGGCTTGCCGAGGTGCTCGGCGAGTACTTCGTGGCCTCGTTCCTGGCCTACAAGCGCAACGAGATCGAGCGGTTCGAGCGGTTCGTCACCGACTGGGAGTTCCGCGAGTACGCCTACCACCTCTGACCCGGCACCGCCAGCATCCCGGGCCCGCAGGCGCGCCCCGTCAGCCGGCGTGGACGCCCTGATGCTGCCCGCGCCGCTGCTGCCAGCCTGAGACGCCATGCTGGGCCAGGTAGGGCACCGCGGCGAAGGGGACCACCGGTGACACCTGGAGCGGGGTGCACGCGGGCACGAGCCCGTGGGGGTAGCCGGGGGCCCGTGCCGGGACGGCGCGGGCGTGGGTGCTGCCGGGCGGGGTGACCAGCAGCCGCCGGTAGGCCGGCCCGCACTTGGCCAGCGGCAGCACTGGGTGATCACTGGAAGCGAAGACCGCCACCGCCCGTGCGCCCGGCGGCAGCACAACCAGCGGCGGCGCGGCGAACGTCCCCGCCGCGAAGACGGTCAGCGTGCGCCGCGCCAGTGTCCTGCCTGCGGGGCCAGCGGCCACCACGGTCGGCCAGCCCGCCAGCTGGCACGGAGTCCTGCCGGCGTTGGCGAAGCCGAGCACCCCCGACACGGTCCCGGCCGCGGCACCGCCGTAGAGCATCGTGACCTTCAGCCGGCTGCCCCGGCACCGCGGCATATCAGCGGCGCTAGCCCAAGCGGTCCTCGCCGGCGCAACACCGCCCGACGTCACCATGCCGGTGCCCGGCGCGGACGGCCCGGTAGCCGGGCCGCTGCTGACAGCGGCATGGGTGCACCCGGTAACACCGGCTATGAGAGCGGTGGACAGGCCAGCAGCCCACCGCAGGCACCGGGCACCCATGATCATCGTTCCTGCTCCATGGCGGCCCGCCTCAGGCCGGCGGTGCCTTCACCCCACCCAGACGCCGCCGCCGCCCGAGTGGTTGCGGGCAGCACGCAGCCGCCGGTCACGCCGGGCGCGGCTTTGAGAGCGTTCGCGATCCTGTCTGAACCTGCCAGACTCGCATTCCAGTCACCCATCGACCACTTCGCTTAGCACGATTCTCAACTCGCTGGGAGAGCATGAAGGTGAGCCTGACTGGACCGCCCAGCTGTGCCGGCCAGCTGTGCCGGCCAGCCGCCTGGCCGCGTGCCGGTACCGGTCGGGCTCGCAACGAGCGGCTGTTGTGTCGCCGTGGAGTGTGATACTGGAAGAGACCCAGTTACCGGGGGTGATGGTGACCACGAACAGGGCGGACTACGCAGCAGTCCCGCCGGACCGCGGCGTCGAGTCGATCGATGAGCAAGCACGGCGCAAGGGTGTGCGCGCGATCGGGACTGCCGATGATCTGGCGCAGGAGGGCGTCTTCGATACTGACGAGGAGCTGGACGCCTTCCTAGCTCATGTCTCCGCGATGCGTCACGCAGACCTCGCCTGATCGTCCATGGATCGCGTAGTCCTCGACACCGATGTTTCGTCACTGAGCCTCAAACGCCGGCTTCCGCCGCAGGTCCTGGCGCGGCTGGTCGGTAAGCAGCCGTGCGTGACGTTTGTCACGGTCGGGGAGCTGACCCAGTGGGCGGAGTTGCGGCAGTGGGGCCGGCGCAACCGCGATGCCCTGGAGCATTGGCTCGGCGGCGTGATCGTCCTTCCCTACAGCGAGGACGTCGCCCGATCCTGGGGCGGATCTCGGCGGCCGCGATCCGGCGAGGGCGAGCGAGGCCGGCGAATGACACGTGGATTGCCGCATGCGCGCTGACCTACGGTGTGCCGCTCGCGACCCTCAACATCAAGGACTTCGAGGATTTCGGCGAACACGAGGGCCTCAACCTCATCGTCCGGTAGCGGCGCTTCGCGGTGGTTGGCCCTTCCGGTCACAAGA
>CAVRXW010000061.1:0-7021 GCA_963725125.1 uncultured Actinomycetes bacterium
GCGCCAGTACGTGGTCACCCCCGCCGACGGCGACAGCGCCCCGCCCCCCAACTCGTGATCGTGGGGATTTGGTCGCTCCAGGTGTTCGGTCCCGCGATCATGGCGCCATCCGGGCCGGCAAGTGCTTCCCGTGACTGCGGGACTGCTGTGGTCCCGGGGCCGGTCTGCGCCGGGGTGGCCGCGGGCGGCACCGGATATTCACACGGAACTCTCGCGCGGTCCGCGCGGTGTCCTGATGTTCGCCGCCGATGATGGTGCCCGGCACCGCCATCCGCTCAACCGGCAGGAGAACGACGTGGAACAAGGCCGCCGCAGGGAGGCGCGGCCGGCGATGGTCCTGGCCGCCGCGGTAGGTATCGCCCTGCTAGCAGTGGCGTGTGGCAGCGGCAGTAGCCCCGCCGCGGCGGGGGATACGGCCTACCAGAAGTCGCTTGCGTTCGCGCAGTGCATGCGCTCGCACGGCCAGCCGGGCTTCCCTGACCCCACCAGCCAGGGCCAGCTCGACTTCCATGCGAACCTCCACGCTGCCCCGTTCGTGAGGGCCTGGAATGCCTGTGAGCACCTGCTCCCGAATAGCGGCCAGGTGACGGCGGCGCAGCAACGGCAGGCGGTGAGCCAGGCGCTGAGGTTGGTCGCGTGCGTGCGCGCGCACGGCCTGCCGGCCATGCGCGACCCCACCGTGAGTGCCCAAGGCATCGTGCTCAGCCCGCCGCCAGGCGTCCGTCCCAGCTCGCCGCAGTTCCAGGCCGCGCTGAAAGCCTGCGGGAAGTTCCAGCCCGGCGGTGGATCGTGAGCGGCGTTCACGCCGAGCTCACCCGCGGCCCGCGCGGTGGCCTCAGCCCGCCGTTGCAGCAGGGTCAGGCACTGAGCGCAACGCCGTTACGGCTCGCCGAGGCGCAGGCATCTGCGTCTCGGCGCTGGACTCTACAGACCAGTCGTCCACTCGATGACCAGGCGAAGGGCCTGATCGGCGGGGTAGCGGTTTTCGGATCTGTGCTGCACCCCGACCGGCACCGCAACCGGGGGATGCTTTGCGCGCGGTTACGCCAGCGCCCACATCTTTGAACGCCGCCAGGTTCACATTTATAGCTGGCGGTGGCCGACGAGGGTTCGTGCCGGGTGGCGTGGGTTGCTGGCGGTCATCCCCAGGTCCAGGTTTGATCGTAGGAGGCCCCGTAGATCCACAACACTACGGTGCCGGTGGCCGCGTCGCTGGCCATCGCCACACCGGTCTGGCGGGGTGGGCTGGTCGCGGGCGACTGCTTGGTCCAGGTCGTGCCGTCCCAGGTCCAGGTGTCATTGAGCGCGCGGTCGAGGCGGCTGTAACCGCCGAACAGCACGTCGGTGCCGGTGGCCGTGTCGTCGGCCATCCACGTCAACCGCCGGGGTGCGGGGCTGGCCGCGGGCGACTGCCTGGTCCAGGTCGTGCCGTCCCAGATCCAGGTGTCAGCAAGCGGGCGGATATTGCCAAGGCCGCCGAACAGCACGTCGGTGCTGGTGGCCGCGTCGTAGGCCATCGCTGCTTCGTACCGGGCGGGCGGGCTGGCCGCGGGCGACTGCTTGGTCCAGGTCGTGCCGTCCCAGGTCCAGGTGTCATTGAGCGCGCGGTCGAGGCGGCTGTAACCGCCGAACAGCACGTCGGTGCCGGTGGCCGTGTCGTCGGCCATCCACGTCAACCGCCGGGGTGCGGGGCTGGCCGCGGGCGACTGCCTGGTCCAGGTCGTGCCGTCCCAGATCCAGGTGTCAGCAAGCGGGCGGATATTGCCAAGGCCGCCGAACAGCACGTCGGTGCTGGTGGCCGCGTCGTAGGCCATCGCTGCTTCGTACCGGGCGGGCGGGCTGGCCGCGGGCGCCTGCCTGGTCCAGGTCGTGCCGTCCCAGGTCCAGGTGTCTTTGCGCAGGCCGTGACCGCCCTCACCGCCGAACAGCACCACGGTGCCGGTGGCCGCGTCGTAGGCCATCGACGCGAAGGACCGGGCGGGCGGGCTGGCCGCGGGCGCCTGCTTGGTCCAGGTCGTGCCATTCCAGGTCCAGGTGCCACCCAGCAAGGTTCCGTGGATGGTCCCGCCGAACAGCACCACGGTGCCGGTGGCCGCGTCGTAGGCCATCGACGCCGCCTCCCGAAACGGCGGGCTGGTCGCGGGCGCCTGCCTGGTCCAGGTCGTGCCGTCCCAGGTCCAGGTTTCGGCGTGTCCCGAGGTGGCACTGAACAGCACGTCGGTGCCGGTGGCCGCGTCATAGGCCATCGACGCGCTGAAAATCGCAGTCGACGGGCTGGTCGCGGGCGCCTGCCGAGTCCAGCCCACAACCGCGGCCGGCGCAGAACCTCCCGCAACACCCACCACGGCCAGCAAGGCCGCGGCTACCGCGGTCAACCGCCACCCACCGCGACACGACATCCGCCCGGCTCTGACCATTCTCACCATCATTGTCCACCTTGCCCCAGATGAGTGCCTTATCCCATCACTAAGACGTGTGGCCCGCCATACCCGGGAAACACAGATGAAGCATCAGCAGCCCAAGGACGGGGCCGATGCGGCGCGTCAGGTATCAAGTGGGCACACTGGTGACGATCTCGGTGACGTAGGCGTCGATCGTCTCCTGGCCCGTCGCCGCGGCGATCGACACCCGGTGGTGCCCGTCCTCGACGAAATGCAGGCCACCGACCCGGTACACGTGTATCGGCGGGATCGGCTCGCCGCGCCGCTGGGCCAGCGCGAGCCGTTCCCAGCGGGACCGGATCCGGTTGGTAGTGGGGCGGAACCGCTCATCGAAGTCCGGCCGCGAGTCGAGGGTGCCGACGATCGTGGCCAGCGGGATCGACTGCAGGCCTAGTGGCCGTTCGCTATGGGTACCGAGCAGGCCGGCCACCTCCTGCAGCGGCAGCAGCCGGCCGGCGCTGGCCGGCCGGTGCCGGATCCAGTTGGCCAGCCGGGCCGCGGCCTGGCGCTGCCGGGCGCGGAGGAAGTCGTTCTCCACATCCGCGCGCGGGAACCCGGTCTCGCCGCGCAGCGCGGTGCTTAGCGTACGGATGGCGCGCCGGGCCGGAGCATCCCGGCCGGGGCCCGGCGAGGGCACCGGTTGGCCGGTGTCACGTTCGTGCGATTTCGTAATATTCATCTTCGTGCTTCTCTGTGGAGCCGCAAGACGTCGGGAAGGCGCCGGCAGCGGGCTTTCAGTGGCCGTTCGCCCGCCGTCCAGGCTGACCGGCCTGGGCCGGCGCGCGGTCTGAGGCGTGCTGGATGCCGTTCAGTGCCATCTCGACGACGTCCTTGGTGAACCGGTCGTTCAGCGGCGCGTGGCCGTGCAGGAGCCGGTGCCAGAGCGGGCCGTAGATCAGGTCAACTGCGACCTCGATATTGGTGCTGGCGGGGATTTCGCCGCGTTCGATAGCCCGGCGGAGGACCACCCGGGCCTGCTCCCTGCGCGGCTCGACCAGGCGCCGGTGGTACTCGGCGGCGAATGCCGGGTCGGTATGGACCTCGGTGAGCAGCGCGGTGATGACCCGGGCGTAGGGGCGGCTGCGGACCAGCCGGGCCCAGGGGCGCAGCAGCGCGAGGAGGTCACCGCGCAGCGAGCCGGTATCCCGCGGATCCGGCTGGACGGTGGCCCACTCGGTATAGAGCGCGTCGAGGGCCAGCGTTTCCTTGGTGGGCCACCAGCGATAGATGGTGGCCTTGCTGACCCCGGCCCGCTCCGCGACCGCGTCCATGCTGACCGCGGACAGCCCGCGGGCCAGCAGGAGCTCCGCGGCCGCGGCGAGGATGGCCTGGTGTGCCTTCTCGCTGCGTGGTCGGCCACGCGACGGAGCCTGCGCGGTGCCGTTCCCGCCGGATGGCGGGGCGCCCGCGCCGACCTGGCCGCTGCCAGGCCGGCCGCGCTGCTGTGCCTGCGAGGTCATGGCACTCCTCACGCTGCCTTCGGCCCGGTACTTGATGCGTTCGCTGCGGGCCCGGTGGCCCCGTCCAGGGCCGGCGCCACCGCTGCGGCTGCCAGCACCTGGAACAGGCCGGCGATGTCGCGGTGCCCGAAGCCCAGCATCTCGGCCTGGCTCAGCACGCCGTCGGCGGCCGCCGCGGCGGGCAGCGGGATCCCGGACTCGCGGGCGGTCTGCAGTGCGAGCCGGATGTCTTTGTGCATTAGCTGCACATCGAACCACGCCCGCTCGGGCAGGTCGAGGACGAGCGGGGCGCGTGCCTGCAGCATCGGCGACCCGATCGCGGACTCGGTCATCGCGCGGGCCGCCAGCACGGGGTCGATCCCGCCGCGCTCGGCCAGCAGCAGGCCCTCGCTGAAGGCGAGCATCTGCGCGGCCAGGCTGATGTTGATGGCCAGCTTGAGCAGCAGGCCCTGGCCGTTCCCGCCCACGTGGGTGACGTTGCTGCCCAGGCGGTGCAGCAGCGGCGTGACGCTGGCGAACGCCTCGGCAGGGCCACCCGCCATGATCGAGAGAGTGCCGTTCTCGGCCGCGGGGACGCTGCCGGAAACCGGGGCGTCGATCATGGTGGCACCGGCCCAGTGCACCCGCCTGGCCAGCTCACGGCTGGCCTGCGGGCTCACCGTGCTCATGTCGATGTAGATGGTCCCCGGCCACAGGCCCGCCAGGATTCCGTCCGGGCCCGAGGTGATCGCGGCCAAGGCGGCGTCGTCGGTGACCATACTGAACACCACCTGGGCGCCCGCGGCCGCCTCGCGCGGCGTGTCCCGCCAGATCATCCCCTGCTCGATGAGCGCGCTCGCCTTGGCCCTGGTCCGGTTGGTCCCCTGCACCTCGTTGCCCGGGAGCAGGCGGGCGGCCAGCGGCGCGCCCATGGATCCCAGGCCCACAAATCCGATCTTGATCATGTCGTCTCCTCAGTTCGCTGCTTCGAGCTCGGTGATGTCCTCGGCGGTGAGCTCCAGGGCCGCCGCCGCGAGGATCGGGTCGACCTGGGCGGGTCGGCGGAAGCCGGTGATCGCGCCGTCCACCGCGGGGTTCCGCAGCGTCCAGGCGACCGCCACCGCACCGGGTGAGACGCCGTGCCGATCCGCCACCGCCTGCAACCGGGCAGCCAGCGCCAGGTGCTCGGAAAGCTGCGGCTCGGCGAAACGGACGTCGCGGGACCGCCAGTCGTCGGCTGGCAGTGCCGCGAGCCGTTCCCGGGTCATAGCCCCGGTCAGCAGGCCAGAGCCCATGGGGGAGTAGACGATCACGCCGATGCCGTCCCACTGGGCAATCGGCAGGATCTCCGCCTCGGCCGTCCGGTCGATCAGCGAGTACGGCGGCTGGATTGTCTCGACCGGCGCGATCGACTGGATCCGCCGCAACTGACCGGCACTGAAATTGGACACGCCGATGTGCCGGACCAGGCCACGTTCTTTCAGTTCGGCCATGGCTGCCCAGCCTTCCTCGATGTCCTCATCGGGGATCGGCCAGTGGATCTGGTACAGGTCGATCGCGTCCACCCCGAGGCGTTGCAGGCTGGCCTCTGCCTCGCGCAGTATCGAGTCGCGCTTGAGCACGTGCCGGATATGCCTAGTGCCGTCGTCCAGCAGCGAGGCCTTGGTGAACACATACGGCCGTTCGTCCACGGCGGCTAGTGCCTGGCCGACGACACGCTCCGAGCGGCCGAACCCATAGGCCGCGGCGGTGTCGATCCAGTTCACTCCTAGTTCCAGCGCCCGGTGGATCGCGGCGATCGACTCGCCATCGGCCTGCGGCCCCCAGCCGCGTTCCCCGCCACCGCCGATCGCCCACGCGCCGAAACCGACACGGGTGATCTCCAGGCCGGTGCTGCCCAGCGGGGTGGTCCTGAGCTGTGTCTTCTGCATGTCTCCTCCAGCGCTCCACTCAGATATCAAAACTATACCGCTAGTTTCGTTTATAGTAGCGCGCAGGCGGGGTTCTTCAGCACCGGCTTCCTGCGCTCGTTCGTCTCCATCGCGATCGCCGGGTTCCTCCTCGGCGCGCTGGCCGGTGGCCGGGCCGCGCACGCCCTGGCCGCCGCGCGTCCCGGCCGCTGGCTGGCCATGGCGTTCACCGGGGAAGCGCTCATCCTCGGCGCGGTCGCCGGGCTCACCGGCACCGGCGTGCTGCCCTTCGCCGGGCCTGGCAGATTCGCCACCATCGCCGTGCTGGCGGTGGCGCTTGGCGTGCAGAACAGCACCGTGCGCCATCTCGGCGCTCCCGACCTGACCACCACGGTGCTGACCTTGACCCTCACCGGGCTGACCGCGGACAGCGCCCTGGCCGGCGGCCCCGGGGCGAGGCCGCACCGCCGGCTCGGCTCCGTCGCCGCCATGCTGGCCGGGGCGGGGGCAGGCGCGGGCATCCTCCAGTGGTGGTCCCCGGCCGCGGTCATCGCGGTTGCCGCCACCCTGGTCGCCACCGTGGCCGCCGCGTTCCTGACCGCCGTCCCGGCCGCCGTCGGCAAGCCGCTCCACCGTGCACCCAGCCCGGCTCTGCAGACATGACTGCGGGTTGGCACCCAAGAAGGCACTGGCCAGGGGCATGAATGTGACGTTGAGGCCGCTAGAGGGGCGTGGTCGGCACGTTCATGCCCTATGTGGATGGAGCGGGTGGCCCGGGGGGCCGCCGATACGGATGGCGCGGAGGGGCCGAGGCCCGGGCGGGCGAAAACCAGGTGAGGCTCCGGCGCAGGGCGGGTAAACTTTCCCGGCTCTTGTGCCCGCATCCCTCCTACCTTCCGAGGAGATGACGCATGCCCTCGCCCAGCGGGACAGACGCTGCGCCTGCCGGACCCGCCGACCCCGATCAATCCGCTGACCCCGCTGACCCCGCCGATCCCGTGCTCGCCGCCGAACGCGGGCATCTCCGCGAGTCGCGCGAGTACCTGCGGCTGATGCGGGAGGACGTGCTCGCGCTGCCCGCGCTGGGCGGCGACCGCGTGTCCATCGAGTACCTCAAGGCAGACCTTCATCACCGGGCCGAGGCCCTGCGTGACATCCCCGACGCCCCGCTGTTCTTCGGCAGGCTCGACTACGCCCCGGGGAGCGTTTGGAACCAGGAAGGCGAGGCCGG
>CAVRXW010000062.1:0-99195 GCA_963725125.1 uncultured Actinomycetes bacterium
GCGACGTATTGCTCATGGCGGACGCGAGGGCGTGGCGCGGCAGTACGTCGCCGCCAAGGCCGGCGACCACCAGCCGCCCCAGGCCGCAGAGACTGGGTGGGTAGTCGCCGTTGGTGATCAGTGATGGGGGTGGAGGCGCTGGCCAGCGTGCTGTCGCAGGTACCGACAGTGACTCAGGCCGTGAAGGACATTCTGCGCGCGGCGTCTCCGCGCACGAGCAGTATCGGCGATAGCGGCTGCCCCTTGGCGACCTTCTTCATGTCCTTCGCGACCTCCGGGTCATCAACGGCGAGCAGCGGGAGACCCTGGCGGCGGGTTTCCCGCTGCAGATCGCGGATGGCTACCACCGGGTGTGTGCCAGCTACCACCTGGACGAAGACACCGAGATTCCCTGTTCCAGGTGCGCGACCAAGGCAGCGGCCCGCCGGCGGTCAGCGCCTCATCCAGAAGGATCACTCGTCAACCGTGAACACGTTGCCGCGGGACATGACCGTCGCCGGGCCGAAGCGGGAATGGCCACGCATCAAGGGTGGCTGGTGTGGGTTACCGGGCGGGGTGCTTGCCGGGTCGCCGCCGCATCCGCAAGGGCGCCCAGGACAAGGGCGCCGAGGAACACGGCAATGCCGATGAACAGCAGGTACAGCAGGCCCTTCGCGACAACGCCCACGATACCCAGCACCATCGCGACGATCACCAGCAGCAGAAACAGGGCAATCATCTGGTCCTCCGCTTCGTTCGCTGCTCAGCGGCGGGCCAGCCGCCGCTCACCGCCGGCGCCCGGCTGGTATGCCAGGCCGTAGTGCTTGAAGATCGCCTCTTCGTCGCCCGCTGGCAGCTCGCCGTCGGTGCCGATCGATGGGGCATCCTTGACCTGCTTCTTGTCGTAGGAGACCTTGAGGTACCCCGGGCCCACGGTCGCCTGGTCAAGCGGTACGAACACGAGCCGGTGCCGGGTCGGCATGCCGACCTTGACCGTGCCGAACGAGGGCAGGTCGGTGGCGGTGTCGACGTAGACGGCCTCCAGCTCACCGATCTTGTGACCCTCGGCGTCAACCACGTCGTGGCCGCGCCATTCCCGGATATTGGCAGCCTCGAACACGCTGGCCTTCCTCCTCACAGGGTCGCATTTGTCTATGCTCGTGGCGTGAGCGCCGCCGCCAAGAGGTGCCGGCTCAAGCGTCATACCCGGCCACCGGAGATTAACCTCGCCGAGTATCGGATCCGCTGAAAACGAGCCCTCAGCAGATTCACGCACGAATGCCAGATCGCTGCCTGACAGCCCTGAGCTGCGACGAGGAGACGCAGCTCGCCCTGCCAGGCGGACAGCAGTGACTTCTGCCACTCCTTGACGGACATGACGAGCGGAACGGTCCGAGGCCCGGGTCGGCATCGGCCAGGCCGGCGAAAAGCGGGTGGTGTGGCTGCGTCCAGCGTCCTGAGCTACCTTGTGCCGACCGAGCGGTGGCTCGTGTTGACACGAGACGAATCGGATCGCCCTAGGCGTAGTCGTCCTCGTGTCGGTCCTCGTCAGTTAGTCCAGGCCGAGCAGCGGGTCCAGGCCGACGGTCAGGCCGGCCGGGAGCGAGGCGATGCCCCGGATCGCGAGCAGCACGCCGGGCATGAACGAGACCCGGTCCAGCGAGTCGTGCCTGATGGTGAGCATCTCGCCGGGACCGCCGAAGAGGACCTCCTGGTGCGCGACCAGGCCGGCCAGCCGGACGGAGTGCACGTGCACCCCGCCATCGAGGACGGCGCCCCTGGCCCCCTCCAGGCGCGGAGACGGTGGCGTCGGGCGGCTCGCCGAGCCCGGCGGCCGCCCGGGCCCCGGCGATCATCGTGGCCGTGCGGGACGCGGTGCCCGACGGCGCGTCGGCCTTGCCGGCGTGGTGCAGTTCGATCACCTCGGCGGAGGCGAAGAACCGGGCGGCCTGCTCGGCGAAGCGCATCATCAGCACGGCGCCGACGGAGAAGTTGGGCACGACCAGCACCCGCACGCCCGGCGCGGTCAGCCAGCGATTCGCGCACCTGCGCCAGCTTCGGCTCGTCGAACCCGGAGGTGCCGACGACCGTGTCCAGGCCCTGCGCCGATGCACCAGCGCAGGTTGTCCATGACCGCGCCGGGGTGGGTGAAGTCCACCACGACGTCGCAGCCGGCCAGCGCTTCCCTGGGATCGCCCTCGTCGACCTCGGCGCCGACGTCCATGCCATCCGCGCCGGCGACCGTCCGGCACACCTGGGAGCCCATCCGCCCCGGGCCCCCGGCACACCCACTCTGATCATGAAGCTGCTTTCTTCCGCAGCGGCGGATCCAGGTCAGCCCAGTGCGGCGGCGAAGGGGGCGTCGTCGTCGAACGGGCCGACCACGGCGAGCACCTTGGGCCGGTCCAGGATCTCGGCGGCCACCCGGCGCACGTCGTCGTGGGTGACCGCCTCGATGGAGGCGAGGATCTCGTCCACCGGTTCGAGCCGGGAGTACACCAGTTCCGACTTGCCGAGACGGCTCATCCGCGACGACGGATCCTCCAGGCCGAGGACCAGCGACCCGCGCAGCTGGCCCTTGCCCCGGTCGAGTTCGGCGTCGGTCAGGCCGCCGGAGATGACCTTGGCGATCTCCTCCTGGCAGATCGCCAGCACCTCGTCGGCCTTGGCCGGCAGGCAGCCGATGTAGGTGGCCCACATGCCGGTGTCGCAGTGCTGCGACGCGAAGCTGTACACCGAGTAGGCCAGCCCGCGCTTCTCCCGCATCTCCTGGAACAGCCGCGACGACATGCCGCCGCCCAGGGCCGCGTTGAGCACCCCGAGCGCGAACCTGCGCTCGTCGGTACGGGACATCCCGGCGCAGCCGAGGACCAGGTTGGCCTGCTCGATGCTGCGCGGAACCAGCCGCACGCCGGTGCCGGCCGCCAGGCCGGGGTCCGCGGCGGCCAGCCGCGGCGGGGTCGGCGCCGCGTCCGTGGACAGGGCACCGCCGAATGCCTCCCGTATCTGCCGGGCGACCACGTCGTGGTCGACGTTGCCCGCCGATGGCGACGACCAGGTCCGGCGGGGTGTACTTGGCGGCGTAGTGATCGGCGATCTGGTCCCTGGTGATCTCGTTGATCGAGGCCACGGTGCCGAGGATCGGGCGGCCGAGCGGGGTGTCGCCGAAAAGCTGCGCGGCGAACGCCTCGTGCACGGTGTCCGAGGGCTCGTCGTCGTTCATGGCGATCTCTTCGAGGATCACGCCACGCTCGGCGTCCACGTCCTTCGGCTCGATCAGGGAGCCGGTCACCATGTCGGACAGCACGTCGATCGCGAGCGGCAGGTCAGCGTCCAGGACCCGCGCGTAGTAGCAGGTGTACTCCTTGCCGGTGAAGGCGTTCAGCTCGCCGCCCACCGCGTCCATGGCGGCGGAGATTTCCAGCGCGGTCCGCTTGCTCGTGCCCTTGAACAGCAGGTGTTCCAGGTAGTGCGTGGCCCCCGCGTGATCGAGATCCTCATCGCGGGAGCCCACACTGGCCCAGATGCCGATGGCCGCCGAGCGGACCGCCGGCAGTGACTCGGTGACGATCCGCAGCCCGCCGGGCAGCACCGAGCGGCGCACGGCGTCGTCGCCGTCAGTGCATGCACGCTCGCCGTCATGAGTCGCGGTGCCGCCGCTCACGGTGGCGGGTGCGGTGACTCCGCCGGCGTCACCCTCGCGGGGCGGTCCGGTCACTGGTCGCCGCGGGGCCCGTCGCCGCGGTCACGGCCGCCCGCCGAGCCCCCGCCGCCAAGGTCCTCGCCAGCCGCTTCCCGTTCCACGACCTCGACCGGGACGAGCGACAGCTTGCCACGGTCGTCCACCTCGCGGATCTCGACCTGGATCTTGTCGCCGACCTTGATCACGTCGTCGACGTTCTCGATCCTGGCGCCGCCGTGCAGCTTGCGGATCTGGGTGATGTGCAGCAGGCCGTCCTTGCCGGGCAGCAGCGAGATGAACGCGCCGAACGTGGTCGTCTTCACCACGGTCCCGAGGAAGCGCTCGCCCACCTCGGGAATGTGCGGGTTGGCGATCGCGTTGATCGCCGCGCGCGCGGCCTCGGCGGATGGCCCGTCGGTGGCACCGATGTAGATGGTGCCGTCGTCCTCGATGGTGATCTCGGCGCCGGTGTCCTCCTGGATGGAGTTGATCATCTTCCCCTTGGGGCCGATCACCTCGCCGATCTTGTCCACCGGCACCTTGATCGTGATGATCCGCGGCGCGTACGGGCTCATCTCGCCCGGCACGTCGATGGCCTCGCGCATCACGTCCAGGATCGTCAGCCGGGCCGCCCTGGCCTGCGTCAGCGCGGCGGCGAGCACCGAGGCCGGGATGCCGTCGAGCTTGGTGTCGAGCTGGAGCGCGGTGATCACGTTCCGGGTGCCGGCCACCTTGAAGTCCATGTCACCGAACGCGTCCTCGGCACCGAGGATGTCGGTCAGCGTGACGTACTCGCCGCCCTCCCTGATCAGGCCCATGGCGATCCCGGCCACCATGTCCCGCAGCGGCACACCGGCGTCCAGCAGGGCCATCGTGGAGGCACACACCGAGCCCATCGAGGTCGAGCCGTTGGAGCCGATCGCCTCGGACACCTGCCGGATCGCGTAGGGGAACTCCTCCCTGGTGGGGAGCACCGGGATCAGCGCGCGCTCGGCCAGGGCACCGTGACCGATCTCCCGCCGCTTGGGCGAGCCCACCCGGCCGGTCTCACCGGTGGAGTACGGCGGCATGTTGTAGTTGTGCATGTACCGCTTGGTGCGGTCCGGGTTGAGCGTGTCGATCGTCTGCTCCATCCGGAGCATGTTCAGCGTGGTGACGCCGAGCACCTGCGTCTCGCCCCGCTCGAACAGGGCCGAGCCGTGCACCCGGGGCAGCACGTGCGCCTCGGCGGACAGCCGCCTGATGTCGGCGAGGCCGCGCCCGTCCATGCGCACGCCGTCGGCGATGATCCGCTCCCGGACCAGCTTCTTGGTGACCGCGCGGAACGCCGCGCTGATCTCCTTCTCCCGGCCCTCGAACTGGCTGGCAAGCTTCTCGGCGGTCAGCGCCTTGATCCGGTCGGTCTCGGACTCGCGCTCCTGCTTGCCGGCGATCGCGAGCACCCGGGCGAGCTCGTCGGAGACCTCCGCGGTGACGGCGTCGTAGACGTCCGACTCGTAGTCGGCGAAGACCGGGAACTCTCGGGTTTCCTTGGCGGCCTCGGTGGCGATGCTCTGCTGCGCCTCGCAGAGGACCTTGATGAACGGCTTGGCCGCGTCCAGGCCCTGGGCGACCGTCTCCTCGGTGGGGCCGACCGCGCCGCTGTCGGCGTCGGCGAGCAGCACCAGCGTGCGGGGCGTGGACTCGGCCTCGACCATCATGATGGCCACGTCGCCGTCGTCGAGCACGCGCCCGGCGACGACCATGTCGAAGGTCGCGTCCTCAAGCTGGGTGTGGGTCGGGAACCCGACCCACTGGCCCTTGATCAGGGCGACCCGGACGCCGCCGATCGGGCCGGAGAACGGCAGCCCCGCGAGCTGGGTGGACAGCGAGGCGGCGTTGATCGCCACCACGTCGTACAGGTGCTCCGGGTGCAGGGCCATGATCGTCTCAACGATCTGGACCTCGTTGCGCAGGCCCTTCACGAACGTAGGGCGCAGCGGCCGGTCGATCAGCCGGCAGGTGAGGATGGCGTCCTCGGACGGGACGGCCTTCCCGCCGGAAGAACGAGCCGGGGATCCGGCCCGCCGCGTACATCCGCTCCTCGACGTCCACGGTGAGCGGGAAGAAGTCCAGGCCTTCCTTGGGGTGCTTGCCCGCGGTGGTCGCGGACAGGACCATGGTTTCGCCGTCGAGGTAGACGACGGCCGACCCGGCGGCCAGCCGGGCGAGCCGGCCGGTTTCGAACTTGATGGTGACGCTGCCGAAAGGCCCGTTGTCAATAACGGTTTCGGCGGTATGCACACCCTCCACGGGTGAGACCTCCTTGACTGAGGTCCCGCGTCCCGCCTTCCGCCGGTAGCGCTCCAGGCCATCGCTAGCCCGGGAAATGACCGCCGGCCGGTCTTCGATCGAAGCCCTCGGCCCAGGTGCGCGGCTGTGCGCCGCATTCGGCACCCGACCCGAGAACCACTACCGAGGACCGGCCCGAGGCGTCCTCCGCACTCCGGAGCCGGGGCCGCGGGATGTTGTTCTTGTTGTGTTGCGACCGTGCCCAGATCCCGAGCCTACCTGCGCAGGCCCAGCTTCTGGATGAGCGCACGGTAGCGCTCGATGTCGTTGTTCATCAGGTACTTCAGCAGCCGACGGCGGCGGCCCACCAGCAGGAGGAGGCCGCGACGGCTGTGATGGTCATGCTTGTGCACCTTGAGGTGCTCGGTGAGATCGTTGATCCGCCGCGTCAGCAAAGCGACCTGGACTTCCGGCGAACCGGTGTCACCCTCACTAGTCGCGTGCCCGGCGATGATCTCCGTCTTTACTGCTGTGTCCAGCGGCACATGCATTCCTTATCTTCGTTGCGGATCCGATGGGGCCTCCTCGCGCACCGGCCCAGCCACGCAAGCGGGACTCAGGCGGTCCGGGATGCCCCTCGGCCGGCCACTTGAGGGTGCAGCCGACCAGGCCGACGATGCCGGCCACCCATTACGGTACCACGGGGCGGCCGGCGGTCTCACGCGTCGGCGGGCAGCGTCAGCAGCGCCGTAACCCGGCCTTCCAGGGCGGCGGCGGCCACCGGCGCGGCCAACTGCCACTGGTCGCCTTCGAGCAGCCAGTGCCTCCGCTCGCCGGTGGCCACGACCAGGGTACGCAGCAGCACGCTCGGGCCCTGCGCCACGGCCACCCGCAACCGGGTCACGGCGGCGAACACCCCGGAGATCTCCGCGGTCGGCATCGGGATCGCCGGTCCCGCCTCGGGCCGTGCGGCGTCCCCGGGCCGGGCGTCCAGGGCCGCGGCCACGTCCGCGCCGCACCAGCCGACCAGGGCACGCACCGCCCGGTCATCGCGCACCAGTACATACGGCGGGAGCCCGGCCTCGGCACCGGCCGGCTGCTCGACCAGCCGGACCGGCGGATGATGCGGCGCGTACATCCGCACCACCACGGGCCACCCGTCCCCGGCCGGCCCGGGCCGGGCCGGCTCGGGCGCGACGCTCACCTCGGCCACCCAGACCGGCTGCGCCCGGATCCGGGTGACGATCGCCAGGTCACCGAGCAGGGTCACGGGCCGGCGGCCGCCCGGTTCCCCGCCGGCTGCCGCCCAGCCCGCCAGTTCCGCGGGCACCGCCCCGGCTGCGGGCACCGCCCCGGCCGCCGGCGCGGGCTGGCCCAGGCGGAGGAAGCCGAGGCGCTCCAGCCTGGTCACCGCTTCGGCGCTGGCCGCCGTGACACGGTCAGTGGGTGCGGGCCAACCCGGCGGAGCAGGCTCGGGCGCCGGCTGGCCGGCCACGTCCGCGCCGCCGGGCGCGGCCAGCAGCGGCGTCACCGCCTGGAGGAACGGCCCGCGCTCGGCCTCGGGGAGCGCCTCTGCGTCGAGGGTCACCGCGTCGAGTTCGGCTCTGGTGAACGGGTACAGGCCTACCTCACCGGCGCGGCGGACCTGCTTCCACCGTCCCGGCATCCCGGCCGGGCCGCGCCCGGCACTCCTCCGCCGCCAGCTCACCACAGGATCACCGGATCGATGCTATGGCAGGCCGGGGGCCGGAACGGCCGGTGCGGCGGGGGCTGTCGCGGCGGCCCGGCTGCGGCAGGCCCGGCCGCGGGCCTGCCCCTGCCGCCCGGCTTCCGCTGACAGCCGCCGCCGGGAGTTCCTAGAGTTGGCCGGAAAGCGCGCATCGTTCCGGGAGGGCCAGGGATGAGACGGTTCGCCGGCCCGGCGCTGGCCTCCGGCTTCGCGATCTGCGCGCTGGTTCCCCTGACGATCCTCGCCGGGGCGGCCGGTGCGTCGGCGGTCAGGTCGCCGCGCGCCGCCGGGGCGGTGAGCGCCACGCCGGCCCCGTCCGCGTCGGTTTCGGCGTCGCCGAAACCGACCGGGGCAGCCGGGCCGACCGGTCAGCCGGTGCCGCCACCGACGCAGCAGGCCGCTCCGCCGGGACCGCCGAAGCCGGTCCGTGGCATGCCGGAACCGTCCGCGAACTGCCTGTCACAGCGCGGCCGCACCCACCTGACCAGCGAGCCGTGGGCGCAGCGGGCGCTCGGCTTCAGCAGCGTGTGGGACCTCACCAGGGGCCAGCGCATCACGGTCGCGGTGGTGGACAGCGGCATCGACTACACGCCGCAGCTTGCGGGCCGGGTCAGCCGCGTGGACCTGACCGGCGGGACCGGCGAGGACTGCATTCCGCACGGCACGGATGTCGCGAGCATCATCGCGGCGAGCGACGCCCGGGCCCGGGGAATCCCGTTCTACGGGGTGGCACCCGCGGCGCGCATTCTCTCGATCCGGGTCCAGCAGCAGGAGGGCACGGGCGGCCAGACCAGCGCGCAGCGCAGGAAGACGCTCATGGACATCGCGCGGGGCATCCGCTACGCGGTCGCCGAGCACGCGAAGGTCATCAACGTGTCCATTCAGGTCTCGGCGAGCTACCCGGCCCTGCGCGCGGCCGTCGCGTTCGCGCTGCGCCACAATGCCGTCGTGGTCGCCGCGGCCGGCAACGACAACCCGGGCGGCGGCCAGGGGCCGTTCTACCCGGCGAGCTACCCGGGCGTGCTGTCGGTCAACGCGGTCGACCAGTACGGCCAGCTGGGTGGCTTCGACGTCAGCCGCACCCCGGTCTCGGTGACCGCGCCCGGCGTGAATGTCGCGAGCGACTACCCCGGCGGATTCGACCCGTCGAACAACGGAACCAGCTTCGCGACGGCCTTCGTCTCCGGCGAAGCGGCCCTGGTGCGCGCGGCCTACCCGCGGCTGACCGCCGCGCAGGTGGTACACCGGATCATCGCGACCGCAGCCGGCCGGACCGGGGCGCACACCGGCGCGGGCATGATCAATCCGGTGCAGGCGGTCACCGCGGTGCTGCCCCCGCGGCCCGCCGCGTCGCCCTTGCCCCATCAGGTCCGGGTGCCCCGGCCCCGCGCGCTCAACTCACTCACCCGCACGGTCGCCCTCTCCGTCACCGGCGGCGCACTGGTCACCGCGGCCCTGGTCGCCATCGGCGCCATCGTGGTCCCCCTGGGCCGCCGCCGCCGCTGGCGCCCGGGCTCCCTGCCCCAGGCTCCGCTTGCCTCTCCGGCCCCCGCCTCCGCTCTCACCTCACCAGCCCCAGCCCCCGCTCCCGCCACGCCGGGCGAAGGGGCGCCGTCGGGTGATCCGCTTCCGGCTCCCGCTCCACCGGGGGAGAGGCGGCAGAGGCTAATCCTGTCGCGGACAGAACTCCGCGCCAGGATCACCCTCTGCCGCCCGCCGGCAAGCGCCCGCCTGCGGCCGGTGCTCCGCGGCGTCCCGGCGGCGGCTCACCTGGCCGTCCCGCCGCGCCCGGCAACTGTCCGCCGGCGTGGCGGCGGCGCGCCAGAACCCGGCAGCGGACGCGACGGCAGCCGACCCGCTGGCAACCAGCAAGCCCGCCGGGATCGCACCTGCCGCGCCGATACAGCTGCTCCCGGCAGACCCGCCCGCCACGCCGGACCCGCCCTTGGCTGCGCCGCCTGCCATGCCGGACCCGCCTTTGGCTGCGCCGCCTGCCATGCCGAGCACCTCGCTCAGTCAAGAGCCTGCCGACCTGCCGCCACCTATTGCGTATGGGCTGGTACCCGCCGAGCAGGACCAGCCGACTGCGATCGCGGAGTCACCACCCGCTGCCGCGCCCCCCATCACCCCGGAACCACCTCCCGCTACCCCACCCCCTCCTGTGGGCGGCCACCCCCCCGCCGACGTCCCGCCCCCCGTACCCACGCAGCCACCTGCAGCCGCCGCAACCCCGGCAACCCCGGATCCAGCCGCCCCGGCTTCCCGGTCACCGGGCGCACGACATCGCCGACGCCGCAAATAGACGCGCACCCACCGGCAAGTGCTGGCCGGTGGTGTGGCAGATGGCGTTTTGCCAGCTGCCACACCACCGGTCGGCACCCATTGCTCAGCATTGGCGCCAGCTAGCGTCGGCCTGCCGCCTGCGGGGTGGCGGCGAAGGCGGTTTGGACGAGGCGGGGGTCAGCACGCCGGGTGGCGAGGTAACCCCGGCCGACGGGAAGGGTTTGCGGCTTGACGCCGAAGATCGGCCCCTCGTCCTTGCTGGCTGACATCAGCAACGCCGTCGATCCCATTTCCCGCAGCCGCTGGATGACCGGCTCGAACATCGCACGCCCGGCGCCGCCCGCCGATCGCGCCAGGATCAGGTGCAGGCCGATCTCCCTGGCCTGCGGCAGCAGGTCGACGAGCGGCAGCAGCGGGTTGGTGGCGCCGGCCACCAGGTCGTAGTCGTCCACGATGACGAACAGGTCCGAGCCGCGCCACCAGGACCGGTTGCGCAGCTGGTCGGCCGTCAGATCGGCGGGCGGCAGCCGGCTGACCAGCGCCTCGCGGGCGTCATTGAGCAGTGCCCCGGCGGCAGCCGAGGACGGGGCATAACCGATCCGGTGCTCGGTGTCGGCCGCCTCCAGCAGCGACCGCCGGTAGTCGACCACGATGATCCGCGCCTGCTCCAGGGAGAACCGGGTCACGATGCCGTCGGCGATCAGGTGCAGCAGGTTGGACTTGCCGGTCTCGGTGTCGCCGAGCACCAGGAAATGCGGGTCGGCGGCGAAGTCGAGGAAGACCGGCGAGAGCGTGGCCTCGTCCACGGCGAACGGGAGCCGGGTGCCGGTTTCCGCCGGGCCGGGCAGTTCCGTCACGGAGAACGCGCCGGGCAACAGCCGCACCTCCGGGGCCCGGGGGCCCGGCCAGGCCGAGCCGACGGTCTCGGTGAGCTTGCGCACGGCGTCGGCGAGGCTGGCCGTGTCGGGCTGGCCGTCGATGCGCGGCAGCGCGGTGAGGAAATGCAGGCCATCCCTGGTCAGCCCGCGGCCCGGGGTGCGCTCCGGGACGTTGGCCGCCAGCGTGCGGCCCATCTCAGACTCATACGGGTCGCCGAGGCGCAGCTCGAATCTGGTGCCGAGCAGGTCCCTGATCGCCGGCCGGAACTCCGACCACTTGTTGGTCGCCGCCATCACGTGAATGCCGTAACCCAGACCGCGTGCCGCCAGCGCGGTGATGTCCAGTTCCAGCTGCTCGTACTCCTGCCGCAGGGTGAGCCAGCCGTCGATCACCAGGAAGACGTCGCCGAAGCCGTCACCGGAGATCTCCCCGCTGGCCCGCATGGCGCGGTAGGCCGCGATGGACTCGATGCCCCGCTCGGCGAACTCCTGCTCACGGCGTTCCAGGATCGCCCGGACCTCGGCGACCGTGCGCCGGACCCGCTCCGCCTGCAGCCGGGTCGCCACGCCGCCCACGTGCGGCAGCCCGGTCAGCGCGCCGAGGGTCCCGCCGCCGAAGTCCAGGCAGTAGAACTGGATCTCCTGCGGGGTGTGCAGCAGCGCGAGCGAGCAGATCAGCGTCCGCAGCAGGGTGGACTTGCCGCTCTGCGGGCCGCCGGCCACGCCGGCGTGCCCCGCCGCACCGGAAAGGTCGGCCCACAGCGGATCGCGGCGCTGTTCGTAGGGCCGGTCGACGATCCCGGCGACCGCACGCAGCTTGCCGCGCCATCGCCAGCCCTCGGCCGTGCAGCCCTGCAGCGGGGTGATGGACAGCGGCGGCAGCAACTGGTCGAGGGCCGGCGGCAGGCCCAGCGGCGGCAGCCAGATCTGATGGGCCTGCGGGCCTTCCCCGGCCAGCTGGCGGATGAGCGCCTCGAACAGGCTCTGGCCCGGTCTGGCGGGCTGCTCTTCGTCGCCGGCCGGCGTCAGGGCCGCGGGCCGCGGCACCACCTTCGGCTTGACGTACCCGGGGCTGTACGGCACGACCATCGGCCGGATCTGCCACGGCGACGCCACCGCCTCGGGGGCGGCGTCCGGCTCGCCGCCCGCGGGCCCGGACACGTACGCGGCCTTGAACCGGGTCATCTCGGTCGCCTCGGTCTTCAGGTAGCCGCTGCCCGGCCGGGACGGCAGCTCGTAGGCGTCCGGCACGCCGAGCACGATCCTGGACTCCGCGGCGGAGTAGGTGCGCAGGCCGATCCGGTAGGACAGCTGCGTGTCCAGGCCGCGGAGCCGGCCCTCCTCGAGGCGCTGCGAGGCCAGCAGCAGGTGCACGCCCAGGGACCGGCCGACCCGGCCGATCATCACGAACAGGTCGATGAACTCCGGCTTGGCCGCGAGCAGCTCGGAGAACTCATCCAGCACGATGAACAGCGTGGGCACCGGCGCCAGCTTGGCGCCCCGCGCCCGGTCCTGCTCGTAGTCGCGCAGCGAGGCGTAGTTGCCCGCGGCGCGCAGCAGTTCCTGGCGCCGGACGATCTCACCGTGCAGGGCGTCGCGCATCCGGTCGACCAGCGGCAGTTCCTCCTCCAGGTTGGTGATCACCGCGGAGACGTGGTTCAGCCGCTCCAGCCCGAGGAACGTCGCGCCGCCCTTGAAGTCGACGAGCACGAAGTTGAGGATCTCCGGGGAGTGGGTCAGCGCCAGGCCCAGCACCAGCGTCCGCAGCAGCTCCGACTTACCCGAGCCGGTCGCCCCGATGATCAGCCCGTGCGGGCCCATGCCACCCTGCGCGGACTCCTTGATGTCCAGCTCGACGGGCTGGCCGCCGGCATCGAGGCCGATCGGCACCCGCAGCCGGTTGCGTGCCGCCCGGGCCCGCCACAGGCTGCCCACGCCGAGCGTCCCGGTGGTGTCGAGGCCGAGCAGCGCGGTGAGCGTCGTGTTCACCGCCAGCGCGTCCTCGCCCGCTACGGCGCCGCCCGCCGGGCGCAGCGGCGCGAGCTGGCGGGCAAGGGCCTCCGCTTCCGGGACCGAGAGCTGGTCGGCCGCGCCGACCTGCGCCGGGACATCCGCTCCGGTGCGGTCACGCGTGATCATTTCGATACGCCCGCCAGCCACCCGGAGCCGCAGCACCGAGCCGTCCGTGGCCACGGCGGGGCGCCCGGACAGGTCGAAGATCGTGGCGCCATCCACGCCGTCGCCGCCGAGCTGGTCGCCGTAGCTGCCGGGCACCCCGTCGATGATCACTATGTGGTACGGCAGCGAGCAGTCCGCCTTGCCGGGCGTGAACCTGGGCCGGCCGGAGAACTCCGGGCCGAGCATGGCCTCAAGCTGGGCGAGGGCAGGCGCCATCAGGCGGACCGGGCCGGCCGCGTCCCGCTGCGTCGGGTGCATGTTGTGCGGCAGCCACTTGACCCACCCCCACCGCGCGATCCGGTCCGGCGAGGCGCAAACGCAGATCCGCACGTCGTCCGGGGAGTGGAACACGGCGATCTGGGCGATCATCGCCCGGACCATGGCGGCCGCCGCGTCGGCGTCGCCGCAGAGGGCTATCCGGCTGAATGCCCGCAGGGATACCCCGACCGGCAGGTTCGGCAGCCTGGCGTGTGCCCTGATGAACCGCCGCAGCGCGCCCGCGCACAGCGGGTCGAGGTCCTCGACCGGCTTGGTCTGCGGCGGTACGAGCCGCACCGCGAGGTGCTGGGTGCCGGTGCCGAGCCGGACGCTGCCGAAGTCGTCGTCGGACGGGCGGCGTTCCCACACCCGGGCAAGGTCGCTGCCGGTGACCATCCAGCGCAGTTCGCTTGGCTCGGGGCTGGCCCACTCCAGCGCCTCGCGCTGCGCGGCCGCCACCCGGCGGACCTTGCGGCGCACCTGGCCGAGGTAACGCAGGTAGTCGCGGCGCAGCCCGTTCAGCTTGATCTTGCGGTCCCCGCGGCCGCGGGCGAGCTGACCGACAGCCATGCCACCCATGCCGATGCCCAGCGCGCCGCCGCCGACCCAGCGCAGCGCGCCCGAGCCGGTGCCCGACATCATCGCGACCATGCCGAACGTCATGGCCAGCATCGGCAGGTAGGTGAGCATCTGCGTGAACGCGTCACCGGCGACTTCCGGTATCTCCGGCGGTGGCTCGAGGATGATCTCGCCATGGGGCAGTTCCGGCCCCTCACGGCGCTGGATGCGCCGGACGATGACCGTGCTCACCGCTCGCCTTCCTGCTCACTTCGGGGCCTGCTACCTCGGGCAACGCACCGCCCGGCGGTCCCGCTCCGCCTCGTTTCCGTGGTAACGATCCATCCCGATTGGGAGATTCTGCTTATATTGAACCGGCCGGCCGGTTCCCCGGCGGGCTTTCCAGAGATGTCGCCAGCGCCCGGAGGAGTTGCGCGAGGGAGGCCATCGACATGAGCGGCGCTGCCGCGGCGGACACCTGCCGGGTCACCGTCGTCGGGCCGCGCCGGCGGGTGGACCTCGCGCTGCCGGCCCGCATCCCGTTCGCCGAACTCTTCCCGGCGGTCGCGGACTACGCCGGGCTCGACCAGGACACGGCGAGGCAGGCGGCGGCCGGCTGGGTGCTCCAGCGGCTCGGCCAGGCGCCGTTCGCCCTGGACGCCACCCCGCTGCAGGCGGGGCTGCGCGATGGCGAACTGATCTACCTGCGGCCGCGTGAGGCACAACTGCCCGAGCTTGCGTTCGACGACGTGGCCGACGTCATCGCATCCGGTATCGGTGACCGGCCGGACCGGTGGGGGCCGCGGGAAACCCGCCGCACCGCGCTCGGCGCCGCGGCACTGGCACTCACCGGCGGGGCGGCGGCGCTACTGCTCTCCGGGCCGCCCTGGACCGATGCCGCGGTGGCCGCGGGCATTCTCGCGGTGCTGCTGCTCGCGGGGGCCGCGACGGCGTCCCGGGTGGCGGGGGACACCGGCGCCGCCGCGGTACTTGGCTGGATCGCGGTGCCCTACGCGTTCCTCGCCGGGATGCTCGGCCCGGCGGCCGCCCTCCCCCTCGCCCGCTTCGGTGCCCTGGACATGCTGTCCGGCTTCGCCGCCGCGCTGCTCGCCGCG
Organism: uncultured Actinomycetes bacterium; assembly: GCA_963725125.1. Classification (GTDB taxonomy): domain Bacteria; phylum Actinomycetota; class Actinomycetes; order Streptosporangiales; family Streptosporangiaceae; genus DASXKD01. Next base: position 14,932 of record CAVRXW010000062.1, read on the forward strand.
GTCGTGGCGGCAGTGGCGGTGGCGGACGGCGCGGGGCTGTTCCTCGGCGCGGCGGGGGCGGCGCTGCTCGGGGCCGGCGGGACGTGGCTGGACTACGCGTTCGGCAGTGTCGGGCTCACCGGGGCCGCGGCGCTGATGGCCGCGCTGGCGCTCGGGCTGACCACGCTGATCCCGGCCGTGGCGTTCCGCGTCGGGCGGCTGATGCTGCCGCCGGTGCCCAGGGACGCCGGCGAATTGCTTCGGGACACGCTCACCGTGCAGGGCAGCGAGGTGCTCGACCGGACCGCGGCCGCCGACCGGGTGGTCACCGGCATGGTGTCGGGCATCGGCCTGGTCGGCGGTGCCGCCGAGGTCGCGCTCGCGCTCGGGCACGGCTGGCTGCCGCGGGTGACGTGCGGCGTGCTCGGCTGCGCCCTGCTGCTGCGCTCCCGGGTGTTCCACGGCCGGGCGCAGCGCCTGTGGCTGCAGGTTCCCGGGTACGGGGGGCTGGTGCTGCTCGCGGTGGCCGCCGGGCACGCGAAGCCGATCGTGATCACGCTCGCGCCGCTCGCCGCCGGGGCAGCGATCCTGATCGGCGCGGGCACGTGGCTGTCCGCGCACCGGCCATCGCCGTTCTGGGGGCGCGCCGCGGAGATCGTCGACATGGTGCTCGTGGTCGCGCTGGTGCCGCTCGCGCTCGGCGTGGCCGGCGTGTTCGGCACCATTCGCGGGCTGTCCGGCTGAGGCCGGCGCGGGAGGCGGAGCCACCATGTTGCAGACCCGCAAGGACCTGCTGCAGGCGCACCGGCTGATGACCAGGCGCGCCGCGCTCGCGCTGCTGCAGGCCGAACCGGACCCGCCGGACCAGCCACTGCGCCGGCTGAACGTGGGCATGTTCTGCAGCGTCCTGGTCGCCGGGATCGTGGCCGCCGTCTTCGGCATCTGGGGCCTGATCGCGCCCGGCCAGGCCGGCGGCCTGACCGCCCCGGACTCGCTCCTCATCGACCAGGCGACCGGGACGCCCTACGTCCCCTGCCAGCACGGGAAGCTGTGCCCGGTGCTGAACTACGCCTCGGCCAGGCTCGCCCTGAACACCACCACCCCGAACCAGCGCGACGTCAGCCAGGCATCACTGGCCCGCTATCCGCGGGGACCGGAGATCGGCATCGGCGGCCTGCCGCCGCTGCCGGCCCCGGCATGCTGGTCGGCCAGCCCTGGTCGGTCTGCGTCCAGACCGAGTACAGCGCGGCGACGCTGGCCAGCCGCACCGTGACGACCCTGGTCGGCGGGCAGTCCGTGGGCGGGCGGCCGATGTCCGGCGACGACGCGCTCGTCGTGGCGGCCGGGGGCGAGGACTGGCTGGTGTGGAACGGGGAGCGGATGCTGATCCCGCCCGCGCAGCAGACGCCCATCCTTACCGCCCTGGGGTTCGTGCAGGCCGCGGTGCAGGTTCCGCTGTCCTGGCTGGACGCATTCGCGCAAGGGCCCGACTTCGCCCCGCCGCCGGTCGCCGGGTTCGGCCAGCCGGTGGCCCACGGCCCGGCCGGCGGCCCCGCCCGGATCGGCCAGGTGTTCGTCACCAGCCCGGGCGCGCCGCAGTACTACATGCTGACCCGGCCGGGCCTGGCCCCGGTGACCAGCACCGAGGCGAAGCTGCTCGACGCCGCCACCGGCCAGGTGCCACAGGGGACGGTGACCACGGCCCAGGCGGCGAACCACCATGGCAGCCTGTCCGCGGACGGCATGCCGATGTCCATGCCGGTCCCGGCCGACCGGAACGTCAGCCCGCGCGCGCCGCTGTGCGTGCTGTACTCGGGCCCGGCGGCGACCGGGCCGCTGGCCGGGCAGGTCACGGTGGGCGGCCGGGTGCCCGCGGGCGGCCTGGCCACCAGCGGGGGCACGTACGTGACCCGGATAGCCATGAAGCCGGGGACCGCCGCGCTGGCGGCGGTGGTTCCGGCCCTTCCGGCACCGTCCTCGGCTTCCGCTCCGGCCCCGGGCGGGCAGCGGCCGGACGTGACGAGCTACTTCCTGGTCACCGGCGGCGTCAGGTACGGGCTCGCCACGCCGGACGTCGCCGCCGTGCTCGGCTACGACCTGGCCAGGCAGCAGACTCTGGTGCCCGCCAGCGTGGTCGACCTGATACCGCAGGGCCCGGCGCTCGACCCCGCCGCGGCCAGGGACCGGGTTTCCGGCTGATTATTACGAGTAACGGCCAGTGCACATATCGCAGTGCGCGAAACGGTGGTTCAACGAATAGAACGACCGTTCAGCGGATAGTCGTTTTGGATGAAATTTTTGTAACGGCCACGCTTTGCGCCAAGCGGGGCCGGCCGGGTGCCGTGCAGGTCAGCCGGGCCCGCGCCGGCCGCCGCCGGCGCGGCGCGCGCGGAATGCGCGAAGATTGGCCGGATCGTGATTTTCTGTTCCGGTTGACACCGGATTCGGGGCCTGGATAGATACTGCTTGGCACCGGGATTACGACACAGGGAGGTACTGCTATGGCAGCCGAGTCTGCCGTTAACAGGTCGGCGATGGCCGCCGCGGCGAAGCAGGTGGAAGACGCCGTCACGCAGGTTCGCGGGCAGCAGGCCCAGCTCACGGGCTTCCACGGCGACATGATGAACGGCTGGCAGGGCGATGCCGCCAACGCGTTCACCGCAGCGTATGAGGCCTTCAACGCCGACTTCACCCAGGTGATCAACGCACTGCAGGAGTTCTACCCGAAGCTGACCACCACGCGGTCCCGGTACGAGGCGAACGAGCAGACGCTGATGTCCGCGTCGAACCGGGTCGCCAGCCAGATCAACCGCTGACGGCGAGCCTTGAGTCTGTAACGGAACGGGAAGGACAGCGACGATGAGCGAGTACACCCGGGCTGTGTTCGGTTCCCTGGCGCAGGGCGAGGCCGACTTCGCCCGCATCTACGCCCAGGTACAGGAGACCACCCAGACCCTGGAGAGCCAGCTGAACTCCAGCCTGCAGCAGTGGGACGGCCAGGCGAAGGAAGCGTACGCGGTGGCCAGGGCGAAGTGGCAGGCAGCCGAGGCGAACATGGCGGCGGTGCTCAACAACCTGCGCGCGGTCGCCGGTGAGGCGAACGTGAACTACCAGGTCACCGAGGCGTCCAACGCGGGGCTGTGGGCCTGAGCAGAGGAGCCCGTCGATGAGCGGCAGCTACCGGGGCACGGCAGTTCCTCCCGTTGGCGGCATCAGCTACCACGGGTACACGCCGCCGGCGAACTGGCAGGACCCCTCGGTTACCGGGCAGGACCTGATGGTCCACCGGGATGTGCTCCGGGAGGTGGCCAGCCAGATCAGTGCACTGGCCGGGGAACTGCAGGGCGTGATCGGCGCCTGGCAGGGGCAGGCCGCCGGCGCGGCGAACTCCGGCGTGGTGGGCGCGTGGCCCGAGGCGCAGCAGCTTGCCTCGGTGATCGGGCGATCGTCCTCCGGGTTCGGCCAGTATTCCGGCGATCTGCGCCAGGCGCACAGCGACACGGCGACCCGGATCACGATCTCGGCGCAGCGGTACGACGCCACCGAGCAGGCCAACGTCGGCCTGGCCAATGCCAGCCATGACCCGTCGGCGGTCATCGTCGAGAGCGGCGGGAACAACGTTCCCGTGGATCCCGGGTACGGGAAGAACTGGACGCCACAGCAGCAGGAGGCCTACGCCCGGACCCAGCGCCTGATCAATATGAACGGCGGCGGTGAGGTCTGGAACGGCACGTTCCCGATCAGCGCCGCGGCCGGGTTCATGCAGGCGGGCACCGCCGGGTACACCTGGCAGCAGGTGCAGGCCCTGCTGGGCAACACCGATCCGGGCGCGATCTCCTCGGCCGGCGCGGCGTACGGTCAGCTCGCCGGCAAGCTGACCGAGGTCGCCAGCAAGGTGGCGGGCCTGGGCCACACCCTCGCCGGAAGCTGGGGCGGGTCGACCGCGCTGACCGCGGTGAGCCAGGTGCAGCAGCTCTACCAGACCGCGGCCGACATGCAGGCCAATGCCTGGCAGGCGCAGCACGCGCTGACCTGGTACGGCTCGGTGCTGGGCGCGTTCAAGGCCAGCCTCCCCCAGCCCGCCTCGCAGCACCCCGCGGATGTGGCCGCGGCCAACCAGGCGGCGCAGCAGCGGATGGCGGCGCTCAACGGGCACATCCAGACCGCTTACTACGCGATGCCGGGCGCGGTGAACAAGAACCTGCCGCCGAAGCTGGCGGGCACGGGCGGCGGCGCCTCGCCCTCCTCCGCTGCGGGCGGCGGCTCCGGCGGGCCGTCCTTCTCCGCCGCCAGCCCGGCAGGCGCGGGCGGCGGGCCCGGTGCGGGCGCCGGGCCAGGTTCCGGCGCGCCAGGCACCGCAAGTCCCGGCGCGGCCGCCGGCTTCCCGGCGCCGGGCAGCCACCCGCCGCCGGGCGGCGCGCCGCCGCCGACCAGCCAGGTGGCCGGGGCGGGACCGGGCACGGGCAGCCCGGCCCCGGGCGGCCCCGGCGGGCCGGTGCCGGGCGGCGGCGCACCCGGCGGTACCGCGCCGGGCGGGCGGTGTCGTGCCGCCAGGGCCGGGCGGCGGTGCCCCCGGCGACGGCGTTCCGCCGGGCGAGGGCACGGTGCCCGGCGGCAGCGGCGTTCCGCCGGGCGAGGGAACCGTGCCCGGTGGCAGCGGCGTTCCCCCCGGTGAGGGCACGGTGCCCGGTGGCGACGGCGTTCCGCCGGGCGAGGGCACGGTGCCCGGCGGCACCGGCATCCCGGGTGGCGGCCGTCTCGGCGGCCTGCCCGGCGAGGACCCGGTGCCGCGGCGGCGCCGCGCCCGGTGAGCCGGCCGGTGCGGTGTCCGGCGTGCCCCCCGCCGGTGGCGTTCCCGGCGAGCCGGGGGCGCCCGGCGATGCGGCCGGGCTCGCGGCAGGAGCCGACGCCAGCCCGGGCAGCGCCATGGAGGGCGGCATGTTCCCGATGGCCGGGCCGGCCGGTGGCGGCGCCGGGGCGGGCAGCTTCGACCGGGCCCGGCAGTCCTGGACCACCGAGGACGACGGCACCTGGGGCCCCGAGGGCGGCCTGGGCGGCGGCGCGGCAGGCGGGGACGGCTTCGTCATGCCCGTCGGCCCGGGCGGCAACGGCCAGGGCCGTGACCAGGACCGGGCCAGGCAGGCATGGCTGGCCGAGGAGGACGACCTGTGGGGCGCCGGGGAACCCGTGGTGCCCCCGGTCCTCGGCAGGTAAGCCAGCCGATACCGGCTCCGGTCCAGGCAGTTCCTGGTGTGCCCGGCTCCGGCGGAGAATACTTCCGCCGGAGCCGGGCACGTCCGTGCAGAGAGGATCTCGATGACCGGCGCGGGCCAGTGAGCACGAACGTGTTCCCGTCTCCCGGCCGCGGGCCGTGCGGTGGCGGTGCGCCGGCGCCGCCGGTCGCCGTCGCGCCGCGCCGGAAGCCCACGGGCCGCGCCCCCGCCATGGCGGGCGCCGCGGCTCTCGCGGTGCTCGCGGCGGCGTGCGGCGGCGGCCACAGCACACCGCAGGGCGCGGCCGGCCCGTCCAGCCCCGCGGCCGCCAGCAGTCCCACGGCGGCCAGCCCCACGGCGGCCAGCCCCGCGCCGTCCGGCCCGGCCACCGGGATCGTGTCCTACCCGGTGCGGGTGGGCAGCTACCGGCTGGTGAACAAGGCCGACCGGCCGGTCACCGCGGCCACGACGGACACCAAGTTCCCGCAGAGCTTCTCGTTCGCCGCCACGGCCAGGGACGGTTACTACCTGCCCGGCCGTCAGCGGCACCAGATCGTGTACCTGATCGCCGGGCGGCTGGCGGCCGGCGTGGCACCGGCCGCGGCGATCGCCGGTTACCTGGGCAGCTTCTCCGGCCAGGAACTGCACCTGACGGCCGAGCCCGCCGGGCCGCTGGGCGGCGCGGTGAAATGCTGGGTCGCCGGCGGGATCACGTTCTGCATGTGGGCCGACAACGGCACCTACGGGGTCTTCGACTACCAGCCGCCGCTCGGCCTGGACGCCGCCCTCATCCACCATCTGGCCGGCGTGGTGCCCCGGTTCCGCGCGGCCATGGAGCGGGGGTAGCGGCTCAGCGCGGCAGCAGGTCGCCGTGCCGGTCGACGGGGAAGCCGTAGGTGTCGATGACCACACCGCCGGCGCAGCGGGCGAGTGCCAGCGCTGCCTCGGCGACCTGCTGGCAGGTCTGCGGGTCCACGGTCGCCACCGGGAACTTGGTCCGCAGGTCCCAGCGGCAGGGCTGCTGGTCACGCAGGCCGCCGACGGCCGGCGGCGGCAGTGCCAGCCTGGAGCGGGACAGCCGGGGCGGCCAGTACGCCACGAAGAACACCGGCTCCTGTTCGGTGACGAGGTAGTACGCGCCGGCCACGCCGGTGTCCGCTTCGAAGACCAGCTCACCCGTGCTCGTGTACGGCTGGAGCACCCCGATCACCTGCTCGGGCGGCAGTTCCTGCCCGCTGTACACCGAGGCGCGCAGCCGGAGGTCCATCGGCGGCCGCTCGTCGTGCATAGTGCCGCCCAGCCGCACCGCCAGGCCGCGGATCAGCCGTTCGGCGTCCTGCCACTTCAGGCTGTCCGGGCGGGCCCGGGTGGTGCCGCCCTCGATGATGGCCGCGTAATACCCGGCGGTCATGCCGCCGGGCAGCCCGGCCTGCCTGGCCAGGTCCGGGGTCACCGGGACCGGGCCGAACAGCTCCACGCCGTTGTGGAAGACGAACCTGTCACTCTTGACGCCGGCCGCCGGGTCGTAGCGCAGCACGGCCTCCGCCATGCCGTCGGCCGGGTCGGCGGGAAACAGCACGGCGGGGCCGCGGGCCAGGCGGCCGGCCGTGCGGTCAAACGGCGCCATGCCGCACCCCCTCAGGCGCCCGTCCGGTGGGCGGGCAGCAGGCTGGGGAGTTGCCGGACACGGCGGCCTAGCCAGCCGGGGTGCCGAGCCCGCGGTCGCGGAGCTGCGCTGCCATCCAGAGCCGGGCCTGCCGCTCGGTCAGCGGCTCCGGCAGCAGCGACATCAGGAACATGGCGAGGAAGATCACCGGGCAGAACAGGAACACCACGGCGGCGGCGAGCACGGCCAGCAGGTACCCGATCTGCACCAGGCCGCTGAGGAAGGCGCCGCCCCGGCCCCGGCCGGCCCGCATCACCATCCGGGCCCGGCCCGGGAGCGATGGCGTGTTCCAGCGCCGCACCGTGTGGACGGCGAAGTAGCCGAGCACCGCGATCGCCACCACCACGTCGATGATGACCAGGACCACGAAACCGGCATGGGACGAATGCCGGACCGAGGTGAAGATGCCTACGTCGATTCCCGCGATCAGGAGCAGCACCACGGCCCACATGAACGACAGGGCAACCCGCCGCGCCCAGTACCCGCCGCTCCGGTCGTACCAGGTGAGGCCCAGCCCGGGCAGCACCGGGATGTCGACGTCGCGCGGCAGTGCGCTGCGCGGCGGCAGGGACACGGCGCCCGGCATCCGCACCTCACTCGTCGCCATGGTCAGAAGATACTTGTGATCCCATGCCAGATGCTCTCGCCGACGTGCGCGATGTCACCGCCCGTCTTGACCGCGCTGTCGCCGATGCCGTCGAAGACGCCGCCCACCACGCCGTACTTGCTGATGTCGCCGCCCCAGTTCTCGTCGATCAGGTTGTGCGCGAAGTCACCGACACCGTAGGCGACGACACCACCGGCGAGGACGCCGGCGCCACCGGCGCCGATGGAGACCACCAGGCCGCTGGCGCCGAGGCCGGTCAGGGCCCCGGCGGCGGCGCCGGTGGCGGCGATGCCCACCCCGGTGCCGACACCGAGCGCGGCCAGGTTGCCCGCGGCCTCGCCCGGATAGGCGACATAGCCGGGCACGCCCTGCGCCATGTCCTCCTGGGCGCTGAAGTACGTGCCGGCCCCGGCCGCGGCGAGATCCACGAACGGGATCCCGGCGCCGGCCCTGGCCAGGTCGCCCGCGACGCCGCCCATGCCGTCCAGGGAGTCGCCGATCGGGGTGATGTCGCTCGCGCTGAACCCGGTCACCTTGGTGAACCAGTTCTCGTTGCCCTCAGCGCCGGCCAGGTCCGACTCCGCGGAGTTCAGTGTGTTCTTCGCGGCGTTGAACTCCTGCCGGTTCTCCGCCGACCAGGTCCCGAACCGGCCATCCGCCTGGCGGGCGTCCTCGATCGCCTGGGTCTTCGCGTCCGCGAGTTCGGACTTCGCGTGCCCGACCCGCAGGTCGACGAAGCCGCGGTAGCGCGTCTGGGCGCCGAGGAAACCGGCCAGCACGTCGGCGAGGGCGGTGAGGTCACCCTTGGACAGCCCGTTGCCGTCTCCCCCGCCGCTGTCGTGCTTGCCGAGGATCGCGTCGCCGATCCCCTGCAGCGCGGCCGCCGCCTGGTTCCGCGCGTTGACCGCGTCGATCATGCACCGGTTGTAGAACCCCTGATAGCTGACCCGCCAGCTCTCCGCGGCCGGGCTGGCCAGGCAGACGCCGGGCGGCTGCCCGTCCGGGCCGACCGGCACCCCGTGCCCGGACGCCTGGTCGGCCGCCTGCTCCAGTGCGTTCTCGATCTTGGACAGGGTCACCGCCAGCCAGTTCACGATGTTCCCCGTCGAGGAGGTCACGGTCGCCAGCGCGGACGCGCCCGCCGCGTCGTGGTCCCACGCCGTGGCGAACGCCGAGGCCGCCGACCCCTGCCAGCCGGCCGCTCCCACGACCTGCCTGACCTTGCCGTCCAGGGCGGTTGCCACGCCGTTGATCTCCGGCACGTATCCGTACAGCGTCCCCGCGTAGGCCGACAGGCCGTGGATGTCGCCGCCGATCCAGTCGCAGGAGAACGGGGCCAGCGCGGACGGTGCCTTCGCTCCCGACGATGCCACGCCGCCTCCCTCAGTGGATCCGCGCCGGGTCACTGACCTGCTGCGCCAGCGTGGTCAGCGACTCCTCGGTGCGTGCGTACCGGTCGTGTGCGGTCTGCAGCTTGGTGCCGTTGTCGTCGATGTCGGCGCCGATCTGCAGGTGCACCAGGGTGAGGGTCTCGACCACCGCGTTCAGGCTCTCGTTGAACGCCGCCGACCCGCCGTCGGGCAGGGACGTGCAGGCATCCGGCATGATCGCCTGAAAGGCCGCCGCCTCACTGTGGAACGTGCTCGCAGCCGACGCCAGGTCCGACATGACGACCTGGAAGCCACCGCTGCCCAACTTTGCCTCCTGCGGGGTTGCCGGGGCACCCGATCGGGAGCCACCGGTCAGTCGAGGCTCCGATCGAGCGTCTCAAGATCGGAGTACTGCCAGCGCCACGCACCGGGGGCCACCCCGGGATCGAGCACCACCTCCGGCACCCCGCCCGCCGCGGCCAGTTCGCGGACCGTGCGCAGCGGCAGGGCGAGCCACGGCTGGGCCTCCCCGAACGCCGCCACGAGGTGCCGCACCGAACTGAACACCGGCAGCACGTCGGTGCCATCGGTGCCCGGCCGCACCTCGAACACGATCTCCGTGCGCTCGTGCGCCGGGTGGGCGGGCGCGATCACGATGTCCGGCGGCACTGGCCCGTCGCGCAGCGAACCGCCGCCAGCCTGGGATCCGTTCCCGGCAGAATGCATCCGTTGCCTCCTGGCCGGCGGCCGTGGATCGCCGCCGGTGAGCGCTGACCGGACTGAATGCGTGCGTTGCGCCAATGATCGGAAATGACTTTAGTCGCTGCGGTTAGGCCGCGAGCGGAATGCCGCCATATCACCCGGTGACCAGCGCGCGGGCCTCGGCGATGTCGAGGCGCATCTGGCGCGATGAGCGCGTCCACCGAGTCGAACTTGACCATGCCGCGCAGCCTGGCCGCGAAGTCCACGGCGACGTGCACCCCGTACAGGTCGAGGTCGTCCCGGTCCAGCGCGTACGCCTCCACGACCCGGTGCTGCCCGTCGAAGGTGGGGTTGGTGCCGACGGAGATCGCCGCGGGCCAGCGCTCCGTCTCGTGGCCCGTCCTCGTCGAGGCTGGCCAGCCACCCGGCGTACACGCCGTCGGCGGGGATGGCCGTGTGCGGCGCCGTCTCCAGGTTCGCGGTGGGGATGCCGAGCGCCCGGCCGCGCTGGTCGCCGCGCACCACCACGCCCTCGACCCGGTGCGGCCGGCCAAGCCCGCGCGCCGCGCCGGCCACGTCCCCCGCGGCCAGCAGGTCCCTGATCGCGCTTGACGACATCGTGACGCCGTCCTCGCGCCAGCAGCGGGACACCTTCGGCGCGGAAGTCGTACTTCTCGCCCAGCTCCGCCAGCAGGGCAAGGTCGCCCGCGGCGCGGTGGCCGAACCGGAAGTTCTCCCCCACCACGACGCACCGGGCGTGCAGCCGGTCGGCCAGCACCGCCCGGACGAACTCGTCCGGGCCCAGCCGGGAGAACTCCAGGGTGAACTCCAGCACGCAGACCGCGGCGGCGCCCAGCTCCGCCAGCAACTGCGCCCGGCGCCGCAGGGTGCACAGCAGCAGGGGGTGGGAGCCGGGCCGGATCACCTCGGCCGGGTGCGGGTCGAACGTGGCCACCACCAGCGGCAGGCCGAGCCCGGCCGCGGCGGCGGCGGCCGTGGTCACGATCCGCTGGTGCCCCCGGTGGACGCCGTCGAAGACGCCGATGGTCACCACGGAGGGACCCCAGGCGTCCGGCACCTCGTCCAGGCCCATGCCAGCGCTCCACGATGCTGCTCCTCGCCTTCCGCCGCGCGCCGGCTGGACCGGCCGGGGCCCGTCACGGTCCCTGGTCAAAGCCTGCCACGTCGCCCGCCGGCGCTGCCAGTTCGCGCCGGGGGAGAACACCACCACGGGCCTGGTCTGGCCGTCCTTCTCCTCGACCAGGGCGATCAGCGTGCCGTCGGGGGCGAACGCCGCCGCCGGGCCCGGCGCCGGCCTGGCCGCCGGGCAGCCGCCCGCCGTGCGAAAGCAGCCGGGCCTCCTCGCCGGTGAGCTGCCGCGACGGGAACGCGTCGGCCGCCGCCCGGGCCAGCGGGATCAGCGACAGCTCCGCCTCAAGCTCCGCCAGGCTCCGCGCCATGGCGAGGTCGTAGGAACCGGCCCGGGTACGCCGCAGCGCGGTCACATGCCCGCCGACACCGAGCGCCTCCCCCAGGTCGCGGGCGAGGGCCCGGATGTAGGTGCCACTGGAGCAGGTCACCGCGACGTCGACATCCAGCAGGTCCCCAGCACGCCGGTCCGACAGCACGCGGAACGAGCTGACGGTGACCGCCCTGGGTGCCAGGACCGGCGTGGTGCCGACCCTGGCCAGCCGGTAGGCCCTCGTCCCGGCGACCTTGACCGCGCTGACCGCCGGCGGAACCTGCTGGATCTCGCCGGTCAGCGGGGCCATCGCGGCACGCACCGCGGCCAGGGTCACCGCACCGGCCGGAGCGCCGGAGATGACCTCGCCCTCGGCGTCGCAGGTGCCGGTCGCCTGGCCGAGCCTGATCGTCGCCAGGTACTCCTTCTCGCTCAGCGCCAGGTGCCCGAGCAGCCGGGTGGCCTTCCCGACCCCGGCGACCAGCACACCCGTGGCCATGGGGTCCAGGGTGCCGCCGTGGCCGACCCGGCGGGTCCCGGTGATGCGCCGCAGCCTGGCCACCACGTCGTGGGAGGTCATCCCGCCGGGCTTGTCGACGATCACCAGGCCGCCCGTGTTCACCAGACCAGCTGTGCTCACCGGCCCGGGCCGCCCGCGGCGCCGTCCCCGCTCTCGTCTTCGGCGCCGTCCTCGTCCTCGTCGTCCTCGTCCTCGGCGGCCGGGACACGGTACGGGATCCGGGTCACCGGCGGGCTGGGCGCCCTCCCTGGCCTGGCCAGGGCCTCGTCCGCGGCACGTGCCCGGGCGACCAGGTCCTCCATGTGCTGCGCGCACCGTCGGGCAGGGTGTCCGGACGAACGACAGCGACGGGGTGTGCCGCAGCCCGGTCTGGCGCCCGACCTCGGAGCGGATCAGCCCGGTGGCGCTCTTCAGCGCCGCGGCGGTGCTCGCCACGCTCCTCCGCCGAGCCGTACACCGTGTAGTAGACCGTCGCCTCGCGCAGGTCGCCGGTGATCTTGGCGTCGGTGACGGTGACGAAACCCAGCCGGGGGTCCTTCACCCGGCGCTCCAGCATCTCGGCCACGATCTGCGCGATCCGGTCAGCGAGCTTGGTCGCCCGGCCTTGGTCCATGACCCTTCACTCCTCCTCGCTCACCAGGCGGAACCGCGCGGACAGCAGTTCGATGTCCGGCCGCGCCGCGACCAGGCGCTCACAGGCGCCGAGCACCTCGGTCACGTGCGCGGCCGTGGACGCCACCACCGCCACGCCGATCTCCGCCCGCCGGTGCCGGTCCAGGCTGCCCGTCTCGGCCACGGCCACGGCGGGCTGACGGCGGCGCACCTCGGCGATGATCGACGCCACCGCGGAACGCTTCTGCTTGAGCGACCGGATGTCGCCGAGCAGCACGTCCAGCGTCAGCGCACCCACGTACACGTCCGCCGCCTAGCACATGCCCCGCAGTCAGTCCCGCGGCTTCTCCCGCATCTCGTAGGTCTCGATCACGTCGCCGAGGTGGATGTCGTTGTAGCCGACGCCGATGCCGCACTCGAAGCCCTCGCGGACCTCGGTGACGTCATCCTTGAACCGGCGCAGCGACTCGACCGTGAGGCTCTCCGAGACCACGACGCCGTCGCGGACCAGGCGCGCCTTGCTGCCGCGGTTGATCGTGCCCGAGCGCACGATGCTGCCGGCGATGTTGCCGATCCGCGGCACCCGGAAGATCTCCCTGACCTCCGCGGTGCCGAGCTGAACTTCCTCGAACTCGGGCTTCAGCATGCCCTTGAGGGCCGCCTCGATCTCCTCGATGGCCTGGTAGATGACCGTGTAGTAGCGGATGTCGACGCCCTCGCGCTGGGCGAGTTCGCCCGCCCGGCCGGCCGGCCGCACGTTGAAGCCCACGATCACGGCCTCGGAGGCGATCGCCAGGTTGACGTCGTCCTGGGTGATCGCGCCGACCCCGCGGCCGATGACCCGGAGCACCACGTCCTCGCCCACATCGATCTTGAGCAGCGCGTCCTCCAGGGCTTCCACAGAACCGGACACGTCACCCTTGATGATGAGCAGCAGTTCCTGCCGCTCACCCGACTTGAGCGCCGACTCCAGGTCCTCCAGGGTGACCCTGGGCCTGCGCTGCGCGAACTGGGCGCTGCGCTCCCGCGCCTCGCGGCGCTCGGCGATCTGCCGCGCCATCCGGTCGTCGGTCACGACGAGGAAGTTGTCGCCGGCCCCGGGGACCGCGGTGAGCCCGAGCACCATGACGGGCCGGGACGGCGGCGCGTCCGTGACCGGGTCGCTGTTCTCGTCGAGCAGCGCCCGGACCCGGCCGAACGCCTCGCCGCACACGATCGAGTCGCCGACCTTGAGCGTGCCGCGCTGCACCAACACCGTGGCCACCGGGCCGCGGCCGCGGTCCAGGTGCGCCTCGATCGCCACGCCCTGCGCGTCCTGGTCCGGGTTGGCCCGCAGGTCAAGCTCGGCGTCGGCGGTCAGGATGATCGCCTCGAGCAGGTCGGAGATGCCGATGCCCTCCCTGGCGGACACGTCCACGAACAGGGTGGTGCCACCGAACTCCTCGGCCACCAGGCCGTACTCGGTGAGCTGGGACCGGACCCGCGCCGGGTCCGCGCCCTCCTTGTCGATCTTGTTGACCGCGACGACCACCGGCACGCCGGCCGCCTGGGCGTGGTTCAGCGCCTCCGTGGTCTGCGGCTTCACGCCGTCGTCCGCGGCCACGACGAGCACGACCAGGTCGGTGGTCTCGGCACCGCGGGCCCGCATGGCGGTGAACGCCTCGTGGCCCGGGGTGTCGATGAACGTGATCTTGCGCTCCTGGCCGTCCACCTCGGTGGTGACCTGGTAGGCGCCGATGTGCTGGGTGATGCCGCCCGCCTCGCGGGCCACCATGTTGGTGTGCCTGATGGCGTCGAGCAGCTTGGTCTTGCCGTGGTCCACGTGGCCCATGACGGTGACCACCGGCGGCCGCGACTGGAGGTCGTCGTCGCCGCCCTCGTCCTCGCCGAACTCGATGTGGAACGACTCCAGCAGCTCGCGGTCCTCTTCCTCGGGCGACACGACCTGCACGCTGTAGTTCAGCTCGGCGCCCAGCAACTGCAGCGTCTCGTCGTTGACCGACTGGGTCGCGGTGACCATCTCGCCCAGGTGGAAGAGCACCTGCACCAGGGACGCCGGGTTGACGCCGATCTTGTCGGCGAAGTCGCTCAGCGACGCGCCGCGGGACAGCCGGATGGCCTGGCCGTTGCCGCGCGGGATCTGCACCCCGCCGATCGCGGGGGCCTGCATGTTGTCGAACTCCTGGCGCCGCTGCTTGCGCGACTTACGGCCGCGCGACGGCCGCCCGCCGGGACGCCCGAACGCGCCCTGGGTGCCGCTGCGGCCACGGCCGCCGGCGCACCGCCGGGCCGGCCGCCGCCACCGCCGCCGACACCGCCCGGCCGCGGTGGGCCACCGCCTCCTGGGCGGGCGCCCACGCCGGGGCCACCACGGCCACCGCCGGGGCGGGCACCGGTACCGGGCCCGCCGCGGCCGGGACCACCGGGACCACCACCGGGACCGCCGCGGCCGGCCGCCGGGCGCGGGGGCATGTTGCTGGGGCTGGGCCGGGGGCCGCCGGGGCGGGGGCCGCCGGGGCGGGGACCGCCGGGGCGCGCCACATCCGCCGGGGACGGACGGCCTGAGCCGCCGCCGGGCCCGCCCGGGCTGCCCGGGCGTCCCGGGCCCGGCTGGCCGGGGCGCGGCGGGGCCGGGCGGGGCGCCAGGCCCATCCCGGTCGCCGTCTGGCTGTACGGGTTGTTGCCGGGCCGCGGGCCCGGGCGGGGCGCACCACGAGGGCCGGGCCGCGGGGCAGGAGCGCCGCCGGGTCCCTGCCGCGATCCGGGCTGGGGCGGCGTGCCGCCCTGTCCCGGGGACGGGGCTGGCCGCGCCGGGGGCGGCGAGAACGGCACCTGCGGCGCAGGTGCCGACGGCCCAGGTGCCGACGGCGCGGGCGCCGTCCGCGCTGGGCCGGCCGCCGCGGGAGCGACGGGCGCCGGGGCCGCCGGAGCGGGCTCCACGGCGGTAACTCGGCCAGGCGAAACACCATCGCCGGCTGCCCGAGGGGCCACTGGTTCCTCCGTGACGGGCCCGGATGACGGCGCCCTGGGGGTGCCTGCCCGGTCCGGGGCGGGCGCGCTCCGCCCGTCCTGACCGGCCTTGGGTGCGGCCGGGGAAACCTGGCCGTCGGCCTTGCGTGCGTGGGACTGTTTGGGACCCTGCGCCGCGAACGCTTCTTTGAGCCTGCGCACGACGGGCGCCTCGATTGTGGAGGACGCCGACCGCACGAACTCGCCCATCTCCTGGAGCTTGACCATCACGGCCTTGCTCTCTACGCCGAACTCCTTCGCGAGTTCATAAACCCGGACCTTCGCCACTGCGCTCCCTCTGCTCGGTCCGGGATCGCCGGACCATCGGGCCAGCCAGGGCGCGAAGCTCCGGCCGGCGTCAGATTCTGTTCATCGCCGCGTTCTCATCGGGCGCTCATCACAATCGGATCCTGCTTTCCCGGCTGTAACGCCGTTTTCGTCCCGCCCGGGGCTTGCCACCCCGGACGGTCCTGACCTGGGATTCCTCGCGCAACTGCGCCAGATACTGCCCGAGCACGGCGGTCACGGCGGGCCGGTTCAGCCGGAGCGCCCGGCCGAATGCCACGCCGACGTTGTGCTTGCTCGAAGCAACTCTGGCTCGGATGCACGTAGGCGCCCCGACCAGGCAGCCGCGCCTGCGGGTCGGGGACAACCTCATCCCCGCGCCGCACGACGCGCAGCAAGTCAGACTTGGCCGCGCGGACCTTGCATCCCACGCAGGTCCGGACCGGAGGCCCGGATCGCGGGGCAGGCAGGGACCGCCTGGCCATTCCGGACGTAAGCTTACCGCGCCGGCGCATCGCTGGTGCCCGCGGCCGGCGCGCGGATCAGCGCCGCCGCCGCCCCGGCCTGGCGCCGCCGGTGCCCCGTCCCGCGGTGCCCCGCTGGGCTTCCTGCCGGCGGCGTCGGACCGCTCGCCCGGGTTGTCGGAGTGGATGTCGATCTTCCAGCCGGTCAGCTTGTGCGCCAAGCCGGGCGTTCTGCCCCTCTTTGCCGATGGCCAGGGACAAGCTGGTAGTCCGGCACGATCACCTGGGCCAGCCTGGCGTCGGCGTCGACGATGATGACCCGGGAGACCCGGGCCGGGGACAGGGCGTTGGCCACGAACTCGGCCGAGTCGTCCGAGTAGTCGACGATGTCGATCTTCTCTCCGTGCAGTTCGGTCATCACGTTCCTGACCCGGCTGCCCATCGGCCCGATGCAGGCGCCCTTGGCGTTCACGCCGCTCTGGTGCGAGATCACCGCGATCTTGGTGCGGTGACCGGCCTCGCGGGCGATCGCGACGATCTCCACCGCGCCCGAGGCGATCTCGGGTACCTCCAGCGCGAAAAGCCGTCTTCACCAGGCTTGGATGGGTGCGGGACAGCGTGATCGACGGCCCCCGGTAGCCCTTGCGGACGTGCAGCACGAAGCAGCGCAGCCGCTCGCCGTGCACGTACCGCTCGCCGGGCACCTGCTCGGTGGGCGGCAGGATGGCCTCGACCTTGCCCAGGTCGACCAGGACCGCGCGCGGGATCCTTGCCCTGCTGGATCACCCCGGCCACGACTGTCGCCCTCGCGCCCGGCGTACTCACCGAAGGTCAGCTCGTCCTCGGCGTCCCGCAGCCGCTGCAGGATGACCTGCCGGGCGGTGGTGGCGGCGATCCGGCCGAAACCGGCGGGCGTGTCGTCGTACTCGCGCAGCACCTCGCCTTCCTCGCCGGTCTCCGCCGCCCAGACGGTCACGTGCCCGGTGCGGCGGTCCACCTCGACCCGGGCGGTGGCGGCCGAGTCGCCGGACTTGTGGTAGGCGACGAGCAGCGCGTCCTCGATGGCCTTGATCGCCAGGTCCATCGAGATGTCCTTCTCGCTCTCCAGGCCGCGCAGGACGCTCAGGTCAATGTCCATCCTGGCCCCCCCGTTCCCCGTGTGGGCGCGATCAGCCGGGGCCCGGCCTGCGCTGCCGCGGCGCCGGGCCCGGCCGAACTCGACCTGCACCTGGCCCGGGCCGAGTTCGGCGTAGTCGAGCTCGACGTGTTCACCGTCGATGTCCAGCGTCACCGAGGTGCTCACCGGCCACGAGAATCCGGCCCTGGATGGTCGGCGGCCGCCGCGGCGCTGCCGCCCGGCCGAGGCCGCGTCGCCGTCCGCCACCGCGAGCGGCGACGCTGACCAGCCGGCCCTGGGCCCGGCGCCAGTGGCGGGGCTCGGTGAGCGGGCGGTCCACGCCCGGGGAGGACACTTCGAGGGTGTAGGGGACCTCACCCATGGCGCCGCTGGCGTCCAGGCGCGCCGACACCTCGCGGCTGACCGCCGCGATCTGCGTCCAGGCCCAGCGCCGCCGTCGGCGTCGACCACCAGCCGCAGCAGCCTGCGCCGCCCGGCCGGGCTGACCCGGACCGACTCCAGGTCCATGCCCGCCGCGTGGATCACCGGCTCCAGCAGCGCGGGCCAGGTCGGCCGGGCTCGGGCATCGGGCCGGCCCGGCCGCGCGCCGCACCGGCGTCGGCGCCGGTTTCGTCCCGGGCGTCGCCGCGCCGGGGGCGTGACGGTGCGTGACGGGAGTCACCGCTCATCACGACCTCCTCGCCCGCGACCTGTGCTGTTGTCTGACGCCTACTAGCGTAGCCGGACCACGAGCGCAGCTTGACCTGGTCGGCCCGGTGGCCGGGCCGGGCCCACGGGTCGGCCGCGCGGCCCGCGCATGGCAGGCCCGGCGGCGCCGGGCTTGCCACGAGCCTGCCAGATACCGGCACCGGGGCCGTGGGATGCTGGTAAGCCCGCCGCTACGCTGCGTCTGCGGCCCGGCGGCGGGCACGCAACGGCGGGCGGCGCAGGCAGCGGCGGGAGGTGCACGATGGCGCGGGACGCGACACGGCGCCGCGTGCTGACCGCGGCCGCCGTGACGCTGCCGCTGCTGGCGGCGGGCTGCAAGGGCATCGCGGCGCTGGGCACCCCGCCGAAGGCCGCGCCCGACGTGGCCGTGGCCAGGGACGCCATCGCGGTGGAGACGCAGCTCATCGCCGCGCTACGACGCGGTACTGGCCGCGCTGCCCGGCGCTGGCCGGCGACGCTGCGCCCGCTGCTGGCCCAGCATCACGACCACCTCGCGCAGCTGCGCGCCCGGCTGATCATCCCGGCGGGGCAGCCCGCTGCCTGCGGCGTCACCCGCTGCGAAGGCCCGCCGCGAGGCGCCCGGTGCCGGGCACGCCGGCGGCCGCGCTCGGCCAGCTGCGGGACGCCGAGGACACCGCGGCCCGCGCGCTGCTGGCGCACCTGACGGCGGCGCCGCCCGTCGCTCGCCCAGTTGCTGGCCAGCATCTCCGCCTCGGAGGCGACGCACGCGCTGATCCTCGGCACCGCCGCGAGGCACCCGTGACGACGGGGGGCCAGGCCGCCGTCGCGGCGCTGCAGCACGCGCTGGCCGCGGAGAACTCCGCCGTCTACGGCTACGGCGTGGCGGGCGCGCACCTGACCGGGGCGCGACCGGGCGACGGCGGTCAGGAACTGGGTCGCACACGAGAACGCGAGGGACACCCTCACCGCCATGCTGGCCGCGCGGGGCGCCCGGCCGGTGGCCGCGGCGGTCGCCTACGAGCTGCCGTTCGCCGTGCACGGCGCCGCGGCCGCGGTGGCACTGGCGGCCGTGCTCGAGGACCGCCTCAGCGCGGCCTACCTGGGCCTGGTCGGGCTGACCGACCCGGCGCTGCGGGAGTTCGGTGCCCTGGGGGTCCGGACGGCGGCGCTGCGCGCGGCCGCCTGGCGCGGCAGCACCCTCGCCTTTCCCGGGCTCACCGTGCCGGCGCCCAGGGCACCCGGGCCGGCCAGCCAGGGCAGCGGTTCGCCGGCCCCGTCCGGCCCGGCACCAGGCAGCCCGACCCCGTCACACCCCGGCTGATCCCATCGGGCCCGGGCCGATCCGGCACACCCGGGCCGGCCCCCGCGGGGCCGCGGCTATCCCCAGGACCGCCTGGTGAGCACCTGCTCGATCTTGGCCGAGGCGTCGTCGAGGTCCGCCGCGCCGGCGATCCGCTCCGCCCAGGACCACCAGAACCACCAGCTGCCGTCCTCGCCGCGCCAGGCATAGACGTCTTCGGCCTGCCCGGCGGGGCAGGCGACCTCCAGCCTGGGAATGCGGCCGGGATTGGAAATCAGGCTCGCGGCCATTCCCCGGCGGCGCAGTTCCCCGGCAAGACGCTCCAGGCGGTGCACATTGGCGTCGCGAAGGCCTGGAACGTCCCGCTTCGGCCGTGTTATCGATGCCATCGAGGTCATCCTTAGTGACGAATAATCAACGCGGAGTAATACTACGGCGGATAAGCCCGCAGCGCGGGATGTTGCACCATTCCGCACCCGGCTCTTGCCGTGACGGTCCCGCCGCAGGTCAGCGGGCTCAACCGGGCCGCACGACGGGACCGGGCCGCGCGCTGCGCGCGGCCAGCCCGCTAGGTACCGGAAATGGCACCGATGTCCGGCCTGCGGCAGCCAGGTAATTCCCCGGGGCGCCGCCCAAAATGGGGCGCCGGGCCGCGCTGCGGCCGGCGCCGCGGCCTCAGCCCAGCGGCGCGGGCAGCGGCTGGGAGTGCAGCACGGTGAGCCGGGACACCGCCCGGGTGAGCGCCACGTACAGCTGGTGCAGCCCGTAGGAGTGCCCGGCGGCGATGGCGGCCGGCTCGGCCACGATCACATGGTCGAACTCCAGGCCCTTGGCCAGGCTCACCGGCACCAGGGTGAGCCGGGCGCCGGGGCCCTCGGTGCCGAGGACGCGGTGCGCCACCCCGGCCTGGCCCAGCGCCCGGGCCAGCGCGGCCACCTGGCCGTCGGCGGCGATCACCGCGGCGGAGCCGGGCCGGCCCAGGGCGTCGGCGCAGGCACCGGCGAGCGCGGCGGGAAAGCGCGCGCGGCGTGGTGCCGGTGATCGCCAGCGCGCCCGGATCCTGGCGGAACGACCGTGCCGCGGGGACGCCGGGCGCGATCCGCGGCAGCAGCCGGCTGGCGTAGTCCAGGATCTGCCGGGGCACCCGGTAGCCGGTGTCCAGCAGCCGCAGCCCGGCGTCCGGCTTGCCCAGGTGGCCGAGCAGGGCCGGCCAGTCCGCCACGGCCGCGGGGGTGGTGGCCTGGGCGAGGTCGCCGAGCACCGTGGCCGAGCCGGTGGCGCAGCGGCGGCCCACCGCACGGCATTCCATCGCCGACAGGTCCTGCGCCTCGTCCACCACCACGTGGGACAGGCTGGGAATCCGCTCGATGAGGTCGCGCGCCTCGTCGATCAGTACGGCGTCCGCGGCGGACCAGCGCGCCGACCTGGGCCCGCGCGGCGCCGTGTGCCACGCGATCTCGGCCTGCTCCCCGGCGTCCAGCAGGCCGCCGGCGGCCCGGGCGAGCAGCCCGGGGTCGGACAGCAGCCGCAGCACCAGGCGGGCCGGGTCGACGGCCGGCCACACCTCGTCCACCACGGCGCGCACCTCACGGGTCCGGCGCACCGACTCGTGGGTGCGGTCGTCGCAGTCGTCTCCCCCGCCGCCTCCATCCGGGTGAGCACCACGTGCGCGATCCGGTGGCCGAGCATGCCCGGCCCGCGCCGTGCGGACCCCGCGGTCGCGCAGTTCGCGGATCAGCCCGGCGATCTCGTCGCCGGGCACCCGCCACCGCCGGGATCCGCGGGTGAGCATGAGGCCGCCGGCCGGCTGCGGACACCCCGGCCCACAGCGCCCGGCGCAGCACCTCCGCCATCCGGGCGTCCCCCTTGATGCGCGCCGCGCGCTCGGAGTCGGTGGCCCGGACCTCGACGGTGCCGACCAGGTCGGCGATCGTCACCTGGCTCGACGCCGACCTCGCCGAGGGCGGGCAGCACGTTGCCGATGTAGGCGAGGAAGGCGCGGTTCGGCCCGATCACCAGCACGCCGCCGCGCTTCATCCGGTTCGCGTGCGCGTACAGCAGGTAGGCGACCCGGTGCAGGCCGACCGCGGTCTTGCCGGTGCCCGGCGCGCCCTGCACGCACACGGTCGCGTCGGCGTCGGCGCGGACGATGTCGTCCTGGTCGGGCTGGATCGTGGCGACGATGTCGCGCATCGGGCCCGGACCTGGGCCGCTCGATCTCATCCAGCATGATCCGGCTGGCCTGCTGCCCGGCCGGCCGCGTCGCCGCGCCGCCGAAGTCGCTCGTCCTCGTACGCGGTGAGGTCCCCGCCGGAGAACCCGAACCTGCGCCGCCGCGCCAGGTCCATCGGGTCGGTCTGGCTGGCCCGGTAGAACGCCCGCGACACCGGCGCCCGCCAGTCGATCACGACCGGGTGCCCGTCCGGGTCGTGGACGTGCCGCCGGCCGATGTGGAAGCGGTCGCTGGTAGCCCCGCTGGGCGCCGTATCCAGCCATTCGCCCGGTTCGGCTTGCTCTCCCTCTTCACTCCAAACGCTGCCCGGCGGCGTAGTCGAGCCTGCCGAAGAAGAGCGGGGCGTCGGGGATATCGCGCAGGACCTCCGCCCGGCGGTAGAGGTCTGCCTTGAGGTACTCCTCGGAGACGGGGTCGCCGCCCATCGCGCGGCAGCGCGAGGACGTTCTCCCGCATGAGCCGCAGGTCCTCGCGGGACTGACGGAGGTAGTCGCGTTCGGCGGTGAGAACGGGATCGGGGGGTCAGCGGGTTGCGGTGCGGGGGGCGGGCCTGGCGGGCGCTGCGTCTGTCCCGCTGGGCGAGGGCATGCGTCATCACCTCGAAGGGTAGGGGGAGCGGGCACAAGAGCCGGAAAGTTTACCCGCCTTACGCCAAACCTCACCTGGTTTTCGCCCGCCCGGGCCTCGGCCCCTCCGCGCCATCCGTATCGGCGGCCCCCCGGGCCACCCGCTCCATCCACATAGGGCATGAACGTGCCGACCACGCCCCTCTAGCGGCCTCAACGTCACATTCATGCCCCTGGCCAGTGCCTTCTTGGGTGCCAACCCGCAGTCATGTCTGCAGAGCCGGGCGGGTGCACGGTGGAGCGGCTTGCGGACGGCGGCCGGGACGGCGGTCATGAACGCGACGGCCACGGTGGCGACCAGGGTGGCGGCAACCGCGATGACCGCGGCCGGGGACCACCACTGGAGGATGCCCGCGCCTGCCCCGGCCCCGGCCAGCATGGCGGCGACGGAGCCGAGCCGGCGGTGCGGCCTCGCCCCGGGGCCGCCGGCCAGGGCGCTGTCCGCGGTCAGCCCGGTGAGGGTCAGGGTCAGCACCGTGGTGGTCAGGTCGGGGGCGCCGAGATGGCGGACGGTGCTGTTCTGCACGCCAAGCGCCACGGCCAGGACGGCGATGGTGGCGAATCTGCCGGTCCCGGCGAAGGGCAGCACGCCGGTGCCGGTGAGCGCGGCGACCGCGCCGAGGATGAGCGCTTCCCCGGTGAACGCCATGGCCAGCCAGCGGCCGGGACGCGCGGCGGCCAGGGCGTGCGCGGCCCGGCCACCGGCCAGCGCGCCGAGGAGGAACCCGGCGATCGCGATGACCGAGGCGGCCGGGGACAGGCCGGAGCGCGGGTCCGCGCTGAAGCCGAGGAACACCACGTTGCCGGTCATGTTCGCGACGAACACCCGGCCCAGCCGCAGGTAGCTGACGGCGTCCACCAGGCCGGTGACCGCGGTGAGGGTCAGCAGCGCGGCCACGGTCTGCCGGGAACCGAGCGGAGAGGAGATAGCCATCGGAAACAGTCCCTTCTGGGTTAGGTGGTCAACTGACGGCGCCGAGCGCCGCGGCGAGGGCGACGGCGAAGACCGGTGCCAATGGTCATGCGGACCTCTCATGATCTAAAACGAGACGTATCGTTTCGTATATGCGGTAACGGGCACCGCGGGCGCACTATTCCCGGCCGCCTGGGCCTGCCGCGGGGCCGGCCGCCTGAGCCCGGCCGCCTGTCTCTGGCGGGTCCCGGCGCGGGCTTGCCCCGCACGCCCAGGGCCGGGGAATGCCGCGGCAGTCCATGGCGCTACGATAATCGAAACTGATGGTATAGTTTTGTTATCCGGGTGCTCCCCGCCGCTGGGCGCGGAGCACCAGGATCACTGGAGGAGTCATGCAGAAGACAGCAGCTCAGGACCAGCCCGCTCGGCAGCGACCGGCCTGGAGATCACCCGCGTCGGGTTCGGCGCCTGGGCGATCGGCGGCGGTGGCTGGGAGTTCGGCTGGGGACCGCAGGCAGGATGACGAGTCGATCGCCGCGATCCACCGGGCGCTCGAACTCGGGGTCAACTGGATCGACACCGCGGCCGCCTACGGCTTCGGCCGCTCGGAGCAGATCGTCGGACGGGCGCTGCAGGGCGTCAGCGAGCGGCCCTACGTGTTCACCAAGTGCTCGCTGCTCGACGACGGCACCCGGCACGTGCGGCACGTGCTCAAGCGCGACTCGATCCTGCGCGAGGCCGAGGCGAGCCTGCGGCGCCTCGGCGTCGACGCGATCGACCTGTACCAGATCCACTGGCCGAACCCCGAAGAGGACATCGAGGAGGGCTGGTCGGCCCTGGCCGAGCTGAAGGAACAGGGCCTGGTCCGGCATATCGGCGTGTCCAACTTCAGCACCGCTCAGCTGCGCCGCATCCAGCCGATCGCGCCGGTCGAGACGATCCAGCCGCCGTACTCGCTGATCGACCGCGGCGGCCGAGGCGGAGATTCTGCCGTATGCCGAGCGCGAGGGGATCGGCGTGATCGTCTACTCCCCGATGGGCTCGGGCCTGCTGACCGGCGGGATCACCCGGGAGCGGGTCGCGGCGATGCCAGACGATGACTGGCGCAAGACCGACCCGCGGTTCACCGAGCCGCTGCTCAGCCAGCATCTGGCGCTCGCCGCCCGGCTGCGCGCGGTCGCCGCCCGGCACGGCGACCACCCCAGGCGCGGTCGCGGTCGCCTGGACGCTGCGGAACCCCGCCGTGGACGGAGCGATCACCGGGCTTCCGGCGGCCGGACCAGGTCGATCCGATCCTGGCCGCGGCGAACCTCGAACTCACCGACCAGGACATCGCCGAGATCGAAGGGGAGGTGATCACGATGACAGCCATCGGATTCGTGGGCCTGGGCTCCATGGGCGCGCCGGTCGCCGGCCGCCTGCTGCAGGGCAACCAGGTATACGGGACGAACCGCACCAGGGCCAAGGCCGCGCCGCTGATCGAGCAGGGGCTGATCTGGCGGGACACGCCACGCGAGGTGGCCGCGGCCGCCGCAGGTGGTGTTCAGCATGGTCACCGACGACGCCGCCCTGGCGGCGATCACGTCCGGGCCCGGACGGGATCCTGGCCGGCCTGCGGCCGGGCACGCATCTACGTCGACATGAGCACGGTGAGCCCGCAGGCCAGCCGTGAGCTGGCCGGGCGGGTGCACGCGGCGGGAGCCACCATGATCGACGCCCCGGTCTCCGGCAGCGTCCCCGCGGCCGAGAACGGCACCCTGTCGATCATGGTGGGCGGCCCGGACGAGGCGTTCGGCACGTCGAGCCGCTGCTGCGCGCGCTGGGCAGCACCGTCACCCACGTGGGCGGCAACGGCCAGGGCCTGCTGCTCAAGCTGGCGATCAACATCAGCCTGGCCGCGCAGATGCTCGCGTTCAGCGAGGGTCTGCTGCTGGCCGAGCGCGGCGGGATCGACCCGCGAGCTGGCCGCCCACGCGATGTCCGAGTCCGCGATCGGGTCGCCGATGCTGAAGGCACGCGCCCCGCTCGTCCTCGACCTGCCCGAGCAGGCGTGGTTCGATGTGCAGCTGATGCACAAGGACATCCGCCTCGCGCTGGAGGCCGCCCGCGAGTCCGGGATCCCGCTGCCCGCCGCGGCGGCCGCCGACGGCGTGCTGAGCCAGGCCGAGGAGCTGGGCTACGGGCACCGCGACATCGCCGGCCTGTTCCAGGTGCTGGCGGCCGCAGCGGTGCGCCGCCCTGGACGGGGCCGGCGGCCCCGCAGCGAACGCATCAAGTACCGGGCCGAAGGCAGCGTGAGGAGTGCCATGACCTCGCAGGCACAGCAGCGCGGCCGGCCGGCAGCGGCCAGGGCAGCGCGGGCGCCCCGTCATCCGGCGGGGACGGCACCGCGCAGGCTCCGTCGCGCGGCCGGCCACGCAGCGAGAAGGCGCACAAGGCCATCCTCGCCGCGGCCGCGGAACTCCTGCTGGCCCGCGGCCTGTCCGCGGTCAGCATGGACGCGGTCGCGGAGCGGGCCGGGGTCAGCAAGGCCACCATCTACCGCTGGTGGCCCACCAAGGAAACGCTGGCCCTCGACGCGCTGTACACCGAGTGGGCCACCGTCCAGCCGGATCCGCGGGATACCGGCTCGCTGCGCGGTGACCTCCTCGCGCTGCTGCGCCCCTGGGCCCGGCTGGTCCGCAGCCGCCCCTACGCCCGGGTCATCACCGCGCTGCTCACCGAGGTGCACACCGACCCGGCATTCGCCGCCGAGTACCACCGGCGCTTGGTCGAGCCACGCAGGGAGCAGGCCCGCGCCGTCCTCCGCCGGGCTATCGAGCGCGGCGAAATCCCCGCCAGCACCAATATCGAGGTGGCAGTTGACCTGCATCTACGGCCCGCTCTGGCACCGGCTGCTGCACGGCCACGCGCCGCTGAACGACCGGTTCACCCAGGACGTCGTCGAGATGGCACTGAACGGTATCCAGCAGGCCTCAGACCGCGCGCCGGCCCAGGCCGGTCAGCCCGGACGGCGGCCGAACGGCCACTGAGAGCCCGCTGCCGGCGGCGTCCAGCCGTCCTGCGGCCCCGACAGCGAAGCACGAAAATGAATATTACGAAATCGTACGAATGTGACACCGGCCAGCCGATGCCCTCGCCGGGCCCGGGCCGGGATGCCCCGGCCCGGCGCGCCATCCGTGCGCTCGGCACCACGCTGCGCGGCGAGACCGGGTTCCCGCGGGCGGATGTGGAGAACGACTTCCTCCGCGCCCGGCGCCGCCAGGCCACGGCCCGGCTGGCCAACTGGATCCGGCACCGGCCGGCCAGCGCCTGGCTGCTGCCGCTGCAGGAGGTGGCCGGCCTGCTGCACGCATAGCGAGCGGCCACTAGGCCTGCAGTCGATCCCGCTGGCCACGATCGTCGGCACCCTCGACCCGCGGCAGGACTTCGATGACCGGTTCCGGCCCACCACCAACCGGATCCGGTCCCGCTGGGAACGGCTCGCGCTGGCCCAGCGGCGCGGCGAGCCGATTCCGCCGATACGAGTGTACCGGGTCGGTGGCCTGCATTTCGTCGAGGACGGGCACCACCGGGTGTCGATCGCCGCGGCGACGGGCCAGGAGACGATCGACGCCTACGTCACCGAGATCGCCACCAGTGTGCCCACATAGCCGGCGAGAAGCCGCGGCAACCGGCCCCGCCGGGTGCCCGGCCTACCGGCCGTTCATCAGGGTGCGCAGGATGTCCAGCTGGCCGCAGCACGGCCAGGTCCTGCGCGCACTCCTCGCGCCAGCCGACAGTCGACGGCGACGGGCTGGTCGCGCGGTGCAGCGCCGTGGTCGCGTCGTCCAGCGCGTCCTCTCAGCGGCCGAGGTAGTATCTGACGCGCCGCATCGGCTGCCTGGGGGCCGGGTCGTCGATCATCCCCGAATACTATGTTAGCTATATCAACGATGCTAGCCATGCTCTGATATTAGTGCCATGATCGGCACGGCTACCTTGATCGGTATGGTTGATCGCCTGGTCATCGACCCGCACGCGCCGGAGCCGAGCTATCGGCAGCTCGCATCTCAACTGCGCGCGATGATCGAATCCGGTGCGATCGGGCCGCGCGAACCACTGCCGTCCATCACCTACATGGTCCAGGAAACCGGCCTGGCGGTCGGCACGGTGCGCAAGGCCGTCTCGGTCCTGGTCGACGCTGGCCTTGCCTATACGGTGCCCGGGCGCGGCACGTTCGTCAGCCCGCGCTAGGCTCCCCGTCCGCCGCGTAAGCCGGCGTGACCACGTACTGGCGCAGGCACAGGTCCTCGAACGTGACCGGGCCGCGCGGGCCGGGCACGTGGTCCACGTTGATCCCGGTCTCCGGGACGCCGCGCAGCCGGAACCCGTCGAGCAGGCGGGTGCTGGCGTTCCAGAAGGCACCGGTCCCGGCATAGGCGTCCAGGAACGTGCGGGCAGCGGACGGGTCCGCGGTCACCACGCTGGCTGCCAGCCCGGACGTCTCGGTGTTGGCGATCGCGGCCGCCTGAGCCGGGCCGCCCACCGGGGCGACCGTCACGGTCGCCTCGCGCCCGGCGTCCAGGGCCCACTCATGGCCGAGCGGGTGATCGTGCGGGGGCATGGACGCCGCCACGCCGCGGCCGCGCAGCGCCTTGTCCGCGACCGGGAGCAGTTCCTCCCAGGCCTGCTCGTGCACCAGCAGCAGGTTCAGCCGGTTGCACACCCCGAGCCGGTCCAGGCTGGCGGTGATCAGCCCCGCGGCCAGCTCCGGGTCCGCGGCCCGGTCCAGGTAGAGCACGCCGCCACCGTCGGCGTGGGCGAGCGTGCGGACGCCGTGCCTGGCCGCCGCCGCGGCCAGGGCGCGGGTGGTGTCCCCGCTGCCCCGCAGGATCACCAGCGGGATCAGGCCCGGCCGGGCGACCAGTTCCGCCGCCGCCTGCCGGTCGGCGGACCGGACCAGTTGCAGCACGCCGCGGTCCAGCCCGGCCTCGGCCAGGGCCGGGGAGAGGACCAGGTCGAACAGTGCCTCGGCCGAGCCCAGCGCCGCGGCCCCGGTGCGGAGCACGCCCGCGTTGCGGGATTTCAGCAACTGCGACGCCACGTCCACCGTGACATTCGGGCGGGCCTCGTAGTTCGCGCCGATCACACCGACCGGGACACGTCGTTCGGCAAGAAACAAACCGTCAGGAAGGTCCCGCAGACGCCGGTGCGTGGGCGGGAAGGGAGCGCCGGCGAGCAGTGCGATCTGCCGCGCCATCTCCGCGATCCGCGCCTCGCCGAGGGTGAGCCGGTCCAGCAGCCCGCGGCCGAGGCCGGCCGCCTCCCCCGCGGTGACGTCGGCGGCGTTGGCGGCCAGCAGCGCGGGGGCCGCCTCGCCGAGCAGCCTGGCCATGGCGTGCAGCGCCGCGTCGACGGCCTCGTCCGGGGCGGCGGCGAGGCGCGGGGCGGCGGCCTTGGCCGCGTGACCGCAGGCGGTCACGGCGGTCGCGGCGTCGGGCCCGGTCACGGCGGTCAGAACAGGACGGAGGCGAAGGTGGCGGTCTGGGTGAAGCCGACCCGCCGGTAGGCGGCGCGCGCCGGGCGGTTGTAGTCGTTGACGTAGAGCGAGACCACGGGCGCCACCCGGCGCAGCGCGTCGGTGACCACCGCGGCCATGCCGGCCTCCGCCAGTCCGCGGCCGCGCAGTTCCGGCCGCACCCAGACGCCCTGTACCTGGCAGGCGTACGGGGTGACCGCCCCGATCTCGGCCTTGAACACCACCCGGCCGTCCTCGATCCGGGCATACGCGCGGCCCGCGTCGATCAGCTCGCGGACCCGCGCCCGGTAGGCGCCGCCGCCGTCGGGGCCCACCGGCGAGACGCCGACCTCCTCGGTGAACATGGCCACCGAGGCCGGCAGCAGGATGTCGAGTTCCTCCCGGCGGACCAGGCGGACCAGCGGGTCCGGCGCCACCTCCGGTGGCCCGGAGATCTGCATCACCGGCTGGCTGGCCCGGACCTCGCGGGGGGCGCTCCAGTACGGCCGGAGCGCGTCCCACAGGGCCATCGCGGCCGGTGCCAGCCCAACGATCGAGGAGCAGCGGCGGCCCATCAGCCGGGCGCGGCCGGCGTACGCCGCGACCGCGTCCGGGGTGGCCGCGACCGGCACCAGGTTGGCGCCCGCGTAGCACAGCGAGGTGAGCTGGCCATTGGGCTGATAGCCCCAGACCTGACCGCCCAGCCGGGACAGTTCGAGCCCGGCCTCGCGCACGCGGGAGCTGACGAACACGTTGACGACGGGGTCACGGTCGCACAGTGCGAGGACCTCGCCGCGGTCACGGTCGTCGAGCAGGCGCAGTGCTGAGGATCGCCCTGCCTTGATGCGCAGCACTCATCCAGCGTATCGGCCGGCCGGCCACGCGTGGCACGAAGGACACTCCTTGCGTACCAGGGCCGGCCGTCACGGCCGGGCCCGGCTCAGCCGGGCATGGCACCGGACGCTCCTGGCGCGTCCCCCGGGCGCTCCGGGCGGCTGGCTCAGCCGCTCGGTGACGGCGCGGGCAGGGCCGGGCAGGTGGCGTTGACGGCCCCGGGGTGGTGCGGCAGGGCGCCGGTCGCCAGGTAGGCGTTGAGGTAGTTGTTGACGCACAGGTTGGGCGGCTGGGCCAGCGACTGGCCGTGGTTCCCGCCGCCCTGGACGACCACCATCCTCGCGCTGGGCAGCAGCGTGTGCGCGACCTGGGCGCCCTGGTACGGGGTGGCGGCGTCGAGGCGTTCCCTGGATCATCAGGATGGGCGGCAGGCCGGCGCCCTTGACGGCCAGCGGGCTGGCCGGGCCGTGCACCGGCCAGAAGGCGCAGGCCGCGTTGAACCAGGCGTTGTCCCAGGCCTCGAACGGCGCGGTCCGGTAGACCCGCCGGGTGTCGGCGTCCCATTTGGCCCAGTTGCGCGGCCAGTTGACGTCGCTGCACTCGACCGCGTTGTAGACGGCGAACTCGTTCTCGTTCTGCCCGCCGAGCGCGCGGTACTCGCTGATCAGCGCCCTGCCGGACCCGGTGTGCAGGTAGACGCCGAGGGCGGCGGCCAGCCCCGGCCAGAGCGAGTTGCTGTACCCGCCCTGCAGCATCGTGTCGTCGAACTCGTCGGGGCCGATCATCGGGCCCTGCGGCCCGTCGACCGGATGGCGGGCCAGTTCGGCGCGGGCCCGGTACCAGGCCTGCTGCACCTGCGCGCGGGTGCTGCCGAAGCTGGTACCTGGCGGCGTGCGCGGCGATCCAGGAGAAGAACGCCTGGATCCTGGACTCGAACGCGTAGTCCTGGGAGATGTTGTCGGCGTACCAGGCACCCTTGGGGTCGACGGTGCTGTCAAGCACCATCCGCCTGACCCTGTTGCCGAACAGCGTGGCGTAGACCTGGCCCAGGTAGGTGCCGTAGGAGTAGCCCAGGTAGCTGATCTTGCTGCTGGCCCAGCGCGGCCCGGATGGAGTCCATGTCCCTGGCCACGTCCTCGGTGGTCATGTACGGCAGCAGCCAGCCGAACCGGCGCTCGCAGTCGGCGGCGTAGGCTCTGGCCCGGCCGATGAGGGTCTGCTCGGCGGCCTTGTTCGCCGGGATGTAGTCGGGCCGCACGCCGGCGAAGAAGGACGGGTCGCAGTGCAGCGCGGGCACGCTGGCGCCGACGCCGCGCGGGTCGAACCCGATGATGTTGTACTCGGAGGCCACGTTCTGGTCGAGGCCGAAGGCGACCGCCGCGGCGAGGTAGCGCCCGGCACCGCCGGGCCGCCGGGGTTGACCAGCAGGTCGCCCTGGCGCTTGGCGGCCGGCGCGCTCGCCGGGACCATGGACAGCGCCAGGGTGATCTTCCGGCCCGACGGGTCGGCGTAGTTCAGCGGCACGGCCAGGCTGGCGCACTGCATCGAGGCGCCGGAGACCGTGCACGGCTGCCAGTCCAGCCGCGGCGGAGGCCGTTGCCGCCTGGCGCGCCCCGGTCCCGGTGCTGGCCGGGGAATCAGGGCCGGAGGAGGACGTGGCCGAGGTGCAGGCGGCCAGCGCAAGGGCGGCGCAGGACAGGGCGGCGGCGGTCAGCGTGGCGCGCCCGCGCGCGGACGCGCGCGCAGGCCCGCGGGTCGGCGGCATGACTGTCATCTTGCCGCACCCGGAGGGGTGGAACGCACGCTCAGGCGGAGCTTGTGGCGTTCCGCGAGGGCCCGCCGGTACTCCTCGACGACGATGTCGTTGAGTTCCTGGAGCGAGGTGTCCTTGCTGGGCTTGTCGAAGGTGATCTCGCCGTGCTGCAGCAGGTTGACCCGGTCGCAGATCTCCAGCACCTGGCCGTAGTTGTGGGCGATGATGATGACCGAGACGTCGCCCGCTGCTTCAGGTCGCGCACCAGGTCCAGGATCATGGCGGCTTCCTTGGCGCCCATGGCGGCCAGCGGCTCGTCCAGCAGCAGGATCTTGGCGTCGGTGAACACCGACGCGGGCGACCGCGATCGCCTGGCGCTGGCCGCCGGACAGCTTGGCGACGTCGACAGTCCACCGACGGGATGTTGACGCCCAGCTGGTCCAGGTGCTCGCGGGCGATCCGGCGCATCTCTGGAGTTGGAGCAGGAACGGCCAGCGGATCCGCTCCCGGTTGAGGAACATGTTGTGGTAGACGCTGAGCTGGTTGACCAGCGCGAGGTCCTGGTACACCACGTCGATGCCGAGCGAGCGGGCATGGTCGACCGACTTGAGCGTCACCTCCTGGCCGTTGACCAGGATCCGGCCGCCGTCGGGCTGCTGGAAACCGCAGAGGATCTTCAGCAGCGTGGACTTGCCCGCGCCGTTGTCGCCGAGCAGGCCGAGCACCTCGCCCTGCTCCAGGTGCAGGTTGATGTCCCGCAGCGCGGTCACCGCGCCGAACCGCTTGCTGATGTGCTCGACCCGCAGCACGTCCTCGCCGGGCGGCGACGGCGGTGCCCTGGCCGTCTGGCGTCGCGGCGGTCATCGCGCTCTCCCTCGCTCGCGCAGCCGGGCGAGCTGGACGTTGGCGATCATGGCGAGCAGGATCGCGCCGCCGAAGATGATCTGCAGCGGGTTCGCGCTGACCCCGATGACGCTGAAGCCGTCGATGAGCACGGCGAGCATGATCGAGCCGAGGAACGCGCCGATGATGGTGCCGGACCCGCCGAGCATCGCGGTGCCGCCGATGACCGCCGCCGCGACCGAGTAGAACATCGGCTGGTAGCCGCCGGAACTCGGGTCGATGACGCTGGTCTGGAAGGCCACCTGGATGCCGACGAACGCGCCGAGCACGGCACACATCATGAAGTTGCCGTACTTGATCCTGGCCATGTTGACGCCCGCCTCCTGCGCGCCGAGCTGGTTGCCGCCCACCGCGATGGTGTGCAGCCCCCACCGGGTGCGCCGCAGCACCAGTGGAAGATGATGGCCAGGACGACGGCCCAGGTGAACTCGGACCAGGCATAGGTGCCGATCCAGTGGCCGATGCCCTGCACTACGCCGGGGATGGCGGCCTGCTCCGCGTGCGAGGTGATGAGCATGATGCCCTGCAGGACGAATCCGGTGCCCAGTGTGGTGACGAACGAGGGCAGGCCGACCGTGACGGTGAGGAACCCGTTCACCCAGCCGACCACCAGGCCCATGAGCAGGGAGATGATGATCGCCAGGATGCCGGGCACCCCGTAGAAGTCGATCAGGTAAGTGCATGAGGAACGGGGCGAACGCGTAGATGAAGCCCGACCGACAGGTCGATCTCACCGCAGATCAGCAGGAACACCTCGCCGATCG
This sequence comes from uncultured Actinomycetes bacterium, assembly GCA_963725125.1. Lineage (GTDB taxonomy): Bacteria > Actinomycetota > Actinomycetes > Streptosporangiales > Streptosporangiaceae > DASXKD01. The sequence continues at coordinate 47,454 of CAVRXW010000062.1, forward strand.
CGATGATGATGATCGGCGCCGGCGATCTGGCGCAGACGTTGATCAGGTCGAGCTTGGTGAAGAAGGTGGACCGCCCGGCCGACGAGATGAACCCGAAGTAGACGATCAGCAGCACCACGACGAGGAACACGGTCGCCTCGCGCTGCTGCATGAACCCGACCGCGGCTCTGCGCGCGACGCCCCGGCCCGCTCCGGTTCGCCTGCCCGCCCGGTGGGCCGCCTGCTACCGCGCTGGTGCGCTCAGCGGTATCGCTCACCTCGACCTCATCCTTCCCTGCGCCCGTGCCCGCGTCGTGACGACGGCGGGCGCGCCGGCGGCCGTACTGGCCTCGATCGCACGACCAGTATCCGACGCCGGCGCGCCCGCCCAAGGACCCCGTTGTTCCCGCAGCCGTCAGGTGCTGGTCGTGGCGATGGGGTTCTGGATCGGGCCGGACCGCGGCACCAGGGTGGGCTTCGCGGCGGAGCCCTCGTAGCTGGTCTTGGTGTTGAGGTACGGCCCGACGTTGGACTTGGTGACGAAGGTCAGGCCGGTGTCGGTGTCCGGCGGCCGCACCAGGCCGCCGGTCAGGTTGAACAGGTACAGGTACAGCGTGGGCAGGAAGCCCTGCAGGTACGGCTCCTGGTCGATGGTGAAGTCGAGCTGGCCGGCCTTGATCGCGGTCAGCGTGCCCGGGGTGAGGTCGAACCCGCCGGCCGGGATCTTGCCGGTCAGGCCGGTGGCCGCCAGCTGGCCGGGCCGAGCAGCTCGGTCGAGCCCGCGTCCACGGCGAACGCGCCCTTGAGCTTCGACTTGTTGCCGAGCAGGAAGGCCTTCTCCGCGGTGCCGCTCGCCGGACGTCGCCGCACCGGTGGCTGGAGCGAGTGCACGGTGAAGCCGGCCGGGGTGAGGACCGCGGCGGCGCCGTCGAAGCGCGGCTGGATGTTGCCGGCGCCGGGGGTGGCGATGAAGATGACGACGTCGCCGGGCGTGGTGACCAGCGACTTGATCTGCTCGCCGAGCTGCTGGCCGGACAGGTAGAGCGCCTGGCCGACGTAGCAGAGCCGGTTGGTGCCGATCTGCGGCGTGCCGTTGCTGGTGTAGGCGCCGTCCGCGTTGTAGGTGATGACCGGGATGCCGGCGTTCATCGCGTTGGCCACCGGGGTGGTGAAGCGCGGTGGCGCGTGATCACCGTGGACGGCGATGCCGTTCGCCTTGGCGGCGATCGCGGTCTTCATGTAGCAGACCATCTGCGGGATGATCGAGTTCTGCGAGCCGCCCCACTTCGGCGTCGGGAGGCCGAGCAGCGCGGCGGCGTCCGGCGAAGCCGTTCTGGGTGGGCACGAAGAACAGGTTCGTGGTGACGTGGTTGACGAACCAGAACTGCCACGCGGGCGTCTTCGGGAAGTTCCCGACCACGTTCTTGGCCGCGTTCGCCGTGCTGCTCGACGAACCGCAGGCAGTGAGCAGGGCCGAGGCGGCGGCGGTCGCGCTGAATGAGCCCGGTGCCGCTCAGCAGCCTGCGCCGAGTCGGGACCGTCCTTCATGTTCAGCGTCTCGATCGCTTCTTCGACCTTGGGGTCGACTTTTCTCATCGCGATCCTCCAGAAGAGTTCCGTGAGGCAGGGCTCTGCCCCACGAGGTGCGTACGATCCGGGGCGAACCTGGCGTGCTGCGCCAGCATCATCCCCTGGGGGCCGGCCCGGGAAACGGTGATCCCGCACCGTGCAGGCGCCACATTCATCGCGGTGGGCACCAGGTCATGGCTCACGCAGCGAAACACCGGGTGTGGCACCGTCGTGCACTGCCAGGCTGGCATCTGGTGCCGCTGACGCATCGCCCGTCCCCGATCCAAGGCTGGCGGCCGCGGTTTTCCTTTACTGAGGGCCGGCCGCTCGCTGAAGTGCTGAAAACCAGGCCACCCGGTGACCCCCCGCACCGCGGCCTGACGCTAAGGCCGCTCATGATCGCATGTCAAGACGACGCGCAGATCCCGGTATCGGGCCGCGACCCGTGGCCCCGGCACTGGCCCTGTCCGCCGGTCCGGCAGTGACCTTCTCCCCTCCGGCCGGGCCCGCGACGGGCACCTTGCGGAGGGCCTGATGAGCCCCGGACGTGGACCGGTGTGAGCGCGCTCCCGCGGAACGCGTCCGCCTGCCCACGATGATCATTAACTCTCCTGGCCCGTGCTATGGTCAACCGAACACATCCAAACATGTTCACGCTAACAAGTCACCGATTGATAACAGATGGGGAACGCAATCGAAACACTGCCCTGGCAGCAGGTGAGGGGTTGCGACCGAATGTGGTCGCCGTCCGACGCAGAGGAAGGCGCGCGGATGCTCGCCAGGCACCGGCAGTCACTGATCCTTGAGGACATCCGCCGCACGGGCAGCGCCCGGGTGAGCGATCTCACCCAGCGCCTCGGCGTGTCGGACATGACTATCCGCCGGGACCTGGAGGTTCTCGCCCGGTCCGGGCTGGTCGAGAAGGTCCACGGCGGTGCCGTGCTGCCCGGGGCGCCGCGCAGTCACGAGCCGGGCTTCGAGGCCAAGTCGAGCCTGGAACAGCCCGCGAAGGCGGCCATCGCCTGCGCGGCGGCCAGCCTGGTCACGCCGGGAAGCGCGATCGGGCTGTCCGCGGGGACGACCACCTTCTCGCTGGCCGAGCAACTGCTCGGTATCCCGGGCCTGACGATCGTGACCAACTCGGTGCGGGTCATGAGCCTGTTCACCGACGGCCCGGGAGCCGATCCCCGGGTCCGGGACCTGTCGGTGGTGCTCACCGGCGGTGCCCGCACACCGTCGGATGCGCTGGTGGGACCGGTGGCCGACCTCACCATCCGCTCGCTGCACCTGGACACGCTGTTCCTCGGCTGCCACGGGATCGATCCCTCGGCAGGGCTGACCACGCCCAACCTGGCCGAGGCGGAGACCAACCGGGCCTTCGTGAAGGCGGCCAGGAAGGTCACGGTGATCGCCGATCACACGAAGTGGGGCATCGTGGGCCTGAGCTCGTTCGCGGACCTCGACGACGTGGACACGCTGATCACCGACAGCGGGCTGCCCGACGAGGCACGGACCGCCCTCGCCGACCGGGTGGGGCAGCTGATCATCGCCAACGAATGAGCTGGGCCGACCGGGGGTGCCCCACGGGCCGGTACCGCGGGCTGCGGCGAAGCTGCCAAACGGCAGCGAGGCCCCCCTGCGGGGCGCTCAGCCGACGGTGACCGTGGCGCCGCCCTGGGGCGCGGCGTCCGCCGCCTCGGCCAGCTTCATCGCCTCTTCGATCAGCGTCTCCACGATCTGGGACTCGGGCACGGTCTTGATGACCTCGCCCTTGACGAAGATCTGGCCCTTGCCGTTGCCGGAGGCGACGCCGAGGTCGGCTTCCCTGGCCTCGCCGGGGCCGTTGACCACGCAGCCCATCACCGCGACCCGCAGCGGCACCTCGAGCCCCTCCAGCCCGGCGGTCACCTGGTCGGCCAGCGTGTACACGTCCACCTGGGCCCGCCCGCAGGAGGGGCAGGACACGATTTCCAGGCCCCGCTCGCGCAGGCCCAGCGACTCCAGGATCGCGATGCCGACCTTGACCTCCTCGACCGGCGGGGCCGACAGCGACACCCGGATCGTGTCCCCGATCCCCTCGGCGAGCAGGGCGCCGAACGCGACCGCCGACTTGACCGTGCCCTGGAAGGCCGGCCCGGCCTCGGTCACGCCGAGGTGCAGCGGGTAGTCACACGCCTGGGCGAGCTGACGGTAGGCGTTGATCATCACCACCGGGTCGTGGTGCTTGACCGAGATCTTGATGTCGGTGAAGCCGTGCTCCTCGAACAGCGAGCACTCCCACAGGGCGGACTCCACCAGCGCCTCGGCGGTGGCCCGGCCGTACTTGGCCAGCAGCCGCTTGTCCAGCGAGCCCGCGTTGACGCCGATCCTGATCGGCACGCTGGCCGCGGACGCGGCCTGGGCGATCTCGGCGACCTTGTCGTCGAACGCCTTGATGTTGCCCGGGTTCACCCGGACCGCGGCGCAGCCGGCGTCGATCGCGGCAAAGACGTACTTGGGCTGGAAGTGGATGTCGGCGATGACCGGGATCTGCGACTTGCGGGCTATCGCGGGCAGCGCGTCCGCGTCGTCCTGGGACGGCACGGCCACCCGGACGATCTCGCAGCCGGTCGCGGTCAGCTCGGCGATCTGCTGCAGGGTCGCGTTGACGTCGGCGGTCAGCGTGGTGGTCATCGACTGGACCGACACGGGTGCGCCACCGCCCACCGGCACCGCGTGCTTGCCCTTGCCCACCACGATCTGGCGTGACTTGCGGCGCTCGGCAACCGGCTGCGCGGGCAGCCCTGGCATGCCTAGGTCTGTCGTCATGTGGTTATTGCCTCACTGGATGTGAATGGGGATTGACGATGTCAGCCGATGACCAAAAGCAGTCCGACACCGACCAGCAAAACAAACACCCCAACGCTCACCGGGATGAGCCGCCGGTAGTCGACCGGGCCGGGATCGGGCTTCCCGCGCAGCCTAGCGAGCCAGGCACGGACCCGCTCGTAGATCACCACGGCGATGTGCCCGCCATCCATGGGCAGCAGCGGGAGCAGGTTGAAGGCGCCCACGAAGATGTTCAGCGACGCGATGATCAGCAGCACCAGGTCGACCTTGGGCTGCCAGCCGATCTTGGCCTCGAGCACCTGGCCGGTCACGTCTCCCGCGCCGACCACGCTGGTGACCTGCCCGCCGGGGATGCTGGCGCGGTTCTTGGTGAACAGGTCGGGGATGGCCCGGGGCAGGCTGGCCGCGACCTGGGCCGACCCGCTGAGCATCGTCCACCACTCGTGGCCCGCGTAGGAGATCGCGGATACCGGGCCGCTCCGCTGGAACACGATCTTCGCGTGAGACCCCCAGGTAGGTCCCGTTGCCCTTGAGCCTGGCCAGCGACGGGTGCAGCGTCACCCGCCGCCCGTGCCGTTCCACGACGACCGCGACCGGGTGGCCGGGCGTCTGGCTCTGGATGGCCTTGCCCATCTCGGTCCAGTTGTGCACGGGGATGCCCCCGACACTGACGATCTTGTCGCCAGCGTGCACGCCCGCCTTCTTGGCCGGGGACGAGGGATCGCCCGAGACACAGGAGGAGTCCACGTTGCTTGGGCACGCAGGACTCGACCGCGCCGACCGCGGTCGTGCTGCTGACGGTCTCCAGGCCGATGCCCGGCGGCGACCACGAACAGCAGGAACAGCGCGAGCACGAAGTGCATGAACGACCCGGCGGCGAGCACGATGATGCGCTTCCAGCCCGGCTGCCTGCGGAACGACCGCGGCTCGTCGGCCGGATCCACGTCCTCGAGCTCGGTCATCCCGACGATCTTGTTGAACCCACCGGCCGGGATCGCCTTGATGCCGTATTCGGTCTCGCCCCTTCTGCGTGGACCAGATCGTCGGCCCGAAGCCGACGAAGAACTGGGTGACCTTCATGCCGAACATCTTGGCCGTGACGAAGTGCCCCCCCTCGTGCAGCATGACCGAGACGAGCAGCGCCACGACGAAGATGGCGACGCCCAGCAGGAAGCTCATCCGGCGACCCTCCCCTCTTCGATGCCGCGCCCACCACGTGATGCGCGCGGTGCCCCCAGGTGGCAGCCAGTTCTGACGGCCCGGGCCCGCGCCCATCGGTCGGCGGCACGCACGTCGGCCAGGGTCACCGCGTCCCCCGCGCGGCCCATCGGCTTCCGAGACTACCTGCGCCACGGTGTCCACGATCCCGGCGAACGGGAGCCTGCCGGACATGAAGGCGGCCACGCACACCTCGTTGGCGGCGTTGTAGACGGCGGGCGCGGTCCCGCCCGCCTGCCCGGCGGCGCGGGCGATGCGCGACCGCGGGAAACGCCTCCTCGTCGAGCGGCTCGAAGGTCCAGGTGTGCGCGGTCGGACCAGTCGATGGCCGGCGCGGCACCGGGCACCCGGTCCGGCCAGCCCAGCGCGAGCGCGATCGGGATCCGCATGTCGGGCGGGCTGGCCTGGGCGATCGTGGACCCGTCGGTGAACTCGACCATCGAGTGGATGACCGACTGCGGGTGGACGACCACCGAGATCTTGTCGAACCCGAGCCCGAACAGCAGGTGGGCCTCGATGACCTCGAGCCCCTTGTTGACCAGCGTCGCGGAGTTGATCGTGATGACCGGGCCCATGTTCCAGGTGGGATGGGCGAGCGCCTGCTCCGGGGTGATGCCGTCCAGTTCCGCGCGGCTGCGGCCGCGGAACGGGCCGCCGCTGGCGGTCAGCACGAGCCGCGCGACCTCCCCGGCGCTGCCCGCCGCGCAGGCACTGCGCGATCGCGGAGTGCTCGGAGTCGACGGGAACGATCTGGCCGGGCGCGGCCAGCCCGGCGACCAGCGGCCCGCCCACGATCAGGGACTCCTTGTTCGCCAGCGCGAGCACCCGGCCGGCCTGGAGCGCGGCGAGCGTGGCGGCGAGCCCGCTGAACCCGGTCACCGCGTTCAGCACCACGTCGGCAGGCCAGGCCGCGACCTCGGCCACGGCGTCCGGGCCCGCCAGCACCGGTGGGCAGCGGCCCGGCTCCTCGCCCTGGCCGGCCCGGCCGGCGAGCGCCGCCAGGGCGTCCCGCACCTCACCGGCGGCCGATTCCCGGTCCACGGCCACCACCGCGCGCCGAACTCCAGCGCCTGGGCCGCCAGCAGGCCGGGGTTGCCGCCCCCGGCGGCCAGCGCGACCACCCGGAACCGGCCGGGGTTGCGCCGGATCACATCGGCTGCCTGGGTTCCCACGGAACCGGTCGAGCCGAGCAGCACAACATCGCGTGGCCGTGAGCGCGAGGATTCCACCAAGCCATTCTGCCCGTTGCGGTCAAGGGGCATGCGTCAGCCCCCTCCCACAGCCCCCTTACCGGGTGGCGGTCCCGGTCTGCCCACGTTCGTAGTGCCGGGTCCTGCCTCCTGCATTGATGGGGCCTGCGCCATGTGCCCGGCGGCACCGGGTCTTACCGCGGCCCGGCCAAGGTGCGACAGCTACCCCACGCGGGCGACCGCCGCCTCCCAGTCGGGGCGCAGCGGCATGTGGGACGTGCCGTCGGCCTCGAGCCGGACGCCGAGGATCTGGTGCAGTTCGACGACGTTGCGGTCGAACCCGAGCCGCGAGCCCGCCATGTAGAGCCGCCACACCCTGGCGGTGCCCTGGCCAACCTCGGCGACCGCCTCGTCCCAGTGAGCGTCCAGGTTCGCGCACCAGGCCGCCAGGGTCCGCGAGTAGTGCTCGCGCAGGTTCTCCTCGTGCCGGATCTCGAAGCCCGCGCTGTTCATCACCGACACCAGGTGGCCCGGCCCTTCCAGCTCCCCGTCGGGGAACACGTACCGGTTGATGAAGCCGCCCGCCGCGGCGCGCGGGCTCGGAGTTGTCCGGCCGGGTGATGCAGTGGTTGAGCAGCCTGCCGCCCGGCTTCAGCTTGCCGAACAGGAACGAGAAGTAACCCGGGAGCTTGCCCTTGCCGATGTGCTCGGTCAGGCCGATGGAGCTGACCGCGTCGAACCCGGTTTCTGGCACGTCCCGGTAGTCGAGGTGGCGCACCTCCGCCAGATCGGACAGCCCGTCGCGGACGATGGCCTGCTGCGCCCACGCCGCCTGCTGCGCCGACAGGGTGACACCGAGTGCCTTGACGCCGTGCTCGCGGGCGGCGTGCCGGACCATGCCGCCCCAGCCGCAGCCGACGTCCAGCAGCCGCATCCCGGGCTGGAGCGCCAGCTTCCTGGCGACCAGTTCGTGCTTGTAGGCCTGCGCCTGCTCCAGGGAGGCGTCCTCGTCCGGGTAGCAGGCACAGGTGTAGGCCATGGACGGGCCGAGCACCCACTCGTAGAACGTGTTGGACACGTCGTAGTGGTGCGAGATGGCCGAGGCGTCCCTGCCCTTGGAGTGCCGCTGCCCGCCGACCCAGCGGCGCCGCACCCGCACCTCCTGGGGAGGCGGCGGCACCCGCGGGTAGAGAAGCTTCGGCCCGCCCAGTTCGCCGAGGAGCCGGAGCCGTTCGGCAGGGCTCATGCCCACGCGCTGCGCCTGGGCCATCCGCGCGAGCGCGGTGTACATGTCGCCGTCCACGTCGAGATGGCCGGCGACGTAGGCCCGGGCCAGGCCGAGCGAACCCGGCGCCTGGGCTATGTAGGACGTCGCGACCGGCGAGCGGATCGTGATCCGCACCGGCGCGCCGGCAACTCCGGCCTCGCTTCCGTCGTAGGCGCGGAACTCCACCGGGGCGTCCGGGCCCGCGATCCGCTCGAACACCTTGGCCAGCGCCATGACCGCCATCCCTTCGCTACCTGCCGCGTGCCCGCTAGCTGCCGCGCACGCACTTCTCGTACAGCCCGGACAGCCTGCCGCCTCCGTCGTAGGCGCCCTTGAGCCGGGCGTAGGCCGGGCCGTTGTAGGCGGCCCAGAACTCATCCTCGGAGTAGAACGACGTCGAATACAGCCCCTTGGAGCCGCCCAGCGCGGTCACCTCCGCCTCGACCAGGCGGTTGTGGTAGCCGTCCGGCTGCATCCGGGCGGCAGCGGCACCGTCCCCCAGAAGCCGAAGTTCACGTACACCCCGCCCGGCTTCAGCGGGTACAGCGGCCAGGGACTGTCGCTGCGCAGCCGCAGCGGGCACAGCCACACCGGGCTCATGCCGACCTCGGCCGCGAAGAAGCGCAGGAACTCCGCGCACCGCGGTCCAGCGGGATCTCCACGTCCTGGATCACCGCCTCGCGCGGCGGCCGCCCGCGGTTGGCGTTGAGCGTGTCGTACAGCCCGTGCCGGCGGTCGAAGGCGACCAGCGACCGGTAGACATCGGACCGCCGGTACCGGCGCGGCCACAGCTTGCGGATCAGCCGGCTGCTGCACGCCGAACGGCCGCGAGCACCAGAACCAGTCGGTGTCCCAGCGCCACAGGTAGTCGCGGATGGTGAGGAAGTCCTCGCGCGGGCCGCGCACCGACTGGTAGTAGATGCGCTGGCCGGTGTAGTCGCTGCGCCACGGGGCCACGTCGCTGTAGGCGCCGACGGTCAGGTAGATCTCGTCCAGGCCGAACGCGGTGCCGTCCACGAAGTCGGCCCGGTGCCCGTCCAGGCTGCCCTCCGCGGCGATCTGGGCGATCGCGTCCATGCACGCCTGCGGGCTGGTGTAGGCGAAGTGGCGCAGGTGCACGAACGGTGCCACCGGCTCAAGCTCGATCGTGAGCGACAAGGCGTAGCCGAGCGTGCCGTAGGAGTTCGGGAAGCCGCGGAACAGGTCGGCGTGCTCGCCCTCGGCGGTCGCCGTCACCACCCTGCCGTCACCGGTGAGGATCTCCATGGCGGTGACCGACTCGTGCGGCAGGCCGTTGCGCAGCGAGGTCGATTCGATGCCGAGGCCGGTGACCGCGCCGCCGAGCGTGATCGTCTTCAGTTGCGGCACCACCAGCGGCATCAGGCCGTGCCGCAGGGTGGCGTCCGCGAGATCCTCGTAGGTGGTCATGCCACCGACCACGGCGGCCCGGGCGGCCGGGATCCACGTGCAGCACGCTGGTGAACGCGGACGCGTCCAGCCCGGTGACGGCGCCCGGCTGCCGGGCTCCGCGGCTGCTCGCGGCCTTGGGCGCAGGGTCGCGGAACCGGAACAGGTTCGAGGTGCGCTTGGCCAGCCGGACCGGGGCCCCGGCGGGGAGGGCGGCATACGACTCACGCATGGCGGCAACCGCGGCCTGGTGCTCGGCGGCCACCACGGGCGGCAGTTGCACCACCGGCGAAGCCGTGCGCCGGCACCGCCGCGCCGGGACGCCCGTCACCCACGGCGGCGTCGGTCATGCCTGCCCCTTCCATCTGTCACGGGCCTTGCCCTGCATTGAGAATGACTGCGCCAGGCCCGGGGCGGCAAGTATTCCGTGATCCAGGCGAAAGGCGGACAGAGTCTACCGTTAGGTAACTTGCTCTCCATAGCGCCCCTTCCTGCGCGAACCTCCGGCCAGCCGCCGCGAACTCCGGCCTACCCCTTCGCCCGCCGGGATCCCCGGCGCTGCGCCTGGGGCCGTGCCGTCTGACGCGGCGGCGGTTCCTGAGCCTCCGCGTAGCTCTCCTCCACCTCCTCTGGAGTCATCGGGAGGCGCGCCTGCGAGGGCGGAACTCCCGCCGCGAGTATGTCCCGCAACAGCCGGGCCATGGAGTAGTCCGGGTCCGTGGCGAGGGCCCGGTCGAGCGCGATGTTCGCCAGCGTCCCGTCACCGGACTGCCATGCGGTGAAGGCGAGCAGGCTGGCCGGTGCGGGCAGCCAGGGGCCATCGGCCCGGCGCACGATGTCGGACCACAGCGCCAGGTGCGCCTGGCGGTGCTCGGGGACCATCCGCGCCCAGGCGTCATCCCGGACGGCGAGGTGGACCAGGCTGACCGCGAGCCAGGCGAGCTTGTCCTCGCTGGTGATCCTGCCGCCGCCGCGGTACACGCCGATCGCCTGCCGCACGGCCCGGCGGCCTTCGCTGATCGCCAGCCGCAGCGGATTGCCGGTCCCGCCGCGCTGCGCCCGGTCCACCAGGTCCTGCGCGCGCAGGCAGGCCCGATCGATGGCCTGGTCCATGGCGCGGGCCGCTTCGCCGATCAGCGGGGCGAGCGTGGCGGCGACGGCGTCGCGGTCGGGGTAGGCGGCGAGACCCGCGACGGTCATGGCGGCGGCCGCCGGATGGGACTGGTAGTCGAACGGCGTGCCGTCCGCGGGGCAGCACGCCGGGTTGGCGCACAGGTAGGACCAGTACCGGCCGTCCTCGACCCGGAGCAGTTCACGTACCTGCAGGCGCCGCCGCCTGGCAGCCGCGGCGAACGCGTCCGCGACCGGGGTGACCAGCCGCCCGGGCCCGTAGCCGATCCCGATGACCGTGCCGGCCCCGCGCTGGGCGAGCACGGCCACGGCATGATCGGCGATCTCCGCCGCCGCCGCGGCGCCGGGCGGATCGGGCAGGTCGTAGCGGAACCCGAGTTCGACCCGGCGCCGCGGGCCCGCGGCGCCGATCACCACGAAGCTCAGCCGCGGGTGGAAGCCCATCAGGTGCGGCACCACGGCCAGGATGTCTGACGGGCCACTGACCTTGACCCGGGGCAGGATCATGTCCGGCTGCGGATCGGCCGGCAAGCCTCCCCAGCCGGAAGGCGGGTCCGGGGCGGCTGGCACACGGGTGCCCGCGGCAGGCGGGTCCGGGGCGGCTGGCACACGGGTGCCCGCGGCAGGCGGGTCCGGGGCGGCTGGCACACGGGTGCCCGCGGCAGGCGGGTCCGGGGCGGCTGGCACACGGGTGCCCGCGGCAGGCGAGGACGGGACGGCTGGCACACGGGTGCCCGCGGCAGGCGGGGACGGCCGGCCGCGGGGTGAGCTGCGCGCGGGTAAGGAGCGCTCGGACGCGGGACCGGGCGCAGGTAAGGAGGGCGCGGGACCGGGCGCAGGGCCGGAGCCAGGGGCGGCAGGACCGCCGGGTGCACCGGTGACCGGCTCCCGGGCGCCAGGCTCGCCGGGGCCTTGTCCGCGGCGGGCGCGGGGAACGGGATTGCGGGATGGCTTCGCGGTTTCCATGCACCCAGGTTCGGCCGCAAGGCAGCGGAAACGAGGGGCACGGCCGCGCTGTGCATGACCGCGTCAGGCTTGTCCTGACAGGTCCACAGCGGCGGCGCACGCATTTGACAGGCCTGTACCGGCTGTTCCAGCAATGACGGCAGGCGCCGTCAGAGGTCCCAAGGGCACACACCCGGTTGCGCGGTGTCTTCGGCCACCTGCCCGATCACGGCCCAGCGGCAGGTATCCGCACGGGTGCGCGCCGCGCTCAGAGAGCGATGCCGAGCAGGGCGTCCGCGGTATCGCGGACCAGCGCCGCCTCCGCGGCCAGGCCCGGGTGCAACTCCGGCGCGCCGGTGACCGCCGACGCCCAGCGGTCCACGGCGGCCAGCGCGCCCGGAGCGTCGAGATCGGCGGCGATCCGCTCCCGCACCGCCGCCAGGACGCTCGCCGCGGCTGGGATGTTCTGCGCGGCCGGGACGCTCGCCGCGGCCGGGATGTTCTGCGCGGCCCGGATGTTCTCCGCGGCCCGGATGTTCTCCGCGGCGGGAACACCGCCCCCGGTTCCCCCGGAGCCCGGTTCCGCTCCGGGCAATGCTCCGGACGGTCCCGTACCGGAAACCGCCCGGTCCACCGCGGCCCGCCAGCGGGCCAGCCGGTCCTGCGCGGCGGCCAGTCCCGCCTCCGTCCAGTCCCAGTCGCCCCGGTAGTGGTGCGCCAGGATGGCCAGCCGCACCGCCATCGGGTCCACGCCGTCGGCCACCAGCCGGGACACGAAGACCAGGTTGCCCAGCGACTTGGACATCTTCTCGCCGTCCAGGCGCACCATCCCGGCGTGCACGTAACAGCGGGCGAAGGCACCATGCCCCGGCGCCCCGTCGGCGAAGGCCACCCGCGCGTGCGAGGCGCTGAACTCGTGGTGCGGGAAGATCAGGTCACGGCCGCCTGCCTGGACGTCGAAATCCTCGCCGAGATAGGCCGTGGCGATCGCCGCGCATTCCACATGCCAGCCCGGCCGGCCTGGCCCGAACGCCGAGTCCCACGACGGCTCGCCCGGCCGGGCCGCGAGCCACACCAACGCGTCCAGCGGGTCCTTCTTGCCCGGCCTGGCCGGGGTCACCGCCCCGCTCGGCGGACAGCTCCGCCATGGTCGCCGGGTCCAGGTGCGACACTGCGCCGAACGCCGGGTCGGCGGCCCGGGAGAAGTACATGTCCCGCTCGACCTCGTAGAGGGCACCGCGGTCGGCGAGCACCTGGTTCATCTGCTCGATCAGCGGCAGCGCCTCCACCGCCCCGACCAGGCGGGCGGGCGGCAGCACCCGCAGCGCCTCCATGTCACCCCGGTACCGGGCGATCTCCCGGCCGGCCAGGTCGCGCCAGTCCTCGCCGTCGCGCTCGGCCCGCTCCAGCAGCGGATCGTCCACGTCGGTGACGTTCTGCACGTAGATCACCTCGTGGCCGCTGTCCAGCCAGGCCCGGACCAGCAGGTCCCAGGCCACGTAGGTCGCCGCGTGGCCGAGATGGGTCGCGTCGTAGGGGGTGATCCCGCACGCGTACAGCCTCGCCCGCTGCCCGGCGGCGGCGCGCGTCAGCTCGCCGGTGGCCGTGTTGGCCAGGTACGGTTCCGCGCCAGGGCCCGGCAGGGAGGGAACGTTCGCGGCGCGCCAGGTCTCCATGTGCGCAGGTTATCGCCGGCCCTGCGGGCCGCCGGCGGGACGGTGACCGGCCAGCACGGGCACCAGCCGCGCGGGCGCGACCTGCTCGAAGGCGTGCGCGAGCGCGATCAGCGCCGGCTCGCTCCACGCCGGGCCGAGGAAGGAAAGGCCTACCGGCAGGCCGGACACGTTTCCCGCCATGACGCACACCGCGGGGTACCCGGCTACCGCCGATGGCCCTGATGTGTGGAAAAGGTCGTGGTCGCCGAGGACGTAGTCGGTCAGGCAGGCCGGGTTCGCGGTCATCGTGACAATGGCGTCGAGCCGGTGGGCGGCCAGTGGCCCGTCCAGCGCCTCCCTTGCCCGCCGGGTCGCCTCCGCGCGGCTCGCCTGGTAGCCCGGTTCGGCGGGGTCACCGGTGGTTGCCTCGGCCCGCTCGAACAGTTCCTGGCCGAAGCGGGCCAGCACCGTGCTGGCGTTCTGCATGTTGTATTTGATGAGTCCGGCCAGGTCAGCCGGGTGCGGTCCGCGCAGGCCGGCCAGGTAGGCGTTGAGGTCGTGCTTGAACTCGTGCGTCAGCGCCGCGAACTCCGGCTCGTCGGATCTCGGCCGCGCCGGGCAGCTCCACCGGGTCGACCAGCTCGCGCGCCGGCCTCGCGGAGCAGGGCGAGCGCCTGCTCCAGCACGGCGGCGGTGCCCGCGTCCGCGTTCTTGACGCCGTCCCGCCAGACGCCCAGCCGCGCGCCGGCGAGTGCGGCACCGTCGAGGCAGGCCGTGTAGTCGCGGGCCGCGGTCGGCGGCCGGCGCGGTCGCCGGGTCCGCCGGATCCGCGGCGGCGAGCACGGACAGCAGCGCGGCGGCGTCCGCCACGGACCGGGCCATCGGGCCCGCGGTGTCCTGCGCCAGCGAGACCGGCACGATGCCGGTGCGGCTGACCAGGCCGAGGGTCGGCTTGATGCCGACGATCCCGCAGGCGCTGGCGGGGCAGACGACGCTGCCGTCGGTCTCGGTGCCGACCGCGAGCGGGGCCAGGCCCGCGGCCACCGCGACCCCGGAGCCGGAACTGGAGCCGGACGGGTTGCGGCCGGTGCCGTGCGGGTTGACGGCCTGCCCGCCGAGCGTGCTCCACCCGCTGGTGGAGTGGCTGGAGCGGAAGTTCGCCCACTCGGACATGTTGGCCTTGCCGAGGATCACCGCGCCCGCCTCGCGCAACCTGGTGACCAGGAAGGCGTCGCCGGCGTCGGTCTCGGCGAGAGCGGGCGAGCCGGCCGTGGCGGGCAGCCCCGTCACGGCGACGTTGTCCTTGATCAGCACCGGGATGCCGGTCCAGCGGCCCGGGTGCCGCGCCGCGCGCGCGGGCCTCGTCGCTGGCCCGGGCGTCGGCGGCCGCCTGTGGGCTGACGCTGATGACGGCGTGCAGCGCCGGGTTGAGCCGCTCGATCCTGCTCAGGTAGAAAGCTGTCAGTTCCGCGGCGGTGAGGGCGCCGGCGGCGAGGGCCTGGCGCAGCGCCGCGACCGATACCGTGTCGGGATCGAGTCCCGTCCGGCCGAGCGTCTCGCTAACCTGCGACGTTACCTGGGGCGGGATGATCGGCTCGGACATGCTAGGAGGATAACGGCGTGACTGCATCCATCGGCTCGCTCACCGCCGTACCGGCGCTGAGCAGGCCTGATCTGCTGGCCGCGCCCGTGGCCGGGGCACTCGCCGCGCTCGGGGAAGCCGATGCCGCCGGGATCGGCGTGGCCGAGATCGACCCGGCGGCCGCCGACACGGCGGCGTTCTGCGAGCGGTACGGGGTGAGCCCGGCCGAGTCGGCCAACTGCGTGGTGATCTCGGGCAAGCGCGCGACGGCGAGACCAGGTACGCCGCCTGCGTGATACTCGCCACGACCAGGGCCGACGTGAACAACGTGGCCCGCCGCGAGCTGGACGTGCGCAAGGCGTCGTTCGCGGCGATGGACGCCGCGGTCGCGGAGAGCGGGATGGAGTACGGCGGGATCACCCCGGTGGGCCTGCCCGCGGCCTGGCCGGTCCTGGTGGACGCGCTCGTGGCGGACACGCCCGTCGTGGTGATCGGCAGCGGCGTGCGGCGGTCCAAGCTGGTCCTGGCCGGGAAGCTGCTGGCCAGCCTGCCGGGCGTGCGGGTGATCGACGGCCTGGCCCGCTGACCGCTCCTTGGCCGCGCCGCCCTCCCCGCGGCGTTTGTGGTGGTTGGTACTCCGACCACCTTCTTATGTGGTCAGCGCGCCAGCGACCACAATCCCCGCCGTGGCGCTGGCTTGGCCTCCGGGGCGGCTGACCGGGCACCCGTGTCAGGGGAGCCAGGACACGTGGCCGTGCAGCGCCACGTAACCGACGAAGGCGCCGGTGTCGATCAGCGTGTGCGCGATGATCATCGGGGTCACCCGGCCCCACCGCTTGTACAGCACGCCGAAGATGACGCCAAGGATCGCGTTGCCGATGAACCCGCCGAACCCCTGGTACAGGTGATACGAGCCGCGCACCAGGGCGGCCACGGCGATCGCCGCGCCCGGCGACCAGCCCAGCTGGTCCAGGCGGCGCAGCAGGTAGCCGAGGACCAGGACCTCTTCCAGGATCCCGTTCTGCGCCGCGTCGAGGACGAGCACCGGGATACGCCACCAGATGTCCGGCAGGTTCTCCGGCACCACGTTGAGGCTGATCCCGAGGTGGAAGGCCGCGATGTAGAGGGCCAGGCCGGACCCGCCGATGAGCGCGGCGAGCACCGCGCCGCGAAGCACGTCGCTGGCCGGCCGGGTGGTGTCGATGCCCAGCGCCGCGGGCCCCTCGCCTTCCCTGGCCAGCAGGTAGAAGACCAGCGCGACCGGCATGAGGGTGACGAGGATGTTGGCCAGCTGCAGGGTCAGGTCCAGCAGCGGCCGGCCGGGGGCGAGCGACCCGACGAGCAGGGCCTGCTGCTGGCGTAGCGCCTTCGGGGCGGTCAGCGAGCCGATCAGGTTGATGATCGCGAACAGGGCGCTGGCGCCGAGCGACACGCCGAAGACGACGATGATCTCCCAGCCCAGAAGTCGCCTGGTCAGCGGCGGGAGCGTAGCCGGAACCGGGGAATTCACCCCAGGACTCTATTAGCTCAGCCTGAGCGCCGGGTCAACGCGCGCTGCGGGCCCGCTGCGGGCTGCCTAGGCGCCGGCTGCGGTGACGATGGCGTCGGTGACGAAGCCGAGCACGACCCCCAGCAGGATCGCCCAGGTGACCAGTTCCTTGAGCTTCGAGGCGCGGGCCACGGCGAGCAGTTCGATGACCACGTACAGGATGGAGCCGGCCGCGAGGGCGAGGAAGGCGACGCCGAGCAGCGGCGCGGTGACTGCCTGGCCCACCACGGTGCCGAGGAACGTGGGGCCGCCGCCGATGATGCCGAGCAGGATCAGCCGCCCCCAGGTCGGCCGAACCCCCGCCGCGGCGAGCGGGGCCACGATGCCGAACCCCTCGGTCGCGTTGTGCGCGCCGAACCCGATCACCAGGAGCACGGCCAGGCTGAGCCGCCCGGCCGCGGCCGACGAGCCGATCGCCAGGCCCTCGCCGAAGTTGTGCAGGCCGATGCCCGTGGCGATGAGCAGCGACAGTTCCGCCGCCCTGGCCTTGGCGGCGTCCGGGCCCGCGGGCAGCAGCGGCTTGTGCGCGACGGCCGCGCCCGGCCCCTCGGGCCGCATCGCCGCTGCCCGGCGCTTCATCCACCGGTCGAAGTAGACCAGGCTCATCAGGCCGATGCCGAGGCAGCCCAGCATGGTCAGGCCGTCGACGAGCGCGCTGCGCCAGCTGTGTGTGCCGAGCGCCACGGCGGCCGGCGCCCACGCGTTCGTCAGCACATCCCAGAGCAGGAAGATCAGGATGCCGATGGCGAGCGCGTTCAGGAAGACCTTGAGCCGCGGCATCGGCGCCCGGATGCGCCCGAGGGGCAGGCCCAGGAAGATGGTGCACCCCGCGATGGCGCCCAGAAGGACGATCTGGCTTGATGACAAGGGGGGATTCCTCTCCTGGCAGGAGCCAGTCTCGGGCAATGCGGGTCAGCCTACTAAAGGTAGGCTTGCCTAACAACGGTACCCGTGATAGGGCCATCTGCGGCCCCGGGAGACCGGCCTCACCTGCACGTACGCGTCCACGACGGCGGAGCGCCCGGGCGGGCCCGGATACGCGCCGGCCGCCGCGTCCGGTCCGGACGCGGCGGCCAGCCTTACTCCCGCCCAGCCACGGCACAGGCCGGGCCGCGGGAAATCGGTGTGCTCAGACGGTGGCCTCACCCAGCAGGTCGTCGAACTCGCCCATCTTGACGCCTTCGATCAGCGCGGCGACTTCCGCGTGGGTGTAGATCAGCGCGGGACCATCGGGGTACCGCGAGTTCCGGACGGCGAACTCGTCGCTGCCCAGCTTGGCTAGCTCGACGCAGGCTCCCTGCGAATTGCTGGCACTGCTCTTGCGCCAGCCGGCGCCGGGGATTTCGGTGGCCGGTATTCCGTTGTACGTCTTCATTCGTCTATGACTTCCTCAAGCATCCCGCTCAAGATATCGATTGTTCGTTCGGGTGACTCGCCGTCGACGCTGAGGCGCTCCATGACTTCGGTGTACTTCTCGACGTCTTCGCGCTTGTCGAGGTACAGGGCACTGGTGAGGTGCTCAAGGTAAACCACGTCCGGGAGGTCAACTTCGGGGAACCGCATGATGGTGAACGCTCCGGCCTCGGCCGCGTGGCCGCCGGACCGGAAGGGCACCACCTGAAGCGTGATGTTGGCGTCTCCCGCCACCTCGGTCAGTCGGACAAGCTGGGCGCGCATCACCTCCCTGCCACCGATGGGACGGCGCAGCGCCGCCTCGTCCAGTACCGCCCACAGCCGGGGCCCGCCCGGCTTGGTGAGCACTTCCTGCCTGGCCAGCCGCAGGCCCACCCGGCGCTCGACCTCTTCGGGCGTCGCGGAGGGCTGCCCCAGCCTGACGACGGCCCGGGCATAGTCGGCCGTCTGGAGCAGTCCGGGAATGAACTGCACCTCGTAGAGCCGTATCAGCGACGCCGCCTCTTCCAGCCCCACGTAGACCTGGAACCAGTCGGGCAGTACGTCGCCGTACTTGTGCCACCAGCCGGGCGAGTTGGCCTGCCTGGCCAGAGCCACCAGGGACTGGGCCTCCTCCTCGGCCACGCCGTAGAGGTCAAGCAGGTCCTCCACGTCGCGTTCCTTGAAGCTGACCCGCCCAAGCTCCATCCGGCTGATCTTGGACCCCGAAGCCCGGATGGTGTATCCGGCGTCGTCCCGGGTAACCCCCTTGGCCTCACGCAACCTCCGGAGTTGGGAACCAAGGAGAATACGCAGCACGGTCGGGCCGCTACCCGGCTGTGCCGTGATCACTCGCGCTCCCTGGGGCTACTCCGGCGATCGATGCGCAAAACCTTCGGATGACCTCCCCGTCAGCCGCACGTGCACCAAGCACTTCCATCTGCACGTGCATCCGGCCTTGCGTTTGCAAGTTATAGAGGGGATGATAGCGCTTGTGCCGCAAGTGCACGACTTACGGCGGCAGCGTCAGTCGATGGGACTTCCATCACCTCCCACCGGGGCCACCTCGCCTAATCACAACGGAGGTCCACGAGGTGTCTGAGGATCAACTCCTCACGGCGAGCCGGCCCGGGACCGCGCGCCAGGAGAGCCCCCTGCTTTCGGCACCTCCGTTGCTTTGTGATGCGGCATCCGCCATCGAGCAGCCCACGGCGGCCTGCACCCTCGACGCCAGCCCCGAATCGGTGAAGATCGCCCGCGACTTCACCCGCATCACACTGGGCTTGTGGGGCATGGACGCGCTCACCGACCTGGCCGAGCTTGTCGTGTCCGAACTGGCGACCAACGCGCTGCGGCACGGCATCCCGTCCGCGCGCAAGATCGTCAGTGGGCACTGCGTACGATTGCGGCTGCTCGCCCAGGCGCCATTCGTGATGTGCATGGTGACCGACCCGGGCCACGGCATTCCGGTGCTGCGGGACTCCGATCTCGACTCGGAGAGCGGGCGCGGCCTGACCGTGGTCGAGGCGTGCTGCGTACGCTGGGGCTGGCATCTGCTCGACGAGGGCGGCAAGGTGGTGTGGGCCCTGCTGCGGTGACCCCGCACGGCATGGGTATGTAGCTAGCAGGAGCCGGTCGGCGCGGCTAGGCTCAGGGCGCCGTTATCCGGTCGGCCGCATTCTGTCCGTTGTGTGCGCGCGCATGCGATCCGCCCCGAGGAGCAGTCATGTACCAGCCTTATCCATCGGCCGGGCAAGCGCCCGAACCCGTGCGCCCGGGGCCGCCTCCGTCCGTGGTGATGGCGGTCCGGCTGATGTACGCGGGCGCCGTGGTGAGCGCGCTGAGCCTGATCGTCGGCCTGGCCACGGTCGGCAGCCTGCGCAACAGCCTGCACAAGAGTGACCCCTCGCTCACCACCAGCCAGCTCCATAACCTGCAGACCGTCGTCGTGGTCGGGTCGGTGTTCATCGGCGTGGTCAGCATCGGGCTGTGGGTCTGGATGGCGCTGATGAACAAGGCGGGCAAGTCCTGGGCGCGCATCGTGTCCACCGTGCTGTTCGGGCTGGACACGCTGTTCCTGCTGCTGGGCGTGGCCCGCGCGGGTGCGGCGGCCGGCACCCTGGTGTCCATCCTCACCTGGCTGATCGGCCTCGGCGCGATCATCTACCTGTGGCGCAAGGACTCCAGCGCGTACTTCGCCCCGCAGGCCGGTCAGTAAGCCCGCTAGCCGGCGGGCCCCGCGTCACCGGGGCAGGCGCGCCAGTTCGTGGCAGGCGATCGCGGCGGCCGCGACGACGTTCAGCGAATCGACGCCCAGTTCCATCGCGCCTGCGCTCATCGGAACGCAGACCGCAGTGTCGGCCTCGGCCAGCCAGCGCGAGGACAGCCCGTCTCCTTCGGTGCCGAGCAGCAGCGCAACGCGGCCCGCCGAGGCGACCTTGTCCAGCGGGACCGCCGACTGATCCGGGGTCAGCGCGAGCAGGGTGAAGCCGTGCGCCCGGATCTCGGCGAGCCCGCCGCGCCAGTCGGACATCCGGGCGTAAGGGATGGCGAAGACCGCGCCCATCGAGACCTTGACCGCCCGCCGGTACAGCGGGTCCGCGCAGCGCGGTGAAAGGATCACCGCGTCCACGCCCAGCGCCGCCGCACAGCGGAAGATCGCGCCCACGTTTGCGTGGTCGACAAGATCTTCCAGCACAACGATCCGCCGGGGCCAGCCGGGCTGCCCGGCGCGGGCCTGCGGCCCCGATGCCTGGGGCGCCGGCCAGGCACCGTCGCCCGCCGCGCCGTGGCCGGCCGGTGGCCCGCCGGACAGCAGCCCGGCAACCGTGGGCACCGCACGGCGGGCCATCGCGGCCAGCGCGCCGCGGTGCACCTGGTACCCGGTGACCTGCTCGGCGATCTCCGCAGAAATCACGTACACCGGGCCCGGGCAGGCACCGGCCAGATCGGCCAGGCCGGGCAGCTTGTCCCGGGTGACGAGCATCGAGCGGACGCCGAAGCCGGCGGCGACCGCCCGCCGGATCACCTTTTCACCCTCGGCCATGAACACCCCATGTGCCGACTCCATGCTCGTGCGCAGCCGGACATCGGTAAGGCGCGCGTAGTCCGCCAGGCGCGGGTCGCCGGGGTCGCTGACCGCCACGATGCCTGCCATGGCTCCAGTGTGGCCGGGCCGCCGGGCAGCCCGCATGCCGGCGGCCCGGGCGGCGCGACCCACCTCAGCCGTGTGCTTCGCGCGGCATGAGCGTGCGCACCTTTAGCGCATCGTGCGCAAAAGGTACAAGAGATCTCATGGAGGACGATCGTCTACTACAGTCGTGCCCGCAACGCTCGCGGGTTTGGCCGTCCGTGCGGGCGGCGGGCAAGCCCGCACGGATTCACGGCCCGGGACTGCGCGTCTCGTGATGTGAGGGATCTGGTGACAACTGGACGCACCGGCGCCGCTGGCCGGTACCGGCCGGGCCGCAAGCGCAGGCTCAGCACGGCCCTGTTCACGCTTCTCGCCGCCGCGATCGCGGCCACACTCCTGGTCGCGCTCGGCGCCAGGACCATCTCCGCGCGCGCCACCTGCGCCGGCCAGACCACGACGGCGCAGGTGGTGGTC
This sequence comes from uncultured Actinomycetes bacterium, assembly GCA_963725125.1. GTDB lineage: Bacteria > Actinomycetota > Actinomycetes > Streptosporangiales > Streptosporangiaceae > DASXKD01. Next base: position 68,774 of record CAVRXW010000062.1, read on the forward strand.
TCCAGCGAGATCGAGCCGGTGATCCAGCGGCTCGCCACGTACTTCAACAGCCAGCATCGCCAGGTGGACGGCCGCTGCGCAGCGGTCGCGGTGCACGCGGCATCCGCCGCCACGGTGGCCGCGGACCTGGCCCGCAGTGGCGCCGGGAAGCTGCGGCCCGCGCCCGACGCCTGGATCCCCGACTCCGCACTCTGGGTGGACGTGGCCCGCGGCTCTCCAGCGTCCGCCAGGCTCGTCCAGCCCAGCGGCATCATGGTCGCCGAGTCCCCGCTGGTCATCGCGATGCCGCGGCCCGCGGCCGCACGAATGCCCGCCTTCGGCAGCTCGGTCGGCTGGCAGATCCTGGCTCCGGCGAGCGCGGGCGGCCCGGCCAAGGCGCTCGGCCTCAACGTGCAGTTCCCCGATCCCACGCAGAGCGCCGCCGGGCTGGCGGGGCTGGTCGAGCTGAAGCGGCTCTTCGGCTACGGCCGGGCCGGCCGCGGCGAGATGGCCAGCTTCGCGCTCAACGTGCAGGTCGTGCACCCCGGGACCGGAGCCGGGGCACTGCCGTCGCTGGACACGTTCGCCCGCCCTTCTGGTTCCAGCGACACCGCCCCCATCACGCTGACGTCGGAGCAGGCGGTGGTCGCCTACGACCGTTCCCATCCGGGCCAGCCGCTCGCGGTGCGTTACCCGGCGCAGGGCACCTTCCAGCTTTCCTACCCCTATGTGCTCACCGGCAAGGGCGGGGTGACCCAGGCCACGGCGAAGGCGTTCGGCGGCGTGCTGCGCTCGTCGTACGCGGACGCCTACGTGCGCTACGAGGGGTTCCGCACGGCCGCCGGGTCGGCCAGCGCATGGCCCGCCGCGTACGGGCTGTCCAGCGCCGAGCCGCACCTGCTCACGCCGCCGGGGCCGGGCCAGGCGGGCAAGGAACTGCATGCCTGGCACGTGCTGGGCCTCGGGTCCCGGTTCCTCGCCATCAACGACGTCTCCGCCGCGATGGCCACCCCCGTCGCACCCGGCGGCCCGACCCTGGAGCAGGTGCTGGGGCGCACCTCGGCGGCCGGGATGCAGCGCTTCCCCGACAGCACCCAGATGGGCCTGTGGGTGTTCGCCAGCCACCTGGCCGGCGCCCTCCCATACCACCAGCTCGTGCCGATGGGCCCGCTGCCGGGCCAGTTCGGGCTGGTCACCCGCAGGCAGGCGATCCAGCACCTGGCCGCCATGCGGGCGGGCGTTCCCGCACGCGCCGGCCGCCCTGTACGGCACCCTGCTGGCCGCCTACAGGCAGATGGTCGCCAGCTACCAGCCGCAGTACGTCAACGACATCATCGTGCTGACCGCCGGGGTGGAGAACGCACCCGGCGACATCTCGGCGGCCACCCTGCTGCACAACCTGCAGACGCTGGCCAACCCGCGCCGCCCGGTGGAGATCCTCATGGTTGTCTTCGGCGTGCCGAAGGACCTCGGCGACCTGCAGCAGATAGCCAGGGCGACCAACGGCAAGGTCTGGCCCGTCACCAGCGCGGCCCAGGTACCGCAGATCTTCTACCGGGCCTTCGGGCGGCGCATCTGCCAGCCGCACTGCCCCCGGTGACCGGCCCGGACCGGGGTTTTCGCGGGCGCCGCCGGACTGTCCAGTGGGTCCCGCGGACCGGCCCGCGGGACCCACGAAAAGATCTCTGCGAAACTTCGCCATCGGATGTGAACCAAGCTGGTTTGTAGCGCGTCTTCTCTGTGAGGCCCGGCGAGAGCGGGGCGCCGGGCCTCATAAGGGACTTGGGGCCCGGCTAAAGCGGGGAGCCGGGCTCCAATAAATCCCCAAGGCTTGTGGTCCGGCGAGAGCGGGGCGCCGGACCACAGATAACTTGGGGTCCGGCTTTGCGGGGAGCCGGGCCCCAAAAAACTTGGGGCCCGGCCAGAGCGGGGAGCCGGGCCCCAAATGATTTGAGGCCCGGCGAGAGCGGGGTGTCGGGCCTCAAACAGTTTGGGGCCCGGCTTTGCGGGGAGCCGGGTCCCAGAAGATTTGGGGTCCGGCCAGAGCGGGGAGCCGGACCCCAAATAGCTTGGGGCCCGGCCAGAGCGGGGAGCCGGGCCTCAATCATGTCCGGGGTCAGCAGCCGGGTCCACGACGATCAGGCAGCCGGCGTCTCAGGAACTGATGAGCACGCCCGATCAGGGTGGCGACCGCCTGGCCTTCCCGCTCGAACCCTTCGCCCACCGTCTTGTGCTGCAGGAACCGGGCGTGGATGCCTTCGAGCACCACGGCCAGCTTGAAGCAGCCGAACGCCATGTAGTAGTCGATCCGGGACAGGTCCCGGCCGGTGAGATCCGCGTAGCGCGCCGCGATCTGGTCCCGGGTGAGGAACCCGGCGCTCGTCGTTATCGACTGCCCCACGCCGTGCGGCAGCAGATCCTCCTCCCCCGCTTGCGTCCAGTAGACCAGGGACAGCCCGAGGTCGGCGAGCGGGTCGCCGAGCGTGGACATCTCCCAGTCCACGACGGCGGCGATCCGCGGTTCCGGCGCCGGCCCGATCAGCATGTTGTCGATGCGGAAGTCCCCGTGGACCAGCGTTCCCGCGGTACCGCCCGGCCGGGGTGAACCTGGCCCGCCTTCGGCGGGCAGCCCGGCGGTGAGCCGGCTGACCAGTTCGGCGTAACCGGGCATCTCCCGGGTCACCGACAGGTCCCACTGCCGCTGCCACCGCGCCAGCTGCCGCGCCATGTACCCCTCCGGCTTGCCGAACCCGTCCAGCCCGGCCGCGCTCACGTCGAGCCCGTGGATGGTGGCGAGCATGGCGGCGAAGTCCTCGCAGAGCTGCCCGGCCTGGGCCGGGCTCAGCAGCCGCGCGTCCTCGCTGGTGCGGAAGACGACTCCGTCCACCCACTCCATCAGGTAGAACGGCGCCCCGATGAGCTCGGTGTCCGGGCAGATCGCGACCGGCCGGGGCACCGGCACGGCGGTGCCGTGCAGCGCGGACAGGACGCGGTACTCCCTGGCCATGTCGTGCGCGGTGGGCAGCACATGGCCGAGCGGCGGCCTGCGCAGCACCAGGCGCGTCACCGGGGAACCGGGCCCCGCGTCACCGGGGGCGCGGAACTCCAGCCGGTAGGTCAGGTTCGACCGCCCGCCGGCGATCAGCTCGACCGTCAGGTCCTCGCCCGCGCCGGGCAGGCCGTTGTCCTGGATCCATCGCGCCAGCCCGGCCGTGTTCGCCACGCCGGGAACGCCGACATCGCCCATGCCACTCCTTGCTCGTGCCACTGCCACCTGTCGCCCGTGGTGTCCTTGCATGATCCACGTTGCAGGCCGTGCCCGCCAGCCACACTAGGCCCCGGCCACCGGGCGGGTGCCCGGCCACGGCCGGCGGAAATAAGCCGCAGTCCTGCCCAATAATCGCATCACCGATCTTTTCCGGATGCTTTTTCTTCGTCATGCGGGTGACCGGCGGTTAGGCACATGATTCATTCAATGGACAGGAGCCCCCCACGGCCCCAGGCTCCCGCTGAAGTCATGGCGGCACAGGTGCCAGAGGCCTGGCGGCCCGGCACCATTCCCGCAATTCCCGCGCAGCACCCGGGCAACGCCCAGCCGGGCCCGTCCGCCGCCTTTCCGCGGACCTGGGCGGAACCAGCCGCACTCGATTCCGCGATCGAACAGGCCCAGGCCGGCGACGAGGCGGCCTTCCGGGTGCTCTACCGGGATACCCAGCCCAGGGTGCTGCGCTACCTGCAGGCCATCGTCGGCGCGGACGCTGAGGACGTGGCCTCGGAGACCTGGCTTCAAGTCGCCCGTGACCTGCCCGGATTCCGTGGTGACGGAGACGGCTTCCGCGGCTGGGTGGCCACCGTGGCCCGGCACCGCGCCACCGACCACCTGCGCCGTGCGCGGCGGCGCCCGCAGCCGGCCGCGGTCACCGTGGCGGACCTGGAGACCTGGGCCGCCAGTGACGACACGGCCGGTCAGGCACTCGAGCTAATGGCCACAGCAGCGGCGCTAGCCCTGATTTCGCAATTGCCGCGCGACCAGGCCGAGGTGGTTCTCCTGCGCGTGGTCATGGGCCTCGACACGGCAGCTACCGCACGGGTCCTTGGTAAACGCCCGGGTGCCGTGCGCACAGCGTCATACCGGGGATTGCGCAGGCTTTCCGGATGGCTGGAACAGGCCGCGGCGAATGGCGAGGGGAAACCGGAGTGACGCGAACGCGCGCGGCGGCGCTGAAGAGGGCGAGATGAAGACACGCCGTTCCCGGAGGATCCGGCGCGGCACCGCGGAGCAGTTGTTGCAAGGCGCCCCGGTGCCGGTGCCCGATCCGCTGGACCGCCTGCTGGCCAGCGCCGCGGCACCGCCGCAGCCTGGCGAGTTGGCGCGCGAGGACATGGCGGTGTCCGCGTTCCACGCGGCGCGTCTCGCCCCTGTCACCGCATCCCGGAGAGGACAGATGGTCACTCCACCGCTCGCGAGGTTCCGCACCACGAAGATCGCCGCCCTCGCGCTGGTCATCTGCACGACGGGCGGCATCGCGCTCGCCGCCACCATGGGAAACGGCGGCCCGCACGGGTCTGGCCCGGCGCGGGCCACGGCAGCCGCCGGCGCAGGCGGGCGCGAGGCCGCCGCGGCCGGAGCCAGGCCTGGGGGCCGGGGGGCCGGGCAGCTGTCCGGCCGGGGCACCCTGGGCCCCGCCGCTTCCGGCACGCGCGCCCACAAGGCAGCCGCCGTGCCGGTGAGCGGGCTCTGCATCGCCCTTGCCGCGGACGTCCACGCGATCCTCACGGCCCGCTCCGGCACCGGGGCGCGCGGCCCGGCAGGCAGCGGGCGGCACGCCCGGCAGCCTCGGGGGGATGCCCGGCAGCCTCGGCGGCACGCCCGGCAGCCTCGGGGGGATGCCCGGCAGCCTCGGCGGCACGCCCGGCAGCCTCGGGGGGATGCCCGGCAGCCTCGGCGGCACGCCCGGCAGCCTCGGGGGGATGCCCGGCAGCCTCGGCGGCACGCCCGGCAGCCTCGGGGGGATGCCCGGCAGCCTCGGGCGGCACGCCCGGCAGCCTCGGGGGGATGCCCGGCAGCCTCGGGGGGATGCCCGGCAGCCTCGGGGGGATGCCCGGCAGCCTCGGGGGGATGCCCGGCAGCCTCGGGGGGATGCCGGGCAGCAGGGCGGCGGCCCCGGGCAGCAGAGCCTTGCTGCCCGCGGCCAGGCGCAAGCGCTCGCGAGTCCCGTGGTGCTCCGGGTCCTGGCGCATCCGGGTTTCCCCGGACTGACCGCCACGGCCGGCGGGGCGGCCAGCGTGGCCGACCTCTGCACGCTCACGCTGGGTCTGCCGGGGCTGCCCGCGCCGCAACGGCTGGCCAGCCTCCCGGCACCGGCGCTCGCGGCGGTGCCGGTCGCCTCCCTGACCAGGCTGCCGCGCCGGGAACTGGCGCTACTGCCCGCCCCGGCCCTGGCCAGGCTCCCGGCCCCGATCCTGACGCAACTCCCCCGGCCGGTGCTGGCCGGGCTCCCGGCACCGGCGCTGGCACGGCTTCCACTCGCGGTGCTGGCCAGGCTCCCGGGGGTGGCGCTCGGGCGGCTGCCCGGCCCGGTGCTGGCCAGGCTCCCGGAGCGGGCGCTGCGCCGGCTCCCGGCCGCCGCGCTCGCCAGGCTGCCCGGCACCGTGCTGGCCAGGCTGCCGGTGGCAGTGCTGCGCCGGCTCCAGCCCACTGCGCTGGCCGGGCTGCCGGTGCCGGCGCTGGCCACGCTGCCGACCGCGATCCTGGACCGGCTGCCCGGCTATGTCCTGGCCAAGCTGCCCGCGCCGGTGCTGCGGCGGCTCCCGGCCTGGGCGCTGGCCAGGATCCCGGGTCCGGCGCTGGCCGGGCTGCCCGCCGGCACGCTGGCCAGGGTGCCGGCGTGGGCCCTGGCCAGGCTGCCCGGTCCGGTGCTGGCCAGGCTGCCCGCGCCCATCCTGGCCAGGCTCCCCGCAACCACGCTGGCGAAGCTGCCCGCCTCGGTCCTGGCCCGGCTCCCCATGGCGGCCCTGCGCCGGCTGCCGGCCTCGGTGCTGGCCAAGCTGCCCGCCTCGGTGCAGGCCAGGCTGCCCGCGCCCATCCGGGCCAGGCTCGCCGCCACGAACCTGTTCCGGGTCCCCGTGCAGGCGCTGGCGAAGCTGCCGGTCTCGGTGCTGGTCCAGTTGCCCGCGCCGGTGCTGGCCAGGCTGCCCGCAGCCGTGCGATCGCTGCTTCCGCTCGCGCTGCTGGACACCATGCCGAACGGCCTCTAACGGCTGCCGCGCGACCGGCGCGGCCTCTGACGGGGGGCCCGGGTGGGGCTGCTGCCCGGTGGGCACCACGGGCCCCATCCGGCTGGCGAGCGCCCATCCGGTCGGGCGTTCGCCGACGGCGGGGCAGGCGGGCATCCCCCGGGGCTCGCCTGCCCCGCCACCCGATTGGATGCCGCTTCCGCCAGCCACCCACCCGCACCCCGCACCCCGCACCCCGCACCCCGGGACCCGCCCGCTGGCACCCCGGGACCCGCCAGCCGGCACCCCGGGACCCGCCATCCGGCAGCCCGGGACCCGCCCGCACCCCGGACCCGCCCGCACCCCGGACCCGCCCGCACCCCGGGACCCGCCCGCCGGTACCCGGGACCGCCCGCCGACAGCACGTTCCCCGCGGGCGTTTGTGGTCATTGGCACAGCAGTCACATTCTGGCGCCATTGTCAACATGTGCCATCAGCTAACGATCTTCCTCAGTTTGTGATCATGGCGTTTGGCTGCTGGAGCCGCCAAAACGCCATGATCACGAGAGCTGAACGAGGAGTGTCAGCCCGATAGTGGCTTGATTGTCCGGTTTGATGGCACAGTCAGGCGCCGCTTTTGTGGGTCGTTGGAACAAACGACCAGAAACGTGCCTGGACGGGCCGCGCTTCAGGAGGCGGTCAGGATGCCGGCGAGGATCTCGCAGCCGCGGACCACGTCGGGAACCGGGCGCCGCCGTAGCCGAGGACCAGGCCGTTTCTGGTCACCGGCCCCGCGAAGTACCGCTCCAGGGTCGCGACCGCCACGCCGCGCTCGGCGGCGGCCGCGGCGACCTGGGCGGCGGGCTGGCGGGTTTCGAGGATCATGTGCATGCCCGCCTCGTCGCCGGATCAGCCGCCCGGCGTCCCTCCGCCGGAATGCCGCGGCCATGGCGGACCGCCGCCGGGCATAGTCGTGCCGCATCCGCCGGATGTGCCGTTCCAGCGCACCGGTGGCGATCATGCTGAGCAGCGCGCCCTGGGCGGGCCCGGACGCCCAGTCGCCCAGGGTGCCGCCGGCCGTGGCCAGCCGTGCGGCCAGCCCGGGCGAGGCGACCAGCCAGCCGATCCGCAGCGCCGGGGTGAGGATCTTCGTCGTCGTTCCCAGGTACACCACGACCTCGGGGTCCAGGCCGAACAGGGCCGGCAGCGGCGCGACGTCGTAGCGGAACTCGCCGTCGTAGTCGTCCTCCACGATGAGCGCGCCGGTATCCCTGGCCCAGGAGATCAGCGCCCGCCTGCGCGGCACCGACAGCCGGCCGCCCAGCGGATACTGGTGCGCCGGGGTCGCGTAGACCAGCCGCAGGCCGTCCGGCAGCGCGTCCACGACCGGAGGCCGCCCTCGTCCACCGGGCACGGCACGACGCGCAGCCCGTGCGCGGCGAACACGGCCCGCGCGGCGGGTACCCGGGTTCCTCGACGCCCACCCGGTCCCCCGGCCGCAGCAGGGCGGAGGCGAGCAGGCCGAGGCTCCCGGCAACGCCACGGGTCACCACGAGCTGGCCCGCGGAGCAGTGGACGCCCCGGCTGCGCCGCAGGTACCCGGTGAGGGCGGCGCGCAGATCCGCGCGGCCTCTCGGGTCTGGCAGCGTCGACCGGCAACCCCGGTGCCCGCGCTCCGCCAGGCCCGCCGCCACGCCGGCCCGGTCGATGCCCTCGGTCCAGGCGATGCCGGGCCGCAGGTCGATCATCGAGGCCTCGGCGAGGGGCGGCAGCCCGTCCGCGGTCCCCCGCAGCCCCGCGGATCGCCTGGGGCTCCGCGGACCCGTTGCCCCGCGGGCGGTCCCGGCGCCTGGGCGCCGCCCGCGACGAACGTGCCCGAGCCGTGCCGCCCTTCGACCCAGCCCTCCGGCGAACAACTGGGCGTAGGCGCCGGTGACCACGGTCCGGCTGACCCCGAGAAGCCCGGCGAGCGTCCTGGTGGACGGGAGGCGCTCGCCGGTGGCCAGGCGGCCGTCCGCCAGGGCGTCGCGGAGTTGCCCGACAATCTGCGCTGTCAGTCCCTCCGGGCCGCCCGGTCGGCGATCAGCGACAGTTCCAGCGTTCGGCGGGCCATAGTGGTCTTTAAAATAGCCTTGAAAGTGGCTCTAAGTGAATAGCCACTTTGCCGCTACCCTAGTCGTCATGAGCACGCAGAACCAGACCCTGTCCCCGACCGAGCGCACCCGCGTGCGCCGTCACTCCGAGCGCGCGCAAGACCGAGCACGCCGACCTGCTCGCCGTGCTCGACGCCGGGATGATCTGCCACCTCGGAGTGGTCGTCAGACGGCGCGCCGCTGGTGCTGCCCACCGCTTATGGGCGCATCGGCGACACCCTGTACCTGCACGGTTCCTCCGCCAACCGGAGCCTGCACGCGGCCGACGGGCAGGAGGTCTGCATCACGGTCACCCACTTCGACGGGCTGGTCTGCGCCCGGTCCGCGTTCACCCACTCGGTCAACTACCGCAGTGCGGTGGTGTTCGGCACCGCGCGGATCGTCACCGATCAGGACGAACGACTGGCGGGTCTGCGGGCCGTCACCGAGCACCTGATCCCCGGCCGCTGGGATGCCGTGCGGGCACCGACCCGCAAGGAACTCGCCGCCACCTCGGTGCTCGCCGTTCCCGCTGGCCGAGGCGTCCGTCAAGGTCCGCACCGGCCCGCCCAAGCGACGAGCCGGAAGACCTCGACCTGCCGGTCTGGGCCGGTGTGTGCCGATGGCCATCGACCTTCGGCGAACCGGTAGCCCGATCCCGCGCTCCGGCCGGAATCACCGCCCCGGACCACATTCGCGCTGCGGGCAGAGTCAGGCGCGGCCGCTAGGCCGTTCGGCAGAAAAGTCCGTGAACATCGGCCGAAGCAAGGCATTTAGCGGCGCGAGCAGGCCCGATACCCGCGGAAAGACCGCCTAGGCTGTGGGGATGACGGACCGGCTGGTGTGGATCGACTGTGAGATGACAGGGCTCGACCTGGAGCGGGATGCCCTGATCGAGATCGCCTGCCTGGTCTACCGACGGCGCGCTCGTCGTGCTCGACGAGGGGCTTGACCTGATCATCAAACCGCCGGCCGAGGCACTCGACCAGATGGAAGACGTGGTGCAGGCGAGATGCACACCACCTCGGGGCTGCTGACCGAGCTTGCCGCGGGCATCACCCTCGCCGAGGCGCAGGACCAGGTGCTGGCCTACGTGCGCAGGTACATCGCCGAGCCGCGGCGGGTGCCGCTGGCGGGCAACTCCATCGCCACCGACCGGGTCTTCATCGCCCGTGACATGCCCGAGCTTGACGCGTTCCTGCACTACCGGATGGTGGACGTGTCCAGCATCAAGGAGCTTGCCCGGCGCTGGTACCCGCGGGCGTACTTCGCCAGCCCGCCCAAGCGCGGCGGGCACCGGGCCCTGGCCGACATCACCGAGAGCATCCAGGAACTGCGCTACTACCGGGAGACGGTGTTCGTGCCGCCGCCCGGCCCCGACTCTGCCACCGCGCGCCAGATCGCGGCACGTTACGGCGGCCAGAACGGGGCACCGGCGGCGACGGCAACAGCTGACCGCCGACCGCCCAAGTCCGGGTAAGCCGCTGGTCAAGATGGTCGCTTACGGCGGTACCCGGGGGAACCGGTTCGGCATAGTGGCCCGGTCCCGCTATGCTTCATCAAGCCGTACGGCGATGGTGGGCGTAGCTCAGTTGGTTAGAGCACCAGGTTGTGGTCCTGGGGGCCGGGGGTTCGAGTCCCCTCGCCCACCCCCCTGAAATACCAAGTCAGAAGGCCCGGCCCGAACGACGGCCGGGCCTCACGGCTTTCCGGTGTCCGATTTTGGGAGCAAACCGGGAGCCGATCTTGTTCGTCGGCTACTGCCACGACGCCGGCTCTTGATCGCTTGCGCTCTGGCCGGCCGGGGCTAACTTGGCTCACCTGGCGGCGGTCGCTAGATTCTGGCCGTGGCCATGCAGGGTGAACTTCTGGACAAATGGCGCGCGGACCTGGCCGCGTGGGCGATCCCGGAGCACATCACGGCCGCCGTGACCGACTCGCCGTGGGTGCTGCCGCGGCAGGTGTTCGCGCGCCGTGCGGACCGGCTGATGCGAGCGCCGGCCGGGCCGTCGTACGAGCGGGCCAAGGAGGCACTCGGGCCGGGCGGCACGGTCCTGGACATCGGCTCGGGTGCCGGGGCTGCCTGCCTGCCGCTGGCCCCGCACGCGACCACGGTCACCGCCGTGGACACCGACCAGGACATGCTCACCCTGCTCACCGAGCGCGCGGCCGCGCGCCGGGCTGGACCTGCGGACGGTGCACGGCGGCTGGCCGGACGTCGCGGCGCAGGTGGGCCCGGCCGACGTGGTCACCTGTCACCACGTGGTGTACAACGTCCCAGAAATCTGGGTTTTTCTGGTGGCCCTGACGAACCACGCCCGCAGACGGGTAGTAGTGGAGCTGACCGCGGCACACCCGCTGACCTCGCTCAATCCGCTCTGGCTGCGGTTCCACGGACTGCAACGGCCGGACGGGCCCACCGCGGCCGACCTGCTGGCGATCCTGGCCGAAGCAGGCGTACGCGCAGGGCACACTGAATGGAGCCGTCCGGCCGAGGCAGACTACTCGGGACTTCGCTGAACTGGTCGACGTCACCAGGCGCAGGCTTTGCCTGCCCGCCGATCGCGCCAGCGAGGTGGAGGCCGTGCTCCTCGACCTGGGGAGCCAACGCGAACGGCCCGGGGACCTGGGGTCGTCCGGGCGGGACGTGGTCACGATCTGGTGGGAGGGCACCGCGTGAACGAGTGGCCGACGGGCTGGTTCCGTGAGGGCGAACCGGCCGCGCCGAATGACGGCAGCGCCATGCCGAACGCCGCCGGCGAAAGCGCGGCGGCCGGAAACGCCGCGGCCGGAAACGCGGTGGGAGGCACGGCAGCCGCTGGAAGTGCGCCGGCGGGGGCGCGGCGGCCAGTATGCCGGGCGCAGGCAACGATCCCACCGTCCGGCTGCCGGCCCGGCCCGGGGCAGGCGGCACGGGTTACCCGAACACGAGTTACCCGAACACGAGTTACCCGAGCGCGAGTTACCCGGGCACGGGCACCGGCGCCCCGGCGAATCCCTGGCCCAGTCAGCCGCCGATGCGCTCGGCGCCGGGCGGCCGAAGCACGCCCAAGACCTACTCCGGCGGGCGCCGGCCGCGCCGGCCGCGGCTGCGCCTGATGCTGGCCTTCCTCGCCGGGCTGGTCGTGATGCTCCTGATCCTGGTGATCGGCGGGTACTTCTACCTGGACGGCAAGCTGAACCGGCCAACGTGCTGGTGTCGTACTCGGGCCAGCCGGCCGCGGGCGCCGGGACGAACTGGCTGATCACCGGCTCGGACAGCCGCCAGGGCCTGACCCGCAAGCAGGAGCGCAAGTACCACACCGGGATCGAACGTCGCCGGCCAGCGCACCGACACGATCATGCTGCTGCACATTCCCGGAGAACGGCGGGCCCGCGGTCCTCGTCAGCCTGCCGCGGGATTCCTATGTCACGATTCCGGGCTACGGCTACAACAAGCTCAACGCCGCCTATTCGTTCGGCGGCCCGAAACTGCTCGCCGAGACCGTGCAGAACGCCACCGGCCTGCGCATCGAGCACTACATGGGAATCGGGTTCGGCGGCCTGGTGAATGTCGTCAACTCGGTCGGCGGTGTCACGATGTGCTTCAAGCACCCGCTCCGTGACGCCGCCTCCGGCCTGCACCTGAAAAAGGGCTGCCACAACCTGAGCGGCGGGAAGGCGCTGTCCTTCGTCCGGACCCGGCACAACTTCGCCAGCCAGGATCTGCAGCGGGAGCAGAACCAGCGGGTGTTCCTGCGGGCCCTGCTGAGCAAGGTGACCAGCCCGGGAGTCATGCTCAACCCGTTCGCGGTCGTCCCCGCCGCGCTCGGCTCGGTCGGCGTCCTGTCCGTGGACGAGGGCACGCACCTCAAGGACCTCATCAGCGTCGGCGTTCGCGCTGCGGAGCCCGGAGACCACCACGGTCCCGATCGCCAACTCGAACCTCCCCACCGCGGCCGGCGACGCGGTGCAGTGGGACCCGGCCAAGGCCCGGCGTGCTGTTCAACGACCTGAACACCGACCACCCGTTGCCGAAGCGGCTGCTGACCGGCTCGCACCTGCAGGGCTGAGCGGCGGCGCCCCGGCGCGCCGGGAGCACGATGCCCGGGCGGCCTGCCACCGGGGCCGCCCCCGGGCGTCCATCGTTGCACGATAGACGCAAATTGAACCTTGCGCGCAATGGGGTCACGTTCGATACCATGCGTCGCAGTTCACAACTGCATGCTTGGTCGGAGGTCGAATGAGGACCGTGCGTCCCGCACAGCCCGCCCGCTGGGCCTTTCCTTGCGCGAGGCCGAAATCATGTCGCTCATCGCGGACGGTCACTCCAACGGTGAAATCGCCGCCCGGCTCGTTCTCGCTGAGAAAACGGTCAAAAACCACGTAAACCGGATCTACGCAAAGCTGGGCGCGAATCGCGGGCGGCGGCCATCGTCCGGTGGACGGAAGCCAGCAACGGTGCTGGCGCCGCCAACCTCACTGACACCCGTCCGCCGCCCGCTGACCTGCTGCCGCTTCGACCCCCCCGCCCCGAGTGGCTACCTGCTGCCCGCGGCGGGACCTGGCTCGACGCCGCCGCCCAGCGCCCGCCTAGTGATCGACAGGTCAGTTCCAGCGCGCATTCAGGAAACTCTCAGCCTCATCCGTCAGGATCTTGCCATGACAACACCGTCGGCCGACGGGCGGAAGCGACCCGAAGCACAGCTGCTCGTGGTGGAGGACGAGCCGAACATCCTCGAACTCCTCGCGGCGAGCCTGCGCTACGCCGGCTTCGAAGTGATCAGCGCGAGCGCGGGCTCCGAGGCGGTGCAGGCGGCCCAGCGCTACCGGCCCGACCTCATCGTGCTCGACGTGATGCTGCCCGACATGGACGGCTTCGACGTCGTCCGGCGCCTGCGCGGCGGCGGCGACCGGATCCCCGTGGTGTTCCTGACAGCCAGGGACGCGATGGACGACAAGATCCGTGGCCTGACCCTGGGCGGCGACGACTACGTGACCAAGCCGTTCAGCCTGGAAGAGGTCATCGCCCGGATCCGTGCCGTGCTGCGGCGCACCAGGGGAGACGGCGCCGAACCGACGCCGCGGCTGAAGTTCGCCGACCTCGAACTCGACGAGGACAGCCACGAGGTGTGGCGGTCCGGCCAGCCGGTGCAGCTCTCGCCCACCGAGTTCAAGCTGCTGCGTTACTTCATGGGCAACGCGAACCGGGTGCTGTCCAAGATGCAGATCCTCGATCACGTCTGGGACTACGACTTCCGCGGGGACACGGGGATCGTCGAGTCCTACGTGTCGGTGCTCCGCCGCAAGGTGGACAGCGCCGAGCCGCGGCTCATCCACACCCTGCGCGGCGTCGGGTACGTGCTCCGGCTGCCGTCGTCCTGACCGGCATGACTTCGTTCGCCCCGCCCGCAGCCACCGGCCGCCGCTTGCGTGCAATGCGGAAGGCGTCCGGCCGGGTGCCGCTGCGGATCAAGCTGATCGCCGCGCTGCTCGCGCTCGTCGTCGTCGCCCTGGCCGTGATCAGCATGGTCAGCCTGGCAGAGTTCCGCGGTTACCTGCAGGACCACGCGGATGCCCAGCTCAGAGCGCTGAGCGCGCAGATCGCCAGCCCCACGGGGATCGGCGGGCTGCGCTCCCAGACCCTCAGGTTCGAGGGCTACGTCATCGAACTGCGCAACACCCAGGGACAGCCGCTGCCGTGCAACCTGTGCACCAGCGGCCTCAACGGGACCGGCCCGAATGTCCCCACCAGCAAATCCTGGCTGGCGGCCAACAACAACAAGCTCGTCACGGTTCCGGCCACCAGCGGCGGGGACAACTGGCGGGTGCTGGCCCGCCCCGCCGGCTACCACGAGACCCTGCCGCCGTTCGGGCAGCCCGGGCCGAACATGCCCGGGACGCTGATCGTGGGCGCGGACCTCGGCCACCTGGACCAGGCGGTCGGCTGGCTGGCCAAGGTCGACCTGGTGGTCAGCGCGATCGTCGTCGTCGCGCTCGCCATCGCCGGTGTCGCGATGGTCCGGGCCAGCCTGCGGCCGCTGACCGAGATCGAGCACACGGCTGCGGCCATCGCCGCGGGCGACCTGTCCAGCCGGGTGCCCTACCACGACCCCCGGACCGAGATGGGCCGCCTCTCCCGGTCGCTGAACGTGATGCTGGCTCACGTCGAGTCGGCGTTCCGTGCCCGGGCCAAGTCCGAGGCCGCCGCGCGGCATTCCGAGGAACGGATGCGCCGCTTCCTGGCCGACGCGAGCCATGAGCTGCGCACCCCGCTCACCGCGATCCGCGGCTACGCCGAGTACTACCGCCAGCGCGGCGGGCTGAAGAACGGCTCGGCCGCCGTGACCGGGCCCGCCGCCGGGGAAACCGCCACCGGGGAAACCGCCACCGCGGACATCAGCGCTACCGCCGGGGCCACGGAAACCGCGGCTGGCGCCCCGGTCGCCGCCACCGCCGTGCCTGGCCCACTGGCCAGCGCCTCGGCCGATGGTGACCCGCTCACCAAGGTGGACATGGACCGGATCATGGAGCGGGTCGAGCAGGAGTCGTCCCGGATGGGCGGGCTCGTCGAGGACATGCTGGTGCTCGCGCGCGTCGACCAGCAGCGCCCGATCGAGCGCCGCCCCGTCGACCTGCTCACGCTGACCGCGGACGCGGTCCAGGACGCCCGCATCGTCGCACCCAGCCGGTCGATCGACCTGGCCGTCGGCACCGGCGCCGCGTTCCTCGTGCTCGGCGACGAAGCCCGGCTGCGCCAGGTGATCAGCAACTTGATGAACAACGCCCTGACCCACACCCCCGAGGGCTCGCCGATCAGCGTGCGGATACTCGCCGGGTACCAGCAGGGCAACCCGGCCGTGCCGTGCGCCATCCTCGAAGTCACCGACCACGGCCCCGGGCTGACCGAGGAGCAGGCCAGCCGGGTCTTCGAGCGCTTCTACCGGGCCGACCAGGCACGGGGCCGCCGCACCGGGGGCAGCGGGCTGGGCCTGGCGATCGTCCAGGCGCTGGTCGCCGCGCACGGCGGGACCGTCAGCCTGGACACCGCGCCCGCGCACGGCGCCACGTTCCGGATCACCCTCCCGCTGGCCCCCGAAGCCCTGGCCACGGACTAAGGGCGCAGCGCGGCACCTAGGATGTGCCCCGTGTCCGAGGAATTCGACCCCGTCGCGCACAACCGGGCGGCGTGGGACCGCGAGGTAGCCAGCGGCAACGAATGGACCCGGCCGGTCGAGCCCGGGGTCATCGCCCGCGCCCGGGCCGGGGACTGGTCGGTGGTCCTCATCGGGTACGAGCCGACGCCCCGCGACTGGTTCCCGGCCGATATCGCCGGCGCCGGGATCCTCTGCCTGGCTTCCGGCGGGGGCCAGCAGGGCCCGGTGCTCGCCGCGGCGGGCGCCGACGGTCACCGTGTTCGACAACTCCCCCGCGCAACTCGCCCGGGATGAGGAGGTCGCCGCCCGGGACGGGCTGACGGTCCGCACCGTGCTCGGCGACATGCGCGACCTGTCCGCCTTCCCCGACGCCAGCTTCGACGTGGTGTTCAACCCGGTGTCGAACGTGTTCTGCCCGGAACTGGCGCCGGTCTGGCGGGAGTCGTTCCGCGTGCTGCGCCCCGGCGGCGTGCTGCTGGCCGGCTTCATGAACCCGGACATCTTCATCTTCGACACTGCGGCGCTGGACGAGCGCGCAGAGTTCGTGGTGCGCCACCGGATCCCGTTCACCACGCTGGACCTGCCGCAGGACGAGCGCGCCCGGGTCTACTCCGGCGGCCCGATCGAGTACAGCCACACGCTGACCGAGCAGATCGGCGGCCAGCTGAGCGCGGGCTTCCTGCTCACCCACCTGGCGGAGGCCCCGCACCACGCCGACGTCACGGCCCGCATCATGCCCGGCTACATCGCCACCCGCGCCATCAAGCCCGCCCGGCAATCATGACCACGGACGATGTCCCCGCGAATTTCGCGGAAGATCGCCCGCGATCATGGAACCGGGGGCCCGGGGGCGGGCCGTGAAACCGGGGCAGGTGTCGGTGACCGCGCAGCGGGTCGCCGCATACCGGCTGACGTTCGACCGGATCCCGGCCCGCTACGGTGACCCGGCCGCCGACGACGCCCTGGCCCGGGACGTGGCCGCAGCGGCCGAGGTAGCGCCCGGCCCGATGCGGGAGTACCTGCGGGCGCGCACGCGGTTCTTCGACGGCGTGGTCACCGGCGCGCTCGGCCGCGGCTTTGCGCAGATCGTGACCGGTGCCGCCGGGTATGACGGCAGGTCGCTGCGTTACGCCAGGCCGGGGCTGGTCTGGTTCGAGGTCGATCACCCGGCCACCCAGCAGGACAAGCGCTCGCGGCTGGACAGGCTGGGGATCCCCAGTGGGCACATCCGGTTCGTCGCGGCGGACTTCGGCACGGATCCCGTGGCGGACCGGCTGCTGTCCGCCGGGCTGGACCCGGACCGGCCGAGCCTGTTCCTGCTCGAAGGGGTCGCGGTCTACCTGGAGGAGGCCGTGCTCCGGACACTGCTGGCGCAGTTGCGCCGGGTCGCCGCCGACGGGAGCAGCCTTGCCCTCAGCTTGTCGGTGCAGGGCGGCACCGCGCAGCAGGCCGCGCGCCGCGCCGCGTTCCAGGCCGCGGTCGCCGCCGTGGGCGAGCCAGCCAGGTCGGCCGTGACGGCCGTCGGCGCGGGCGCGCTGCTCGAACCCACCGGCTGGCGGGCCGTCAGGGAGTCAGGCGCGGGCGGCCGTGCCGCGAACGCGGGGTTCATCGTCGCCGGTCCGGCCGGGCGGGCGCGGTGACCGGGGTGGCTCCGTGGCAGTTCCCCGCCGCGATTTACTACGACATCGTGATACACGACATCGCAGTACCAGGGGCGGGTCCGCAGCCCAGCTCAACCGCAATCCCCGGCAGGTAGAACCCCGGCCCCGCAGCATGGAGCGTTTCCGATGCCCTTGAACGCGGGAAGCCGATAACGGTTCACCCAGGTCCCGGTAAAGACCGGGATCTACATGGCCAGAACCGCGCGCGCGGCGGCCAGCGCCTCCTCCCGGTAGGCGGCGCCGAACAGGACCACGTGCACCAGCAGTGGGTGCAGTTGGTGCAGCGGAACACGCTGGCGCCATCCCGGGTGCCAGCGGTGCCTCCTCGGCGTAGGCACCGAGGATCCGGTCCAGGTACGGCGCCCCGAACAGCGCCAGCATGGCCAGGTCGGTCTCCCGGTGCCCGCCGTGCGCGGCCGGGTCGATCAGCCAGCCCTGCCCCCCGGACCAGAGCACGTTCCCGGACCAGCAGTCACCATGAATGCGGCTCGGTGGCTCGCCCGGGCCGGCCACGTCGGCCGCCCGCGCCGCGGCGGATTCGACCAGCCCGGCATCCGCGCCGGTCAGCGCGCCCGCGTCGACGGCCAGCCGGAGGTAGGGCAGCACCCGGCAGGCGCGGTACCAGTCCGCCCAGGCGACCGGGCCGCGGGCGGCAGCGGCCAGGCCCGGCTGATCGTTCGGCAAAGAAAGACTCGCGATGAACCCGGGCCACGGTGCACCGAAGCCGGGCGCGCCGGCCTGGTGCAGTCCGCGCCAGCCCGCGCCCGAACCGTTCCGCCGCGGCGGCGTCGGCCCGGCCGGCCGGCACCTGCGCGACGACCAGCGTCGCGTCGTCCCAGCCGAGCACCCCGGGCACGCCGACCGCGCCCGCCTCGCCGAGCCAGCGCAGGCCGCGGGCTTCCGCGTCGAACACCCCGCCGAGGCCGGCGGCGGCGACCTTCGCGAACACCGGCCGGCCGTCGGCGAGCACCGCGTGGTAGTAGTTCCAGCGGAACTGTGACCCGGTGGCCCGCAGGTCACGCACGGCCGTGCCGGTGAGCCGCTCCAGCCGCCCGGCGACGTCCGCGCCGGTCACGCCCGGGGCTGCGCGGCCGGGTCGAGCAGTTCCGCCAGTTGCCCGGCGAGGCCCCGGGCACCGGCCAGCACCAGGTCGAACGCGAGCGCGTAGTACTCCTGCGCCGCGCCGTAGGGGTCGGGAACCTCGCCGTCGTACGGGTCGCCGGCGGCCAGCGCGGGGTCGAACGAGCGCAGCAACTGGATCCGGGCGGCGTCCCCGGGCGGGGCCATCCGGCGCAGGCTGGCGAGGTTGTTCCGGTCCATCGCGACCATCAGGTCGCAGGAGGCCAGCCAGGACGGCTGGATCTGCCGCGCCCGGTGCTGGGAGCCGTCGTAGCCGCGGCGCGCCAGTTCCTCCTGGGCCGGCCCGTGCATGCGCTCCCCCACGTGCCAGTCGCCGGTGCCCGCACTCTCCACGTGCACCGCCTCGGCCAGCCCGGCGCGCGCCAGTTCGTCGCGCAGCACGATCTCGGCCATCGGTGAGCGGCAGATGTTCCCGAGACAGACAAGACAGACCTGGTACGGGCCATACGCTTGGCGTGCCTGGGGCAACTCCGGCGGTGCGGGCGTGTTCACGGGCATAACGACCTAGGATGCCCGACCGGGGAAAGATGATCACGCACGGGAGCCGCATCACCATGACGAGCATGCCTTCGGACCAGACCTACCGGCCGGTGTCGTTCTGGCTGGACACCGTGCCTGGTTCGCTGGCGCCCGGTGACGGTACTGCCGGGGGACCTGGCGGTGGACGTCGCCATCGCCGGCGCCGGGCTCACCGGGCTGTGGACCGCGTACTACCTGGCCACCGCGCAGCCGGACCTGCGGATCGCGGTGTGCGAGGCGGAGATCGCCGGGTTCGGGGCGTCGGGCCGCAACGGCGGCTGGTGTTCCGCGCTGTTCCCGGCCTCGCTGGGCGAAGCTGACCCGGATGGCGGGCCGGGACGCGGCGGTCGCGATGTACCGGGCCATGCAGGCACACGGTCGACGAGGTCGGCCGGGTCGCCGCGGCCGAGGGCATCGACTGCCACTGGGCCAAGGGCGGCACGGTGCAGCTGGCCCGGTCGGCGGTGCAACTGGAGCGCGCCAGGGCCGAGGTCGCCGAGATGCGCGGCTACGGTTTCGGCGAGGAGGACCTGCGCGCTGCTGACCGGAGACCGAGGCCCGCGAGCTCGCGCGGGGGCGACCAGCGTGCTCGGCGGGACCTACACCCCGCACTGCGCGGCCATCCACCCGGCGCGCCTGGTCCGGGGGCTGGCCCAGGTGGTCGCCGGGCGCGGCGTGGGGCTGTTCGAGCGCACCCCGGTGACCGAGATCGCGCCGCGGCACGCTGCGCACCACGCACGGGGCACGGTGCGGCGGACTACGTGATCCGGGCCACCGAGGGGTACACCCCGGCGCTGCCCGGGCTGCACCGTGCGGTCGTCCCGGTGTACTCGCTGATGATCGCGACCGAGCCGCTGCCCGACGCGGTGTGGGGCGCAGATCGGGCTGGCCGGGCGGCCCACCTTCAGCGACGGCCGGCACCTGATGATCTACGGCCAGCGCACCGCGGACGGGCGGTTCGCCTTCGGCGGCCGGGGCGCGCCGTACCATCTGGGCTCGGCCATCCGGCCGTCGTTCGACCGGGCGCCCGCGGTGTTCGCGGCGCTGCGGCGGACGCTGGCTGAACTGTTCCCCGCCCTCGGGGACGTCGCCGTCACGCATGCGTGGGGCGGGCCGCTGGGCATCGCCAGGGACTGGTGCGCCTCGGCGGGCCTGGACCGCGCCACCGGGCTCGGCTGGGCCGGCGGGTACGTCGGCGACGGGGTGGCCACCACCAACCTGGCCGGGCGCACCCTGGCGGACCTGGTCCTGGGCACCGGCAGCGACCTGACCCGGCTGCCGTGGGTGAACCACCGGTCCCGGCCATGGGAGGGCGAACCGCTGCGCTGGCTCGGCATCAACGCGGGGCTGCACACGATGAGCTGGGCGGACAAGGCCGAGGGGCGCACCGGCCGGTCGTCCAGGGCGGCGCAGGTCATGGGCCGGTTCCTCGGCGGCTGACGGGTCCCGCGGAACCCCGGCGTACGCCGCCGGGTCCCTGGTCACACGGCGGGGCCCGCACGGGCCGCCGGCGGTTACCGCGGGCGCCGCAGATGCTGTTACCATCACTGGGTTGCTAGCGCCGCTAGCTCAATTGGCAGAGCAGCGGACTCTTAATCCGCGGGTTCGGGGTTCGAGTCCCTGGCGGCGCACCCGTTCTGGCCTGGCGTTTATCATTTCTTTAGCCCGGTCGGTGACCGTTTCCCGGCCATGCTTGCTGTCGGCGCTAGTCTTGGCAGTCTTTAGTGCGCGTAGAAGCCAAGCAGGTCGGCGACCACTTGGATCGTGCCAGACGAGCCGTTGTAGAAGTCCACGTTGCCGTTGACGATCGGGACGACCTCCAGGCTCGTCACGGTGTGCCCGGCGGCGAACGGGAACGTCGGCACTCCCGGCACGCTCGCCTGGTCGGGGAACGCGGTGAGCGTGCCAGAGTGCTGCGCGCTGATCACGGTGACCTGGAGGACCACGGCGGTCACGTTGGCGTTGGCGAGCGCGGGGACGTCCGTGACCGGGACTACCGCCGCCGCGTGCGGCAGCACCGTCTGCCCGCTGCCGCCAACGCCGGAGCGCGTGTCGAGGACGCGCATCGGGCCGGCGGGCAGGAACGTCGCCCCGCCGCTGCTGTAGTAGCCGGCGACGTCGGCGGTCAGGTCCAGCTTTCCGGTGGGCGATCCGGTCGAGCACGTCCGCCGAAGGCGCGCCGCCGCGCCCCTGCTCAAGCCAAGTGTACCAGGTCGGGCTGATGTTCGCGCGCTGCGCCACTTCCTCCCGGCGCAGGCCGGGCGTGCGGCGGCGCCCCGAGGCAAAGCCGAACGCCGCCGGATCGAGCTTGGCGCGGCGGTCCTTCAGATAAAATCCGAGCCGGTTCTCGGGCGCAACGGGTACGTTCATCCTGTTAAGCATTATAATGGGATAACATCACTACTTTACTACAATGGCAGAAAAGCACAAGTCTGTCTCCAGCGAAAGCAGGAGGTTTTGCACATGCGCGTATTTGTCACCGGCGCGACCGGCTTCATCGGTTCGCTCGTCGTCAAGGATTTGATTGCGGCGGGCCATCAGGTGATCGGCGTCTATCGTTCTGACGATAAAGCGCCGGCTATGGCTGCCGCCGGGGCCGAGGCCTATCGGGGATCGATCGACGATCCGGGGAGTCTGAAGGAGGGCGCCGCCCGCTCGGACGGCGTCATCCACCTGGCGTTCAATCACGATTTCTCGAAGTTCATGGCGAATTGCGAGACCGACCGACGCGTCATCAAGGCGCTCGGCTCGGCGCTTGCCGGCTCGCGCCGGCCGCTGGTTGTGACCTCCGGCACCGCAATCGCCAAGGTCCCTCCCGGTCAACCGTCGACGGAAGACGCTCCCTCGGTCACCTCCAAGGAATTTCCGCGCGCCGCCTCGGAAGAGGCGGCCGCCGACGCCGCAGCCGATGGGGTCAACGTGTCAATCGTACGCCTGCCGCAAGTTCATGACCCTTTCCGGCAGGGACTCATCACCCCTTGGATCATGACCGCCCGGGAGAAGGGCCTCTTCGCCTATATCGGCGAGGGGCATAACCGCTGGCCCGCGGCGCATGTTTCCGACGTCGCGCGCCTCTATCGGCTGGCGATCGAGAAGGCGGAGCCGGGCGCGAAATATAATGCGGTTGCGGAGGAAGGGGTCAGCGCGCGCGACATCGCGGAAACCATCGGCCGGCGCCTGAAGCTGCCGGTCAAATCCATGAGTCCGGAAGAAGCGGAACCTTATTTCGGCTGGCTTGCGCACTTGGCGGCGCGCGACATGCCTGCCTCGAGCGCGCAAACGCGGCAAAAGCTGGGATGGGACCCCACCGGGCCGGGGCTCATCGCCGATCTCGAAGCGTTGAGCGTCTAGAACGGCTGAGGCTTAAGCGGGCCAGCGTGGCGCGCAGCTTGCGCGATCACTCCTTCTCCGCGAAGCGGGGAAGGTGGCCCGAAGGGCCGGATGGGTATGGCGAGCCGGTATGGCTCGATACAGTTTCGGGCTGTCGTTGGCGCAACCCGACTCGCGCTCGAGGCAGCGGGCCATACCCCATCCGGCGCTCCGCGCCACCTTCCCCAGCGGAGTTGGGGAAGGAAAGCCCCGGCGATTTGAGATATGTGAATATTGTGCCGTTTCTGCCGGGAGGGGCCCCTTTGGACCTAGCGAACGATCACAGGCCGTGACGCCTCCAGAGCGCCGCGATCTCCGCATCGGAAGCGAACTCTCCGCGCCGCGCCTGCGCGAGACCTTCATCGATGGCCGCGGCGGTTTCGTCATCGAGCGGGATCGAACCGGCTCGCGTCTCGATCGCCCATAGGAGCATTTCCGCAGCCTCGTCCTGATCCGCGCGCGGCAACTTGCGAACCTCCGCAATCGCCAGGTCAAGAAGCTTCGTCATAAGTTCATAATATCACAGTTCATGCGATTGGCAGCTCCCCGGGTGCGCCGCGCTACCGCTGCCTCGTCTCCCAGTCCGGCGCAACGTAATAGGGCGCGTTGGAGGCCGGCAAGAGGATCGCGGCCGCAGACCATGTCGGCCGCCCTCTCAGCCATCATGATCGTCGGGGCGTTGAGATTGCCGTTGGTGATCGAGGGCATGATCGAGGAATCGACGACGCGCAGACCCTCGACGCCTATCACCCGCGTTTCCGGATCGACGACGGCGAACGGATCCGCGCGCGACCCCATCTTGCAGGTGCAGGAGGGATGGTAGGCGCTCTCCACTTTTTCGCGCACGAAGGCGTCGATCGCCTCGTCGCTCACGCAATCCGCGCCGGGTTGGATCTCGCGGCCGCGATACGGATCGAAGGCGCTCTGAGCGAAGATTTCACGCGTCAGGCGCACGCAGGCGCGCATCTCGATCCAGTCTTCGGAATTGCTCATATAGTTGAACTGGATCAGCGGCGGTTCGGCGGGATCGGGCGATTTCAGCCGAACCCAGCCGCGGCTTTTCGACCGCATCGGCCCAACATGCGCCTGAAACCCGTGCTCGCGGGCGAGCGACGAGCCGTCGTAGGCGACCGCCATCGGCAGGAAATGGAACTGGATGTCGGGATAGCGAACGCCGGCGCGCGAGCGGATGAAGCCGCCGGCCTCGAAATGATTGGACGCGCCGAGGCCCACGCCCGCGCAAGAGCCACTCAGCGCCGATCAGCGCGCGCGTGACGAGGCCGGTGTGGCCATAGAGCGTGATCGGCTGCTTCGAGGCGATCTGGAAGGTGAATTCGAGATGGTCTTGCAGGTTCTCGCCGACGCCCGGCCGGTCGGCGACGACATCGATGCCGAGCGCGCGCAGTTCCGCCGCCGGACCGATGCCCGAGAGCTTCAGGAGTTGCGGCGAATTGATCGGCCCGCCGCAAAGAATGACCTCGCGCCGCGCGCGAACCTTATGCTCGCGTCCATAGCGCCGGTATTGGACGCCGACGGCGCGGCGCCCCTCGAAGGCGATCTTCGTCGCGAGCGCGTGCGTGACGACCTTGAGGTGGCGGCGTTTCATCGCCGGGCGAAGATAGGCGTTGGCGGTGGATGAGCGCACGCCGTCCTTGACCGTCATGTCGAGGGGTCCAAACCCCTCCTGCCGCTCGCCATTGAGATCGCCGCTCACGGCATAGCCGGCCTCATGGCCCGCCGCGATGAAGGCGTCGTAGAGAGGGTTGCATTTAAGGCCGTGCGACGTTGCGAGCGGCCCGCCGTCGCCGCGATAGGCGTTGGCCGGCCCACGAAAGCTCTCGGCGCGGCGGAAGTAGGGCAGCACGCTGCTGATATCCCCAGCCCTTCGCGCCCTCCGCTTCCCAGCGCTCGAAGTCGAGCGGATGCCCGCGCACATAGACGAGGCCGTTGATGGAGGACGAGCCGCCCAGAACCTTGCCGCGCGGACAAAGCATGCGTCGGCCGTTCAGATTGGGCTCGGGCTCGCTCAGGTAGCCCCAATTGTAGGTCTTGGAGTTCATCGGGATCGCGAGCGCCGCCGGCATCTGGATGAAGAGAGAGCGGTCGGATCCGCCGTATTCGAGCAGGAGGACGGTCGATCGGCCGTCTTCGGTGAGCCGGTCGGCGAGCACGCAGCCCGCCGACCCCGCGCCGACGATCACGTAGTCGAAAGCCGGTTCGCTCATCGCTGCTCTCGCCTTCGACCTTTTCGACAACGCGGACCATGTGCGCCTGCGGACATTGAGGCGGCAAGCGCGATGTTGCACGGACGCTATCGAAAAAAGATGTGATCCGCGGTCAAGAAACTGACGCTTGCCTCCCGCGCCGATTGATCAAAGTCGACCTTTTCGTGGAGACGTACGATGGTACATAACTCAATAAAATCCGCGCCGCGTGATTGCGGCCAGAAGTCGGCGAGTTTGAGAGATGTCCTTTCTCTTCAGGTCGGACCGGCGTGATCCGCGAGCATTGCACTCGCCCCGCCCGTGTAGCATAAAATATCGTCACGGCGAGTCTGCGGAAGCCCCGTCAACGACGGGCAGAGCGCCTACCCGTTGCTCCCGCGAGGGATGAATATGCAAGAAGATTTTAACGAAGCCGCAAACGCGCTCAAGCGCATCGCGGAAATATCGTCCAGGGACTTGATGAGTGAAGAAGATGTAAAAATAAAGGTCGTTCTGCCGATTTCGAAGTCTTGGGCTATGACGACAGCGACTTCAAATACGAGGGGCGTACAGGGCGCGGGTACGTAGATATGGTTGTTGAACACTATCCCACTGGTGTAGTTGTTAAGTCAAAGGCTCCACGAACGAAAGTAAGTATCCCCCGGCAAAGCCGGGGGCTTTAGGTTTGTGGCCGCTCGAAGCGGCTGTTTCGTCGCTCACGCGACTGTACAAAGGGTGGCCGCTCGGGCGAGCGGCCAGAGGAGACGCTGACGCGGCTCCGTCGAAGAGTTCGGCCTGAAGGCGGCTTAGCGCCAGAGGTTGAGTTGGTCCAATCGCTGGTCTTCCTTCTCCTGGTTCTTGATGGAGTCTTCGGATCGCATTCTCGTCGCGTCCAACTGTGCTCACGAAATATCCGCGCGCCCAGAAGCTTTGGCCGACAAAGTTACGCTTGCGCTCGTCATACGTTCGCGCCAAGTGAATCGCGCTCTTTCCTTTGATACACCCAACCACGCTCAGACCGAATATTTCGGCGGAATCGACAAAAGCATATGCACGTGGTCGGAAAGCAAATGCCCTTCCTCGACTTCGCCTCTTCTGAGCCGCAAGCTGACGAAAGACTTCTCCCAGCGCCTTGCGCAATTCCTGGTACAAAACTTTACGCCGGTACTTCGGAATGAAAACGACGTGGCATTTGCAGTCCCAGGTCGTGTGGCTTAGCGTCCCATACTCGTCCATCGGTTCGGTTCCTTTCGCGTGAGCGCCTGCTCACGACGGAACCGCGCCGGTGGACTGCCGGAAACGTCAAACTGCTACTGCCACCTCGGCAAAGCCGGGGGATCTCCTTAGGACTTTAGATAACTATTTGGAGCAGCTATCTACTTATGTGATTCACAAGCAACGTCGTAATAGAATAACGATTGCAATACTGACGGACGCGGAGAAATTCATCGTATATGGCATCACTGAAGCCTTATACAAAGACGATTCACTGGAGGATCATCGTATATTTTCATTCGCACGTTTAGATCTTGTTAATCCAGCAATATTGCCTAAATTATTCCATCTGCTTGGAAAGCAGAGCAACCAGAATGGGAGAATCGGCGATGCAATAGCCGGATACCAGAAAGGCCGGGAGCGGGTCGGAACGATAGAGAGCGAGTTGCAGGGCCTGAAAGCGAAACGCGAACAGATCGATAGTCGGATACGTGAGCTTGAGACTGAACGGACAGCAATACTTGAATTTTCAGATCGAAGTCGCAACAAGCTAAAGTCTACACCGACACCGTCGAACGACTATAGTTGCGCAGCTAGTCAGCATATTCTCCGCCTACTCAGAGAAAAAGAAGCGTTTTCTCAGCCCCGGGGCATCGAGCGCAAATGGCTGGACGAGCAGCTGATAAACAAGGTGGAAGGGGTTCGCCACGATCAAGATGTTAGCTTTGGAATAATGGAGCTTAGAGACGACAAAGGCAAAGTCGATCATGAAGGTGGAAAAAACTCACGCCGCCCGATTGGAAAGGTCTGGCTACTTGGACCACACGACAAGCCGGCTGTTGAATGAACGCCCGAGGCCTTTAGGAGCCCAAAAAGCAGGTGCATCTTAGGAGATCCGCCAAAGCCGTCTCCGTCGTGTGGTGCCCCATGCAGGCCAGCTCGATCTGATCGACGATCCTCCGCCAGCGGATTCTGCCATGCGACGCCCGAGCTTTTGAGTGGCCCCCCCCCGGGTCACGGGCATGGTGATCGGAGCCTTCTCTACTCAACATGCTACCACTGTATAATTGCTACGACGCTGACTCGGAAATGGCGCCGCATGCCATTGGAATCGCTCAAAACCGACTCGGATTGGCGGTCCCGGCAGCGTCCCTCAAAGGTTCCGCCGCGTGCGACTCCGGATAAGGCCGATGAGCGATCGGCGGCCGTCGTCAGACTGGAAAGTCTGCGCCTGAGCAGTCCACAAGCCTCAGCTAGCGGCGCTTAGATCGGCTCCGGCCCGCGGGAGATCGCGGCGACGCCGGTGCGGGACACTTCGACCAAGCCCAGGGGACGCATCAGCGCGACGAAGTCGTCGATCTTGCTCGGCGCGCCGGTCAATTCGAAAATGAAGCTCTCGACGGTCGCGTCGATCACCTTGGCGCGGAAGGCTTCCGCAAGGTTCATCGCCTCGACCCGGTTTTCGCTCTTTCCCCGCACCTTGATCATCGCAAGCTCACGCTCGATCGCGCGCACGGTAAGGGTCAAATCCGTCACCGAATGGATAGGAACGAGTCGCTCGAGCTGATGGCGGATCTGCTCGATGACCTCGGGCGTCCCGGAGGTGACGATGGTGATGCGCGACAGATGCGTCTCGTGCGTGACCTCGGCGACCGTCAGGCTCTCGATATTGTAGCCGCGCCCCGAGAACATGCCGACTACGCGCGCGAGCACTCCCGGCTCGTTGTCGACCAGCACCGAGAGCGTGTGGGTCTCGATGGCGGACCGCGCGCCCGCCGAGGAATAGGGCGAGAGCGGAAAGGCGGTCGAGGTCTTGCTCATGGGCGTCGTATCCTTGTCTCCGGCGGGTCCGCTTCCGCTTCAAGCCGCGACGGCTTTGGGCGCGGTTGCGACCCATCGCTGGAAGAGGTCGAAGTCGATGTTGCCGCCCGACAGCACGAGCCCGACCTTGCGTCCCTGAAGGCGCGCTCGGTCCTTCATCGCCGCGGCCAGCGCAGCGGCGCCCGCGCCCTCGGCGAGATTGTGCGTGTCGGTCCAATAGGCGCGAATCGCCGCGGCGATGTCCTCGTCGCTGACGAGCGCGACGCGCGAGGCGCCCTTGACGATCACGGCCAGCGCCTCCTCGTCGGGAAACCGGGTCGCCATGCCGTCGGCGCAGGTGTCGGCGCTATTGGTGCGAACCACATGGCCGGCGGCGAAGGAGAGCGCGTAAGCCGGCGCCTCCGTCGACTGCACGCCGACGATTTCCGTTTTCAGACGTAGCGCGTCGCGCGCCGCGATGCGAGCCGCATATGCCCGAGCCCTGGCCGATCGGCACGTAGAGCACGTCGAGGTCGGGGCGCTCGCCAAGGAGCTCGAGCGCATAAGTGGAGACGCCGAGCGCGAGATCGCGATGGAAGGACGGAACCGCATGCAGGCTGCGCTGCTCCGCAAGCCGAATCGCCTCCTCGCGCGCGGCCTGAAAGTCATGCCCGAACTCGATGAGCTCGGCGCCGAGCGCGCGCATCGCGGCGTTCTTCTCGCGCGAATTGCCCTGCGGCGCGAGGATCGTCACGTTAAGGCCGGAGCGCCGCCCGGCGAAGGCGAGGCTTTGGCCGTGATTGCCGCGGGTCGCCGAAATCAAGCCCCGCGTCTTCGGCTCGCGCCGCATGAGCGCGTCGACGTAAGTGAGCCCGCCGCGCACCTTGAAGGCGCCCGTGGGCTGGTGGTTCTCGTGCTTCACCACCACCTCGGCGCCGAGCCTCTCGGCGAGGAGCGGCCAGGCAAAAGCCGGCGTCGGGCGCAGAGTCCTGAGCACGACCTCGTGCGCCCGGCGCATTTCCTCTAAGCTGAACATCGCGAAAAGCCCTCACCCCCGACCCCTCTCCCGAAAGGGAGAGGGAGAAACGCTAAACCAGCATCTTGCCCTTCTCGTCGATCACGTTGTCGAGCTCGACGCCTGCGTCGTCCTCGAGCTCGGCCAGGATCATCTCGTTATGCGCCTTGCCCGACGGGATCATCGGGAAGCAGTTTTCCTTCTGATCGACGATGCAATCGAAAATGACCGGCCTCGGCGTCTCGATCATCTCCATGATCGCCGCGTCCAGCTTGGCCGGGTCCGAGCAGCGGAGCCCATGCGCGCCATAGGCCTCGGCGAGCTTGACGAAGTCGGGCAGCGAATCCGTGTAGCTCTCCGAATAGCGCCCGCCGTGCAGAAGCTCCTGCCATTGCCGCACCATGCCCATGTACTGGTTGTTGAGAATGAAGATCTTGACCGGCAGGCGGTACTGGATGGCGGTCGACATCTCCTGCATGTTCATGAGGATCGAGGCTTCGCCCGCGACGTCGATGACCAGCGACTTCGGATGCGCGAGCTGGACGCCGATCGCGGCGGGCAGCCCATAGCCCATCGTGCCGAGGCCGCCCGAGGTCATCCAGCGGTTCGGCTCCTCGAAGGCGAAATGCTGCGCCGCCCACATCTGGTGCTGGCCGACCTCGGTCGTGACGAAGAGATCTCGGCCCTTGGTCAATTCGTAGAGCCTTCTCACCGCGTGCTGGGGCTTGATGATCTTGTCGGAGTTGCGGAAGCCGAAGGAATTCCGCGCTCGCCAGCCGTCGATCGCGCTCCACCATTTGGCGAGCGCCGCCGGCTCGGCTTGGCGGCCGCCCGTCCGCCACAGCCGCACCATGTCCTCGAGCACATGCGCGCAGTCGCCGACGATCCCGAGATCGACTTTGACGTTCTTGTTGATCGAGGACGGATCGATGTCGATGTGGATCTTCTTCGACCTCGGCGAAAAAGCGTCGAGGCGGCCGGTGATGCGATCGTCGAAACGCGCGCCGACGCAAATCATCAGGTCGCAATCATGCATGGCGCTGTTGGCTTCGAACGAGCCGTGCATGCCGAGCATGCCGAGCCACTGCTTGTCGGACGCCGGGTAAGCCCCGAGGCCCATCAGCGTCGACGTGATCGGAAAGGAGGTCGCGCGCACGAGCTCGCGCAAGAGCGTCGAGGCGTGCGGCCCGGAATTAATGACGCCGCCGCCGGTGTAGAAAATCGGCCTTTTCGCCGCCGCCATCATCTCGACCGCGTGGCGGACGCGCTCGAGATCGCCCTTGAGCTGCGGCCGATAGGTCTTGTGCTGGATGTTCCTCTCGAACGCGTAGGCGCCGGTCGCGAATTGCACGTCCTTCGGGATGTCGACGACGACCGGGCCGGGGCGGCCGTGCGAAGCGATGTAGAACGCCTCGTGCAGAATGCGCGGCAGGTCATCGACGCGGCGCACGAGATAGTTGTGCTTGGTGCAGCTGCGAGTGATGCCGGTCGTATCGCATTCCTGGAACGCGTCGGAGCCGATGAGGTGGGTCGGCACCTGTCCGGTGATGCAGACGAGCGGAATGGAATCCATGAGCGCATCGGTCAAGCCGGTGATCGCATTGGTCGCGCCTGGGCCCGATGTGACGAGGAGGACGCCGACCTTGCCGGTCGAGCGCGCGTAGCCTTCCGCGGCGTGGGCCGCGCCCTGCTCATGGCGCACAAGGATGTGGCGCAATTTGTTCTGATGGAAGATCGCGTCGTAGATGGGCAGCACCGCGCCGCCGGGGTAGCCGAACACCATCTCGACGCCCTGGTCCTTCAGCGCCTCGACGACCATCTCCGCGCCGGTCATCTGCTTGGCCATGATCACAACTCCGCCTTTTCTCGTCGTTCAGGAATCCAAGGCAACAAAAAAGGCCCTCAAAAGGGGCCTTCGGGTGAGCGCCAGCGAACGGATGCAGAACTCTTTATGTCTGCCCGCTCCCCAGCGCCAAAGATACAATAAGCTTCGCCACGTCGCCGCGCCTCGGATTGAAACCGGCGCTAAACCTAGA
>CAVRXW010000063.1:0-8378 GCA_963725125.1 uncultured Actinomycetes bacterium
CCGGTTCTCGCGGCGCGGCCCGGCGGCCGGCGGCTTCGCCACCGGCCAAGGGACCGTGCCCGGAGGGCCGCCTCCCACTCCAGCTGCCACCGGTGGGAGTACTACCCGCAACGGCGCTGCCAACCAAGGCACCACCTGCGGCACCGGGTGCCGTGGGGCTTGCCGCCCTGCGGCACCGGCATATGACCGGGACAACGACAGCCGTCCTGGCCTCGTGCCGATGACCTGCACCGAATCGATGCCGCCATCAGCCTTCCGGCATGAGGGGCGGCCCCCGCAGCAGCCGTCAGGCCAGCCGCACCGCCCTGCCCGCGGGGCGGCGTGCTGCCGCCTCCGCCAGCCTGGCCGCGGCCAGGACCTGCCAGGCACGGTCGCCTGCCCGGCCGGCTCTGCACCGGTTCTCCCGCGCAAACCCGCACTGCGGGCCCTTGCGGGTCCGTGCTCAGGCGCCGCGTCAAGCCCTGTCCGCCCCCCTATCGGCCACCGCTTGCGCGGGGCCGTGGCCACTCCTGACCAGTTCCGGTCAAGGGCTGACCTGGCGGGCCAGCCCTCCCACGGAACCGGCCACGGGCCGGATCTGTTTCGTTACCGGCAACCGGGCGCAACCGGTTGCCGGGCATGTCGTATGTTCCCAATCGCCTGTTACGGACTAACACCTCGCTGCCGTGAGGTTAAGCGCTGATAACAATTTGGGCAAGTTCGGCCTAGTAACGCTTCCGTTACACAACGTACCGTGCCCCGGTCATGGCCAATCGTCACCGGCGCCGTCCTCGCTAATCCATGCCAGATCGGCGCGGGCGCCCTCGCTGTCCGCCTGCTCTTGTTCCAGGGCTTCCCGCACCACCTGCGCGGCCAGGCCGGCCGGGTAGCCCTTGCGGGCCAGCATGCCCATCAACTGCCGGGCCCGGGCCGGTGCCGGCTTTCCCCGGGTGGCCGGCGCTCGCTTGGCCACCAGCCGCCGGGCGGTGGCCAGTTCGTCCTGCGGTCCCAGCAGGCCGACCGCCGACCGCACCTCCCCGTCGGGTATCCCGCGCTGCCGCAGTTCCGCGGTGAGCGCGCGGCGGGCGAGACCGCGGCTGTGGTGCCGGCTCGTCCACCCATGCCCGGGCGAAGGCCGCGTCGTCGATCAAGCCCACTTCGGCGAACCGGCTCAGCACGGATTCCGCGACGTCTGCGGGAATGTTCCGCTTGCGCAGCGCCGTGGCTAGCTGCGCCCGGGTCCGCGGACCGGCGGTAAGCAGCCTCAGGCAGATCGCCCGCGCCGCTTCCTCGCTGCCGGGTTCCGCGTCGTCGATCATCCCGGCCTCGGCCAACTGGCCCAGCACCGATTCCGCGACCTCGTCGGGAATCCTTTGCTTGCGCAAAGCAGTGGCCAGCTGCGCCCTGGTTCGTGGCCCGGCGGTGAGCAGCCGCAGGCAGATCGCCTGCGCCTCCTCGCTTTCCGCACCGATACCGCCGCCGGTGCCCGGATCATGCAGATCGGCGCCACCCGGGCTGGCCGCACCGGGACGGTGCTCACCCCGCCGCCCGCCGCCGGGCCCTGCATGTGGATCGCCTGCAGCGGAACCCGCGATGGCAAAGCCCTCGCCAGGATACTCGTCTGCGGGGTCGGGCACCAAAGTCAGGTGCCCGATGCCGCGGCTCCGGCTGGACCCCCCGGCCCGGGTCCGCCGACCGTCTCGCCCCGGCGGGTTTCTATCCCGGGCCACCGGTGCTACCCCGCGCCACCGGGCCCTCCGCTGAGCCTGGTGGCACCCCGGCCGCCGCCGGCAGCCGCAGCCGCAGCGTCCACGTTCGGGACCGCGCGCAGGCCCGCCTCCGGCTCCTTATCCGCCGCCTCGGCGTCCACGCGCGGGCCGACGCCGAGCTTCTCCTTGATCTTCTTCTCGATCTCATTGGCGAGGTCGGGGTTGTCCCGCAGGAAGTTCCGCGCGTTCTCCTTGCCCTGCCCGAGTTGATCGCCTTCGTAGGTGTACCAGGCACCGGACTTGCGCACGATGTTCTGCTCCACCCCGAGGTCGATCAGGCCGCCCTCCCGGCTGATGCCGAAACCGAACAGGATGTCAAACTCGGCGGTGCGGAATGGCGGAGCGCACTTGTTCTTCACAACTTTCACTTTGGTACGGCTGCCGACGGCCTCTGTGCCGTCCTTGAGCGTCTCGATCCGGCGTATGTCGAGCCGGACGGAGGCGTAGAACTTCAGCGCCCGGCCACCGGAGGTGGTCTCCGGGCTGTTGTGGACCATGACGCCGTCCACGAAGTAGCAGTGCGACCCCTCGACCTCGATGTCGAAGCGGCTCATCGACCGGGTCGGCGGCTTGACGTGGATGTCCAAGACCTGGGCAGGGACGGGCCGGGTCATCGCAGGAGCAAACTCCGGCCGGACGGCGAACCTGCCCCGGAGCCGCGGCAGCAGCTTGTAGTCCATCGATGGGTGGATATAGGACGCGACGAGCTGCTGGAACTCAGCCGACGCTGCGGTGGTGAACCGGAGATAGCTCTTCTTCTGCGCCCCTCGGGTAGTGAGCTTCACGTCCAGCCTGTAGACGTCCCGGAGATGGCTTGCGAGCCGGTCCCTGGAGCCGGGGCTCATCGCCTCGACGCAGATCTCGATCCGGCCGGTGCCGCCCCTGGTGCGTTCCTGGACGCCCTTCGAGCGGACGGTGAAGCAGCCGTCGTCCATGTACCAGACCGCTAGCGCGAGCGGCGTGAGGCCCTTGAGGTAGTCCCAGGTGAGGTGCTTCTTGCCATCGCCGAAATAGACGATGTTGCGCAACTCGGCCAGTTCGGGCAGCGGCGTGAAGTCAGTGAAGACCGCACCCTTGGCGTTCGACGTCCTGGTGTGCGGGATGTTGTCCAGCAGGGACACCTTCCAGTCCAGGTAGGCCGCCTGCCGCGCGCTGTGCCCCATGCGGAACCGGGTGCCGGACCTGCCGCGGAGGTTCGGGGAAAGCGCCCCGTCCCCCATGAGCGACCCGAGGATCACCTGGACTTGCTGTGCGCCGAGGAGTTGCTTCTCCGCAACGACGACCCGGTCACCGGGGATCAGCTCGCCGGCCGGGCGCCAGCCGCCGGGGGTTCGGATGAGGTGGTTCTCGGTCGCGGCGAACTGGGCCCGCCCGTTCTTCCCCGACTTGGCGACGGTGAACTGGAGGAACTGCTCGGCTCTGCCGTTGTTGAACCAGTTCACGATCCTGCGGGGAACCACACGGTCGGTCTCCGGGTCGTAAGAAAGGACCTCGACGTCCATCCGCTGGTTGACGATCTTGCCGATCTTCTCCTGGGTGCCGTCAGCCAGGGTGACCCTGGTCGAGTAGGACATACACCCGAACATGACCCCGACCTTTTCCCGCAGCTGGTTGATGAAGATCGCGGTGGTCTTGGTCTGGTTCAGCGCGCCAGCGAGCTTGCGCATCGCCTGCGACATGAGCCGGGCCTGCAGGCCGACGTGGCTGTCCCCCATCTCGCCCTCGATCTCGGCCCGGGGCACCAGCGCGGCGACGGAGTCGATGACGACGACGTCGATGGCGCTGGAGCGGATCAGCATGTCGACGATCTCCAGCGCCTGCTCGCCGGTGTCCGGCTGGGAGACCAGCAGTGCGTCGGTGTCCACGCCGAGCCTCTTGGCGTACTCGGGGTCGAGGGCGTGCTCGGCGTCGATGAACGCCGCGATCCCGCCGAGCTTCTGCGCGCTGGCCGCGGCGTGCAAGGCGACTGTAGTTTTGCCGCTTCCTTCTGGCCCGAATATTTCCACGACCCGGCCGCGGGGGAGGCCCCCGATGCCCAGCGCGATGTCCAGCGAAATCGCCCCGGTGGGAATCACCTCGACCGGCGCGCGGGCCTCGTCGCCGAGGCGCATGATCGAGCCTCTGCCGAACTGCCGCTCGATCTGGGCGAGGGCGGTTTCCAGGGCCTTGTCCCTGTCGCCGGCTTTCCCGCCCAGCCTGTCGATGCCTGCCATGGGTACTCCCAGTGAATAAGGGGCTTCCTGTCCGCGCTGACGCTACGCGCCGCCACCGACAAAACTCTCCCGCGCCGTAACACCGTCGAGATCGCGCCGCAGCCGCCGCGGCGGCCCGCCACACAGGCTCCTACTCTAGGCGAACAACTGTTCGATCAGAGGCGGGACACGCAGACATTCGAAGGAAACATCCGGCCGTCGCCGCCCGGGGCCGCCGGGCCCGCAGGACGGGGGCGGGAATGGCGTCAGCGCGATTCCTCGGGTACCTCAAAGGCCTCACACACCGCGAGCCACACGGTCTTCGGTTCCTTCCCCGCGGCCAGGGCCTGGTTCACGGTCGCGCCGCCCAGCCCGGTCAGCACAAAGTCCTTGGCAACGCTGGCGGCGTAGGCCTCGCCGAACTGCCCGCGCATCTTTTCCCAGAACACCGTGAGCCGCACGGCGCCAGGGTACCGGCGGCCCGGGCCAGCGCAGGCCACGGACACAAGCGCCGGCACAGTCCAGCCGTGCCAGCCCGGGCAGTCCCCAGCCGGACAGTCCCCACCCGGGCAGTCCCCCGCCCGGGCAGTCCCCCGCCCGGACAGTCCCCCGCCCGGGCAGCCACTCCCCGAGCCCGCGGCTCAGGGCAGGTTCGCGGCGTCCACCGTTTCGAGTTGCTGCGACTGGAAGTCCGTCACCAGCAGGACGTGGCCGTCCGGTTCCAGGGCCATCTGCCGCGGGAATCCCCCCGCGGGCAGGTACCCGGCGAGCGCGGGCTGGTGCGCGAGAGCGGCGGCGACGTTCACCACCGCGAGGCTCGACTTGGCGCCCTGCTGGCCGAACCGGTCGGAGTCGGCGACGACGACCCGCTGGCCGCCGTCCACCAGGGCCAGCCCCACCGGCGCCTCCCCCACCTCTACCCGCGCGATCAGCGAGTGCGCCGGGTCACCGCGCAGCCGGGAGGCGGAGAAGCCGAGCAGCATGTCGCTGCCCCGGGCGGTCACCCAGACCGTCCCGCCACTCGTGGAGGTGATCACGCGCACCGGGCTGCAGCCCGCGATGACCGTGGACACGGTCGCGTGCGCCGGATCGGTCTCCGCCTTGTGCATGCCGATCACTGCCAGCGTTCCCTCGCCGCCCTCGGTAGCGGCCGTGTGCCCGGCGCGGATCACCCGGCGCAACGCGCGCATTGACGCCGCCTCGCTGGTCGAGTACAGCCAGTCCCCGTCCGGCGACACCGCCAGCCCGACCGGCGCGACCCCGGTCGGCACATCCCCGACGAAGCCGGCGGTGTGGAAGTGGCTGGCCAGGGCCTGCTGCAGGTTGAAGACCGCGATATGCCCGGAATCTTCGAGGCTGACGAAGGCGAACCGGCCGTCGGGCGACGCCGCCACCTCGATCGCGCCGCCCCCAGCGCTCCCGGCGCCACCGGCAGTCAGCGTGCCGAGGACCGCGTTCCCGCTGCCCTGCTCGGCGGCCTGCACGCTGATCACGGTGGCCCCGCTGCCGTTCGCGGCAAGCAGGTAGCGGCCGTCCGGCGTGAGCGCCATACCGAGGGGCTGGCCGCCCACCGGGATCTGCCGGACCAGCCTGGGGCCGCCGGAACCGGTGTCGTCGAACACGCCGATCGCGTCGCGGCCCGCGTTGGGCAGCAGCGACACGAAGGACCAGCGCCCGCCGGCGGTCGCCACGACGCCGAACGGGTCACCGGGCACCGAGGACAGGTGGGTCAGCCCGGCCGGAAGCTGCCGTCCGGTCCCGGTCGCGGCGCTGCAGCCGGGCGCGGCGACGGTGGACACCACGGGACTGGACGGCGCCGGGTGCGGGGCGGGAGTGGCCTTCGGCGTGCCGGAAGTGCAGGCGGCCAGCCCCAGCGCCGCGACCGCGGCGGCGATGGCGGGGCGCCCGGACAGCCGCACGGATCGACGCTATCGCCTTGCCAGGCTGACCGCCCAGCGGAGTTTCAGGCGGCCCGTAAGTCCCGTTAAGAAATGTCCGCGAATGTCTGATGATGCATGGGCCGGGGTACGAGTAACCGGGAAGCTTCTCCAACAGAAGTTGTGGGACGGGGCACGATGATCGAGACGCCGGAGCCCGGCGCTGCCACCACCAGCCTGGACGACCCTGCGCCCACCGCCGCGCCGGAGGGGCCCGGCACTCAGGCCCCGGCCGCCGCGCCAGCGCCATCCAGCCCAGGCCGACGCGGGAAGCGCCTGCTCATTGCCCTGTTCGCCGTCTCCTGCGCCGCGGCCGTCGCCGCCGCGGTGGTGACCGCCGTGCTGCTGACGCACCGCCCGCACCGGCCGCACGCCGCCGCCCATCCGCTGCGCGCCACCGTGTTCGGCTTGCGGCCGGGCCAGTGCTTCGATTCTTTGCCAAACGGAATCGCCGGGGCTCATGCAGTCCCTTGCGCCCAGCCGCATGACGCGGAGATCTACGGCGCCTTCTCCGTGGCGGGCCAGCATTGGCCCGGCACCGTAACGCTAGGCAATCAGGCCCGGCTGGGCTGCGAGCAGAGGCTGGCGGGTTACCTGAATCCGCAACTGGCCACCACCGGCCTGGCGGAGTCCTACGCCTATCCCAACGCGGGGGCCTGGGCGGCGGGTGAGCGCACGGTCATCTGTGAGATGCGCGGCACCCGGGGCAGGCTCACCGGATCCGTCCGCGCCTTCGGCGGCTGACCGGGCCTGCCTGGCCGGCGTCAGGATGATCCGGCCGTCCCATGCTGTGCTGCCGGAGTGTCCGGCTGTGTTCCTGGATGGTGTTTGCAACTGCCCCCGGCAACGGCTGACAGCCCCTTCGTCGAGGGGCTGTCCTCCGAGATCGGGACTCAACTGTTTCGCCTAGAAATCGCCGAGCAGGTCGCGCAGTGCCTTGGTGTAGCTGTCGAGGGCGGCGCGGCCGGTGCCGGTGAGCGTGACCATGGTTTTCGGTGCGGTCCCGTTCTTGGTCTTTTCGCTGGTGAGGTAGCCGGCTTCTTCGAGCTTGCGCAGGTGGATGATCAGGTTGCCGGGGGTGAGGCCGATCATGTCCTGCAGGCGGGTGAAGGTCAGGGCGTCGCCGTGGGGCAGGGCCGCGAGCGTCGCGACGATCTTCAGCCGGGTGGGCACGTGGATCAGCGGGTCCAGTTCCTCGGTGGTCATGGCCGCACCACGCTGCGGCGCTGCTGCCAGAACCCGTAAGCGGCGTTGCCCAGCATCGCGAGGCAGAAGCCGATGCCGACGATCAGCCAGCAGTAGATCGGCCCGCTCAGCGCGGCGAACGCGGCGAAGGTGGCCACTACCAGGCAGGTGGCGCTCAGCGGCCAGTCTGACCGTCCTGCCGCCCAGGCCGCAGCGGCCAGGCCGACGATGAGGAGCGGCGCGGTGGCCGGGTAGATCCCGTAAAGGATGGCGTTGCCGGTGTGGTAGAACGCGCCCTCGAACACGTACACCAGGACCCAGCCGACCAGCAGCACGCCCATCCCGATGTTCCTGGTGCGCTGCGCCGGCCCGGACACCCCCTTGCCCGCGCGCCGCAGCGCCCTGGTGCTCCAGGTGATCACGATGGCCACGAGAGCGTAGGTGATGACGAGGGTCCAGGTCTTGGGCCCTTTGTAGGGGTGCTGGCCGAGTACCGAGAGCCAGATAGCGCCGTAAGCGACCAGCACGACGAACGCCCGGAACACGTTGAGCATCGGCGGATTGGGCGCGAACTGACGGTGCGCCTGCTGGGTGGTCTGGTCCAGCACGGCGGCGGCCTGCTGGGGGCCGAAGTCGCCGCCATTGTCTGAGGTGGCGGTGTCGGGAGTGTGGTTCATGGTGTCTCCTTTAATCGACTCTATGCCATAAAGTAGACGCTGCTTTATGGCGTAAAGTCAAGGGCTCCGGCGAAGAACTTTATGGCGTAAAGTCCGGCAGCCGGGCGGGGATGCGGGTGGACGGAGCGGATGCGGGCGGACGGGATGCGGGCGGACGGGATGCGGGCGGACGGGATGCGGGCGGACGGGATGCGGGCGGACGGGATGCGGGCGGACGGGATGCGGGCGGACGGGATGCGGGCGGACGGGATGCGGACGGACGGGATGCGGGCGGACGGGATGCGGACGGACGGGATGCGGACGGACGGGATGCGGACGGACGGGATGCGGACGGACGGGATGCGGGCGGACGGGATGCGGACGGAGGCAGACTGTCGGCTGGCTGAACGCCTGCCGCCAGCCCACCCCCGCCCGCTTGGCCCGGCTGCGGAGCGGGTGGGGAAGAGCGAGAGGTGAGCCGGGGGTGGCCTGGCTCCGCGAAGCTGACTAGGTCCGGGTTATGTGGCGGGGTTCGCGTTCATGTCACGGGCGGAAATGTCCGTGGGGCAGGGCAGGATGGAGGGATGCCCGCCAAGACCACAGCCAGGAGCGGAGCGCCGGCACCGGCGCGCGCGGCGGGTACCCGCACACCCGGTGCCG
>CAVRXW010000064.1:0-111420 GCA_963725125.1 uncultured Actinomycetes bacterium
CAAGACCGAGGGCCCGCAGCTCGTCGGGAGCGTAGGTCGTCGCGTCACGCTGGTCCGGCGAGAAGGAAGCCAGCAATTCCGTTTTCCGCGAGAATCGCAAATGCGGCGCTGCCGTCATTGGCGACGAGCGGAGCGAACGACGCCGGTACGCGCCCGTCGCTCGTTGCGATCTGCGCGGCGGGCTGCGGTACGCCCGCTCCATAGGTAAGACGGAATCCGCTGTCGCCACGCCGGTAGAGCCCGGCGAACGACGCGGCCGCATCTTTCGTGACGACGTCGACCAGCGCCGGGGCGACGCGCGCCGAGTCGAGCGTTGCGACCCCTTCGGCAAAGGCGCGCAGCGCCCGCAGATGCTCCTCGCGATGATGGAAGATCGCATCGCGAACGAATGGAGCGGCTTTGTCGTAAATCCGCGTGAGCAGCATGTAGGCGACAAACGCGCTCACGACGCCGGCCCCAGTCTTAGCCGCCCAGCCGTGATTCGCAAAAAACGGTAGCCGCTCGACGCTCTCGTCGATCCACGGCACGACGAAATGCTCGCTCAAGAACGCTAGGATGG
Source organism: uncultured Actinomycetes bacterium (assembly GCA_963725125.1). Taxonomy (GTDB): domain Bacteria; phylum Actinomycetota; class Actinomycetes; order Streptosporangiales; family Streptosporangiaceae; genus DASXKD01. The sequence goes on from CAVRXW010000064.1 coordinate 560, forward strand.
TCAGCGTCGCGCCCGCGAGCGACGCGGCCACCGCCGCGCTCACGTAAAATTCGACGCGACGAGCCGGCGCATCAGTTCGCGCCATAGGCGAGCGCGATCGCGGTGAGCACGTTGCCGACGGCATCGGCGTTTCGCAGCACGTCGTTGTCGTGTCCGGTCAAGGCTACCGCGAGCGCGTGCGCCGACGTTGCCACGCCAGCGGCGCAAGACCGGCGACGACGAGCAGCGCTCGCGGCCGGCGTTCCTCCGTCGCGGCTCGCAGTACTGCGATGGCGCAGCCTTCGATCGCGACGCAGCCCGCGAACATTCCCAACCAGCGCAGGCTCTGCAGCCATGGCGCAATCGCCTCAAACGTCGGCTGGTCGAGCATTTGTCCGCCGATACTTCCGAAAGACAGCGCGACGACGGCAAATCCGGCGACCGCAATCGTCGTGCCGATCGCTGTCGCCGGCGGAGGTTATCGTCGTGCTTGGGAAGGTCGCCAGAAAAGCGCTGCTCGGCGCGCGCGCCGAGCTTCCCGAGGCGCCACGAGAAATGAAGCTCGGCGGAAAGCCCCGCACCGTGTTCTTTCTTCCCCACCCCAACGAGCACGGCGATAAGAAATCGTTGGCAGCGCATTACAGCGATGAAGCGCTTGAGAACGCGAAGCGTGCTGTCGCGGCGGTTTGACGGTGCTTCGTTCCGATCGCTTCATCGACGCGGCTGCGTGCGCCAATCTCGTGCATCCCGATCAACGGCGAAAGGGCACACAATAGGTGGACCACATGCTCACCGTTGCTAGTATCGTTCTAAGGGCTGGAGGAAACTGGATGAAGCCGTCGCGGCGAGGTTGTGCGACGCGCCCCAAGACCGCGGCGGCACACCTCGACTAGGGTTTTTCCGAGTCGAGCCGCCGGGTCACCAAATTCCATCACACTGAGTGCAGCATCACTGCGATAGCGCAATTTAAAGCCCGCTAACGGAACAGCCATGGAAGGGCCTCAGGAACCCGGCCGACTCCAGCGAATCGGCCATTCGTAAGCCAGATGACGCTGATGTTTGCTTTTGCGACCAAGAAGAAGACTAGCTCCTGATCGATTTCTCTATCAAGAACTATGCATAACCCCGCCTCACCGCATCCGGGGAGATCGCGATGGAGAAACAGGTAATGATATAGTTGTCCGAGCGCGCAGCGTACTTGTGCCACGGCGTCGTTCTGAATCGTCTTCATCTCAAAAATCCAGCCATTTGCAAGCGCATCGGCGTACTGCGTACAATCGACGTTGATCTTGCCCCGCCGGCATGCTTCGCGAAACGCGAGGACGAGATTATGGTGCGCGAGCTGTCTCCTTTCGATAGCTTGGCGCCGAGCTTCCGGATCTGTTCTCGCCAGCTCTCGAGTGGAAGGTCGAGGAGGTCTATCGCCAATAGCCCGACGGACTGGAGGTTCCCCTCCGCCGCGCTCATAAGCTGGCCCTCTGACCTCCTCACCAGTGACTTGGGCCCGTTCCGCCGCGCGAATTTCTTCCAGTAAGGGCGCAAACAAATCTTCTGGGATTATCGATATGGAGTTTCGCGTGTTGTAGCCGGCCAGCGCGCTTATTGATGTTGCAAACGATTGGGGGAGCGGGATGGGTTGCGCAAAGTTCTGATATCGCGAGTAGCGGGCGGCAAATCTTCCATCATCGTCAGCGGCGGCGTTTACCAATCGCCGCTACGCCGATGAGGAAGTGTTGCCCATCGACGATACGCTCAATCAGTGCCTCGTCGCCTGGCCGAACCCTTGTCCAGTTGGGAACAGTGCGGCCGAACTCGTAGCTTACTCCGTCCGCGTCGTTCCAGGGCGAGTTAGGGTTGGAGCGCAGAATTAGGTAGTTACGACCCGCGTCTGGATTTCTAAGAGCCCAGCGACCTTCTCCCAACCCGTCGACTGAACGGAACAAGACCGGCAGCTTCCGTTTTGACCAGATCGTGGAATCAGACGAATGCTCCTCGATAGTGCGCCGGACGACAGCCTGCCAAGAGCGGCCCAGTGGGCGTCGCGGGTTTTGCTCGATTTGGCGATAAAGCTCCGAGTAGTGAGCCTGTCCTCCCAGTTCACGGAAATACTCGACAATGTCTTCAACCCAGGTTCGCCTTGAAGCGCGTGGCATCTTATTCTTCGCGACGTCGACGCCGCGGCCGAGCCGGTTGTTGTTTGTCGATCAAGCTCGCTGAGCTCGCTTCTGTAATCAGCGGAGAAATGCCGATCGCTAAAGCGTCTGCTACGGAACGGAGCACCAGGTAGGATGGGTTTAGGGCGCCCGACTCCAGCGACTGATAATGCCGAACACTCAATCCCGCTTGGAAAGCAACGTCCTCTTGGGTGAGGCCGAGCGCCAAACGGCGCCGTCGGATCGCCGCTGAGAGAGCCTCCAGCGAGGCGGACTTTCGGTTGGTCACATCGCCATGATGTAACCTTAACCTGCTAATCCGCCACGAAGGATCCTTCGTCTAAATTGTTATGACGATTATCCCGGCATTCTTACATAGCGATTACGTCGATGGCACGCCCCGAAACGTCTGCCCTGCAATGAGCTTGGCCTCGCTCGCAAAGATTTCTCCGACGCCACGCAGCCGCGCTGGAATCGCGTCGAATCGGAACGCGCCGGCGCTCGCGACTGAGCCGAGTTCGTCCCAGCGGATCGGCACACAGACGGTTAAATTGGGGCCACGCAGGCTGTAGGGCACTGCGCTGTAGTGGCCGGCAGCGTTGCTCTCCACGTGCAGATGGACGCGGCCGTCGTGGTGGGTGTTGAACGCGGTCGAGACGAGATCGCGGTGCAACGCGACGGCGCGGTTGCACAACTGGTGTAACCAGGGGCGGAGAACGTCGGCTTGCGGCGCGTCGGCGAAGGGAATCCAGAGCGCCATTCCCGTGCCGCCGTCGAGCAGCGGGACAGCTTCGAGCTTCGCGACATCGAACAGCAGGGCGCGTATTGCTAACGCCGCGAGCTTTACGCGCTCGAACTCCACGCCCGGCGGCGCTGCGAGAACGATCCGCCCGAATCGGAGCGCGGCTACGTCGAGCAGCTTCGGCGCCCAGGTGAAGAACTCAATCGCGTAGTGCGAATGAATCAGCCACAGCAGTTTGTTCACGCTCAGCGGAACCGTTGTCACTTGGTAATGGGCCTGCTGATCTAGGCCATGGGGATAGCTGGCAAAGACGATCGGGGTGTCCGCGAAGGATTCCTCGATCAGAGGCCCCACCAGCCGGTAGTGCGTTAGAACCTGCGGCATGACCGCGGTATCGCTCTGCATTCGGAGCGGAGCGTACACCATTTGTGCCGGAGAGTATCTAGTCGAATTTTAACTATGCCGTTTTCTGCTCCTTAGCGCTACAACTATCGCTTAGGAGGTGCTGCTATCGTGAAACCAGCCTCGATCATAGGCCCGCCGAGCCCGATGCTCGACGCGGCATTAGCGATTTTGGCCGACGGGAGGCCGCGGTCGGCCGCTGAGATCTACGCAGAGGGATTGAAGCGCGGTTTCTTCGCGCATCAGACGCGCAAGTACATCTATACGGCGCTCTCCCAGTACATCCAGCGGACGCTGGGGCGCGGCAACAAGCCGCTCTTCGTCGAAGACGCCGACCGTCGTTTTCGACTCAACCGCCCCATAGACGACTGGCCGGCTATCGACACCACCGGGCTGCCAGCTCTCACGATTCCGACGGAGCCGCCAGTGATGGCTGGGGTCGCGATCGGCAGGCTGCGAACGGCCGCGTCGGGATCAGATCCGGATGCCTTCGAGTGCGCCGTCTGCGCGGCATTCGAGCTGTTTGGCTTTATAACGACGCACGTCGGCGGCAACGATGCGCCCGACGGCTACGCCGATGCCTTGCTCGGCGAACTCCGCTATCGCGTGATGATCGAATGCAAGCTCGAGCAGCCCGACCACATCGTCAACTCCGATGCCGTCGCCGAGGCGGCGAAGTATCGCGAGCCGTATCACGCGCAGTTCTGTGTGCTGGTAGCGCCGGCGTTCCACGACCAGGTTACCTTCGTTTCGGAGATGCGCACGCACGGCGTCGCGGCCTGGACGGTCGATGACCTCGTTCGCGCGGCCACGTTGCGCCTCGACTGTTCGCTGATGCGCGAGCTTTTTGTAGCGGGCTATGCGGCGGGTTTCCTTGACGATATCGAGTGGGCGCTGATTCACGGCCCCGCGAAACGGCTGCGCGTGGTAGCCTCGCTGCTCGCCCAGATCGGCCTCGCGCAGCAGAGCATGGCGTACAACATCGGCGACAGCGCCTCGACGCCGCGACTCACCGCCGACGTCGCGCTCACTTTGCTCGACGATCGCCTGGCCGCTGAGGGTAGCACGCACGGCGTGACGCGCGACGAGATCGACGCTGCGTTTACCTGGCTGACGAGTCCGTACGTCGGCCGCGCCTCTGGGGGCCCTCGGCCAGGAACGACCTGGCCCGCAGTCGCAGCGCCCGCTTGCCGAGCTGCCGGGCAGCCTTGACCCGCGGTGAGCGGATGCTGGTCAGCTCCGGCCCGGAGAACTCACCATCCGGCTCACCCATGGCGGCGCAGCCCGCGCCCATGATCCTGAAGGCTTTCCGGCGTATCCGGGGATGGAATTTCAGGATCATGAAACCGGGTCAGGCGCGCTGTCGGCGATCGGCTCGGGCAGCGCGTCCTTCGCCACCTTCACCAGCGCGGAGAACGCGGCCGGGTCCGCCACCGCGAGCTCGGCGAGCATGCGCCGGTCCACCTCGACGCCCGCGGCCTTCAGGCCCTGGACGAACCGGTTGTAGGTGATGCCGTCCGCCCGCGCGGCGGCGTTGATGCGCTGGATCCACAGCCGGCGGAACGCGCCCTTGCGGTCCTTGCGGCCCGCATAGGCGTACGTCATCGAGTGGAGCATCTGCTCCTTGGCCTTGCGGTACATCCGAGACCGCTGGCCGCGGTACCCGCTCGCCCGCTCAAGCACCACCCTGCGCTTCTTGTGGGCGTTGACCGCCCGCTTCACGCGTGCCACTTCTTACTCCCTAGGGGCGGGCTGGGCTACTTAGCCAGCAATTTCTTGATCTTCTTTGCGTCTGCGGGGGCAAGCTCAACTTCGCCAGCCAGCCGCCGGGTGACCCGGCTCGACTTGTGCTCGAAGTGGTGCTTGCGGTTCGCGCGACGGCGCAGCACCTTCCCGGTACCGGTCAGCCGGAAGCGCTTGTTCGCTCCGCTGTGCGTCTTCATCTTTGGCATGCTCGCCGTCGTCTTTCGTCTCCTGCGCGCCCTGTGGCGCGGCTTTATCCTGCGTGCCGCACCCGGCGGGGTTTCCCGCCGTTCGCGGACGTTGCCTTCCCATCGTTCGCCCGCGTTGCCGCGGACGTGTTGTCCTCGTCGCGCCCCGGCTGGCTGCCGGCAGTGACCTACCTGGCAGTGGCCCCGATTAAGGCACACTGCCTGGTGGGCCAGGCCGGCTCAGCTCCTGGCGCTAGCCCTCGACGCGGCCGCCACCCTGGCCGGGCCCGACCGGGCCACCGGGGCTGGCTTGGGCCGTGCGGGGGCCTCCTCGGCTTCCGGGGCCTCCTCGGCTTCCGGGGCCTGCTCGGCCTTCGGGGCCTCCTCGGCCTTCGGGGCCTCCTCGGCCTCCGGCGACCTGCTCGGCCTTCGGCGACCTTCTTGGCCTCCGGCGGCCTTGCTTACGGCTCCGCGACGCTCGCGGCCGCGGCTGGCTCCGCGCCCTGCACTGGCCTCGCCGGCCTCAGCGTGCTGCGGTTCAGCGTGCTGCGGCTCAGCGGGCTGCGCCTCAGCGGCATGCTGCGGCCTCAGCGAGGTGCTCGGCCGCGTCCGCGTCCCGCACGGCCGCGCGTGATCGCGAAATCGGACGCTCACCGTGCTCCGCGTCGCGGGTCGCCCGCTCGGCGCGGGCCTCGCTGCGGGCCTCGCTCTTTCTCCGGTGCGGACCGATCACCATGATCATGTTGCGGCCGTCCTGCCGGGGCTGCGATTCCACGAATCCGAGTTCCTCGACGTCGCCGGCGAGGCGCTGCAGCAGCCGGAAGCCCGAGCTCGGGCCGGGACTGCTCACGCCCGCGGAACATGATCGTCACCTTGACCTTGTCGCCCTGCCGCAGGAACCGCTCGACGTGACTCTTCTTGGTGCCGTAGTCGTGCGGGTCGATCTTCGGCCGGAGCTTGATCTCCTTGATGATCGTTTGAGCCTGGTTCTTGCGAGATTCCCTGGCCTTGAGCGCGGACTCGTACTTGAACTTGCCGTAGTCCATGAGCTTGCAGACCGGCGGCCGGGCGGTGGGCGCCACCTCGACCAGGTCGAGGTCGGCTTCCTGGGCCAGCCGGAGCGCATCGTTGATGCTTACGATTCCCTACCTGCTCGCCGTTCGGGCCGACAAGCCGGACTTCGGGAACCCGGATGCGCTCGTTAATACGTGGTTCGACGCTGATGTGACCTCCTTGGCTTCTCCTGTCATCCCGCCCCTGCGCTGACAGGGACGGCGCGACCGGCCGGTGCGTGCCCTCCCCGCAGGCTCACCGCCACACGCAAAAGGCCCCGCATGCCGCGCACGCGGAGCCCACCCTTTCCCGTGTCCCGGCCGGCCCACGGAAGACAGGCACGCGTCCACGGACCCGCAACGCCACGGCCCCGGTCCCGCGCGCTACGCGTGTACCGGCTCCGCCGCGTCCGGCCTGCCCGCCAGCCTTCGGCGAGCGTACCCGCCGGCCTAAGGCCAGCCAGGTGGGAGGTGGTCCTCCGCTTACGCGCCAGCACGGTGTTAGCCCGGCTGGTCGTCAGGCAAGGTTAACAGCAATCCGGCGCTAAGCAGGTATTCCGCAGCCGCCAGGCCGCCCTTCCCCGTCACCGCCGGTGGGCCGATAGTCAGGGCGGCCGCACCGGCGGTGCGCATGGCCTCGACCGGGGCCTGGTCTGCCGGTCATCAGGGTGACCTGGCCGGCGGCCTGGTGCAGGAGCAGCGCGAAACCGCCGGCCACGCTGTGCCAGCCGGCGGGCGGCCGCTGTCGCCAGCGCGGTCGGCCACGGGTGGTAGACCACGTCGAGCAGGTGCCTGGGGACCAGGTCACCGCGGGCTATTCGTTCGGCATAAATATTGGCGGCACCGGCGGGGACGGTGGAGATGAGCAGGTCGGGAGCGCCGTCCGGCGGGTCGGTCGAAGCGGGTGAGGGTGACCGCGACGCCGAGCCGCGCGGCGGCGGCCAGCAGGTCCGGGCGCGGGCCGGATCGCGGACCGCGACGGTCACCTGCGCCGCGCCGAGGCCGCGCACGGCGGCCAGCGCGGAGCAGGCGGTCGCACCGCCGCCGAGGATCAGCACCGTCGCGCGGCGCCCCGGTGATGCCGGCCTCGGCCAGGGCGGCGATCATGCCGGGCACGTCGGTGTTGTGCCCATGGCGCCGGCCGCCGGCGAACACGACGGTGTTGGCGGCGCCGACCTCGCGGGCCAGCGGGCTCGGTCGCGTCGAGCAGCGGCAGCACGGCGCGCTTGAGCGGCATGGTCAGCGACAGCCCGGCCCACTGCGGCCCGCAGCCCGCCAGCAGCGCGGGCAGCCCCGCCTCGTCGCACTCGATCGCCTGGTAGGACCAGCCGGTCAGGCCGAGCGCCCGGTAGGCCGCCCGGTGCAGCACCGGCGACAGCGAGTGCGCGATGGGCGAACCAAGGACCGCGGCCTTCATCCCGGAGGAGCTTAGCCGGCAGGCTCCTAGTGATGGGCTCGCGTTGTAGGCGTTCAGCTCCTGCACGTAGGTCTCGAACACCGAGTAGCTGTCGGTGAACTTGGTCTGCCCGGTCTTCGGGTTCACCGTCAGGAAGTACAGCCAGTGCGCCCTTCTGTCGGGTGCAGCGCGGCCTCGATGGCGGCGTCGCCGGGGCTGTCGATCGGCCCCGGGGGCAGGCCCGCGTGCAGGTAGGTGTTGTACGGCGACTTGGTGTCCTGCGTCTGCGCGATCGTGACGTCGGCGGCCCGGGAGTGCCGCGCGTACAGCACGGTGCTGTCCAGCTGGAGCAGCATCTTGTGCGTTCAGCCGGTTGTAGATCACCCGGGCGATCTTCGGCAGGTCCTTGGGCCGCTTGCCCTCCGCCTGGACCAGATGCTGGCGACCGTGATGATGTCGCCCTCGCTGACCTGGTCGTGTGCCGCCACCGCGGCCAGGTCGACGCTCGCCGCCTCCTGGCCGAACCGCTGCGACCATCTCCCGCAGCACCTGGTCGGCGAGGTGCCGGGCTGGATCGGTGTAGGTGGCGGGGAACAGGTACCCCTCGGGGTTTCCCTTGGCGTAGGAGGGCAGGCCGAGCGCCGAGATGTTCTTGATCGCCTGCTGGTAGCCCTTCAGGTTGCCGGTCTTCTTGCCGAGCAGCGCGATGATCTCGTACAGCCGCATGCCCCTCGGGGACCAGGTCACGTGAGCTGGACCCGGGAGGAGGGCTTCAGCAGCAGCGCGAACGCCAGCGTCGGCGGCCATGTGCTTGTGCAGCCGGTAGTCGCCCGGCTCCAGGGCGCTGCCCTGGCCGCTGTCCTTGGCCGCGTTGGAGAAGGCGCGGACGCTCGCGACCACGCCCTGTTGCCAGCAGTTGCTGCGCCCACCTGGGTGGCGGTTTCGCCGGACTTGATGTGCGACCGTGACGATGCCGGTGCCCGGCCCCAGTAGTCCGGCGGGTGCAGGTAGTTGTGCCAGACGTAGTAGAAGCCGACGCCGGCGACGACGAGGATGCGCCACCACCAGGACGGTCAGGGCGATCCACGGCGCGGCGCGGCGCATCGCGCTCTTGCGCTTCTTCGGCCGTCCCCCGCGCGGGCGGCTGCGCGGCGGCGCGGCGCGGCCGCCGCGCTCGCCTGCGGGGCTCACGGTCGGCGGGCCCCGGGCGGCGGGCCCGCGGGCGCGGCGGAAGTCCTCGCCTTCGCTGAACCCGGGCAGGAGGCTCTCGTCGTACTCGTCATCCCCCCAGGCCTGGTCCTCGTCCACGTCCCCGTACCAGCCCCCGCGGTCACCATACCCATGATCATCGGGGCCATCCGGGACCACCCGGTCGTACCGGTCGCGGTGCGGCTCGGGCTGGTCGTGGCCTGCCGGGTAGTCACCGGCGGCTGGTAGCCGGTGTCGTCGTGGCCCGGGTAGCCGTCACCCTGGCCACCGGGTAGCCGTCGCCGGAGGCGAGTAAGCGGTTGTCGTCTGGCCGGGTAACCGCCCTCGGCCGGGTAGCCGTCGTGGTCCGGGTAGCCCGGCTCCCCGGCGTAGCCTGCCTGGTCCGGGTAGTCATAGTCCTGCCGGGGTAGCCGTCCTGGCCGGGGTAGCCCGCCGCGCGGGTAGCCGGGCCCTCCGGAGTAGCCGTGCTCCCCGGGGTAGTCCCGCTCGGCGTAGCCGGGACTCGTCGCCGTAACCCCGGTCGCCGTGGTGCTCATCGCGCCCGTATTCATCCCGGCCCTGGGACGGGCCGCGGTGGCTGGCCTCCGGATAGCCGGAATCTCGCTCCGGGTGGCCCCGGCCCGGGTCGCGGCCGCCGCCGTAGCCGGGGTCGGTGAGGCCGGTGCGCAGGTAGGGCGCGTCATCGTGGCGGCCCGGGTAGGCGGGGCCGCCGTTCGGGTAGCCGGGATCCGCCCGGTCCACGTAGGGCTCGGCGGAGTAGCCGTCGCCGGAGCGCTCGCTGCCGTAGGAGCGGCCGCGGAAGTCGCCGTCCCGCGGGGCCCGGTGAGCCGCCGGGGGCCGTTCCGCGCCCCAGGAATCCGGCACCGGCGGCAACGGCCCCGACGAGCGCACCCGGCCAGCATCCGGCGAGCACCCGCGGCATCGGGCCCGAGACACCCGGGGCAGCGGGCCCGGACGGATGCCCGCTGTCATCGCGTCTGGCCGCCGGGGCTGGCGCCGCCTCGCTCCGCCTGGCAGTCATCCCAGCGCGGGCGGCGCTCCCACGGCGGCCCGGTCGCCTCGCCGGCGCCGTCGTCCCGGCCGCTGGACGTGCCGAGGGCGCGACGGGCGGGCCGCTCGGCGCCGCGCGGCGGGCCGTCCCAGGACTCCGAGCCGTAGCCGGCGGCCGGGCTGGGCCTCCGGGGTGCGCTCTCGTAGTCCCGGCACGCCAGGGCGCGTCCTCGTCGATCGTCTGGGTCGTTCCTGCGGTGGCGGGTCATCCCCCGGCTCCGGAGGCTGACACCACCAGTTCACCGGCAGGCTCGGCCGGTGGACGCGCTCCGCGTCCAGTGCCCCCTGCAGGATGAGCGCCGCGGCGGCCTTGTCCACCTGCGTGCGGCGCTGCCGCGATCCGCGCCCGCCCTGGCGCAGCGCGTCATGGGCGAGCACCGTGGTGAACCGCTCGTCCACCAGCCGTACCGGCAGGGGCGCCAGCCGGGCAGCGAGAGACACGGCGAACGACCTGGCCTGCGCCGCGGCGGCGCCCGGGCGGCCCGACAGGCCGGTCGGCAGCCCGACGATGACCTCGATCGGCACCCTGCTCCGCGGCCAGGGCGGCCAGCCCGTCCAGGTCGCCATGGCCGCGCGCCACCGTCGCCAGCGGGCTGGCCAGCAGGCCATCCGGGTCGCAGCGGGCCACTCCGATGCGTGCCGACCCGAAGTCGATGGCGAGCCGGACGCCCGTCCTCACGCACCTGGCCCGCGGGTCCAGGAGCGCGCCAGCTCTGCGGGGGGGCTGTAGCACGTTCTCAAGCTACGCCACCATGTCCTGCCATGTCTGTTACAACCGCCCGTACCACGCTAAATGCCTCGTCAAGCAGCGGCCGATCCGCTGTCACCGACCGGCGCGCCGCCACCCTGGGCCACGTCGTCGCGGCCACCGCCGCCACCGCCCAGCGCCGCGGCGGCCCTCTTGACCAGGGCACCGGCCGCCAGGCCGCGCTCCCGCGCGCGCTCGTTGACGGCGACGACGACGGACGGGCGGTCCGCCGGGACGCCGGCCACGACGACGACGGCGGGCCGGTCGCCGAGCCGCCCGCGCACGTCGAGGGCGAGCGTGCGAATCCCGTCAGCGCCGGTACCCGCGGGCACCTGGTGCGCGACGAAGGCCACCCCGCCGATGTCCGCCGCGCCGGCGGCCAGGCCGGCGCTGGCGCCGAGCAGCTCGGCCGAGCGCAGCCGGTCCAGCTCCCGCTCGGCGTCGCGGACCCTGGCCACCAGGGCGGAGACCCGCTCGGGGAGTTCCTCACGGCGCGCCTTGAGCTGCTCGGACAGCTGGCTCACCAGCAGGCTCTCGGTGGCGAGGTACCGGAACGCGTCCGTGCCGACCAGCGCCTCGACCCGGCGGACGCCGGAGCCGATGGAGGCCTCGCCGAGGATCTTCACCAGCCCGAGCTGGCCCGAGCGCACCACGTGGGTGCCGCCGCACAGCTCACGGGAGTAGTCGCCGACCTCGACCACCCGGACCTCGTCGCCGTACTTCTCGCCGAACAGCGCGAGCGCGCCCATCGCCCGCGCCTCGTCCAGCGGCGCGGTGAACGCCCGGACCGCGAGGTCGTCGATGAGCACGGTGTTGACTTCTTCCTCGACGTCCCGCAGCACCGAGGGCGGCACCGCGCCGGAGGCGGTGAAGTCGAGCCGCAGCCGGCCCGGCGAGTTCTCCGAGCCCGCCTGCGCGGCCGACTCGCCGAGCGCGCCGCGGAACGCCCGGTGGATGAGATGGGTCGCGGTGTGCGAGCGGGACACGGCCCGGCGCCGCTCGACGTCGATCTCGGCGTAGGCGGGCGCCCCGACCGCGGCCTCGCCCTCGGTGACCACCCCGCGGTGCACGATCAGGCCGGGCACCGGCGCCTGCACGTCGCGCACCTCGACCTGGCTGCCCGCGCCGCCGGTCGGCCCGGCCGTCCTGATGATCCCGGTGTCCGCGAGCTGGCCGCCGCCCTCGGCGTAGAAGGGGGTGCGGTCCAGCACCACCTCCACCTCGGTCCCGGCGCCCGCCGCCGGGACCGGCGCGCCGTTCACCAGCAGGCCGATGACCGTCGCCTCGCCGGAGGACTCCTCGTACCCGGTGAACGTGACCTTGCCGGACTGCTCGAGCAGCGCGGTGAACACCGAGATGTCGGCGTTGCCGGTCTTCTTCGCCCGCGAGTCGTCCTTGGCCCGGCGGCGCTGCTCGCCCATCAGCCGCCGGAACCCGTCCTCGTCGACGGCCAGGCCCTGCTCGCTGGCCATCTCCAGGGTCAGGTCGATCGGGAAGCCGTAGGTGTCGTGGAGCTGGAATGCCTGGTCGCCGGACAGCGCCGCGCCACCCCGCCGCTTGACCTCGCCGACCGCGGCGTCGAAGATCGCCGTCCCGGTGCGCAGCGTCGCGGCGAACGCCGCCTCCTCCGCGTCGATCACCGCGTGGATCTTCGCCGCGTCCGCGGTGCAGCTCGGGGAACTGCGGCGCCATCGCGCCGATCGTCGCCGCCGTCAGCTCGTGCAGGTAGTGCTCGTTCTCCCGGTCCCGGCGGGACGGCATGCCACCGCTGCCGCCGCGCTGCCCGCCGGACAGCAGCCGCAGGTTGCGGATACTGCGGCGCAGGATCCGGCGCAGCACGTAACCACGCGCCTCGTTGCTGGGCAGCACCCCGTCCTCGACCAGCATGACCGCGCTGCGGACGTGGTCGGCGACCACCCGCAGGGCCACGTCGGTGCGGTGGTCCGCACCGTACTTCTGCTCGGTCAGCTCGGCCGCCCGGTCGAGGATCTTCCAGGTGGTGTCGATCTCGTAGAGGTTGTCGACGCCCTGCAGGATGGAGGCCATCCGTTCCAGGCCCATGCCGGTGTCCACGTTGCTTGAACGGCAGCGGGCCCTGGACGTCGAAGTCGTCCTTGGCCCGGACCGCGCTGAGCACGTCCTGCATGAAGACGCAGTTCCAGATCTCCAGGAAGCGGTCCTCGTCCGCTTCCGGGCCGCCGTCGCGGCCGTATTCCGGGCCGCGGTCGTAGTAGATCTCCGAGCAGGGACCGCCCGGCCCCGGCACGCCCATGTGCCAGTAGTTGTCCTTGAGCCCGCGGAACTGGATGCGGCTCTCCGGCAGGCCGACCACGTGCCGCCAGATCGCCGAAGGACTCGGTGTCGTCGGGCAGCACGGTCGCCCAGAGCCGGTCCTCGGGGAACCCGAACCCGCCGTCAGCCTCCGGCCGGGTCAGCAGTTCCCACGCCCACGGGATCATCTGCTCCTTGAAGTAGTCGCCGAACGACCAGTTGCCGAGCATCTGGAAGAAGGTGGCATGCCTGGTGGTCTTGCCGACCTCTTCGATGTCCAGCGTGCGCAGGCACTTCTGCACGTCGGCTACCCGCTTCCACGGGGGCGTCTGCTGGCCGAGGAGGTAGGGCTTGAAGGGCTGCATCCCGGCGACGACGAACATCAGCGTGGGGTCTTCGGCGACCAGGCTGGCCGAGGGCACGATCGCGTGCCCCTGCTGCTCGAAATAGGTCAGGAAACGGCGGACGATCTCTGCCGACTCCATCAGCGGCCATCCTTGTCGTTCGTCGTGGTGGTGGGCGGCCGGGCGCGGCGGCGCGCCCGGGGCACGGCCCGCGGGCAGCCCGCGGCGCCCGTGACCTTCGAGGGTAGGTGCTGGCGGCTGGGCCTGCCGTCCCCGGTAGAGCGCCATGCCCTCACGGACGTCGGCGGCGAACCCGGCGATGGCGCTGGCCGGCGGCGCCGGCCGCAGCGAGCGGGCGACCGCCGTCGCCTTGCGGTAACCGGCCACGCCGAGCACGGCCCCGAGCAGCAGCCAGAACAGCCTGCGGATCATCGCGGGGTCCCGTTGCCCCGGCTGGCCAGCGCGGCCCGGCGCCCGGTGTCACGGCCCGGCCGCCCCGCCGCGCTGCCCGGCCGGTCCGCCGCGCTGCCCGGCCGGTCCGCCGCGCTGCCCGGCCGGTCCGCCCAGCGCCCCCATCGCCCGGTGTGCCCCGTTGGCCGCGGCATGTTCCCGCCGGGCGCCCCACGGTTCCCGAGTGCCCAGCGGACCCCGTACGCCAGGGCCGCGGCCCAGGCCAGCGGCCCGCTGGTGGCCCCGGCCGCGGGAAGGGCAGGTGCCACGGCAGCGACCTGGCCGCCAAGCTCGGCCATGGCGGCGGTGACGCCCGCCATGCTGGCGGTGACGGTCCCGGTCCTGGCGATCTGCTCGCCTGCCTGGTCGATGGTGGCGTTGGCCCGCTCGATCAGCAGGTCGCCGCGCTCACGCAGGCCGGCGACCGCGGCGGAGGTCTCCGACATCAGCCGGGCGGCCTTCAGCATGACGTACACCGCCACGCCGGCCGCGGTCACGAAAGCCGCCGCCGCGGCCACGACCGCCACCCAGACCGCGGTCAGCATGCCCGAATCTCCACCCGCCCGACCCTACCGCCTGCCTGAGCGCGGGGTCAGCGTTCGGTGACCTCCGCTGACCTGCCCAGGATCGCGCGGATCCGCTCCGACCGCTCCGAGTAACGGGCCTCGGCGCCGTGCCGGGACGGCTCGTAGTACTGGCGGCCGGCCAGTGCGTCGGGCGCGTACTGCTGCGCCACGACGCCGTCGGCGAAGTCATGCGGGTACTGGTAGCCCTCGCCATGGCCGATACGGGCGGCGCCCCGGTAACTGCTGTCCCGCAGATGGGCGGGCACCGGCCCGGTCAGCCCGGCCCGTACGTCACCGGCCGCCGCGTTGATCGCCTTGATCACCGCGTTCGACTTCGGCGCCAGGGCTAGGTGGATGGTCGCCTGGGCCAGGTTGATCCTGGCCTCGGGGAGCCCGACGAACTCGACCGCGTGTGCCGCCGCGACCGCGACGCCGAGCGCGGACGGGTCGGCCATGCCGACGTCCTCGCTCGCGTGCACGATCAGCCGCCTGGCGATGAACCGCGGGTCCTCCCCCGCTTCGATCATCCGGGCCAGGTAGTGCAGTGCGGCGTCGGCATCGCTGCCGCGGATGCTCTTGATGAACGCGCTGATGACGTCGTAATGCTGGTCGCCGTCGCGGTCGTAGCGGACCGCGGCCCGGTCCACCGCGCGCTCCAGCGCCGCCAGGCCGATCTCGGCCCCCTGGGGCAGGCCGAGCGCGGCCGATTCCAGGTAGGTCAGCGCCCGCCGGGCGTCGCCGCCGGCCAGCTTGCACGAGGTGATCGGCGGCGTCACCGGTGAGCGTGACCGACCCGGCCAGCCCGCGCTCGTCGGCCACCGCCCGGGTGATCACCGCGCGCACGTCCTCGTCGCTGAGCGGTTCCAGGGTGAGCAGCAGTGACCGGGACAGCAGTGGCCCCACGACGGAGAAGAACGGGTTCTCCGTGGTCGCGCCGATGAACGAGACCCAGCGGTTCTCCACCGCGGGCAGCAGGGCGTCCTGCTGGGCCTTGTTGAACCGGTGCACCTCGTCGATGAACAGGACGGTCTGGGTGCCGGTCATCCCCAGGGTCGCGGCGGGCCGTCGTCGATGGCCGCCCGCACGTCCTTGACGCCCGCGGTGACCGCCGACAGTTCGGTGAAGCGCCGCCTGGTCACCTCGCTCACCACGTGGGCAAGGGTGGTCTTCCCGGTTCCCGGCGGCCCCCACAGCACCACCGACATCGCCGCGTCATGATCAATGAGCTTGCGGAACGGCGCCCCGGGGCCGGTCAGGTGCCGCTGCCCGACGACTTCATCCAGGCTGCGCGGCCGCATCCGGACGGCAAGCGGCGCGGCGGCATCCTCCGCTTCCCGTCGCCGCCGCGTCAAACAGGCTCTCGGCCTGCCCGTCACCCGCCGTTCTGGCCACGTCCCGAGCGTATCCCCCGCGCCGTGACAAGGGGCTCCGGTGCGGCCCGCGAGCGCGGCGGAGGTTGTCAGGCGGGGTGTCTCCGGCGGCGGCAGCGGCGTCGATGCCCGCTTCCCTGCGCTGAGCCGGGCGTGATCGGCGTCGGCGCCCCGGTGAGCGGGTCGAGTCCCGGATGCCGCCTTGGGGAACGCGATCACGTCCCGGATCGTGTCCCGCCCGGCCAGCAGCATCAGCGTCCTGTCCCAGCCGAACGCGATCCCGCCGTGCGGCGGCGCACCGTAGCGGAAGGCCTCGAGCAGGAAGCCGAACTGGGATTTCGCCTGCTCCGGCGACAGCCCGATCACGTCGAAGACCTGTTCCTGCATGGCCTGGCGGTGGATACGCAGGCTGCCCCCGCCGATCTCCACGCCGTTGAGGACAAGGTCGTAGGCGTCGGCGAGCGCCTTGTCCGGCTCGACGGGGAACTTGTCCGCCCATTCGGGCAGCGGCGCGGTGAACGGGTGGTGCACCGCGGTCCAGCCGCCCTCGCCGTCCTCCTCGAACATGGGCGGGTCCACGATCCACAGGAACGACCAGGCGGCCGGGTCGATGAGCCCGAGCCGGTGGCCGATCTCCACGCGTGCCGCGCCGAGCAGCGCGCGCGCCTGGGCGGCCGGGCCGGCCGCGAAGAACACGCAGTCGCCCGGTGCCGCGCCGGCCGCCCGGGCCAGCCCGGCCCGCTCGGTGCCCGACAGGTGCCGGGCCACCGGGCCGCTGTCCGAGACGGCCCCGTCCGGGCCGATCAGCACGTACGCCAGGCCGCGGGCACCGCGGGAGCGGGCCCACTCCTGCCAGCCGTCGAACTCCCGGCGGGACTGGCCCGCCCCGCCGGGCATCACGACCGCGCCGACGTGCGGCGCCTGGAACACCCGGAAGGCGGTCTGGCCGAAGTAGCCGGTCAGGTCGGCCAGCTCGCAGCCGAACCGCAGGTCCGGCTTGTCGGACCCGAACCTGCGCATGGCGTCGGCGTAGGTCATCCGGGGAATCGGGCGGGGGATCTGGTACCCGGCCAGCTCCGCCCACAGCCGCGCCGACCAGGTCCTCGGCCACGGTGATGACGTCTTCCCGGGTGACGAAGCTCATCTCGATGTCGATCTGGGTGAACTCCGGCTGCCGGTCGGCGCGGAAGTCCTCGTCGCGGAAACAGCGGGCGAGCTGGTAGTAGCGCTCCAGCCCGCCGACCATCAGCAGCTGCTTGAACAACTGCGGGGACTGCGGCAGCGCGTACCAGGAACCGGGGCGCAGCCGGACCGGCACCACGAAGTCCCGTGCACCCTCCGGGGTGGACCGGGTCAGGTAGGGGGTCTCCACGTAGACGAAGCCGTGCTCCCGCATGACGTCGCCGGCCAGGTAGGACGCCTCGGAGCGGAGCGCGCAGGGCGGCGGCCGTCTCCGGCCCGCCGGATGTCCAGGTAGCGGTACCGCAGCCGGACTATCCTCGCTCAGTTCCCCGGCTCCCTCGACCGGGAAGGGCAGCGGGTCGGACTCGGCCAGCACCTCCAGGCTCGGCCGCGACGACCTCGATCTGCCCGGTGGGCAGTTCCGGGTTCTCGTTCCCGGCCGGCCGCTCGCGCACCTCGCCGGACACCCGGATGCAGAACTCGGCGCGCAGCGCGTGCTCGGGCCGGTCCTCACCCTCGCCGCGGAACACCACCTGCACCACGCCGCTGGCGTCGCGCAGGTCGATGAAGACCACGCCGCCGTGGTCCCGGCGGCGCGCCACCCAGCCCGCCAGGGTCACCCGCTCCCCGGCCTGGGCCTCGGCGCAGCGTTCCCGCCCCGTGGGATCGAATCATCGCGTGATCAGCCTCTTTCGTCACAGCCCTCGCCCCTGCGGCCCGGGGCCTGGCCGGCCGCCCCGGAGCGCTGCGACGGCGCCGGGAGTAAGCCCGGTCAGGAACGGGTTTGTGGCGCGTTCGGCGCCGATGGTCGTCTGCGGCCCGTGCCCGGGCAGCACGTGCGTGTCGTCCGGGAGCGGTCAGGCACACCCGGGACAGGCTGTCCAGGATGGCCGGGTAGTCACCGCCGGGCAAGTCGGTGCGGCCGATCGAGCCCGCGAACAGCAGATCACCGGAGAACAGCACCTGCTCGCCGGGCTGGCTCGGAACGTCACCGAGCCCGGCGTGTGCCCGGGTGCGTGGTCCACCACGAGCTCGACGCCCGGCCAGCCGCAGCGTCATCCCGTCGGCCAGCTCGATCACGTCGTCGGGCTCGGTGAACGTCAGCCCACGGAACAACTGCTGCCCAACCGCCAGCGGGAAGCCCTGGGCGGGGTCGGAGAGCAGCGTCCCGGTCGGCCGGGTGGATGTAGGCGGGGATGCCCCGGGCGCCGCACACCGGCGCCACCGACCAGATGTGGTCGACGTGGCCGTGGGTCGCCAGCACCGCCACCGGCCGCAGCCGGTGCTCGGCGAGGAGTTCGGTGACGCCCGGCTCGGCGTCCTGCCCAGGGTCGATGATGAGGCACTCCTCACCCGGACCGGGGGCCACGACATAGCAGTTGGTGGCGAATGAACCGGCCGGGAACCCGGCGATGAGCACGGGTGATCCTCCCCTGGAGAAAGTGGTTCGGTCGGGTGGGCGGAGCGCCTCCAGGCTACCGATCCGCCCGCCCGCGCGACGAACCGATAACAGCGCCGCCGTTTTCTCGCCAACGCCGGGTACGATTCGCGAAGTTTCGCAGATCAGAAACACCGTTGCATACTCAAGGAAGGAGGGCGGCAGCGTGGCGGGGAAAAAGGAGCGCCAGCGCAAGCTCGCCCGCGAGCGTTACGCGCGGCAGCAGGCCAGGCGGAGCCAGCAGACCACCGATGGCGGCAGATCGGCATCATCGTGGCCGTCTGCTGCGCGGTGGTCGCGCTGGGCGGCGGCACCTACGTCGCCTTCGCGGGCGGCGGCGGCAAGACCGCCGCGGCCGCCGCGCCCACCCCCACCGCGGTGCCCACGCCCACCGCGGCCCCGACCCCACCCCCACGCCGTCGGCCAGCCGCTGGTCGCCGAGCCCGCGACGCACTGCACGTACACCCCGAGCGGGACGGCTGCCCGCAAGGTGGGCGTACCGCCGGCCAAGCCGCCTACAAGGGCGCCAGAGCTACCAGGCCACGATCAAGACCAACCGCGGCACGATCGTCCTGGACCTGCTCAATCACCAAGGCGACATGCACCGTCAACTCGTTCATCTACCTGGCGGCGAAGAACTACTTCAACAACACCCCCTGCCACCGGCTCACCACCGCGGGCATCTTCGTGCTGCAGTGCGGCGACCCCACCGGGACGGGCAGCGGCGGTCCCGGGCTACAAGTTCGCCAACGAGAACCTGACCGGGGCCAAGTACACGGCGGGCACGGTGGCCATGGCGAACGCCGGGCCGGGCACCAACGGGAGCCAGTTCTTCCTCGTATATCGCAATTCGACAACGCTGCCGCCGAGCTACACGCCGTTCGGCGAAATCGTCGGCGGACTGGGAATCATCCAGAATGTGGCCAAGGCAGGCACAGACAACAGCAACGGCAACGGTGATGGCCATCCGAAGGAGAAGGTCACCATCGAAAGTGTCACTATTACTAAGGCCTGACACACCCTTACCGGGGTCCGGGTCTGAGCAGGAGGTTCACGGTGACCAGCGCCAACGATCCGTGGGGCCGGGTGGACGCCGACGGCACGGTTTACGTGCGCACCGCCGACGGGGAGCGGGTGATCGGGTCGTGGCAGGCCGGCAGCCCCGAGGAGGCGCTCGCCTTCTACCAGCGAAAGTTCGAGTCGCTGGACACCGAGATCAGCCTGCTCGAGCAGCGGATCACCACCACCGATCTGTCGCCCTCCCAGGCCCGTGCGGCGATCGAGCGGCTGCTGGCCGTCGGTGACCGACGCGCACGCGATCGGCGACCTCGGCCGCTTCAGGCCCGGCTGGAGGCGCTGACCGGGAAGGTGGACGAGCGCCAGGAGGAGGTCCGCGCGCAGCGTGACCAGGTGCGCACCGAGGCCAGGAGCATCAAGGAGGCCATCGTCGCCGAGGCCGAGCAGATCGCGGCCGAGGCGACGCACTGGAAGAACAGCAGCGAGCGGCTGCGGCAGTTGCTGGAGGAATGGAAGGCCGCGCCGCGCGCCGACCGCGCGGTGGAGACCGCGCTGTGGAAACGGCTGTCGGCGGCCCGCAATGCGTTCAACAAGCGCCGCAAGGCCTACTTCGCCGAACTGACCGAGGAGCGCGACGAAGCCGGTCGCGCAAGGAGAAGCTCTGCGCGGAGGCGGAGGCGCTCGCCGACTCCACCGACTGGGCCGTCACCGCCGCCGCCTTCCGTGAGCTGATGCGGTCCTGGAAGGCGGCGGGCCGGGCGGCCCGGGCGGACGAGGACGAGCTGTGGGCCCGGTTCAAGACCGCGCAGGACACGTTCTTCCGGGCCAGGTCGGAGGTGTACTCGGCGAAGGACGCCGCGCTGCGCGAGCACGCCGAGGTCAAGACCCAGCTGCTGGAGGAGGCCGGGAAGCTCGTCCCGGTGACCGATGTCCGCGCCGCGCGGGCCGCCCTGCGGGGCATCCAGGAACGCTGGGAGCAGGCGGGCCCGGTGCCGCGGGAGGCGCACGAGCGGCTGGAGTCGGGGCTGCGCCGGATCGAGGACGCGGTGCGCAAGGCGGAGGACGCCCAGTGGCGGCGCTCCAACCCCGAGGCGCTGGCCCGCGCCCGTGGCACCGTCGACCAGCTCCGCACCGCCATCACCGGGCTGGAGGAGCAGCTGGCCAAGGCGCAGGGCGCCGACAACGCGCGGGCCGTGCAGGAGGCCCAGGAAGCGCTCGACGCGCGGCGCTCCTGGCTCGTCGAAGCCGAACGCACCCTGGCCGAGTTCACGGCTGGCCGAGCCGCGGCGTCCCCAGCCACCAGGGCTGGCCGTGAGAGTAGCCAGGGGCCTCATCCCGGGCCACGGGCCCGGCCCGGTGACAGCGGGCCTAGGCCATCGGGTTCGGGGTCGCTCCGGGCCAGCGGACCCCGGCCCGGTCGGGCCGTAGCCATGTCCGTAGCCCCGGCCGGCTAGTTCGTGACGCGGTAGACGTCGTAGACGCCGTCGATCGGCGCGGACCGCGCGCAGCACATGACCGAGATGCTTGGGGTCACCCATCTCGAAGGTGAACTTGCTCACCGCCACCCGGTCCCTGGTCGTGGTCACCGACGCGGACAGGATGTTGACGTGCTGGTCCGAGATGGAGCGGGTGACGTCGGACAGCAGCCCGGTCCGGTCGAGGGCCTCCACCTGGATCGCGACCAGGAACAGTGAGTCCTCGGTCGGCGACCAGCGGACCGCCACCAGGCGCTCCGGCTCGGAGTCGAGCAGGTGCCGCAGGTTGGTGCAGTCGGCACGGTGCACCGAGACACCGTGGCCCCGGGTGACGAACCCGG
Source organism: uncultured Actinomycetes bacterium (assembly GCA_963725125.1). GTDB lineage: Bacteria > Actinomycetota > Actinomycetes > Streptosporangiales > Streptosporangiaceae > DASXKD01. The sequence goes on from CAVRXW010000064.1 coordinate 21,676, forward strand.
TGATCTCGTCCCCCGGCACGGGGGTGCAGCAGCGGGACAGCCTGGCCCAGACGTCGGCCGAGCCCTCGACCACCACGCCCGAGTCGCGTGCCGGGGCTGGGCCGCGGCGGGCGGGTCGGCAGCGCGGTCTCGGCGAGGTCGTCCTGGGCGCCCGCCACGCCGCCCACCGACTGGACCAGCTTGCTGACCACGGACTGGGCGCTGACGTGGCCCTCGCCGACGGCCGCGTACAGCGCGGACAGGTCGGCGTAAGCGCATCTCGGTGGCGATGGCGAGCAGCGCGTCGCCGGTGGCCATCCGCTGCAGCGGCAGGCCCTGCTTGCGCATGGCCCGGGCGATCGCGGTCTTGCCGGTCTCCGCCGCGGCCTCCCGCCGCTCCTTGGAGAACCAGTGCCTGATCTTGTTGCGGGCCCGGGCGCTCTTGACGAAGCCCAGCCAGTCCCGGCTCGGGCCCGCGTCCGGCGCCTTGGAGGTGAAGATCTCCACCGTGTCGCCGTTGTCGAGGGCACTCTCCAGCGCGACCAGGCGCCCGTTGACCCTGGCGCCGATGCAGCGGTGGCCCACCTCGGTGTGGATCGCGTAGGCGAAGTCCACCGGGGTGGCGCCCTGCGGCAGCGCGATCACCTGGCCCTTGGGGGTGAAGACGTAGACCTCGGCCGCGCCGAGGTCGAACCGCAGCGATTCGAGGAACTCGGCCGGGTCCGCGGTCTCGCGCTGCCAGTCGACCAGTTGCCGCAGCCAGACCATGTCGTTGGCCGCCGATGCCCCGTTCCGGCCGCCGGGAACCAGCGACTCCTCCTTGTACTTCCAGTGGGCGGCGACGCCGTACTCCGCCCGCCGGTGCATGCCCCAGGTCCTGATCTGCAGTTCGACCGGCTTGCCCTCCGGGCCGATGACCGTCGTGTGCAGCGACTGGTACATGTTGAACTTCGGCATCGCGATGTAGTCCTTGAACCGCCCGGGGATGGGGTTCCACCGGGCGTGGATCGTGCCGAGCGCCGCGTAGCAGTCCCGCACCGAGTCGACCAGGACGCGGATGCCCACCAGGTCGTAGATCTCGTCGAAGCCGACGTTGCGGGCGATCATCTTCTGGTAGACGGAGTAGTAGTGCTTCGGCCGCCCGGTGACCCACGTCCTTGATCTTTGCCTCGCGCAGGTCGGCCGTGACCTCTTCGACCACGTCCTGGAGGAACAGCTCGCGCTTCGGGGCACGCTCGGAGACCATCCGGGCGATCTCGTCGTACCGCTTGGGATACAGCGTCGCGAAGGCCAGGTCTTCCAGTTCCCACTTGATGGTGTTCATGCCCAGCCGGTGCGCCAGCGGGGCGAAGATCTCCAGCGTCTCCTGGGACTTGCGCTCCTGCTTCTCCCGGGGCAGGTAGCGCAGCGTGCGCATGTTGTGCAGCCGGTCGGCCAGCTTGATCACCAGCACCCGGATGTCGCGGGACATGGCGACGACCATCTTGCGCACGGTCTCGGCCTCGGCGGCCTCGCCGTACTTGACCCGGTCCAGCTTGGTGACCCCGTCGACCAGCGCCGCCACGTCGTCGCCGAAGTCTCTGCGCAGTTCGGCGAGGGTGTAGGCGGTGTCCTCCACGGTGTCGTGCAGCAGCGCGGCGCAGAGGGTGTCGGTGTTCATGCCGAGCTCGGCCAGGATCGTGGTCACCGCGAGCGGGTGGGTGATGTACGGGTCGCCGCTCTTGCGCATCTGGCCGGCGTGCCAGTGGGCGGCCACCTCGTAGGCGCGGTCGATGAGCCTGATGTCCGCCTTGGGGTGGGTTCCCCGGACCGTCTTGATCAGGGGTTCGAGCACCGGGTTGATCCCGCCGCCGCGGGGCGCGCCGAGGCGGGCCAGCCGGCGGCGGACCCCGGCTCCCCCCGGTGGAGCCGGTCGAGCCGGCCGGGGCGGCGCGGCGGGTGCGGCCCGGACGGGGTGGCGGCCGGGCGAGGTCCGCTGGCGGAGCCGCCGTCGCCGTCGGCGGCCGCCGTCGCTGGCGGGGCGCGGCCGGGCACGGCGCGGCGCCGTCGCCTCGCGCGCCACCTCGGCGTCCTGCCCGGGAACGGCGGATTCCCCCCGCTCCGGGTCGGACTGGGTGACGTCAGCGGCGGCCGTGCCGGTCGTTGCTACGTCACCAGCCACATGCGCTCCTGTCGTCCGCCCAGGCATCCAGTCTATCGGCGCCTGTCAGAGCGGTCCGCCGGGTTGCCGCCACCGGCGCCGCTCGATGACGAGTACCAACGCGTGATGGCAGGCTTTTGTGCCCCGCCCGGGCGGTCAGACCGCCAGCAGCGCGCGGACCGGCTGGGCGCCGAGCTTGGCCCGGCCGGCCGAGGAAGGTAAGTTCCAGGATGACGGCCAGGCCGACGATCTCGCGCCCCGGCCCGGCGGACCAGGCTGGCCGTCGCCTCGGCCGTCCCGCCGGTGGCCAGCACGTCATCGATGATGAGCACGCGCTCCCCCGGGCTGAAGGCGTCCCGGTGCACCTCGATGGTGGCGGTCCCGTACTCGAGCTGGTAGCTCTGCGCATAGGTGGGCCCGGGCAGCCGGCCTTCCTTGCGGACCGGCACGAACCCGGCCCCCAGTTCGCAGGCCGCCGGCGCGGCCAGGATGAAGCCGCGCGCCTCGATCCCGACCACCTTGTCGATGGGGCCGTACCCGCTGGCCAGGGCGGTCACCACCGCCCGGAACGCCGCGGCGTCGGCGAGCAGCGGGGTGATGTCCTTGAACACGATCCCCGGCTTCGGGTAGTCCGGGATGTCGCGGATCCGGGCCGGTGATCAGCTCAGCCAGCCCGGCGCCCGCGGCTGCTGCGTCCGCTGGCAAGCCGCCGCTACCGCCGCCGCTTCTTGCCGCTGGGCCGGCGCTTGGCCGCGCTGGTGCGGCGCGGCTGCTGGCGCGGGCCCGACCGCGGCGTGCTGCGGGAGGCGGACTGGCCCGCGGCCGCCGCGACGGGCTCACCGGGCGCGACGGCATCGGTGTCCGCGCTCCTCGACGGCCGCCTCGTCAGCCAGGCCGTCCCTCGATTCGTCGTCGCCGGGACCGGCCACGGCCAGGTCCGGGTCCTGCCGGGCCGCCGGTGACCTGGCGCCGCGGCCGGCGGGACGCCCCCGCCTTGGCGGCGGCTCGCCTTGGCCGCGGCGCGCTGGGCCGCGCGCCCGCCGGAGGCACGCAGACTGCACCCGCTTGGCCAGCGCCTTGTACTGCGGCTCGCGCTCCTTCAGGTCGGCGAGGACCGGGGTGGCGATGCAGATGGAGGAGTAGGTGCCGGACAGCATGCCCACGAAGAGCACCAGGGCCAGGTCCTTCAGTTCGCCCGGCGCCGAGAGATCCCGGCGCCCACGAACAGGATCGAGGCCACCGGCAGCAGGGCGATCAGCGAGGTGTTGATCGACCGGACCAGCGTCTGGTTGAGCGCCTGGTTCGCCGCCTGGCTGTAGGTGGACCGGCTGGAGGCGAGCAGCCCGGCCGTGTTCTCCCTGACCTTGTCGAACACCACCACCGTGTCGTACAGCGAATAGCCCAGGATCGTCAGCAGGCCGATCACCGACGCGGGGCTCACCTGGAAGTGGGCGAGCGCGTACACGCCGATCGTGATGACGATGTCGTGCGCGAGCGCGACCAGCGCGGCGATGGCCATCTTCCATTCGAACGCGATCGACAGGTAGATGACGATCACGATCAGGAAGGCGATGAGGGCCTCCGCGGCTTTCTGCGAGATCTGGCTGCCCCAGCTCGCGCCGATGGAGGTGACGCTGATCGAGTTCTCCGGGACACGGAACTGATGGCTGATCGCGCTCTGCACGCTGTTCTGCTGGGCGACGCTGAGCGGGTGCGTCTGCACCTGCCACTTGGCGGCGCCGCCGCCCATCGGCGTGAGCTTCTGGACGATGGCGTCCGACCCGCCGCCGGCCCCGCTGACCGTCTGGCGCACCTGGGAGATCGAGGAGTTGACCGGCCGCGAACTGGTAGACCGAGCCGCCCTTGAAGTCCACGCTGAAGTTCAGCCCGAACACGAACCAGGGCCACCACGCTGATCACCAGGATCGCGCCGGAGATCGAGTACCAGAGCCGCTGGCGCGCGACGAACTCGATCGAGACCTCGCCCCGGTAGAGCTTGCCGCCGATGCCGCCGAGCGAACGCCATCACGCCTCCTTCGCCGTGGCCGGCCTGCTCGCCGTGGCGGGCCTGGCTGACCGGGGCCGCACCGGGGTCCGGGGCCTGCCGCGCCAGGGACGCGCGGGCCCCCAGGCGCTCGGGATCGAGCCCGGACAGGGGATGGCCGCCGCCGAAGAACTTGGTCCGGGCGAGCAGCGTCATCGTCGGCTTGGTGAAGGTGAAGACCACCACCAGGTCGACGATCGTGGTCAGGCCCAGGGTGAACGCGAAGCCCTTGACGTCGCCGATGGAGAAGTAGTACAGCAGGGCCGCGGCGAGGAAGGACACGGTGTCGGAGACCAGGATGGTCCGCCGGGCCCGGGTCCAGCCGTGTTCCACCGCGGCGCGCAGCGTCTTGCCGCCGTCGCGCACCTCGTCACGGAGTCGTTCGAAGAACACCACGAACGAGTCCGCGGTGATGCCGATCGCGACGATGAGGCCCGCGATGCCGGCCAGCGACAGCGCGAAGTGCTGGTACTTGCCGAGCACGATCACCGACAGGTAGGTCAGCAGCGCCGCGATGACCAGGCTGGACACCGCGACGATGGCCAGGCCGCGGTAGTAGAACAGCAGGTAGACAGATGACCAGGATCAGCCCGATCGCGCCCGCCAGCAGGCCGGCGTCGAGCTGGTCGTGGCCGAGCTGCGGGCTGATCGACTGCTCGCCTCCTGCTGGCGGAAGCTGAGCGGCAGCGCGCCGTAGGACAGCACGTTCGCGAGGCTGGTCGCCTGCGTCTGGTCGAAGTTCCCGGTGATCTGCGCCGACCCGCCGACGATCGGCGCCCTGGTTGATCGCGGGGAACGAGATCACCTTGCCGTCCAGCACGACCGCGAGATCGTCCAGCGGCGAGGAGGTCTTGCCGTACTGGTTGTACATCTGCGTGGTCAGGGCGCCGAACGCCGACGCCGCCCGCGCTGTTGAAGGTCAGGTTCACCTGCCAGAGACGTGCCCGCTGCATGGGGCGCTGGCCGAGTGGATCTGGCTGCCCAGCACCTTGGCCTGGTCGAGCGCGAACTTGTACGGCACGCCACTGGTCCCGTTGGACAGACCCGCAGGACACGATCTGGGTCGTTCGGGTCGTTCCAGATCTGCGGGTTGTAGCCGATCTCCTGCTGCCAGTTCTTGCTCGCGCAGTTGACCTTGTCGAACAGCTCCTTCACATGGGGGCTGACCATCGTCGGGTCTCCCGCTGGCCTGTCTGCCAGGTGGAGGTGCCGTTCGCCGACTTGACCGTCGGGACCGGCGACGCGTCGCGACCGGCGTGGCCGACGCCGCGGACGGGGTGGCCGACGCGGACGACGCCGTGGCTCGCCGACGGGGTGGGCGTCGGGCTGGCCTTCGCGTGCGCCGCGCCGAGCAGGCGGCGCTGCGGGCCAGACCGCGGGCGCTGCGGGCCGTATCGCCGCGCAGCCCCGCGCGCTCGCCGAGGCGCGGTGCCGCGCACGAAGGCCTTGGCTTGGACGCTTTGGCGTGGCGGTCGCCGTGAACGGCGCGGCGAGGCGCTCGCCGACGGGCGGCGAGCCGGTCGCCGGACGAGGACGGGGTGGGGGTGGCGGGCCGGGGTCGACCGCGCTGGCCGTGTTCGGCGCCTCAGCAGCACCTGGCGGAACAGCAGTTCGGCGGTCTGCTCGACCAGCTTGACGACGGCCTGGGAGTTCTGGCCGGGCACCGACACCGTCGATGATGTTGGTGCCCTGCGGCACGACCGACGCCTCGGTGAAGCCGCGCGCGTCCACCCGGTTGAACATGATCTGACGGCCTCGGTCATCTCGGTCGACGTCGACCGTACTTGCCGTGCACCGGCACGGCCTTCAGCGACACGGTCGTGCCGCTGGTGAGGTCGAGGCCCAGGAGCACCTGGAAGTGCTGGTGACCACTTCGCCGGGCTGGCGATGTTGCTGCCCACGATGGCCAGGAGCAACACGACGATGAGTGCGGCCAGCACCGCCAGGTGGCGGCCGGGGCGTGGAGGCGTTACCGCTTGGGGGAGCCACTTCTCAGTCCTTCGATCCGCTAGTCGTTGGGGCCGCCGTTGACGCGGAGGGCCGCGCCGGTCAGCCGCCGGTAGCGGCGTCGTCCTCGGCTCTCGTCGAAGGTCGTCGGTCTCGCTCCGGCACCGTGTCGGGGACCTCCATCTCGCTGGGGTCGGGCACCACGTCCATGATGGCCCGCCGCAGGAAGCGGGCCTCCACCCCGGGTGCGATCTCCAGCATCACGTCCTGGTCCTCTACCGAGACCACGGTCCCGTACATGCCGGCCGTCGTGCGGACCCGCGCGCCGGGCTCGACCGTCCGCTGGGTCTGCTGCGCCGCCCGCTGCCGGTTCCGCTGCGGCCTGATCGTGACGAAGTACAGCAGACCGAAAAGCACGACGATCGCGACCAGGAACAGGTAGCTGCCACTCGAGGACTTGCTGGTCGTCGCAGCCGCGAGAATCTCATTCCCCATTGCGGGGCATCCTTCCGTTGACATCCCACGCCCGGCCACGTCGCCGAGGCGATGGCCAGCTTGGCCGCCCGTCGCGGGGACAGGGCTGGCGCTGGCCAACTGCCGAAGTGTAGCGGCGCCCAGGCGGCGCACCAACAGGCTATGGCCTCCATCGACGAGATCGTGACATCGTCGCGACAAACCTTGCCCGCATGGCCCGCCTGGCCTGCTGTTCAGACAACGCTCCGGGTTGCCTCAGAGTTGCCTGAGCGCCGATTCAGGTGCCAGGAAAGCGGGTCAGGGGCCGGATTCGTCGTCGAACAGGGTCCCGGCGCCGGGCAGGCCCCCGGCGGGCGGATCCGGCGGGCGCAGGCCCAGGTGCTCCCAGCCAGCGGGGTGGCCACCCGGCCCCGCGGCGTGCGCGCGATCAGGCCCTCGCGGACCAGGAACGGCTCGGCCACCACCTCGACCGTTTCGGCCTCCTCGCCGACCGCGACGGCGAGGGTGGACAGCCCGGCCGGCCCGCCGCCGAACCGGGTGACCAGCGCCCGCAGCACCGCCCGGTCCAGCCGGTCCAGCCCGTGGGCGTCCACCTCGTACAGTTCCAGCGCGGCCCGGGCGATCTCCAGGGTGACCACCCCGTCGGCGCGGACCTCGGCGTAGTCCCGGACCCGGCGCAGCAGCCGGTTGGCGATCCGGGGCGTCCCCCGCGACCGGCGGGCGATCTCCGTCGCCGCCGTCCTCGCGCAGCGTCACGCCGAGCAGCGACGCCGACCGGCGGATGATGACCTCAAGCTCGGCGGCCTCGTAGAAGTCCAGGTGCGCGGTGAAGCCGAACCTGTCCCGCAGCGGCGCGGGCAGCAGCCCGGCCCGGGTGGTGGCGCCGACCAGGGTGAACGGCGCGATCTCCAGCGGGATCGCGGTCGCCCCCGGTCCCTTGCCGACGACCACGTCGACCCGGAAGTCCTCCATCGCGAGGTAGAGCATCTCCTCGGCGGGCCGGGCCAGCCGGTGGATCTCGTCGATGAACATGACCTCGCCGTCGCCCAGGGTGGACAGGATCGCGGCGAGGTCGCCGGCCCGCTCGATGGCGGGCCCGCTGGTGATCCGCAGCGGCGCGCCCAGCTCGGCGGCGATGATCATGGCGATGGTGGTCTTGCCCAGCCCGGGGGGCCCGGACAGCAGCACGTGGTCGGGGGCCTTGCCGCGGCGCAGCGCCCCGGCGAGCACCAGGGAGAGCTGTTCCCGGACCCGGGCCTGCCCGATGAAGTCGTTCAGCCGCTTGGGGCGCAGCGTGCTCTCGATCACCCGGTCGTCGGCGTCGGCCAGCGGGGAGACCAGCCGGTCGCCGGTGTCCGCGGGGAACCCGTCCGGGCTACGGTCATGCTCGGCTCAGCTTCCGCAGCGCGGCGCGCAGCATGGCGGCGGCGTCGGGCTCCTGGGCGGCCGCTGCGGCGCCGTCCGCGCCGGCGCCGTCCGCGCCGGTCCCGTCCGCGGCGGCCACGTGCAGCGGCCAGGTCGGCCTCCACCGCCGCGATGGCCTGGTCGGCGTCGCGGGCCTGCCAGCCCAGGTTGACCAGCCCCGTCCTGACCTGCTCCCGCCACGGGGCCGGCCCGCCGGGCCGGGACACCGCCACGGCGCCGGCGTCTCCTGGGCTCCCCGAGCCCGGTGCGCCCAGGCGGCCGGCGAGTTCGAGGACAATTCGTTGGGCACCTTTGCGGCCGATGCCGGGGACCCGGATGAGCGCCGCGACGTCCTCGCTGGCACGGCGCGGCGCAGCGCGTCGGGGGTGAACACGGCGAGCATCGCGAGCGCCAGCCGGGGCCCGACGCCGCTGGCGGTCTGCAGCAGGACGAAGACGTCCCGCTCGTCGTCGGTGGTGAAGCCGAACAGGGTGAGCGCGTCCTCCCGGACCACCAGCGAGGTGGCCACCCGGGCCTGCTCGCCGGGCCGCAGCGTGGCCAGCGTGCCCGGCGTGCACTGGACGAGCAGCCCGACGCCGCCCACCTCGATGACCGCGCCCTCGGGCGAGATCGCGCCGACGGTGCCCGCCAGGTGGGAGATCACCGGGTCCCCCCCAGCCGCTCGCCCGCTCCTGGCGCGCGGCCGCGAGCTGGTCCTGGGCTCCTTCGCGCGCGGCCGCCAGCCGCCGTTCCATCAGGCTTCCGGCCGCGGCCATCCGGTCCTGGGTGCCGCCCCGCCACAGATGGCAGATCGCCAGCGCCAGCGCGTCGGCGGTGTCGGCGGGCCGCGGCGGGTCAGTCCAGCCGCAGCAGCCGCATCACCATGGCCGTGACCTGGGCCTTGTCCGCCCGGCCGCTGCCGGTCACCGCCGCCTTCACCTCGCTCGGGGTGTGCAGCGCGACCGGCAGGCCGCGCCGGGCGGCGCACACGATGGCCACCGCTCCCGCCTGGGCGGTGCCCATCACGGTGCGGACGTTGTGCTGGCTGAACACCCGCTCCACCGCGACCGCGTCCGGCCGGTACTCGGCCAGCCAGCGGTCGATCTCCACCTCGAGCGCGAGCAGCCGCGCCGCGATGTCGGCCCGGCGGGCGTCCGGATCACATCGGCGTGCGACCAGGCGGGCGGCCTGCCCGCCTGCCGTCGTCACGGCCCGATCCCGCACCGGGTCAGGCCGGGATCGACGCCGAGCACCCGCATGCATCACCGCCCGGGCTCTGCTAAGGCTTCACGAACATGTGTTCGGTACCGACCCTACCGCGCGGCTGACGCCGCCGCCGGTCAGCGCCGCCCGGCGTGTCGCGCACGAGCGGCCGCTGCCTTGAGCCACCAGGGACAAGGCCCCCGCGACGAAGTCGCAGGGGCCGCAGGCCATCGGGGGGTTCCGGGCCATCGGGGTCCAGGGTGTCCCGGGTTAGTACTGTGCTCCCCCGGGCTGACACAGTCTTTAACCGAGCTTCTCCATGACCTCGTCGGAGACCGAGTAGTTGGCGTACACGTCCTGCACGTCGTCGGAGTCCTCGAGGGCGTCGATCAGCCGGAACAGCCGCTTGGCCTGGTCCTCGTCCAGCGGGACCTCGACCGCGGGCAGGAACGCCACCTCGGCGGAGTCGTATTCGAGCCCGGCGTCGGTCACCGCGCTGCGCACCGCCACCAGGTCACCGGGCTCGCTGGTCACCTCGAAGGAGTCGCCGATGTCCTCGACATCCTCGGCGCCGGCGTCGAGCACCGCCGCCAGCACGTCGTCCTCGGTCACCGAGCGCCGACTTGGTCACGATGACCACGCCCTTGCGGTGGAACATGTAGGAGACCGAACCGGGGTCGGCCATCGTGCCGCCGTTGCGGGTCAGCGCGGTCCGCACGTCGGCGGCGGCCCGGTTGCGGTTGTCGGTCAGGCACTCCACCAGCACGGCGACGCCGCCGGGGGCGTAACCCTCGTAGGTGATCGCCTCGTAGGCCGCACCGCCGGCCTCCGCGCCGGAGCCGCGGCGGATGGCCCGGTCGATGTTCTCGTTCGGCACCGAGCTCTTCTTCGCCTTCTGCACGGCGTCGTACAGGGTGGGGTTGCCCGCCGGGTCGGCGCCACCGGTCCGCGCCGCCACCTCGACGTTCTTGATCAGCTTGGCGAACAGCTTGCCGCGGCTGCGCGTCGACGGCCGCCTTCTTGTGCTTGGTCGTCGCCCACTTGGAGTGGCCACTCATGTTCGTTCCCTCACCATGTCCACGAAGTGCCGGTGGACGCGCAGATCGCCAGTCAACTCGGGATGGAAGGAGGTGGCAAGCAGCGGCCCCTGCCGGACCGCGACGATCCTACCGGTGGCCCGCTCGGTGCCGAGAATCGTCCACCTGCTCGCTGACCGCCTCCACCCACGGCGCCCTGATGAACACGGCACGCGATACGGAGGTTCCGGGGGGCTCGCGATCCCCGTCCAGGCAGATGTCACTCTCGAACGAGTCGACCTGGCGGCCGAACGCGTTGCGCCGCACCGTCATCCCGATGCCGCCGAGGGTTTCCTGGCCGTCCACGCCGTCGACGATCCGGTCGGCCAGCATGATCATCCCGGCGCAGGAGCCGAACGCGGGCATCCCGCCGCGATACCGCTTGCGCAGCGGCTCGGCCAGGTCGAAGGCGACCGCGAGCTTCCACATCGTGGTGGACTCGCCGCCCGGGATCACCAGCGCCGTCCACCGCCGAAAGTTCGTCGGGCCTGCGCACGCTCACCGGCCGGGCGCCCGCCTCGCGCCAGCATGCGCAGATGCTCGGCGACGTCCCCCTGCAGCGCGAGGACTCCGACGACCGGTGCCGATCCCACTGGCAAACCTCCGCAACTCTGTCCCACCCTGATATCGAGGGTAGCCGGGCACGTCCGGCCCGGCCAGAAAACACCGGGCGGCAGCCTGATTCCAGGTCCGGCCCGCTCGCGGGCCGCACCCAGCCGCGGTCACGGCTCTGCGCGCGGCTACGCCTGCGCGGCCGGGCTCGTCCGCGCGGCGGGGCTACGCCTGCGCGGCGGGGGGCTTCCGGCTGCGCCCGGGCGCCTTCGCCACCGCCCGCGGGCCTGCGCCGCGGGCCGCCGGCCGCTCCGCCGCCGCCAGGGGCCTTCCGCGCGGTGCCGAGCCGGCTTCCGCGTCTCGCCGGGCGGGACGTTGCCGCATCTCGGCTGAGCTGCCGCTCGATCGCGGCCAGCCGCCCGCCGATCTCGGCCAGGCGCCTGAGCACCTCGCGGAGCGTCCGGGTCTCCACCGGCACCCGGCGCTCCTCCGCCCGATCGCGCCGCCGCGGTTCCTCGGCGGCGCCAGTTCCTCGGCCGGCGCTGCCCGCGCGGACGACGATGACCTCGGGGCGCACCCGGTTCGGTTCGCGCCCAGCCTGACCAGGACCTGGGCGCCGACGCCCTCGCCCTCGCGGACCAGGCCGAGCAGGATGTGCTCGGTGCCGATGTAGTTGTGGCCGAGCTGCAGCGCCTCGCGCAGCGAGAGCTCGAGCACCTTCTTGGCCTGCGCGGGGTGAACGGGATGTGGCCGGGCGGCTGGCCGGCTCGCCCAGCCCGACGATCTGCCTGACCTCGCTCGCGGACCGCGTCCAGGCTGATCCCCAGCGACGCCAGGGCCCGCGCCGCCACGCCGTCGCCCTCGCGGAGCAGGCCGAGCAGGATGTGCTCGGTGCCGATGTAGCCGTGGCCCAGCTCCCGGGCTTCCTCCTGGGCCAGGACAACGACCTGGCGCGCCCGGTCGGTGAACCGTTCGAACATCTCCGCACTCCCAGGGATTACATGGGGGCGGTCCAGGCGGCCTGCGAGCCAGCGGGGAGCCGCCGATGCTTTACCAGCCGCGGCCCGCGTAGCGGTCGGCGGGCGCGAGGGTGTCGGTGTTGATGCCGACCATGGCCTCACCGAGGCCGCGGGACACCTTGGCGACCACATCGGGGTCGTCGTAGAACGTGGTCGCCTTGACGATCGCGGCGGCCCGGCGCGCCGGGTCACCGGACTTGAAGATGCCCGACCCCACGAACACGCCCTCCGCGCCCAGCTGCATCATCAGCGCCGCGTCCGCCGGGGTGGCGATGCCGCCGGCGGTGAACAGCACGACGGGCAGCTTGCCCGCCGTCGGCCACCTCGGCGACCAGCTCGTAGGGGGCCTGGAGTTCCTTCGCGGCGGCGAACAGCTCCTCGTCACGCAGGGCGCCCAGGCGCCGGATGTCGCCGCCGATCTGCCGCATGTGCCGGGTGGCCTCCACCACGTTGCCGGTGCCCGCCTCGCCCTTGGACCTGATCATCGCCGCGCCCTCGGCGAGGCGGCGCAGCGCCTCCCCCAGGTTGGTGGCGCCGCACACGAACGGCACGGTGAACGCCCACTTGTCCACGTGATGCGCCTCGTCGGCCGGGGTGAGCACCTCGGACTCGTCGACGTAGTCCACCCCGATCGCCTGCAGCACCTGCGCCTCGGCGAAGTGGCCGATCCGGCACTTGGCCATCACCGGGATCGAGACCGGCGCCGATGATCTGGTCGATCATGTCCGGGTCGCTCATCCGGGCGACCCCGCCCTGGGCCCGGATGTCGGCGGGCACCCGCTCCAGCGCCATCACCGCGACCGCGCCGGCGTCCTCGGCGATCTTCGCCTGCTCCGCCGTGACCACATCCATGATCACGCCGCCCTTGAGCATGTCGGCCATGCCGCGCTTGACGCGCGCCGTCCCGGTCACCCGGTGGTCCGGGACGCGCGCCGGCGGCGGTGTTCTGGAACCCCGCGCCGTGGCGTCCCCCGCCTGGCTTCCGCCGGGCCTGGCGGCGTCGTGTCCGGGACTGGCTGCGGAACTGGTGACTGACACGATGAACCTCACTCGATTGCTCGCACGGTCTCTTCCATGGTAGGCGCTCCCGGCGCGCTGGCGCCGCGCCCCTCACACGGCCCGGCCAGGCGCACCGGCCCAGCCAGCCGCGCGGGCCGTCACCGGCCCCAGCCGCCACAGCCGGGCCACCGGCCCCGCGGGCCGCGGGCCTCAGCCGGCGCTGGGCGACGGCGGGTCACCCGCCGTGAGGTGCGGCATGTCGACGGCGCGCCCGTCGGCGTTGCCGTCCACCAGGGAGTCGTCGATCTCGAAGAACTCGGGCAGCGGGGCACCACCGGCCAGCCGGAGCAGCCGGACCAGCCACCGGCGCCGCGCGGCGCGGGTCGCGGCGACCGCGTCGTTGTAGAACTTGCGGGCCAGGAACACCTGGTGGGCGGCGGCCTCAAGCTCGGCCAGCGATTCGTCCCCGCCGGTCCGCGCGGCCAGGTCGGTACGGAACCCGGGCTGGGCGAGCGCCGCCCGCAGGGCGCGGGTGAGATCGCTTTCGCGCCCGCTCGTCGGGCTCGCCCGCGGCCCGCGCGTCGTGGGCCGCGCCGGCGATCAGCAGGCTCGTCGCCGGGTCGAGCAGGCCGCTGGCGGCCAGTTCCACCGAGACCGAACTGCGCCGCACCAGCGCCGCGTCGAGCGCGGCCCGCGCGGCCTCCACCCGGGCGTGCAGCCGGTCCAGCCGCCCCGCGCGCCAGGAGACGTAGACGCCGACCAGGATCGCGGCGATGACGATGAGGATCACTGTTGGTCAGCACGGCGGCCCGCCTCACCGGCGGCCCGCGGCAGCGCCGTGCGGCCCCTGGCCGGGCCCGGGCCGGGCGGGCTCACGGTTCGACCGTGACCTTGCCGATCGCCGCGGGCACCACGGCCTCGTAGACCTTGACCACGTCCCGGGCCACCATCGGCCAGTCGTAGGCACGCACCGCGTCCGTCGCCGCGGCCGACAGCCGCGCGCGCAGCGACGGGTCGTCCAGCAGCCGGGCCGCCGCCTCGGCCAGGGCGGCCGGGTCGCCGGCCGGGAACAGTTCCCCGGCCCGGCCGCCGCGCAGCACCAGCTGGAACGCGTCCAGGTCGCTGGCGACGATGGGGGCGCCGGCCGCCATCGCCTCGATCAGCACGATGCCGAAGCTCTCGCCGCCGGTGTTGGGCGCGCAGAACACGTCCACCGAGTGGTAGAAGCGCGCCTTGTCCTCCTGGCGTCACCTGGCCGAGCAGGATCAGCCGGTCGCGGAACGCCTCGGGCCACCCGGCCGCGCACGTCGTCGAGGTCGCCCGGCCCGGCCACCAGCAGCCGCAGCGCCGGCCGCTCGCTCGGCCAGCAGCTCGAACGCCCGCAGCAGCACGTCCAGGCCCTTGCGCGGCTCGTCCATCCGGCCGAGGAAGCCGAGCACCCCGCCGGTCGCCGGGCCAGCCGGGCAGCGGGCTGGCCTTCTCGTACCGGCTGACCGTCACCCCGTTCGGGATCAGCACCGCGTCGCCGCCCATGTGCTCCACGAGCGTGGTGCGCGCCGCCTCGGACACCGCGATCCAGCCGCTGATCTTCTCCAGGGCGGTCTGCAGGGCCAGGTAGGCGGCGTGCATCACCCGGGAGCGGGGGTTGGCGGTGTGCACGGTCGCCACGATGGGCCCGTCCGCCACCCAGCAGGCCAGCAGGGACAGGCTGGGCGCGGCGGGCTCGTGCACGTGCAGCACGTCGAACCCGCCCTCCTTGACCCAGCGGCGGACCCGGGCCGCGGACAGCGGGCCGAACGCGAGCCGCGCCACCGACCCGTTGTACGGGACCGGGATCGCGCGCCCGGCGGGCACCACGTAGCCGGGGAGCGGGGTGTCGTCGTCGGCCGGGGAGATGACGGAGACCTCGTGGCCCAGGCCGATGAGGGCCTCCGCCAGGTCCTTGATGTGCTCCTGTACCCCGCCGGGAACGTCCCAGGTGTACGGGCAGACCATGCCGATTCTCACGGCTCGCTCCCGCCCTCGCCGGCGCCGGCACCGCCGGACAGGCCATCCAGCGCGGCGCCGTCCACCTGCCCGTTGCGGGCCGCCCGGCCCGCACCGGAGTCCGCGTGGCCCGGCGCGGCGCCTGCGCCGTCCCAGTGCCGGTCGGCCGTCGGCAGCCTCCGCCGCGGCGTCCGCGGCCTGCGCCGTGGCCTCCGCGGCGGCGAGCCGGGCCAGGTCCAGGTCGGCGGTGAACACCCGCTGGAGCATGTGCCAGTCCTCCGGGTGCGCGTCGAATGCCGGCCTCGAAGATCCGGGCCACCTGCCTGCGTCATCGCCAGCGACCTTCTCGCGCCGGGTGCCCTCGTCCGGCACCGGGATCTCCTCGTGGATGTGCGCGTACCCCAGCGGGCCGTCGAACCACAGCGTGACCGGCATCAGGGCGGCGCCGGTCTGCACGGCCAGCGCCGCGGCCCCGCCCATCATCGTGCGCCTTCTCGCCGAAGAAGTCCACCTCGATGCCGCCGCCGGTGACGTCCCGGTCGGCGGGCAGGCAGACCAGGCCGCCCGCGCGCAGCCGCTGGGCGAGGATCCCGAACCGCGACACGCCGCCGGTCGCGGGGAGCACCTCGAACCCCAGCCCCTCCCGGAAGGCGAAGAACCGCCGGGCCAGCGACTCGGGCTTGAGCCGCTCGGCCACGGTGGTGAACTTCGGCACGCCGCGGGCGATGATCCAGGCACCGGCCTCGTCCCAGTTGCCCATGTGCGGCAGCGGCGAGCACCGCCCCGCGCCCGGAGGCGAGCGCCGCGTGCAGCCGCTCCTCGCCCGGGACGCAGCGCGTATCGGTCGACGAGCCGCTCGGTGCTGATCACCGGCAGCCGGAAGACCTCGAACCAGTACCGGGCGTAGGAGCTCATGCCCGCGCGGGACAGGGCGCGCAGTTCCTTGCCGGTCGCCTCCGGCCCGATGACGCGGCGCAGGTTCGCCTCGAGCACCTGCACCCCGTGCCCCTGCCGGCGCCAGGCGATATCCCCGGCCTGCTGGAACACCCACCGCCCCCACGACTCGGGCACGCGGCAGACCAGCCACCAGCCGACGGCGTACGACGCGGCGGTCAGGCGGCCCTTGCGCGCGGGCAGCACCTTGCTCATCTCGGCGCTCCGGTGTTCATGCGGTTCATGATGGGCTCCGGCCCGGGTGTCATCCGGTGGTTCGTCTCCATGATCCCGCCACGAGTCCCCCGCCGGGACCGTGGCTGCCGGGCGGCCCGCCGCCCCGTGCCGGACCGCGTTCACCCGCTGACCGAAGGTCACCAGCGACAGCACCGCGAGCACCCACAGCCCGATGGCGAGCACGTACGGCACGCCGAGACCGGTCAGGCCCGGCCGCGACCAGGGTGATCAGGCAGCCGCTCGGTGCGCTCGGCGATGCCCACGTCGCACGGGATGCCCAGCCCCTCGGCGCGCGCCTTCGCGTAGGACACCAGCACGCCCACGACCAGGCAGAACAGCGCCACGCAGGCCAGCGTGTCCTGCCGGGTGCGGACCAGCCAGATGGTCAGCCCGCGAAGACCGCCGCGTCCGCGATCCGGTCCAGGGTGGAGTCGAGGAACGCGCCGAACGCGCCGCTGGTCCCCTTGACCCGGGCCAGCAGGCCGTCGAGCATGTCGGCCAGGACGAACCCGGTGCACACCATGGTGCCCGGCGAACAGGTGGCCGATGGGAAACAGCCACAGCGCGCCCGCGGTCATCCCGACGGTGCCGGTGATGGTCAGCGCGTTGGGCGTCACCGGCGTGCGCGCCAGCAGCGTCGGCGACCGGGGTCAGCAGGCGGGACAGAGCAGGCCGCAGCACGTTCAGCATGGCCGTCCCGACCCTACTGGCGCGGGGACAGGCCGGGCGATTCTGGCCGGGGGCTTGTGGTGCGGTGGCCAGGGGTAAAGGCTGATCGTAGTGCAGTCGAACGGAGCACCCGCCGACCGGCGGCGGCGGCGGCCACGCAGCCGAACAGACCAGCAGGAGGCGACGATGACAGACAGGAGAGGATCGACAGCCACGGGCGGTGCAGCACCGGCCGACCAGCCAGGCAGGCGTGCGCAACGTCGCGCTGGTCGGCCATTCCGGTTCGGGCAAGACAACTCTGGTCGAGGCGCTGCTGAGCGCGACCGGCACCATCCAGCGGATGGGCCGGGTGGAGGATGGCACGACCGTCAGCGACTTCGACGAGGTGGAGATCAGGCAGCAGCGCTCGGTCAACCTCACCGTGGCCCCGCTCATCCATGCCGGGGTCAAGGTGAACCTGCTGGATACCCCCGGGTACGCCGACTTCACCGGCGACCTGAGGGCCGGGCTGCGCGCGGCGGACGCGGCGCTCTTCGCCGTCTCCGCCACCGAGGGCGTGGACGGCCTGACCAGGATGCTGTGGGATGAGTGCGCCGCGGTCGGGATGCCCCGCGCCGTGGTCATTACGAAGATCGACCACCAGCGGGGCGACTTCGAGCAGGCCCTGAGCCGCGTGCCGGGACGCGTTCGGCGACTCGGTGGCGCCGCTGTACCTGCCCGTGGGCGGCGCGGGCACGGACCTGCAGGGCCTGATCGGGCTGCTGTCGGGCCGCATGTTCGACTACTCCGGCGGCACCAGGACCGAGCGCGACCCCGATGCGGCGCTCGCGGACCAGGTCGAGGAGATGCGGGGCACGCTGATCGAGGGGATCATCCAGGAGAGCGAAGACGAGAGCCTCATGGACTCGTACCTCTCCGGCGAGGCAGATCGACCCGAAGGGCCTGATCGACGACCTGGAGAAGGCGGTCGCGCGGGGCACCTTCTACCCGGTGCTCGCCGCGTCGGCCCCGCACGGGGTCGGGATGCAGGAGCTGCTCGAGGTCATCACCCAGGCGTTCCCCGTCGCCCGCAGGAGCACCCGCTGCCCGCCGTCACCTCGGTGGACGGCAAGGCCGGTGAGCGGCCTGTCCAGCGACCCCAACGGGCCGCTGCTGGCCGAGGTCGTCAAGACCACCTCGGACCCCTACGTCGGCCGGGTCAGCCTGGTCCGGGTGTTCTCCGGCACGCTGCGGCCCGACACCGTGGTGCACGTGTCCGGGCACGGGATGGCCGAGCGCGGCCACGCCGACCACGACGCCGACGAGCGCGTCGGCGCGCTGACCTCGCCGCTCGGCAAGCTGCAGCGCCCGGTGGCGGCCTGCGCCGCCGGGGACATCTGCGCGGTCGCCAAGCTGTCCAGCGCGGAGAGCGGCGACACGCTCTCCAGCAAGGAGCGCCCGCTGCTGATGGAGCCGTGGAGCATGCCCGAGCCGCTGCTGCCGGTGGCGATCACGGCGAAGTCCAAGGCGGACGAGGACAAGCTGTCCCAGGCGCTGTGCCGGCTGGTGGCCGAGGACCCGACGCTGCGGATGGAGAACAACCCCGAGACCCACCAGCTGGTGCTCTGGTGCATGGGCGAGGCCCACGCCGACGTGATGCTCGACCGGCTCTCCACCCGTCACGGGGTCGCGGTGGAGACCGTCGAACTCCGGGTGCCGCTGCGGGAGACGGTCGCGGGCAAGGCGCAGGGGCTGGGCCGCAACGTCAAGCAGACCGGCGGTCACGGCGAGTTCGGCATCGCGCACATCGAGGTGGAGCCGCTGCCGTCCGGGTCCGGCCTGGAGTTTGTGGACAAGATCGTCGGCGGCGTGGTGCCGCGGCAGTTCATCCCGTCCGTCGAGAAGGGCGTGCGCGCCCAGATGGAGCAGGGCGTCCTGGCCGGGTACCCGATGGTGGACATCAGGGTCACCCTGTTCGACGGCAAGGCACACTCGGTGGACTCCTCCGACATGGCCTTCCAGAAGGCGGGCCGGGCCGCGCTGCGAGACGCGGCCGACAGGGCGAAGGTGTCCCTGCTGGAGCCGGTGGACGAGGTGTCGGTGCTGGTGCCCGACGACTACGTCGGTGCGGTCATGTCTGACCTGTCGTCCCGGCGCGGCCGGGTGCTCGGTACCGAGCCGGTGCAGGGCGGGCGGACGCTGGTCAAGGCCGAGATCCCCGAACTTGAGATCACCCGCTACTCCATCGACCTGCGCTCGATGTCTCAGGGCACGGGCTCGTTCAGCCGGTCCTACCTGCGCTACGAGGCGCTGCCGTCGCACCTGGCCGACAAGGTCGTGAACGCTTCCAAGGAGTGACACAGGCCGCCGTCCGGGGTCAGCCCGGCTGATCCCGGGTGGATGGCCGCACGCCAGCGGGGAGGCGGGGCCGCCGCCCCCCGGCGGCGCGGGTCAGCTGCCCCAGGCGGCCGCGATCATCTGCCGGGTCTCGCCCAGCAGCTGGGGCAGCACCTTGGCACCGGCCACGACCGGCATGAAGTTGGTGTCGCCGCCCCACCGGGGGACCACGTGCTGGTGCAGGTGGGCCGCGATCCCCGCGCCCGCGACGCCGCCCATGTTCATGCCGATGTTGAACCCCTGCGCGCCCGAGGCGGCCCGCAGCGCGGTCATCGCCAGCTTGGTGTGCTCGGCCAGTTCCACGGTTTCCGCAGGGTCGAGATCGGTGTAGTCGGCCACGTGCCGGTAGGGGCAGACCATGAGGTGGCCGGAGTTGTAGGGGTAGAGGTTCAGCACCGTGAACACGGACGTGCCGCGCGCCACGATCAGCCCGTCGGCGTCGGACAGCTTCGGGGCCCGGCAGAACGGGCACTCCTCGGGGCTGTCCGTCGTCGCCCGGTTCTCGCCCTTGATGTAGGCCATGCGGTGCGGCATCCACAGCCGCTGGAACCCGTCGGGCTCGCCGGCCCCGTCCTGCTCGAACGGCTCTTCGGCTGCCTGGTCAGACATGGGCCAGCACCGTCAGACCTGGATGCGGTCGGCGACCGCCGCGACGATCTCCGCCACCGCCTCGTCCACCGGCACGCCGTTCTTCTGCTCCCCGTTGCGGTAGCGGAACGACACCGCGCCCGCCGCGACGTCGTCGTCCCCGGCCAGCAGCATGAACGGCACCTTCTGGCGCTGCGCGTTGCGGATCTTCTTCTGCATCCGGTCGGCGCTGTCGTCGACCTCCACCCGGATGCCGTGCTCACGCAGCCGCGCCGCGACCTGGTCCAGGTAGGGGACGTGTGCGTCGGCGATCGGGATCCCGGTCACCTGCACCGGCGCCAGCCAGGGCGGGAACGCCCCGGCGTAGTGCTCGGTGAGGATCCCGAAGAACCGCTCGATGGAGCCGAACAGCGCCCGGTGGATCATGATCGGCTCCTGCCGGGTGCCGTCGGCGGCCTGGTACTCCAGGCCGAACCGCTTGGGCTCGTTGTAGTCGAGCTGGATCGTGGACAGCTGCCAGGTGCGGCCGATCGCGTCCTTCGCCTGCACGGAGATCTTCGGCCCGTAGAACGCCGCCCCGCCGGGGTCGCCGACCAGTTCCAGGCCGGATTCCTTGGCCGCCTCGGCGAGCATCGCGGTGGCGTGCTCCCAGTCCTCGTCGCTGCCGACGAATTTCTCCTTGGCCTCGTCCCTGGTGGACAGCTCCAGGTAGAAGTCGGACAGCCCGTAGTCGCGCAGCAGGTCCAGGACGAACTTGAGCAGGCTCTTCAGCTCGGCGCCGACCTGCTCGCGGGTGCAGAAGATGTGCGCGTCGTCCATCGTGAGGCCGCGGACCCGGGTCAGCCCGTGCACGACCCCGGACTTCTCGAACCGGTACACCGTGCCGAACTCGAACAGCCGCAGCGGCAGTTCCCGGTAGGACCGGCCGCGGGCCCGGAACACCAGGATGTGGAACGGGCAGTTCATCGGCTTGAGGTAGTAGCTCGCGCCCTCCATCTCCATGGGCGGGAACATGTTCTCCGCGAACCAGCCAAGGTGGCCCGAGGTCTCGAACAGCTCCGCCTTGGTGATGTGCGGGGTGTTCACGAACTCGTAGCCGGCCTCGATGTGCCGCTGCCGGGAGTACTCCTCCATGACCCGCCGGATTGTCCCGCCCTTGGGGTGGAACACCGCCAGGCCGCTGCCGATCTCCGGCGGGAACGAGAACAGGTCGAGCTCGGCGCCGATCTTGCGGTGGTCGCGCCGTTCCGCCTCCTGGAGCAGGTGCAGGTAGTCGTCCTGGGCACCCCGCGACTCCCACGCGGTGCCGTAGATCCGCTGGAGCTGCGGGTTCTTCTCGCTCCCCCGCCAGTACGCGCCGCCGCTGCGCATCAGCTTGAACGCCGGGATGTGCCGGGTGGTGGGCAGGTGCGGCCCGCGGCACAGGTCGAACCAGACCACCCCGCCGGTGGCCGGGTCGACGTTGTCGTACATGGTCAGCTCGGCCCCGCCCACCTCGACAGCCTCGTCCTCGCCGGCCGTGCCGCCCTTGAGCCCGACAAGCTCCAGCTTGTAGGGCTCCTTCGCCAGTTCGGCGCGGGCCTCGCCCTCGGTGACGACCCGCCGGGAGAAGCGCTGGCCCTGCCGGACGATCGCGCGCATGCGCGCCTCGATCTTCTTCAGGTCGTCCGGGCCGAACGGCTCCGGGACGTCGAAGTCGTAGTAGAAGCCGTTCTCGACCGGAGGGCCGATGCCGAGCTTGGCCTCGGGAAACAGTTCCTGCACGGCCTGTGCCAGCACGTGCGCCGTGGAGTGCCGCAGGATTGACCGGCCGTCCTCGCTGGCGATGTCCACGCCGTCGACCTGGTCGCCCTCGGCGAGCGGCGCCGCCAGGTCACGCAGGCCACCGTTGACCCGGGCCGCGATCACGGTGCGGGCCGGTTCCCCGCCGGCAGTGCCCGGGCGGAGAAGCGCGTCGCCGGCCGTCGTGCCAGCATCCACCACAAGCTCGCGGCCGGCGAGGGTGATGTGAATCGGCTGGCGTGACAAGGTTGTCTCCTGAGACGGATGGTAAGGAGGGCCGGAGCCCTCATGGCTTCCCCGATGCTATCGAGGCCACCGGGCGCAGCACGCCGCATGGCGTCATGGCCACGGACGTTTTCGCTCCGCCGGCGCTTCCCGCCGGGCTGATGGGCGCCGAACTGGCCCGGCTGGACGCGATCGCCCAGCGGCTCAGCGGTCCAGGCGCTGGATGCGGGCCGCGGCGGCCGCGTGCCGGGCCAGGATCCCCTCGGCCCCCGGCACGGTGAGCGCGCCGTCGCGGACGATCACCCGCCCGGCCACCACGGTGTGCCGCGCGGCGCTGGGCCCGCAGCGCAGCCAGGCCTCCACCGGGTCGGTGAGCGCCCCGGCGAACGCCAGCCCCTCCTGCGGCCAGCACACCAGGTCCCCGGCGGCGCCGGCGCTGAGCTGGCCGATCTCGCCGTCCCTGCCGAGGCACCCGGCGCCGCCGCGGGTGCCGATGTCGAGCACCTCCCGCGCGGTCATGCCCGCGGGCCCGGACCGCTGCCTGCCCAGCGTCAGCGCCGCCCGGGACTCCAGCCACAGCGAGGAGGTGTCCGAGGACGAGGACCCGTCGCAGCCCAGCCCGACCGGGCTGCCGGCCGCGCGCAGTTCCCGCACCGGCGCGAACCCGCCGCCGGCCAGCAGCATGTTCGAGCTGGGGCAGTGCGCCACCCCGACGCCCGCCGCGCCCAGCCGGGCCACCTCGGCCTCGTTCGGGTAGACGCAGTGCGCGACCCAGGACGCGGCCGGTCAGCCAGCCGACCTCCGCGAACTGCTCGACCGGCCGGCGGCCGAACCGCTCCAGGCAGTAGCTGTCCTCGTCCGGGTCCTCGGCCAGGTGGGTGTGCAGCCGCACGTCGAGGCGCTCGGCCAGTTCCGCGGTGCGCCGCATCAGGTCCGGGCTGACGCTGAACGGGGAGCACGGGGCCAGCGCGATGCGCACCATGGCGCCCCACGCCGGGTCGTGGTGCGCGGCGACCAGCCGCTCGCAGTCGGCGAGCACCTCGTCGTCGTCCTGCACCACCGAGTCCGGCGGCAGCCCGCCGTCCTTGGCCGAGATCGTCATCGAGCCGCGGGTCGGGTGGAACCGCAGCCCCACCTCGCGCGCGGCCGCGATCTCCGCCGACCACAGGTCGCCGCCGCCGCGCGGGCGCCACGTACAGGTGGTCGGTGCTGGTGGTGCAGCCGCCCAGGGCCAGCTCGGCCAGCGCCCACCCAGGCGGACAGGTACGCCGCCTCCTCGTCCAGGCCCGGCCCACAGCGGGTACAGGCCGGACAGCCACTCGAACAGGGTGCCGTTGACCGTGGGCGCGTACGACCTGGTCAGGTTCTGGTACATGTGGTGGTGGGTGTTGACCAGGCCCGGCGTGACCAGGCAGCCGGCGGCGTCCAGCGTCTCGCCGCGCGGCGGGCCGGGGTCGCCCGCCCCGCCCACCGCGCTGATCAGCCCGCCGGTGACCGCGACCCAGCCGCCGGCCAGTTCCCGCTGCTCCGCGTCGCAGGTGGCGACCAGCTTGGCCCCGGTCACCAGCAGGTCGGCGGCGGGCTCCGGCGGTCACCACTGGTGCTCCGGGTCGCCGTCCGGCGCGCCCGCCCGCGACACCGCCCCCTCGATCAGCCCGTACGGCCGGTCCGCCGCGAAGAACACCGTCGCCGGGGTTGTCCAGGCCGAACGGGGCCAGGTCCACCAGGAAGTGGTGCTTGTTGGGCAGCGACAGGCGCACCTCGCAGACCTCGGGGCAGGCGGCCAGCACGGCCTCGCCCATCGCGTACAGGGTCTGCTGGAGGGACAGGCTGTGGGTGACGGCGAACGCCTCCGCCAGCGCCGCCCGCGCGCCGCGGAAGCGACGCGTCCCAGTCGGCGTCTCGTCGCTGCCATACGCCAGCGCCGCGGACCGCGGTCGCCAGGATCCGGTCGTCCGTGGGCTCCAGCGTCGTGTACGGGTCGACGCAGGAAGCCGCGGAACTCCGAGCCGGTCGACTTCAGCAGCACCAGGTCGGTCACGCCGGCCACGACCTCGGTGCCGCCGTCGCCGTGCGCGAGGACGCTGGTGACGCGGGTTCCCGCCTGCCGCTCGAACGAGTGCGGGTGCGGGCGTGCCGCCGACCGTCGATGCGCTGCCAGCCGTACTCCTCGATGCGCACCTGGGCCCGGTCCACCGGCCCGGATCCGGCGAAGTGCCTGGCCAGCCGCAGCGCCGAACTCCTCGACCGGGCGTGACCCCGAACTTCCGGCGAAGCGCGTACACGGTGTTCTTCTGCGCGTCGGTGGTGAGCACGCCGGAGTTGTCGCCGGTCAGGTACGTGTCGGTCAGGTCGCACCGGCCAGGGTGACGGTCACGTTGAGGTCGGTGATCTCGTGCCGCGGGGTCGCCGCGGTCCACGTGCAGCAGCCGGACCTCGGCCTTGCCGTACTGGGCCCGGGTCAGCACCACCGGGGCGTCTCCGGGACATGGGCTAGCTCCCTCGGTAGGTGGAGTACCCGAACGGCGACAGCAGCAGCGGGACGTGGTAGTGCTCGCCGGGCGCGGCCGTGAAGGCAACCGTGATCTCGGGGTAGAACGCGGTGCCGTGGCTGGCCATCAGGTAGTCGTGCACGGCGAAGACGAGCCGTGCGGTGGCCGGGCCATCCGGGTCGAGCCGGGGCAGGTCGGTGATCCGGCCGTCCGGGCCGGTCACCGAGCCGCCGGCCGGGACCCAGGTGCCGCCGGACCAGATGTCGAGGCTGACCGGCACCCCTTCGGCGGGGTGCCCCGCGCCGATGTCCAGGATGTGTGTGGAGACGGTGGTCATGCGGCGACCAGCTTCCTGAGCCGGATCTCGTTGATCTTGCCGATCTCCGCCGCCGCGACCTCCCGCTCGGTGGCCGGGTCGTTCGACATCCGGCGGTTCAGCTCGGCCAGGATCTCCGCCGGGCCGCGCCCGGTGGCGCAGATCAGGAACACGTGCCCGAACCGCTGCTCGTAGGCGGCGTTGCCGTCGGCCAGCGCCGTGGCCACATCCGCGTCCGGGCCGACGCCGGCCTGCTCCTGCGCCGACCAGCCGGACAGCCGCCGCTCGCCGATCCGCGGATGGCCGGCGATCGCCGCGTCCAGGTCGCCGGGGTCCCGGCCCGCCCAGGCGGCGTCCGCCGCGGCGAGCAGGTCCGCCAAGGGATGCATATGGCCGCCCTTCGGTGACGTGGCGCGCCCAGCCGGGGGCGGCGCAGCAGCCCAGTAGCAACTCCTCGAAGTCCCGCGCTGGCAGCGCGTTCAGGTCGGCGAGGCCGGGCATGTCACTCCTTTCCCCCGCGCACGCCATCGGCACACCCGCCACCGTAACGTGCCCCGCTCCCCGCACCCGCGTTCGTGAATGCCGGAGCCAGGGTTCCTATCGAGGCAACTGTGACTGCCGGGACTTCTATCGCTCGGCCGACGTTTGTGGTCGTTGGCACTCCACCCACAATCTTCTGTCGCCGATGGCAAACACCTACGAACGGCAACCCGGTGCGGCACTGTCAGCAGGGGTTACGTCAGGCCGCGACTGTGACGGCCAGCAACTGCGGTGTACCGACCTCTTCGGGAACTGGCTGACCGTCAGCTCGCAGGCCGGCAATGTGCACCTCGATCGCCTCGACGGCGCGCTCCCGGCATTCCTCGATGGTGCGGCCACGGGTGAAGCACCCTGGGAGCGCCGGAACGACGACGAAGAAACCGCCGTCCTCCTCAGGCTCCACCACGATCGTGTAGGTGCTCATCACTTCATCCTGTCACAGCACAGCGCGGAGCTCATCGGCGGTGATACCTGCCTGATTCAAGATCGACCGAAGTAAGCCCGGCCCGAGCGTCTCGCCGGCATGGAGGGGAACTGTCACACGGCCGCCCCCGTCTGGCCGCTTGAGTTGAGCGTGGGATCCCCTCTGAACCACGACCACCCAGCCCAGTTTGCCGAGCGCTCGGATCACCTCCCGGCCGGTGATCCGAGGCAGTGGTGGCATGGTCCCCAACCTAGGCATCTCCTCTGACAGCCCGGCGGCTGCTGTCCGATCGAGACCGTCACAAATCGGTCGTCCATTCGATCATCAGGCGCCGGGCCTGGTCAGGCGGGACGGTGTTGGCCCCTTCTTCGTAACACCTTCTCAGGTGCCTCGTGCCCCCGGCAGCGTGCAGGACCGGTGCCGGGACCCAGGAGCCAGCGTGCGCCGATCCGCTCTGACCACGACCACTAGAACGCTCGGCGGCCGCACCGCGCGGTCAGGTCCTGTGTGGCTAATCGGGCGGCATGTACTTCTGCGCCTCGGTCATGTACTTCCGGCAGGCCTGCTGCGCGGCGTGGAACGCCGGCGACGAGGTGTCGAGGCCGTGCCGGCTTATATCCACGTCCTTGGCGTTCACGGTCGGGTCCGGGAAGTTCGTGATGCCGTGTGTGCGCATGCAGCCGGCGAACTTGAGCATCAGCGGGGAGATGATCTGCTGCTGTGCCGTGGTCAGCTGTCCCCCGTTCGGGAGCAGGCGCAGGCAGGCCCGGTAGGCCCGCGCGGGGGCCTGGAAGTCGGCGGTGTTCGCCTTGGTCTTGAGGAACTGGCCCTGGCTGTTGGGGTCGGGCCAGTTCGGTGCGCCGTGCGAGCGCATGCACTCGGCGTAGGCGAGCGCTGTCTGGAAGCCCGATGACCCGGCGGCGGTGGGCGGGGGGCTGCCGCTGCATGCGGCTGCTAGCAGGGCGATGCCTGCAGCGGCGGGCAAGCCAACCGCCCGCCACGGCCGCCTACGGCTGTCCTGGTTCATGTCGTCGTCCCGGGGTTGGGCGGATGACTGCGTCTGACAGCATCATCGGGGACGGGGCGCCGGGAACGCGCGTGAGCAACGTGTGAGTTCAGTGTGGATTCCCGCCTGCCGCTCTGGCCTTCTTGACGAGCCGGGCCACATGGCCTGCGGCGGGCGCGCTGGCCCGAACCGGCGAGGAGGCCCCCTCAGCAGGAGGCCTCCTCGCCGGCGTGACCACCTGACCGCAGCCGCGGCCCGCAGTGGTATGAGACTCGTGAGCTACGACTTATACGTGTATTTGTCCTTGATGGTCACCGGGCTGAACGCGAGGTCCTCCGCGGAGATCTGGATGTTGACCGTGGCAGCGGCGTGCTTCGGCGTCACGATGGTGCACTTGGTGGTGGTTGTGCACGTGGCCGCCACCATGGTCGTCCCGACCTTGGCCATGTCCGCCCCGGCGATCGGCAGGAAGCCGGTGCCGGTCACCGTGACCGTCGTCCCGCCCGCGGTGCTGCCACTCTTCGGCAAGATGGCGGTCACCGTCGTCGACGTCAGCTTCGTGGCGTACCACTGGCACATGGCCGCGGCCAGCCCCGGATAGAACATGCTGACGCTCCCGCCCGATCCGACCCCGCTGACCAGCGGAGACCCGAGACCGCTGGCCATGTCGTAGCCGGCGGTGGCGGGATAGAGGCCGCCGGTGTACCCCGACCGCGTGTAGTCGTCGTTGCCCGAGGTGGTGTCCTTGACGATCTCCGGCTCATCTGCGCCGCCGGAGTAGATGTAGGAATGGTCCACGCCGGCGATGCCCCACAGCGCCTGCGGCAGCACGCCAACGTCGCCCGAAGCGTAGTCGGCGCAGAACGGGGAGTCGTCGATCAGAGCGGCCACCGCCGCCCACAGCGGCGCCGCGGCGCTCGTGCCGCCGATTTCAGTCCAGCTCCCGCCGTGGTAGATGACATAACCGGTGAACGGATCGGCGTCCGCGGTCACGTCGGGATCCTCGCGCACGTAGGTGCCCTCCGCCGCCGGGCAGCCGGTGTTCTTCACCGAGTCGCTGTTGATCAGGCCGGGGACCGTCGTCTGGTACTGGTAAGAGGGCATGCACCAGTCCTGCGAGATGCCGCCGCCGCCGGCGCCGCTCCCGTTGGACGACTCGTTCCACACCGTCTCGGCCGACGAGGTGAGCTTGGTGCCGCCAACGCTATCCACGTAGGGCTGGCTGCCCGGGTCATCGACCGATAGGTCGGATCCATCAGTACCCGGGTAGCAGTCGGTAGACCCGTCGTCACCCGCCGCTGCGAAGACGGTCTCGCCTTGCGAGTTGGCCTGCGCGAACAGGGTCTGCTCCGAGCTGGCAGTGGACTGCGATTCGAGCAGCTCGCACTCGCCCCAGGAGGTAGTCACGACCGCGTCGGTGTCGGCGTTGAAGATCGCGGCGTAGTTGTCGAGCGCGCCGGCGCCGGTGTTGGGCGACTGGTAGACGTCGATCGAGACGTCAGGGGCCAGGCCCAGCACATCCTCGATGTCCAGCGCCGCCTCATCCGAGCCTGCACCGGACCCGGCGCCGCCGTCGACCTTGTGATAGGAGACCGGTGTGGTCACTGCGTAGCACTTCTCGTAGGCGGTGATGTCGCTGGGCAAGTTGGGCTCGAGTTCATACACCCCGACCCGCACGCCCGACCCCAGGTCGCCCAGCCCGTAGAACGGTGCCATCCCGTAGTCCGCGGCCAGCTGGTTCGCGGTGTAGCCGTCGTTGTTCTTGCCATCGGTCACCGCCTTGCTGCACGGCTGCGGCCCGGACGTGCTGGGCGCGGCCGGACGGCCTCCCGGTGCCAGGCTCAGCTGCCCGCCATGCCTGCGGGGCGATTGCCGGGCGAGCATGGTGTGGGCCGGATAGAGGTTGTCGAGGCCGACCACCCCGTCGATATAGCGCGCCACCGTGCCGGAGATGCTGGGCGCCGCGGTGTTCGCATAGCCGACCCGGCCGCCAGGCAGCCGGTAACGGACCAGCGCGATGCCGAACGCGTGCTCGACCGCCGCCGCCGACGCAGTGACCGGGATGATCACCCGGTCCGAGGTGACCGCCCCTGGCGACAGGCCGGCCCGCCGCAGCACGGCCCGCACTGCGGCGATCGTCGCCAGCGCCGGCCCGAACCGGGGGCCGAACTGGCCGCGCCGCAGGAAGTGGTGGAACAGCGGCGACCGCCGGTTCGACAACCCGGCCAGGAAGGCGGTCAGCGCCGGCTGATCACGGACGCGAAGCGTCACGTCCAGATGGACCCTGCTACCCGGGGCCAGCGGCCCCAGCCTGACTGCGCCCCGCGGCAGCGGCGCCGCGGCGCTGTTGGCTATCCGCACCGGCACGCTGCTCGTGCCCCGCGTCACAGGGCTCACTGCCCGCGTCTGCGCCCCGGATGGCGTTGCCGCCACCAGGGCACCGCTCAGCGCGAGGCCGCCAGCCACGCCAAGAGCGAGAAACCGCCTGCCGATATGCATATGACTCCCCCCAAGAAGCATCACGCGGACCACGCCGCGGTTCCCCGAGCATTACAGGTCCGGACACTCAGGACAATATCTAACTTTGATCGTATTTCTGTTACATAGGATATTAAGGAATAAACATCTCAAGTCATCTGAGACTGGCAGGAAGATGGCAGGCGATCAGTCGCTGGAAGAATCCCCCGTGAAAATCGCTCAGCCCAGGTGCGCCGACAGCCGCGCAGGCCCGGCTACGGAGAGGCAAGGCAGGCAAGCCGGCCCGGGATATCGGCTATTGGGTTCGGCGGCAATTCGCAGCAGGCTGATGTGATTAGCACCTAATAGTGAGAGGGAAGGGTACGTGCGCCGATATCTGTATCTCTTAGCAGCACTGGCAAAGTGTGCCGGTTCTGGTGGTAACGAACACGGCCACCTGCCCGCCCGGCACCATCACCTCGGGCGTGGTCAAGAACCCGGTCGCGCCGGGAACGGCCCCCGGGTCAGTGACCGCGGTGCGCATCGGCAGTTGCACGTCCAATCTCGCAGGCGTGACGGTCACAAGCATGAAGTCCCGCAACCTGCCTTATCGCTCATCGCGTGCGCCAACAGCGGCGCGGGTTGCGCGGGGGCGGCGAGCGGGCAGGGAACGGGCATGGCCGAGTACGAGCTGGTGATCCGGGCGGAGCGGGCGGTCACCCCGGACGGGGTGCGCCCGGTGACGGTCGCGGTGCGGGACGGGCGGATCGCCGCGGTCGCCGGGCCCGGGGAGGCACCGGACGCGGCCGAAACCGTGGAACTGCCCGGTTCCCAGGTGCTGCTGCCCGGCCTGGTGGACACCCACGTGCACGTCAACGAGCCGGGCCGGACCGAGTGGGAAGGCTTCGCCACCGCGACCAGGGCGGCCGCCGCGGGCGGGGTGACCACGCTGATCGACATGCCGCTGAACAGCCTGCCGCCGACGACGACGGCCACCGCGCTGGCGGTCAAGCGGGCCGCCGCCCGGCCGTCCGCGCACGTGGACGTGGGTTTCTGGGGCGGCGCGGTGCCCGGCAACCTGGACAGCCTCGCCGGGCTGCACGCGGCCGGGGTGTTCGGGTTCAAGGCGTTCCTTGCCGACTCCGGGGTGCCCGAGTTCGG
The DNA here is from genome assembly GCA_963725125.1 of uncultured Actinomycetes bacterium. GTDB lineage: Bacteria > Actinomycetota > Actinomycetes > Streptosporangiales > Streptosporangiaceae > DASXKD01. The sequence goes on from CAVRXW010000064.1 coordinate 51,705, forward strand.
CCTGCTGGACCCGGCCGGCCTGGACGCGGCCCTCGCCGAGACCGCCCGGCTCGGCGCGCTGCTCATCGTGCACGCCGAGGACCCGGCCGTCCTCGCGGCGGCCCCGGATCCGGCGGGCCGGGCGTACGCGGGCTTCCTGGCATCGCGGCCCGCGGCGGCGGAGGACACCGCGATCGCCGGGCTGCTGGCCGCCGCCCGGCGGCACGGCGCCCGGGTGCACATCCTGCACCTGGCGTCGGCGAGCGCGCTGCCGCTGATCGCGGCGGCCCGCGCGGACGGGGCCGGCGTCACGGCCGAGACCTGCCCGCACTACCTGAGCTTCTGCGCCGAAGAGGTGCCCGACGGCGCGACCGAGTTCAAGTGCTGCCCGCCGGTGCGGGACGCCGCGAACCGGGAGGGGCTGTGGGCGGGGCTGGCCGGGGGCCTGATCGGCGCCGTGGTGTCCGACCACTCCCCCTGCCCGCCCGCGCTGAAGCAGCCGGGACACCGGGGACTTCGGGGCGGCGTGGGGCGGGATCTCCTCGGTCCAGCTCGGCCTGCCCGCGGTGTGGACACAGGCACGGCGCCGCGGTCACGGCCTCACCGACGTGGTGCGCTGGATGGCCGAGGGAACCGCCGCGCTGGCCGGGCTGGCCGCCAAGGGCGCGATCGCCCCTGGCCGCGACGCCGACCTGGTGGCGTTCGACGACACCGCGACGTTCACCGTCGATCCCAGCGCGGCTGGAGCACCGCCACCCGGTGACGCCGTACGCTGGCCGGACGCTCACCGGGGTGGTGCGCAGGACCTGGCTGCGCGGCCTGGAAGCCGGCGCGGCCCCGGCCGGGAGGCTGCTGACAAGGCAATGACAGACGCGCATGTGAACCTGGCCGCGCGGCGCCTGGGCGCCGGGGTGATCGCCGCCAGCGATGAGTTCTTCGGTGAGAAGGAGAACCTGCTCCGCGCCGAGCGGCCCGCGTTCCGGCCGCACACGTTCGGGCACAAGGGCCAGATCGTGGACGGCTGGGAGTCCCGGCGCCGCCGGGTGCCGGGGCACGACTGGGCCCTGATCCGGCTGGGCGCCCCGGGGGTCGTCCACGCCGTGGTCGTGGACACCGCCCATTTCACCGGGAACTTCCCGGCGGAGTGCTCGGTCGAGGCGTGCGCCGCCGAGGGCTACCCGTCCCCGGCCGAACTGCTGGCCCCGGGGCGGGCCTGGACCACGATCGTGCCGCGCAGCCCGCTGGCCGGGGACACCGAGAACCGGTTCGCGGTGACCGATCCCCGGCGGTTCACCCACCTGCGGCTGACCATCTACCCCGACGGCGGCGTGGCCAGGCTGCGCGCGGAGGGCGAGGTGGTCCCGGATCCGCGGCTGCTGGACGGGCCGCTGGACCTGGCGGCACTGGAGAACGGCGGCACGGTCGCCGACGCCAGCGACCGGTTCTACTCCCCGCCGGAGAACATGATCAGCCCTGGCCGGGCGGCGGTGATGGGCGACGGGTGGGAGACCCGGCGGCGCCGGGACTCCGGCCATGACTGGGTGCTGCTGCGCCTGGCGGCCGCCGGGCACATCGGTCAGGTGGTGCTGGACACCTCGTGCTTCCTCGGCAACGCGCCCGGTGCGGCGGCGCTGCACGGCTGCGCCGCGGGCGAGGACGGCCCGGACGCGGCCGAGTGGTTCGAACTGCTGCCGCTGACCCCGTTGCAGCCCGATACCCGGCACCGGCTGCGCCTCGGCGCGGCGTCCGCCCGGCTGGTCAGTCATGTCCGGCTGGAGATCCACCCGGACGGCGGGATGGCCAGGCTGCGGCTGTTCGGCGAGCTGACCGGTGGTGGCCGGGCCCGCCTGGGGCTGGCCTGGTTCGACCGGCTGCCCGGCGACCACGCCGCCGCGGTGCTGGAAATCGAGTGCGGGCTGACCGGGCAGGCGGCCGCGGATCTCGCCGGGCAGCGGCCGTTCACCGAGCCGGCCCGGCTGCACGCGCTGCTAGCCGGCGGGGAGCTGGCCGGGCTCGACGCCGGGACGGCCGCCCGGGTCCGGGCCCTGATCCTCGGCTAAGCCGGGCCCCGGCCCGGTGACAGAGGAACCGGGCCGTAGGCCGCCGGGGGTTCCGGGGGGTCATCCCCCCGGGCTAACACTCCCGGGCCCCGGCCGGCGACGGAGGAACCGGGCCGTAGGCCACCGGGGGTTCCGGGGGGTCATCCGCCGGGCTAACACTCCCGGGCGGCCAGCCGCAAGGCAAGCAGCAGGGCGGCCTGGTCCGCCAGCGAGCCCAGGTCCCGCCCGGTCAGCTCCTCGACCCGGCGCATCCGGTACCTGAGCGAGTTGACGTGCACGAACATCGCCTCGGCGGCCTTGGTCCAGGATCCAGAGCAGTCCAGGAACACCCGCAGCGTGCGGACCAGTTCGGTGCCGTGGTCGGCGTCGTAGTCCAGCAGCGGAGACAGCAGGCTGGTGCGGAAGGCCCGGCGCGCCTCGTCCGGCGCGGTGGCGAGCAGCAGCTCGACGGAGCCCAGCCCGGCCGCGTCCACCACGTGGACCCCGCCGCCGAGCAGCGCGGCGATCCGCCGTGCCTGGCGCGCCTGCGCCACGGCCAGGCCGATTCCGGCGGCCGTCCACCCGGCCTCCGGGCCACTCGTACCACCCGGGCCGTCACCGGCCTGCGTGCTGTCCGGCGTGGCCCCGCCGGACAGCACGCGCACCCCGAACGCCGTCGTGGCGGCGTCGACCAGGCGCACTCCCCGGGCAGGGCGGCCAGCCGCCTCGCCCGGGCGGCCTGCGCGACCGCGCGGGCTACCCCGGCGGCCGTCCAGCCGGTCGCGGGGCCGGCCACCTCGCCGCTTGCGTTGCTCGCGGCGGGGCGCCCGGTACGACCGCCCGGGGCCCGGCGGGCGAGCCCGCCAGGGACCGGCCGGGCCGGCACGCTCACCCCGGCGCCAGCCGTCACCGGGCGCCCCGGGCCCGTATGCACCGGCCAGGATCCGGGTCACCGCCCCGATCCGGTCCAGGACGCCGGCACCACCCGGGGCAAGGGCCACCGCCTCGCACCCGGACACACCGACGACCGGCGCGGGCAGCATCTCCTCCAGCAGCACGCGGGCCACCTGGGCCCAGGCGGGCTCGCTCGGCCCGGCCGCGCCAGTTCCCTTCCGGCGGCGCGGCGGCCAGCGAGCTGCCTTCTGCTGGCGCGGGAGCCGGCGAACTGCCCTCCGGTGGCGCGGGAGGCCGGGCGGGGGCGACGGTCACCGCGACCGCGACCAGGGGCAGCCCCGGGGCCAGGCCGCAGCGCCGGAGAGCGGCGGCGATCTCCGGGTCCCCAGGCCCGCCGCCGTGCGGCCAGCCCAGCACCCGCGCGAACGCTTCGCCGGCCGCGCCGCGCACGGCGCGCTGTGCCTCCTCGTGGCGGGCCCGGTACCCGGCGGCCAGCGGCGGCAAGCTCCGCGGCGATCGCGCGCCGGTCGGAATCCCAGCCGGCCTGGTCCCCGGCCACGGCGACGAACCAGCCGGCCAGCCGGTGCGCGGGCTGGCCGGTGACGCCGAACAGCGAGTAGGGCACGCCTTCGATCAGCACGGTCACGGGCAGGGCGGCCGCGCCCAGCCAGGCACCGGCCAGCGCGGCCCGCGCCGGCGGCCGGGTGCCGCAGGCGCCCCGGCGACGAGCCGCCCGGCGGCGGAAATCACCCACCCGGCGACGCCGAACTCGCTGGCCGCCACGTCAAGCACTGCGGCCAGGCCGGCCGCGGCGCCTGCCCCGCCCGGGACCTGGTCCCCCGCCGGCCCGCGGCCGCCGGCCAGCGCCCGGAGCCGGGCCACGGCCAGGCCGGGACCGGCGGGCAGGCCCAGCCGCGCGGCGAGCACTCGCTCGGTGATGGCGGCGAACGACACGTCGACGGGCACCTCGAACAGCGGCAGCCGGTGCCGGCGGCAGGCCAGCGACCAGGTCCTCGGGGACCGACCCGAGCGCCGCGTCCCCGGCGGCCAGCGCCACGGCGCCGCCCGCCGCCACCGCGGCGACGAAGGCCTCGGAGTCGTCCGCGGCGCGCCGCCACATCAGGCCGGTCAGGACGATCTCGCCGCCGGTCAGGTACCGGCGCGGGTCGAGCAGGTCCGTGGTGAACACCCCGTCCGACGGGCCGGTCCAGGGCGTCCTCGCCCACCAGTACCCGCAACCGCAGGTCCGGCGCTTCGAGCAAGGCCCCGCAGCAGCACCGCCAGCCTCCCGGTGCATTACCCCAGCCAACTGCCGGGCGCGTCCCGCCAGCCCGGCCCTGCCATCACCCGGCCGCCCCGTCTCGGGGGATCGCGCCCAGGTGCGGTATTTCCACGGCAAGGCCATGATCACGTTTCCGAACCCTTGTAGGAAAGCACAAAAGATCCGCACCCCACGACCCGCGGTTTCGGTGTTTCTGTGCCTGGCTCCTGGCCACGGCGCGGACTGTACTGTCCGTCATGGAGTTCTTCCGGCCTGCGACCTGGGCGGATGCGCTCGCCGTCAAGGCCGCGCAGCCCCGGCGCGCGGGCGATCGCCGGCGGCACCGACGTGATGGTCGAGATCAACTTCGACCGGGTCCCGCGCCGGCCGCGCTGCTCGACCTCACCGGGGTCCGCGACCTGGCCGAATGGTCGGCCGACGGCGCCGTCATCCGGCTCGGCGCGGGCGTGCCGTACGCCCGGGTGATCGCCGAGCTTGGCGACCGGCTGCCCGGGCTGGCCATGGCGTCGCGCACGGTCGGCTCGCCGCAGATCCGCAACCGGGGCACGGTCGGCGGCAACCTCGGCTCGGCCTCCCCGGCCGGCGACGCCCATCCCCCGCTGCTGGCCGCGACACCGTGGTCGAGGCGGAGTCGGTGCGGGGCACCAGGGACATCCCGATCCGGGAGTTCTACACCGGGGTGAAGCGCTCGGCGCTGGCCGCCGGACGAGCTGATCGCCGCGATCCGCGTCCCGGCGGCCGACGGCCCGCAGCAGTTCTCGAAGGTCGGCGTGCGCAACGCGATGGTCATCGCGGTGTGCTCGTTCGCGATCGCGCTGCACCCGGAGCGCGGGCAGGTGGGCACCGGCTTCGGCTCGGCCGCCCCGACGCCGCGCCCGGCGGCCGCCGCCGAGGAGTTCCTCGCCGCGGAACTGGCCGAGCGCGGGACTGTGGGACTCCCGCGGGCCACTGGCGGAGTCCGCCGTGCGGCGGTTCGGCGACCTGGTCGCGGCGGCGGCGACGCCCATCGACGACGTGCGCGGCACCGCCGCCTACCGGCGTCACTCGCTGGCCGTGCTGGCCCGGCGCACCCTGGCCTGGGCCTGGCGGTCCTACCGGGAGGAGCAGCGGCGATGCGCGTGACCTGCACGGTCAACGGCTCCCCCGCGGCCGCCGACGACGTGTGGGAGGGCGAGTCGCTGCTGTTCGTGCTGCGCGAGCGGCTCGGCCTGCCGGGCTCGAAGAACGCCTGCGAGCAGGGCGAATGCGGCTCCTGCACGGTCTACCTCGACGGCGTGGTGGTGTGCGCGTGCCTGGTCGCCGCCGGCCAGGCACAGGGCCGTGCGACGGGCATCCGTGCACGCGTGGAAGGGCGTCGGCGGACGGGGACACGCTGGCCGCGGTGCAGCAGGCGTTCCTCGACGCCGGCGCGGTGCAGTGCGGGTTCTGCACGCCCGGGCTGATCGTGGCCGCCGACGACCTGCTGCGCCGGGTTCCCCGGCCCGCCGACTGCGGAGATCCGCGAGGCGCTGGCGGGAAACCTGTGCCGCTGCACCGGTTACGAAACGATCCTCGACGCCGTGCGGCTGGCATCGGCGCGACAAGCCGGCGGGGTGCCCGACGGGGGTGCCGGGTGACGCCAGTCCCCGGCACCCCTGCCCCGGCCGCCCCGGCCGGGCTGGACACCAGGCGGGCGCGGGACGCCGGGGTCGGCGCCAGCGTGCTGCGCCCCGACGGCACCCTCAAGGTGACCGGGGAGTTCGCCTTCTCCTCCGACCTGTGGATGGCGGACATGCTGTGGGGCGCGACGCTGCGCAGCCCGCACCCACGGGCCCGGATCCGGTCCATGGACATCGCCGGCGCGCTGCGCTGCCCGGGGTGGCCGCCGTGCTGACCGCCGACGACGTGCCCGGGCGCAAGACCTTCGGCCTCGAAGCCGCCGACCAGCCGGTGCTGGCCGGTCGGCGAGATCCGCTACCAGGGCGAGCCGGTCGTGATCGTCGCGGCCGATCATCCGGAGACGGCCCGCCGCGCGGCCGCCGCGGTCACGGTCGACTACGAGGTGCTGACCCCGGTCACCGACGCCGAAGCCGCGCTGCGGCCAGGCGCGGATCCGGTGCACCCGGACGGCAACCTGGTCAGGCACGTGCGGATCCGGAGGGGAGACCCGCAGGCGGCGGCCGGCCTCGTGGTCTCCGGCCGTTACCAGGTCGGCATGCAGGACCAGGCGTTCCTCGGCCCGGAGTCCGGCCTGGCGGTGCCCGCCGAGGACGGCGGGATCGACCTGTACGTGGCCACCCAGTGGCTGCACGTGGACCAGGCGCAGATCGCGGCCAGCCTGGACATGGCCGCGGACAAGGTGCGCCTGGTGCTGGCCGGCGTCGGCGGCGCGTTCGGCGCGCGCGAGGACCTGTCCATGCAGATCCACGCGTGCCTGCTGGCGCTGCACACCGGCCGGCCGGTGAAGATGGTCTACTCCCGGGAGGAGTCGTTCTTCGGGCACGTGCACCGGCACCCGGCCACCCTTTACTACGAGCACGGCATTACGCCCGACGGGCGGCTGGTCTCCGTCACGGCCCGCGTCTACCTCGATGGCGGGGCGTACATGTCGAGTTCCCCGGCGGTGGTGGCGAACGCGGCGACACTCGGCGCCGGGCCTTACGAGGTGCCCAACGTGGCGATCGACGTGTACGCCGTCTACACGAACAACCCGCCGTGCGGGGCGATGCGCGGTTTCGGTGCCGTCCAGGCGGCCTTCGCCTACGAGTCCCAGATGGACGAGTGCGCCCGCCGGCTGGGCAGCCGACCCGGTCGAGTTCCGGATCCGCAACGCGATGTCGGAGGGCTCGGTCATGCCGACCGGGCAGGTCGTGGACTCCGCGGCCCCGGTCGCCGAACTGCTCCGCCGGGTCAGGGACGCGCCCATGCCGGCACCGCCCGCCTGGTCCGCCGCCCTCCCAGGCCAGCACGGCCCCGGCCCCGTGACGGAGGAACCGGGCCGCAGGCCATCGGGGGGTTCCAGGGGGGTCGCTCCCCCAGGCCAGCACGGCCCCGGCCCGGTGACGGAGGAACCGGGCCGCAGGCCATCGGGGGGTTCCAGGGGGGTCGCCCCCCCAGGCCAGCACGGCCCGGACCTGCGGGAACTGCCCGGCGGGGTGTCCAACACCACGCATGGCGAGGGCGTCGTCCGCGGCGTCGGGTACGGCGTCGGCATCAAGAACGTGGGCTTCTCCGAAGGGTTCGACGACTACTCCACGGCCCGGGTCAGGCTTGCGGTGGTGGCGGGCGAGCCCGCGGTCACCGTGCACACGGCGGCCGCCGAGGTGGGCCAGGGCCTGGTCACCATCCAGGCCCAGATCGCCCGCACCGAACTGGGCGTGGACCAGGTCGTCATCCATCCCGCCGACACCACGGTCGGCAGCGCGGGCTCGTCCTCGGCGTCCCGGCAGACCTACGTCACCGGCGGCGCGGTGCAGGCCGCGTGCGCCGCCGTCCGCGCCGGGGTGTTCGCGCTGGCCGCGCTCAGGTTCGACGATACCGCCCGGCGACCTGTCGCTGGCCGGCGGCAAGGTCGGTCTCCCAGTCCGCCGGGGTGCTGACGGACCTGGCGACGCTGCTCGGCGACGAGGCGATCGAGGAGACCGTCACCTGGCGGCACCGCCCGACCCACCCGCTGGACCCGGAGACCGGCCAGGGCAACGCGCACGTGCAGTACGCGTTCGCCGCGCACCGCGCCGTGGTGGACGTGGACACCGAACTCGGCCTGGTCAAGGTGGTGGAGCTGACCTCGGCCCAGGACGTGGGCAAGGCGATGAACCCGCTCGCGCTGGCCGGCCAGATCCACGGCGGCACGGCGCAGGGCCTCGGCCTGGCGCTGATGGAGGAGATCCAGGTGGTGGACGGGGTGGTGCGCAACCCGTCGTTCACCGACTACCTGATTCCCACGATCCTCGACATGCCGCCGATGAGGCTGGACATCCTGGAACTCGCCGACCCGCACGCCCCGTACGGGCTGCGCGGGGTCGGGGAACCGCCGACGATCTCCTCCACCCCGGCGATCGTCGCCGCGATCCGCGCCGCGACCGGCAGGCCGCTGCGCCGGGTGCCGGTCCGCCCGGACGACATAGTGCTGGCCCGGGGGGACACAGCATCACCCGGGGGACACCCCCGGATCCCCGACGGCCCGGAACCCCCTGCTGGCCCCAAGGCCTAGCTGGCCGGGCCGAACAGGCCGGCGGACCATAGGAGGCGCGCGTGGTGCTGATGTTCCTGACCGGTGACGGGATGCGGGGCGGGCGGCTGCACCGCCATATCGAGGGCGCCGAGTTCCTCGGCGCGCGGCGCACGCTGCCCCGGTACCGGTTCTACTCGATCCGGGACGAGTTTCCGGCGCTGCACCCGGTCGGCGAGGGCGGTTACGCCATCCTCGGGGAGCTGTACCAGGTGCCGATGCCGGCGCTGCACGGGCTGCTCGCCAGGGAGCCCGCGGAACTGGAGTTGTCCATCGTGGAGCTCGCTCCGGGGGACCCGGCCGGCCCCTCAGCTGCCCCGGACGGCACCGGGGCCGGGGAACCAGGGACTGCGGAGCTGTCGTTTGGCATGATCCTGCGGCGCGGGGAGGAGACCCGCGGCCGCCACGAGGACATCAGCCACCGCGGCGGGTGGCGTGCCTACCGCGGGCTGGCGGCGCCGCCGGCGGTGTAGGCCTGCAGGCCGAGCGGCCCCTGGCTGGCGGTGAACAGGTAGCCGTCCCCGAACACCGGCTGGGCGAACGTGCTCGACGTGCCGTAGGAGATCGTGTCGAGGATCTGCCCGTTGGCGGCGTTGATCAGCCAGAGCCCGTTCTGGCCGCCCCGGGAGCCGTAGGAGGACGCGGCGATCACGCCGGCCCCGTCCATGCCGGGCGTGCCGATGATCTTCCCGGTCAGGCCGGTCTGCCAGATGTAGTTCCCGGTCGCGGGGTTGACCTTCCGTAGCGAGCCGTCGTACTTGACGCCCTTGATCGTGGTGCGGACACCGGCCAGGAACAGGTGCGTGCCGTCCCACAGCGGTGCGGCGTCGCACTCGCCGCCGCGGCTTATCTTCTTCATCCAGGCCGGGCCGGCCGAGATCGCCGCAGTGCTGAAGGCGTAGAACGTGCCGTTCTTGTTGCACGCGCCGACCATGGGCGTCGCCACGCCGCCGATCGTGGCCGTCCACAGGCCCGGGGAGCCGCCGAAGTCGCTGTCGTTGCCGAGTTCCGCGGGCGGCACGGTCCAGATGGCCTCTTGGGCCAGCGACGGGCTGAGCTGGATGACCGAGTACCCGTCGCTGCCGGGGTCGCCGTTGCCGGTGGTGACGTAGATCGACTGGCCGTCGGTCGCCGCGCTGGACCAGATGCTGGCACCGACCGTGCCCGGCGGCGTGGTCCAGAAGGTGTTCTCGTAAGCGCCGCTGGCCTGGCTGTACTCCGCCAGGCCGGCGCGCACCAGCGGCACGTCGCACTGCGAGCTGATCCCCACGTAGATGTTGCCATCGGTGACCAGCGGCGAGCCTCCAAGCGTAGTAGTCGTTCACCGTGGTGGACGGGATGGCGACCTGGGCGGGGGGCCACACGTCGGTCCCGTCCGCCGCGTTCATCGCGTAGAGGTACCCGGTCGCTCCGTAGACGTAGATCGTCGGGTTCCCCGTCGCCGGGTCGGGTGCGATCGTGGCCGTGGACGTGAAGCCCTGCCTCCCGCAGGTCAGCTTCGGCACAACACCGATGAAGCGCTTCCAGATGATCGCGCCGGTTGCCTCGTTGACGGCGTAGAAGTAGCCGTTCTTCGCACCGATGTAGATGACGCCGTCGTAGACGGTGGGGCTGGACAGGAAGCCGGTCGGGCCCGGGCTGAACTGCCAGGCCAGGGTCAGACTGGCGGCGTTGGCCGGGGTGATGGCGGTCGCCGCGGTGTTGTCGGAGGAGTGCCCGGCCGAGTAGAGGTACTGCGGCCAGTTCACGAACGTGGCACCGGCCGCGGTGCCCACGCTTCCCGCGCCTGCCGCGCCGGGGAGTCCCGTGGCCAGCACCGCGGCCAGCCATGCCGATGCGAACAGCCGCCACCGCCGCATGTGTCCTCCAAGCCCTACTTGTCCCGGTTTGCCCAGTCATCCCAGCGCAAACCGGAAGCAAAGTCCAGACCTGGACCTGGGGGGTCAGCCTTCCTGGATCACCGAGAGGACGTTGCCGGCCGGGTCCTTGAACCAGGCGATGAGCGGGCCGCCCTGCCGGTTGATCCCCTTCGGGTCGACAAAGTCGTAGTGCTCGAACTCGACGCCCCGTGCGGTCAGCGCGTCGACCGCCGCCTCGATGTTGGGCACCGGGAAGTTGAGGATCGTAAACGTCGCGGGGACATGGCCGGTCTTGGGGTAGACGATCGTGTCCCGGCCGCCGGCGATGTGCAGCGTGAGGATGCCGTGCTCCTCGGACACCGGGATACCCAGCGTCTCGCCGTAGAACTTCCGCGCGGCCGGGATGTCGTCCGCGGAGAACCCGCTGAACGCCTTCGTGTGCTCGAACATCGCCGTTCCCTCCTGTTCCGGTGAGGCGCGTACCCAGGTGAGACGCTACGCGCCGCGCGATCTCATCGGGCCGGACGGGCCGACCTGCCGCCGGGTGGGCGGATTGGCCGCCGGACGCGCCCGTCCGCGTCTGCGTTGTGACGCGGCACCCTTAGGGGAAACCCGGGGGCCCAGGATCCGCACTTCCGATTGACACCCCCATTCCGGACCGGTACTCATGCGGGTCATGCGACCTTTGCGGCGCCTGGTGGCGATGCGGCGCGCTTCGGTGGCCGTCACGCTGGGCCTGCTGCTGACCGTGGCCGCGTGCGCGACCGCCACACCGCAGGGCCACGTCCCAGCCACCGCGGCCCGCGGTCACCACCGGTCTGCCGGCCAGAAGGATGGCGGGCACATGGCGGCCCTGGCGGCGGCCGCACAGGCGGCGGAGGCAGGGTCCGGCGGCGCCGTCCTGCCCGGCGCTGCGGCGCGGCCGGGCACCGGGGCGGCCGGCTCCGGCCGCGGGCCCGCCTACTTCCACACGCTGCCGCCGGGCGCGGCGCTGCCGTCGGGTGCGCAGTGCGCCCGGTGGGTGCGGGCCCGGCCGATCGCGGAGAACAAGGCCGTCAACCGCCGCTACAACCAGGTCAAGGGTGAGCCGGTCGGGCCCGGGTTCCTGGCCGGGGACGAGCCACCGGCGGACCAGCTCATCGCGCCCAGGATCAACGGGGACTTCACCGGGACGACCGCGGAGATCTTGCGCTGGGCCGCCTGCAAGTGGGGCATCGACCAGGACATCGTGTTCGCCCAGGCCGCGGTGGAGAGCTGGTGGCGGCAGACCACGCTGGGCGACTGGGAGAGCAGCGGCTGCGCGCCTGGTCACGGGCCGGGGGTGGACGGCAAGCCGGGCCTGTGCCCGCAGAGCTGGGGGATCCTGCAGAACAGGTATCCCTACGAGCAGCCGAGCTGGCCTGGGATCGCGGACTCCACGGCGATGAACGCGGACACCGCCTACGCGATCTGGCGGTCCTGCTACGACGGCTACGAGACGTGGCTGAACACGGTCCCGCATACCGGCACGTACCGGGCCGGGGACGAGTGGGGCTGCGTCGGCCGCTGGTTCGCCGGGCGCTGGCACACCGCACCGGCCCAGCAGTACATCGCCTTCGTCAAGAAATACCTGCGCGAGCGGATCTGGCTGCAGCCCGATTTCCAGCAGCCCTAGCGCGGCTCAGTTCCCGCCGGGACGGCGGTGCAGCAGCATCATCAGCACGGCCGCGGTGACCGCCGACCGGATCTGGCCCCCGGCGATGAGCCCGGGGACCTGTTCCAGCGGGACCCAGTCGATGCGCTCGGATTCGAAGGCGGCGGGCGGATCGCCGCGGCGGACGGCCTGCCGGGTCCAGTAGGCGTGGGTGACCGAGTCGGACAGCCCGCTGACGGACTCCAGCCGGATCAGCGGCTGCAGCAGTTGTGGCTCCCAGCCGGATTCCTTGAGCGTTTCCCGCGCCGCGGCGGCCGCGAGGTCCTCGGCCGGATCCGCGATGCCGGACGGGATCTCCCAGCCGTGGGTGTCCGGGATGAACCGGTGCCGCCAGAGCATCAGCACGCGGTCCTCGCCGTCCAGGACCGCCGCCAGCACGACCGGCGGCAGCCGGAGCACGTAGTGGTCCAGGCGCCGCCCGCCGGGCAGTTCCACGTCGGCCAGGTTCAGCCGGAACCACGGCGTGTGGACGACTGGCTTCTCCCCCAAGTTCTTCCAGCCCATGCTGTGCTTCCTCCTGCCTTTCCTGTTATCCGGGCTCCAGCATGGCGCACCGGCGCGGCGATGAGCCCTACCTCAGCCTGGGGCGATGGCGGGCGGCTGGCGCTGGGTGGGTGGCGAAACCCGAGAAACGCGAGTTACTCTGATTGCAAGCGGAACTCGGAGGCTGCCATGGAGCAAGAAGCGCTGGAGCGCCTGGTGGAACAGTTCGGCCAGCTGGTGCGGGAACGGTTCCCCGGCGCCCCGATCGACCGGGTCGCGGTCCTGCAGTACGGCGACGATCCCGAGATCGAGCCCGGGCAGCTGCTGGGCCGGGTCTACATCGCGGCCGGCACCGAACGGGGTGCCCGCGAGCAGGCCATGGAGGACTTCCATCACGCCTACCGGGTGGCCATGCGCGAACTGCGCCGCGACCTGGACGCGGTACCCGGGGTGGGGCTGCTGGAGTTCGTGGCGGCTGGCGAAGGGGACGGCTGCGACCGGGGCCCGAGGATGCGGCTGGGGGGCCAGGACGGTCTGCCGCTCGGTGGCGACGGCCCGCTGGTCGCGGTGATGGCCCGGCTCGGGCCGGCCGACCTGGAGACCGTGGACGTGCTGATCACGGCGGGGATCGCAGCCAACCGCGCGGACGCCGTGCGCTGGGCGCTGGCCCGGATCCGGGAGCGCCCGGCCTACGCCCAGCTTCAGGACCGGGCGCGGGAGATCGAGGAACTCAAGTCACAATTCTGAACGCGCCAGGCCGCTGCGCGCTGGCAGCGGCCGGGCGGGCGGGAGCAGTGGTCACCAGACGAGCGGGACGAGGCGCTTGTGCTGCCCGGCGTAGCCGCGGTACCGCTCCCCCAGGGTGGTCAGCAGCGCGTTCTCCTCGATCCGGATGCGCCAGACCACGATCGCCAGCGGCAGCAGGGTGATCGCGGCGAGGCCGACCCAGTTCGCGGACGCCAGGCCGACCCCGATGAAGATCAGCATTCCGCCGGCGTAGGTGGGGTGGCGCACCGCGCGGTACGGGCCTGCCGTCACCACGGGCTGGTCCGGGCTGACCTCGATCACGTAGCTGAAGTACTTGCCCAGCGTCAGGAACGACCAGCCGCGCAGCACCGCGCCCGTTACGAAGACCGCGATACCGGCCGCGAAGGCGGCGGCGCCTGGCCGGATCGCCGCGGCGGGGAACACGTGCGGAGCGCCATACAGGCCGGCCTCCGCGACGATCATGCACGCCACGAAGCTGAGCCAGAAGATGGCCGGGTTGCGGGTCTTGACCGTGCCGGCCCGTGCCGCGCGTGCCTCCTGCACCCGGAGGAACTCGGCGAACTCAACCACGAGCCAGCAGAGCACCACGGCCATGAGCACTCCCCCGGCGACGGGGTTATCGAAGTAGGGCCTCATCACTCCTCCAAACAAACTTGACGCTTCCTCGGGCTAACTCCAATAACAGTATATCGGAGAGTGTAATAGAGCAACCCGGCGGCCCGGGCGCCGGCCCGCTGCGCGGTGCCCCCGCTCCAGCCAGCGCCCTGGCGATCAGTACCGGGCGCCTTGCGGCGCGGGCAGGGCGTCGAGGCCGGCCAGATCCGCCGCGCTCAGCTCGCAGTCCGCCGCACCGGCGTTGTCCTCCAGGTACCTCGGGGTCTTGGTGCCGGGGATGGGTACCACGTGCCGGCCCTGGGCCAGCACCCACGCCAGCGCCACCCGCGCCGGGGTGGCCCCGGCGCGGCCGGCGATCTGGCGCACCTGGCCGGCGATGGCCTGGTTGGCGCGCAGCGCGTCACGCTGGAAGCGCGGCAGCCCGCGCCGGAAGTCGTCCCGTGGCAGGTCGGCGGCGGACGCGAACCGGCCGGTGAGGAAACCGCGGCCGAGCGGGGCGAACGGCAGGAAGGCGATGCCCTCCTCCTGGCAGTACGGCAGCACCTCGGCCAGCGCGTCCCGGGTCCACAGTGACAGCTCCGACTGCACAGACGTCACCGGGTGCACCGCCTGAGCCTGCCTGATCTCCGCGACCGTCACCTCGGACAGGCCGATATGCCGCGCCTTGCCCGCCGCCACCGTCTCCGCCATCGCCCCCCAGGTCTCCTCCAGCGGCACCCGCGGGTCCACCCGGTGCAGTTGGTAGAGGTCCACGTGGTCGGTGCCGAGCCGGCGCAGGCTGCCGTCGATCGACGCCCGCACGTGCTCGGGGCGGCCGTCCCGGCCGGCCCCCGGTGCATTGCCGCCGGGCCTCACGTCCTCGACGGAGTCGGTGAGCAGGCCGACCTTGGTCGCCAGCACGGCGCGATCGCGGTGGCCGCCGGCCAGCGCCCGGCCCACCAGTTCCTCGTTGGTGTACGGCCCGTACGCATCGGCGGTGTCGATCAAGGTCATGCCCAGGTCGAGCGCCCGGTGGATCACGGCGATGGAGGTGGTGTCATCGCGCGGGGTCTGCATGTCGTAGGAGAACGTCATGCCCATGCAGCCCAGGCCGATGACGCCGGCCTCCGGGCCGGTGCTGCCGAGCCTGGTGGTTCGCATCCTGCCCTCCGGATGACGTGCGCCCGCCCAGCGGCCGGCGCGGCGGTTCAGTCGACGGCCTCACGCCGGGCCAGGCGCACCTCCTCGATGTCGAGCCTGGCCTATGCCGGCTGCCCCGGTCTAGGGGATCCCGTCCCCGTGCGGGGGGGCCGGCGGGGTGGAGCTGCAGGTCAGCGGCCCTTTGTCGGGGATGAGGCTGATATGCAGACCACTACCACCGCCCGGCACGTTGAAGTAGCCCATGCTCAGCTTCTGGCCGGCCGGGATCGCCGACGGCCTGATCGTGGTGACGCTGTGCCCGTTCGATGCCGGGGACCGGGAGATGACCTGCGGCAGCGCGTCCGACGGGCCTGGCCCCGTGCACACGGACCCGACCGTGACCAGGGCGGGCACCCCGGCCTTCGCCAGGGCCTGCTGGACCGCGGCGGGGTCGAACAGCTGTCCCCGGGTCAGGCTCACGGTGAGGGTCACGGTGCCGTCCGGATGCTTTTCCACCGAGACCGCGGCCAGGTGCACCCCGCCGCCGTGGCCCGGGGTGGCGCCGCCGGTCGGGGTGGCCTGCGGCGTGCCCGGGCCGGTGCCGGTCACCGCGTTGTCGATGCCGGCCGCCACCGCGGCCACGACCGCGGCGGCCGCGAGGCCAGCGATGGCATACTTCCCGGCCCTGCCGATCCGGGCCGGCCGCCGGGCGGCACCCGCCTGGGCGGCGGCGACCAGGAACTGCTCCATTTCACGGCTGAACTGTGGAATCGCCGGCGGGGCCGGGCGATCGTCAAGGCTGAGCATGCGGCACCTCCGGGTGCGGGCTGGCCGGGGACGGGTCACCAGCCGGTGGCGTGGCATCGGCGAGGGCGTCCCGCATCCGGGCCCGGGCGCGGGACAGGCGGATGCGGGCGGTGTTGGGGTTCATCCCGAGGACGGCGCCGGCCTGGGCCGGGGACAGCCCGTCTCCGCTGACCAGCTGGATCAGGTCGCGGTCCTTCGGGCGCAGGGCCTGGAGGGCGGCGGCCAGCGCAGGTGCCAGCCGGGAGGCGTCGACCGCGGCCTCGACGGCCGCTGCCTCGTCGGGGTTCAGCGCCGGCAGCGCCTGCAGGTGGCGGATCAGGCGTTGCCGGCGCGTGAACGAGCGCTGGTGGTGTGCCAGCACCCGGCGGGCGATCCCGAACAGCCAGGGAACGGCGTCACCGCCGTCGTCGGTGAACCGCGGTGCCGAGCGCAGCGCGGCCAGGAACGTCTCGCCGACCACGTCGGCGACATCGCTGGCGTTCGCGCAGTGGGCGATGGCGTAGCTGAGCATCCGCTGCTCGTGGCGTTGGTAGAAGCGGCCGAACGCCTCGGCATCACCGCGGGCCGTGGCGGCCAGCAACTGCCCGTCAGACTCGTCCATGTCTTCCACCTGCCCGCACCCGGGCAAGCATGTCACCGGCGCGGGTCAGCGATGGCCCCGGTTGAGTCAGTGCCCTGGAGTGTTCAGTCGGCGGCCAGGAGCGGAGCCCGCAGCGGGCGGCCGGGGATCGACCTGGTGAGGGCGTCGAGGATGACGGTGAGCCCGATCTCGAACTCGCCGCCGAAGTCGTAGCCGGGCTGCAGGATGTGCTCGGCCGTCATCTCGGCAAGGTGGGGGTACTCGCCGGCGAAATGCTGCACGAACGCCTCGGTAGCCCTGGTGACGGTCTCCGGGTTGAAAGGCAGGGATGCCTCCTGGAGGGCGAATCCGTAGATGTAGCTGTCGAGCAGCGCGTAGGCGTGGGCGGTCATTTCCACCGAGAAGCCCGCGCCGCGCAGGGTTCCGAGGGTGGCGTCGTGATGGCGCAGGGTCGCCGGGCCCGGGTTGGCCCGCGACTCCATGAGCCCGATCGCCCAGGGGTGGCGCCGCAGCGCCCGGCGGGCCGAGACCGCCCGGCGGACCATCTGCGATCGCCAGTCGCCGCCCGGCGAAGGCAGGTCGATCTCGCTGAAGACCAGATCGACGATGCCGTCGAGGATCTCGTCCTTGCCAGCGACGTAGTGATACAGCGACATCGGCTTGACGCCGAGCTCGCGGGCCAGCGAGCGCATCGTCAGCGCCCCGATCCCCCCCGCGTCGGCGACCGCGACGGCGCCGCGCAGCACCCGCTCCCGGCTGAGCGGAACCCGTTCTCCCTGGCTCTGGCTCTGTAGTTGCGGCATGTCGCTCCCGCCCATAGCGTTTTCGTACTTAGTACTGTAGCGTGCCTTAGAGATGCCGTACTAAGTACGGCAACAGTCGGCCGTGTCTTAGCGGTCCGGGAGGAAGCAGTCATGGCACCTGAACGGCAGCACACGGTCATCGGGGACGAAACTGCCCCGCCGGGGACGGCACGAAAGCTGATGCGCGCGATCGTGCAGGACGGGTACGGCAGCGCCGACGTCCTGGGCCTGGCGCGGATCCCCCGGCCCACGCCGGGCGACAATGAGGTGCTGCTGCAGGTGCACGCGGCGGGCCTGGACCGCGGACAGTGGCATCTGATGACGGGGCGCCCCTACCTGGTGCGCCCGGTTGCCGGTGTCCGCGGGCCGAGGAACCCGGTCATGGGACTTGACGTGGCCGGCACGGTCGTCGCGGCCGGCTCGGCGGTGACCCGGTTCGCCGCGGGTGATGAGGTGTTCGGCTTCGGCCGGGGCACCTTCGCCGAGTACGCCGTGGCCCGCGAGAACAAGCTCGCCAGCAAACCGGCCAATGCCAGTTTCGAGCAGGCTGCGGTGGTGCCGGTGTCCGGGGTCACCGCCCTGCTGGCCCTGACCGACGCCGGTCACGTCAAACAAGGGCAGAAAGTGCTGATCACGGGCGCGTCAGGTGGCGTCGGAAGCTACGCCGTGCAACTGGCCGCCGCGTTCGGGGCCGAGGTCACCGGGGTGTGCAGCACCGCGAAAACCGGCCTGGTGCAGTCCCTGGGCGCCGCCCACGTTATCGACTACACCCAAGAGGACTTCGCTGACAGCGGGCACCGCTACGACCTGATCATCGACATCGCCGGAAACCCCAGCCTGTCCCGGCTGCGCAGCGCGCTCACCCCCACCGGGACCGCGGTCCTCACCGGCGGCGAAGACGCCGGCAACTGGACCGGCATGGGCCGGCAGCTCCGGGCCCTGGCAACGTCTCCGTTCGTGCACCAGCGGCTGACCATGGTCACCCCCAAGCAGCGGTCGGCCGACCTCGAACGGCTCACCGCATTCATCGAGGCCGGCACGGTAACCCCGAGCATCGGCGCGACCTACCCACTGGACGAGGTTCCCGAAGCCATGCGCTACCTCGAATCCGGAAAGGCACGAGGGAAGATCGCCATCACGATCTGAGCGGGCTCCCCACCGCCTTCAGCCTGCCTGGGTTGCGCCTGCCTGCCGCAGGGTCCGGTACACCGATAGCGCTGTCGCTGGCAGATCGTCGTTGCCCGTCGAGCTGTTCACGGCGAGCGCGACGATCATGCCGGAGCGGGGGAAGTAGAAGTAAAGTACCCGGGCGCCGAAGGCCTGGCCCTCGTAATACCACACCGTCCCGGTCTGCCGGAGGGTGAGCTGGTAGATGCCGAGCCCGTAGCCGCCCGGATCGGCGAGCGTCGTCTTGCGGATGGGCTTGCCTGTTGCCTGGGAGACCAGGCTTTCGAGCTGGTGCTGCTGGCGCGGCGGCAGCAGCTGGCCCTGGTAGAGGTCACGGTCCCAGGTGGTCATGCCGGCCAGCGAGCTGACGATGCCCCCGGCGCCCTGCGCCCAGGTCAGGGCGAGGGGCGGCATGGCCTGGCCGGTCAGCGACGGCGGGGCGCCGGCGATGAAGAAGTACCCGGCCGGCATCCGGGCCGCGTCGGATTGGGGGCAGGTGTAGGGCGCCAGGCACGTGGTGCGCAGCCGCAGCGGGGTGAGGATCCGCCGGGTGAGCTGGCCGGCGTAGGAGTCGTGGGTCACCCGCTCGATGATCATCTGGGCGAGGATGTAGTCGGTGTTGGTGTAGTGCCATCCCCGCGGCCCCAGCGGCAGGCCGGCGACGTAGGAGACCAGGCGGGCGGCGGTGAAGCGGGTGTGCGGGTTCGCCGCGAACGCGGCCTGGAAGGCTGGCTGGTAGAGGTAGTCCGGGATGCGGCTGGTCATGTCCAGCAGCTGCCGGATGGTGATGTCGCGCCAGGCCGGGTACTGGGGCAGCCATTTGCCGATCGGGTCGCTGATCGACAGCTTGCCCTCGGCCTCCAGCCGCAGCAAGATCACCGCGGTGAATGCCTTGGTGTTGCTGCCGATCTGCCACAGCGCGCGGGTGGACACCGGCGGGCCGCCGTCGTACCGGGTTGTCCCGGTGGCCAGGCTGATGCTGGGCCTGCTGCCGGGGAAGGTGACCCGCAGCGAGACCGCGGAGATGTGCTCGGCCTTGCGCCGGGCCGTCAGGTAGTGGCTGAGGTCGCGGCGCAGTGCCGTCCGCAGCGCGGCAGCGCTGTGCCGGGCCGGGGCGGCCGAGGCGCTAGCCGCGCTGGCCGACGCCAGCCCGGATGCGCCCAGCAGCGCGCAGCCGGCCACGGCGGCGGCCAGCCTGGTCCGGGTATGTCGTCGCGTCATGTTCGGGCTGGCGGTTGTCATGCCAGCTCCCTGAGCTGGTGAGCAGGCGGCGCGGCTGCGGTGTCCGCCGGTGCTCGCGCGGCGCCGGTCTGCCCGGCGGCCGGGCGGGCGGCGGCCCGCCAGACCCACCCCGCGAGCAGCACCATCGCGACGGCGAACGGCAGCATGTACAGCACGACCTTGGGCCCGATAGCGCCCTGCGCCTCGGCGAGTTCGAAGCCGATGGTGAACAGCACGGCCAGCCAGCGCGGCACGGCGCGGCTGCGCCACAGCGCGAACCCCATCACCACCGGCGCGGCGTACTCGGCGGCGAAATAGACGTACATGGCGGCGTGCGCCGGCCAGGAACCGAAGCTGGTCACCAGGAACCGGGCGGCCGCTATCTGGCTCATGTGCGCCGACGAAGCCGCCGCGAGGTTGACCCCGACCAGGACGTTGAGCATGGCCCCGGCGAACGCGCCCACGGCTCCCAGCAGCGCCGCGGCCGTGGCGATCACCCAGCCGCGGCCGGTGACCAGCGTGGCGATCGCCGCATACGACACGGCCAGGCCCCCGAGCGCCAGCACCGACAGCGCCCCCGACAGGTAAAGCTGAGCCGGATGGGCCGCCGCGATGGGCAGGAGCCTGGCGGCGACGGCCGTTGTGGTAATCACCTGGTCCGTGCCCCGGGGATCCAGCGCCTCCGCGCTGACATAGAGCACTGCGGTGACGGGCAGGAAACCGGCCAGCAATCGCAGGCGTGCCCGGACAGCGTTAGTCATGGACTTCTCCAAGTCTTGTTAGAGGTCCGATCGCGTCCTTTGCGCCGGTGCTGTGGTTGTGACGCTACGAGCCCCGCCGCCGGCTGGCATCTGCCCGAAGTCCGCTGTTCCCCGGCTGCCTATGCCCTAAGACATAGGCACACGGGAGCGGCACCGGTTCCGGCCGCGGGCCTGGCAAGATCGCCGCGGGTGACGTGTGCGGCACCGTAGCGCGTGAACTGCGAGAATGCAGGGGTGCCCTTTTGGCAGCCGGTCCAGAGCCCGCGAGCGCGCCCGTTGCGTTCCTGGGTCTTCGACATCGGCTGCGCGATCGTCGCGGGCGCAGCATCGGTGGCGCACTTTTCGTTCGGCCAGACCGGGCGCCCCGCTGCGCTGTCGCTGGCCGCCGGCCTGACCGTCGCGGCCTTGACGGCCCTGGCGCTCCCGCTGCGCCGGGTCTGGCCCGGTCCGGTGCTGCTGTGGACGGTCCTGGCGGCTGCCGTCCTGGCGCAGTGGCCGGCCCACGGCGAGCTGTTCCCCGTCGCGCTGGGAATCAGCCTCTACACCGTCGCGGTCACGATGCGAAGGGCGGAGGCGCTCGCCGCGGCCTTGCTCGTAGCTGGCGTCGTACTCCTCGTGGTCGCCCAGGATGGCACGCGTCACTGGGGGCTGGCGGTCTCCGACGCCGCCGGGTTCACGGCCGCCGTCCTGGTCGTGGGCCTGTACGTGAGCACCCGCCGGGCCTACCTCGCCGAGCTGCGCGAGCGGGCCCGGAGCCTTGAGCGCGACCGGGAACGAGACAGCGCGCTGGCGGCGGCGGCGGAACGGGCCCGCATCGCGCGCGAGATGCATGACAGCGTGGCCCACCACCTCACCGTGATCGTGGCGCTTTCCGACGGCGCCCTCGCAGCGATCGCCCGCACCCCCGCGCAGGCAGCCGACGCGATCCGGGACGTGTCGGGCACCGCGCGGCAGGCACTGGCCGAGGCCCGCGGCCTGCTCGGCGTGCTGCGGGCCGGCTCCGGGCAGGAACTGCGCCAGCCACTGCCCGCCCTGGCAGACCTGGACGATCTCCTCGGCCGGGTCCGGGCCGCCGGCCTGCCAGTGCGGTACGAACGCGCCGGTGCCGCCACGGACCTGCCCCCAGGCATTCAGCTTGCCATCTTCCGGCTCATCCAGGAGGCCCTGACGAACACGATGAAGCACGCCGGCCTTGGCGCGAATGCGGCCGTCCGGCTGCAGGTCACAGCCACCGACGTATGCGTGGAAGTCGAAGACGACGGGACCGGTGGCGCCCGGGAACCGCGCGCTCCCGGCGGCGGCCTCACCGGGATGCGCGAGCGCGTCAGCGCGCTCGGCGGCGAACTGGATTGCGGACCGCGCCAGCCGCAGGGCTGGCGAGTCGCGGCCCGGCTCCACCTCGACACCGCGGCCGCCGCCCCGTGATCAGCGTGCTCCTGGTCGATGACCACGCACTGATCAGGAAGGGCTTCCGCCTGATCCTCGATGCCGAACCCGACATCGAGGTGGCCGGCGAGGCCTGCGACGGGACCACCGCCGTCTCCATGTGCGCCGCGCTGCGTCCCGATGTCGTCCTCATGGATGTCCGGATGCCCGGCCGCGACGGCATCGAGGCGACCCGCGACATCGCCGCCGCCGGGCTGCCGTCGAAGGTACTGATCCTGACCACGTTCGACCTCGACGACTACGTCTACTCCGGGCTCCGCGCCGGTGCCAGCGGCTTCCTGCTCAAAGACACCCAGCCCGACGACCTGGTCGCGGCAATCCGCACCATCGCCGCCGGAGACGCGGTCCTCGCGCCGAAGGCCACCCAGCGCCTCATCCGCCAGTTCGCCGCCACCCAGCAGCCCGAACCAGCCAGCGGCCACCGCGCCGCCCAGATCCAGCAGGCCCTCACCGGCCGCGAGCAGGACGTCTTCTCCTGCATCGCCGCGGGCATGTCCAACAGCGAGATCGCAGCGAGGCTGCACCTGTCCCCGGGGACAGTGAAGATCCACGTCGGCCGGATACTCGCGAAGCTCGGCTTGCGGGACCGCGTCCAGGCCGTCGTGCTCGCCTACGAATCCAGGCTGATAACCCCCGGCACGGACCCGCCGGCCGCTGGGCGGTAGTTCAGGGGCGCGCCCGCTGGCACCAGTGTGTTCCGGTCTGCCAGTGCGGCGTGGCTCAGCCAGGTGTCGTTCCGGTGCGGAGCCTGACGGTGAAGCCGTCGTCGGCGTGCCTGAGCGCGATGTCGATGTCGAGCTGGTGCATGGCCCAGAGCCCAAGTCCGAGTCGCCGGTCCGAAGTGTTGCCTGGAGCGGGGACCAGGCCTGCCAGGCGATCGGCTGGGCCGCGGCCTTCGTCGTGAACGGTGACCATGATGCGGCCCGGTGTGGCCCAGATGCGTACGATCGCGGGCGGGCGGCCGTGGCGCTGTGCGTTGCTGACTGCTTCGGAGACGCCGATCAGCAGATCGTCGAGCGTGGTGCCTGGGATGCTGTCGGGGCCGATCTGCGCGAGCGCGTGCCGGGCATCGGCGGCGGATCGGTTGACCAGCTCGATCGTGGGCGTGGAGTCTTCGAGCGGATCAGGTGCGTAGGGGAGGCCTTCGAATACCAAGGCGCCTTGGTAGCGGTCGCTCGCCCGGCGCTCTCCCGACGGCGAGACAATGCGGGGGTGTGTTCGTTCGACCACGTCGAGCACCGCCTGAGGCGCGGTCGCTGTGTCATACAGGCACCGGCCCCATACCGGGAAGTCCTGCCAGACGGTGTTGACGGCCGATTCGTAGCGGTCCCATCCCTCGAACCGTCCCCCGTTGCCCGGATGGGGCACGTCCCCGGCAATCCGGATTTGCCCGGCGCCCATGGCGACATGAAATTCAAACAGCCGCCGGTAGGTTGCGATCGCCCGGGCCGGCGTTGCGTACAGGCTCTTATCGCCGATGAACGTCACAGCGGACGGATCGGTCAGCCACGACCGCAATAGGCCGCTCTTACGGTCGTCATAACCGATGATGACAGGCTCACCCGCGGCGATGCCCTCTTCGACGAACGGCACGATCAGGGCGGCGGAACTCGGCATCGGAGCCGTAGAAGCCGGCCTCGTGAAAGTGGCCCACGTGGCCGCGCGCCGCGTCAGTCCTCATCACAAAGCCCCAGTATGCCAAGCGCGCGGGCAGACAGCCCCACCCGCGGCAGCGCTGGTGGCGATGAACGTCTGCGTCATGTCGATCGCTTCAGCCCGGCCGTTACTTCTTGGCGGTGTCCTTCAGCTTCTCACCGGCCTGCTTCAGGCTGGCCTTCTGTCCGCCGCCTCAGCCTGGGCATACCGATTCCCGGCAGCCTTCCCAGCTACCCGTTGGCCTTGCCCTTGGCTGCATGGGCGGTGTTTCCGGCCTTGTCACGCCTACTTACCGGAATAACCTCCTTCCCCGCGGCCCGGTCACCCGGGCACCCGCAGCACCCCGGTCGGCTTCCCAGGACCCCAGCGCCTAAACCAGCCCGCAACCCGGGTCAGCGCCCAGGACCTGGGGTGCCGGGTCCAGCGCGGTCGTGGTAGCCGGGGCTGCGGCAGGGCTGCCGCGGGGGCCTGCGGCCGGCCCGGGTTCGGCGGCGTCGCCGGAGGCGGCCAGCACGGCGAGGAACGGGCCGACCCGGAGCCCTTCCTGGGCGGGGTGGCGGAACGAGCTGTCGGGGTTCACGGTGTACCGGGTGCGGCGTCCGGTCCGGGTGCGGGTGAGGTAGCCCGCGGCTTCCAGGTCGGCCACGATGGCCTGCACGGTGCGCTCGGTGAGGCCGGCGGCGGCGCTGATGTCGCGGATCCGGGCTCCGGGGTTGCGGGCGATCTCCACCAGCACGTGCCCGTGCCCGGTCAGCAGCGTCCAGCTGCCGTCGCGCTCGCCAGGATGACTCATACCCCCTGATCATATCCTCGTGAGAGCATCCTCGCGAGAGATTTCACGCGATATTTTTCTCATGTTTCTATTGACAGGCCTCCGCCGGGTGCCGATCCTGGTAGTGCCACAGACCGGGCCCGATGTGGGGAGGGATGGCGATGACCACGGCCCCCGGCGGGGAGCTTGCCGCCCCAGGTCAGAAGCTGCAGTCCGCCTCACCTCAGCCAGGCACGGCCGGGGCAGCGGTGTCACCGCAGCAGCCGCGGCTGGCTGTGGTCACGCTGCCCGGCGAGATCGATACCAGCAATGACGGCCAGGTCCAGGACACGCTGACCAGCGCGCTGGACGACGGGACGGCGGTACTGGTCGCCGATGCGGGCGGGACGACCTTCTGCGGGTGCTCGGGGGTGACCGCGCTGCTCCTTACTCATCACCGGGCAGCCGCTGCCGGAGCGCAGCTACGGGTCGTGGTGGGCAGTCCCTCGATGCGGCGGATGCTGGAGCTGACCGCCGCCGATCAGGTGCTCAATACCTACCCCACCCTGGCCGCGGCGCTCGCCGATGGGCAGGCACCTGATCGATCATGAATGCCCGGCGCATAACGCCCCGGTTCTGGACACCCCGCAGCGACAAGGCCGAACGCCCCACGGGGTCCTGCGTCTCCGGCCAGCTGCCGGTCATCATCGCCGTGGTGGTCACGGTCGCCTTCCTGCTGATCATGACGGCCTTCCGCAGCCTGCCGCTCGCCATCAAGGCCGCGGCACTCAACCCGTTCAGCATCCGCGCCGGCCAGGCGTAGGAGATCCTTCCAGCCGTTCTGGCCCATGGCCAGGAGTGCAGTCAGGTTGCGGATACCCCAGGCCTCCGGCTCTGGCGCACAGTCGGAACGGACCGTTACCTGCTACCCGGCAGGACATAGGCGGCCGTCCCTGGAAACGCCAGGACTGCCTCCAGCCAGACCCTCGCAGGCCATTCACCCCGGAGCGCGCCAAGCGACTGCAGGAACGGCCGGACATCCCAGAGGAGGGCACTCATGAAGATCACCCGGCTCACGCGGCGCGGGAGACTGCGCTTCACCATCACGGCTGCGGTCCTGGCCATGGCGGGACTGCTCATACCGGCGAGCCAGATGGCATTGGCCGGTACAGCCGCCCGCTCCGCTGCTGGCAGCGGGCCCAAGCCCAGCATCGTGCTGGTCCACGGCGCCTGGGCCGACAGTTCCAGCTGGAACGCCGTTGTCAGCCGGCTCCAGCACGACGGGTACACGGTCTATGTGCCGCCCAACCCGCTGCTGGGCCTCAGATATGACCCCGTCTTCCTCCGCGACTTCCTGAACACCCTTTCCGGCCCGATCATTCTCGTCGGGCACTCCTACGGCGGCGCGGTCATCACCAACGCCGCGACCGGCGACCCCAACGTCAAGGCCTTGGTCTACGTTGACGCGTTCGCCCCCGGGCAAGGCCAGACCATCGGCCAGCTCGTCACCGCCCACCCCGGCTCCTGCGTACTGCCCCAAGCGAACGTGACCGTGCAGCCCTACCCCAATGCTCCCGCCGGCGCCGTCGACGTCTACATCAAGCAGAGCGTGTTCCCCTCGTGCATGGCCAACGGCCTGCCAGCCCGCCAAGCCGCGGTGCTGGCGGCCACCCAGCGGCCGCTGACCTCCCTCGCACTGACCCAGAAGTCGGGTGTCCCGGCCTGGAAGACGATCCCGTCCTGGGCCGTGATCGGCACCGCCGACCACGCCATCCCGCCCGCCGAACTGCTCGCTATGGCCCGCCGGGCACACGCCCACATCACCATGGCCCCCGGCGCCCCGCACCTGTCGATGATCTCCAACCCAGGCCTGGTCACCAGGGTCATCCTCGACGCCGCGCACGCCACCACCTGAGCAACGCCACCCGCGCCAGACGGCTACCGGCTGGTGCCGGCGGTACCTGATTCAGGGCCGCCGGCACCAGCCATGGCTCAGCGATCGCCCGGCGCGTGGGGTGACTCTTCTGCGCGGCCTCGCGTTGCCGTCGCCTGGGCGCGGCGAATTAGCCCTGGTCTGTCGCCTGGCCGCTGGCTGGAGGCGTGGCCAACGGTTCGGGGGCCTGGCCGGCCAGGTTGCGGAGCTGGTGGCGGCCTGCTACGCCGAGCCTGGGGTAGGACCGGTACAGGTGGGAGGCGACGGTGCGGGGGACAGGAACAGGCGGTCGGCGATCTCGCCGTTGGTCAGGCCGCGGCCGGCGAGGATGCCACCTTGTGGGGCTTCACTTTCGGCGGCCAGACCGGCTTCAGTTCCTGCATCCATCGCCATTACGACTACAGCCCCCCGCACCCCGTTGGGGACTCATATGTCTGCGGCGCGGCTCCGGGATGATGCCCCGACTCCAGGATTTTGTACAGTTCCGGGTACTAACCGGCGAGGCCTGCACGATCAGCGAAGCAGGGATCATGGCGCAGCGCAGCGCAGCCAGGTGGGCTGCCCTCATCGTCTTGCTGATCGTGCCGGGCTCCCTGGCCGGCTGCTCCAGCAGTGATGGCCCCTTGCAGACACTGACGCTAGGAGGCCAGCCAACAGTGGAGGGGGCGTCCCTGGAGGTTCACCCCGGCGAGCCGGCGGACTTCACGGCCTTCGTCGTCAACCCGCTGAAAACCCCGGTGACGCTCCTTTCGGCGGCGGTGGTGCCGGTCACCGGCACCCGCCCGACCGGCCAGCTCGTGCATGTCGCCATCGCGACGACCAACGGCATGATCGCCGCGGACTCCGGCTGGCCACCGCCCCGGTTCCCGATCAGGAAACTGCCCGGCGCCCGCATAGGTCGCGGCCAGGCGAACATCATCTTTGCCTTTATCGGCCGTGTTCCCGGCACCAATTACTCGGCGGCGGGATTAACGATCCGTTACCGGTACCAAGGACAGGTTTACTCGGTCATCGCCTGGTCGGCAGCGGTCGCATGCGTGACGAAAAGTTTCACCAGAAAACTACACTGCCCCTTTATCACCGACCGAGTACAGGCCAAGGTCGCAAGGATGGCTGGTGAGTCATCGTAAACCGTCGCGGCTTGAGATGCCCCGCCGCGCTTTGGTGATGCTCAAGAAGATGCCTCGCCACAAGCCTCAGCGCACCCCAAGCGGGCGGTTCATCCAGCGGTTCACGGCCAGTGCGCAAGCACCCTCCCTGCCGACCCGCGGCAACTCGCAGATCATCCGATCTGCGCGCGACGGGGCCATGGCGTTACGTTTCGCTCGGCGAGCAGATCGGCGGCAGTGTGCGCCCTTGGTCCAGGCGAGAGTCAATACAACAGCGTGAGTGTCCCGCTACGGGATCACGGAGCGTGCACGCGTCGATTGTGCCGCTGGCTGCCTGGGGTCTACGCAGCGCAGATCTCGGAGAGGTCTACCTGCTGCCCGCAGGCCGTGTCGTTGTTCATCTTGAGGGTCCAGCCGCCGGGGCCCTGGTCAATCAGCCCGCCGACCTGGACCAGTGGGCTGTGGCCCACGGTCTTGACTCCGCCGTCCAGTACCGACTTACCGACTGGGCAGGTGATGCTGTCCAGGAGCACGCCTGGGCCAAAGGAAGCGTTATTCGAGAAGATCTTGTAGCCCGTGGGCCGGTGCCCGCACACCGCAAAGACGGTGAACCTCGCAGGCAAGCCCCGGCAGGTACCGGTACCCGGGTAGTTTCTTTCCCGCCACGACCTGCCCCTTTGGCTGCCATCTCCGACGACATCATGGTCACCGGTGGTTCTCTTCCAGCGGCCTCTGGCGCAGGATGTCCGCTTCGGCAGGACATGTCCATAGGTGACACCAGGTCCCTCAATCTGGCCTGCTCTGAGGGGAGCTGCCCGGAGGCCTGGTTGGGCGGCGGACACCGGGCACCCCCGAGCGCTGGACCCGCGGAATAGGAGACACGCCCGGTCGGGGTCGAAACCGTCTGAGGCTATCCGGTGCGCCGGGTGACCAGCGCCGACGTGTCCGTAGCAGTTGGCATCCGTCTGTTCGACGGCATCGGCGCTGCTGTTTCCGGTTCTTTGACGGCCAGGGGCCCAAAGAGCCGCTCGGACTGCTCGCGGCTACGGGTTGGGGGTGGCCTGGATCGCCCACTTGGTGCCGTTCCACACCTCGGCCAAGGTCTTGCCGCCGGAACTTGTGTAGGTGCCGACCGCTTCGCAGGCGGCCGTGCCGGTGCAGGACACACCAGACAGGAGGTTTTCGGTGCTGCCGGATGGGTTGGGGGTCTTCTGGATCGCCCACTTGGTGCCGTTCCACACCTCAGCCAACGTCACGTTGACGCCGGAACTGTTGGTGTAGGAGCCGACCGCTTCGCAGGCGCCTGCGCCGGTGCACGACACACGGTCGATGGATTTGTAGACGGTGCCGGACGGGTTGGGGGTGGCCTGGATCGCCCACTTGGTGCCGTTCCACACCTCGGCCAAGGTCTTGTGAACGCCGGGGCTGAAGGAGGTGCCGACCGTTTCGCAGGCGGCCGCGCCGGTGCAGGACACGCCGCCCAGGACGGCGATGGTGCTGCCGGACGGATTGGGGGTCGTCTGGACCGCCCACTTGGTGCCGTTCCACACCTCAGCCAAGGTCACATCGTCGCCGGAGCTGTTGGTATAGGAGCCGGCCGCTTCGCAGGCGGCCGCGCCGGTGCACGACACACCGGACAGGAGGTTTTCCGTGCCGCCGGACGGATTGGGGGTGGCCTGGATCGCCCACTTGGTGCCGTTCCACACCTCAGCCAGGGTCTCGCCGACGCGGGAACTGTTGGTGTAGGAGCCGACCGCTTCGCAGGCGCTCACGCCGGTGCAGGACACACCGGCCAGGTCGGCGGCGGTGCTGCCGGACGGGTTGGGGGTCTTCTGGACCGCCCACTTGGTGCCGTTCCACACCTCAGCCAGGGTCTCGCCGACGCTGGAGCCGTTGGTATAGGAGCCGGTCGCTTCGCAGGCGGCCGCGCCGGTGCACGACACACCGGACAGGATATTTTCCGTGCCGCCGGACGGGTTGGGGGTGGCCTGGATCGCCCACTTGGTGCCGTTCCACACCTCGGCCAAGGTCACAACGTCGTCGGAGCTGTTGGTGTAGGAGCCGACTGCTTCGCAGGCGGCCGCGCCGGCGCAGGACACACCGTACAGGCTGATCGCCGTGGCCGCTTGCGCGTCGGCGACCGGCGCTACCCCGAGCGCCAGCGCCCCGCCGGTGCTGAGAGTGATCGCCCCGACGAGCAGCCTCCAACATCCGCGCCGCAGACGCATGACCATCACGCCCCCCTTGCCACCCCGCCCTTTGCCCGCGTGGCCCCGCGTGTCTCCCTCCGAGCCTGGAGGGCAGCGCCGCCTATCGCAGCGCCACCGGAAACCGAGGCGATCTTAACGCAATGGCCGCGAACGGGACAATCGCAGCCGAGATGGCCGGCCCTTGCGAACCGGCCGCCCCCTTTAGCTCGGCGGTGGGCGCGCTTAGTCATGCCGCCTGGATTTATCTGGAATCCGCCGCCGACGGCCTTGCCTGATGGGCACAGGGCGTCGGTGTTCCAGTTGAGGCCCGAGCCGGTCACGTTCACTGACGATTTCACTACGGTGAACCGCGTGGCTGCCGGAGATGCAGAGGCACCTGGGCAAACCCCCGGCCTCCGGCGGTCAACCGTGCCACGGTCCCGGACGTCAACTAAGTGGGCCGATGTTCGGTTCCTCCCGAAGGAGGCCACGATGAGGGTCACTCACCGGATGCTCATTCTGGCCGCGGCGGTTACCGGGCTAATCTCCATCCTCGCCGCTCCGGCAGCAGGGAGGCCGGCCGCCGGGACCGTGGCGGGCATGACCACGGCAGGCAGAAGCACGTTGTGGGCGGCCACGTATCACGGCCCGCAGAGCGGGGAGTCCCTGGCCAAAGCCGAGGCGGTGAGCCCCGGGGGGGCGATGCTGTTCGTCACCGGCTCCACGGGTGCCTCGCCGACGGCGGCGCCGCACCATTGGGCTACGGTCGCCTACAATGCCGCCACCGGCACCCAGCAATGGGCACAGACGTTCCAGGGGACGGACACAACCCAGGCCGGTTCGGCTGCCGCATCCGCCATCGCGGTGAGCCCGGACGGGTCGACGGTGTTCGTCAGCGGGTACGTCACGAACACCGGTGGTGTCTCCGCGGAGGCCACGATTGCCTACAGCGCCGCCACTGGGGCCCGGCTGTGGGTAAGTGAAGCCCCGGACGACTTCCCGCAGTCCATCGCGGTCAGCCCCGACGGCGCCACCCTTTTCGTGATGAACCACACCTACAGCGCCCTGGCCTATGACACCGCTACCGGGCACCTGCAGTGGGCCGCCACGCCCGCCGGTCTCGACATGGACAGCACCGCCCAGGACGCGGTCATGAGCCCGGACGGCTCGACGGTGTTCATCACCGGCTACGCCGTCGACAGCAGTCTCCACGAGGTGTACCAGACCGCCGCCTTCGATACCGCGACCGGGGCGGTCGAGTGGCTGCAGCAATACGCCCGCGGGGGGACCGACGAGGTTGCCTCGTCGATCGCGGTGAGCCCGGACTCAGCCACGGTGTTCATCGCCGGGCACAGCACGGCGGACAACCGGTACCGCCAGATCACCCTGGCGGACAGCAGCGCCACCGGAGCCGTCCGCTGGACCAGGTTCAGCGCCGCCGTGCCAGGCCCGGATGCCGTGAGTCCCGACGGATCGACACTGTTCGTCGGCGGGGCGCGTCAGGCCCCCAATGGCGAGACGGTCTTTGAAACCCAGGCACGTGACGTCGTCACCGGCGCGCTGCTGTGGACGCACCTCCAGACATCCAAGCCGGCGACCGCCCCAGCCTTGTCGTTCGACCTTGCCATGACGGTGAGCCCGGCCGGGTCGGCGGTGTTCATCACCGGCGGCATTTCCAACAACACCACCGGGGCTTACTCGTTCGTGACGATCGCCTACAACCCCGCCACCGGCGCCCAGCTCTGGTGGGCCAGGTACGCCCTGCCCACGACGGGAATCACCGGGTCCATCCCCGCAGCCATCGTGGTCAGTCCCGACGGGTCGAAGGTCTTCGTCACCGGCGAGGGCCAGAACGCCGCCGGCACGGTGAATTTCGCCACGGTGGCCTACCGCGCCTGACCACCCGGACCTGACCGCTTGGCGATGCAGTTGCTGTACGAGCCCCATCGGGGGCCTCTGCGCAACTGTCCTGGCCTGTGACCTGGTGGGCGATACTGGGATCGAACCAGTGACCTCCTCGGTGTGAACTGGGCAAATGCCCCCGGACCGCCAGCCGCGATTGGTAAAGGCCCAGTTCAGAGGCCCCAGTTCGGCGCGCTTGAGCGTGGTTGAGGAAGGGTCATCGCTAAGATGATCTCCCAAATTCCTCCCAGTTGATCATGCGGGGCACACCAGCGCCTCCAGCTCAGCCTCCGACTCCACCTTCCTCGAGGACTGAGAGAGCGCGGCATGCGCCTGGTCATGGTCACTGCCGGTGACCAGCCCGGGCGACCGCTTGCTCCATCCTTGAGCCGATAGCCGAATTTGCGCTCCGTGGGAGGAACGGCCCACCGGTTCGAGCCGCGCTCAGATCGTCCAGATATGCACGTCAGCCGGATTCGGGTGGCTGCGTATCTTGCTGTGCTTTCGATGGGACGAAATCCAGCGGGGCGCCCGGGCGCGCGGGCGCCTCGCGCTTGACGCTGGCCTGGTACTCGCCGAGGAGCCGGTTGAAGTGGGTGACAGTCCACGAGTGCATGTAGGGCAAGTTCAGCGGCTCGCGTTCCTGGGGGTCGGCGACCAGGTTGATGATCCGGGGTGAGGAGAGCTTGCCGACCGGATCGGTCGAGTACTTCTGCACGGTGAACGCGAGCTTGAAGTTGCGCCACTTCACCCCGTAAAGCTCTGGGCCCATCCAGCAGAGGTAGCCCTCGCGCAGCGAGGATGACCGCTGGCCACTCAGCCATGCAAGCTGGTTCACCCCGTCGATGACCCGGTCGGTGGGCTCTGGCACGCCCGCTGCGTGCAGGAGTGTGGTGAACCAGTCGGTGACGTGCATGATCTCGTCACTGACCCGCCCGCCGGGTATGTAATCTGGCCAGCGGACGATGCACGGTGTCCGCAGGTTGCCTTCCCCGCCGGCGAAGTACGAGCCTCCCAGTACCCCGGTGTGCCCCGCCACAGCAGCACCTCCTTAGGGTCGTTATCGC
Organism: uncultured Actinomycetes bacterium; assembly: GCA_963725125.1. Classification (GTDB taxonomy): domain Bacteria; phylum Actinomycetota; class Actinomycetes; order Streptosporangiales; family Streptosporangiaceae; genus DASXKD01. Next base: position 84,038 of record CAVRXW010000064.1, read on the forward strand.
CGGCAAAGACCACCAGCGTGTCGCCCGGCCGATGCGACCTCCAGCACCCCGTCTGCTGCTGAGCCCTGCCGTGCGTACTGCGTCGCCCGCTGGCTGTCCAAGGCCGTGAACTGGATCATCCACAGCCCCGGCCGGTACTCACGCTCGCCGGCGTCCTGGCCCATGTGCCTGCCGCCGCGGCCAGCAGATCACCGGTCACGACCTGCTAGCCACCGGTCAGTGCGGGACGTGCGGCCGCTACGGCTGCGCTACTGCTGGGCGAGTGAGCTGGACCTGATGGTCCGGCTGGCCGGCCTGCGGCTGCGGGAGCGCTACCAGGACTGGGACCGCGGCCCGTTCACCGGGGGAGAGCCAGGACCGCATCTCGGTCTACGAGGTCACCGCAGCGCCTGGCGGATGAACGTGGCCACGGCGACTGGCTTCGCGATGAACGCGGTGTGCGAGCCGTCAATGGTGTCGGTCGTGGCGCCCATCCGCTGCGCCATGAACCGTTCCGCGTCCGGCGAGATCGCGTTGTCGTGCTCGGAGACCAGAAACCAGGACGGCTTGCTCTTCCAGCCCGCCGCGGTGGCGTTCTCGTTGAGCGCCGCGGCCGAGAGCGGGCGCTGGGTGGCGAACATGACATCGGCCATGTCCACCGGCACGTCAGCGCAGAACGTCTCTCGGAACCCGTCCTTCTGGACGTACAGGTCGGGACCGCCCGCGGCGCCGGGCGCGTCGTAGGGGGTCGGGGCGGCCGTCTTGGCGAGCAGGGGCGCCGGGAACGGCTGCTGCACGCTCGCGCAGCTCTCGCCCACCTCCAGCCCGAACGCCGCGAGAAATACCAGGCCGGTCACGTTCTCCAGGCCGGCCGACGCCTGGCCGATCACGGCGCCTCCGTAGGAATGCCCGACCAGCACGACCGGGCCGTCGATGGCCTTGACCACATCGCCGACGACGCTGGCGTCGAAGGCGACCCCTCGCAACGGGTTCGGCGGGGCGAGCACCGTGTGGCCGGCGCTCTCGAAGCTCGCGGATCACTCCCGCGAACCCGGACGCGTCGGCGAAGGCGCCGTGGACGAGGACGACGGTGGGATCAGGCATGGGGTTCTCCTCGGGGTCGGAGAGGTGACCCCGATGACGTTACGTCACCGGACCCGGGCGAGTCGGCCCAGGGGTGCGCCGCCCGGCACGTAACCGGCTGTTCTGTGCCGCTCAACCGCCATGCGACCACCACCCGCAAGCGGTACCGAGTCGGCAGCGAGGCCGCCTCAGGATTGGGTCAAGCGCTTGGCCCGCCACCTCCGACAAGATTGCCGATAGCGAATGTGCATGCTGATCGGCGCATAAAGCATGTGCAAGAGCAACGTCCTCTATTCGGAGAGTCGGATGCCCGCCGGCTGTGCAGGCCGCACGCAGATCGCCTCGTTCGGTCGCCGTGGATGAGATCCAGCAAGAGGTCGGCTTGCCGCCCATAACGGAGGTTCCATGCGCGCTCGAGTCAAGGGACGCTGGTCACCGAGCGTCACCCGCTTCTGGGCCCGATTTCGCGCGGATCGCCGAGTATGAACTGGTCAGAGAGTCGGTGTGCGGGTCATCGGCAGCGTCCACATCATCCTGGTATGCGCCGGGGGGTGTGGGTTATTCCGCCGTTGCCTGGATGACTGAAAATGGTGTGCCGGTCTGGTGTATCTGGATGCCGGTGAAGCCCGCGCCTTCCAGGAGTTCACGCCATTCGGGGCCGGTGCGTTCCTTGCCGCCCATCATCGCGAGCATGTTCAGGTCGGAGATCTTGGACAGGTGCGGTGTATCGCCCGGAGGCATCACGAAATCGAGCACCAGCAGCCGTGCGCCGCTGCCAGCGGCGGCGGCGATGTTGGCCAGGATGCGCATGGCCTGCTGGTCGGGCCAGTCGTGCAGCACGAGCGAGACCAGGTAGGTATCGCCACCGGCGGGCACCGATTCGAGGAAGTCGCCGCCTGCGCACTTGGCCCGGTCCTCGACGCCGTGGCTGGCGAGGGTCTGGGGAGCGTCGGTGACGACGTGGGGGAGGTCGAACAGCACGCCGCGCATCTGCGGGTGTGCCGCCAGGATGGCCGCGAGCACGGCGCCGTCGGCGCCGCCGACGTCCACGACCGTGTGGGTGCCTTCGAGTGGCAAGGACGCGATCGCGGCGGCCTTGAACGCACCGGTCAGGTTCGCCATCGCGCCAGAGAACCGGCTGGCCTGTTCGGGGTGGTGCGACAGCCAGGCGAAGAACGGCTCGCCGTAGTAGTGCTCGGCCGCGGGCTGGCCGGTGCGGATGGTGTGAGTCAATTCCCCGAACGGCGCGTAGTGGGTTTCCATGAACATGATGGCCAGGTCGCGCATCGAGCCAGGCTGGCTGCTGGTCAGCATCCGCCCGAGCGGGTTCAAGGCGAAGACACCCGGCTCAGGCTCGGTGAACACGCCCACGCTGGCCAGCGTGCGCAGCAACCGATGCAGCGACGGCGCATGCGCGCCGGTCCGTTCGGCGAGGACCGCCACCGGCGCCGGGCCCGCCACCAGCTGATCGGCGACACCCATAACCGCTGCGGCATACAAGGCCTGGGAGATCCGGAACCCGCCGAGCAGCAGCACCATCTGCGCGGGCGGCGGAAGTTCGCGAGCCTGCATGCATCCCCCTTGATCAGCGGGCCGTCCCACCCCAGCAGCCGCCTGCGGCTTCACCTGCGTCAACGCCAGCCTCGACAGTAATACACAACCATCACCGGGCAAAGGATTCGTAACGCTCCAAGGGCGGACGGTCCGCACGCGAGGCCGGATCGCCGATTAGGTACTTTGTCAAGCGGGCCGGCCTCTGAGCGATGCGGCGTGCGCAAAACATCTGTTGTGTGTCGGGGTGATCATCGCGGGCCTGCCGGCAAAGCCCATCTTGATCGGTCGCTTCTTCGGAGGCATGATCGCTGGGAAGCTACTCGGCCAGGATCTCGCGGCAGCGGCCATCGCTATCGACGCTGCCCAGATCAAGGGAGTGCTGCCGTTGCCGCTATCGTCGCTGCGGTCAGCCCTGCCGGTGTTCCGCAACCCCGTCAACAGCACCTCGCGGTCGCGCTGACCGCCGAGCAGTTGCGCTACAGCTTCGGTAACGCCATCGACCCCGGCGAGTCCGACATCCTGTGCCGCAATGGGCCATCCCGGCGTCAGGCCGCCCCCTGTTCGGGGCAGCTGCGGCCAATTCTCCCTGCACTCTCTGCTGCAGCTACGTCGCCGGGGGCTCAGCAGCCACGTCGAGTGCACTGGTGAGCTGGTTGCGCGACGTGATCCCCAGCTTGGGGAACAGCCGGTACAGGTGGGATCCAACTGTTCGAGGTGAGAGGTAGAGCTGCTGGCCAATTTCGCGGTTCGTCATTCCGGTAGCCGCCATCTGGGCTATCTGAAGCTCCTGAGTCGACAGCTGATCACGGGCAGATGGAACTTGCCCCTGGCTCTGCTCGCCAGACGCGCGCAACTCCTGACGCGCGCGTTCCCCCCAGGGAGCGCATCCCAGTGCGTCGAACACCTGTCGCGCAGTCCGCAGCGGCGCCCGCGACTCGCTGGCGCGCCGGTGACGGCGCAGCCAGGCCCCGTAGGCGAGTTGCAGCCGCGCATGATCGAACGGGTGATGCCTCAGGACGCTCCGCAGCGCTACGTCGTACAGCCGCTCGGCCTCATCATCGGGGGCGAGCACGGCACGGGCGTACACGAGGCCGCCGTGCAGCGTCGGTGAGGGCGTGCGCTGCGCGAGCGTTTCCAGTTCATCGAGGATCGGAACCGCGGCATGGCGCTGTCCGCTTTGCGCCGCTGCATCCGCAAGGTAGGTAATCGACATGAAGCGTGCCGCCTCGTGAAACGAGGGATCGTTCCGGTCAAAGACCCGAGTGACATGCTCCAGCGCAACCGCAGGGCGCCCGGCGGCCAACCAGGTCACGCCGCGTGCGAACGCGATCATGCAAATGAGATCGTTCAAGCCCTGAGATATCGCCGTCTTCTCGGCCTCGGCAACGAGCCGTTCCGCGGCCTCTGCCTCGCCCCGCAGGCCACGAAGAGTGGCGCACGCGATCAATGAGCCCGTCCGCCACCAAGGCTGCCCGACCTCCTGGGCTAGCCGGCCGGATTCATCCACCAGCATCTCAGCCGAGGCCCAGCTGCCCTGGGCGATCGCAACCCACCCCCGCATCACAAGCACCTGGGCGAGGACACCCAAGCGGCCCTGCGCGCGCAGCTGCGTCGTGGCGCTCCCCAAGAACCTGATCGCGGCATCGTGGTCGCCGATCGCGCGTGCAGCCATGCCCGCCAGGTATGCCTCGTCGGCACTGAGCTCATCTGTCGATGCTTCGATCGCCGCCAAGCGCTCAGACACAACCGAACCCCAGCGGATGGGTCCTGCCATCGCCAAGATCACAACTCGGCGCGGGTGCGTCTCAGGCACTCGCAGCCGCTCGACCGCGATCGCCACGCGATCCCGGACCTGCTCGCCGGGGTCCGAACGCCAGCATCGAGCCGCGGCGCCGAAGAGAAGGTGAAGCGCGAGATCGCTGTTCCCGGCATCAGCGGCCACCTCAGCTGCGTCGACAAGTGACTGCGCCTGGCCCTGATCGCCGGGGTCAGAGTCCGCGAACGTGCTGTGCAACCACGTCAATCGCGCACGTTGCTCACCGGCAGGATCCAGCTGCTCGGCCTCGCGCACCAAGAGCCGCAGCAGATCCGAATCACCTGCTTCAAACGCTAGCTCGCCTGCCCTAAGCAGCCGCGAGCATCGCTGCGAAGAATCCGCGCTCAGGACGGCCGCGCGTCTGGCGGCGGCTACAGCCACCCCAATCGCACCATGGCGAGCAAGCCGAACCGAAAGCAACTCGACTTCGCGGGCAACGGACTCATCAGGCCCAACCGTCGACGCAGCCACGTGCCACAAGCGCCGGTCCGGCTCGCCGGTGAGCACGGCCGCCAGCGCGGCGTGCACTTGCCGGCGGGGCCCGGCGCACGCGGACTGGTAAATAGCTGAGCGAACCAGCGGGTGGCGGAAGATGATCGATCCGCCGGCGATGCTAGCCAGGCCAGCTCTCTCCGCCGGGGCCAGGGCATCAAGCGGAACCTTAGCCCCACCAAGCACGGATGCGGCGGCCAGCAGTTCGCCAGCCGAGGCGCATTCGTCCGCAGCAGCCAAGAGCAAGAAATCGCGCGTCTGCGCCGGGAGTCCGGACACCTGCTCGGCGAAGGCGCGTTCGAGCCTGGACGTCAGCGACACCGTGCCCGGCGAAAACCCGTCGGTCCGAGCGTCGTCGAGCCGCAACGCATCCGGGAGTTCCAGCAATGCGAGCGGGTTGCCGGCCGCGATCTCCAGGACTCGCCGCCGCAGGCCCGGCGTGAGGTCCTCCGCCGACGCGTCCACCAGCTCGCTGGCGGCCGCGTCGTCCAGACCGCCGAGGCGCAGCTCGGGTAGTCCCGCGCCGTCGAGCGTGCTAACGGCGCCGTTTCGCAACGCGAACAGCCCAGCGATCGGCTCTGCATCCACGCGGCGGGCGATGAACGCAAGAGCGCTCGCCGTCGGCGGGTCAAGCCATTGCGCCTCATCGACGAGCAGCAGCAAAGGTGCGCGCTCAGCCGCGCACGCGAGCAGGTTCAGCGCCGCAAGCGCGATCAGGAACGGGTCCGGGGCAGGGACATCGATCGCACAGAACGCGGCGGACAGTGCGTCCCGCTGTGGTCCCGGCAAGCGATCCAGCCATGTCAGCACCGGACGCAGCAGCTGATGCAGCCCTGCGAACGCTAGACCGATCTCTGATTGCGCCCCAGCCGTGCGCAATACCGAGACACCGTTCGACCTCGCCGTGGCCGCGGCCACCGCCAGCAACGCGGTCTTCCCGATGCCAGGATCGCCGCGCAAGACCAGCGCCCCGCCTCGCTCGGGAATCCGGGCGACGAGCTGATGGAGCATCGCAACCTCGGCCTCACGGCCGAACAGCGGCGAACCGGACGACCTGAACCGCCGTCGCCCGGGTCCCGCAAAATTGCCCGGCCCAAGCTGCTCAATCGCGACCACAACCACTCCATGATGTGCTCGCTGCCAATCATCCTCCAGCTCGATCGCCAGTGCATCGACACTTCCCCTGCCGCTGGACGTCGACCCCTGCCGTCGGACGTCGACGCTGTCCAGCCCGGGCGCGGCCCGCCGGGCCCGCCGCAGCGCGTGCTCGCTGACCGCCGCGGCTGGATCGCCCGAGCTACCGCCGTCCGGTGAATTTCAGTCAGATGACGCAAGCGCGGGCTGGGACTGCAGGCAAGCCTTGAACAAGTACCGGTCAGGTCACCGCACGAGGGCGAGAGGAGAAGTCATGACGAGCCCGGCTGAACTGGAAACCAGCGAGCGTTACATGGCGATAGCCCGGCGGTGGTTCACGGAGGGATGGGCAGGCAATCTCGCGCTGGCCGACGACATCTTCAGCGAGGAACTGCGGACCAATGGTGTCCATGTCGGCGTGGCCGGACCGGTCGGCAGGATCCGCGACCGGCTGGCGGGCTTCCCTGATGTGACGACGACCATCGTGGACATGCTTGTCTCAGGAGACAAGCTCGCCGTGGCTTTGATGTGGCGCGGGACCCATACCGGCCCCTATGGCGGCGTAGCGGCGACCGGCAAGCCCGTCGAGGTGCGCGACACGGCGATCTGGCACTTCCAGGACGGCAAGGTCACCGAAATCCTGACGATCCAGGACCAGTTCGCGATCCTGAAGCAGATCGGGTACCTCCCTGACAGCGTCCACGCCGCCTGACCGGCATGACGGGGTTACCGGCGAAGGAGACATGATGGATCTCGGCCTGAACAGGCGCACCGCGATCGTCACCGGCGCCAGCCGGGGAATCGGGCTGGCGGTCACGCGCGGGCTCGTCGCCGAGGGTGTCCGCGTCACCGCCGGGGCGCGCAAGCCCTCCGCTGAGCTTGACGAGCTGGCGGGAACCGGCACGGTGCGGGTGGTGGAGGCAGACCTCGCCGAACCCGGCGGCCCGGCCACGCTGGTCGCTGCCGCGGGCGACCGGATCGACATCCTGGTCAACAACGTCGGGGCCGCTCCGGCCAGGCCGGGCGGGTTCGGCGAGATCACCGACGAGGACGGGCAGGCGTCGCTCACCCTCAACCTGATGGCGGCGGTGCCCACCACCCGCGCTGCGCTGCCCGTCATGGTCCCTGCCGGAAGGGGGTGATCGTGAATATCAGCTCGGCCAACGCGTTCCTGCCCGACCCGGCCCTGATGGACTACAGCGCGGCCAAGGCCGCGCTGGCCAACTTCTCCAAGTCCCTGTCCAAGCAGGCCGGCCCGCACGGCATCCGGGTCAACACGATAAGCCCGGGCCCGGTCGCCACCGACCTGTGGCTGGGCGACCAAGCGGAACCCCCGCGAGCACGCACAGGATGGAGCGCATCCGCTATCCCATCACCGGAAGGGACAAGCCTGTGACTGACGCACCGATCCCGGTCATCTTCATCCATGGCCTCTGGCTGCACCCGCTGTCCTAGGCCGGCTGGGCTGGCGTGTTCGAGGCCGCCGGGTACCGCGCCATGGCACCGGGCTGGCCCGGCGTGCCCGACACAGTGGGGGCCGCCCGCGCGAACCCGGACAGCATCGCCAATCACGGGATCGACGACGTGACCAGCCACTACGCGGCGATCATCGCGGGCCTGCCGGCAAAGCCGATCCTGGTTGGCCACTCCTTCGGAGGCATGACCGCCGAGAAGCTACTCGGCCAAGACCTCGCGGCAGCGGCCATCGCCATCGACGCTGCCCAGATCAAGGGCGTGCTGCCGCTGCCTCTATCGTCGCTGCGGTCAACCCTGCCGGTGTTCCGCAACCCCGCCAACAAACACCTGGCGGTCTCCCTGAACGCCGAGCAGTTCCGCTACAGCTTCGGCAACGCCATAGATCCCGGCGAATCCGACAACCTGTACCAGCAGTGGGCCATCCCGGCGCCGGGCCGCCCCCTGTTCGAGGCAGCCGCAGCCAACTTCTCCCTGCACGCCCCCGCCAAGGTCAACACGACCATCGACAACCGCGGCCCCCTGTTGCTCATCATGGGCGGCCAGGACCATACAGTGCCAGAAGCCATCACCAAATCCACGCTCAAGCAGTACCGCCACTCGCACGCGGTCAACGACCTGATCGCGTTCCCCGACCGCGGGCACTCGCTGACCATAGATCACGGCTGGCGCGACGCCGCCAGCGCGTGCCTGGACTGGCTCGACAAACGCAGCCTGCAGAACCCGCCCATTTAAGAGTGAACCGCCCCGGGGTTTCCGGAGGCTGCGCCTATCCCGGCTTGAGTCACGTGACGGTGGCCGCGCCGTGCCCGCCGGCGAGTAATTTGACATCGGCGCCCGATCCCTTGCCAGGCTTCCCGGCCAGGACCCGCGCGGGGTTGTCGATCGGCGAGCCGGTTTGGGGGCAGCGCACCGGTGACAGCCCGGAATCGAATCGTGAGGACCGGGCCTAGTGTCAGTCATCTGACTGAAGCCGCCGCCTGCTACTGGTGCCTACGGTGACCGCATGACAGATCCGATCACCCTCGCTGACCACGCCGGAGCCCGGCTCACGCACGGCAAGCCGAAGGTCAACGGCGTGGAGATCCACTATGCGATCGGCGGCACCGGCGAGCCGGTGTTCTTGCTGCATGGCGTGCCGAAGACCATGTCGTACTGGCGCCACGTCGTGCCGCTGCTGACCCCGCACTACACCGTGGTCGCGGTCGACAACCGGGGCTTCGGCGGCTCCCAGCGCCCCCTGACCGGCTACGACACCGCCACGATGGCCGGTGACATCGCCGAGCTGGCGACCTATCTGGGCTTCGACCGGTTCCGCGTCGCTGGCGAGGACTGGGGCGCGGCCATCGCTTACGCCGTCGCCGCCTTCTACCGTCCCCGCGTGCAACAGCTGGTGTTCCAGGAGACGCTGCTGCCAGGATTGCCGGCTGGTGAACGCGCCCCCTCGCTCGCCCCCGATGACGGCCGCACCGGCTGGCACTTCAGCTTCCTCAGCCTGCCCAACCTGCCCGAGCTACTGCTGGCCGGGCGGGAACGCCCGTTCTGGACGTATTTCGCCAGGCGCCAGATGTGGGACCCCAGCGCCCTCACCCAAGGCGATATCGACGAGATGGTGCGTTCGGTCGAGCAGCCGGGCGGGACCAGGGCGATCCTGGAGATGTACCGCGCCCGCCAAATCGACGCCGAGCAGAACCGCCCGCATTACGCCGACCCGATCAGCTGCCCGGTCCTGGCTGTCGGCGCCCAGGCCTATCTGGGGGACGCGGTATCCAGGCAGCTGGCACAAGTGGCCTCCGACGTCCGCGGCGCCGTCATCCCCGAGTCCGGTCACAACATCGCCCTGGAGAACCCGGCCGCCCTGGCCCAGGCCTACCTCGACTTCTTCGCCGGACGCTGAACCGGGTCCCTGGCGCGACAGAGCCACACCTCTCATTCTCCGGGCGATTCACAGCTGAAGAACTGTGTGCGTGATATCCGTCTATCCGAGCGCCGGCATCTGATCTGAACAACTCCGAGTTGCTTCATGAACCGGAGGCTGTCGCCGTTCGCCCAGTATTCGGCAGGGCCAGCTTGCAAGCTGAGTTACCCCTTCGTTAAGTCTGAGCTGCATCATCGGCAGGTCTCGTTAACCTCGACCCGCAGAACGACCTGATCTGCGCCTCTCAGGCGGCGATTGCCCAAGCGCTCCTGGCCGCGCCGAACGGCGGCTACTTGCGCATCCAGTCTTACGCGCCTGGTTACAGAAAGTAACTGAAGTTAGGGTTGTCGTAGGCTAACCGATCCAAGCGATGTCGAAGATGCGGATCAGTTCGGTGGCATCGTCGACGTGGAACGACACCAAGCCGTAGCCATCACTGAAGGTGGCCTGACGCTCTGCTGGATCATCCCCGGGCGCCGTCAGATCGGCGTCCCACGGCTCTTCAACCAAGGCCACTACGCGCTGTACAAGGGCATCGAACGCGACCGACGGTAAGCCGTTGAGCTGCACGAGCGCAGCGCCGTCGAACTCGACCCGGTAGGTCATCCCCTCGCGCGCCGCCGAGCCGCCGCGACCCGTTCGTCCCAGTCTGGGACGATCTCCTCGATCGGCGTTCCGTCGCGCCGCCCAGTACGTACCGCTTCTCGCATGGCCTGCAACCTGGTCTCATAGCCCGGATCGGAGTAGGCGGCGGCGCGCAGCCGCCACAGCCGCAGCAGCTGGTGCAGCTCGTGGTAGTGCTCTGGGCGGCGGGCGTTCGCTACCGCAGCGTCGTACTCGGCGAGGAACTGCTCGTGGAACTGGCTGGGCAGGATGCGCAGGATCTCGACTGGGTCGTCCGGGTCGTATTCATGCGCCGACTGTGCCGTCACGGTTCTATCCTCCCCCAGCTCGCCGACATTGCGAGTGGACGATGCTATGCGTGTCAACCATGTAGACGACATCACCGGCCCCGCGTCTGGGAACCTCATGATGGCAAACGACCCTGGCAGCCGGGGTGACCACCTATAGCGTAGGGCAGAGCCTGGAGCGTGACCTGGGTGCACGGCGCATGACGCCGGGCGTCAAGCTGGCGCTGTCATGACCGCCGTTCTCCAACCGGGCGGTGCAGAGCGGCCTCATCCACGATGGCCCACAGGAGCAAGGGTGGCTCTCTCGTTAGCACGGCCTGTCTGGCCATCCGAGCTTCGACCTTGCGCCAGATCTCCTCGTCGGCGGCTTAGGGATACCACGGCTCAGAGCTGCTCTGGCATCACCGCCGGGAGACAGGGAGAAGTTGATCTCCCAAATTCCTCCCAAACAGCCTGAAGGCCCCACCCTCAGACGAGGAATAGGGCCTGTCTTGGAGTCTCTGACCTGGGCATATGCCTGGTGGGCGATACTGGGATCGAACCAGTGACCTCCTCGGTGTGAACGAGGCGCTCTCCCGCTGAGCCAATCGCCCGGGACCGCGGGGGCAGCCGAAACCGCTCCGCAGCCACCACAGATTAGCGTATCGGCGGCCTGGGCCGGGCATGACCGGGCGCGGGCACCGGCGGACGGGCGCCGGCCACGCAGCCCCGGTGAAAATCCGGGAAAACTGGCTATTAACCCGTTATTTCCCGCTTTTCCGGATTAGTTCTGGATTATCTAGAAAACAGATGGTGCCCAGCTACCCATATTTCGGTGCTACACCTGTCCTCATACAAAGAGGGTATGCTTTCCCGTCTCGGACATAGCATCCCTGTCCGTCATGAGGGGCGAATCATGGAGTGACAGGCATGGCCATCTTTTACGGGAGGCATCGTTGAGATCGACATCTTGCCACGTTCTTGCCCCTGAGACGGGTCGGCGGCCGGGCAAAGTTTCCCAGCGAGACCGACAGTGTTTGCCCAGTTCAAGCCCGGTTTGTTGACCAGTGACCGAGGTTAGAGACGCGGGCAATCGCGGAATCCTCGTAGTGGCGCTCTCATCCGGACTAACTCACTCCCCGCGTGCAAGTGCTGGACGCAAGTACCCCGGGGCACCCTGGGCCGGACAAAGCAGAGGTTTAGCCAATAATGAATACCAGCGCCATCGTCGCAGCGGAGCTTGGACTGAGGCTCGTCGTCCCCGAACATGGTGGAGTTCCGCTGACTGCAAGTCTGTATTACCGGGGTGACGATCCGTATGCGATCCGGATGGCGTTCCACGTCGGGACCGACGACCCGGTGGAGTGGATCTTCGCGCGGGACCTGCTCGCCGAGGGCCTGGACCGGGCTGCGGGGGACGGCGATGTCCGGGTGTGGCCGAGCACGGCGGCTCACCGGGACGTGCTGAACCTCTCGCTCTCGTCGCCGTTCGGCGAGGCCCACTTCGAAGCGCCGCTGACCGCACTGACGGGGTTCCTGCTCCGGACGTTCGAGGTGATCCCGGCCGGCCGTGAGGGCGAGTACATCGACATCGACGGCGAACTGAACGACATGTTCCGCTGGACCTGAGCCCGCGAAAGCACCGTGATCATGGCGTTTTGGCTGCTCTGGCGACCAAAGCGCCATGATCACGTAAGGGCACAGAGGCCTCTGGGGCCGGTCCGGCCCCGGAGCGGCCGGAGGCCGGGTCAGCGCAGGCCGCCGCACCGGTCCGCGGCCACGTCTACCAGGGCCGGGAGCAGTTCGTCCACGGCGATGATCTGCTCGGAGACCTCCCGGTCCACGTCCATCATCGCGACCCGTTCCCGGATGGCGGCATGCACGGCGCGCAGTGGCTCGCTCGGCACCGCGATGTCCGCCCGCAGGTCGATCCCCTGCGCCGCACAGCACACCTCCACCGCCAGGCAGGTCCGCACGTTCGCGACCACCTCACGCAGCTTGCGCACCGCGGTCCAGCCCATCGACACGTGATCTTCCTGCTTGCCCGAGGTCGGGATGGTGTCCACGCTGGCCGGGTGCGCGAGCACCTTGTTCTCGCTGACCAGGGACGCGGCCGTGTACTGGGCGAGCATGAACCCCGAGTTGGTGCCCGCGTCGGGCGCCAGGAACGGCGGCAGGCCGCGGGAGAACGCCGGGTCCAGCATCCGGTCCACCCGGCGCTCGCTGATGCTGGCCAGTTCGGCGAGCGCCATGGCCAGCATGTCCGCGGCGAACGCGAGCGGCTCCCCGTGGAAGTTCCCGGTGGTCATCACCTCGCCGTCGGGCACCACGACGGGGTTGTCCACCACCGCGCCGAGTTCGGTCTCCAGCACGCCCCGGGCGAAGCGCAGCACGTCCCGGACCGCGCCGTGCACCTGTGGCGCGCAGCGCAGGCAGTACGCGTCCTGGACGGCGTGCCTGCTGTGCCGGTGACTGGCCAGCAGCGGGGACCCGGCGAGCAGCGCCCGCAGGTTGGCCGCGCTGTCGAGCTGCCCCGGATGCGGCCGCAGCGCCTGGACCCGCTCGTCGTAGGGCCGGTCGGTGCCGAGCAGCGCCTCGATCGACAGGGCGCACGCCAGGTCCGCCGCGCGGACCAGCACGTCCGCGTCGATGATCGAGAACGCGAGCAGCGCCTGCATCGGCTCGGTGCCGTTGACCAGCGACAGCCCTTCCTTGGGCGCCAGGGTCAGCGGCGTCGATCCCGTGCTCGGCCAGCACCTCGGCCGCGGGCCGGCCGCGCACCGGGTCCCCCGGGCCGCGCAGCCGCCCCTCCCCGATCAGCGGTCTGGGCCAGGTGCGCGAGCTGGGCCAGGTCCCCCGACGCGCCCACGGATCCCTTGCCGGGCACGACCGGCAGCAGGCCAAGGCCGAGCATTTCGATCAGCCGGGCAGGCAGCTCGACCCGGACGCCCGAGTACCCCGCGGCGAGCGTGCGGGCCCGGAGCAGGAGCACGGCGCGAACGGCGGCGTCGTCCAGCGGCTCACCGGTGCCGGCCGCGTGCGAGCGGACGATGGCGCCCTGCAGCCGTTCCAGGTCACGGGCGCCGACGCGGGTGTCGGCGAGCGCGCCGAACCCGGTGTTGACCCCGTAGACGGGCGCGTCGCCCTCGATCGCGGCGGCGACCACGGCCCGGCTCGGCTCCATGGCGGCGGCGACGCTGGCGGGCGAGTTCGGCGGTGGCTGCGCCGCGCGCGACGTCCACCACGTCCTCGATCGTGAGCGCGTCGCCGTTGACGGTCACAGTTCGCATGGAGGACAGCCTGCCATCCCCCGGGACCGGTTAATCCTCCAGGGACCAGCCGAAGGTCGCCGCCAGTCCCTCCCGGCCGGCCGGGGTCACCCGGACCGCGCGGCGCCGCACGCCCCGCTCGATCCAGCCGAGCCCCAGCAGCCGTGCGGTCATCGCCGCGCCGAGCGCCCCGTTCAGGTGCGGCTTACGCTCCGTCCAGTCCAGGCAGGCGCCGGCGAAGCGGCGGCGAGTTCGCTCCAGCGCGCCGATATTCAGGCCAAACGATGTGAGCGTGGCCATCCCGTCCGCCGTCACGTAGAAGCCCGAGGGAATCGGCGCCTGCGGCGCGGCGCGGCCGGGGCTGCCGGAGCCCGCCGGGGCGGCGCCGTCCACGGAGCCGTCTGCCGCGGGGCCGCCGAAGCCCGCCAGCACTAGGCCGTCCCCGGAGCCCGCCAGCACTAGGCCATCCCCGCAGCCATCAGCCGCGGGGCTGCCGGAGCCCGCCCGCACTGCGCCGTTCCCGGGACTCCGCGCGGGGCCGCCGGCCTCGGCGGACGCACCGCCGTTCGGCCGCATTCCGCCGGCTGGCCGCCGCCCGGGGCGGGCGTGAGGATCCCCCGGGCCAGCAGGGCTTCGAGCAGCGCCACCCCGGCCCGGCCGGCCAGGTGGTCGTAGCAGGTCCTGGCCTGGGCCAGCGCGGCGGCGTCGCGGGACTCGCGCAGGCTGCGCACCGGGACCGGGGCCGTGTTGAGGTGCGCCAGGGCCTCCATCGCGGCCGCGACCTCGGGCCCGGCGAGCTGGTAGTACCGGTGCCGCCCCTGCTTGATCATCGTGACCAGGCCGCCACCGAGCAGCCGGGCCAGGTGCGCGCTGGCCGTGGCCGGGCTCACCCCCGCCACCCGGGCGAGTTCGCCCGGCGGCCAGCGGCCGGTCGTCGAGCAGGGCGGTGATCATGGCGGCGCGGGTCGGCTCGGCGATCAGCGCGGCCGCGGGCACGACGTCGACGTCGCGGGCGATGAAAACGGGCCGTGCGGGCATGCTTCGACGCTAGCGCAACAATCCTTCGGCCACGATCGAAGTATGAGCGAAGATTATGCGGCCGCGGCGGGCACCTACGTGCGCGACGCGGATGGCGCCGGCAACCCGGGCCAGTTGGTGGCGGACAGCGTCGAGGTGTGCCTGGAGATCGCGGCGACCTGGCACGCGTGGGACGGGCGGCCCGTGGCCCGCACGGTGGACGGCAAGCCCAACACCTGGACCCCGGCCAAGGCGCTGCGCCGGATCACCGACCATCTGATCGACCACCTGCACCAGGTGGAGGCGCTGCTGGCCGGGGCGCCATCGATCCCCGACACGTGGCACGGCAGGTTCGCCACCCTGGACGCCGACTGGGGCCGGTTCACCGAGGCGGACTACGACGAGGCGTGCTCCCGGCTGCGCCGGCTCGGCCGGTGGTACGTGCTGCGTTACGCGGCGGCCGGGCCCGCGGCCTGGGACGCGCCGCGCCCCGGGGAGTGGACCCTGCGGGTGATCGCCGAGCACGTCGCCGGGGTGCGCTACTACGCCGAGCAGGTCGGGGCTCTGCCCGTCCTGCCGGACGGCTGACCCGGCTGCTGCCCCAGGGCGCGGACACGGCCGACCCGCCGGGCCCGCAACCGGCCTGGGCGGCCCGGGAGTTAACGCGGTACCCGTTGCGCCGCGAGGGAGCTACCGTGGGGACGGCGGATCGTATCGCCGTGTCTTATTGCCGCTTGATGGGAGCAGGCCGTTGCGTCGTTGAGTGTCTCGCCAGCCACTGGAGACCTCACCGCAAGGAGCCTTGCATGCCTGCGCCTGCACCTGTCGTCACGTGTTCCGGGCTGAGCTTCGCGTGGCCGGACGGCACGGCCGTGTTCACCGATCTGTCGCTGGCCATCAGCCCGGGGCGGACCGGGCTCATCGGCGTGAACGGGTCGGGCAAGTCGACGCTGCTGCGGCTGATCGCCGGTGAGCTAACGCCCGCCGCCGGGTCGGTCACCGTCGCGGGCGAACTGGGGTACCTGCCGCAGAACGTGGCGCTCGGCGCGCCGGAGACCCGGGTCGAGGAGGCGCTCGGCATCGCGGGCATCCGCGCGGCCGTGGCGGCGATCGAGGCCGGGGACGCCAGCGAGGAGAACTTCGCCCGGGTCGGCCCGGACTGGGACGCCGGGGAGCGGGCCCGGGCCACGCTGGACCGGCTCGGCCTGGAGCGGGTACCGCTGGACAGGCGGATCGGCGAGCTGTCCGGCGGGGAGGGCGTGCTGCTGTGCCTGGCGGCGCAGTTCCTGCGGCGCCCCGGCGTGCTGCTGCTCGACGAGCCGACCAACAACCTCGACCTGGCCGCGCGGCGGCGGCTGCACGAGGCCGTTGGTTCCTGGAAGGGCGCGATGGTGATCGTCAGCCACGACCGGGAACTGCTGAGCCTGGTGGACCAGATCGGCGAGCTGCGGGCGGGCGAGGTGCGCTGGTACGGCGGCAACCTCGACGACTACGAGCAAGCGGTCGCGGTGGAGCAGGAGGCCGCCGAGCGCGCCGTGCGGTCCGCCGACGCCGACGTGCGGCGGCAACAGCGGGAGCTGATCGAGGCCCGGGCCAAGCTGGACCGGCGGCAACGGTACGGGCGAAGAATGCAGGAGACGGGCGGACTGCCCAAGATCGTGGCGGGCAACCTCAAGCGGCAGGCCCAGGTGTCCGCGGGCAAGCTCCGCACGGGCCACGAGGAGCGCCTGGACGAGGCCAGGGAGCGGCTGGCGGCCGCCGAGGAGGCGGTCCGCGACGACGACGAGATCCGCATCGACCTGCCCGCCACGGCCGTGCCGTCCGGGCGCGGCGTGCTCACGCTGCGCGGGGCCGAGGTCCGCTACGGGGCCCGGGCCGACCTGCTGGTCCGCGGCCCGGAAAGGATCGCGCTGACCGGCCCGAACGGGGCGGGCAAGACGACGCTGCTGCGCACGATCGCGGGGCTTATCCCGGCGGTGTCCGGCGAGGTGAAGGTAGGCGTCCCGGTCCGGTACCTGCCGCAGCGGCTGGACATCCTGGATCCGGGGCTGACCATCGTGGCGAACGTCGCCCGGGCGGCCCCGGCCGCGACGCAGAACCAGATCCGGGCCCAGCTCGCCCGGTTCCTGTTCCGTGGGCGGAAGGCCGACCAGCCGGCCGGGACGCTGTCCGGCGGGGAACTGTTCCGGGCGACGCTGGCGTGCCTGCTGCTGGCCGAGCCCGCCCCGCAGCTCCTGATGCTGGACGAGCCGACCAACAACCTGGATCTGGCCAGCGTGCGGCAGCTGTCCGGGGCGCTGCGGTCCTATCGTGGCGCGTTGCTCGTGGCCAGCCACGACGTGCCGTTCCTCCGCGACATCGGCCTCACCCGCTGGCTGCGCCTCGACGGGGACCTCGCGGAGACCGGCCCCCTCTGAGCACCGGGTCGCGTCAGTGCGTGGCGGCGAGGGCGGCGGTGGCGCGGCTCAGCAGCGGCGCGAAGTTCGCTTGCAGCTGGGACAGCGTCGCGAGGTTCTGCCCGATGAGCGCCTGCTGGTAGGCGGCTTCCACGGCGAGCCAGGTGTTCAGCAGGTTGACCTGGGCCTTGCAGGTCACGTCGGCGACCGCGGTCTTGATCTCGGCCTTGTTCGGCGGGCTCTTCCAGCGGTGCCCTTCGAGCTGCGACGGGCTGGCGTAGTGGTAGAAACGCCGGGCCATGCACGCCGACCAGGCGCGGTCGACCGCGCGGATCCGCGGGTCGGTCTGGGTGAAGCTCACCGCTTGCTCGGCGATCTGCGGCACGGGGTCGGGCACGGGCTCGCCGACCAGAGACCCGTAAACCTGCTTGCTGGCCTGCTGCAGGCAGCCGAGGCGCCCGCCCGGGCCCGCCCGGAACCCCGGGCCGAAGCCGAACAGGGCCTCGGCGTAGGCCTGCCCGGCCTTCAGCGACTGGCCGAACCCGGCAGCGCTGACGAAGCCGATGATCTGCGGGCCGGATTGCGCGGACCCGGTGCTCTTGGGATGCGCGAACCCGAACACCCGCGCCTGGGTGAGGCTGGTCAGCCCGGCTCCGGAGGCTTCGACCTGGCCCAGGGTGGCCACGCTCGACAGCGGCGAGGAGGCGGCGCTGGTGTCGTCGAAGCCGCGGTCCGCCATGCAGTGCTGGATCAGCGCGCTGCTCGCGTCCGCCAGCGCCACCTGCTGCTGTGTCGAGATCGCCTGATACGCCTCCAGCGGCATCGCGATGGGCAGGCTGGAGTTCGCCGCCGGGATCGGCGGCACCGTGATCTTGGGACGCGACCCGCTGGTGCCCCCAGCGCCGATAAAGAAGACGGGGCCGCTGCCCGCCGCGCCGCCGCCGAGGATGACCACGCGCGGGGCGAGCCTGTGCAGGCCCGGGGGGAACAGCGCAGACCGGCCATGGTGGTGCCCGGTGCTCGCGGGGGCTCCGGTGCATGCGGCCAGCAGGCAGGCCGCCGCCAGGACGGCCGTCCAGCGGATGGCGCGGCGGCCGGCGGCACCGGTGGCCGTCCTCATGCCGTCCTCCCCTCGCGGCCGCCGCCGCACGCGCGGCGCGGAAGTCGCCCTCGGCCAGCAGCGGGCCGGCCCGGCCAGGGCCAGTTCGCCGGGCCCGCCGGGCGGCGGCGGTGCTCAGCGGCGCAGGGCATCGGCCGGCTCCAGCAGGCTGGCGCGCAGGGCGGGATACAGGCCCGCCAGCAGTCCCACCACCGCGCCGGCGACGGGGGCCGCGACCACGATCCGCGGGTCGAGCAGCGCGGTCCAGTGCCGGTAGATGGTGACGGCGAGGATCGCGAGCACGCCCAGGCTGGCCCCGATGAGCCCGCCGAACAGGCCCAGCGCCGTGGACTCGGTGAGGAACTGGATGCCGATGTGCCGGGGACGGGCGCCCAGCGCACGCCGCAGCCCGATCTCCCCCGCCCGCTCCAGCACCGCGACCAGCGTGGTGTTGGCGATCCCGACCGCCCCGACGACCAGCGCGATCCCGGCCAGCGTCAGGAACAGGCTGTTCAGGCTGGTGTTGACGCTGTGCTGGAGTTGCGCCACGCTGGGCGCGGCCGCGCTCTTGAGCAGCGTCGGATCGTCGGGCCGGATCGCGACCGGCGCCTGCTCGGCCACGATCTTGGCCGCGCCGATCCTGGTGTGGATCAGCATCTGCGCCTGCGCCTGCGTCGGCGGGCCCCACAGCCGCAGCGCGGTGCTCTCCGGCACCGTCACCCCCACGTCGAGTTGGGGCAGCCGCTGCGAGGTGGCGACGATCCCGATCACGGTGAACGGCTGGCTGTCGATGAAGATCGCGGGCTGGCCCTGGAGGTTCGTGATCCCCAGGCTGGCGGCGGCGCTGCGGCCGATGATCGCCACGTTCTGCGCGCGGGATTCGTGGAACTGGTTGAACAGGGTCCCGGTAACGAGCTTCACCCCGGCCGCGGTAAGCAGGCCCGGGCTGGCGGCCGTCACCGGCAGCGAATGCTGCGACTCCAGGAAGCCGCCGGCGAACGCGCTCACCGCGGCCTGCTTGAACTGCACCGGCCAGTAGACCCCCGCGGCCACCACGCCGTGGATCCGGTCCGCGCGAGCGTCGGCGTCCGGGGGGAAGTCCACGGTCGGGTGGCTGGACTGCTCGGCCCCGACGTCGAACACGTAGGCCTGGGTGGCCTGCAGCACGTTGAACTGCTTGCCGATCTGGCCCGAAGCGGTCTGCGCGATCCCGACGATCGCGACGAAACTGCCGATGCCCAGCATGACGCCGACCAGGGTCAGCGCGGACCGGCCCGGCCGCTGGAGCAGCCCGGCCAGCGCCTCATTGCCCAGGTCGGGGAGGCGCAGCCGGGACGGCGGCACCGCCCCGGACCCCCGGCTACTCATCGGGGAACCCGAGTGCGTCCAGGCCCCCGGGTGGGCGGTCCGCTGGCGGCGGCCCCTCCGGGGGCGGTGGCGGCTGCCTCTCCGGGAGCGGCTGCGCCGGCCCGGGTGCCCCGGGGCCCGATGGCGGGTCGGGCGCCCCGGTTGGCAGGAGTGGCGTCGTGGGTGCCCCGGGGGCCGGTGGCGTCTCGGGGGGCCCGGCAGGCGCGGGGAGCGTAACGGGGGAAATCTCGGTCAGCGCACCGTCGCGGATGGCAATCTGCCGCTGCGCCCGGGCGGCCACCGTCGGGTTGTGGGTGATGACCACCAGCGTGGTCCCCTCGCGGTGCAGCGATTCGAGCAGTTCGGTGAGTTCGAGGGTGGTGGCGGTGTCCAGGTTGCCGGTGGGCTCGTCGCACATCAGCATCGCGGGCCGGTTGACCAGGGCGCGGGCGATCGCGACCCGCTGCCGCTCACCGCCGGACAGCGCCGTGGGCAGCGCGTGGGCCCGGTGGTCCAGCCCGACCTGCGCCAGCGCGGCCATGGCCGCGGCGCGCCTGTGCCGCCGTGGCTCGTCGGCGTAGACCTGCGCCAGCATCACGTTCTCGACCGAGGTGCGGTACGCCAGCAGGTGGAACGACTGGAAGACGAACCCGATGCGGTGCGCCCGCACCGCGGCGCGCTCACGCTCCGGTGCCGCGCCCACGTCGATCCCGTCGATCTCGATCGAACCATGGGTGGGCTTGTCGAGCAGGCCGAGCAGGTTGAGCAGCGTCGACTTGCCCGAGCCCGACGGCCCGGTGATCGCGACGTGCTCGCCACGGTAGATGACCAGGCTGGTCGGCTTGAGTGCCGCGACAGGTGGCGGGCCACGGTAGGTGTAAGCGGCCGACGAGAGCCTGATGACCGGGTCCCCGCCCGGGCCGCTCGGGCTGCTTGGCGCTCCGGCCTCGCGATGCCGGCCGGGCGGCCGCCCAGCGGTGCGGGTCCTGGGGTCCTGGGCCGGCCCGCCGCCGGTCATCCAGGCCCCACGACCGTGACCGAACCGGATCCGCTGCGTTGGCCGGGTACCAGCCGGGCCTTCCCGCTGACACGGCCGAGCGGGCTGGTCAGGTAGTTCTCGCCGGTGACGACCTGCTCGCCCGTCTTCAGCGCGGCCACCGGATCCGGCCGGACCCCGACCAGGCCGTCACCCTCGGTGATAACCGTCACCTGGACCCTGGCTGACGTGTCCGGCCCGGTCACCTTGGACACGTAGTCCTTGCCGTCCGGCCCGCCGAACAGCGCCGCCTCGGGCACCGCGAGCATCGGCCCGCTGCTCTGCGCCGCCTGGATGGACAGGATGACGTTCTGGCCCGAGCCGAACGAGGGCGGCAGTGGTTTGCGCAGGCTGATGTGCATCGGGTAGTACAGGCCGCCCGAGATGCTCTTGGAGGTCTGGGCCTTGTGGGTGACGGATGCGATGGTGCCGTGCACGGTGGCGGGACTGCCCTGGGCCGTGATCGTGACCTTCATGCCCGGCCGGACCAGCGAACCGAATGCCGGGTTGAGCTGGCCCTTGACGGACGGGCTCCCGAGCGACAGCGTCACCACCGAACCGCTTACGACGCTGCCCACGCCGCCCCCGAGCTTGAGCACCCGGGCCGGGAACCGGGGCACGAACATGATCTGCGACAGCGGAACCTCCGCCCCGCGGTGGCCCTTCGCCCCCGGGGCGGGCGGCGCCGTATAGCCCAGGCTCTGGTAGAAGGCGGCGACCGCGGCGCTGGTGCCCGGGCCATAGACACCGCTGGTGTCGCCACCGATCCCGAACCCGAGCGACTCCAGGCCCGCCTGAAGCTGGGCGATGTCCGAACCCGATTCGCCGGGGGCCATGTCGCGGTAGGCGGGCACGGTGCCCTGGAACACGAAGAACGGCTGGCCCGCGACCTCGATGATCACGTTCCCCGGGCTCACGAAGCTGCCCGGCGGGTGGAAGATCTTGGTGACGACCTGCTGGGCGTTGCCCCCTCCCCGCCGCTTCCGCCCCCGCTGCCGCTGTTCAGCGACGCGATCTGCGGCGGCTTCGTGATCAGGCCGTCGGCCTGGACGGTGTTGCGGATGACCGTGTCCTGCACCGGGGCGGTCAGCCGGGTCAGGCCGGGCGCCTTGGTCTCGGCGGCCTGCTGCGCCGGGGACTTGATGGTGGTGGATATGAGCAGGCCGCCGACCGACGCGATAACGGCCACGCCGATGACCACCAGCAGGATGGTGCGGCGCCGGCGCAGGCGGCCATAACCCGGCTTGTCGTCGAGGACGTCCACGCCCATCCGCTCTCCTGCCCCGAGCCGCGCTGATGCCGCCGCTCCACCCTGGCCCTGGGTAACGGTGGCATGTCGTCAGGTGACGGCGGGGCAGTTCCGGCGTCCGAGTTTCTAAATTCGGCGTTCGCACAATTAGACGATCTCGGGCCGGTGAATGTTGCGCAGTTGCGCGTATCGATCCGGTAGCGATGCCGGTGATTGCCTGGGCCGCCGGCCACGTGCTCCGCTCTGAGCGCAGCGCGGTCATACGTGGGGCTGGCGTGCCCGGCGTTACGATGTGCCCGATGAGCACCACAGACGCCCCGGCCGGGGCCACCGGGACCCGTGACGCTAGCCGGGACGCGGTCATCCATACCGAGGACCTGACCAAGGTCTACCCGGGCACCGACTTCGCCGCGGTGGACCGGCTCAACCTGGACGTCCGGACCGGGGAGATCTTCGGCCTGCTGGGCCCCAACGGCGCGGGCAAGACGACGACCGCGGGGATGCTGACCACGCGGGTCGTGCCGACGTCGGGCCGGGCGTTCCTCGGCGGGATCGACGTGGCGGCGCACCCGGCGCTGGCCAAGCAGCTCAGCGGGATCGTGTCCCAGCAGAACACCCTGGACCGGCAGCTCACCGTGTGGGAGAACCTGTATTTCCACGGGCGGCTGTTCGGCATGGGGGCGAAGCGCTCCCGGCAGGTCGCCGACGAGCTGCTGGCGCAGTTCCAGCTGTCCAAGTGGGGCAAGGCGTCGGTGTACGCGCTGTCCGGCGGGATGGCGCAGCGGCTGATGGTGGCCCGGGCGATCTTCCACCGGCCGTCGGTGCTGTTCCTCGATGAGCCGACGGCGGGCCTGGACCCGCAGAGCAGGCTCGCGTTGTGGGACCTGCTCGGTGAGCTGCACCGGGACGGCCAGACGATTCTCCTGACGACGCACTACATGGAGGAAGCGGACCGGCTGTGCGAGCGGGTGGCCATCATGGACCACGGCGTGATCCTGGCGCTGGACACCCCGGCCGCGCTGAAACAGAGCATCGGCGCCGACACGGTCGTGACTGTAAAGGCGACCGGGGACGTGGACCGGCTGGGTGAGCTGCTCGCCCGGGAGGTGGCCGGGGTCACCCGGACCCGGCGCGTGGACGGCGGGATCGAGCTGCACGTCCAGGGCGCCGACCGGCTGGTTCCGCGCGTCGCCGCCGCCGCCGAGCACGGCGGGTTCGACCTGGTGGACCTGTCCGTCGCCGAGCCGAGCTTGGAGACGGTGTTCATCAACCTGACCGGCAAGGAGTTGCGCGACTGATGCCGGGGCTGGCGTGGGCCTGGATGACGCAGGGCGAGAGGTGGCGGGACTGATGGCTTCTACCGTGGAGACCCAGGCGCCGGCCCGGCGGATCGGCGGCGGCCCGACCCGCTCGGTGGCCGCGGCGAGCTGGACCG
Source organism: uncultured Actinomycetes bacterium (assembly GCA_963725125.1). Taxonomy (GTDB): domain Bacteria; phylum Actinomycetota; class Actinomycetes; order Streptosporangiales; family Streptosporangiaceae; genus DASXKD01. The sequence continues at coordinate 107,225 of CAVRXW010000064.1, forward strand.
CGCTGGGCGCCCTGATGCTGCGCGACCTGGTGGTGCTGCGCAAGCACATCTGGGAGTTCGTGCTGCGCACGATCATCCAGCCGTTCCTGCTGTGCTTCGTGTTCCTGTACGTGTTCCCGAAGATCGGCCAGGGCATCGGCGGGCACGGCACGGTGCAGCAGTCCGCGTTCGCGACGATCCTGGTGCCGGGAGTCGTCGGGATCTCGGTCATGTTCCAGGGCGTGCAGTCGATCGCGCTGGCGATGGCGCAGGAGTTCGGCTTCACCCGGGAGATCGAGGACCGGGTCCAGGCGCCGTGCCCCATCTGGCTGGTGGCGATCGCCAAGGTGTTGTCGGGCGCGGCCCAGGGGGTGCTGTCCGCGATCATCGTGCTGCCCATGGCCTCGGTGGTGCATGCGCCCGGCGTGGAGGCCCACCTGACGCTGCACTGGTGGATCATCGTCACGTTCGTGCCGCTGGCGTGCGTCGCGATGGGCGGGCTCGGGCTGGTGCTGGGCACGAGTTTCGAGCCCCGGAACATCGGGCTGATGTTCGGCTTCATCATCCTGCCGATCACGTTCCTCGGCGGGACCTACTACTCGTGGACCCGGCTCGCGCCGGTGACGGTGGGCGGGTTTCACTGGCTGCAGACGCTGGTGCTGATCAACCCGCTGATCTACGTCAACGAGGGCATGCGGGCCGCGTTCACCGCGGCGCCGCACATGCACCTGTACGTCATCTACCCGGTGGTGTTCGGCTTCGGCGCACTGTTCCTCGCGATCGGCCTGCACAACTTCCGCCGCCGCGTCCTCTCCTAGACCGGTCATAATACTAGCTAGAAAAATGACCGGTCCTTATACTGGACTCTATGGAGACCATCCCGATCACCGAGGCGAAGGCCCGGATCGCCGAGCTCGCCGACCGGGTCGCCCGGGAGCACGATCACTTCACCATCACCCGCAACGGCCGCGCAGATGTCATGCTGATCTCGGTCGCCGAGTATGAGTCCATGCAGGAGACCCTTGACATCCTCAGCGACGAGGAGACGCTCGCGGACCTGCGGCAGTCCCACGAAGACTTCGCCACGGGAGATACCTTCGACGCCGAGCAGGTTCGCGGCGAACTGGAGCGACGGCGTCGCGGTACAACGTGACCAGCGACCCACAGGGCTCAGGCCGGCATCGCGTCACGCCGTACATGATCATCTTCTCCGCGCGAGCCCGGCGCAACCTGCACGAGAACCTGCCACTCGACGTCGCAGCCGCCGCCATGGAGACGATCGACGGGCCGCTTACCACCGATCCGCACCGCGTAGGCAAGCCGCTCGATGAGCCCTTCGACGGTTACCTCTCCGCGCGACGCGGGACCTATCGCATCATCTACCGCATCAACGAGGACAAGCACACCGTAGAGATCCACTCCATCCGGCACCGGAGGGATGCATACCGCACGTGATGCGGTGATGCAGCCAGGCGCTCCGCAAGACGATCAGTTCCTGCCATCCAGATTCAGCGATCGAGCGCCAGAATGTACGGTGAACGGGCCGCCCGGCTCCTTGCGGTGCGCGAACCACCCGAGGCGAGTTTGCTCGTCCGCCAGGATCGGCTACAGTTCTGAACGCGCGTAATCCCGGTCGGCGGGGCTCGTCCGGTGCCGAGGGGGATCATGCGGACGTGGCTCAGCTGGTAGAGCATCACCTTGCCAAGGTGAGGGTCGCGGGTTCGAATCCCGTCGTCCGCTCGGAGGCGTCGGACGCCGTATCGCGGTGCCGATGGCCAGCACGGCTCCCGGGTAGCCCAGGTCTGGGTCCTCGGGTCCGGGCGCGGCGGAGTGGCCGAGTGGCCTAGGCAAGGGCCTGCAAAGCCCTGTACGCGGGTTCGATTCCCGCCTCCGCCTCGAGGGCGGCTAGCTCAGTGGGAGAGCGCTACCTTGACACGGTAGAGGTCACTGGTTCAATCCCAGTGTCGCCCACCAGTCGTAGCAGGTGAGAAGGCCAGATTCGAACACCGGATCTGGCCTTCTTGATCATTTGTCACCCATTTGTCACCGGGACGCGCCACCCCTCGGCGGCACCCAGCGGCCGTCGGCGGCACGGGAAATGGCTCCGGATAGCCCGTGTTCGAAACGGCTGTATGGCCGTTTTGACGCCGGGCCACGACACGTCCCACGATGAGCACATGGAGCTTGAGCGGATCTCGGTCGACCATCGGGTCATGGGCGGCGTGCCCTGCGTGGCCGGGACCCGGATCCCGGTGGCCACTGTGGTGGGCTCGGTAGCCAGCGGACTAACCACCGACGAAATCCTGGCCGAGTATCCGCAGCTCACCCGCGACGACATACGGGCGTGCCTGGCATACGCGGCGGGCAACGCCGATGTCCGCGAGCTGCCCATCCAGGCTGACGCCGCGCGAATCCATGACCTGATCGCCGAGGCCGCCGCCACTCCCCTACCCAGAGGCACCGGCCTGACCGAGCAACGCGCCGAGGAACTGATCTCCGAGATCCAGGCCAGCCGCAAGACCCGGTGACGGTCGGCGGCCAGACGTAACACGGCCTTGCTTGACGTTACGGCGTGAAAGATCCTCTGGGAGGCCAACCGCGATGACCAGGGCAGTGCATCTCCCCTACACCGTCCAGCAGGACGAAGACGGCGGTTGGTGTGCTCACGCCCAGCTGCGTCCTGGTGTCGGCGCCCACGGCGAAGGTAACAACCGTGAGGCTGCGATCGCGGACCTGCGCGAGGCCCTCATGGGGCTGATCGCCGAGTTCGGCGTCCCAGACGAGCTGACCCTCATACTCGACGTCGCCTGATGCCTCCGATTCCTTCCCTGCGCGGCGAACGAATCGTTCGCGCGTTAGTGGTCCATGCATCCTCGCCGGTCCGTGGTTACTCTGTGAACATGCCTGACATGCCTGGCACTCTGACTGCAGCTTTGCACCGAGAAGAGGACTGGTACATCGCCCAGTGCCTGGAGGTCGACGTTGCCAGCCAAGGCCACACGATCGACGAAGCGCTCGCTAATCTCGCGGAGGCTGTCGAACTGTACCTCGAAGAGGTGGACGATCCGGCCGGGCACCTCACTGCTACGCCGCTGGTTACCACGTTCAGGCTGCCTGCGGCGTGAGCCCCGCGCTATCTGACCTGCCAGTGCGCAAGGTTGTCCGTGCGCTGGAGTCGGCCGGCTTCTCCCACGTGCGGACCAAGGGGAGCCACGCGGTGTACCGGGACCAGGATGGACGGGTGGTGATCATCCCGCAGCACGGCGTGGTGAAGCGCGGCACGCTGGCTTCCATCCTGCGGCAGGCAGGTCTGAGACCCGCAGAGTTCCTGAAGCTTCTCAATTAGCGGAACGAAGCAGAATACGATCCAGGTCCCCTCCGGACTGCATCCCACATGGCCCCACAGCGAGTCTGGCAGCGCGGGTTGCGATTTAGTGACGAGATCAGCGTGCAGGGCGGCGCTGATCCGTTCCAGCGGTAACCGGCGGCAGCGTTCATTGGGATTCCGATGGTATCGTTTTCCCATGGAGACTGTCATCGACCAGGCGGGCCGGATCGTCTTGCCCAAGCCGATTCGTGACGCCCTGGGCTTGCTGCCCGGCACCAAGGTCGACATCTCACCGTATGGCGCTGGCGTGCAGGTGGTGCCTGCGGGCCGGACGGCACGGCTGGTCGAGGAGGACGGCGTGCTTGTCTCGGCCGGCGACACCCCGGTCGACGATGGTGTCGTCTTCGCCCTCATTGACGCTGGCCGCAAGTGACGATCGCGGTCGACACCAGCGTCGCCATCCCGCTGGTCGCCCGTTCCCACCATGATCACGCGGCGGTGGTGCGCTGGTGGAACGGGCAGGAGGTCGCGCTGACCGGCCACTCTCTCGCGGAGACCTATTCCGTCCTCACCAGGCTGCCCGGCGATGCGCGGCTGGCGCCAGCCGACGCGGCGCGGCTGCTGAAGGCCCGCTTCGCTGCGCCGCTCCTGCTGAGCGGGCCGCGGACCCGGAAACTGCCGGACACGCTCAGCCGCCTGGGTATCGCCGGTGGCGCCGTCTATGACGCACTTGTCGCACTCGCCGCCCAGGAGCATGAGGTGCCTCTTGCGACCAGGGACGCGCGGGCACAAGGCACCTATGAGGCGGTCGGCGTCAAGGTCATCGTGGTCAGCTGAGAACGCAAGCCCTCGGCGCGGTAATAGTGGTTCAAATTTTCTCCGGCTTCGC
>CAVRXW010000065.1:0-190261 GCA_963725125.1 uncultured Actinomycetes bacterium
GAATCCTCGTCAAGTTCTGGCCGCATGTCCGCGTAATGTGAGGCAGTTTCGGCCACGATTTCGTCGGTGAGAAGGTAGGCGCGTGCGCGCTTGGGGTTGTCGTGCTCGGGAGCAGAGACGAGGAACTTTCCCGGAGCGTTGAGGCTGTGCGCGTCCCATCCCGAGTTGAGCATGCCTTGACCGAGAATTAAATCGACGTCTCTGCGTTCGCGGACGCGGAAGCAGATTCGTATGTCCATCTGCGAGCGAACCGCGCCTTGACCCATCGCTTTTTGAGTAGGCCGTTGTGTTGCCGCGATGAGGGTAACGGCCAGGGCGCGGCCGAGCCGGGCGATGGAATCGGTGTATTGCATCGCTTCGTTTGCTTCGTCGGCTAGCTCTGCATATTCATCGATGATGATTACGAGTGCGGGCATTTCGGGAGTTGGTTGCCACACGCGCCGTCCTGTAGCGGCTAGAAGTTCGGCGCGGGCTTCGAGAACGGCCACGGCGTCACGAAGCAGTGCAATGGCCTGATCGGGTGTGGTGGCCAGGCGCCCGATGCACGATTCCCACGGCTTGAGTTCCATTCCTTTCTTCAGGTCGATTGCCCAGATGACTACATCGCGGCATGCAACAAGGTTGCCCATCAGGACGTTGAGGCCGCCGCTTTTACCCGATCCTGTGGCGCCCCCGAACATTCCGTGCTGGCGGACGAACAGTACTCGGCATGGCGAGGCGTCCTCGAATGGCCCTAGCTCGATGGGCTGAGTAATTGAGGTGGTGGCTGGTCCTGGCCACGGTATGGCGCCGGCGTGGGGGTCGATATCTAGCACACGCAGTTCGCATCTGTTGGCCAGGCCATCGGGAGTCGGATAGACGCGTACTGCGCCACGGAAGGTGCCTAGCCCAGATTCGATTGCCGGGATCTTCGCGATTACGTCAGCGATGGTCTGGCCGCGCGCAAGGCGGAATCGTGCGCGCCATCCCCAGACATCTACGATGGCGGACATGACTTGTGACCCTGCGAGTCCTACGGCTTTGGCTATGTCTGGCCAGGCTTCAAGTTTGCGCTCGACACGGACGCGCGCGCGTCGGCGCCGGTGCGCCCACCACGGCACCGACAGAATCGGCATCCCGATTGCGAGAACTTGAATGAGCGGCGGTGTGAATGGGTTTAGCGCGGTTGCGGCCGACATCCACGCGCCGGCCGTGAGCGTGGCCGCAGACGCGTACAGACGCTCACTCAGAGACGTGAGCCCTGCTTTTGCGCCGAAAGCAGCCAGCACCCCGGCAGCTACTGCGGATATGCCGAGAACGAGTCCCCACCAGTGCGGGCGGGCGGAATGCAGCCACCATGCGGCGCACACGATCAGGAAGGCAACGCCGAAGGGCGCAAGCTCGGAACGGTAGCGCCATGCCCAGCGCAGCAGGACCACGCCAGCGGTCTCGGGAAACGGTTCGCCAGTGTTGAGGAGCATCATGGGCGCCAGGCCGCTGCGGCGTGCCTGACGCGCCTGCCGGCGCATCCTGCGGTATGTGGTCACCGTTGCCTCCTCGGGGGCGCAGAAGGCATCTCAGGCGCCTGTGCGGGCGCCTGGCGCGCCGCGAGCTCGTCGCGCAGGTACCACAGGGGGTCGGCTTCCCCCTCGGCGTGTGCGGCGATCGCGGCGCGCGCAGCAGCGGCCAGGTTGGCGCGGTCAAGGCGCGTGTTCTCGAGGTCGGCCGACAATCGCGTGATCTCCGCAGCGAGGGAGAGCGCATCATCGAGCGCTGATCTAAGGAATGTCCAGATATCAGCGAGCGTGGGCATCGCCTTTGCAAAGCCGGCGATGATCCGCCGTGCGGCGTCGTTTCTGGTGCTGACCTCCTGAAGGTTGACGTTGGAGTGCGGGAGAGCGTTTGGCATTAGGCACCACCTCCTTGGGTCGGGCGGGTTATTCATGGCTTGCTAAGCCATTGGACGAGGTTGGTAATGAGTTCGTGGATTTGCGGCCCGGCGGTCGTGGCTGCCAGGAGAAAGCCGAAGACGAGGCAAAGGATCACCTGCCAGACGCGTAGGCCCATGTAACGCCAGGCGATATATATGGCTGCGCCGACGAGCACGACGAGCGGAATTGAGACGGTCATGTCGCATCACCTCTTTCCTGAGACTCTTGTGCTAGCTGACGGACTGGGTTGTTGCGCCATGCCTTGCGCCGGTACCAGCGGGCGCGGTAGCGGCACTTAAGGCAGCGGGTTTTCGTTAGTTCGGTCGGGGCGCCGCAGCGGCAATAGCGCCGGTTTGCCTCGGACTTGAAGTCACGCATTGGGCTCACTCCCTCCCGTGTTCGCAGGAGTCGGCATTGGCGTTGCGTGCGCCGGCTCCGAGCATTCGGCGCGTTGCCGCTTCTACGCAGGTGCGCGGCGGATCAGCAAGAGACTTGGCGCGGTCATCGGCGTGGATTCCAGAGACGATTAGCGCGATGATTCCGAGTAACATGCCGAACACAAACGTGATGATGATGAGAACAGACACGACTAGAATCACGCGGATCACTCCCGTTCCGGCGTTTCGGAATTGCCTTGTGGCCATGACGGTAGGCAGGCGGAAGGGAGCATCCAATAACGTGGTGAGATAGCACCGTGCTATATAGCGAGATGCGATAGCACCAAGTGATGAGCACGATTGGCTCGTCACCCGAGCGGCCCAGGGATCTAGCTCGGGATATTAAGAGATGTAATATCCTGGTGTCATAATGTCAGCGCGTGAGACGAAATAAAAAGACCCCCGACAGGACCGTGGGAACGGGTGGCCCCTCGGGGGGGCCACCCCAGTCCTGCCGGGGGCGTCCGTTGTTAGGCTGGGTGACTGCTGACCGGTCGGCCTGCGCGTCAGATAGGCAGTTCTATCCCCATCTCGCGGCCAAGCTTTACGTGTGCGCGTGCTCGGGCGAGCGTGGCTGCACACTGCTCGCAGAGTGTGTCCTCAAGCATGTCGCAGGCATCGCAGTTGACGGGCGGATCGCTGTAGCAAACCGCGTCCGTCAATGCTCGTGCAAGCGCTTCGCGCTGACGCGGCAGAAGGGTGATCGCAGGTAACATGACTTGTGGCCTTTCTGGCGTAGCGACGCAGCTACTGTGATAACTCGGGCGTGCTAGAAGATGCTTGTGCCGTCTGAGTGAAATACTCGCGCATCTGTTCACAGAGTTCGCTGGTGCTGGGCGCCGCAGCGATGACGATAATGCCGCAGAGCCTGGCGTAACACATGCCGTTGCGAGTGAATGCCTCGGCATCGGGGAACTCACGGTTGATCTCATCAAGGGTTGGCTCAGGGCTCGTCACTACTTACCGCCCTGTGCGCTATTGGCTTTGTAGTGGCCCCGCACTTCTTCTAACAGCTCCGCAGCCGACCATTCTTGTATTTGGTCACGCTGGCCGAAATTTGCCGTGGGCGTCCACTTGCCACCAGGCGCCTCTGGCGCGGCGAACGAATATTGGCGACCCCAGTGAGTATTCAGGAACACGAGTTGCTGCTGATTAGTGCCCCCAAGTTGCATGCGCGTGGCCGGCTTTGCACCGTCTTCCGTCATGGCCGGTCACATCTTCCAGCGTCGCAGGCCGCTTGCCCGCAGGGCGTTAGTAGCCTCGTCGAGAATCTTACTGATACCAGCGTCGTCGAGTTCTCCCGAATACACCCACGTCACACTGCCGTCCTTCTCAACGTGAATCATTCCGCGTTCCGGGGCAGCCGCATTGGTGACAGAAAGCGCATCATGATGCCTGCCTTTGACACCCTCGACGGGGTGGGAGACAAGGCGAGAATCAAGGCCGCGCATCTCAAGTTTCTCAGCAAGAACACGAAGGCGCTGGTCGCCTCCGCACTCAGCGCAGTTATCCGGGCAGGGCGCCGCGGAACTGCCAGGCAGACCGTCGTTTACATGATTCAACGCCACATCCCTCCTGTCATTTATCCGATTCATTCGCTGACGCCGGTCGCGCGTATTAGCTCGGCTAAGCGCCCGGCGTTGTCAGAGTGGTAAACACGCATCGTGCCGGGCAGCCGTGCCCAGAACTGGGATGCCCTTTGCCAAGCGCGCCAGCGCGGGAACTCGGCCATATAGGGCTGCCACCAGTCCGGCGGCGTGTACGCGTCGCGGCGCGGCAGCGGCGGAGTTCCGGTCACAGGGCGCTCCGGTCGGGTTAGCGGGGTGCAGACGGGGCCTCCAGCCCCTCTGCCTGGCTTGGCGCTGGTCAACGACCAGTCATGGTGCGAGCGCGATGCTGTCATCGCTGAACCGCCCAGCGGAATGACAACGTGTTATTGGAAGGTGTGATTGACTGGATGCATCGCCCTGTGAGGGAGGCGTCGCCGATGGGAACGGGACGCACGCGCCATGGCCATACAAGATGAGGCAGTCCGCGACAAGCTAGAGCGCGTTTTCGCACGTCAGGACTTCTACCAGGCATGCGCGCGGCGCGACGCGGGCGCCATGATCGCCATACTGGGCGATCATGGCGTAACCCAGGGCCAGCTAGTAGCCTGCACCGGCATCGCTCAGAGCACCCTGAGTCATTACAAGAGCGGCAAGCATAAGGCGCAGTTCGCTTCCACCTTTGAGAAGCTGGCGGACGGCCTGGGAATGCCGTTATCACACCGTCAGGCGTTAGGGCTGACCGGGGAAACACCCTCAGACCGGTCTGGCGGCCTGACAGCAGGAGTCTCATCCGACACGTTCGATCTGCAACTTCTCGCGGAGGCAATAGGAAGGAACGGAACTAATGTGAAGCGTCGCGAAATGCTCGCGCTGGTCGCGCAAATCGGCGCCGGCGCAGCACTCGCGCAAAGCGAGGTATGGGAACGGCTTGCTGACGCTCTCACTAATCCATCTGCCATGAACGACACCATCGTCAGGGAGATGGAAGCTCGGTCACGCGGCTTCTACCAGCTTGAGGAGATCGTTTCAGCGCAAGCGGTGCTCAAGGGACTAACGGCCCACTTGAGAGAAGTCAGTACCCTTCTCAACGGAACGGCGAGCGACCCGAAGGACGAGCTGCGCCGGCGCTTGATTGTCGTAGCCGGCGAAAGCAGCCTGCTCGCGGGATGGTCCGCGAGCGCGCTCGGTGAATCGGTGACAGCCAGAAACTTCTACGATACCGCAGTCAAAGCAGCCGACGCGGCCAGCGACTCAGCAATTTCCGCGTGCGCCCTGACGTACCGAAGCTATATTCCCAGCGGAAAAGGCGCCAACGGCCGCGCAAGAGTTCTCCTCACCCAAGCGCTAGAGAACGTCTCGGAGACGGGATCGCCGGCCACAGTCGCATGGGCCGCAGCGCGCCACGCAGAGGAAAGCGCCATTCTCGGTGACAGGCAGCAAGCGCTCCGCTCGTGGGGACGCGCAGAAGAGGCCTTCAGCGTTGCCGATGCCGATGAGGACCGCGTTTGGACTGGCTTCCTTGACCAAGACAGGTTTGATTCATTCCGCATAGCCACATACCTGAAAGTCGGCAAGCTGGACGATGCACAGCGGATAGCTGAAGACATGCTCGCGCGCCTCGCTGAGCCCGACGGCAAGAGAGCAGCGGTGATCCGGGAAAACATCGCCACGGCCCACCTCGTGCGCGGGTCCGCCAATGAAGCGTCACAGGTTGCCCAAAGCGGTCTCGCCATCCTTCGCGAAACAGAATTCGCGATGTGGCTGCCACGGTACGAGGCAATCGCACACGCGCTCCTCCGCTGGGAAAGACAACCGCAGGTACGGTCATACCTCGAAGAATTCGCCATGACGAAACGCCATTTTGCCGGGTCTCCGCACTGATCCAATGGTAATGCATCGTAGCCGTGTCTGCTATTTCGTCATTGACGTTTCCGACCTTGACCAAGGTGTCGCATTCTGGACAGCAGCGCTTGACGGTACCGAAGAAGAGACACCGGAAACAAGCCGCCAGATCTACCGCAATATCCGCCTGCCTGACTCAGAGATCAGGATTCTTCTCCAGAAAACCGATGACCGCAAGACGTCCAAAGAGCGCATGCATATCGATCTGGAAACAGACAATGTAGAAGCTGAAGTCAAACGACTAGAAGCGCTCGGTGCCGTTCGATACGATCACCAGCAGGAACGCGGCTATGACTTCTGGGTACTTCAGGACCCATGGGGGAATGAGTTCTGTGTACTGCCGGAACTATACCCGGAACTCCTGGCGAGACGCCGCCCATGGTCTGAAGCGAAACTCCCAAGCCAAGACTTATTGACACCTATCAGGTTGGACATGGATTCCGGGCGTCTAGCAAACAAAGTGTGATCCGCGATATATGTCTCTTGAGTGGACAGGTGCCTATCCCCGTCCGCTATCCTAGACACATGGGACAATCAAGAATAAAGCCGCGCCAAAGTAGCGGCAAGAATTGGCTCGCATCATCCAAAACTACCAATGCCGCCGCTATCGCTGCGCTCGGAGTTTCAATAATTGCGCTGGTGCTGTCAGCTCCGGTTTACCCTCACATCGAGGCATTGTTTGCCGCGTCACCTGAGGCGGATTTCGTCTATCCTAACCCGTCCACCACCACTGCACCCGCCGGATTCTCGGTAAGTATAAGTTCGAATAACGTTCCGGTTTCATCCGATCTGTGGTTTATAGTTCGAGCCGGGACTCAGCATGAATGGTACCCATTTGACCTCATAAACCCGAATGGAACATGGAGCATCGCAGATATTTGCCCTGCTACGGGAAAGCAGATTCTTCAGATCTGGCTGGTTCCGGACTCGCAGGAGAGCACACTACTCACATACCTAGATAGCAAGCACGGCTCTTATACACAAGGGCTAACAAGTCTGGGCTCACGTTCTGCAACTGAACTAGCGGCTCGGACTATGTATGTAAGAAAGAAGTGCGCGGGATAGAAATGACCGATGCCTATCTACTGCTACAGTGCTGTTGTAGATAACCTGGACTGAGACTGCTCAGCGCCGCAGCCTGAAGAATTTTCCGGTCAATGATTATGCCACCGGTAAGCTGCACTTGTACAGTCCAGACTGTCCTGCTGGGCTCGGACGGGCCGGAGGCATAGCAGTGCCCATTGAAGTCGAGTGGTGACACCCCAGGGGGGTTGCCCGTCCCATATTCCCCAACCAATGCCTTGTACTGGTTGGCCCAACCGGTTGTGCGCATTTCGACCCAGGATATTGCGACCAGAGAAGTCACCCCGTTTTTGGTGACAGCCCTGATGGCTGTTGCATATTGCTTGCATCGCTTTGGACTCAGGAAAAGACGGACGTTACCCGTTGCGCTTTCAGCGCAGTCGCTGTAGTAACGCGGGCCTAAATTGCTCGCGCTTTTCGTACTGGGCAGCCATCCAGCCGTGGCGAGTTGACCGAGAGACTCTTTGAGATCAACTGTCACCTGCACCGAAAAGGAGCGATCCCGGGTACCTGACGACCCACCACCAATAGTTTCGTTGATGGCGATGGTGACGGCCCCGACCGCGATCGTGGCGGCAATGACTGTCTTAATGGTGTTCCGTACGACTCTGCGTCGACGTTCCGGGGCTCCCTTATGCGGTCGGCCGCAACGCTTGCCGAAGGGCCTTTTCTTAGAGATTGGTTGCGTGCATTGCGTGGATCTAGCAGTTATGCCATGACATTTACCACATAAGCCGGTTAGCCGTGTTGCGTCGCGGGGGCACTTCTCACCGTCATCTACGCGAGCGCGGCACATCATATAATCAAGTGTGAGGCTTGCACGGGTTTCGTCAAGTCTTAGGCATCTGGAGTCAACATGCGTATCTGATTAGCACTATAAGCTCAGAAAACGCAAGCCTTATCACTTTGCTCGCCTGAATCATTGAACCGACGAGGCTTCGGTGTACTCGCGCCACCCACTCCAGTCAGTCGGCCAGGCTCAGCGCGGTGGGTCAGGCAGCGATCGGTGTGCTGGCACATGATTCTGCTCTCCGGTGGATGGCGTTTTGCTTATCAACGTAACCTATCCAGTTACGTATCTAACCGGATCGCCAACCTTCACACCCTCAGGCCAAGTGCTACCGGTCAATTTGCCACTACGTGGCCTAGGTCCCATCAGTATGCCGACATCAAGCGGAAAACCCTCTCGCCTGCGGGTGGGCCAGGAAATAAGTCCCAGGGACAAACGCTCAGAGACGGTTGTGATTTTCACCTGAGCTTTGACCCGCTCAATAGAGCCCAAATCCTCCCCTGTTATTGGATCAGTAATATTATCAGTTCTCTCATCGAGAATACTAAAAATCATATCTTCTTTTACGCCGTCCCTGGAACCGAGATTAATAGCTAGCTCATCATCAGTGATAAGCCGAGCTACATAGCCTTTAAGCGGAGACGCTGGAGAATCGGTCATGAAGCGGCCTTCTTATCAATGCGACCTGATGACTGCTCAAGCTCAGCAACTTCCTCCGGGACTAGATCGCGCCAGTCTGAGAGTGCGTCACCCGACATTCCTGCTTGCTCAACGATCATAGCTCTCAGAATTCTCAATCTTAGTTTAGCATTTTCATCATGTGCCTCAGCGACCTGTGAATCTATCTCATCTGTCAAGCGGCCAAGACCGCTATAAAGACCAATCTGTCGTCGAAAAGCAGAACGCGCATGAGCCGTGATCACATCCTTGGCGGCGGCTTCGGCTACAGGCTTAGCGAATATGTATGCTCCGATAAGCGCCACTATGAACGTAAATGCTTGAAGCAATCCCGACGCTAGAGCATTTGGTGGTTTATGAACAGCCACCATCACAGTAATCACTGCAAGAGCCGCTCCCAGTAGCAGCACCAAGACCCCAGGCCATGAGACCTTGCCAGCACCCTTGATCACAGCCGGATCTTAGTTCCTTACGCGAGGAGTCGCTGTCAAAAACCTGTGCCAGTGGTCGTGCTGGAAGTCGCTCGGTACAGCAGTTCGATACAGCAACCTGGTCGGCCGACATCGACCTCATACAGCCGACACAGGCTCACGACCTGCGCGAACGGCCCGGATCGACCGACATGCCACTCGTTCACACCGAGGAGGTCACTGGTTCGATCCCAGTATCGCCCACCAGGTCAGAGGCCACCTGCGACCTCGCGGCCAAAAATTTTGATCTTCGTGCAGCAGCAAAGTGCAGCAGCTAGCCGTCGAGCTGGTCCCCAAGGCGGCCCAGCGGGGATTATCACGGTGTCGTCGCCGCCGCGCGGGCCGGGACCGAGATAGCGGCGCAGCATGGTGTCACCGTGCAGCTGGCCGCGCAGGAGGCCAAAGCGTGGTCCCGGATCGGAGACCGTCGCCAGGCGGAGGTCGCGCTCGACCGCGGCCGCCGGTTGCTGGATGCTCTGCCCTATCCGGACAACCTCGATCACCACTTCGTGGTCGATCCGACCAAGTTCGACTTCTACGCCATGGACTGCTACCGGATGCTCGCCGAAGACAAACTGGCCGAAACCCTTGCTGATGAGGTAATCCGTTCCAGCACTGATTTCGACGGCACCGAACGCGCTCCGATGCGAACCGCAGAGGCGAGGATCACTCTCGGCGTCATCGCGGCCCGCCAAGGCGATGTTGAAGGGCCATTCATCACGGCCAGCGTGCCCTCAGCGCACCGCGCAAGTCGCTGCCTTCTCTTGTGATGGTCAGCCGCGACCTGACCAGGGTCCTTAAAGATCGCTATCCTGCCGAGCCATCCACTAACTCCTACCTCGAACAACTCCGCACAGTCAGCCAGACAACAGACTTAACACATCGTCGGTCTTAGATCAAGAAACGTCGTGATTGAGCAAGGAGGCTGGCACTAGCTCCTAAACTCTCATCAATACCCGATGAACTCGGCGTGCCCCTTTACTTCTGCAAAGTTTCTCTCACGAAGATAGTCTAGCGTTACGGCATTTTCACGGAACTCTGACAGAAGTTTCGATATCCAAACACTCGATTCACCGGCTCCGAGGGCAGCCAATGCGATGACACGTCGTTGCAGAGGATGGTCTGCCTTTCGCGCTAGCTCTCGGAGCAACGTCCGTGCACGATCTGGTTGCCACTTGGCAAGCCGCTGCGCTCCGATCGCCAGCATGGGCAACGAACAACCGGAACTCAACTTATTCTCTATTGTCTCTTGAACGACTCCCTGCGGAACGGTAGCAGCCGGAAACATCAAAGTAAAATTCGCAATGGCAAGTTCGATCTTAGCCCACTTGGAGGACACATATTCAGCATACCAATCACCAAGCTCAGTCGATTTCCCGGATTCTTTGAATAGGCGGGCAAGCGCCTCGCTCGCATGTGGCATACGCGGCGCGACATTTACCAACTCGTCAATCCGCTTATAATGTGTGTACTTTCGCATTCGGACCGCGGCGAATCTGACAGATGTGTGACTTGCCATTTCGGGTTTCGCAACAATTCTTTCGATCAAATCGTCCAGCGGTTCAAAGTTTGGCTGAGCAGCTAGGAGGGCCACCTCTACGGCACTGTGCTCAAGCTGTCGCGCCCTAGTCATCATCTCATCGCCTTCGAGCACATCTGTCTTAGCCAAATTCATGTTTAGGCCAAGGCTGCGCATTACCTCTTGGGCATCAAGCTGCGCAACGCGCATATCAGCGATATCTCTGCCAAACAGCCATATGTCATCTACCCAACGTGCTGCGGTTCCGTTAGAGAACACGTATTTGGCGAGGAAGCCCCGAGCAACTGCCTGTCTCCCATGGTATTGGAGAATGTCATCCAAAGGCTTAAGATACATTGATGCGAGAATTGAAGAAGCATTGGCTCGCATCGGAAGGCCACCACGCTCGCTGATATGACTCCAGCCATCGAGCAACTGAACAAGACGTTCGATGACGGTGCTTCGTCGCCCCTGGTCGTAAATTGAGATTATAAGACGCTCGATTGGAATTGACGGGAAAAACGAGACAATGTCGCTGGTAAGTGCGACATCGAAGAATGCGGAAAGGGTATTGAGTCGCTTTCGATATCCCTTCCATTCATTGCCCATGTCAGCGTAGTGTCCAGCCTTCGGTTTTAGGCGAGACAAACGCCAGCTATAACTCCACTTGGGCATATCGCCAACCAAGTTGACACTGACGCGGTCAACGAGTGCTTGGAAGATCATTCTGTCGACAGGGTCGAATATAAAGGCAGGCCGCACAGAGAAATTTTCTTTTGCTACGTCAAGAGCAAGGCCTCGCCGAATGTCACTAGAGCGCAAAGCGTCTAGTACGTGTGTTTGCCCACCTGCAGACAGCAGCCACTCATGCTCAGGCCAATCCCACGGATCGTTATACCAATCCCCGAAAATATCCGTCCGAACGTTCTTTGACGCCAATTGGATATCGAGAACGTTGAGCCAGTCAATCATGTCAGAGTCCAGTCGTATGGTCGTGACAAACGTCCTTGATGGGGCGTCGCGTTCGGCCGTCAACCGAGAGGATACTCTGCCCGGTGAGTACTTTCCTTACGGCTTCAAGGGCGCGCTCCGCGCGCCGGGCCGCTGCTGGCAGCTGGGGTTAGACCAGCGTCGTGCGACGCAAGCGCTGACTCCAATGCGGCTCAGCTCCCGCCCAGCAGCGGGCCGCCGCAGGGCCGGCGCCCGACGCGCGCCCTGCAAGGGCAGCCATCCTCCCGGCGATTCAGCATTGAGCCGTGGAAGATCACCCGTCAAGAGCGCGCCTCCGGCATGTTCTGCGGATGGCGCAAGCGCCACTCTTGAGACCTTCCACGACTCGTTTGGCGTCTATCGGGAGGATTGGTCGAGTGTCGATTCACGGTAAACCCGCCGCTAGAATCCCACCGAGCGCGCGTTCTTCGTATAATGTGGCCATGCCTGAACTCGAAGAATATTTGGTTGACTGTGTTAAATGCAATACCAAGGTCGTTGCCGAGCCCATTACAGCAACACTCTCCAAATACGTCGACTTCCCCTTTGAGGATAACTTCTACGTCGTCGTTCAATGCAAAATTTGTTATTCCAGCCTGCTTATCGCTTTTCCAAAAGAACAAGATGGGCACCCAAATTATAATTTTAGAAGCGCTATGACGTTGTGGCCAGCCGCCCGGCGAGAAATAAGTCCTAAAGTGCCAGAGTCGCTGCGCCTTGAGCATGCGGAAGCTAGAGCCTGCTATGACAACCGATCGTATACGGCCGCCGTAGTGATGGTGCGGAGAACACTTGAAGGCGTATGCGCCAATAAGGGTGTCAAGAAAATGCCCTTGTTCAAAGCGCTTGAACATCTGAAAGAGAACGGTCTGATTGAAGGCCGCCTGCTTGAATGGGCCCAAGAACTCCGAGTTCTCGGCAATGAAGGAGCGCATTTTACTGGCCACCGGGTATCGCGTGAAGATGCGCAAGACGCGCTAGCCCTGGCCGAAGCCCTTCTCGATTACTTATATGTCTTCAACGAACAATTTGTGGAATTCAAGAGCAGGCGGCAAAAGAAGATGCGTGAACAAGAGAAGGACAATGAGTCTGACCAAGGCGAAGATGGCGCCGCCATAACCGCCCACTAGTGAGTAATCGGCACATCGGATGGCTCAGGAATCGACACACTCGACACGGGGAGTGCTCGTTCGACCTTCTTCAGCAAGGCGATCACTTCTGCCGCGCTCTCCTCAAATTCCTTCCGCGCGCGCGCTTCGTCCATGGAAATCCATTTTAGGAGATCATCGAATAGTGCGGACTTAGCTGCCTTTCGCTTGACCTTATCTTTAATCGAAAACGCACTTTCCACTCTCGGCTTGAATTCATCTGGGTAGTAACGCTCAATTGCGCCTTTGGGCCAATGCTGAAATCTATCGGCCTCCCAATCGGGAAATTCAGCCCGAAGCTCGTTTACCAATTTGACTCCCGCCTCATCACCATCAACGATAACCCATGCACGATTGCGGTAGGCCAGCTCGAGGTGAGCGAAGAGAAACATTTCACGGAAATCCTGAAAGAGGGGAGCAACGCGGCTAACCCCCCGCGCCCCCACTGTCCGAAGCTTGACCAGGCCAGGAGCGAACCATGGAGCAAGATACTGGCGTATTAGCCGTTCCGCGCTGGCCTCCTCAAAAATTATCCAACCTTCGCCGAGATCTAGGTCAGCAAGCCCATAACCGAGGTCTTGAAGGGTCTGTAGCCTTTCAGCCGGGCCCGTGACCTCTTCAAACTTAGACGTTGGTGGTAGGGCTTGATCACTAGTGACACGTATTACACCAACATGATCAGAGTGAGAAGCAAGACGTGTCAGAACAATATTGCTATGGGTGCTAATAAGAAACTGATTGTGTTGACTCGATTCGGCGATCATGTCCAACAATTGTTTCAACGCGATAGGATGCAGGCCGTCTTCTGGTTCTTCAAGGATAAAGAGCTTCTCTCTTGCTCCGCTTATACCTATCAACAAGCTAAGCGCACCCGAGAGACCAGCCCCCATTGCTTCCAAGGGGATTGTGGTAAAACGGTCGACTTGGACACCAATATGCTGCATCCTATTGTCATCAGCAAAAATGTCAAACTCGACACCCAAAACTCGCTTGGACAGCTCGCGGAACCGCAATGCTTCCTGGATGGAAGAACTCACAAGGGGAAGCATCCGCGACACAAGGTTCGAATCCATCGGGCCGACGCTGATTGCTTCATTTCGGCCAGCCTGCTCTTGGTAGTATGACTGCCTGCGAGTTGACAAGATCGGAAACACCAAGTTGTTTGGCTCTGTGGCACCAATCCCAGTGCCCAGATCATAGAGTCTACTGTCGGCGATAACATCGACCTTCGGAGCATCAGGAGCGGAAATTAATACGCGTACTCTGTTTTGCTTAGATTTGTCGGTGAGCTCATTCCCATGCGGAGGTTTCGCGTTGCTAAAAATACTCTTTGGCAGTTGATTAAAAAGAAACTGAACCTCGGTCCGACTGTGGCCAATTCGAATGTCACTCTTCACAAATGGCGCGCCTTGCTGTACCAGGTAAGCCGCGCGCAGAAGAGATGACTTGCCGCTGTTATTGGGGCCTATAATCAACGTAATGGGCGCAAGTGCCAGATCGCCCGTGTCCTCTATTGACCGATAGCCTTGAACACGAAGTGACGTAAACATTAGTCTCATCTGTCTCGATATTGGCCATATGGCCTGTTAGTGTCAAACGCGACTAGGGTGCCGAAGAGATGGTACAGCGAAACAGAACTCAAAGGGATACGGACACAGCCTCCCGGCAAGTCGAATCGTACTGCCGCTCCGACAGGGAAGGGCCATCCTCTCGGCGCTTAGCCTTGAACTGACCAAGATCACCGTCAAGAGCGCTACGGCCTGCGGCCTACGCGTCGCACGCGACTCGCTCCGCTAGCGCTCCACTCGCTCCTGACTGTGATCTTCGTCAGCACATGATGGCGCCTATCGGAGGAATGGCGCGGACCAGGCTGTCCCCGAAAGTGCAGCAGGAAAGTGCAGCAGCCGGAGTGCACCCAGGCCGACCATAGCTGACCGCTGCCGACCACGTGAACAGCTCAAACGCTGCGGATGACCGCCCGGCCGCGAGTTCACACCGAGGAGGTCACTGGTCCGGACTCCCGCGTTCGCTTCAGGCAGCATGAACAGCCCAGGCGTGAGTGTGCACAACCCGACTTGCTATGGTCGTTGTCCACGTAGACGACCCGGGACTGCGGCGCCGCGGCCTGGGCGACCTCATGGGTGTTGTTCGCCGAGGGAATGCCGGTGCCGATGTCAAGGAACTGGCGGATGCCGGCTTGCTGGGCCAGGAAGCGCACCGCCCGCGCCAGGAACGCTCGGTTGGCGCGCGCCGACAGCACGATGTTGGGGAACGCCTTGATCGACTGCTCGCCCGCGGCCCGGTCGGCGGCGAAATTGTCTTTCCCGCCCAGCCAGTAGTTATAGACCCGGGCGACGTGCGCCACGCTGGTGTCGAATGGCGGCGACTTGTCATCGCTTGTCATTTTCCGGACTCTAGCCCACGTCGATGTAGACGGTGCCGTCGACCACCTTGGCCGGATAGGTGCGCAGGTCGGTGAGCACCGGCGCGCCGAGGGCCTTGCCGCTGGTGTAGTCGAAGCGCCCGTTGTGCTTAGGGCACTCGATGACACCGCCGTCGACCAGCCCGTCGCACAGCAGCGTCTGCTCGTGCGTGCACAGGCCGTCGGTGGCGTAGTAGCCGTCGTCCGGGGAGCGGTAGATCGCGTACGCGCGCCCTCCATGGTCAAACGGGACGACGTCCTCGGGGTCGATGTCGCCCGCCGCGCAGGCGGCCACCCATTCAGCCATTGGCTGTCTCCGGCGGCAGGCGGTCAGGCCGCGGTCGCGGCGGTCAGCGGCAGCCCGCGGCCGTCATTCAGCGGCGCGGGCACGTTGAACGGGGCCGCGCCGGACGGCAGCTCGCGGTGCACGTAGTACTCGGTGTCCCCGAGCTGGCGCAGGATCGCCGGGATGATCTCCTTGTAGGCAGCCCATATCGACGGGTAGACCGGCGCGCAGTCGCGCTTGATCTCCTCGTGCAGCTCCGGAAGCCGGTAGTAGGGCACCAGCGGGAACATGTGGTGCTCGACGTGGTAGTTCATGTTCCAGTACAGGAACCGGTTGACCACGCACATCTTGACTGTCCGGGTGTTGAGCCGGTGGTCGAGCACGTTCTCGCCCATGCCCGCGTGCTGCGTGAACGCGTACACGTTGAGCAGCCACGCGCCGTACAGCCGCGGCCCGCCGATCAGCAGGACCGGCAGCCAGGACCGGAACGCGATCGCCGCGGCGATCGTGGCTGCGTAGATGACCAGGTCGATCCGGGCGGTCCGGTAGACCTTGTGCCGCTCCGGCTCGGGGACGAAGTCAGCCTCGTCCGCGGTGAGCCGGCCGGAAGCGTGCAGGAACATCAGCCGGAACGCGGTGTACACGTCGACCAGGCCGACGAAGTTCGCCAGCAGCCGGACTAGCCGCGCCGGGCGCATGGCCGCGATCTCCGGGTCCCGGCCGAGGATCAGCGTGTCGGTGTGGTGCCGCGCGTGGCTCCACCGCCACACCGTCGGGTCGCGCATGATCATGAAAGAGGCGAGCTGATACAGGCCCTCGTCGAGCCAGCGCGTCTTGAACGCGGTGCCGTGCCCGGTCTCGTGCCACCGGGAGTCCGACGTGGAGCCGTACAGGGTGCCGTAGACGAAGAAGCACGGCCACGCCCACCAGGTGCCCCACAGTGCGATACCGAGGCCGGCGAACAGCAGGATCAGGCCGATCCAGATCGCGGTGTCCCGCATCGCCGGGTAGTCGGAGCGCCGCATCAGTTCCTTCATCCGCTTGCGGGGCACGTCGCTGTGGAACCAGTCGCCGCCCGCCAGCCCGGCCTCCACGGCGGCCCTGTTCTCCGCGCCCGCGAGGCTGTACCGCGCCAAACGTTCCCTGCCCATATCCCGACACCTTTCCGGCCACCGGCCAGCCAGCGCACCTGCTTCCAGTCTGTCCGGCGTTGCACGGTCTGACCAGGCCCGATATGACTGGGAGCGGCGGGCGCCGCCGCCTGCCCGCGCCGCCCCCCGCCGCGCACCGCCGCCTGCCCGCGCCGCCCCCCGCCGCGCGCCGCCCCCGGCTGTGACCATTACCGGCATTCCGCTTAAGTCATTAAGAATGGGCAGCCTGTTTACCAGCATATGACCATGGGAATGGCTGACACGCCAAACATATTCTGGCCATTGCTGAATGACAGCACTAGCCTGAGAAATGGCTCAAATGCGGGACGTCGCCAGTCGCAGGGGCGTTCGACCTACCAGGTAAAGGATTCCTGCACAATGGATCAGCCGATAACGTCACGACTCGAGGCCGACCTTTTCCTGCTGCACGCCCCCAGCGTCTACGACTTCCGTGAGCGCGACGACCTGCTGTTCGCCTACCTGAGCGACAGCGACAGCGTCAACGTCACCTCGATCTACGAGATGTATCCGATCGGCTGGTTCTCGATGAAGGCGCGGCTGGCGGACCACGGTTTCGACACGAAGATCGTCAACGTCGCCTCGCTGATGCTGATGTACCCGGACCTGGACATCCGGCGGCTGCTCGGCCGGCTGGAAGCGCCGATCTTCGGGTTCGACCTGCACTGGATGACGCAGTGTCACGGCGCCATCGAGCTCGCCGCCTTGCTGAAGGAGGTGCATCCCGAGGCGCTCACGATCTTCGGCGGCATCTCGGCGACGTACTACGCCGACCAGCTCATCGAGTACCCGAGCGTCGACGTCGTCGTGCAGGGCTACGACACCCTCGAGCCGCTCACCGAGCTGGTCACCAGGGTGCACCGCGGCAGCAGGGACTTCGCCGGGATCCCGAACCTCATGTATAAGACCGGCGGCGACATCCGGGCCACTGGCTTCAGGCACAAGCCGGCCTCCAACTACAACGACGCGCAGGGCGATTGGTCGTACTTCCGGGACACGCCGAACCCGGGGCCGACGACATCCAAGCTGATCATGACGCTGCCGAACACCGGGTGCGCACACGACTGCGGCTGGTGTGGCGGCTCAAAGTTCGCCTACCGCAACATCATGGGGGTCCAGAAGACCCTGATCACGAAGAACCACGACCTCATCGTCGAAGAGCTCCGCACGATGGGCGAGGCGGCGAAGCGCACGTCGATTTACGCGCTTCAGTGCTACTCGGAGAACCGGGCGCGTATGCACCAGTATCTGGACGCGGTAAAGGAGATCGGCTACAAGAGCGTCTCCTTTGAGCAGTTCAACCTGACGCCGCAGGACACGCTCAAGAAGATGGGCGAGTCGACGTCGGCGTACATCATGCTCTCCCCCGAGTCCCACGACCCGAAGATCAGCAAGGCGGCCGGCCGCGGGACCTACACGATGGAGCAGATGGAGGACTGGATTCCCCGTGCGATCGACGCCGGGGTGAAGGGCGTCATGATCTGGTTCTTCATCGGCATGCCGTACCAGGACCGGCGGTCGGTCATGGACACGATCGCGTACTCCGAGCGGCTGATCCGCAAGTTCGGCGGGTGGAACGCGCTTCCGCTCATCTGCCCGATGGTGCCGTTCCTCGACCCCGGATGCCGGTTCTTCGAGCAGCCGGAGCAGCACGGGTACCGCATCTACCACCGCACGCTGGAGGAGCACCGCCAGGCCCTGGTGGAGCCGCTGTGGTACCGGCGGCTCAACTACGAGACACAGTGGCTGAGCCGACGCGAGCTGCAAGACGTCTCCTACGAGGCGATCGCCCGGCTGGTGGAGATCAAGGGCGAGTACGGGGTGCTTCCGCCCGAGTTCTGCCGCGCCGTCTTGGAGACCATCGAGGAGACCAGGAAACTGCTCGGCGAGATCGAAGCCGCCCTCGCGCTGGACGGGAAGCTGCCGTCCTCACTCCGAGAGGAGATGCGGGTCTACAACCGCAAGATCCTCGCCTACTCGACCGACCAGATCATCCCGGTGCGGCGGCCGTTCGGCGGCCGGTGGTTCGACGACGTCACCGTGCCGAAGGAGATGATCGACGACCTCCGCGCGGTCCCGGCGGGCCGGTGATCTAGCCCGCTGGCCGCGGGGCTGCGTCAGCGGTTCCTGAGCATCCTTCTGCGGTAGGCGAGGCTCGCGGCTCCCGCCAGCACCGCCGCGATGCCGATGACCAGCAGCGAAGCGTGCTGGAATCCGGCCGTGCCACCGCCGCCGGTGGCCGGCGCGGCGGTCGGGGTAGGGCTCGGGCTCGCGGTGACCGACGGCGACGGGCTCGGCGTCGTCGACGGCGATGGCGTGGGCGAGGGCGACGGGCTCGTCGTTGGGCTCGGGCTAGAACTCGGGCTGGTGCTGGGCGAACCGCTCGGCGAGCCGGACCCTGTCGCCGACGCTCCTGTTGAGGATGAGGATGAAGGCGTCGGCAGCGCTCCCGAAGACGGGTTCCCCGAGCACGCGGCGATGGTCACGGAAGCGAGTGCGGTCAAGATGCCGCAGCCAACGGCAGCCAGCCTGGTGCTGGATCTCGTGCCGGAGACGGTGCTGCGGACCTTCATGCAACCTCCTCATGCGTCCGGCCGAAAGCGCCGAGGGCCATAAAGCAAAAGTCCAGACGTCACAGGTAATGGCCAGTCCAATGCTTGAATGTCAGGCTACGTGAGCAGAACCTCCTAGGGAAGGCAAAGGCGGCGAGGGAGGCCGGGATTGGCGCAACCGCACGGGCGCCGTATAGCCGGGTTTCGCGTGGTCATGTATTGGCGGGACAGCGCGTACGCCCCGCCTACGCCGCCGCCGGGAAGCCTTCGTGCCCGCGTTGCCGGCCTGGCCGGCGCGCTGCTCATCTTCTTCGGCGTGGTCGCGGTCGCTGTGACGTTCCTTCTCCAGCAGCACGCGCCCCAGCCGTCCGCCGCGGCGGCCGGCACCGTCGGGTTTGGCCGGGCCCACCCGCTGGCGCTACGGCGCTCGGCGCCGGTCTGGGTCCATATTCCGGCGATCGGCCTCACCTCGGACCTGCTGCACCTCGGCGTGAACGCGGACGGCGCGATCCAGGTCCCGTCCCTGTACACCGAGGCGGGAGAGGCGGCGTGGTACAAGTACTCGGTGACACCAGGACAGATCGGGGCATCGGTCATCGAGGGACACGTCGACAGCTACTCGGGTCCCGCTGTGTTCTACCGGCTGGGCGCGCTGCACCCCGGGGACCGGGTTGACGTGAGGCTCGCCGACCGGGTCACCGCTGTTTTCCGGGTCACCGGTGTGCGCGAGTACCTCAAATCACGGTTTCCCGCAAAAGTCATTTACGGCGCGACCCGCTACGCTTCGCTGCGGCTGATAACCTGCAGCGGCGCTTTCGACTACACCACCGGTCATTACCTCAGCTCCACCGTTGTATACGCATCGCTCATCTCGTCGGTGCCGGCCAGCGGCGGATAGCGGCTTCTTCGGCAGGGAGGGTCGCGGTATGAAGGCGCTGGTGTTCCGGCACAATCTTGCCCGCGAGGCGGCCTCGGCAATCGGGGGGCGCGTCGATCAGCGCGCCTTTGTCTCCCGGCTGGCGCCGGTCCGGCTCGAGGACCTTGACGAACTGCCGCTTCCGGCCGAGGACTGGGTGCGCGTCGAAACCACGTTTTCCGGCCTGTGCGGCTCCGACGTGAAGCAGATCCTGCTGAACGGCGCGCGCGACAACCCGCTCACCGCGCTGGTGTCGTTCCCGCACGTGCTCGGCCACGAGGTGGTCGGGCACCGCGTGGACACCGGCGAGCGGGTCGTGCTCAACCCGTGGCTGTCCTGCGGTCCCCGCGGCATCGACCCGCCGTGCGAGGCCTGCCGGGCCGGCCGCTACCCGTGGTGCCGCAACTTCCGGTCGGGCGACCTGCCCGTGTCGATCCACCTGGGGAATTGCGCAGCGGCCGCCGGGGCGCACGCCGAGCGCTTCGGCGCGCACCCCTCGCAGCTGTTCGCCATTCCGGAGGGTGTCTCAGACGAGGCGGCCGTGCTGGCCGACCCGGTCAGCGTCTCGCTGCGCTCGATCCTGCTGTCGCCGCCCGACGGCCGCCCCGCCCTGGTCTACGGCTCGGGCACGCTCGCGTTCGCGGTGATCGCGCTGCTGCGCCACCTGTATCCCGGCACCGAGGTTTGGGCCGCGACGAGAACCGGGCGCCGGGCCGAACTCGCGACCCGCCTGGGTGCCCACGCCGTGCTGTCAACGGTGCCCGACGAACTCGTCGCCCAGGTCGCGACCCGCGTCGGCGCCACACCACTGCAGCCGTGGAGCAAGCGCGACTGGCTGCAGGACGGCCCGGCCGTGGTCTACGACACGATCGGCTCCATCGAGACCGTGGAGACGTCGCTGCGGCTGCTCGCTACCGGCGGCACGCTCGTCGTCTCCGGCGTCGAGCCGCCCAAGCGCTTCGAGTGGACCCCCCTGTACTTCAAGGAGCTGCACGTCATCGGGTCGAACGGGTTCGGCATCGAGGAGGTGGGCGGCGTGGCCAAGCACGCGATGGAACACTACTTCGACTTCATCGCCGGCGGCCTCGACCTCACCCCCGTCATCACGCACCGGTTCCCGCTCGAGCGCTGGGACGAGGCGGTGCTGACGGTGAAGAACTCGCGGCGCACCGGGGCCGTCAAGGTGCTCCTCGAGCCGCCCCGCCGAGCACTCCCCGCGCCGGGCTGATCAGCGGCGCGGCGCCAGCCACCGGGTGTCGATCCGGCCGTGGCGCATCCGGCCCACCAGGTGGGCGCCGATCCGATGCTCGTGCGAGCTCGGCCACGGGCGCGGCCTACTCCGCGTGCTTGAGGTGCACGGTGACGGTGTGCACGGTCGGGGTGAGCGTGACGGTGCCAGTGCGCTCGCTGACCACGCCGGCGCTGGCGGAGGCGATGTTGCCGACGAACGCGGGAAGCTGGAACAGCACGTCACCGGCTGGCGGCTGGCCGGTCAGGGTCAGCGTGACCGCGGAACCGCTGGTGCGCACCGTCAGGCCGAGGTGATGGCCGCCGGTGGTCGGGAAGTTCGCCAGGCTGATGACCTTGCCGGTGCTGACCCAGGCGTCGGGCACGCCGCGCCCGACGATCAGGCTGCCGTCGGCCCGCTGCGCGGCCAGCGAGTCGAGCAGCACCATGTTGGCGTTGGCCATGCCCCAGGCGTGCGGCGAGGAGCCGTTGCCCGCCTCCGGGTGCGTCCCGGTCCACGGCGAGCCGGGGTTCGGGAACTGCTGGCTCTCCCACCACGAGTACGGGCCGCTCTGGCCGTTCGAGATCATGAACTCGTAGCTGAGGATTCCCTGGTCGCGGTGGGCGGTGCTGGCCAGCCCCCATTCCCCGTAACCGGCGTTGTAGGCGGTGCTGTAGTACTGCGTCGGGTAGCCGCCGAAGGTGTTCGGCGGCAGCTTGCCGACCAGCCGGGCGAAGCCGTAGTCGTACGTGGCGTCGATCAGGCTGATCCCGGGGCCGGACAGCGGGGCGCCGAACAGGTAGCCGTCCCAGGCCCAGCGCCCGAACAGGAACGGCGCGGCCCAGTTGGCGTCCTCCGCGTTCACGCACCGGTTGTCGGTGTTCGGCTCGGTCATCGAGCACGGCAGGTAGTTCAGGTGGTTGGCCGAGATCGTGGCGTCCAGCGTCTTGTTCGTCGCGGCCAGCAGGCTGGTGTACTCCGACGCGGCCCAGCTGGCCTGCGCGCTGTTGCCGATCTGCTGAGCGAGCCAGCGATAGGCCGCCAGCCCCATCAGCGCCTCGTAGTTGTCGATGGTCCAGTAGCCGTTGGCATCGATATCGTTGGTCTCTTCCATGATCCCGCCCGGCCCGGTGCGGTCGGTGGCGATCAGGTGGGCTGTGTCCTCGATGCTCGGCTCGGTCGCACCCGCCGGGCCCTCGGTGTCGAAGTTGGCCTTGACGAAGCTCAGGTCACCGGTCTTGAGCAGGTAGATGGCCCATACCCACGGGTAGGTCCAAACCCCGTCGTCGTACTGGGTCTGGGTGCCGATGACATACCGGGCGCGGTCCAGCAGCCCGTGCGCATCAGTGACGTAGCCCTGCGTGAACAGGTTGGCGAGGATGCCGATGACGTCGTGGCTGAATTCCTTGTCGTAGCCGTTGGCGCCGGTCTTCAGCTCGTCGCCGGCCCTGATGATCTGGGTGTAGATGAAGCCGGTCCGGTACGCGTCGGTCAGGCTCTGGTCCGGCAGCGTGTTGATCTGCGCGATGCCGGCCAGCTGCGCGTTCCAGTACGCGCGCATGTGCGCGAAGTGCTGGTCGAATCCGCCGGCCGCGGCCAGGGCGCTCGCCGACGGCCACGAGTAGCTGCCGCCGAAGCGGTCGGATGCCACCACGTAGTCGTGGTCGACGGTCTGCCCGGGCGGTACCGCATCCGGCGCGGAGTTCAGCGGGATCAGGCCGGACGAGGCCCGCGGATCGATGGTGAGCGTCTGCGCGGTCGGGTTCGTGACCGCCACCCGGCTGTAGATCGCCACGTACGCGTGGCCGCCGATCGTGACCTTGTCGCCGAAGTTCGTGATCGAGACGCGGGCACCGCCGGAATGGAACGTGGTCACCAGCGCCGGGAGGTACCCGTCCGCGTTGGTCCACGTGGTCGCCGTGTCGTTGTAGATGCCGTAGCCGTAGGTCGTCCCGGTGACCGCCGCGGTGCTGCTGCTGCCCGGCCCGGCGCCCGCCGGGCTGGTGTCCACGAAGAAGCTGCCGCCGAGGCACGCGGTCACGGCCTGCGTGTTCCCGGTCCAGCCGATGACGCTGGCGTCGCCGAACGTGCCGTAGATCGTCTGGTCGCCCGCGGGCCCGTTGGGCGCGCAGCTGTACGGCGCCGCCGTCGCCGCGATGCTGGCGGCGGCCGCGGTGCGGAGGCGGCCGCGGTGCTGGAGGCGGCCGCGGTGCTGGAGGCGGCCGCCCGGGCGCCGGGCGGTGCGAGCGCCCCGCTCACGCCGAGCGCCAGGGCTCCGGCGATTAAACCGGCAGCTGCTGCCCGCACCGACCGCCAGGCTGAGTGGTTCTCGTCGCTGAGATTCATGGCCACCTCCGCGCGGGCCCAGCTACCCGCCTGCGCGGAGGTCTAACACAATGGCTCGCGGAATCGGATCAGATCACCGGGGGTCGCCCGAGCCGGGTCATTCGCCACACAGTCCGCCACTGCATCGGCTGGCGCGGCCCGCATGGCGTGCGGATCCCCTCCCAAAACCCAGCGGCCCACGCCCGCAAGGCGGCGGCCGAGTGCGTACGGGCCAAGGTGATCGCGATCCACAGCCGCAGGTACGCCGGCACCAGCACGGTCGGCAGCCGCCGCCGGGCCAGCCACACCCGGTTCCGCGCAGTTAGCCGGTAGTGCACCGCATGCCGGTCCGGCGACGTCCTCGGATGCTGCAGCACGAGATCCGGCTCGTACCAGATATCCCACCCAGCATCCAGTGCCCTCCACGCAAGATCAGTCTCCTCATGCTCGAAGAAGAAATGGCCCGGCCAGTCACCAATCTGCCGCAGCATCCGTGCCGACAGAGCATGCCCGCCGCCCAGGAACGCCGTCACCATCCCGCGTCGCAGCGGATCACCCACCACATCTTGCTGCTGTCCCGCCCGTTCCAGGTCGGCGACGTCATACTGCTCCGCTCGGGGGCACTCGGCGGCCAGCTTGAGGGCACCGTGACCGAGATAGGCATTACCTATTTGCAGCTCGACACCAGCAACGGCGTGATGTCCCTGCCGAACTCGCAGGTGCTGGCCGCCGCCGTGAGCCGCCGGACGGCCGCCGCACAGCCAGCCGGGCCCGAGCACGACGGGCATGGGCGGGCCTAGATGTAAAAGCCATGGTCAAACGTGCGACAATAGCAGTACATATCCGACGCTGTTCTAGATCCCGGCAGTGCCGGCAACCGCTGGCCTGGGGGACAGGTGAGCAACGCAAAACCGCGGCCCGTGACTGGCGAGTCTGCGGCTGACCGGAGGAGTGCTGTCCCGGCAGGCGGCGGGGAACGGGACGTTCCTCGCGTTGGCGTTCTGGTGGAATCTCCCCTGCCAGGTGTTGCTCCTGCAGCGCCGCCGCGGGCGAGTGTGGCCGGGCTGATTGAGACGAAGCTGCACGCTCCCGCCGTGCGCGCGGAGTGGGTGGAGCGCGAGGAACTCGTCGGCTATCTGGCGGGTTGCGTGTCCTGCAAGCTGGTGCTGGTGGCCGCGCCCGCGGGTTTCGGCAAGACCACCGCCGTAGCGCAGTGGCGGGCCAGCGCGATCGAGGACCGGCGGTTTGCCTGGGTCTCCCTCGACCGGGGCGATGATGACCCCGTCAGGCTGTGGTGGCATGTCGTGGCCGCTTTGCAGCGGTCCTGCCCGGAGTTCAGCGGCGACGAGGCGCTGCGGGCGCTTGGGGCCCAGCTGCCAGATGTCTCGGGGATGGTGCTGCCCCGCCTGGTCCGGGAGCTGGCCGGGCTGCGGGCCCCGGTTGTCCTGGTGCTGGACGACTATCACGTGATCAGCGAACCCAGTTGCCACGACCAGGTTGCCTTCCTGCTGTCGCACCTCGCGGCCGCGGTCCAGCTTGTGCTGGTGACCCGGGCAGACCCCCCGCTGCCGCTGGGCCGGTTGCGGGCGGCCGGGGAGATGGCCGAGGTCCGGGCGTCGGAGCTGCGGTTCGCGCCTGCGCAGGCGGCCGCGCTGGTGCGCACGGTTGCTGCCGTCGACCTCAGCGAACCCGATCTGGCCGATCTTGTCGAACGCACCGAGGGATGGCCCGCCGGGGTGTACCTGGCGGCGCTTTCGCTTCGCGGGCACAGCTCGCCCCATGCCTTCATCCGCCAGTTCACCGGCGACAACCGGTTCGTTGTCGACTTCCTGGCCGAGGAGGTGCTCAGCCGCCAGCCAGCCCTGATCCGGCAGTTCCTGCTGCAGACCTCCGTGTTGGGCCGGTTCTGCGCACCGCTGTGCGCCGCCGTCAGCGGGTCGGCCAACGCGGCGGAGATCATCGACGCCCTGGAGCGTGACAACCTTTTCCTCGTGCCACTCGATGGCATCCGGCAGTGGTACCGCTACCATCACCTGTTCGCGCAGGTGCTCCGCGGCCAGCTCGCCAGGACCGAGCCCGCCATCGTTTCCACCCTGAACGCGCGCGCGAGCGCGTGGCACCGGCAGTCGGGTTCGGCGGAGGAGGCGATCGACTACGCGGTTGCCGCCGGTGACCTCGACGGAGCTGTTGGCCTCATCGCAAGTCACTGGCCCGCCTACATGGATGTCGGCCGGATCAGCACGGTCCGCAGGTGGCTGCGCTCGCTCGGCGATGACCAGATCGGCGCGGACCCGGTGGCGGCGCACTGCGCCGCGTGGTGCGCGACCATCACCGCTGAGCCGAAGTCCCTGCGGCGGTGGCTCCCGGTTATCGAGTCCGCGGACGATAACGGCCCGCTTCCTGATGGCATCCGGTCGCTGAAGTCCTCGGCTGCGCTGCTGCGGGGGTGCTTCGGATTCGACGGAATCGAGGCGATGCGCGACTCGGCGGCCTCGGCGGTCGAACTGGAAAGCGACCCCGGGTCGCCCTGGTATGCGCTGGCCAGGGTAGCGATGGGTTCAGCGCTGTACCTGTCCGGGGAGGTGGACGCGGCGGCCGCGCCGCTGACTGAAGCCCTCGCGAGCGTTGCGCCTGTCGCGCCGGCGCGGGTAGCGGCCCTGTCCATGCTGGGCATGATCAGGGTCGAGCAAGGGCAGGCCGGGCAGGCGCAGGAGCTTGTCCGCACCGCTGGCCAACTGGTGGCAGACAGTGATCTCGGCGAGACCCAGCAGGGTTCGGTTGCCTGGACGGCGATTGGCGCACTTTACGCCGAGCAGGGGCGGCCGGGGGAGGCGCGCAGTGAGTTCGAGCACGCCCTCCGGATCCGGCGGCGCTGGTTCGGGATCAGCCCCTGGCCCGTCCTTGACAGCATGCTCAGGCTGGCCCCGGTGCTCGACGACCTGGGCGAGCGTCCCGCAGCGAGCGCGCTCCTGGGCGATGCCAGGGAAATACTGGCCGCATGGCCGGACGGCGCGAAGGCCCAGTGGGCCCGGCTGCACCATCTCGAACGGCGGCTTGTCCCTGCTGCGCCAGTTGTGGTCGTCGACCCGCTGTCTGAGCGAGAGGTGACAGTGCTGCGGCAGCTCCGGGGCACCCTGTCCCTCCGGGAGATCGGGCAGCAGCTTGACCTGTCACCGAACACGGTCAAGACCCACACCAAGGCTATTTACCGGAAACTGGGAGTGTCCACCCGCCAGGATGCCATCGCCAAAGGCCACGATACGGGCATCCTGTAGCCTTCCGGCCGATGACTGCCCCGCATCGTCACGGTGAACACGGCCGAGTATCACCAGGGTGAAAAGCGGGCGCGGGTGATGACCGGTGGCCCCTGCGCGGGAGACAAAGTTAATAGCGTGCGGTCCTGCCGACAAACACCGCCACGCTGCGCACGGACATACAGCAGTCGAGCGTCGTCCAGATTGAGGGATGCCATACCATGACCGCGTTCAGCGGCACTGGCTACCGGTACCGGATCGTCCTGAGCGGCGAGTGCGGATCCCTGGTGGCAGCCCTGTTCGCCGACGTCACGATCGAGTTGGCCCGCGGCTGCACCTGCATCACTGCTTGTGTCCAGGATGACTCCGAGCTCTACGGCCTGATCCACCGGTTCGAGGATCTCGCCCTGCACCTGATCAGCCTCGGCGAACTCGACTTCGTCGAAGCCGCAGACACCCTGGGTCTGTCACCCGGCCCGGTCGCCACGCACCACTCGTAAGCCTGCGTCACGAGGCTCATTCCCGGTTGTGCCTCGCCCGTCGAGGGTGATTGTCCCGTTCGCTGGCAGGTCTGCTCCGGGTCAGATTCCGTGGCATGGAGCGCCCCGGCCAGGGTCGGCAGGGCCTCAGCTGACCGCCTTCTTCACCAGTGCGCCGATCCTTGCCTCGTCGTCGGCGGTCAACTCCGTCAGCGCGTAGTAGGTCGGCCACATGGTGCCGTCGTCGAGGTTCGCCGCGTCGTTGAAGCCGAGCGTCGCGTACCTCGTCTTGAACTTCTGCGCGGGCTGGAAGAAGCAGACGATCTTGCCCTCCTTGGCGTACGCGGGCATCCCGTACCAGAGCCTCGGCGAGAGGTCCGGCGCGCTGGCTGTGATGACGGCATGCAGCCGCTCACCCATGACACGATCCGGTTCCAGCATCTCGGCGATCTTCGCGAGCACGGCGGTTCCCCCGTCCACCTTGCCCGCGCCCGCGCCGCGGCGCGCGGCCGTCTTCAGCTCCTGGGCGCGCGCCTTCATCGCGCCTCGTTCCTCGTCCGTGAATCCCTTGTAGGTCTTGTCTTTCGCGGTGGTGCTCTTGGCGGGCTTCGGCGCGTCGGTCATGCAGGTTTCCTCCCCTATGGGTCTTGATGGGACGACCTCCATGGTAGGGAGCCCGCCGGGACGGCGGCTTCTTCGAAACTGACCAGTCGTCGCCCGGGTGAGCCGTAACACGGCCGGGCTGCCGGTGAGCCGGGCGGGGACGCGGGCACCGCCGTCCGGCGAGTTCACCGACCTGCTCGGCAGACGGCATTGACATGCGGGTATCCGATGCGCTGTGGTTCGTATGTTGAACTCCCGTGCGATGCCTGGTTTGGCGGCACGGGTGTACTAGGCCCCGGTCCGGCCCGACGGGCCACCGGGACGCTTCAGCCAAGAGAGGAACCACTATGAGTTCGTGGAACGCCATGGCCTTTGAGGGGAAGGACACCATCCTCGGGGTCGTCCGCGACGAAGCGGAACGCATGTTCGCGATGGCCGAGGCGCCCGGCGCCTGGGAAGCTCCCACGGCGTGCACCGAATGGCAGGTCCGCGACATCATCGGCCACATCGTGGACACCACCGAGGGGTACTTCAAGGCGTTCGAGACCGCGCGGGCGGGCGGCAGCGCCGAGGCGCGCGGGCTGGCCGTCATGCATGAGCTGGCCGGCGACGGTGGCCGGGCCTTCCGGGACGTGCCGCAGGCCGAGATGATGCGCCGCGTCCGCGACGACCTCGGCAAGATGATGGGCATCCTGGAGCCGCTCACCGAGGACGAGTGGGGCGGCCTCATCGTGCCGCACGCCTACATGGGCCCGGTACCCGCGTTCGTCTACGCCGGCGGTCAGCTCATGGACTACGGCGTGCACTCCTGGGACATCCGTGAGGGCGCCGGGCGCGCGCACGCCCTGTCCGCCGACGCGGCCGACCTGCTGGTGCCGTTCATGTTCATCATCTGGCAGTCCACCGTCCGCGCCAGCGCCGATCTCAGCCCGTTCACCATCGGCGTCACCGTCACCGGGCGCAATGCGGGCAGCTACCGGGTCAGCATCTCCGACCAGGGGCTGGCCTACGAGCCGGGCGAGGTCGGCGACCTGCCAGCGGTGCTGGAATTCGACGCGGGCGGCCTGGTGCTCACCGCATTCGGCCGGGTCAACGGCGGCAACGCCTATGGTGACCAGGCACTGGCCGAGCGCTTCCTGAACCTCTTTTACCGGATCTGACCTGCTACCTAATCCGATCGTCTTTCCGGCTGCGGAAGGATGACACTTCCATAACGGCTCCTTCCGTATCGAAACCACAGTTTCGTGAATGGTCACCGGCGCCGCCGGGTATAACGGCCGCCGTCATCCGGCACCGGCGAGTGCCCGTCGCAGCGGGCACTCGCCGGCCTGACCAGGAACGGCAAGGAGGCAATGGAAATGCGACGGATCACTTTAGCCGCAGCGGCGGTGCTGGTGGCGGCGTCCGGGGTCGCCGGGGTCACGCTGGCGGCGGCCGCGCCGGCCAGCGCGCAGGCGTCCTGCACGGGCTCCAGCGGCTACACCGACGTCAAGGGCTTCGGCGTGCTCGTGCCGACCATCGGCAACAACACCCACCAAGACAACTGCGAACTAGGGCTCGGCAACGACAGCCAGGCCGTGGTTGCACTCCAGGAGACCCTGGACGGGTGCTATGGCCAGCACCTCGCCGTCGACGGGGACTACGGTCCGCTGACCCAGGCGGCCGTCGAGGTCGCCCAGCGGGACGCGCACGTCACCGTGGACGGCATCTACGGCCCCCAGACGCGCAGTGCCATCAACTGGTGGGACTTCGGCGACGACTGCGCACGTCTTTAGCAGGCGCCGCTCACGAGAGGATGCCGGGGCCCAAAGGCCCCGGCATCCGCCATGGGAACTGGTGCTGGCTGCCCGCGTCTACAGACGGCTACAGGGGGTGCCGTCATACCACTTGATGGCATTGCGGGTCTGCGGCCCGTAGACACCGTCCTGGGTGACACCCGCGTCCCGCTGGGCGACCTTCACCGCCGCCTCGGTCAGCGGGCCGTAGTCCCCGTCGATCGTCAGGTGCTGGCCATAGCAGTAGTTCAGCGTGTTCTGCAGCGTCGCCACCGCGTCGCTGTCGTTGCCGAGTCCCAGCTCACAGTTGTCCTGGTGGGTGTTGTTGCCGATCGTCGGTATGAACACGCCGTAGCCCTTGGCATCGGTGTAGATGCTGGTGCCCGTGCAGGACGCCTGCGCGCTGGCCGGCCCGGCCGCCGCCAGCGTGACCCCGGCGACCCCGGACACGGCCACCAGCACCGCCGCTGCGGCTAAAGCGATCCGTCGCATTTCCTTAGCCTCCTTGCCTCTCCGGCGGCCCTAGAGCTTCGCGCAAGGGGTGACCGAGTCCCACCACTTGATGGCGTTGCGGGTCTGCGGCCCGTAGACACCGTCCTGGGTGACACCCGCGTCCCGCTGGGCGACCTTCACCGCCGCCTCGGTCAGCGGACCGTAGTCCCCGTCGACCGTGAGGTGCTGGCCATAGCAGTCGTTCAGGGTTTCCTGCAGCGCCACCACGGCGTAGCTGTCGTTGCCGACCCCGAGTTCGCAGTCGTCCCTGTGGGTCTGGTAGCCGATGGTCGGTATCACCACCTCGTAGCCCTTGACGTCGGTGAAGCCGCTGACGTCCGTGCAGGATGCCTGTGCGCTGGCGGGCATGGCCGCCGCCACCGTGATCCCGGCGATCCCGGACGCGGCCACCAGCACCGCCGCCGCAGCTAAAGCGATCCGTCGCATTCCCGATCCCTCCTTGCCGGTTCCCGACCAGGCGGCGAGCGCCCGCCGGCACGGGACGCTCCCGGCTCCGGATGACGGCGCCCAGGGCACGCGGCGGCGTCGCCGGTAGCCTACGCCGCACGGTGTGAAATGGGAATGGAGTCCCTTATGATGCCATTTGCTGATGGTTGGGCTACACTATAGGGAGCCAATGATCATTTCCGGAGTTTGTGCTGGCGGGGGCCATATCCGGCAATGATCGAGATCCCCAGATCTGCCGAGTGAAACGTGCCCAGATCAGCTAACGGCGGCCGCCGATCTGATGCCTGTGCCCGGCTAGTTTTGTGTGCCGCCGACCTCGATTAACGCACTCTGAATGCGCAGGTGGTGGCTATGAATTCGCAAACGCATGGTCCAGAATATCGGGTACCACGGCGGGCACCCACCGGGCTGCGCCGCCACCTCCGGCTACGGGTCTGGCTCGGGATGGCCGGCCTGTTCGCCTCGGTAAGCTTCGGCCTCCTCATAGCGGGCGGACCAGCCGTGGCCTCCCCCTCGGCCTTGGCCGCCGCGCCCACGGCGATCCCGCTGACGTCCTCGAAGTGCCCGAGCGACATCACCGAGGGCGAGGACAACGGCTGCGTCACCGAACTGCAGGACCTGCTCAACAAGAACGGCGCGAGCCTGACCGTGGACGGTGACTTCGGCCCCGCCACCCTCACGGCCGTGGAGAACTACCAGCGTGCCCACGGGCTGTCGGTGGACGGCATCGTCGGCCCGATGACCAAGGACGAGCTGGACGGCACCACCAGCGGCGCGCCCGCGCCGATCGCCATCAACTCCTCCGCGTGCCCGGCCGACATCTCCGAGGGCCAGGACAGCGGCTGCGTCACCGAACTGCAGGACCTGCTCAACCACAACGGTGCGGGCCTGACCGTGGACGGTGACTTCGGTCCCGCCACCCTCACGGCCGTGGAGAACTACCAAAGTGCCCACGGGCTGTCCGTGGACGGCATCGTCGGCCCGGACACGAAGGCCGCCCTGCTGGGCAGCGCCGCGCCCGCGCCGATCTCGCTGACGTCCTCGTCGTGCCCGGCGGACATGTCCGAGGGCGAGATCGACGGCTGCGTCACCGAGCTGCAGACGTTGCTCAACAAGAACGGTGCCGGGCTGACCGTGGACGGTGACTTCGGCCCGCTCACCCTGACCGCGGTGGAGAACTACCAGAGCTCCCACGGCCTGTCCGTGGACGGCATCGTCGGCCCCAACACCAAGGCCGCGCTGGACGGCGCGAGTTCCTCGGTGCCCAAGCCGATCCCGCTGGGCTCTTCTGCGTGCCCCGCGGACATCTCCGAGGGCGAGGACGACGGCTGCGTCACCGAGCTGCAGGAACTGCTCAACAACCACGGAGCCGGGCTGACCGTGGACGGTGACTTCGGCCCCGACACCCTGGCCGCGGTGGAGAACTACCAGGGCACCCACAACCTGTCCGTCGATGGCATCGTCGGCCCGGAGACCAAGGCGTCGCTGGATGGCTCCGGGCCGCCTGCGCCGCCGCCGGCCCCACCGCCAAGCGGCAGCACGCTGCAGAAGATCGTCGCGTACGCCCAGGACATCGAGGCCGGCGACGCCGAGCCGGGCTGGGGCGGCGGCAAGATCTGGTACATCTGGGGCGGCGGCCACCATGCCACCCCGGGCCCGTCGACCGGCGAGTGCGCGGGTGACCCCGTCGGGTGGGCCTGCAACCCCGGCCCCACCCCGGACCCGAGCGGAGTCGGGCTGGACTGCTCCGGGTTCTCCCGCTGGGTCTACGACCTGGCGTACGGCCGGGACGTGCTCGGCGCCGGTAACACCAACAACCAGGTCGCGGAAATGACGCAGGTCAGCTCCCCGGTCGCCGGTGACCTCGTGTTCTTCGGGGTCAACTCCGGTAACACCGACCACGTCGGCGTCTACATCGGCGGCGGCAACATGATCAACGCGGCGGAAACCGGGACGCAGGTCGATACCGTCCCGGTGTCCGATGGCCCGGACAGCCTGGTGGGCTACTACCAGTACGGGTAGCCCGGGCGTCTGGATGATGCGCAGGTGTGGGGCCGGTGCGAGGCGCCGGCCCCACACCTGTGTGCCGAGGTATGCCCTCGGTCAGGTAACAGATTTTGCTGCGTTACGCAGGCCGGGGCCGGCCTGGAGCCTGGTCGCGGATGTGCCCCGCGACGCCGGGCCGGCCGCACCGGCTACTGGTCAGCCGCCTCCGCGTCCCACTCGCCCGCGGGGTGATCCCGCGGCAGCCGGTGCTTGGCCACCCGGGAGGTCGGGGTGCGCGGTAGGTCCTCGACGGCCTGCCAGTAGCGGGGCACCTTATAGGAGGCGAGCAGCGTCGCGGCGTGCGCCCGCAGCGCGGGAAAGTCGAGCCCGGCGCCGGGGGCGGGCACCACGAAGGCCTTTACTTCCTCCTCGGACAGCTCCGACGGCACCCCCACCACCGCGGCCTCCAGCACCGACGGGTGGCTCATCAGCGCCTCTTCGACCTCGGCGGGGGAGAGGTTCTCGCCGCGGCGGCGCAGTACCTCCTTCTTGCGGGCCACGAACGTGTAGGTGCCGTCGTCGCTGCAGGTCACCAGGTCGCCGGTGTGCAGCCAGCCGTCGCCGGTGATCGCCTCGGCCGTCTCGTCCGGCATGCCCCAGTACCCCGGGGTGATCACCGGGTTGCGCAGCATCAGTTCGCCGGTCTCGCCCGGGGGAAGGGCCGCACCGCCGGGGCCGATCACCTTCGCCTCGTTGACCACGCCGAGCACGGGATGCTGGCGGGTCTTGCCCAGCGTGCCGTAGGGCCTGGTGCCGTGCGGCCAGATCAGCCCGTACGGGCTCTCCGACATCGCGTAACCGACGACGATGCGCAGGCCGAAGCGCCGTTCCATCTCCTCCTGGCGCTCCCTGGCCGGGGCCGGCCCGGTGTAGCACAGGCGCAGCGGCGTGTCCGCGTCGCCGGGCCTGGGCTCCTGCCGCATCAGGATCTCCAGCATGGCGCCGATCGCGTTGAACTCCGTCGCGCCGTGCCGCCGGGCCGAGTCGAGGAAGGTGCTGGCGGAGAACCGGGGGAGCAGGATGAGCCCGGCGCCGCAGGCGAGCGAGCCCATCACCGAGTACGCGGGCGCGTTGATGTGGAACAGCGGCAGCGAGGTCATCATCCGGTCGGCCGCCGTCAGCTCCATCCAGTACGGGAAGCCCTCCCCGGCCATCGCGTACGCCCGGTGGGTCTGCATGACCAGCTTGGACCGGCCGGTGGTGCCCGACGTGGGGATGAGCACGGCGACGTCGGCGTGGCTGACCGGCGGAACCGGCGGCGGCCCGCCGGCCGGTGCCGTCAGGGTGTCCCAGCCCTTGGTCAGCTCGTCGGAGTCCAGCACGCCGAGGGGCGGCAGGCCGGTGAGGCCGGCCTCGCGGACCAGCGGCATGAGCCCGGCGTCGGTGATGATCGCCCGGGGCGCCGTCTGGTGGGCCAGGCCGGCCAGTTCGGCCGGTGCGCTTCTGTAGTTGGCGGACACGGTGACCGCGCCGGACCAGGCGAGCGCCAGCCAGCACAGCAGGTAGGGCGCGGTCGTCCTGGCGGTGACCAGGACGTGGTCACCGTGCCGCACCCCGGCGTCGCGCAGGGCCGCGGCGGTGGCGGCGGCCTGGGCCGCGGCGGCGCCGAAGGTCATCGTGCCCTCGTCGGCCCGGACCCAGATACCGTCCGGATCCCGGCGCGCCGCGTCGGTGAGAACCCCGGGGATCGTCCGGTATGCCGCGTCGTCCATCACTGAGACGATACGGGCTGCCCCGGTGCGGCCACGCGGGGGGAGGCCGCGCCGCAGCACCTCAAGCACGTCGTCGAGGACGTCGTCGGGCACCTGGCCGCCGGCGGTCCAGTCGGCCCACCGCATGCCGATGAAGTTGCCGATCCCGGTGTATATGTACGCGATCACCTCGGGGTCGTACCGGGCGTCCACCTCGCGGTCCAGCTGGGCCTGGCGGACCCCCCGTGCGTAGCCCCGGGTGAGGTGCTCGTAGTACTCGCGGAACACGTTGGGCGCGACGAACTCCGCCTCGCGGACGATCCGGTCGATCCATGGCCGCTGCGACGCCAGGGTGAAGAAGGCGCGGAAGCTCGCCCGCTCCTTGGCTCCGCTGGCCGGGGCCTGCCGTCTCGATCGCGGCCCTGATGGCCGTCCGCAGGTCCTCGTTGATCTGCCGGACGACCGCGGCTGAAGATCTCCGCCTTGGAGTCGAAGTGGGCGTAGAAACTGCCCGTGGCGATGCCGGCCCTGGCGCAGATGTCCGCCACGGTCGTCCGCCAGTAGCTGCGCTCCCCGAACAGTTCCTCGGCCGCCCGGAGCAGCCGCTGCGAAGGGGGGCAGCTCGGGGCCCGGGGTGCCCCGACGGTTGGCTGCCAGAGTCACACCACCTACCCCCGTTCGGGCGCTTGCCCGCCCGTGCCGGTGACGGCACGGGCGGGCACAGCTTGAAGGTCCCTAGGGCATCCCGCTGGCAGCTGGGGCTGCGGGCTGGGTGCCGGTGTACGGCGTGACGGCGCCGGTCGGCGTGGTGTCGGTGGTCAGGACCGGGCCCTGCTGGACGATGGCACCGTTCTTGATCACGCCGATGAAGGCGCCCATGATGCCGCCGTGGTCGGTCGCCGAGTAGTCGTACGGCGCCACCGACGGCTCCCTGTGGCAGCCCGCCCGCTACCGCCTTGACCACGCTGGCCCGGGTCGGGTTCTTCCCGGCCTTGACCATGGCCTGGACGAAGGCGTACCCGACCGCCTCGCCGTAGAGCACGTTGCCGTCGAACGGCGCCTTCGCGTCGTAGGTGCTGTGCACCTTCTTGAACAGCGCGATCCAGCTGTTGCTCATGTTTCCCAGTGTCGGCAGGTAGCCGTCGGTGATGATGCCCTGGGTGAGCGCGTTACCGGACACGGTCGCCCCGCCCTTCTTGGCGAACGCCTCCAGCAGCCCGGCCAGCGTGATCGGGTCGGAGCCGACATCGCTCACCACGAAGGTCGGGTTCCAGCCGAGCTTGAGCGCGGCCAGCTTGAGCAGCGCGGTGAACGCCGGGATGGAGAACGACACGACGACCTGGGCCCCGGACGCCTTCAGCGCGGCGACCGCGGGGCCGATGTTGACGTTGGTGGGCACGTAGCTCTGCTTGCTCACGACCTGGGAGTGCGGGATCTCGTAGTCGAGGCCCTTCACACCGTCCTGGCCGAACTCGTCGTTCTGGAAGAAGTAGCCGACCTTCTTGCCGGCGAAGTGCTGCTTGATGTAGGAGCCGAGGATCTTGCCCTCGCGCACGTAGTCGAGCTGCCAGCCGAAGGTGTACGGGTAGGCCGTGGGGTTGTCCCAGCAGTCGCACCCGGACGCGACGAACAGGTCGGGCACCTTGTTGGTGTTGAGGTACTTGACCACGGCCAGGTGGGTGGGGGTGCCCAGGCCGTTGAAGATCGCGAAGACGTTGTCCTGGAGCACGAGCTGGTGGACCACGCTGACCGTCTTGGACGGGTCGTAGCCGTCGTCCAGGTAGGTGTACTTGATCTTGCGCCCGTAGATGCCGCCGTGGGCGTTGACGTACTGGAAGTACGCGTTGGCCGCGGGGGCGATCTCGCTGTAGCCCGGGGCGGCCGGCCCGGTGAGCGGCTGGTGGCTGCCGATCAGGATCTGGGTCTTGGTGATGCCGGGCACGGACGCGGCCGCCGCCGCCGCCCGAGCCACTCGAACTCGAACCGCAGCCGGCGGCCACCAGCGAGGCGGTCACGGCGGCCGCGATCACTGGCAGTCGCAGCGAAAGGGATCTGATCATGAAGTGCCTTCTTCCTGGTGTTCGCTGACCGGCGGGCGCCGGTATGGCGAGTCGAGCCCTTCGTGTTCGCTGGCCGGCGGGCGCTGGCCCGGCGGGCCGAGACGGGTGGGGGGAGTGGGCAGGAACGGCGCGGCGAGCCGCCGGAGCCCGCCCTGGATGCCTTGGGGGAAGACGAGCATGACGACGATGAGCACGACCCCGTAGGCCGCGATCGGGATGTTGGCCGCGACCCCGCCGGACAGGCCGTGGCTGGTGGCGACGTCGGTGACGTAGGTGGGCACCAGGACGATCACCAGGCCGCCCCACAGCGCGCCGGTCAGCGTGCCGAGGCCGCCGAGCACCGCGCCGGCCAGCAGCGCGATCGACAGGCTGAGCGTGAACGAGCCCGGCGAGACCAGCGAGGTGGTGACGGCCAGCATGGCCCCGGCGAGCCCGGCGCACGCCGCGCTCACGATGAACGCCAGCACCCGCAGCCAGGCCACGTTCAGCCCGGCCAGCGCGGCCGCGACCGGGTCGTCCCGGATCGCGCGCCAGTTCCGGCCGACCCGGCTGCGCGCCAGGTTCGCCAGGACGACCATGGTGATCAGCGTGGCCAGCGCGCAGACCCAGGCCAGCCAGCGGGTCTGCGGGAACGTCGCGCCCAGCGCGGCCGGCGCCGTGACGTTGACGGACAGGCCCTGGTCGCCGCCGAACACGCCGGGGAACTGGTCCGCCAGCGACGGCAGGGCCACCGCCAGCATGAGGGTGGCGCCGGCCAGGTAGGGCCCCGACAGCCGGGCCGCCGCCAGGCCCACCACCGCGCCGGCCACCGCCGCGACCGCCGCGCTCGCCGGGAACAGGGCCCAGATCGGCCAGTTCAGGTGCATCATCAGCAGCGCGCAGGCGTAGGCGCCGACCGCCATGAACGCCCCGTTGCCGAGCGAGATCTGGCCGCTGAGGCCGAGGAGGACGGACAGCCCGGCGATCGCCACCACGTAGACGGCGATCTCGGCCATCTGAAAGTCGCGAAAAGCATTCAGCTGAACGGAAAGTGCCCAGATGACGGCGCCCGCCACGATCGCGGCGACCAGGTGACGCAGCAAGAGTCATGTCACACCCGCCGCTCGTGAGTCACCGAGAACAGCCCGGACGGGCGGATCAGGAGCACCGCCATCAGCGCGACGAGCCCGAACACCGGGACCAGGTTCGAGCCGAGGTAGCCGCCGACGTAGTTGAGCGACGACGCCGAGGATGAGCCCGCCCACGATCGCGCCGACCGGGCTGTCCAGCCCGCCGATCACCGCCGCGGTGAAGCCGAGCACGAAGATCGAGTCCATGCTGGAGGGGTAGAGGAACGTGTTGGGCGACACCAGCAGCCCGGCCAGCGCGCCGATCAGCCCCGCAAGCGCCCAGCCGAGCGTGAGCACCCGGCCGACCCGCACCCCCTGCAGGCGCGCCGCGTAGGCGTTGAACGCCGCCGCTCGCAGGCGCAGCCCGGCCGAGGTGTAGCGGAACATCGCCGCGAGTGCCAGGGCCACGACGAGGACCGCGGCCGACACGAATACATCGTTACGGGAAATACCAAGTGGCACCGACCCGGCGTGCAGCCCGTTGAGGGAGAACGCCGTGGGGAACGAGCGGTACTGCCCCCCGTAGATGATGCCGGCGATGCCTTCGATCAGCACGAGCAGCCCGATCGTCACCACCACCGCGTTCAGCGGCGGCTTGTTCTCCACCGGCCGGATGACCACGCGCTCGATCACGCCGCCGAGCACCAGGCCGGCGGCGAGCGCGACCACGAACCCCTCCCAGTACGAGCCGGTGTGGCTGATCACGGTCAGCGCGATGTAGGTGGTGAACATGGCCATGGCGCCCTGGGCGTAGTTGAGGATGCGGGTGCCGCGCCAGATCAGCACCAGGGACAGTGCGATCGCCGCGTACACCATGCCGAAGCTGACGCCGCCGAGCGTGAACTGCAGGAACTCAGTCATCTGGCCTCCCTCGCGGGCGCTTCGCTGGCTTCGGGAGGCGTGTCCTCGGCGCCGGGACACCGCAACGGCGCCTGGGGCGCCTATGCGGCGTTCGGCCCGGCGCCTGCGGCGCGCCCTGCACGCTCCCAACACCAGGCAGAGGCTGTCTCAAGGCCGACCTCCTAGAAACCCAGGTAGTGCTTGCGGAGTGCCTCGTCGGCCGCCAGCACGGCGGCGTCCTCGGTGACCACCACCCGGCCGACGTTGAGCACCACGCCGAGGTCGGCGATGGCTAGCGCGCTGCGCGCGTTCTGCTCGACCAGCACCACGGTCAGCCCGCTCTCATCGCGCAGCCGCTGGATCAGTTCCATGACCTGGGCGACGATCCGCGGGGCCAGGCCGAGCGACGGCTCGTCCAGCAGCAGCACCTTCGGGCTGGCCATCAGGGCGCGCGCGATCACCAGGATCTGGCGTTCGCCGCCGGACAGTGTGCCCGCGCTCCGGTTCCTGGCCGCGGCCAGGATGGGGAAGCGCTGGTAGGCGTCGGCGAGAGCGGCGGCCCGGCCCGCCTGGCCGTGCCGCCACAGGCCGCCTACCCGCAGGTTCTCCTCCACCGTCAGCTCGGTGATCACCGCCTGGCCCTCCGGCACGTGCGCGATGCCGGCCCGGACGATCTCCTCGGGGGCCCGCCGGGTGAGGTCGGTCCCGTCCAGCGCCACCCGGCCCTGCCGGGGCCGGACGAAACCGCTGATGGTGGCCAGCAGCGTGGTCTTGCCCGCGCCGTTCGCCCCGAGCACCGCGGTGATCGTGCCGGGCTTGGCGCTGATCGACACGTCGTGCAGCGCCATCACGCCGCCGTAGCCGCTTTCGATGTTCTCGACCGCCAGGGCCGCGGGGCTAGGCATGGGGCTCCTCCGCGCCGGGCTCCGCCGCGCCGGTCCCGGTCACGCCCAGGTACGCGGCCGTGACCGCCGGGTCGGCCTGCACCTGCTGCGGCGGGCCGAACGCGATGAGCTTGCCGAAGTCAAGGACGGCGATGGCGTCGCACACCGACATCATCAGGTCCATCCGGTGCTCGACCACGACGACGCAGGCGTCGCCGGAGAGCTGCGAGATCAGTCGCCCCA
Source organism: uncultured Actinomycetes bacterium (assembly GCA_963725125.1). Lineage (GTDB taxonomy): Bacteria > Actinomycetota > Actinomycetes > Streptosporangiales > Streptosporangiaceae > DASXKD01. Next base: position 39,320 of record CAVRXW010000065.1, read on the forward strand.
GCTCGGGCAGTTCGCCCTCGGTCAGGCCGCTGGCGGGCTCGTCGAGCAGCAGCAGCCGTGGCTCCGCGACCAGCGCGCGGGCCAGCGCGACCCGCTTGCGGTGCGCGTACGGAGAGCTGGCCGGGCAGGCGCTCGGCCGTGTCCGGCGAGGCCCGACCCGGTCCAGTGCCGCCAGGGCCCGGTCCCGCAGCGCGCGCTCGTCGCGGTCGGACCGGGCCAGGCCCGGCCAGCGCGGACCAGAAGCCGGCCCGGGCATGGCAGTTGGCCCCGGTCATGACGTTCTCCAGCACGGTGAGCCCCGGGAACAGGCCGAGGTTCTGCAGCGTGCGCGCGATACCGAGCGAGGCGAGCCGGTGTGGCCGCAGCCCGGTCAGCTCGGCGCCGCCGAAACGAAGCCGGCCGGTGTCGGGGTGCACGAACCCGCAGAGCACGTTGAGCAGGGTGGTCTTGCCCGCCCCGTTCGGCCCGATGATCCCGGTGACCTGGCGCGGCGGGGCGGTGAGCGACACGGCGTCCAGGGCGGTGAGGCCGCCGAACCGTACCGTGACGTCGCTGACCTCCAGCGCGCCCGCCTGGTCACCTGGCGCCGTCTCCGGCGCCGGATCTGAACTGCTATTCATCAAGCATGTCCTGCTCACGTAGCAGATAAAGCGCAATGATGAACCACAATTCAAGGCCAGGTTCTGCCACCAGACAAGACCCAACCGGATTCGTGGCCGAACCGAGACCAGCCGCAACCGAAGGCGTCAGGATGCCATGATCATGCCCCCGCTCGCGCCCTTCCACCGCCGTGATCATGACTTTGGTGCCGCTGCAGGCGCAGCAGGGTCATGAGCACGAACTCACGGGGTGCGGATCAGGGGTCAGGAGGGGACCGGGGGGCGCACCGGGGCCGCCGCCTGGGACGGCATGTGGTTCTTGGCCGGCGGCGGGTAGGGGATGCCGACGTCCAGGGTGCCGGTCAGCGCGTTGAGCACCGCCTCTTCGGCGATCTTGGTGTTGCCGAGCGAGGTCTTGGGCAGCGCGGGGACGTGGGTGTTCGGCGGCTTGGCGAGCGCCAGTGCCCCGGTCATGTCACCGGTCACGCCGCGCCGCCAGGCAGTCAGGTTGGGCACCGCCACGCCGAACCGGGTCTCGATGAAGCGCAGCAGCGAGGTGTGGTCGAGCACCCCCGAGTACAGGTAGCCGCCCCGGCTGAACGGGGAGACCACCAGGCACGGCGTGCGGAAGCCGAGCCCGATCGGCCCGGCGATCCCGCCCGCCGCCGAGGGCAGCGTGGTCAGGTACTCGCCCGCGGTGCCCGCGGGCGCGGTGGGCGGCGGCACGTGGTCGAAGAAGCCGCCGTTCTCGTCGTAGACGACGAACAGCACCGTGTGCGCCCACACGTCCGGGTTGGCGACCAGCGTGTTGAGCACCTGCTGCACCAGGTACTCGCCGAACTCCGGCGGCGCCGCGGGGTGCTCGCACTCGGCCAGCGGCGACATGATCCACGACACGGCGGGCAGGCTGCCGCTGGCGACGTCCGCCGCGAAGTCGCCGGGATAGGTGGGCGTCAGCGCCTTGGCGATCAGCTCGATGCCGGTCAGCGACAGCGGGTCGTTGTAGGCCTTGAAGTACGGCAGCGGGCTCAGCGCCACCAGCGACAGCGGGTCGTTGTACACCTTCCAGCTCACCCCCGCCGCGAGCAGGGCCTCCGGCATGGTCTCCCAGCTCAGTGCGCCGTACTCGGCCACCCGGTCGGTGAACGTCTCGACCACGGGCCCGCCGGCGGTGCCGTCCGGGTCGATCCAGGCCGACATCGTCATCAGCCGGTTCGGGTCGGTGGGGCCGAGCACCGAGCAGTGGTAACGGTCGCACACCGTGAAGGCGTCCGCGAGCGCGAAGTAGAACGCGAGTTCCTTGCTGGTGTAGTAGCCCATGGTGACCGGGGCGTTCTCGGTGCCGTCGGCGGTCAGGTGCGCGCTGATGAACGAGTCGAGCGCCCCGTTGTTCCAGGACAGATGCTGGGTCGGCCAGGTGTGGTCGATGTCGTTGGTGGTCTCGCCGTTCACCGTGGGCGGGTCGTTCTTCAGGTTGAACGGCTGCAGGTAGCCCGACGGGTCGGGGCCGGTGCCCGGCTCGTAGCCGAACTGGTCGAAGATCGGGTAGGTCCGGCCGCCGACGGTCTGGGTGGGCACGGCCGGGTCGGAGAAGCCGCGGACGCTGGACATCGTGCCGAAGTAGTGGTCGAAGGACCGGTTCTCCTGCATCAGGATGACCACGTGCTCGATGTCGCTCAGCGAGGCCTGCCCGGACGCCTGGATCGAGGCGGCCTGCTCGATGAGCCTGGCCTGGGCCCTGGTGGGCCTGGCCGGCCGGGCGCCCAGGGCCCCGGCCGCGCCGATCGCGGCCCCGCCGACCACGAACGCGCGCCTGGTCGGCCCGCTGCCGGGGTGGTCCGTGCTGGGGGTGCTGCCGGGATCCTCGCCGCCACGGGGCGAGACGCCGGGCTCATCGACCTGATCGGCCACCGGTTCCTCCAGGCTGTCCGGGGCGCGCGCGCCACCCGATTCCCGCGTGTCCAAACGTAGGACACCGGGCCGCCGGACGGCCGAGCGAGCCGTGAACTCTTGGCCAAAAGCCGGCCTGCCCCGCATCATCGGTGCGCGCCCGGCGGTGGCGCGGGCGGGCCGTCGCAGCGGCCGGGCAACTGGGCCGCAGTGGTGTCAGCCGCGATGCCGGCGCACCAGTTCGGCCAGCGCATCGACCTCGGTGGCGAGCGCGGCGCGGCCGGCGCTGGTGATCCCGACCCAGGTCCGCGGCGCCGGCCCGCATAGCCCTTCTCCACCCGGATCAGCCCTGCCTCCTCCAGCACGGTGAGGTGCCGGGACAGGTTGCCAGCGGTCAGGCCGAGCGCGTCGCGCAGGTAGCCGAATTCCGCGCGCGCCTCGGCGGTAATGGTGAGGATGCCCAGCCGGTGCCGCTGATGGACGGTGTCGTCGAGCCCGTTCGTGGGATGCGCGGCCAGGAGTTCCTCGGGGGGGACCGAAGTCATGCTGGGCCTCCAGTTGGTCTGGCTCGTCAATATGTTTGCATGGCAAACCTGTTGGGGGCAAGTTCGTAGGACTGGTGTGGCTGGGGTGATGTGGCAGCTGGCAAAACGCCATCTGCCGCATCACCCCAGCCACACTTTGGGGCCACGTCCCCACGGGCGCGGGTAAAGCGAGAAGGGTGCCGGGGTGGGCGGAATCCCGGGGCGGGGGACCACGTTTCCGGGGTGAGGGAGAAAGCGGGAAGGGGTTCGGGGTGGACGGGATCCGCGACGCTGATGTGGTGCCGGGGTGGGCGCGGGGGGTGCGGACGCTTGCGGTGCTTACGGGGGCGGGGGTATCGACGGATTCGGGGATACCGGATTTTCGGGGGCCGCAGGGGGTGTGGACGCGTAACCCGGGAGCGCAGCAGGCGGCTACCTACCAGGTTTATGTGAGTGATCCGGCGGTGCGGCGGCGGTCGTGGCGGGCGCGAAGGGAACACCCGGCATGGCGGGCCGAGCCGAATGCGGCGCATAGGGCGCTGGCGAAGCTGGCTGGGTCCTCGATCGATACGTGGGTCATCACGCAGAACATCGACGGGCTGCATCAGAAGGCGGGGACGGCGGCGGAGCGGGTGGTCGAGCTGCACGGCACCATGTTCAGCGTGGTGTGCGTGTCCTGCGGCGACCGTTCGCCGATGGCGGGCGCGCTGGCCCGGATCGACGCGGGGGAGGAGGACCCGGACTGTCCGCGGTGCGGGGGGATACTGAAATCCGCGACGGTCATGTTCGGGCAGCGGCTCGATCCGGAGGTCTTCGCGCGGGCGGAGCTGGCGGCGCGGCAGTGCGACCTGTTCCTGGCGATCGGGTCCACGCTGACCGTCGAGCCGGCCGCGTCGCTGTGCGGGCTCGCCGCGGCCGCGGGCGCGGCGCTGGTGATCGTCAACGCCGATCCCACCCCGTACGACGGCCTGGCCGCCGAGGTCGTGCGGGAGCCGATCGGCACCGCCGTGCCGCGGATCGCGGGCCAGTTGCTGGGCGGCGCTGACCAGGACTGATACCCCTCCCGCGGCAAAGTGCCCGGGTCCCGCTCACGGCGGGGCTCTTTACCTGTAAAAGAACTGGCACGCTGCCGCGTCCAATAGGGGGAACTCCCCTCGCGTGGCGGCCGGTTCGCGGGGAGGCCCATGTTATTGAGAGGGAGTCGTCACCAAGATGAGACATCAGGCGCCACTGGCGTCGGCGCGCTTGCTGGTCAGGTGGCTGTTTACCAGCGCGGTCCTGTGCTGGCCGCTGGGGGCCTTCGGCGGCTGGTGGCGTTGGCTGGCTGAGGCCGCGTGGCTCAGTGCCGCGATGGCTTGCTGGGCCGCCTCCCGGTGGCAGTCGCGCGAGCTCGGCCGCGGCCGCGGCTCCGTACCGTTGGCTTCATGAACCAATGGCCGGACCGCCCTCTCCTCCCGGACGAGTGGACCGAAGAGAGCGAATTTCACGAGCCAGTGGTGGCGGCCATTGCGGCGGAGGCTACTGCCCGAAGCGCCTGACTGCCCGGGTGCCTAGACGTTCGTCCCGGCGGCCTTGGCCCGCTGCAGTCCCCGGAGTGCGTGCTCGATCAGCGCGACGAGAACGTCGCGGGCCGACGCACGCTGCCGGGCGTCGCACAGGACCACGGGGACCTCGGGATCCAGGTCGAGCGCCGACCTGACGTCTTCGGGGTGGAAGCGCCGCGCGTCGGAGAAACAGTTGACCGCGACGACGAAGGGCAGCCGGCGCCGCTCGAAGAAGTCCACCGAGGGGAAGCAGTCGGCGAGGCGGCGGGTGTCGGCGAGGACCACCGCGCCCAGCGCGCCGCTGGCAAGCTCGTCCCACATGAACCAGAACCGCTCCTGGCCGGGCGTGCCGAACAGGTAGATCACCAGGTTGTCCCGGATGGTGATGCGGCCGAAGTCCAGCGCCACCGTCGTCGTGCTCTTCTGCTCCACCCCGTCGAGGCTGTCCACGTAGGCGCCGGGGCCGCTGAGCGGCTCCTCGGTGCGCAGCGCGCGGATCTCGGTCACCGACCCGACCAGCGTGGTCTTGCCGGCCCCGAAGCCGCCGGCGATGAGGATCTTGATGGTGACCGGCGCCTCTCCCGGGTCGCGGCCATTGGACTCAGAGCCGGCGAAGCCCATCGGCCACCTCTTTGAGTATTCGCGGATCGGGCAACTGGGCCGGCGGGGTCGGGTGGTGGACGCTGATGAGCGACCGGGCCCGCAGGTCAGCCAGCAGGATCTGGACCACGCCCAGCGGCAGGTCCAGGTCGGACGCGAGGTCGGCCACCGAGGCGGGCAGCCGGCACATCGCCAGCAGGGCCAGGTGCTCGGGATCGAGCCCGACCGGGTCCACCTCCACCCCGCGTATGGCGGTGACGAGGGCGATCAGGTCGAGTGTCTCGCCCGTGGGCCGGGTCCTGCCCCGGGTGAGGGCGTAAGGGCGGACGACGGGCCCCGCCTCCTCGTCAAGCCAGCGGTCTTCGGCCATGGCCGCTCAGTCGTCCAGGCTCCCGGCCAGCCCGGGCCGGGGATCCACCAGCAGGTGCGGGCCGACGCGCTTGACCAGCACCGCCATCTCGAAGGCGACGAGGCCGACGTCCGCGATGGCGGTGGTCAGCACGGCCAGGCAACTGCCCTCACCGGCTGCGGTCACGAACAGGAAGGAGTTCTCCATCTCCACGATGGTCTGCCGGACCCGGCCGCCGCCGAAGTGCCGTCCGGCGCTGCGGGCGAGGCTCTGCATGCCCGCCGCCATGGCGGCCAGGTGCTCGGAGTCCTCGCGGGTCAGGCCGGCCGATGCCCCGACCACCAGGCCGTCACGGGTCAGGATCACGGCCATGCTGATCTCGGCGACCCGGGTGACCAGGTCATCGAGCAGCCAGCTCAGGTCGCCGCTGATACCCCGGCCGTGGCCGTCGTGGTCCGTGGCGCTAGCCACTCGTCCCCCTGTCCTCGGTCGCCGGTTCCGGCCCGGGCGCGCCCGCCGCGTCCGGGCCGGGCATGGTGGCGCCGCGGCCGGCCTCGGCGGCGCTTTCCGGGGCGGCGCTGCTCCCCGCGCCCGCCACTGGCATGTCAAAGACCGACCGGCCGCGTTCCCAGCCCTGCTGGATGGCCGTCATGGTGGAGCGGGTCTCCTCGGGAGAGCGCGCCCAGAAGTCGTCGCTGCCCTGGGCGGGGGCCGGTTCCGCGGCCGGGTCGCGAAGCTGTGGCGCCAGGCTCGCCTGGCGGACCCGCCGGGGCAGCCCGAAGTCGTCGGCGCCCGGGCCGGGCCCGGGCAGCGCGGGAGCGGCGCGGGAGGCCGGGGTCAGGTCCGCCGTGTCGGACGGATCCCGCATGGCCGGGATGTCGGCCCCGGTCCACGACGTCACCGCGCTGGCGGAAACCGGGGCCTCGCCGGTGCCATCGCCCCCGGCCCAGTCCAGGGCGTGGCGCGCCTTGAACCGCAGCGTGCCCTCGCCCAGCGCCGCCGCCGGGTCCTTGGCGTGACTGCCCTCGGGGACCACCAGGCTGTGCGGGATCAGCACGATCGCGGTGGTCCCCCCGTAGGGCGACGGCCGCAGGCTGATCTTGATGTCGTGGCGCTTGGCGAGCTGGCCGGCCACGAACAGGCCGAGCTGGTCCGAGCTGGATGGGTCGAACGGCGGCGGGTTTTCCAGCAGGTCGTTGATCCGTGCCAGCTGCTCGTCGCTCATGCCGAGCCCGCGGTCCTCGATCTCGATCGCGAACCCCTGGCCGACGGTGTCGCCGTGGATCACCACCGGCGTGTTCGGCGGGGAGAACATGGTGGCGTTCTCGGCAAGCTCGGCGATCATGTGGATGACGTCGCCGACCGCCGGGCCCATGCAGCGATGCATTGGTCGCCGAGGTGGCCCTGATCCGGGTGTAGTCCTCCACCTCGGCCACCGCGGCACGCAGCACGTCCACCAGCGGGACCGGGTTGCGCCAGCCGCGCGCGGGCTGATGACCGGACAGGATGATCAGGCTCTCGGCGTGCCGCCGCATGCGGGTGGTGAGGTGGTCGAGGCGGAACAGGTCCTCAAGTTCCTGCGGGTCCCTCGCTCCGGCGCTCCATGGCGTCGAGCAGCGCGAGCTGGCGGTGCAGCAGCGACTGGCTGCGCCGGGCCAGGTTGCGGAAGACCTCGCTCATGCCCTGCGCGCAGCCGCGCCTGGCCGACGGCGGCCTCGCACCGCGGTCCGCTGCACCGTCGGCGAAGGCGTCCCGCACCTGGCCGATCTCGTCGGAGGACGCCGGGATGTCCGGGAGCCGTCGGCGGAGACGTCGACGTCCTGGCCGAGGGCGAGCCGGTCCACCACCTCGGGCAGCCGGTCGTTCGCCAGGTCGAGGGCGGACTGGCGCAGCTCGCTCAGCTCCCGCACCAGGCTGCGGGCGGTGAAGATGCGCGACGACGATGGAGATGATCACGAGCGAGCAGGCCGATGCCGCCGGTCACGATCAGCTGCAGGTCGGTGCCCGACGCGACGTTGCTGGCCTGCTGGGTGAGCGCGTCGGCCGCCTGCCTGCCCGCGTTCGAGAACCCGGCGGTGACCGCGCCGACCGCCTGCTCCCAGGCCAGCGGGGACACCGCGGGCAGGTGCCGCGGGCGGTGTCGGCCATCACCTTGTTCTCCAGCGGGTCAGCGAGGCGGAGGCCGGCGAGCTGACGTCCCGGGTGTAATACGCGCGGTAGGCGGGATCGAGGTCCGGCAGGGTCACCTGGACGAGGTACCGGTGGGCGCCGACGAGCTGGGTGAACTGCCGCCGGTCCGCGGCGGGGAAGGAACCCGTCGACAGGTCGCCGAGGAGAATGGCATCCTCCTGCCCCAGCAGGTCGCCCACCCGGCCGATCCGCACGAACGCCAGCGCCTGGGCGACGATCGCGGAGTTGGCCTCCTGGCGGATGGTCTGGTTGAGGACCTGGTCGCCGTCGTCGACGAGGGTGTTGAAGGCGGCGATCGCGGCGGGCCGGCCGATCGTGCGGGCGGTGACCTCGGACTGCAGGGCCGGCAGGCCCTTCATGGCGGCCAGCAGCGTGTCGATGGCCCGCGCTTGCGGCGCCGACGCGTTGTTCATGGTGGCGCCGGACATCAGGGTGCCGCGCAGGGCCGCCGCCTCGCGGCCGGTTTGCTGCGCCACCGCGGCCAGCTTGGCCTGGTTCTCCGGTGTCGGGGCGGCCAGGTACAGCACCGCGAGCAGGCGCTCGGCCTGAAGCTCCCCCTCGAAGGTGCCCGTCGGCTGGCCGGTGGCGTTTTTCAGCGTGTCGGCCCGGGCCAGGTTGATGGCATTCCTGGCGGTAACGCTGGTGGTGAAGACGTAGAGCCCGAACAGAGACAGCAGGGGGACCAGGGCGAGAAGCAGGATTCTCGTGCGGACAGACCGCATACGCCACCTCATGGCTATTGCCTCGAAGGGGAGTGGAACGAATTGTGACGGCGACGTTACTAAGGAGATTCGAATCCCCGGTTGAAGTCACTGAGATTAACAGGATCGGCCTGTTCAGATGGGGTGAACACACCCTTTTGGGACCAATGATGCAAATTTCGTCACCAAAAGTGGCTCATTGCGAACAATGAGCGGACTGGCATTCCGTCCCCGCGCCGACACGCAGCGAAACACCCGAACGCTACCGCCGCGACGCCGGCCCGGCGCGCCAGGCCTGGCGGATCGCCCGCCCGTGGCGCCCGAACACTCGCATTTTGCCCTGTCATCGCGCTAATGTCCGGACTGCGCAAAGTCGGGCTGTGGGGAGAGGCGGAGAACCATGATGAGACGGTGGTGGCTGGTCGGCGCGGCTGTCGCGCTGACACTCGCCGGTGCGCCGGCGCTCGCCGGGAGCCAGGCCGTGGCGGCCGTGGCGCCCGCGCAAGGTGCGCTCGCCGGGAGCAACGTGCTGCTCGTCTGCAACGGCAGCACCACGCCCTGCCCGGGCGGGGTCTCGGTGTACTCGACCGTGCAGAGCGCGGTCAACGCCGCCAGCCCCGGTGACTGGATCCTGATCTGGCCGGGCGTCTACCACGAGAAGAGCACCGAGTGGCCCACGGCCGGCGTCTGGATCCAGACGCCCGACCTGCACATCCGCGGCCTGGACCGGAACTCGGTCATCATCGACGGCAGCAACGGCACCGCCAGCCAGCCCTGCCCGTCCGACCCGTCGCTGCAGGACACCAACGGCGGCGCCGGCCGGGACGGCATCGTCGTCTACAAGGTCAGCGGGGTCACCATCCAGAACCTGACCGTCTGCGACTACCTTTCCGGGACCGGCGGGCACGGCAACGAGATCTGGTGGAACGGCGGCGACACCACCGGCATGATCGGCATGGGCGCCTACCGCGGTTCCTACCTGACCGCCACCTCGATGTACGGGCCGTCCGACGTGCACAGCCCCAACCTGGCCCAGTACGGGATCTTCGTGAGCAATGCGAGCGGCCCGGGCGTGATCGAGAAGTCCTACGCCAGCAACATGGCCGACGCCTCCTACTACGTCGGCGCGTGCCAGCAGCAGTGCAACACGACGCTGATCCACGACTACGGCACGAACTCCGACGCTCGGCTACTCGGGCACCAACGCCGGCGGCAAGCTGGTCATCACGGACTCGGTGTTCGTCCGCGACCGCACCGGGATCGTGCCGAACTCGCTGAACAACGACGACGCCCCGCCGCCGCAGAACGGCGCGTGCCCGGGCACCACCACCAGTCCTGCATGATCATCGAGCACAACGTGATCAAGAACAACAACAACGCGAACGCGCCGACCTCCGGGATCGCCGGTGCCGTCGGCGCGGGCGTGGAGGTCTCCGGTGGCGCGTACGACACCGTGCGCGACAACCTGATCATCCACAACGGCTCGTGGGGCGTGGTCACGCACGACTACCCGGACACCGAGACGCCTCCGCAGGGGTCGCACTGCCAGGGCGGCGTCCAGGTGTCCCCGAAGACTGTGCGACTGTCCCCGGCGCACGGCAACCGGTGTACGGCAACTTCTTCCCGCACGACGGGCACGTTCGGCAACGTCACCAACGGCGACCTCGCCACCGTGGGACTGCTGCCGAACTCCGCGACGCCGCGGAACTGCTTCTACAGCAACCGTGACGCGGCGGGCCGGGTGACCTCGGAGCCGAAGAACATCCAGACCACCACGGTGGACGGCCGGCCGTGCGGCAAGCCGGGCACCAGCATCGACGGCGCCCTGGTGGACGCAGCTGATCTGCGCCACCGGCGCGACCGGCCTCGGCACCTGCCCGAAGGGATCGCACTACCCGAAGCAGACCAAGATCTCCATCGCGCCGCTGCCGACCGCTGCCGACCATGCCCGACCCGTGTGCGGGCGTGCCCGGCCAACCCCTTCTGCTCGTCGAAAAGCTCTTAACGGTTCTTAACGCGAGTGCGGGGCGGGGCCTGCGGCCCCCGCCCCGCCTGGCCAGCGGGCTCCGCGCGCTGGACCGGTCTTCGGGCTGTCTATTTCGCGCTCCAGGAGGCGGCGGCGCTGGGCGGTCGTCGGGCGGCAGCGATCACGCCGGATGTGAGCTGGCCCGGGCTAGCCGGGCCAGGTCATGTCGATCTGGTGGCCGGTGGTGACGCCAGCCGGCGCGGTGGAAGGCGCGCAGCCATCGGCACGTTGCCGAGGTCGGTGGCGGCCTGGATGAACGGCACGTCCTGCACGGCGAGAACCCGGGTGCCCTCGGCGAGGATGTCGCCGATGTAGCCGTGGCCACGGTGCGCCGGGACGACGCCGAGGTAGGCGATGATCGGGCTGTAGCCGTTGTGCGGCGGGGATCACGAAGCCCACCGGCTCGCCGCCGGGCAGTTCGGCGATCTGCCACCAGTCCCGCGGGCTGGCGTAGCGCGCCAGTTCGCCCGTGGTAGTGCTTGGCCGCCGCTTCCGCCGGTGACATCCGGGTCAGGTCGCCCGGCTGTGCGCGTCCAGCGTGCCGTCCAGCACCTCGGTCATCAGCGCGAGCAGCTCATCCGGGCCGGACGACCGGGCGGAAGGCGAGACGTCCGGTGGGCGGGGATCACCGGCGTGCCGGGCCGCCATTCGAGGCTGCAGCCGTTCCACGAAGAGCCGCGCGCCGGTCCGCGCCGCGGCCGCCATGCGGTCCTCCGTGGGCTGCCGGGTGGCCGGTGCGGTGCGCCAGTCCGGGTCCACGCTCCGGCAGATACTCCGGGGGGCAGGTTGCCCGTCCGGGACCACCTCGGCCATGGCGGTGTCAGCAGCGCGCGCGCGCGATGTCCACGGTCTCCGGCGCGCAGCGTAGTCATCGAGGTCGAGGAGGTCCAGCGATGCCTGGGTGCTCGTCGCCGCGGCCGTGCCCACCAGGCCGGCCCGGGCTATCAGGCGGCCGTCGTGCAGGGCGATCCACAGCCACCCGGGTTGCCGGTGGCCGTCGCGCAGGTCTGCCGGCCAGTTCCTCGTTGTACTTGTGCGGGAACCGGTTGAACAGGTCGAGCTCGTCCGGGCCCGGTGATCGGCCGGACGGTCAGCTCATCGTGGTGCACGGTCAAGGCGTTCTCCTCAGCGAGGGCGCCCCGCCCGCCCCGGGATCAGGCTCGGCCGGTCCCGGGGGAGGGCGGAAACGCTGCGAATACGGCGTACATGGCATCGCCCTCCTCTCTCTCTGCTGGCCCCGCTGGCGCGGCGCCGCCTGGGATCAGAGGTTAGAGCGGCAGTGCGTAATGCATGCAAAGCGTTTTGGGGCGGGTCGGATCGCAGCGCCGCGCCAGCCGGGCGGGAGGCGGTGCATGGGATACTGGCGCGGGTGACGCCGGAGGACCTCGCCCATCTGCGCCGGGCCCGCGACCTGATGGACCGCGACTACGCCAGGCCGCTCGACGTGCCGACGATGGCGCGGCAGGCGCTGATGTCCCCGTCGCACTTCTCCCGGCAGTTCCGCGCCGCGTACGGCGAGACGCCCTACAGCTACCTGATGACCCGGCGGATCGAGCGGGCCATGGCGCTGCTGCGCCGCGGCGACCTGTCGGTGACCGACGTGTGCATGGAGGTCGGCTGTACCTCGCTCGGGTCGTTCAGCGCCCGGTTCACCGAGATCGTGGGGGAGACGTCCGAGCGCCTACCGGGCCCGGTGCCACGACGCGACCGCCGTGGTTCCGGCGTGCGTCGCCAAGGACTGGACCAGACCGAGCAGGATCAAAGAAGCGCAGGCCAGCGGACCTGCGTAGCGTCGCCGGTATGGAACTCAAGATCTCACACAGCTTCATCACCGTCGACGACCAGGACAAGGCGCTGGCCTTCTACCGCGACGCCCTCGGGCTCGTGGTCAACACCGACGCGCCGCTCGGCCCCTACCGCTGGCTGACCGTGAGCGCGCCCGGCAACCCCGGCATGGAAATCGTGCTCGCCACCCCGGACATGGGCCACGGGCCCGACGACACCGAGTCCCTGCGGATGCTGCTCGCCAAGGGCGCGCTGAACGGGGTGCTGTTCAGCACCGACAACTGCGACGCCATGTTCGAGAAGGTCAGCGCCACCGGGGCCGAGGTGCTCCAGGAGCCGATCGACCAGCCCTACGGCGTCCGCGACTGCGCGTTCCGCGACCCCTCGGGCAACCATGTGCGGATCGGCTCGCCGATCCCGCCGCCCGCCTAGGCGCCGCGGCAATCACCCTGACCGACGCGGGGGCGGCCGGAAGCCCGGCCGCCCCCGCCTTGCCATGCCCTGCGTCAGCGGCCGTACGCCCCGGTGCCCGGGGTGACCGAGACGCCGCGCAGCACCTGGGCGTATCCCGCCGTCTGCACGGTCTGGAAGCTCTCCCCGGCGGCGGGGGCGGTGGCGCCCGGCTGGTCGGTGATGGTGACCAGCTTGTTCGGGTCGGCGCCCTGGTCGCCGTTGCCGCTGACCGTGGAGGTGATGGCCCAGATCGTGACCGAACCGTCGCGGTTGACCTGGCCGGTGATGTTGCGCAGGCCGTCGGTGGCGGGCGCCCACGGCAGCCCGGTGGCGGCGTTGTCCCCGGTGGGGTAGCCGGGCACGGTGTACGGGGCGCCCAGGCCGAGCCCGCTGGTCAGGGTGTAGGCGAGGTTCCACGAGGTGCCGTTGAACACCCACTTCTGCAGGCCGGCCGTGGTCTGCGCGGCGGCCCCGGTGTAGGTGTTCGTGGCCGGGTCGTAGGTGTCGTCGCCGTTGCCCTCGTCCGCGACGTACAGGGTGTCGGGGTTGGCGAACCAGAGGCCGAACGGGAACGCCGTCGTGGACTTCAGCGCGGTCGGGAAGCCCTGCAGGATGCACATGTTGTACGGGGTCACGCCCCCGGTCTGCAGCAGCGCAGGGTTGTAGGCGATCGGTGCGGTGGGCAGCGGCGCGCCGGGCACCGGCAGGCCGACACCATTGGGGCAGGCCGTGCCGGTGGTGTCGAGGAAGTAGACGGTGTTGACGCCGTTGCCGCCGCTGCCCTTGGTGTAGTAGACGACGTTGTGATACACGGTCAGGCCGCGGAAGTTGGTGTCCTTGCCGATCTTGTCGGGCGGGTCGCCGAGCTGGGTGATGTTGAAGCTGCCCAGCGGGGCGGGCTGCCCGGCCTGCTGCTGGTCGAGCGGCCGGTACTGCGGGGTGACGAGCTGGGCGCCCGCGCCGAGGATGATGCCGTCCGGCTGCGGGGTCGAGCCGTTCCCGGCGTTCCCGGCCGTGTAGTACTCCTCCGAGCCGCCGGCGTCGTTCAGGTACGCCGCCCGGCCGTTGTTGCCGCTGTAGGCGTTGGTCCTGGTGAAGCTCAGCCTGCCCTGACTGTCCACCTGAGCGACGACACGGTAGTAGCTGGCGGGCACCGGGTTGGTCGGGTCGGCGTCGCCGGGGGTGTTGGAGTTCGAGACGTCGATCGCGCTGGGCTGGGACTCATAGCCCATGAACGTCACGTACCGGCCGCTGGCCGACAGGTTCAATGCCAGCTCGGACTTGGAGGAGAAGCTGCTCACCATGCCGTCCTGGCCGTGGCCGTGGTCCCGGCCGAACCCGCCGGGCGCAGGCACCCAGAGCGTGTTCACCCGCCGCCCGGAGGGGGTGAGCTGCTCCAGGAAGATCGGTGAGGTGATGCCGAAGCTGCCGTCCACCGAGTCGTTGTTCCACACGCCCGGGTAGGCCGCGCTGCTGTTCGCGGTGGCGCAGCCGGTCGTGCAGCCGGGCGGCAGCACCGTGACGCCGGGCACGATGGTGTTCGGCCTCGTGACGTACACAGACCCGCTGACCAGCAGGTTTCCGGGGGAGAAGAACGGGCGGCCGAAGCCGTGCGCGGCTGCGCCGCTGGTTGCCGCGGCGATCAGCGAACCTGTGGTGAGCACGGTCAGCGCGCCTGCCGCCAGGAGGCGCCGGCGTGACCGGCGGGATGTCGCGGGGTGTGCGGGCAGCGGGGTCATCGGCGGGCAACCTCCCTCGGCGCGGCCGGCCCAGCGCCGGCCGCGGCTTCACGCCCACGATGGACAGCCCGGGCGGACTGGCTGTCACAACCGGGTGAACCCCCGGTGAACATTGCCGGGATGCGCCGCGGCGGGCGCTGACCGCGGTGCGCGGGCCGGTGTGATACGCGCGGAGCCCGGCCAGTCGCACAACCGGACAGCAGCCGGGTTCCCTGCCTGGTTACTGCACTTCGGGCAGACCCGGTGCGCTGGGTTCGGCCGCCATGCCGGCGGTGGTCAGGTCCGGTGCCGCTGCGATCTGGTAGGCGACCTCCGCATGCTCGCTGAGATTGAGGCCGGCTTGCTCCTCCTCCGGGCTCACCTGCAGTCCCACGGTGTGGTCGGTGACCCACAGGATGATCCAGGTCATGACGAACGGGAAGGCGATCCCGACGACAGCCAGTACCGCCTGGCGGCCGAGCTGGGTCCAGCCACCGGCTTCACCAGCGGCGTTCACGGCGAGGCTGGCAAAGACGCCGGTGAGCACGACCCCGATCGCGCCGCCGGCCATGTGCACGCCGACGACGTCGAGGGAGTCGTCGTAGTGGAATATGTCCTTCAGGTGGACGGCGCCGTAGCACAGCAGCCCGGCCGCGGCGCCGATGATGATCGCCGCCCACGGCGGCACGTAACCCGACGCGGGGGTGATCGCCGCCAGCCCGGCGACGGCACCAGCGGCGATGCCCACGCCCGATGGCCTGCCGCGGTGCCACCACTCGATGCCCATCCAGGCGAGCATCGCGGTACAGGCCCCCAGCTGAGTGTTCACCAGCGCGTAGGCAGCGACCGTTCCGGCGGACAGCGCGCTGCCCGCATTGAAGCCGAACCAGCCGAACCACAAGATTCCCGCGCCGAGCAGCACCAGCGGCACGTTGTGCGGCCGGTCGAGCTGGTGCTTTCGCCTCAGGTACAGCGCGGTGGCCAGCGCCGCGGCACCGGCCAGCTCGTGGACCACCGAGCCGCCGGCGAAGTCGATCGCATGCAGGCCGCCTGAGCCGAGGAAGCCGCCGCCCCACTCCCAGTGCGCGAACGGGCTGTAGACCAGCAGCGACCATAGGCCGATGAACACCAGGTAGCCGCGGAAGCGCATTCGCTCGCAGAACGCACCCGCGATGAGCGCCGGGGTGATCACGGCGAACATCATCTGGAAGGCCATGTAGACCAGCGACGGGATCGTGGGCGCGTAGCTGTTCGGCGTGCCGTTGACGTTATGCAGCATCACGAATTGCAGGCTGCCGATCACGCCACCCCAGTGATTGCCGCCGAACGCCAGCGAGTACCCGACGATCACCCACAGCAAGCTGACCACGCCGATGGCCACGAAGGACTGGACCATGGTCGCGACCACGTTCTTCGCGCCGACCAGCCCGCCGTAGAACAGCGCGAGCCCCGGCATCATGAAAAGCACCAGCGCCGTCGAGGTCAGCATCCACGCGGTGTCACCAGCATTGATGTGCATGCCAACCTCCCGAGGACCGTGGGCGCCGTTGCCCCGGCATGCTGATGATCACCGTAGCTCATGGTGCATCCCGGCAAGGGGCGACGCTCATTCGCTTTGATCACGGTTTTTCCGGACCAGGCCGGCCAGCCGAATCGCCATGATCATCAGCGGCTGAGCACGGGTTCGCCGGCGGAACACGTGCGTGAACGACCCCTCATGAATTATAGTTCATGAAATAGTGTTCACAAGGCGCCGCCGGGGCACCGGGGCCGAGGGAGGCGGGATGGCAGAGGTCGAGGTCCGCGATCTGACCAAGACATTCGGGCGGGTCACCGCGGTGCGCGGGATGACCTTCACCGCCCCGGCCGGGCAGGTGACCGGGTTCCTCGGGCCCAACGGCTCGGGGAAGACCACCACCCTGCGCATCGTGCTCGGCCTGGTCCGGGCCGACGCGGGAGCGGCGCTGATCGGGGGTGTTCCCTACGGCCGCCTGGCCCAGCCGCGCCGCATGGTCGGCGCGATGCTGGAGGCGACCGGGTTTCACCCCGGCCGCCGGGCGCGGGATCACCTGCGGGTCCTCGCCGACGCCGCGGGCATCCCCGGCCGCCGGGTGGACGAGGTACTGGACCAGGTGGGCCTTGCCCCGGCCGCCCGGCGCCGGGTGCGCGAGTTCTCGCTGGGCATGCGGCAGCGGCTTGGCCTGGCCGCGGCGCTGCTCGGCGATCCGGCGGTGCTGCTTCTCGACGAGCCGGCCAACGGGCTCGACCCGGGCGGCATCGCCTGGCTGCGCGGCCTGCTGCGCGGTCTCGCCGACGAGGGCCGGACCGTCATCGTGGCCAGCCACGTGCTCAGCGAGGTCGCCCAGACCGTCGATCGCGTGGTGATCGTCAGTTCCGGGCAGGTGCGGTTCGCGGGCCCGCTGGGCGAGATCGGCGCGACCAACACCGCCCTGGAGTCGGCGTTCCTCAAGCTGACCGCCACGGCGGGCTGACCGTGCCCGGGGACAGGTGGTCCCGGGCACCGCGCCGCAGGCGGGGCACCGCGTGGCGCACCCACCCGGCCGCGGCCGGCCTGACCTACTGCCAAGGAGAGCAACCGTGTTGCCAGTGATCCGCAGTGAGTTCCGCAAGCTCAGCACGGTCCGCAGCCCGTGGCTGCTGCTGGCCGCGGGCCCGCTCCTCGTCGTGGCCGGGGTCACCGGCCTGGTCCAGTCCGGCGGCGACGTGCACGACCCCGCCATCGCAGGCCAAGGCGCTCGCGCACGTCGCACTGGCCGCGCTGTTCACGCTGATCTTCGGCATCCTCGCCGTGGCCGGGGAGTACCGGCACGGCACGGTGACCGACACGTTCCTGTCCACGCCGGGCCGCGGCCGGGTGGTGGCCGCCAAGCTGGCCGTCTACGGGGCCATCGGTGCCGTCGCCGGGCTGGTGTCGTCCGCGGTCGCGGTGGCGGTCACGGCCGCCTGGTGGGCTGCCAAGGGCGGCAGCTTCCATCTGTCCGCCGCCGGCTCGCTGCGCACCCTCGCCGGCGGGATCGTGGTCAACATCGCGTTCGCCGCGATCGGCGTGGGCGTGGGTGCGCTGCTGCACAACCTCGCCCCGGCCATCGCCGCCGCGCTCGCCTGGATCGCCCTGGTCGAGGGCGTGGCCGGGCAGCTGGCCGGCGCGGGCCTGGCACGCTGGCTGCCGCTGCACGCGAGCGAGGCGCTGGGCCGGGTGAACATGATCGGCCCGGCCCGGCCCCTCCCGCAGTGGGGCGGCGGGCTGGTGCTCGCCGGGTACGCCGTCGCGTTCGCCGCCGCCGCGATGGTCACTACACTCAGGCGCGATGTCACCTAGGAAGCCTGCCGTGCTGCGCGACGACAGCAGCCAGAACCTGCGCGAGTACCTGATCGAGACCGCCGCCCGGCTGATCGATCAGCGGGGCAGCGCGGGCCTGGCTGTGCGGGACATCGCCCGCGAGGCCAAGGTGGCCGACGGGGTGCTCTACAACTACTTCGAGGACAAGGAAGACCTGCTTGTCCACGCGCTGCTGGCCCATGTCGGCAACGTCATGGCCAGCGCGCCGCGGCTGCTGCCGCCGCCGGGGGAGGGCACCGTCGCGGAGAACCTGCGGGTGTTCATCGACGGTGGCATCGCGACCCTGCTCCGGGTCACGCCGGCCTTCGCCGGGCTGATATCCCAGCCGAAGGTGCTCACCCGGTTCCACGCGATGGTCGGCGGTGACGCGGCGTTCGACCCGGCCGCGGAGGAAGCCGGCGCCGCCGCGGAGGAAGCCGGCGCCGCCCCGGATGAGGCTGGCGAGCCAGTGGGAGATGCCGGGGAAGGCGTGGCAGGCGGCAGCGAAACCGGGGCCTGGCCCGGCCAGGACGGCGACCGCGGTGCCGGCCACGATGAGCCCCGCGGGCTGCCCGACCTGCTGACCGCCTACCTGACGGCTGAACAGCGCCTCGGCCGGATCGACGCGGCGGCCGATATCGACGCTGCCGCGTCCCTGGTCGTGGGCGCGATGCACGGCCAGATCCTGCCCAGGGTGCTGTTCGCCCCGCCCGGCGCTCCGGTGACCATCCCACCGGGCCTGTCCGGGCGGCTCGCGGACATCGTTCTGCAGGGCATCGCCCCGGGGACCCGGCGCGGGTAGCCGTAACGGGCGCTACTTGTCACAGCGCGGGGCGATGATGGCCGGATGGCCTATGCGGTGAGCCGCACCGATGTCGGGTCCCGCCGGACCGCCGTCGTTGCCGCCACGACAACGTGGCAGGACTTCCCCGCGCTGTGGGGGGTGCTTCTTGGTGAGGTGTGGGACTGTCTGCACGCGGGCGGGATCTACCACGGATGCCGCAACGTCATGCTCTACCTTGACGGCGTACCGCACGTGGAGGTCGGCGTCCTGCTCGACCAGCCGTGCCCGCTCACCGGCCGCGTGGTGGCGTCCGCGCTCCCGGCGGGCACCGCGGCCATGACCGTCCATCGTGGCCCCTTCGGGGACGTGGGGGCGGCCCATGACGCCGTGGCCGGCTGGTGCGCCGCGCATGGGCACCGGCCGAGCGGCACCCGCTGGGAAATCTACGGACCGCACAACGACGATCCGGCTCAGCAATGGACGGAGGTCTACTGGCTGCTCTCCTGAGCGGCCGGAGCCGTCACCGGCGGCGGGTTACCGGCCGTCGGCGGGTTCCAGCACGAACACCGGGATCTGGCGGGTGGTCTTCTGCTGGTACTCGGCGTAGGGCGGGTACGCGGCCACCGCGCGCTCCCACCACTGCGCCCGCTCCTCGCCGCTGACCTCCCGGGCGACCATGTCCATCCGGTCCGGGCCGTCCTGGAGCTGGACGGACGGGTTCGCCCGGAAGTTGTGGTACCACAGCGGATGGGTCGGCGAGCCGCCCTGGGACGCGACCGCCGCGTACCGGCCGTCGTGCTCGACCCGCATCACCGGGGTCTTGCGCACCTTGCCGCTGCGCGCACCGCGGTTGGTGATGATCACAACGGGCAGGCCGGTGTCGCCCAGGGTGGTGCCCTGGCTCCCGCCGGACCCCTCGTACAGCTCGACCTGATCCCGGACCCAGGACCGCGGGCTCGGCTCGTACTCTTCCTCGTCTGGCATAGCGCTAGTCAAGCACCCGGGCGTGAGCCGGCGGGGAGCAGGTGGCCGCGTGAGACCATGAATCGTCTCCGGCGGGCGCCCTGCGAGACGGCCCCGCCGGGCTGAGGAGAGGGAGGCAGGTCCATGACCGCGCTGGCCCTGGCCCTGGCCGAGTGGGCGGACGGCTTCCGCCCCGGCCCGGGCGACCTGGACCTGGCCGACCGGTCGCTGCGGGACACGGTCGCGGTGGCGCTGGCAGCCAGCGGCCACCCGGTCACCCGGCTGGCGGCCGGGCTGCCCGACGGCGCCCGCTGGGCCGTCGCCGCCCACGTGCTGGACTTCGACGACCTGCACATGGAGTCCACCACGCACATCAGCGCGCTGTGCGTGCCGGCCGCGCTGGCCACCGGCGGCGGTGCCCGGGCCTATCTCGCGGCGGCCGGGGTGATGGCACGGCTCGGCACCGCACTCGGCTGGCCGCACTACTCGGCGGGCTGGCATGCCACCTGCACCGCCGGCGCGCCGGCCTGCGCGGCCGGGGCCGCGGTCGCGCTGGGGCTTGCCCCCGCGCAGATCGCCACGGCCATCGCCCTGGCGATTCCCGGGGCCGGCGGGGTACAGCGGTCGTTCGGCACCGACGCCAAGTCGCTGCAGGCCGGGTTCGCGGTCGACGCCGGGATCCGGGCGGCGCTGCTAGCCGCCGCGGGGGCGCACGCCGACTGGTCGGCGCTGGAGGCGTGGCTGGCCCTGGTCGGCGGCGATCCGGGCGGGGTGGACCTGGCCGGCGGCCTGGCCGGCCCGGCGATCCCCGGCGGGCTGGCCATCAAGATCTACCCGTGCTGCTACGCGCTGCAGCGCCCGATCAGCGCGCTCGCCGAACTGGCAGGCGACGGGCTGGACCCGCGGGCGGTGCGCCGCATCGTGGTGCGCACCCCCGAGGCGACCGTGGCCCCGCTCATCCATCACCGGCCGGGCACCGGGCTGCAGGGCAAGTTCAGCCTCGAATACGCGTGCGCCGCCGCGCTGCTCGACCCGCATCCGGGGTTCGCCAGTTTCACCGACGAGGCGGTCCGCCGGCCGGAGGCCCGCCGCCTGGCCGGCCTGGTGGAAACCGAGCTCACCCCGGGCGGCTCCTGGCTGCTCGACGGCGAGCTGGCGGCCGAGGTGCACACCGGTGGCGACGTGCTGCGGGTCAAGCAACAGTTCCCCCCGGGAGCGCCGCGCCGCCCGCCCGCCGCGGCGGAACTGGAAGCCAAGCTCGGCGACTGTGTGGCCGGGCTCGGCGCCGCGCCCTCGTCCTGGACCTGGCAGAACGCCGCGCAGGTGCTGGCACGGTACCTGCCCGCGGACGGCCGCCGGTGAGCCCGGACCAGGCCGGCCCGGAACAAGCCGCCCCTGGGCCCAGCGGGCCCGGGCCCGGTGACGGCGCCCCCGGAACGGGGCAGCCGCTGGCCGGCCTCACGGTCGTCACGCTGGAACAGGCGGTGGCCGCGCCGTTCGCCACCCGCCAGCTTGCCGACCTCGGCGCCCGGGTGATCAAGGTCGAGCGCCCCGGCACCGGGGACTTCGCCCGCGGGTTCGACACCACGGTGCACGGCCAGGCGAGCTACTTCGTCTGGCTGAACCGCGGCAAGCAGAGCATCGAACTCGACGTCAAGAGCGCCGACGGCAGGGACGTGCTGGCCGCCCTGGCCGGCCGCGCCGACATCCTGGTGCAGAACCTGGCGCCGGGGGCGGCCGAGCGCCTCGGGCTGGGCGCGGCGGAGCTGCGCGAGCGCCACCCGCGGCTGATCGTCTGCTCGATCTCCGGGTACGGCGCGGACGGCCCTTACCGGCACAAGAAGGCCTACGACCTGCTGGTCCAGTGCGAGACGGGACTGGTGGCGGTCACCGGCACCCCGGAGCAGCCGGCCAAGGTCGCGATCTCGGTCGCCGACATCGCCGCGGGGATGTACGCCTACACGGGGGTGCTGACCGCCCTCTACCAGCGGGAGCGCACCGGCCAGGGGACTGTCATCGAGGTGGCGATGCTGGACGCGCTCGGTGAATGGATGAGCCAGCCCGTCTACTTCAGCGTGTACGGGGACCGCCCGGTACGGCGGACCGGGGCCAGGCACGCGTCCATCGCCCCCTACGGCCCGTACGCCACCGCCGGTGGCGAACAGGTGTTCCTCGGCCTGCAGAACGACCGGGAGTGGGCGGTGCTGTGCGAGCAGGTCCTGCACCGGCCGGACCTGGTCACCGACGGCCGGTTCCGGACCAACCCCGACAGGGTCGCCCACGACCCGGAGCTGACCGTGATCCTCGAAGACGCGTTCCGCGGCACCGGGGCCGGCCAGCTCACGGCCGCACTGGACGAGGCGGGCATCGCCTGCGCGCGGCTGCGCTCACCGGCGGAGTTCGCCGCGCATCCGCAGCTCGCGGCCAGGGACCGGTGGCGCGAGGTGGAGACGCCCGGCGGGCCGGTACGGGCACTCCTCCCGCCGGTGATCATGGCCGGCAGCCAGCCGGTGATGGGGGCGGTCCCGGCGCTCGGCGAGCACACCGCCGCCATCCGCGCCGAGCTGGGCTTCCCGCCGCGCTGAGAGACCGCGCGCATCGGCCGCGCGGGCCCCCTTTGATGATGATTGTGACGTTCATCATCAAAGATGAGAATGAACGTCACAATCATCACTTTCCCGAGCTGGGGTCAATGGTCGGCGCTAGGGGAGCGGCGGGCCCCCATCCCGGGCGGCCGGCGACCTCGGCCAGCCACGGCGGCTCGGCCCCGACGCGCGTGCAGGTCAGGGCCGCGACCTCGGTGGCTGCCTGGAGCGCGCCGCGGACGGGTGCCGGTCGGCACAGGTCGGACCGGGTCAGCCCGCGGCCCGACCACCAGGCGAGGAACGCCCCGCCGAAGGCATCCCCGGCGCCGACCGTGTCTGCCACCGGGACGGCAGGCACCTCGGCGCTGAGCATCTCGCCAGGGAGGAACGCCCAGGCAGGATGCGGGCCGTCGGTCAGCAGCACCAGCGCGGGTCCCTGGCCGAGCAGGCCGGCGGCCGCGTCCGGTGCCGGGGTGCCGGGGCTGAGGTAGTCCAGGTCCTCCACGCTGACCTTGACCACGTCGGCGCGGCGCAGGATCCGGGCCAGCCGGGCCAGGTACGCCTGCCGGTCCGCGATCACCGCCGGCCGGCAGTTCGGGTCGATCATCAGCAGCGCGGCCGGCGGCAGGCCGGTGGCGATCAGCCGGTCGATGCTGGTGGCGATGGGCTCGGCGGCCAGCGCCAGGCCGCCCGCGTGCAGTGCCGTCACGCCGCGGGGCAGGGCCCGGGCGAGGGCCGGGTACTCCAGTTCGGTGGCGGAGGTGCCGTCCAGGTAGAAGCGGTACGCCGCCGATCCGTCCGCGCCGATCTCGGCGAGGGCGAGCGTGGTGGGCTGGCGGGCCGGCTCGGGCACGGCCAGCGTCACGCCGTCGGCGTCCAGGCTGGCCCGCAGCAGGCGGCCGAACCGGTCCGCCGACAGCCGTCCCAGGAACACCGGGGACCGGCCGAGCCGGCCGATGGTCCTGGCGGTGTTGAACGGGCCGCCGCCCGGCCGCGGGACGAGGCGGCCGTCCTGGCCGGCGACGATGTCGATGAGCGCCTCGCCGGTGACGGCGATCATCGGGGCCCGCGCCCGCGGGCAGCCGCCCGGATCACGGCCGGATGTGCCATTTGATCCCCTGGCCTGCCCGCACCCGGTCCGCCGCCGTGCCGAACCCGGCCAGCGGCAGCGGCTCGGCGAGCAGCGCCCGCGGATCCACCGCCCCGCTGCTGAGCAGGTCGACGGCTGCGCCGAAGCTGCGCAGCACGGCCATCGAGCCGACGATGGTGAGCTCGTCGTTGTAGCTGCGGAACGGTGAGACCGCGCAGGACAGCGGCTCGGCCATCGCGCCGCACTGCCCGTCCAGGTGAGGCGGCAGCCGGTAGGCGCTGACCGCCGGGACCGCGACATATTCGGCGAACGCGCCGTCCACCGTGTCGCCGATCGCCAAGATGCCGCAGCACTCCACCCGGACGACTATCTCCGCGGGCCGGGGCGCGGGACCGGGCACCTCGGCGACCCGGAACGCGCCGGGGCGGTCGAGCACGATGGCGCGCATCGATCCTCCGGGCTCAGGACCGCGGGCGCCACTGCGGCTTGCGCTTCTCCAGGAACGCGTGCATCCCCTCGCGGGCGTCCGGGAGCTGGCTGGTCGCGGCCATCACCTCGACGGCGTAGGCGTAGGCCTTCGGCTGGTCCAGGTCGATCTGGGCGTACAGCGCCTGCTTGCCGATGCCCTTGCTCTCCGCGGACCCGCGGGTCACCCGCTCCAGCAGGTCCGCCGTGGCCGAGTCGAGCTGCGCGGCGGGGACCACCTTGTTGACCAGGCCCCAGTCCAGCGCGGTCCGCGCGTCGATGACGTCGCCGGACAGGGCCAGCTCGGCGGCCCGCTTCCGGCCGACGTTGCGCGCGATCGCGACCATCGGGGTGTGGCAGAACCAGCCGCCCTTGCCGCCCGGTGCCGCGAACCCGGCCTCCTCGCTGGCCACGGCCAGGTCGGCGGAGGCGACCAGCTGGCAGCCCGCCGCGGTGGCCAGGCCGTGCACCCGGGCCACCACCGGCTGCGGCACCTGCTGCATCAGCGTCATCAGCTCGGTGCAGGTGACCAGCAGCGCGCGGACCGCGGACAGGTCCGCGTCGGCGACGTCGGCGAAGTCGTGCCCGGCGCTGAACACCGGGCCGTTGCCCGCCAGCACGATGCCCAGCGCGTCGGAGTCCCCGGTGTCGGAGAACGCCGGGATCAGCTCGCGCATGTGGTCCAGCGACAGCGCGTTGCGCCGCTGCGGCCGGTTCATCGTGATCGTGGCGAAGTCGCCCGACCGCTCGACCAGGATGTGCTCGAACCCCATCGCGCTCTCCTTCTCCCTGCTTGGCAGCCTACGCTGTGGGGGTGCACTTCACCGCAGACCACGAGGCGTTCCGGCAGGCGGCACGGGGCGTGCTGGAGCGCGAGGTCACCCCGCACGCCGACGAGTGGGAAGAGGCCGGGCATCTTCCCCGCGCACGAGCTGTTCAAGGCGCTCGGCACCGCCGGCCTGCTCGGCCTGGAGTACGACCCGGCCTACGGCGGCCAGGGCGCCGACCACTCCTACACGGTGGTCCTCGGCGAGGAACTCGGCCGGATGGGCTGCGCCGGGGTCGCGATGGCCATCGCCGTGCAGAACGACATGGCCACCCCGTCGCTGCACAGCCACGGCAGCCACGAGCTGAAGCAGCGCTACCTGGCCCCGGCCATGCGCGGCGAGACTGGTCGCCGCGATCGCGGTCACCGAGCCCGACGCCGGCTCCGACGTGGCCGGCCTGCGAACCCGGGCGGAGCGCGACGGCGACGACTGGGTGATCAACGGGTCGAAGCTGTACATCACCAACGGCACCCAGGCGGACTGGCTGTGCCTGCTCGCCCGGACGTCCGACGAGGGCGGCTACCGGGGCATGTCGCAGATCGTGTTCCCGACCGACCACCCCGGGCTTCGCGGTCAGCCGCAAGCTGCGCAAGCTCGGCAACAAGTCCTCGGACACGGCCGAGCTGTCGTTCACCGACGCCCGGGTACCGGTGCGCAACACGATCGGCGAGATCGGCCGGGGCTTCCAGCAGCAGATGACCCAGTTCCAGAACGAGCGCATGATCGCCGCCTACATGGCCGTGGGCGGGATGGAGCGGGCGCTGGCCCTGACGGCCGCCTACCTGCGCGACCGGCAGACCTTCGGCGAGCCGCTGCTGTCCCGGCAGTACGTCCAGTTCCGGCTCGCCGAACTGGCCGCCGAGCTGGACACCCTCGAGCACTACAACTACGCCTGTGCCGAGGCCTACCTGGCCGGCGAGGACACCACCAGGTTCGCGACCATCGCCAAGCTCAAGGCCGGGCGGCTGCACCGCGAGATCGCCGACACCTGCCTGCAGTTCCACGGCGGCTTCGGCTACATGGAGGAGAGCTGGGTGTCGCGCTACTTCCGGGACAGCCGGCTGATGTCCATCGGCGGCGGGTCCGACGAGGTGATGCTGTCGATCCTGGCCCGCCTCGACGGCTTCGCCGGCTGAGCCGATGCCCGCACCGATCCTGCCCACCGCCGTCGACCCCGGCGACGCGGCGTTCCAGGCCAACCGGGACGGGATGCTCGGCCTGCTCGGCGAGATCGACGGGCTGCTCCGGCAGGCCTCGCTCGGCGGCGGGGAGCGGGCCATCGCGCGCCACCGGGGCCGCGGCAAGCTGCTGATCCGCGAGCGCATCGCGCTGCTGCTCGATCCCGGACACGCCCGTTCCTCGAGATCAGCCCGCTGGCCGGCTACCAGACCAACTACAACGTCGGCGGCGGCATGGTGCTCGGCATCGGCGTGGTCGAGGGCACCGAGTGCGTGATCATCGGCAACGACCCGACCGACCTCGGCGGGGCCATGACCATGGTCAGCATCCGCAAGCTGATGCGCGCCCTGGAGATCGCCAGGGACAACCGGATGCCCTACATCCAGTTCGTCGAGTCGGCCGGCGGCGACCTGCGCGGCGGCGGCGTCCGGCGAGGACCCGGACGCGGCGATGCGGCGCAACCTCACCCACTTCGCCGAGAGCGGCCGGATGTTCCACGACATCACCGAGCTGTCCGCCCGCGGCATCCCCACGATCTCGGTGGTGTTCGGCAGCTCCACCGCGGGCGGCGCCTACCAGCCGGGCCTGGCCGACTACAACATCTTCGTCCGCGGCGGCGCCAAGGTGTTCCTCGGCGGCCCGCCGCTGGTGAAGGTCGCCACCGGCGAGGACTCCGACGACGAGGAACTCGGCGGCGCGCAGATGCACGCCACCGTCAGCGGCCTGGCCGACTACCTGGCCGAGGACGAGCACGACGCGATCCGCGATGGCCCGCGACGTGGTGGCGCACCTGCACTGGCGCAAGCAGGGCCCGGGCCCGGTCACCGCGGCGCCGGAGCCGCCGCGCTACGACCCCGGCGAACTGCTCGGGCTGATGCCGCTGCGACCTGCGCGCCGCGGTCGACGCCCGCGAGGTCATCGCGCGCGTGGTCGACGGCAGCCGTTTCGAAGAGTTCAAGATGCGTTACGGACCGACGCTGGTGACCGGATGGGCCCAGGTGCACGGTTTTCCCGTGGGCATCCTGGCCAACAACGGGGTGCTGTTCTCCGACTCCGTCCCAGAAGGCGGCCCAGTTCATCCAGCTGTGCAACCAGACCGGCACCCCGCTGGTGTTCCTCCAGCACATCACCGGGTACATGGTCGGCCGCGACTACGAGCGCGGCGGCATCGTCAAGCACGGCAGCCAGATGATCAACGCCCTGTCCAACTCCACGGTCCCGCACGTCACGGTCATCCTGGGGGCCAGCTACGGCGCCGGGAACTACGGCATGGGCGGCCGGGCGTTCGACACCCGGTTCGTGTTCCTGTGGCCGACCGCCAAGATCGCGATCATGGGCCCCAAACAGATGGCCGGGGTGATGTCGATCGTCCGCCGGGAGCGGGCCGCCCGGCGCGGCGAGGAGGTCAGCGAGGAGACCGAGGCCGCCATCACCGCGGCCGTGGAGCACTACGCCGAGGCCGGGTCGCTGGCCCTGTACGCCACCGGGCGGGTGGCCGACGACGGCATCATCGACCCCAGGGACACCAGGACGGTGCTCGCCATGGCGCTGTCCGCCTGCCACAGCGGCCCGGTGCAGGGGGCCCGCGGGTACGGGGTGTTCCGGCTGTGATCACCACGCTGCTCGTCGCGAACCGGGGCGAGATCGCCCGCCGCATCATCCGGACCGCCGCCGCGATGGGGATCGGCACGGTCGCCGTGTACGCCGAGGGTGACGCCGGCGCGCCGTTCGTCACCGAGGCGGACCGGGCGGTGGCCCTGCCGGGGCGCACCGCCGCGCAGACCTACCTGAACATCGATGCGCTGCTGGCGGCGGCCGCCGCCGCCGGAGCCGACGCCGTCCACCCCGGCTACGGCTTCCTGTCCGAGCGGGCCGGCTTCGCCCGCGGCCGTGACCGCCGCCGGGCTGACCTGGGTGGGGCCGCCCGCCGAGGTCATCGAGGTGATGGGCGACAAGCTGGCCGCCAAGCGGCTGATGGCCGACGTGGGCGTGCCGGTTCTTGCCAGTCCTGGGAGGTGACCGGGGACGACCTGCCCGACCTGGGCGGCGTACCGCTGCCGCTGATCGTCAAGGCCGCGGTGGGCGGCGGCGGCAAGGGGATGCGGGTCGTCGCGGAGCCCGGCGAGCTGACCGAGGCGGTGGCGGCCGCCCGCCGCGAGGCGGCCGCCGCGTTCGGCGACGGCACGGTGTTCCTGGAGCGGTACATCACCGACGCCCGGCACGTGGAGATCCAGGTGCTCGCGGACGCCCACGGCGGGCTGGTGCACTGCTTCGAGCGGGAGTGCTCGATCCAGCGGCGGCACCAGAAGATCATCGAGGAGTGCCCCTCGCCGGCCGTCGGACGCCGGAACTGCGCGAGCGGATGGGCGCGGCCGCGCTGGCCGCCGCCAAGGCGGTCGGGTACCTGGGCGCGGGCACCGTCGAGTTCGTGCTGGAGCCCTCCGGGGACTTCTGGTTCCTCGAGGTCAACACCCGGCTGCAGGTGGAGCACCCGGTCACCGAGGCGGTCACCGGGGTCGACCTGGTCCGCGAGCAGCTTCTCGTGGCCCAGGGCCTGCCGCTGTCGGTCACCCAGGACGGCCTGGCGATCGACGGCCACGCGATCGAGGCCCGCCTGTACGCCGAGGACCCCGCCGCCGGGTTCCTGCCCGCCACCGGGACCCTGCTCGACTGGGCCCCGGCTGCCCGCCCGCCGTGCCGCTGGGACTCCGGCGTGGAGCGGGGCAGCGTGGTCGGCGTCGAGTTCGACCCGATGCTGGCCAAGGTCATCGCGCACGCGCCGACCCGGCGGCGAGGCCGCGCTGCGCCCTGGCCCTGGCCCTGGAGCGCAGCCGGATCCGGGGCGTCACCACCAACCGGGACTTCCTCGTCGCCGCGCTGCGCCACCCGGATTTCCTGGCCGGCCGCACCACCACCGTCGTTCATCGAGCGCAGCGCCGTCCCGCTGGCCCGGCAGCCCGTCACCCGCGGAACTGCGTACCGCGGCGATCGGCGCGGCGCTCGCCGCGCAGGCGGACGCCCGGCGCCGCCGCCCCGGTGCTGCGCACGCTGCCGAGTGGCTGGCGCAACACCGTGATGCCGCCGGAGCGGGCCGAGTACCGGCACGGCCCGGACACCGTGACGGTCAGCTACCGCCCGGCAGCGTGACGGCCGGTTCGCCGTCACGGTCACCGGGGCCGGCCTGGCCCCGGACGGCGCACGCGAGCCGGGGCAGCCCGGGGCGGCATCCCCGGAACCCGGCCACGACGCGATCACCGGCCCCGGCACCGCAAGCCCCGGTGGCCCCGGCCCCACAACACCGGATTCCGCCGCCCCCCGCCCCGGCCCCACAACACCGGATTCCGCCGCCCCCCGCCCCGGCCCCACAACACCGGATTCCGCCGCCCCCCGCCCCGGTTCCGCCGCCCTGGATTCCGCCGCCCCGGACTCCGGTTCCGATGCCCCGGACTCCGCCGCTCCCGGTTCCGCCGCCGGGCCCGTCCCGGCCGCCACATCCGCCACCCTGGGCGCACCTGCCCCGCCTCCATCCCTGGTGACGGTCCATCACGCATCCCAGGTGACGGTCCATCACACCGGCGGCGGCTGGATCGACTTCGAGGCCGGCGGGCAGCGGCACCGGCTGCACGTGCTCGCCGCCGGCGACCAGGTGTGGGTGCAGGGGCCGGACGGCGACGTGGCGCTGACCGCCGTGCCCCGCTTCCCCGAGTCCGGACCGCGGCGAGAGCGTGACCGGCGGCCTGGTCGCGCCGATGCCGGGACGGTGCTCGCGGTGCACGTCGCCGCCGGCGACACCGTCGCCCAGCGGCCAGCTGCTGATGATCGTGGAGGCGATGAAGATGGAGCACCGGATCACTGCGCCGCACGCCGGGATGGTGCGCGAGGTCCGCGCCCAGCCCGGTGACCAGGTCAGCGGCGGGCGACCTGCTGGCCGTCCTGGACGAGGCTGCGCCCATGACGCGCGCCCATCCGCATCGCCAACTGCAGCGGGTTCTACGGGGACCGGCTGGCCGCGGCGCGGGAGATGGTCGAGGGCGGCCCCATCGACGTGCTGACCGGCGACTGGCTCGCCGAGCTGACCATGCTGGTGCTGGCCCGAAGCACTGTCCGGGACAACGGCGCCGGGCTACGCGCGGACGTTCGTGACCCAGATGGAACAGGTCATGGGCCAGTGCCTGGACCGTGGCATCAAGGTGGTGTCGAACGCGGGCGGGCTGGCGCCGGACCGCTGCGCCGAGGCGGTCGCCGCGGTCGCGGCCAAGCTCGGCCTGGACCCGGTCATCGCCTACATCGAAGGCGACAACCTGCTGCCCCGGCTGGCCGAACTGCGCGCCGCGGGCGCGGACCTCGCCAACCTCGACACCGGCGAGCCGCTCGGCGACCGCCCGGTCATCACCGCGAACGCCTACCTGGGCGGGTGGGGCATCGCCGAGGCCCTGGCCCGCGGCGCCGACATCGTCATCACCGGCCGGGTCACCGACGCGGCCCTGGCCCTGGGCCCGGCCGCGTGGCAGCACGGCTGGCGGCGGGACGACTGGGACGCGCTGGCCGGGGCGGTGGTCGCCGGGCACGTGATCGAGTGCGGGGCGCAGGCGACCGGCGGCAACTTCGCGTTCTTCACCGAGGTTCCCGGGCTCGAGCACCCCGGGTTCCCGATCGCCGAGGTGGCGCCGACGGGTCCGCGGTGATCACCAAGCACCCCGGGCACGGCGGGCTGGTGTCGGTGGACACGGTCACCGCCCAGCTGCTCTACGAGATCGGCGGGCCCGCGTACCTGAACCCCGACGTCACGGCCAGGTTCGACAGCATCGCGCTGGCCGCCGACGGCCCGGACCGGGTGCGGGTCTCCGGCGTCCGCGGGGACTCGCCACCGGCCACGGCCAAGGTCGCGCTCAACTACCAGGGCGGCTGGCGGTCCACGCTGACGCTGTACCTCACCGGGCTGGACATCGAAGCAAAAGGCCGCCCTGGTGGAGCGGGCGCTGTGGGCGGGCATCCCCGGCGGGCGGGACGCGTTCGACGCGGCCGAGGTGTCGCTGCTGCGCACCGACAAGCCCGATCCGGCGACCAACGCGGAGGCGATGGCGCAGCTCCGGATCACGGTCAAGCACTCCGACGAACGTGCCGTGGGCCGGGCCTTCGCCGCCCGGGTGACCGAGCTCGCCCTCGCCTCGTATCCCGGCATGTTCGGGGACGGGCTGGTCAGTGGGGCCCGCGCGTACGGCGTGTACTGGCCGACGACCGTTCCCGCGGAGCGCGTAACGCAAGAAGTGGTGATCGGCGCGGAGCGGACCAGCGTCGCGCCGACGCTGCCACCACAGCCGCCGGTGGTGGCCGCGCGTGCCGCCCGTCGCGGCTGCCGCCTGGCCGGCCGGCGGGGCGACGGTGCGGGCGCCGCTGGGCCGGGTGGCCGGGGCCCGGTCGGGGGACAAGGGCGGCAACGCCAACCTGGGCGTGTGGGCCCGCACCGACGCGGCCTACGCGTGGCTGGCCGGCTTCCTGACCACCGCCAAGCTGAAGGAACTGCTGCCGGAGACCGCGCCGCTGCCGCGTGGCACGGTACGAGCTGCCGAACCTGCGGGCGCTGAACTTCGTCGTCGCCGGGCTGCTCGGCGAGGGCGTCGCGGCGAGCGCCCGGCTGGACCCGCAGGCCAAGAGCCTCGGCGAGTGGCTGCGCGCCCGGGTCGTGGACATCCCCCGTGAGTTGCTGCCATGATCCTGGGCGTCTCATGATCACGGCGCTGGAGCGGCTGGGCAGCCTTGCCGGTGGGACTGGTGGTTCTGGCGAGAGAAGAGGTGAGTGACCGTGGGCGATGAGGCGGTGCGCTACGAGGTCGAGCGGCGCGATGGCGACGCTGACCATGGACCAGCCGCACAACCGCAACGCGCTGACCCCGGCCCTGATGGCCGGGCTCGCCGAGGGCCTGGAATCCGCGCTGGCCGACGAGGCGGTCGGGGTCGTGGTGCTGACCAACAGCGGGCCGGCGTTCTGCGCGGGCGCCGACCTGTCCGGTGGCAGCCCGGCGGGCCCGGCGGGGTCGAAGCGGCGCAGTGGTGCCCGCCGGGACGGGCTCGCCGACCTGCTCGCCGCCATCCAGGACTCGGCCAAGCCGGTGGTGGCCCGGATCGCCGGGCACTGCGTGGCGGGCGGCATCGGGCTGGCCGCCGCGTGCGACATCTCGATCGCCGGACGACGCGGCGAAGTTCGGCTTCACCGAGGTCCGCATCGGGGTCGCGCCGGCCATCATCTCGGTCGTCTGCCTGCCCAAACTGCGCCGCGCGGACGCCCTCGAACTGTTCCTCTCCGGCGAGCGGATCAGCGCCGCCCGGGCCGCCGAGGTCGGCCTGATCACCCGGGCCGTGCCCGCGGCCGACCTCGACGCCGAGGTCGCCGCGGTGGCGGCCAGGCTGCTGGCCGGCGGCCCGTCGGCCCTCGCCGCGGCGAAACGGCTGGTCTACACGATCCCGGGGATGGACCAGGGAGGCGGCGTTCACCCGCACCACCGAGGTCTCCCAGGCCCTGTTCGCCTCGGCCGAGGCCGCCGAGGGAATGGCCGCCTTCCGGGAGAAGCGGCTCCCGTCCTGGGCCCCGCCCGCCCAGCCCTGACCTGCGCTGTTCCGGCGCGCGCAAAAAACTTTTCCGCATGGTGTCCATCTCGGCCGCCCGCCTTCGTCGTGGGGGTGACCGACGATCCCGGGCCGTTCCCGGGCCATGCTCGAGGAGGACACCATGAACCCGAACTTCAACTGGGCGATCGTTGCCGAGCGGATGCAGACCCTGCAGTCCGAGGCGGACACGGCGGCCCGTGCCCGGCACGCGGCCCGCATCCGGCGCGGCACCGCCCGCGCCCGGCTGGCCCGCCGCTCCCGGGGGCTAGCGTTCGCCCCGGCCGGCTCGGGCCGGTAGCACCCGGGCACCACCCGCGGAATCATGATCAGGCTAGGGAG
Organism: uncultured Actinomycetes bacterium; assembly: GCA_963725125.1. GTDB lineage: Bacteria > Actinomycetota > Actinomycetes > Streptosporangiales > Streptosporangiaceae > DASXKD01. Next base: position 71,877 of record CAVRXW010000065.1, read on the forward strand.
GAACCATGAAGTACATGATGCTGGTCTGTCGCGACGAGTCCGTCGAGCTGAGCCCCGAGGAAGCGCGCGCAGATAGGCCCGGCGACCGGGGCCTGGGTCGAGGAGATGGACCGCCGGGGGATCCGGCTGGAGGGCAGCGCGCTGCGGCTGGTCAGCGACGCCACCACGGTGTCGGTGCGCGCCGGCGAGGTGCTGATCGCCGACGGCCCGTTCGCGGAGACCAAGGAACAGATCGCCGGCTACGACATCCTGGAGTGCGCCGACCTGGACGAGGCCATCGAAGTCGCGGCCAAGCACCCGGTGGCCCGGTTCGGGAAGATCGAGGTGAGGCCGTTCTGGACCGAGTGAACCAGGACACCGGCGCGGCGGTCGCCGAGGCGTTCCGGCAGGAGTGGGGCCGGATCGTCGCGGCCCTGATCGGGATGACCGGCGACTGGGACCTGGCCGAGGAGTGCGCGCAGGACGCTTTCGCGCAGGCGCTGAAGACGTGGCCGCGCGACGGCGTCCCGCGCCGTCCCGGTGCCTGGCTGACCACAGTGGCGCGGAACCGCGCGCTGGACCGGCTCCGCCGCGGGGCCACCGAGACCGCCAGGCTGAGAGAGGCGGCTGCCTTGTCCATTCCCGCCGACCCTTACTCAGACGAGGACGACAGCGGCATCGCCGACGACCGGCTGCGGCTGATCTTCACCTGCTGCCACCCGGCGCTGGCGCTGGAGGCCCGGGTCGCTCTGACGCTGCGCACGCTGGCCGGGCTGACCACCGCGGAGATAGCGCGGGCGTTCATGGTCAGCGAGGAGACCATGGCCAAGCGCCTGGTCCGGGCCAAGCACAAGATCCGCGACGCGGCGATCCCGTACCGGGTGCCCGCCGGCGCACCTGCTGCCGGACCGGACGGCCGGGGTCCTGGCCGTGCTGTACCTGCTGTTCAACGAGGGCTACTCGGCCAGCGCGGGCGCCGACCTGGTGCGCCTGGGGCTGTGCGCGGAGGCGATCCGGCTGGCCCGCGCGCTGAGCCAGCTCATGCCCGACGAGCCCGAGGCCCTCGGCCTGCTGGCGCTGATGCTCTTCCACGACGCCAGGCGCGCCACCCGGACCGACACTGCCGGCGACCTGGTCCTGCTGGCGGACCAGGACCGCAGCCGCTGGGACACCGGGGAGATCGAGGCAGGCACCAGGACCCTGGACGCCGCCCTGCGGCGCGGCCGGCCGGGTGCCTATCAGATCCAGGCCGCCATCGCCGCGTGCCACGCCACCGTTGCCGATGCCGCGGACACCGACTGGGCGGAGATCGCCGCGCTCTACGGCGAGCTCGTGCGGCTGGTGCCGTCCCCGGTGGTGGAGCTGAACCGCGCGGTCGCGGTGGCCATGGCGGACGGCCCGGCCGCGGGCCTGGACCTGGTGGCCGCGCTGGACGCCGCCGGCGCGCTGCGCGGCTACCACCTGCTGCCCGCCGTTCGGGCGGACCTGCAGCTGCGCCTCGGCCGCCGGGACGAGGCCGCCGCCAGCTTCGCCGAAGCGCTGGCGGAGGCGGGCACCGACTCCGAGCGCCGCTTCCTCACCGCCCGCCTCGCCGAACTCCAAGCCCAGGACTAGCATCCGGCGTGCTAACTTGGCATGATGCCAAGGGACGGGCATCCGAAGAAAGAGATTGCCGAGGCGCTACGGCGTGCACGACAGGCGGGCCTGACCGTCTCGGAGATCCACCGGGGCCACCGCTGGGGTGAAGTCCGATGCTTATGCGGCTTAGCGTTCGCGGTGTGGTCCACGCCGCGCAACCCCGGTGTGCACGCCAAGCAAGTCATGCGGTTCGTAGCGATGCATGCTGACCACGCGGGAAAGGAGGGCTCGTCGTGACGCCGTATCAATTCCAGGTTCGGCTCGACCGCGAGCCCACTGAGCCGGAGATCGAGGCGCTGGGCACCATGTGCGACGATGCCGGTCTCAGCTATGGGAATGGCGCCGGGGAGCTGGATTTCGAACGCGATGCCCCGTCGTTCGCCGATGCGGTCTTCTCGGCGATCACCGACGTGGAGGCCGCCACTGGGCTGCACGCCGTTGCCGTCGACGCCGACCCGCTGGTATCGGTGCTGGACATCGCCGAGCGAACTGGGCGCAGCCGTGAGGCGGTGCGTCAGGCGATCACAGGGCTGCGGGCCCGGCGCTTCCCGCCGCCGGCTAACGGCGCCGGCGCAAGGCACAGACTCTGGCGGTGGAGCGAGGTTGCCGCCTTCTACGGCCTCGATGACGACCGCACCCGGCAGGCTGCCCGAGTCGCCGACGCGTTCAACGGGTGGCTGGCGCTGCGCCGCTCGGTGCCCGGCCTCGCACCCTCGGCCGACGCGGTCGCCAAAGCGGTGCGTGCAGCCTGACCTACCGGTCGCCGAGCAGCATCAGGGCCAGCAGGTCGAAACACACGTGCGCGGCCGCCACGGCGGTCATCTCGGCGTGGTCGTAGGCGGGAGCCACCTCGACGACGTCGGCGCCGACCACCGGGATCCCGGCCAGGCCGCGCAGGATGCCGAGCAGCTCCCGGGAGGTGAGCCCGCCCGCCTCCGGGGTCCCGGTCCCCGGCGCGTGCGCCGGGTCGAGCACGTCGATGTCGATGGAGATGTACAGCGGCCGGTCCCCGGTGCGCTCACGGATCCGGGCCACGGCGCCGTCGATGCCGATGCGCTCGATCTCCATCGCGTGCACGATCGCGAACCCGAGGCCGGCGTCCTCGGCCAGGTCGCGCTGGGCGTACAGCGGCCCGCGGATGCCCACGTGCATGCTGTGCCCCTCGGCGAACAGGCCCTCCTCCGCGGCGCGGCGGAACGGGGTGCCGTGGGTCAGTGGCGCCCCGAAATAGGTCTGCCAGGTGTCCAGGTGCGCGTCGAAGTGCACCAGCGCGGGCGGGCCGAACCGCTCCCGGGTCGCCCGCAGCAGCGGGTAGGCGATGGTGTGGTCGCCACCGATGGCCAGCAGATGGCCGGCCCCGTCCAGCAGTTCTGCCGCCGCGGCCTCGATCTGGGTCACCGCCTCGGCGATGTTGAACGGGTTGCAGGCGATGTCGCCGGCGTCGGCGACCTGCTGCCCGGCCAGCGGGGACACCTCCAGGGCCGGATGCCAGGGGCGGAGCAGCCGGGATCCCTGGCGCACCGCGCTGGGGCCGAACCTGGCCCCCGGCCGGTAGGAGGTGCCGCTGTCGAAGGGGACGCCGGCGACCGCCACGTCGCACCGGCTGACCTCGGTGCGCCAGGGCAGCAGGGCGAAGGTCGGCGGCCCGGCGTAGCGCGGCGTCCGGCTCGCGTCGATGGGCCCGCGTACCGCTTCGCCCGGCCCGTCTCCCGGCTCGGTCACCCGGCGCTCCCCGTCATCTGGTGTCCGTCACGATGTACTCCGGCCCGGCCGTCGCCGCGCGCTGCAGCGCGGCGGGCCGCCGGAGGTAGACGATGGCCGTCGCCACGACCGAGACGAGCACGATACCGAGTATCCAGGCCCAGAACACGTTGGCCGGCGGTGGCTGGCTCGGCTGGACGAACTCATACACGCCGTAGACCAGCACGGCCGAGCCGATCAGCGGGATGAGCACGTGCTTGACCGGCCGGAACGCGGACCGGTTGGTGGCGAGCACCCAGATCGGCAGGGCGATGTTCGCGATCAGGTAGACGACCAGGATCGGCACGGTGCCGATGCCCGCCTCGTCGGAGAAGATCGCCACCGCGTTGCCGTGCATGGCGAAGTAGGGCACCACGACCAGGACGACCAGCAGCGCGACGTAGATGAACACCGACGCCCAGGGGACCTTGGTCCGCGATACCGCGGCCATCCGCGGCGGCAGCAGCCCGGCCCGTGCGCCGTTGAAGGTGATCCGGGTCTGCGAGTTGGCCGCGGCGATGAAGCAGCCGAACGAGCTGGTGAAGCCCACCAGGCCGATGAACCAGTCGAACCACGGGCTGAAGTGCCTGGACAGGTCGAGGAACGGCGTCGCCTCGGCAAAGCTGCCGAGGAAGTTGACCCCGGTCACCGAGCCCTTCCAGTCGGCGAAGCCGGCCACCGCGGCCCAGCTCGACAGCACGTACAGCCCGGTGATGATGGCGACCGAGGTGAACACGGTGATCGGGATGTACCGCTTGGGATCCTTGGACTCCTCGGCCAGCGCGCCGGAGTTCTCCCAGCCGATGAAGCCGGAGACCGCCAGCGCGAAGGTGAGGCCGACCAGGCCGTGCAGGCCGCCGGGGGTGCCGCCGGCCGGGTGGAGCGGGGCGCCGAGGTGGCCGTGCGCGCGGATCAGCACGACCACCGACAGCACGATCAGCCCGAACGCCTCGCTGCAGAACATGATGAACGACGCGCGGGCGGAGATGACCACGCCGCGCAGCAGCAGCGGCAGGGCCAGGGCCACGCCGCCGAGGGTGACCAGCAGCCAGCCGACGTTCCCCCAGCCGAACAGCGAGGACACCCAGGACCCCATGAACACGACCACCGCGCCGACCGTGACCGGGTAGCAGATCATCAGCATGTAGTAGCTCACCCCGGCCAGCACCTGGCCGGTCCGCGGCGCCCTGGCCCCGATGCCGCGGCCGATGAAGGTGACGAACGAGCCCGCGCTCGGGATCGACCTGGAGAACTCCGACATGGTGTTGCCGGTCGCCAGGATCGCGAGGCCGGCGATCAGGAACGCCCACGGCGTCATGGAGCCCATGGCGAACACGACCAGCGTGATCGCCAGGAAGATGCCCTCCACCGGGGCCAGGTTGGCCAGCGTCGAGGAGATCGTGTCGAACAGGGTGAGCGCACCGCGGGCCAGCTCGGTCTGGGGCGCACCGGCCTGCTCTTCGATAGTCGCCATCGCTGCCGTCCTCGCTGGGGTCGTGGGGGAGTGCGGCGCGCCGGGCGCGCGCTGCCCGGTCCGTCCGGGGCAGAGCCGGGCGATGATCTTTCCAGGAGTATGGGCGCGCCGGTCGGGCCAGGCAACAGTGGCGCACACAAATCGGGTCCGGGCCTTTGGTCTGCCACACAACCATGGTTAGGCTGGCCGCGTGCCGCAGGACGGTGTCATCCGGGTCGAGGATCTGCTGCGCTCCCCCGCGCTGCAGTTGCGGCTGATCGCCGGGGAGGGCGGCACGGCCAGGCGGGTGGCCTGGGCGCACGTCAGCGAGCTGGACGATCCGACGCCCTGGCTGTTCGGGTCCGAGATGATCATGACGACGGGCATCGCGGTGCCCCGGGCCGCCGAGCGCCAGCGCGCCTACCTGGAGCGGCTCGACGACGCCGGGGTTGCCTGCCTGGCGCTGTCGGAGGGCCTGATGGTCCCGCCGCTGACCAGGGCATTCCTGGCTGCCGCCGATGAGCGGGGGTTCCCGGTGGTGGAGGTGCCCATCCCGGTGCCGTTCATGGCGATCTCCCAGGAGGTCGCCGCCGCCACCGCGGGGGACATGGGACGCAGGCTCAACGCCCAGCTCCAGGTGTTCGGCGCGGTCCAGTGGCTCGCCGCGGGGAACCTGTCCGCGCGGGAGATCTTCGCCCGCCTGGAGCGGCTGTCCGGGTACACGCTGTACGCGTGCACGATGCACCGGGGACCGCTGCTGGACGGCGTGCCGGTCCCGCCGCCGGACTGCGCGCACCTGATCCCCGGCGCGCCGAGCAGCCCGCCGACGGTGCCCGGGGGATACGTGCTGCCGGTCTCCGGGCCCCGCGGGACCGTCGGGTTCGTGCTCGCGCTGGAATCCCCGGACGCCGCCCCGGCGGGCGTGTCGGTGGTGCAGCACATCGCCACGGTGGCGGCGCTCCAGCTGTCCATGCTGGCGCACGAGCGGGAGATGCTGCGCCGCGAGGGCGCGGAGACGCTGGCGGAGATGCTGCAGGGGGTGCTGGACCGGCCCGTGGTCGCCAGGCGGCTGGCCGCGAAGGGCTTCGCCGCCGATGCCGGGCTGCCGCACCTGATCCTGCGGCAGCAGGACGAACTGGTCGTGCTGGTGCACGACGAGGACCGGGCCCGGGCCGCGCTGACCGGCGCCCTGGCCGCCACGGTCGGGCTGAGCCGCCCGTTCCCGGCCGACGCGTCGCTGGCGGTGGCCCGCCGCGAGGCGCAGTGGGCCCTGGACCGGGCCGCGGAGGCGGGCCGGCCCGTGGTCAGCTACGGCGACGACCGCACCGAGCGATGGCTGACCAGCGACTCCGCCGACCTGCGCGCGCTGGTGGAGCAGGTGCTCGGTGCCGTGATCGGCTACGACGCGGCGCACGACGGCGACCTGGTCACCTCGGTCAGGGTCTGGCTGGAACACGACCGGCAGACCGAGCGGGCCGCCCGGGCGCTGCACATCCACCCGAACACACTGCTCTACCGGATACGCAGGTTCGAGCAGGTCAGTGGGCGCTCGCTCGGCTCGACCGAGTCGCTGGCCGAGGTCTGGCTCGCGCTGCGGGCGACCGCTGCGGTCCCCGATGTCGCGCACCGGCCCGCGCCGGCCTAGGCTTCCCACCATTCATAACGCTCGCCGGGGCCGGCCTGGCAGGCCCCGGCGGAGGTCGCCGGGGAACCCAGCCGCCCGCGGGGCTCGTGGCGGGAGCAGTCCCGTACCACGGCGTGAGGAGGGGCAGATGACAGCACCCGGCGGACCGCGGCCCTTCGTGCCGGGGGACTTCGCCGTCCCCCGCGAACTGGCCACCGGGGAGTTCCGCCTGGAACCGCTCGGGCCGCAGCACAACGACGGCGACTACGAGGCCTGGATGTCGAGCATCGAGCACATCCGCGCGACACCCGGGTTCGAGAACCGGTCGTGGCCGGATCCGGCGATGACAGCCGAGGAGAACCTCGGCGACCTGCGGCGGCACGCCGAGGACTTCGCCGGGCGGACCGGGTTCACCTACACGGTCCTGGCCGGGCTTTCCGACCGGGTCGTGGGCTGCGTCTACATCTACCCGGCGGACGGCGCCGCGGGTGTGGCCGACGTGCGCTCCTGGGTCCGGGCCGACCGGGCCGGGCTTGACGTGCCGCTCTACGCCGCGGTCTCGGCGTGGCTGGCGGATGCCTGGCCGTTCGCGGAGGTCCGGTACGCGCCGCGCCCGGTGGCCGGCGGCGCGGGCCGGGACGCGGAAGCCTAGCGGGATGCCAGGGGACTCCCCGCCCGGCGGGGCGGAACTGCTGGCCGCCGCCGAGGAGATCATCGCCGCGGCGGCCGCCGCCGGGGCCACGGTCCGCCTGCTCGGCGGCATCGCGGTGTACCAGCTCGCGCCCTCGGCCCGCACGGCGCCGCTGGCCCGGGCGTATCACGACTACGACGTGGTGGTGCCGTCCCGGCAGCGGGGCGCCGCCGCGCGGGTCTTCCGCGACGCGGGCTACGCCGAGGACCCGCAGTTCAACGCGCTGCACGGTGCCCAGCGGATGATCTTCGCGGCACCGGCGGGATTCGTGGTGGACGTGCTGGTGGGCACGTTCCAGATGTGCCACCGCCTCGATCTCGGCCGCGGCCTGCCGGCCAGCGGGCTCACCATCCACCCGGCCGACCTGCTGCTGACCAAGCTGCAGATCGTGCAGATCGAGGAGAAGGACCTGCTCGACGCCGTGGCGCTGCTGCTCGACCTGCCGCCGGACGGGACCCCGGCGGGCATCGAGGCCGGCCGTTTCGTGGCGCCGCTGGCCGGTGACTGGGGTTTCCACCACACCGTGGAGCGGAACCTGCCCAAGGTCGTCGAGTGCGCCCGCGCCCGGCTGGGCACCGATCAGGCGCAGGCCGTGGCGGCCGGCGCGGACCGGCTGCGCCAGGCGATGGAGGCCGCGCCGAAGTCGGTGCGGTGGAAGATGCGCGCCCGGGTCGGCGAGAAGGTCACCTGGTACGAGCTCCCCGAGGAAACCGGCTGAGACCGCGCAGGCCGATGCCGGGCGCCCAGCACCGTGCCATCAAACCGGACAATCAACCCACTACCGGGCAGGCACCCCCGCCGCAGTGTTCGTGATCATGGCGTTTTGGCTGCTCTGGCGTTGCTCTGGCGACCAAAACACCATGATCATCAGCTGGGGAAGATCGTTAGCTGATGGCACATGTTGACTATGGCGCCAGAAGCTCATGAACGCACGCCTTCGTCACTCACGGAGTGCCGCGAGGTGCCTGCGCGCTGGCTGCCGCCCGGGATCCGGCCGCCCGGGGTTGACAAGTTAGTGAGTGGTTACTAACTTAGGACCCATGACACAGACCGGAGTGCGGATGAGCGCCGCGGCGCGCCGCGAGACGGTGCTGGAGGCGGCGGTCGCCGAGTTCGCGCTGCACGGCATGGCGGGCACCTCCACCGAGGACGTGGCCCGGCGCGCCGGGATCAGCCAGCCCTACCTGTTCCGGCTGTTCCCGACCAAGAAGGCGCTGTTCCTGGCCCTGGTGGACCGGTGCTACCAGCGCATCGAGGAGGCGTTCACCGCGGCCGCGGGGGACAAGACCGGCGACGAGGCGCTCGGAGGCGATGGGTGACGCGTACGAGCTGCTGCTGGACGACCGGACGCTGCTGCTGCTCCAGATGCACGCCTACGCCGCGTGCGAGGACCCGGAGATCCGGGCCGCCACCCGCGCCGGGTTCAAGCGGCTGTGGTCCCTGGTGGAGCGGCTGTCCGGGCTGCCCTTCGACCAGATCGTCGCGTTCTTCGCCATGGGCATGCTGATGAACGTGGCCGCGGCCATGGACCTGCCCGCCGTCGATGAGCGGTGGACCAGCTGGTGCCCGAGGCCGCCCACGGACTGCTCCGGTGTGCGGGCCACCGGTACCGCCTTTTTTTTCGACCAAGTTAGTTAGTGACCACTCACTTACATAGGGAGCAGAGATGAACCCGAGACGCCGCACCATGTGGACCTTCGTGGTCACGTCGGTCGCGCTGTTCATGGCGTCGCTGGACAACCTCGTGGTCACCACGGCGCTGCCGTCGATCCGGGAGCACCTGCACGCCTCGCTCGAAGGGCTGCAGTGGACGGTCAACGCCTACACGCTGACGTTCGCCGTGCTGCTGCTCACCGGCGCCACGCTGGGCGAGCGGTACGGCCGCCGGCGGATGTTCGTGGTCGGTCTCGCCCTGTTCACCGCCGGCTCGGCCGCTGCCGCGCTCGCCCCCGGCATCGGCTGGCTGATCGCGGCCCGCGCAGTGCAGGGCGTCGGGGCGGCCATCCTCGTCCCGCTGACGCTCACCCTGCTGTCCGCCGCCGGTCCGCCGCGAACGCCGCGGCCTGGCGCTGGGCGTCTGGGGCGCGGTCGGCGGCCTGGCCATCGCCATCGGCCCGCTGGTCGGCGGGGCCGTCGTCGAGGGCGCGTCCTGGCAGTGGATCTTCTGGCTGAACGTGCCCATCGGCATCGCGCTGCTGCCGGTCGCGTGGTCCCGGCTCACCGAGAGCCGCGGCCCGGCGACCCGGCTGGACCTGCCCGGCCTGGTCCTGGCCAGCCTGGGCCTGCTCGGCATCGTCTTCGGCGTGGTGCGCGGCAACGCACCACGGCTGGACCAGCCTCACCGTGCTGCCGCCGATGGTGATCGGCGCCCTGCTCGTGGCCGCCTTCGCTCGTCTGGGAGACGCGGGCCCCCGAGCCCATGCTGCCGCTGCAGCTGTTCCGCAGCCGCGGGTTCACGATCACCAACGTCGCGTCGCTGCTGATGTTCTTCGGGATGTTCGGCTCGATCTTCCTGCTGGCCCAGTTCCTGCAGGTCGTCCAGCACTACAGCCCGCTGCAGGCCGGGCTGCGCACGCTGCCGTGGACCGCCATGCCGGTGCTCGTCGCCCCGATCGCCGGGCGCGCTGTCGGACCGGATCGGCGGCCGGCCGCTGCTGGTGACCGGGCTGGCCCTGCAGGCGATCGGCCTCGGCTGGCTGGCCATGGTCATCAGCCCCGACCGTGGCCTACGCCACGCTGGTGCCCGCGTTCGTCGTCTCCGGCATCGGGATGTCGCTGTTCTTCGCGCCGGTCGCCAACGTGGTGCTCGGCTCGGTGCGCCGGGACGAGGAGGGCATCGCCTCGGGTGCGAACAACGCGATCCGCGAACTCGGCGGCGTGTTCGGCATCGCGGTGCTCGGCGCGGTGTTCTCGGCGCGCGGCGGCTACACCAGCGGGGCCTCGTTCGTCGCCGGCACTGTCGCTCGCGGTCTGGGTGGGCGCCGCCGCGGTGGCGGTCGCCGCCGCGGTGGCCCTGGCCCTGCCCCGGCTGCGCAAGGCGCCCGCGGTCGCCAGCACCCATCCGGCCGGCGCTGCCGCGGGCACGCTCGCCGGGGCCGAGCCGGAGCCCGCGATCGAGCTGGTTCACTGAGCCAAGCCTGCCCGGCCCGGTGACGTGGGCCCCCGCGGCCAAGCGGGGGCCCACGCCGGTCTGTCCGGCATCCCGCCGTTACCGGCACGATGAATGCGCCCGGCGCCCTTGTTATGGGCACCTCGCGCACATTCATCGCGGGGGATGCGCCGCCATTGGTTAGGGTTAGCGGCAGCCCCTTGTCCCCGACCGACGGTGAGGACATCGACGTGCCCGGCAGCCCCGACGAAGCCCAGCCCGGCGCGCAGCCGGACACATTCGACACCAGCGTGGCCCACATCGCCCGGGTCTATAACTTCTGGCTCGGCGGGCGGGACAACTACGCGGCCGACCGGGAAGCGGCCGAGCAGGTGATCGCGGCGTACCCGGCGATCCTGGCCAGTGTCCGCGCCCAGCGGGCGTTCCTCGGCCGGGCGGTGCGGTACCTGGTCACCGACGCGGGCATCCGGCAGTTCCTCGACATCGGGACCGGGCTGCCGTCCGCGGACAACACCCACGAGGTGGCCCAGCGAGCGGCTCCCGAGTCACGCGTGGTGTACGCGGACTCCGATCCGATCGTCCTGGCGCACGCCCGCGCCCTGCTCACCAGCAGCCCGCAGGGCGCCACCCACTATGTCGACGCAGACCTGCGGGATACGGGCAAGATCTGCGAGCAGGCGGCGGAGATCCTCGATTTCACCAAGCCGCTCGCCATCCTGCTGATCGGGGTGCTGCACTGCATCCCCGATTCCGACGATCCGGCGGGGATCGCCGCCGCGCTGGTCGATGTCATGCCGCCGGGCAGTTACCTGGTGATCGCGCACCCGGCCAGCGACATCCACACCTCCCAGGTCAGTACGGCGACCAGCCGGATCAACCCGCTGATGGCGGAGCCGGTCACGCTCCGCACGCATGATCAGGTCGGCCGCTTCTTCGGCGGCCTTGACCTCGTCGAGCCCGGCCTGGTCCAGTTGCACCGGTGGCGGCCGGGCCCGGAGGGCCCGGTTCCCGGCCACGACATCGCCAACTACGGCGCGGTCGGCCACAAGCCCTGAGGGCCGTCCCCGCGGGGGCTGGTGGCGAGCGGCCCGGGACGCAGGTCAGCCGGTGACCACCGCCCACACCACTTTCCCGCTCGACTTGTCCGGCGTGTAGCAGCCCCACTCGGCGCTGAGCGCCCCGACCAGCAGCAGCCCGCGCCCGCTGTCCGCTTCCGGTTCCACCGGCTGGGGCGCCGGCGGCCGGTCGCTGCCGTCCCAGACCTGGATCACCACGCGCTCCTCGTCGGCGGACAGCCAGATGCGCACCGGTGGTGTTCCCGGCGCCCAGTGACCCGCGAACCGGCTGCCGGTCAGGCCGAGCGATGCCTGGACCGCGTTGCTCACCAGTTCGGCCACGACCAGCGCGGCGGTCTGCACCAATGCGCTCAGGTCCCATTCCCACAGCACCAGCGTGGTGTGCAGCCTGGCGCACGGGGCCGCCGTCGGCAGCGCCGCGAGTTCCAGGAACGACTGATGCGGCCATGGGGCTTCCGGGTCAGCCTCCTGCCCGGAGTCGGCGGCGTTCTCGGCGTAGCTGGATTCGGACGCAGGCCCGGCGGCGTAGCCGGAGGAGCCGCCGGTGTCGCCGGGGTAGCCGCCGGTGTCGCCGGGGTAGCCGCCGGTGTCGCCGGGGTAGCCATCGGTGTCGCCGGGATCGGCGGCCGAATCGGCGTGACTGTCCCCGGGCCTGGGCCCGGCGGGCTGGCCGGGGCTGATGTCGTTGTCGGGAGCGGCGGCCGGACCGGGGATCAGGGCCGCCGGATCGGGCGCGGCGCCGACCGGCGCCGGGACGCTCCCAGCCGTGCTGATCATGGGGGAGTAGGTCATCGTTCCGCGCCTCCAGGCCACGTTGCCCGTGGCAGTCACGTTGCCCGTGTCAGTGACGTTCCCCGTGCCCCACTGGTCCAACCGCACCGCGGGCCCGGCCGCGTTTCCCGCGGATCCGGCAAGCGCAGGAACGCGATCGCCGAATTCGCGGCATCGGGCCGGACTCGCTCAACGTCAGGTTAAAGCATCACGACAACCCGGAATGCCACACGGGAACACTGCCCGCCGCCTATTGATTGGGCTCTGGCCTGGGAATACGTTCCATCTGCCCCGGCGGATAACAGCCATGCCAAAAAGGAAGTCCGCCACCTGCGCACCCGAATACTCGCAGTGGCAACGGCGGCCACAGCCGTTGCATTCAGTCTCACCGCCGCCGCAACCGAAGCCCGCCGCCCAGGTACCGGGGCCCGCGCATCATGGCCGCGGTATCGGCGGCCGGCGGTTCTCCCGGCCGGTTGACACTGAGGTAGGTAGGTCTCTAATGTACTAGGAACCTAGCTCAATGAATTGAGGCGCGGTGATCGAGTTCCACCTGGATGCCCGCTCGGGCGTCGCCCCGTACCTGCAGCTCATCCACCAGGTACGGCAAGCGCTGCGGCTGGGCATGCTGCGCGTGGGTGACCAGCTCCCGACGGTCAAGGATGTGGTCGCGCGGCTGGCCATCAACCCCAACACCGTGCTCAAGGCCTACCGGCAGCTGGAATACGAGGGCCTGGCGGCGGCGCGGCCGGGGATCGGCACGTTCGTGACCGCGACCCTGAACGGCGGATCCCTGGCGGACTACCAGCCCCTCCGCGCTGACCTGGGCAAATGGCTCGCGAAGGCGCGGCGGGCGGGCCTGGACGACGAGAGCATCGAGGCCCTGTTCCAGAGCACGTTTCGGTCCGCCTATGAGGAGGACATAGCATGACTGCCGCCGTGCAGGCCCGCCGGCTGGGCAAGCGGTACCGGAGGACCCAGGCGCTGACCGACTGCACCCTGGACATCCCCGCCGGGCGGGTGGCCGGGCTGGTCGGCCCGAACGGGGCGGGCAAGACAACCCTGCTGCACCTGGCCACCGGCATGCTCACCCCGACGTCGGGCACCATCGAGGTGCTGGGTGGGCGCCCCGGCGGCAGCCCGGCGCAGCTCGCCAGGGTCGGCTTCGTCGCCCAGGACACCCCCACCTACGCCGCGCTCTCGGTCGCCGACCACCTGCGCATGGGGGAGCGGATGAACCCCCGCTGGGACGCCGGCCTGGCCCGCGACCGGATCGGCCGGCTCGGCCTGGACCCCGCCAGGAAGGCAGGGAAGCTGTCCGGCGGGCAGCGCGCCCAGCTCGCCCTGACCCTCGCCGTGGCCAAGCGGCCCGAACTGCTGCTCCTGGACGAGCCCATCGCCAGCCTGGATCCGCTGGCCCGGCGCGAGTTCCTGCAAAGCCTGATGGAGTTCACCGCCGACCAGCAGGTCAGCGTGGTGCTGTCCTCACACCTGGTCGCCGACCTGGAGCGGGTCTGCGACTACCTGATCGTGCTGGTCGCCTCGCGGGTGCGGGTGGCCGGTGAGGTGGACCGGCTGCTCGCCGCCCATCACCTGGTCACCGGGCCGCGCCGGGATCCCGGGGCGCTCCCGGGTGACTGGGAGATTGTCTCCGCCAGCCACACCGACCGGCAGAGCACGCTGCTGATCCGCACCGACGCCCCGGTCCACGACCCGGCCTGGACCGTCAGCCAGGTGAGCCTGGAGGACGTGGTCCTCGCCTACATGAGCCAGGCCGCGGGCCCGGAGCCAGGCCGCCAGCCAGCACTGGAGGTAGCGCGATGATGTGGCTGACCTGGCGCCAGTTCCGTGCCCAGGCCATCGCGGGCGCCGCCGCGCTGGCCGTGCTCGCGATCGTTCTCGCGGTCACCGGCCTGCACCTGGCCCACCTGTTCGACAGCAGTGGCGTGGCGACCTGCCAGGTGCACGGCGACTGCGGGCCGCTCGTCAGCGCCTTCACGCAGCAGGTGCAGGCCAGCGGCTACAGGATGCTGTTCGACCTCACCATCGCATTGCTTCTGGTCACGCCGGCCCTCATCGGGATCTTCTGGGGAGCGCCACTGGTCACCCGGGAGATCGAGGCCGGCACGTTCCGGCTGGCCTGGAACCAGAGCGTCACCCGGGTCCGCTGGATGGCCGTCAAGCTGGGCCTGATCGGGCTGGCCAGCATTGCCACCGCCGGGCTGCTCACCCTCATGGTGAGCTGGTGGGCCAGCCCGATCGACCGGGCCAGCGCCCTGCCCGGGGGCCGTAATGGAACCCCCGGCCTCGACCGGTTCGCGACGGTGCTCTTCGACACGCGCGGCATCGTCCCCCTTGGCTACGCCGCGTTCGCGTTCGCGCTGGGCATCACCGCCGGCGTGCTCATCCGCCGCACCGTCCCGGCCATGGCGATCACGCTCGCCGTCTTCGCCGCCGTGCAGATCGTCATGCCGCTGTGGATCCGGCCGCACCTCATCGCGCCGGTGCATGCCAGCTCGGCATTCAACGCCGCCAACCTCACCGAGCTCGCCACCAGCAGCAACGGCAGCATGACCGTCGCGGCAGCGGTCAACCTGCCGGGCGCGTGGGTCCTGGCCAACCAGACCCTGACCCCGGCGGGCCACGTGTTCACCGGGCCGGCCCTCGCCGCGTGCATGGGCAACACCACGTCGATGAATGCCTGCCAGGACGCACTCGGCAGGCTGGGCCTACGGCAGTACGTGACGTACCACCCCGGCGGCACGTACTGGACGTTCCAGGGGTACGAGACCGGGATCTTCGTCGTCCTCGCGCTGGGTCTGGCCGCGGGCTGCGTCTGGAGGGTCCGGCGGCGAGCCTTCTGAGCTGCGCTCAGCCGCCGGTGATCTCGCGCGGCGCACCGGTAGCCGCTGCGCAGCGCGCCCTCCATGTAGCCCTGGAAGTTCACCGAGGTGTGCTCGCCGGCGAAGTGCAGGCCGCCGTGCCGCCGCCCCTGGATGCCGTTGAAGCCGGTGTACTGGCCGGTCTTCAGGTAGGAGTAGGCGCCGCCGGTGTGCGGGTCCCCGGCCGACCAGGCGTAGTACGCCTTGCCGTTGTAGGCCCGGCCGCGCGCCGGGGAAGTTCCGCTCGAAGCAGTCGAGGAAGTCGCGGGCCATCCGGTCCGGCGCAGGCCCCTCGTAGCTGGTGCAGGCCGTAGTGCGGGCCGAGCGTGGCGCCGACCTCGCCGCCCGGCAGCGCGATCAGGATCCCCTGGGCGCCCGGCTGGTCCACCGTGGTCTCCCAGCCGCCCTGGACGACGCCGTCGGTGTACATGTTCCCGGTCCAGTGGTCGGTGTTCCACACCCGGCTGGAGAACTGCAGCTGGATCTTCGCGTTCGCGCCCAGCGGCTCGGTCGCGGATGGCCCGGCAGCTGCCGCGGCGGCAGTTCGATTCCGTGCAGTGTCCACCTCGCGCAGCTTGGTGAACGGCAGCGCGAGCACCACGTGGTCGGCGTACGATCCCGGGTGCGCTGCGCCGCTGGCGAACGTGCACGTGTACCGGCCGTGGCCGCGGCGCGCACCGCCACCAGCCGTTCGCCCAGGTGGACCGTGCCGGCCGGGCAGGCGCTCGATCAGCCCCGAGATGAGCTGGTCGTTGCCGCCGCGGAGGTGCCACTTCTCGTCGGTGCCGGACAGCTGCGGGCTGAGCCCTTCGGCTGGCAGCCCGCTGGCCGCGCTGTCGTAGAGGCCGAGCAGGTAGACGAGGTTGAGCGCGGACTGCTCGGCGACCGGGCCGCCGTACTCGTCGAGCAGGACGGACACGCACAGCGCGCCGAAGTCGCTGTCGAGGCCGCCGGGGATGTGCTGCTCGATCCACTCGGTCGCGGGCATGTGGTCCCAGCGCAGCCCCCAGGCGGTGTGCTTGTTGTACAGGGTGGGCCAGGGCGCCTTGCGGAACGCGGCGTCGTGGAACAGCCGCCAGCCCCACTCGTGCCAGTCGCGGTTCAGCGCGGCCTGCGGCCAGAACCGGCCGCCGAACCGGAACCGGTAGTCCTGTGCGCGGGTGTGCGGCGGGTAGGCGTTCACGTTGTCCAGGATGCAGGCCGAACGCGCGCGGCCAGCCGCCGGATCGCGGTGTGCTCGCTGGAGATGAACTCGCCGTGCTGCTCGGCGTACTGCCCGCCGTCGAAGAAGCCGCGCAGGGTGAAGATGCGGCCGCCGGCCCGGACCGGCGTTGTACTCGTAGACCTCGCTGCGGATGCCGTGGGAGGCCCACAGCCGGTAGGCGCAGCCGAGCCCGGCGAGGCCCGAGCCGATGATGACCACCCGCGGGCTCGTGCCGGATGCGCGTGCCCGGCTCGCCGCCCGGGCGGGCGCGGCCAGCCAGGCCGGAACGGCCGCCGCCAGGGCTGCCGCGCCGGCACCGCCGAGCACGGCACGCCGGGACAGCGGGACGGGCCCGCCGGGAAGCCCGGGGCCAGCGGATTCCGCCAGCGCTGCGGTGGCCTCGTCGATACCGCAGCCGGTGCGGCGGGCGTAGGCCGCCGCCTGCTGCGCCTGCCGCAGCGCCCGCACCGCGGGTGAAGATCCCTGATCCATGCGACCTCCCCGCCGCCCGCCGCCGCTGCGGGGCACTCTACCGGGGCAGGTCAGGTGACGGGGAGGGCCCGGACCTCCGCGGCCATGCGCCGCCGGTCGCTGTCCGCGTCGCCCGCGGCGTTGTCGGCGACCACCGACTGGATCGCGCTGCGGTAGGACTTGGAGAGCTGGGGCCAGCAGGCCTTGGCGAGTTCGAGGCCCTGGTACTGCTCGCCCGGTGAGCGCGGGTCGGCGATCGCCGCCAGGATGGTGGCCCCGTCGGCCAGCGACGGGTCGCCCTTCATCAGCCCCATGGCCAGTGCGCGCGCGGCCGGGGAGGCGTTCGTGAAGATCGTCCTGACCTCGGCAGGCTCGAACTTCTCCTGGCGGGCCAGGGCCGCGGACCGCTGGATGAGCAGGTCCTGCAGGTGCCCCTGGGCGCTCTCGAACCGGGAGTCAGCCAGCTCGGTGTGCACGACGGCGTAGGACTCGGCGAACCTGCCGAGGTCGGCGTGCTCGATGATGCGTGCCGCATTCGGCGCGCCCATGTCGGCCATTTCGCGGGTCAGCTGGAGCCCGAACCCGCCCGAGTTCATCGACAGCCGTTCCACCCTGGCGATGACGAACGGGCTGACGAGCAGCACCGCGCCGATGACCAGCAGCGTGACGATCCCGGCGCCGCTGCTGGTGTAGATGACCCGGGCGGCCGCCGCGGCCAGCAGCGCCAGCCCGACCAAGCCCAGCAGCAACGTCGCCCTGCGCCGTATCATGCGACACCTCCGCCATTCTGCGCGCCACCGCTACCCGCAACTTACGGGCAAAACGGTCGTGGCGCCCAGCCTGCCAGGAAGTCACCGGATCCGCAGTGACCCGATCGCCTGGCCGATGAGGCGGCCCCACTCGTCCCGCACCCGGGGCTTGTCCTGCGGCCGGCGCCTCCGCCACGGCCAGGCCGGCGCCGCCGAGCATCCAGAAGGAGAACTGCACCAGGGTGTCGAAGCCGGTGCCGTCCAGGTAGCCGCCGTCGACCAGGTCCCTGATGAAGTGCTCGACCAGCCCGTAGGCGTAGTTCCGCTCGCATTCGCGCCAGCGGCGCCAGCCCAGTGCGGCCGGGCCCTCCAGCCAGACCAGGCGGCCATACACCGGATCGCAGCACTGCCGCAGGTAGGCGTCGAGCGCGAGGATCGCCGAGTCCCACGGGTCCGGCGCGGCCGCGGCGGCGGCGATCGCCTCGGTCGCGCGGGCCTCCTGCATTTCCAGCACGGCCTCGAACAGGGCCTGCTTGCTGGCGAAGTGATGGTAGACCGCACCGCGGGTCACCTGGCTCGCGGACGCCACGTCCTCCAGCGAGGTCCCGGCGTAGCCGCGCTCGGCGAACAGCGCGGTCGCCTCGTCGAGCAGCGCCGCCCTGGTGGCCGCCGAGTACATCTCGCGGCGGCTCTTGACCTCGGTCATACGCTGAGTATAGTGACATACACAGAGTATGTGAAAGTCACAGCGTATGTTGGAGTCCCACCGTGACCGAGACGCTGCCCCCACCGCTGTTCGACCCGTTCGCACCCGGCTTCACCGACGACCCCTATCCGCAGTACGAGCTGATGCGCGCGAAGGCGCCTGTCTACCAGCACCCGTTCGGGTTCTGGCTGCTCACCGGCTATGACGAGGTGTCGTGGCTGCTGCGGACGCCCGGCCTGTCCGTCGAGGATGGCAACGTGGCCGCCGACAGCCTGCTCCGGCAGATGCGGGACGAGGTGTACGGCGTCGAGGAGCCGCCGCGGGCCAGCGCGGTGTCCATGCTCGACCGGGACCCGCCGGACCACACCAGGCTGCGCAGGCTGGTGTCCAAGGCGTTCACCCCGCGGGCCATCCAGGCGCTGCGGCCGCGGATCACCGACCTGGTCGACGGCATGCTCGACGCCATGGCCGCGCAGCGCCGGGTGGACCTGGTCGACGCGCTCGCGTTCCCGCTGCCGTTCAGCGTGATCGCCGAGATGCTCGGCACGCCGCCCGCCGACCACGAGCGGATCCGGCAGCTCACCGGCACCGTGGTGCGCTCGCTGGAACCGGTCGCGGACCCGGAGCTGGTCGCGGCGATCATGGCCGCCGACGACGAGCTGACCGCGATCGCGGCGGAGATGATCGCCTGGAAGCGGGCCAACCCGGCCGACGACCTGCTCACCGCGCTGATCCACGCCGAGGACGACGGCGACGTGCTCGACGACGACGAACTGGTCGCGCAGACGCTGCTGCTCTACATCGCCGGGCACGAGACCACGGTCAACCTGATCGCGGGCGGCACCCTGGCGCTGCTGCGCCATCCCGGCCAGCTCGCGCTGCTGCGCGCCGACCCCGCCCTGGTCGGCAACGCCGTCGAGGAACTGCTCCGCTACGACAGCCCGGTGCAGGCGAGCAGGCGGATCACCCTGGAACCGGTCACGGTGGGCGGCACCGACGATCCCGGCGGGCGCGTTCGTCATGGCGAGCCTCGGCTCGGCCAACCGGGACGAGCGGTTCTGGGGCCCGGACGCCGCCGGGCTGAACCTGCGACCGGGAGAACGCGCGGCAGCACGTGTCGTTCGGCGCGGGACCGCATCACTGCCTGGGCGCGTCCCTGGCCCGGCTGGAGGCCAGCATCGCGTTCGAGCGGCTCACCGCCCGGTTCCCCGGCCTGGCGCTGGACGGCGACGTGGTGTGGAATGGCCGGATCAACCTGCGCGGCCCGGCGCACCTTCCGGTGTCGGCGGGCTGAGCCCCGTCGCTGCCCCAGGGTGGCATGAGCATGGCAGAGTCCCTGCCGGCCGAACTCGCCGAGCGCATCACGGTCGGCGTTCCGCCCGCCGACGTCTACCGGGCCGTGTCCGACGTGCGGCGGATGGCGCGGTGGAGCCCGGAGTGCTTCGCCGTGCTGGTGTGGTCGCGGCGGGACGGCACTGCCCGCGCGGTTCGTCGGGCCTGAACCGGCGCGGGCCGCTGGTGTGGTTCACCACCTGCCAGGTGGTGACCGCCCGGCCTGGCGAGGAGTTCGCGTTCGACGTCACCACGTTCGGGATGCCGGTGTCACGCTGGAGCTACCGGATGGCGGCGGTCGACGGGGGCACCGAGGTCACCGAGAGCTGGCTGGACAAGCGCGGCCGCGGCGCGCATGTGCTCGGCCGGGTGTTCACCGGCAAGGTCGCCAACGACCGGCCCGAGGCCAACCGCGAGGGGATGCGGACCACCCTGGCGCGCCTGAAGCGCGAGCTGGAAGCCGGCTGAGCGGCCGGACTTTCGCGCCGGCGATGCGAGCTGGATCATTTGCCCGGCGCGGCGGCCGGGTCACCAGCAGAAACGCCGCTATCGTTGAGGCCCGGCTGGCGCGGGCGGCTTCATGCGCGAAAGGGTGACCTATGGAGGCGATCCCATCGGCCGTTCAGCGATCGCGGCGCGCGGGCGTGAAGGCCGCGGCGGGGGCGGCGGCGCGACCGTCATCGTCGTGACCGTTCGGTGCTGGTGCTCGCGCTCGCCGCGGGCGGGGCCGGCTACCTGCTGCTGCGCACCGAGGGCAGCCCGCAGCAGACCGCGGCCAGCTACCTGGCCGGCTGGCAGAAGGGTGACTACCCGGCCATGAACAAGGTCAGCGTGCACGAGCCGCCGGCGGGCTGGCCGGCCCGCTGACGGCAGTCGGCCGCGCAGCTCGGCGTGCGCCAGCTGCACCTGGTGCTCGGCCGGGTGACGCAGGACGGCGGGTCCGCGAGGCGCGGTTCACCGCGACGGCCGACCTGGCCAGCGGCCACATCTGGACCTACCGGGGCCAGCTCGCCGCTGGTCAAGCAGAACCGGCACTGGTGGGTGAGCTGGAGCCCGGCCGCCATCTACCCGGCGCTGCAGGACGGGCGAGCGGTTCGTGCTGCAGCGCGGTGTGGCCGGCCAGGGGGCAGGTCCTCGCGACCGACGGTACCGTGCTCAGCTCGCCCGCGATGATCGCGCGAGTCCGGGTCCATCTCGCTGCTGACCGGCAACGTGGTCGCGGCCACCGCCGCCCAGGCCAAGGCAGCTCGGCGCGCCGTACCAGAAGGGCGACCTGATCGGCCAGGGCGGGATCGAGCAGGCCTACCAGGCCCGGCTGGCGGGCCGGCCCGTCGCTCACCATCCGGATCGAGGGCCCGGGCAAGACAGGTGGACGCGACGGCCGCGCAGTTCGCCGCGGTCCCGGGCCAGTCGCGTCCAGACCAGCATCGACATGCGCTACCAGCTGGCCGCGTCGCACGCCGTCATCGACCGCGGCGACGTCCAAGCCGGTCGACATGGTGGTGCTCCAGCCGTCCACCGGCAAGGTGCTGGCCGTCATCGAGCGGCCGGGCGGGTTCGACCGCGCGCTGTCCGGGCATCTTCCCGCCCGGGTCGACGTTCAAGGTGGTGACCGCCTCGGCGCTCACCAAGAAGGGGCTGCGGCCCTCGACCACGGTGCAGTGCCCGCCCACGGTGAACATCGGCGGCCGGACGTTCCACAACTTCGACAACGAGCACCTCGGCACCACCAGCCTGCTGAACGCGTTCGCGATCTCGTGCAACACCACCTTCGCCATGCTCGCCTCGCAGCACCTGGACGGCGGCCTCGCTGGGGGCGATGGCCGAGGAGTTCGGCTTCAACGCCAGGCCGAATCTGGGCATCCCCGCGACGCTCGGCCAGTTCAGCACCCCGCACCAGCCGGTGGACCTGGCGGCCGACGCGTTCGGCCAGGGCACCGACCTGGTCAACCCGCTCAGCCAGGCGACCGTGGCGGCGGCGATCGAGAACGGCACCTGGCGGCCGCCGCAGCTGGTGACCAGCCCGGCGCCGCGCGCAGTCCGCCCAGCCGCGCAAGCTCGAGCACCGCGATGCTGAACACGCTGCGCCCGATGATGCGGGCCGTGGTCACCAGCGGCACCGCGGCCGGGGTCGGCTTCCCGCCCGGGGTCTACGGGAAGACCGGGACGGCCGAGTACGGGTCTGGCCCCAACCCGCCGTCGCACGCCTGGTTCATCGGCTACCGCGGCGACCTGGCCTTCGCGGTGCTCGTCGAGGGCGGTGGGGTCGGCGCCGACGCCTCGGCGCCGATCGCCAACGCGTTCCTGCGCAAGGTCTGACCAAGGCCTGGCGCCGCGCCACGCGGACCGGCTGGCTCCCGGCTGACCGCCCTCAGCTCACCGCGCGGCTGGCCCGGTCGGTGGCGGCCGGCGCCGGGGCGGCCGGGGCCAGCGGCACGAGCATCTCGAACATCGAGCCGTGGCCGAACGTGCTCTGCACCCGCACCGAGCCGCCGTGCGCCTCCGCGATCGCCTGCACGATCGCCAGGCCGAGCCCGAGCCCGCCGCTCTGGCGGCTGCGGTGCGGTTCGGCCCGGGCGAAGCGCTTGAAGATCCGCTGCAGGTCCGCGTCCTGGATGCCGCACCCGGAATCGGTCACCGCCAGCACCACGCAGCCTTCTTCGAGCCCGGCGCCGACCTCGATGCGGTCGCCGGGCGAGGTGTGTGCCACGGCGTTCTCCAGCAGCGCGTCGAGCGCGACCGCGAGCCGGTCACGGTCGCCGGGGACGGTGGCCTCGGTCACCGGGCCGAGCCGCCAGCGCCGCGGCGTGTGACCCCACCGGTCCAGCGCGTCGACCACCACGGACTCGACCGCGACCGGGGTCAGGTGCAGGAAGTCGGGGCCCTCGGCCGAGGCGAGCAGCAGCATCCGGGTGGACAGCCGCCGCAGCCGCATCAGCTCGTCGGCGACGACCCGCGCGTCCTCGGCCACGACCGGGTGTGGCCGACCGCCCGCTCGATCAGCTCGGCGTGGCCCAGCGCGACCGTGATGGGGGTGCCGAGCTCGTGGGAGGCGTCCTGGAGGAACCGGCGCTGCTGCTTCAGCAGCCGCAGGTTCTCCTGGGAGACCCGCTGCACCTCCTCCATCGCGGCGAGCCGTTCCTCGGTGGCCGCCAGCCGCCTGCGGCCATGCCAGACCATCACCAGGAACATCAGCGCGATCAGCGGGACCTCGGCGAGGTAGTCGGCGTCCTGTTGGCCCTTGAGCACCTGGACGCCGATGATGCCGCCGGTGGCGATGCGTCACCGCGGCCAGGGTCAGGATGGTCGGCTGGATGCGCCACAGCCGGAACCCGTAGATCGACGGTCAGGCTCACCCAGATGGCGAGGAACGGGATCGTCTGCCACGCGGCAGGAACCGCATCGCCACCAGGTTGAGCGCCGACGAACGCGACCCAGACGATGTCCACCCAGGACGAGCGGCCCCACTGGAGCGCCTGCCAGGACCGACCCCGAGGCGAGCTGCCGTGGGCCCGCGCGGTGCCCGTTCGGCGACCCCTTGGCGTGTGGCGGCAGCCATCGCAGAGAGCGCTGCGTGGTCACAGTCCCTCCCAACCTGGGGCGGCGGCGTGGGCGTGATTGAGCTGCCGGATTTGGGCGCTGCCGCACAGCGCCCTGCTCGGGCCGGGCACAAGCCTCCCGCTGGGGGGCAATTCACGTCAACTCCGGCGGGGCCGCGGCCGGGCGCGCGCCCGCGGTGCCCGAACCCGGGCCGGGAGCGCCGCCGGTCAGGATTCCTGGTGCCGCCACGTGGTCGCGCCAGGAGTGCTGCGGCACGAAACCGAGCGCCTCCCTGGCCCGGTCGGTGGCCAGCAGCGAGCCGAACTCGCCCACGTCGCGGGTGAGGCGGCACGCCGGGGAAGACCTCCTTGAGCAGGCTCCGCCGACGGCCGGTTCATCACCGTGTCGGCCGCGGCGATGATGTAGCTCGCGCTGCCCTCGGCGGGCGCCTCCAGGGCCAGCCGGCAGGCCGCGGCCGCGTCCCGCTCGTCGATGTAGCCCCACAGGTTCCACTTGCGCAGCACGCGGGTCCGGCCAGTACGAGGGGAACTGCTCGTAGTCGGCGGGGCCGAGGATGTTGGAGAACCGCAGCCCGATGAACGGGACGCCGGACCACTCGGCGATGTGCGTGGCCACGGTCTCGCTGGCGACCTTCGACAGCGCGTAGGTGGTCGTCGGCACCGGGTAGTGGTCCTCGTCCACCGGGGCGTACCGCGGCGGGTCGTCGAACGGCAGGCCCAGCGTGGTCTCGCTGGACGCCCAGACGACACGTTCGAGGCGGACCTGCGCCGCCGCCAGGAACACGTTGAAGTTCATGGCCATGTTGGCGTTGAAGGTGATCGCCGGGGTGTGGATGTCCGGTGCCGGGATGTTGGCCAGGTGAACGACGGCGTCGATGCCCGCGAGCACCTCCACCGCCTGGCCGTGGTCGGTCAGGTCGGCCAGCAGCAGGCCGTGCCCAGGTCCTGCGGTGGCTTCACCAGGTCGGTGGCCACGACGTCGTACCCATGGGCGAGGAGTTCGGCGACCGTGACCCGGCCCGCCCGGCCGCTGGCGCCGGTGACGCAGATTCGCTTGGTCATGGAGCCAGGATGGCAGAGCGTCCCGCGCCCGGGCCCGGGAGGCGGTCGCGGCGGTGCCGGTCAGGGGGTGCACGCTGCGCGGCCAGGTGGCATGATCAGCAACGAAGGCCGTAGGCAAGGCCGGGGTCAATCCCCGGTGAACGCTACGGGGACCGGTTGGGTGCTCCGGGGGGGACCGGGGGGCGGCACCGCACATCGCACCTTCCTCACTCCTGGGCCGATCGCAGGATGGAGTTGCCATGCCCGAAGTGCTGATTCTTGAGTTCAGCGGGGTGACGGAAGCTGACTACGCCAAGGTGAACGCCCTCCTTGGCATCGACATGCGGACGGGGGAGGGGGACTGGGCGCCCGGGCTGCTGTCACACGCGGCCGGCACCGCCGACGACGGCACCTTCATCGTCACCGAGGTGTGGAGTTCCCGCGCCGAGCAGGGGGCATTCATGGACTCGCGGCTGGGCGCAGCCCTGGCCGCTGGAGGGGTGACATCGATGCCCAGGGTCCGGTGGGTGCCGCTGCTGGCATATCACACGCCCGGGGCCTGATCCGCGCACTGACACCGCCGGGGCAAGCAGGCACCGCCCGCACCACTGCCCGGCCGCACCTGTCACGATGGGTGCGCTAGGCAACCGGCGGTGCAGGGAGGAGCCACGGGCAGCGACGGCGGTCCCGACGAGGGCCAGGGCGGTGAGAGCGGCGGCGCGGAGCCGGATGTCCGGTTCACCCTGGCCAACGAGCGCACGTTCCTGGCCTGGAACCGGACCGCGCTCGCACT
This sequence comes from uncultured Actinomycetes bacterium, assembly GCA_963725125.1. Classification (GTDB taxonomy): domain Bacteria; phylum Actinomycetota; class Actinomycetes; order Streptosporangiales; family Streptosporangiaceae; genus DASXKD01. The sequence continues at coordinate 96,696 of CAVRXW010000065.1, forward strand.
GGTGGTGGCCGGGCTCGGCATCGTCCAGTTGCTGCCGCCGTTCCCCGGCGTGCCCTGGGGGCGGCACGCGCTCGGCGTCCCGCTGATCGTGCTGGGCGCGGCCGTGTCGGTGACCGCCTTCCGGGAATGGCGCCGCACCCAGTCCGCGCTGCGCCGCAGCGAGCCGATCCCGCAGTCCGTGCTGCCCCGGATCCTGGTCGTCACGATCACCGGCGTCGCCACCCTGTCCGCGGTCGTCCTGCTCGTCTCCGCGGTCCGGTAGGAGCGCCGTGATGCTGCCCGGCGGGGCGCAGGACCGCCCCCCGGCGGTGCCCCGGCGCTGCCCGAGGACCCCGAGGACCTGGGCCCGGGATCCGCGGCGGAGCGGACCAGGCTGGCCTGGGCGCGGACCGCGATGGGCTTCGGCGCCGTCGGCCTGGCGATGCTGCGGAAGGAACCCGTGGCCGGCCTGCTGGTGCTCCTGGTCACCCCGCTGATCTGGTCGCTCGGCCGCTACGTCAGCGCCACGACCGGGCCCGGCGCCCGGCAGCGGCGGCTGCTGCTGGTCACCGTGGCGGTCACCGGCGTGGCCGTCCTGGCCGCCGTCGCGGCGCTGCTCGGCCACGGCGGCCCGGGCCTCCGGTTCCGCTAGCTCACCGCGGCCAGCGGCGCTGCGGGCCGTCGTAGCCGGCCAGCCGCCAGGCGCCAGGAGATTCGCAGCGCCGGCCTGCTTAGCAGGGGGGCCGTGCTGGCGGCGCTGATCCGGCGGCGCCCGTGCCCGGGGACCGGCCTGCTCCTCGGGCGCCCGGCGCCACCCGGGCGGGCGGATCACGGGCTGAGCGCTGTCTCGTTCGGCTACAAAGGTGGGATGGTGCGCAAGAGGAGACTGGGGCCGCCGGCGCTGGCCGGGCCAGGCCTGCGGCGGTGCGCGCTGGCTCTTGCCGCCGCGGCCCTGCTCGCCGCCGGGTGCGGCGGCGGCGCCCCGAGCGCCACCCGGCCCCCCGCGCCGCTGCCGCCCGACCCGCGGACCGCGGCGGCGCTGCTCCGGATCGCCACGGCGTTCAACCACGACTACGACAGCGGCGACTACGCGCCGGTCTACGCGCGCTGGGACGCGCGCAGCCGGGCCATCGTCAGCCAGGCGGGGTACATCAGGCGGCACCGGGACTGCCCCGGCCCGCACCAGGCGTCGGTGACCGAGAGCGCCGGCCCGGGCCCGCCGGGAGCCTGGCTGGTGCACTACGAGATCGGCGGGCAGCAGCTCACCGACTACTGGTTCTACGTGCGCCACCGGTGGGTGTTCGACCTGGTGCTGAGCAACCCCGGCGCGGTGGCGCTGTACCGGATGTCGCCGCAGCGTTACGCCCGCGCGGTCGGCTGCGCGGGCGGATAGGCGTGGCCATGGCGGCGAAGCTGGTACTGATCGTCCGGACCGACCTCGGCATGGGGCGCGGGAAGATCGCGGCGCAGGTGGCGCACGCCGCGGTGGCCGCGGTGCTGGCCACCAGCCGCAGCCGGGACTTCGCCGCGTGGCTGGCCGAGGGACAGCCGAAGGTGGTACTGAAGGTGGCCTCGGCGGACGAGTTGCTGGACGTGGCGCGGCGGGCCCGCGCCGCCGGGCTGCCGGTGGAACTCATCCAGGACGCGGGCCGCACCCAGGTAGCGCCGGGCACGGTGACCTGCTGCGCGGTCGGGCCCGCCGGCAGCGCCCGGATCGACCCGGTCACCGCGGAACTCGGGCTGCTGTGACCCGCGGCCGTCACAGCACGGCGATGGGGTTCACCGGGGAGCCGGTGCCGCCGGGCAGCCGCAGTGGCGCGACGACGCACAGGAACGACCAGCGGCCCGCCGCTTCGCAGGCCGGCACCAGGTCCTCGAACTGCAGGTAGTCGAGCAGGTACAGGCCCAGCGCGTTGATGGCCAGCACATGCACGGGGAACGCGACCTCGTCCACCACGCTGGGCGCGGTATCGCTGTTGCCGTCGCTGCCGAGCGTGGCGACCTGCCGCTCGGCCAGGTACTCGCAGGCCTCCGGGTGCAGCCCGGCGCGGGACCGCGCCACGTCCCAGCGACCCAGCTCGTCGCGCCGCCGGCGGTGGCCGAGCCGGACGAACAGCAGGTCACCGGGCCCCACGCGGACCTGCTGCGCCTGCTCCGCCGCGGCCAGTTCCGCTGCGGTGACATGATCGCCGGGCTCCAGCCAGGGGACGCCGCGCAGCCGGGGAATGTCCAGCAGCACGCCCCGGCCGACGATGCCGTCACGCACGTCGTCGATCGACAGCTCGGCCGCGCCGCGCGAGGTGACCGCGCCCGGGCGACGCCGTTGTACAGGGTGCCGCCGTAGCTGACGTGACAGAGCGCGTCGATATGGCTGTCCACGTCGCCGTGCACGTTCATCGTGATCTGGTCGGCGGCGAACGACACCCCCGGCACCTCGGAGGGCTCGGTGGGCAGCCGCTTCATGTGCCGCGCGCCCGGCTCGGGATTGTCCGGGCCGCTGCCCGCCAGCGGGGCGGCCAGGGTGACGCTCCGCCCGGCCCGGACCTCGCCTGCCGCGGCGGCCAGCCGCGCCGCGGTGATGTGGTTCAGCGCGCCCCGGCGGTCTCCGGGGCCCCACGGCGCCTGGCCGCGAAGCCGCTCGTAGAGCGTGCGGAAGCTGGCGGCGGACATTGTCGGATCGCTCATCGTCCCCTCACTACCCCCCGGCTGCCCGGCCATTCTGCCGTCCCGCACTGGTTTACCTGCCGGCGGGCGGGTAGCACAGGTACCTGAAGCGCCGCACGCCGCGCTATCCGCCCTCGCCGGTGACAGCGCGTTATCCTAGAACGTCAAGACATAGTCGCCCGCAGCGATGGAGTTGCCATGGCTGCCGGGACCCCGGACCTTCGCGGAGGTCCGCACGGGCATGCCGTGCTGTTCTACCAGGACGGCGGCGAGCTCGCCGGGCAGGTGAGCGCGCACCTGCTGGAGGCCCTCCGCGCGGGCGGGGTGGCCGTCGTAATCGCCACTCCGGCGCACCGGACCGCCATCGCCGCCCAACTGGCATGCGCCGGGGCCGATGTCGCCACGGCTCAGGCGGGCGGCCGCTATGTCGCGCTGGACGCGATCGAGACGATGGACCGGTTCATGGTCGCCGATTGGCCGAACGCGGCCAGCTTCTGGCAGGCGATCAGCCCGGTGCTCCGCCGGGCGGCCGAAGCCGGAAAGCCCGTGTACATGTTCGGCGAGATGGTTGCCTTGCTCTGGGACTTCGGCCAGGTCAACGCGGCCATCGAGGTCGAGGCGATGTGGAACGAGATCGGCGCGCAGTACCCGTTCTCCCTGCTCTGCGCCTACCCGGCCAGCTCGGTGAGCGGTGCGGCGCACCAGGACTCGCTGGCCGAGGTGTGCCGCGTCCACGCCGCCGTCGTCGGTGCCGTGCCCGGCCAGGCCTGAGCCGGGCTGCGCCTTAGCGGCTTCCCTGAACCCGCACCTGCGGTGCCTCCGCGGGCCGCAGGCCGGCCAGGGCGCTCGGGTGGACCAGCGGCTGGTAGCCGGCCGTGATCGCGGCGACGATCGACGGCGGGGTCAGCACCTCCACCGACCCGGCGGGCCCGGCCTGGGCGGGCGCGCCGTAGCCGCGGAAGGACCACGGGCGAACCTGGCCGTTCAGGAGCAGGCCGGGCCGGCCCGCGAGCCGGACCATGACGCCGTCGGGCAGGCCAGCGACGGGTGCCAGGTAGCTGAGCTTGCGCCGGGACCGGTCGGTCCGCTCGGCGTGCAGTGCCGCGTCCATCTCCGGGGCCAGCGGGCGCCGGGGGAGATGCCGGGCGGCCCGCCAGGCCTGCGCGAACGTGAGGTAGTCGGCGCGGCGGCAGTACCCGCACGGCCGGTGCCCGGCGGACAGCGCGGTCGCCTCGTCGAGGAAGAACAGCGCGGTCCACCGGCCGGGCGGCATCGGGTCGCGCTGGACGCCCTTGTACTCCAGCAGGCAGCAGATCCACAGCTTCGAGCGCCACCGGCTGACGCCGAGGCTGCGGCGCTGCCCGTGCAGGCAGCCGCGGTTGCCCATGACCAGGCCACGGCCCGGGTCGGTGACGATCTCGCCGGTCGGGGTCACCCGGTTCTGCAGCGGCATAGGCGCTATCCTCCGCTGAGGGTAGGACACTGGCAGCCGGCGAGAGGCGAGGGGCGGCACAAGGATGCATGTGGTGGGCATGGTGCTGCACCCCGCCCGGGATTCCGCCGAGGCGGTGAACGCCGTCCTGGGCTGGGCGCAGCACAACGGCGCCCAGGTCCTGGGCATCGAGACGGAGATCAGCAGGCTGAACTGCGCCGCGGTCGGGGTCACCGCCGCCGAGCTGGGCCAGCGTTCCGACCTGCTGGTGAGCCTCGGCGGGGACGGCACGATGCTGCGGGCGCTGCGGCTGGCCGACCGGCAGCGCGCCCCGGTGCTCGGGGTGAACCTGGGCAAGCTCGGGCTTCCTGGCCGAGGTGGACGTGCCCGAGCTGGCCGGTGCGCTGTCCGCCATCGACGGCCAGGAGTTCACCATCGAGCCGCGGCTGGCGGTGGATGCCGTCATCGGCGGCCAGGAGGTCACCGCGTTCAACGACGTCGCCGTGGTCCGCTTCCCCGGCCAGCCGACCGCGGCGGTCGCGGTCCGGGCCGCCGGCCACCCGTTCGTCAGCTACGCCGCCGACGCGGTCGTCGTGGCCACGCCCACCGGGTCCACCGCCTACAGCTTCTCCGCCGGCGGGCCGATCGTCAGCCCGGCGGTCGAGGCGCTGCTGGTCACGCCCGCCGCGGCGCATTCGGCCTACAACCGCGGCCTGGTGCTGTCCATCCAAGACAGCCTGGCGCTGGACATCCTGCCCGCCAGCGGGCGGCTGGCCGTGGAGGTCGACGGGCAGGTCGCCGCGTATGTGGAACCGGGGGACCGGGTGGAACTGCGGCCACGCCCCGGGGCCGCCCACGTGGTCCGGCTGGGCCGCACCACGTTCTACGAGCGGGCCAGGCGCAAGCTCCGGCTGACCGACTCGGCGGAAGTCCCGAGCCAGCCGGGGTGGGCTCAGCCCCGGGACTGATGTTGATCCGGCGTGGTTGGCAGGCTAGGAGAGCAGCAGCCGCATCCGTTCCTCGTATCGGCCAGGTTGCTTCGGCAGTGGCTGCCGCTGATTCGTGCTCTGGAACCCGAATTGCTGGTAAAGACGCAGCGCAGAGTCGTTGCCGTTCAAGATCCATAGCCAGGCCGTGCGCACCCCGCAGTCCCGGAGGCGATCCAGGACCGTCCGGAGCAGCATCGTGGCGCCACCGGCTCGCCTGGATTCAGGCGCGACCCACAGGAACTCCAAATCGCATTCGTATGGCGGTCGGTCAGGTCCGCTGGTAGCGCCGACAAGCCCAACGTCCTGGCCGCTCGCGCACATGACATACCATTCGCCACGCGAGAATTCCTGGCGCCACCTCGGTTCGAGGCCGGCCAAGTCGGTGTCGTGGCTCGACAAGAAGGCAGTGGGATCGGTATTCAGAGCGGCGAGGCGGATGTCCCGCAGTCTCCGCCATTCGTTCTCGGTGAGCGCCTCTACCCGGAAGCTGGTCGGTGAGCCGGCCACGGAACCGATGCCCCTCGCTTCCGAACGCTGACTTCTAATGCCCTTCGGATTGTGACAGTCCATCCGGCTTGCGCACAACCTGCCGGCCCGGACCGCGCCGCACCATGCCCCGGAACGGTGCGGCGCGGGGCCGGGAGCCAGGCCGGCCGGCGCATCCCCCGGCACCTCGCCGGCCCGGCCGTCTCAATGCCGCCGCTCGTGCCAGGGAATGGCGAGCGGGCCGGTATATCTCTCGCGACGGATCCACAGACCCGTCAGGGCGCGGGCGCCATGACATACCAGCCCAGGAGGCGCTGCCGAGAAGAACTGGCTGGGCCCGTCCGGTCCCGGCCAGTTGCCCTGCTCCTGCTGGTAGCGGCGGTCCTCACGGAACAGTCGCTCCTCATGCCGGATACCGATGCTGACGACGGCGACCAGACCGAAGGCGGCCCCCAGAATGAAGATCGCTGCGACGATGATGACGTCGGTGGCAGCCATGGTGGTCCCCTTAAGTGCTGGCCCGCGGTCTGGTGATCCCGCTGCCCCGAATTGGTCTCTGTCCGTGAGAGGGCTGGGGTTCTGTCGCGGACATCCCCGGGCGAACGGGGATGCCCGCACTGGCAGCGGGTGGTGATCTGGCGGGTCAGTCACCCGGGCTTGTTTCATAGCTTTCTATGTAGATATTAAATACGAAGTTTTCCGCCTAGACAAGGGAGCGTCCCCGATTTCTCGCGAGCGTGCTAAGCTGCCGTCTATCCTTTAGTTGAATCAACTTTAGTAGCCGAAGAAAGGAATTTAAGAAGAATCCTCTTCATTGAATTAGAGTTCTGTTGTTAAGGGTTGAGATTAAGATGCAGAGTGGTCAGCCGCAGGAAATTTGAAAGTTCAGGCGCTGGAGCTGAAGCTGCGGGCGCTGCGGCTGGCCGACCGGCAGCGCGCCCCGGTGCTCGGGGTGAACCTGGGCAAGCTCGGGTTCCTGGCCGAGGTGGACGTGCCCGAGCTGGCCGGTGCGCTGTCCGCCATCGACGGCCAGGAGTTCACCATCGAGCCGCGGCTGGCGGTGGATGCCGTCATCGGTGGCCAGGAGGTCACCGCGTTCAACGACGTCGCCCTGGTCCGCTTCCCCGGCCAGCCGACCGCGGCGGTCGCGGTCCGGGCCGCCGGCCACCCGTTCGTCAGCCCGGCGGTCGAGGCGCTGCTGGTCACCCCGGCCGCGCCGCATATGTGGAACCGGGGGACCGGGTGGAGCTGCGGCCACGCCCGGGGGCTGCCCACGTGGTCCGGCTGGGCCGCACCACGTTCTACGAGCGGGCCAGGCGCAAGCTCCGGCTGACCGACTCGGCCGAAGTCCCGGGCGGTGCCGGCCTGAGTCAATCCAGGCTGAGCCGCATCCGTTCCTCGTATCGCTTACCTTGTTTGGGCGGCAGTCGCTGCCGCAGGTGCGTGCTCTGGAAGCCAAATCCCTCATAGAGGCGCCGAGCGGACTCGTTTCCTTCAAGGACCCACAGCCAGACGGTGTGCACCCCCCAGAAGGTGTGCACTCCAGCCTGGGGTAGACGGTCCAGCGCCGTCTTGAGCAGCATCGTGGCGACTCCGCGCCGCCGGAGGCTGGCGGCGGTCCACACGTATTCCAGGTCGCGGTCCTGCGGCGGCATCCAGGGCTCTCTGGTGGCACCCAGGAGCCCGACGACTCGGCCGTCCGCAAGCGCGATGCTCCACTTGCCGCGGACGAACTCGCTGCGCCATTTCCCTTCGTCGTAGGCCGCCTCGACCTCGTATCTCGCCAAGAACGACTGGGGGGACTCCGCCAAGGCTTCCAGCCGGGCATCCCGCAGAATGAGCCATTCATCCGCGATGAGAGTCTTCACGCTGTACCCGGTCGGCAGGTCGGCCACGGAACTCGCACCCGCAGCAGTTCTATTGTCGTTCGAGAGCATGCCAGGAGCATACGGCCTGGCGGCAGCCCATGACAGTACTGATGCCAGTCCAATCTGCCCGGTTTGCAGCGGGCCTGACGCTGCGCACCCTGGGCGAATATGCTCTCCCGGAACGGGAGCACCTGAGGTCACCCGGATCGGGTGGTACACCAAAGATGCACAGCGGGGCGAGGTGGTGAGGTGCTGTCTTCCCTGCCTATGAGCGGATTGACGGGATGCCTCCCCATCTGTCGTCCTTAACTGAACTTCAGCTGAAAGATGCTAAGATTTTGTGATATCAAGCCGACGCTAAAGTTCGCTTCATTCGCGAGAGAATTTACTTAGCTTATAGCCAACGTAAATTGAGGTTATGACCTCACCTTAAACTGTTACCAGACAATTTTACCTGTTCATTGTCTTGCCTGGAAAGGCTAGCATGGTATTCAATATTGGCATGCGATTACCAGCGAAGTGAGACGCAGAGCCTGCGGCCGCAGGAGGCCGTCATGCTCGCCGTATCCAGCTCATGCGGGCACCCCCGTTCGCCCCGGGGGTGCCCGCCCAGAAATCCCAGCGCTCTCAGACACCAGGAACTTCCATGCACACCTTAGCCCTTTTGCCTGGCCAAATTCGCCGGCGACCCGTGACGTACCGCCTCCCGCAGATCGTCGCGGAACGCGCCGTGCTTGCTGCAAGCAACCTATTCGGCCTGCCCACCCGGGATCGCTCAGGCCAGCCAAGTGACTGCCCGGCCGGTTCCGCCGGGCGGGCATCGCGGGCCGGTGCCGGTCCGGTTCCTATCGCCAGGGCTGTACGGGGGAAAGCCCCCCTGCGCAGCCAGGTGATCATTGTCAGCCATGCTCCGGTGGTTACCGGCTGAGCCCGGGGGCGACATGAACACCAATCACGACCAGAATGCCTGCAAACCTCGCGCATCAGCCAGGAGTCGATCGCCCGCAACGGGGCGGCCGCATGCAGGCGAACCTATGCCGCGGTATGGCCACGGGGAACTGCCGGCCCGCATGCCATTCATCTCCGCCGGCTACCAGCTTCAGATCATGGTCAAGCACCCGGACGGCGGTATGTGCCCGGTGGCGGACATCCTGGCCGAGGAGGAAGATCTGTGGAATCAGATCAACCGCGATGCGGGCATGGGGTCGCGCAAGCATCACCGGGTGGCCCCATGGGTGCGGCGCTTCCCCGGGGTCGCCCTGTTCTTTGACTGCTGCCTTGTGTTGTTTTTCTTCGCCGGAGTCACCACTGTTGACTGGGCTCGGCCGTTCTCGGCGAGGCTGGCTCTCGCCGTCGCGCTGGGCGCCTTGGTGACCGTGGCGTCCTATCGGTTCCTGGTCTTCACCGGGCGCCGGATGCGCAGCTACAAGAGCCACGAGGGCGCCGTGCACCTCGACGAAATGGATGGTCTCACCAGGGTCGCGTTCGTGATCGCCATGGCGAATATCGCCGTTCTCTTGGCACCGATGTTCATCCGGGCGCGAACCGTGGTCGCCGGCGCCTTTGGTGACGGGGCTGGCGTGGCGGCGCTGGTGGTCCCGCTTACCGTGGCGGCCATCGGTGCCATGACGAACTATCTGGTGGTCATCATTGCCGCGCGGGACGGTTCCGATGAGACAGCCCGCCTCGGCAAGCTCGCCGTCGCGAGCGGCCGGGCGCGCCGGTTGCTGGAGCGGGCGGCGCAGCAAGCTGGCCGGTAACCGGTCATGGGGTGGTGGGCGGAAAGCCGGGGCCTGCGGCCACGGCGCGCACTCTTGCCGCGGGCCGGAAGGCCGGGCACCGCGCTTCCCGGTTGGCGAGGTTCGCAGCCATGCGCGTGGCGTTGCTCCGCTTCGCCGTGGGATGTGCTCGCGGGGCGGCCGCATCCCCGGGCGAAGCCGGCCCGGGGATTGCCACCCAAAACCGCCGCTCGCCGCGCCCGTCATAGGGCAGCGGCGGAGCCAGGCCGCCGGGCGCACACGTGGGGGCGTGCCCGGCGGCCTTCCCTGACCTTCGCGGTTGCGTCTCAGTGATCACATTGCGCCACTCCAACATCAGTCTCTGTACTTCAGTAGACTTTACTTAAGTAGGTGTAGCATCGTCGTGGAGCGTCGGCCTTACGGTCGAGAGGAGCATCATGACGAACCGAGCCCGCACCATGATCGCCGTAGCGGGCAGTCGCGAACAGTTGTCACCGGGCGGCGCATGGTATTGGATTGCATGCATTACTAAAGTTCAGTTGAACGGACAACCTTGCAAAGTCAGGATGCGCGCCAGTCTCTCGCCCGTCGCCTGCGGGGGCTTCGTGAAGAGCAGTGGCCAGGCAGGAAAGTCAACCAGGCTCAGCTTGCGGCGGCCCTTGGCAATGCTGGAAGGCACTCCGTGAGTGTGCCGCTCATCTCGTCCTGGGAGTCGCGGACCAACCCAAAGGTACCGCCGGCGTCCAGGATCGAAGACATCGCCACATTCTTTGCCAGCCCTCAATCCTTCGATGGGCACGTCGGCCATCTGCTGGACCCGGACGAGATGACCCCGCAAGAACGGGCGGCCAGGGAGACGCTCCTACGGGAACTGACTCAGTTGCGCAACGAGGCTCTTGACGCGCCAGGCCAAGCCTGGGCCCGGCCAGCCCTTGCTGCCGCCCAGGAGATCAGCTACTCGCTCAGCGCTGGGCCATACCACTTCAGGCCGGACGAACGCGTCACCATCGTCTGCGCCCAGTTGCCGCAGAGCATGCTGGCGAAAATGCCCTATACCGATCCGCGCGATCCCGACTTCATCGAGTTGTACCGGTACTCCGATCCGGATGCGCTGCTGGAAGTGTTCGGCCACTTGCGGGCTGCCAACCCCACCAGCCGGGTCAGGTTCCAGGCCGCAGATCGGCTGTCCTCCGATGACTACGCGGAGCATCTGGTCTCGCTGGGCGGCGTGGACTGGAACGAGGCGACGACTTCGGTCCTGGAGTGGCTCCAGCTCCCGGTGAAACAGGTCGGCGACTGGGACGGCGAGGGAGGTGCTTATTTCGAGGTCACGGAGGCAGATGGCCGGAAAGTCGTGCACCGTCCGCGGCTTGACGATCTAGGCGATCAGAAGATCTTGCGGGAGGATGTTGCGCTGTTCGCCCGTGCCGTCAGCCCCTTCAACCAGAAGCGGTTCGTGACGATCTGCAATGGAATGTATGGGCGAGGCACTTATGGCGCCGCACGTGCGCTGACCGATGAGAGCTTCCGGGATCGGAACGCCGAATATCTTCGGGAGACCTTCGGTGACAGCGACGCATTCTGCATACTTAGCCGGGTGACGGTGGAGAACGGCAGGGCACTGACTCCTGACTGGACGCTGCCACAGACGCGGCTCTTCGAGTGGTCGAGGTCCAAGTGATGGTGGGCACCAAGACGCCGGATCATCATGGAGGCCACCGGCAGCTGCTCTGGCAGACGGATGAGGCATCGCCGCATGCGAAGGTCGATGCGATCATCGTGCCGACCATACGCCCGGTCCCTAATCTGAAGGACGCGGCACGCGCGGCCCGTTATCTGGGCTGCGCGCTGGTTACCTTGCACAGCGGAGATATGACACGTGCGAGCCAGGCTGATGCCCGCCTTGACTGGGCGTTGGACTTGATCGCGATCGACGTGCCCGGACCGGCTCATCTGCGGCTGCCCGCGCTGGAGACGTCACGGCTGCTTGCCGGCACCATCTTCGAGCGGCGGACCGACGTGAGCACTAAGCGTAACCTGGGGCTGCTGCTCAGCCATATGCTCCGCTGGAAGCGAGTCGTCTTCCTTGATGATGACATCCGGGTTCCCGATCCGGCCGATCTGAGCCGGGCCGTTAGCTTGCTGGACACCCATACCGCCGTGGGGCTTCGCATAGGGGGCTTCCCGGACAACTCGATGGTCTGCCACGCCTTCCGCGAGGCTGGCGGCTGGCAGGACACGTTCATCGGTGGCGGGGCCCTTGCCGTCGACGTCAAACGCAACCGCTCCTTTTTTCCCAATGTCTACAACGAGGACTGGTTCTTCGTCCTGGATGCGGGAAAGCGGTTGCAGCCGGTGGCGACTGTCGGGCAGGCCTATCAAGATCCTTACGATCCCTACCGTCCCGAACGGGCCCGGGCAGAGGAGTTCGGCGACGTGCTCGCCGAAGGTACGTTCTGGCTGCTCGACCAGGACAGGTCTGCGTCGGATGGTGACCTGGCGTATTGGCGGGAATTCCTGACCAAGAGGAAGCGGTTCATCGGGCGGGTCATCGGCATGGTCGAGTCCGCGACCGCCATCGAGCCAGCGGAACGGGCGCGGAGGGTCGAGGCGCTCAACGCTGCCCTGGGATGCCTCGCCCGGATTACCCCGGAACTTTGTGTGGCCTACCAGAAGGCTCTGGTCGAGGATCAAGAACGATGGCAGCGTCACATCCAGGCCATTCGGCAGCAGCCGAGGCTGCGGCGGAACTTTGCGCTTGAGTCCCTGGCCGGCATCGGGGGGAAACCGTTGACCTGGTATGCAACCTCGTTGCAGCGCCAGCGGACTCCGCCCGCACTGCGGCCGGTCCAAGCGGGCGAACTTCAGTCTGCGATCCCCGCGCCGCCCCCCACCATGGTGCCTCGTGTGTTCACCGCTGCCAAGCGGGCATGGCCGCTGCGCTTGCGCCGCGGTGCTACTTCCTCACATGCGGCGCATGCGCTGGTAACGACGAAGGTCGCTCTTGTCGGCCAGGAGGGCCAAACCGAGGGCGACGATCACCACGATGAGGGCCCATCTCAGCAGCTTTATCCATGACCCCTCGAAGTCGCTTGGTGTTAAGAAGCAGTTAGGGCTTCATCACGACCGTACGGGGCGGTGCCGGACCTGCCAAGCAGGGCCTCGGCGCACGGTCGGCCCAGGGGCGCTCCTGGCGAGCGCGGGCCATCGTGACGGGGCAATAACCGCCTGTGCGAGGCGGAAGCAGGCTGGCTGGGCGGAATGGGCTATCCGGCGGTGCTGCTTGTGTTCATCGTGTCGGCACCGGCTATGCCGGGTGCGGACGGCGGGTTGGCCAGAAAGACCTCAATTAGCCCGACCAGCTCGATAATACCCTCGAATGGTCTGGTCGCACGCGATCCCGCCATCCGGAGGTCCCCCGCCAGGCGCCCTTCGGTGGTTTGCCGCACGTCGAGGACGATGCGCAAAACGCGTGCCCCCCCTAATTGAGATCTTCTGGCCAACCTCACTCAATGATAGGACCCACCCATATACCTACGCGTCAGGGCAGACCCCCTGGTTTTGGCACCCGCACCCCTTATACGGCGCACATGCATCCCGCAGGAGCGCTAATCCGCGCCGTCAAGCAGCCCTTTCAGATCGCCGCGCGCGGCGACGTCGAGTTTCGCGAACACCCGGGTGAGGTGCGTCTCGACGGTCTTCGGGCTCAGGTAGAGCCGCTCGGCGATCTGCTTGTTCGACATGCCCTGGCAGACCAGCAGTGCGATGTCCTGCTCCCGCTGAGTGAGGGCCTTGAACGGGTCCGGGCTGTCCTCGACGCCGATCCTCGAGCTCGGCGGCGCATTCGTCGGCGAGCTGGCGGTAGGCGTTCGCGCCGATCATGATGAACCGCTTGCGGGCGGTGCGGAGCGCCCGTTCCGCCGCGGCCCGCCGTCCGGCCTGGTGATGGCACCGCGCAGCGACCAGGCCGATGCGCCCGGCCTCCAGCGGCAGCCCGATCATCTGGGCCAGGCTGCTCGCCCGTTCGCATTCGGCCTGGGCGCGGTCATGGTCCCCGCGGGCCATCGCGATCTGCGCCGCGACCCGGGCCGTGCCCATCAGGGCGGACTTGCGGCCGGTGCGCGCCGCGGCGGCGGCGAAGCGGTCCAGCGCCTCGGCCGCCTCGTCGATCCGGCCGAGCTGGGCCAGGGCGTCCGCCCGGGCCGGGCCGAACAGATGGGTGCCCGGCTCGGCGGAGTCGTAGTGCGCCTCGAGCTGGGTGGCGGCCGCGAGCAGCCGTTGCGCGTCCCCCTTGGCCTGGGCAATCGCGGCCTTGGCACCGGCGGCGAAGGCGAGCCCGGCCGAGATGCCGAACGTGCGCGCCCAGGTCGCGGACTGGGCGGCATGGTGCTCGGCCTCGGCCCACTCGCCGCGGGCGGCGTGCGGGAAGGCCGCCAGCGCGTGCAGCACGGAGAAGTCCCAGAACCGGTCGTTGTCTTCGGCGTTGCCAGCGGCCAGGTCGGTGAACAGGACGGCCTCGCCGAGCATGCCGCGCCGGTATTCGACCTCGCCGAGGAACCCCAGCGCCTGGCTGACCCGCAGCGCCTCACCGCGGGTGGCCCGGTGCACCGCGGTGCGCAGGTCCTGGGCGGCACCGCCGAGGTCGTCGGTCCACAGCCGGATCAGGCCGCGGGCGACCAGCCCGTCCAGGCCGGACTCGTCGCCGGGTTCGCCGACGTCGGCGAGCAGGGCCAGCGCGGCCGCGCCGTCGCCGGCGAGCGTCATGCCCACCGTCCTGGCGAACCAGGCGAACCCGCTCACCCACGGCTCGGCCGACCCGGCCGCTACCGCGGCCGAGCCGTAGTCGGCCATGTCCGGGTAGGAGAGCGTGACGATGCCGATGATGGCAAGCTGCGTGTCGATCCTGGCCCGCAGGTCCGCAGGCCACGGGCTGGCGTGTGGTGGAGCGGGGGAGCCGGCGTCGAGCGCGGCGAGCGCGCCCTTGAACAGGACGGCCGCCTCGTCGATGTGGCCGTTCAGCAGGGTCTGATAGCCCAGGACGTAGTCACGCCACGGCCCGCGGGGCGCTGCGGCCAGTTCCCCCTCGTACTCGCGCGCGGCGATGGCATCCCCCGCCACCAGCAGCGATTCGACCGTCGCCAGCATCAGGCTGAGCCGGGCCGGCCCCGGCGGGCTGCAGTCAAGTGCCTGGCGCAGGTAGGCGGCCGCGCGGGGGATGTCCTGGGCGGCCATCCGTTCGGCCGCGGCCCGCTGCAGGTCCGCGGCGAGCCGCTCGTCGGGGCCGTCGGCGGCGGCGATCCGGTGCTGGAGCGCGCCCAGGCCGCCGAGCAGGGCGCAGCGCTGGTGCAACTGCACCCGGACGCTGCGGCTGAGGTCGGTGTAGATCACCTCGCGGGTGAGGACCTGGGTGAAGGCCAGTTCGCGCCCGCCCGTTCCCGGAACTTCGGTGAGCAGTCCCGCGTCGATCGCCTCCGCGATCGGCGCGGCCGCGGTCTGGATGCCGGTCACCTCGCGCAGCGTGGCGACGCTGAACCGCTGGCCAAGGACCGCCGCGCCGGCGACCAGTTCCCGGGTCTCCCGTGCGCAGGACGCGAGCCGCGCGGCGATGGTGTGAGCCAGGCCGCGCGGCGCCGGAAGCGGCCCGCTGCCGGTGACGATCGAGTGCATCGGCATCAGCCTGAGCAGTTCGAGCACGTGTCCGGGGTTCCCGCCGGTGCTCTCGTGCAGGCGGCCCGCTCCCTCGGGAGACAGCCCGGGGTAGCCGTTGGCGGCCGCCAGGCGCAGCAGGTCCTCGGGCGGGAGGCCGTCCAGCGCCAGATGCAGCCCCTGCTCGCCGTCGAAGATCTGCCGCCACGACTTGGACAGCCCGGGGCTGACGGTCTGGTACTCCAGTTGCGAATCGTCGCCATGCCGCCGGTAGGCGAGGATCAGCAGGACCGGGTCGTCACGCAGGCGCCTTGTCGCATACTGCAGCGCGGCCATCGACGCCCGGTCGGCCCACTGCGCGTCGTCGACCAGTAAGGTCACTTCCCCGGCGGCCTGCAGCGCCTCGGTCAGGCCCTGCCCGACGAAGCTGGGACTGGCCAGGGGATCCATGCTGCCCGGCCGCCCCTCCAGGCGAGCCCGCGCCAGCCGCCCGGTGATCTCGTCCAGGATTCGCCACGGGTACCGCGATTCTGAGCTGACCGCGGCCACCCGGACCACCAGCGCGGGAACGCTCGCGAGCAGCGTTTCGATCAGCGCGGTCTTCCCGATGCCCGGGTCACCCTCGATAGCGACCACCCGGGCCGAACCGCCCGCGGCCGACTGCCACGCCGCACGGAGGACCACCATCTCGCTCTCGCGTCCCACGAAGACGTTCTTGACCGGATGGCTGGCGCAACCGTGCGACACCGTTTCCCCCTCGGGAATCACAGAATGTGAGTCGACCTTTGGGTAGGTAACGATCCTAACCGTTGGCTTAGCCGTGTTTCGCCCACTGACGTATGTTGTGACCGTCTCGTTGGGCGGGCGGCGGAGCCGGGCTTACTGGGCCGGGCCGGCTCAGCCGGGCCAGGGGGCGGTCAGCCCTTGCTGGCCAGTTCCCTGAGGCGGTTGTGGTCGCCGTTGAAGACATCCTGGTCACCGGGCATGTTGCCGGAGTCGGAGTACTGCCAGAAGGTGTAGAAGCCCCAGCCGCGCGGCAGCGGGCCGCCGCCGCTCGCCCCGTAGTTGGCGATCCACAGCGGATCCCACTTGCCGAACCGCGAGGCGTTCCCGGTGCAGGTGGTCCACCAGTCGGTGGTGCTGTAGATCACCGGGTACACGCCCTCCTTGTAGGCGTACTCCTGGACGAAGTCCTGGATCCACGACTTCATCTGCGACGAGGTGAGCCCGTAGCACTCGCTGCCGTACGGGTTGTACTCGATGTCGAGCGCACCCGGCAGGGTCCTGCCGTCGGGGGACCAGCCGCCGCCGTGCTGGATGAAATACCGGGCCTGGGACTGCCCGGAGGAGTTGTCCGGAATGGCGAAATGGTAGGCGCCGCGGATGATGCCGCTGTCGTAGGGCCCTTCATACTGGTTATAGAAATCCGGGTTGGTGTAATACGTTCCCTCGCTGGCCTTTGCGTATGAGAAATCGACGTAGGGCGATACGGAGCCCCAGCTGATGTTCCCCTGATAGGCGCTGATGTCTATCCCGGGGAGCTGCATCGTGGTAATCGCCGGCCGCATCCGCACGGCCTTCCGCCACTTGCCGTGAGCGGCGGTGACGGCCTGCATGGAGTCCGCGCCCGGATGGGTGATCTTCTCCGGATGGACCGGCGTCGGGATGAACTTCGGCGGGCGCACCGGGACCTTCCGGCCCGACGCGGTGGCGGCCCACACGGTCTTCGCAGCGGGCGCGTGGCTGGCCGCCGGTCTCGCGCCGCTGGCTGGCTGGCCGCCGCCTGAGTTGATCATGCTCGGCAGCACGAGCCCGACCGCCATGACCGTAGTGACAGCGGCCAGCCGTTGCGGGCCGGCGAGCGTTGCGGGGTGTCGGGGCACTTCGTCTCCTCCTGGGATTCGACTGCGGGGTAGTTGCCCGTCAAACGCGCAGCAGTCTGGCGCACAGATATGCATTGAGGTGGTGATTGTCAGGGAATTCTCAGGAAATCTGGTATCCCTGATACTCGGGGGTAACAAGTAAACTCCCGTGCCTTTGAGTTACGTTTGTCCGCTTTCGGGTTACCTGAGGCGAGCCGAATCGAGAGACGGAAAACGGTTGCGCGGACCCGGGATAAGTCACAGATCCGGCCCCTATTGAAAAGGAATGGGCTGGGTTCGCGGCGCCTCTGTGAGTCCCTTGCCACGGTGCGCGCACCCGCGAGTCCGGCCCGGCGCAGCCGCCCGCCAGGGCGGGGCGCTTGCGGTCGCACGGTGCGGTCTGTTGGCTGGAAGCGGCGGGCAACCAAACGCGGCCGGAATGAGTGCCCTAGGTGTGAGCCATGTGCTTCGCGGCGACGGCCGCGCCGGTAGGGGCAGGCCCGGACGGGCCCAGCTCGCGGCTGACCTTGCCCCGGGCGGCCCGGCGGTGGATATCACCGCGATCTTCCGTCAGCACTACCCGGAGCTGGTCCGGCTTGCGGTGATGCTGGTCGGGGACCGGCCGACCGCCGAGGACGTGGTCCAGGACGTGTTCGCCACGCTGCATGCCCGGCGGGACAGGCCGGGGCCGCGTGGTGACCAGCTGGCCTACGTGCGCGCCTGCGTGCTCAACGGGTGCCGGTCGGCGCTGCGGCGCCGCGCCGGGCTGAGCCGTATCGGCGGCTCCGCCGCCCTGGTGCCGGATCTGCCTCATGAGTCCGCGGAGCACGAGGTGATCCGGGCCGAGGGCCGCAGGCAGGTGCTCGCGGCGCTCGCCGCGCTGCCGCGCCGCTGCCGGGAGGTCCTCGTCCTGCGTTACTACCTGGGCCTGCGCGAGGCCGAGATCGCCGCGGTGCTCGGCATCACGCCCGGCACGGCGACGGGTGCAGTGACCGCCACAATCGCGAGTCCGTTCTCGGGCCACGGCCCCTTCGAGGGGTTCGCGGCAGCCGTCGCCACGGGTGAGGGTGGCCAGGAATTCGTGGCCGAATACGACGCGTTCACGCCGCGGGGCAACGCGCAGACCCGGCTGTACATGTTCCGCCTCACCAGTACGGGACGGGTCGCCGGGCTCTCTTTGATCAACGGCGGTCCTCTGGCCGGCTATGTGCCGGACGGCGCGCTGGCCGTCTCACCGGACGGGTCCAAGGTCGCGCTGTCTGTGTACCGCCCGGCAGGTACCTTCAGCGCCCCGCCAGCTCCCAAGATCGTGGTGATCGACCTCCGAACGGGCGCGCGCAGCTTCTGGGCGGGCGGCCTGCATCGCGCGGGCTTCGCCCAGACCATCCTGAGCATTTCGTGGGGGCCTGGAAGTGACGCCCTGACCTTCCTCAGCCAGTGGTGCCATAACTCGGTGGTGCTCAGGTACTGCGGGTTCGGGCAGCATTTCGCGCAGGTCCGGACGCTCCGCCTTGTCCCTGGCGGCGGACTGCTCTCGGCGGGCAGCCTGCTGCTCAGCGAGTCCGCCCAGCGCTCGTACATGGTCCAGGCGCTGCTCAGCCCGGACGGCAAGGCGCTCACGATCGCCGTGCTCGGCCCCCCGTACCTGGAGACAGGCCAGCAGACTCCGCAGGTTCTCCAGGTAAGCCGGGTCCCGCTGGCCGGCGGGCGGCCAAGGCTGCTGTACCGCGGCGCGGTGGACGGTCACGTCTTCGTGTTCCTCGGTTCCGACTCCTCCGGCCGGCATCTGCTCCTCGCCGGGGCGGGGAACGGCTGGATCGACCACGGCCGGCTGCGCCCCCTGCCGCCGCAAGGCGGAGTGGTGTCCACCGACGCCTGGTAGCTGTGCGGGCGCCCGGCGGCGGAGACCTCGTAGCCGGGCGCTGGCGTCAGGTACCGAAGACCTCGCGGTCAACGGCGTGCGGCGTCTCGGGTGACCACCAGTCACCCGCTGGGATGCCGAGGCCGTCCAGCCGCTGCCAGAGCGGGGCCAGCGCGGCGTCCGGGTTGCGGTAGAAGGCCGAGCAACGGATCCGCTCGAAGGTCCAGCCGGCCCGTTCCAGCACCTGCTGCCGGGCGCGGTCCTGGTGCCACACGTCGGGCCCGTGCCAGCGGTCGCCGTCGCATTCCACGGCCAGCCGGGCGTGCGGGCCCTCGATGACGATGTCGATGCGGTACTGCCCGGCCGGGTGCTGGACCGACAGCTTCCGGTAGCCCCGCACCATGATCATGCCCAGCACGTCCCGCTCGAACTGGGACTCGCAGGCCGCCAGCAGGTCGGCCGGGGGTGCGGGCGCCGTGCCCGCGTCGCGGCAGTGCCGGATGAGCGCGCCGCGCAGGTCGCCGTCCGGGAACCTGCCGGGCTCGACCGAGTGCACGACCCACATCTGCTGCCGGGCCCGGGACGCCGCGACGTTGATCCGCCGCATCGCCGCGTTGCTGGTCATCGCGGACACCCGGGCGGCCGGGATCGCCGGATCGACCGCGACCACCGTCGAGATGACGATCACGTCCCGCTCGTCGCCCTGGAAGTTGGCCGGCTCACCGCTGCGCAGGTCCCGCTGGGTCATCACCGCCGGGCCGACCCGGTCGTAGAGCTTCTCCCAGATGAGCTTGGACTGGGTGGATCCCAGCAGCGAGATGACGCCCATCGTCATGCCGTCGTAGTCCGGATCGGCGCAGAGCCCGGCGACCAGATCCACGACGGCGTCCGCCTCCGGCTCGTTGATCGTGCCGTTGCGGTATCCATCCGCCACCCTGACGGTCCCGAGCGCGGCCCAGCCGGGGCGGGGCGCCTGGTCGCGCAGCGCGATGAGCCGGTCGTTGTAGGCGTGGGCGCTGGAGAAGGCGATGATCGGCGGCAGGCACCGGAAGTGCTCGGTGAGCATGGCCACGCCGGGGAACTTCTGCACGGCGATGTCGTACAGGCTGTGGTCCGGGTCGAACAGCGTGCGGTACTCCGGCACCGCCGCCAGGTGCTCGTCGAGCAGCTCGAACACCTGCTGACGGCTGAGGCCGACGTTCTCCGGGCTGGTCTGCTTGTCGTCGCCGACCACGATGGTCCGCCTGGCCAGGGCGAGCAGCGGCACCGCGTCCAGCCCGATCTGTGACGCCTCGTCGACGACCAGCACGTCGAAGGGCGGTTCCTGCTCTGGGCGGAAGCTGCTCAGCGCCCGTGCGGTCGGCATGATCCACACCGGGATGGCGTCCTTGGACTCGTCCAGCGCGACGCGGATCTCGTTGAGCCAGCGCTGGGCGAACTTGCCGCCCGCCGTCCCGGACCCGGTCACCGCCCGCAGGTAACTGTCGAGCGCCTGCAGCTGCGGGTCGCCCAGGTTGTCGGCCAGCCGGCGCCAGGCCCGCTCGCTGACCAGGTCCGCGGCCACCCGGCGGCGCTCGGCGGACAGTTCCTCCAGTTCGGCCTGCAGCTGCGCGGGCGTCTGCCCGGTGAGGGCATCGCGGACCCACGAGTCAAGCTGTCGCCACTGCCAGGCGGCGTCGAAATCGGCGGGCTCGCCGGCGGCGGCCGGGTCGGCCAGGATGCGAGCGGTCCAGATCGGCGCGCAGGCGGACAGCCTCCTGCGTATCTCCCGCAGCCGCTGCGCCGCCGGGGCAAGCTCATGCAGTTCGATGAGTTCTTCCCGCAGGCGGTGCCACTGCCGCATGTCGTGGCGCGCGAGCGCGTCGGCGAACAGGCCCCACAGCGGGGACACCGGGCCGGGCGGAGCTGAGGAGCGGGCGCCACGGCCCGTGGTCACCGGCCGGGAACCCGGGCCGGTCGCGGACCTGGCCCCGGACCGGAGCCAGGAGCCGAGGCGGTCCACGGCGTAGGAAAGGTCCTCGACCTTGGCCTGGTCGAAGGCCCGGAGGCAGACCTCCGCCAGGTAGCCGAGGGTGCCGGAATCCACCACGGCCGGGCTGCCGATCCCGGCGGCGGCGAGATCGTCGCGCAACCGGGCCCAGTCCTCCGGCCAGGCGAGGGTGTCGCTGAGGTCCTCCAGGAGGGGCCCGAGCACGTCCTCGGGCACGGCGGCGTCCAGGTCGGGGCCGCCGATCCGGTCCAGCTGGTTCCGCCAGCGGGTCAGCATCTGGCGGCGCAGGCCCGCCAGTTCCACCGCCCGCAGGCACAGGTCGATGTCCCCGGCGGTGCTCGGCATCCGCCCGTCGACCCGGCATTCGCTCAGGGCCCGCCGCGCGGGTGCGGAGAACATGCCGAGCTTGCCGGTCTGGGCCAGCCGGTCCCTGGCCTGCTGCAGCGCGTCGAGGAACAACGGCTCGGCCATGGCCGGGATCACCACGTTGTGCGCGGTGAGGGCCGCCCGCAGCGTCAGTGCGTCCTCGCGGTCGCGGGAAAGCTGCGCGCCGAACGAAGCCCAGTCGCGGGCCAGCAGCGGATCCATCGCCTGGTCCCGGACGTGGCTCAGCCACGTGCCGGCCGTCTTGGTCATCCAGTCCATGTCGCTGCGGCACCTGGCGGCGAGGTCATGCAAGGCGTCGCGGCCGGTTTCGGCCACCCGGCCCCAGTCCTGTACGGCGTTGCCGAGGGAGCGGACCGACGCCCGCAGGTCCGCGAGCCTGGCCAGGTGACGCTCCAGGTCGCGGGCGGGCGGTATCGCGGCCAGCTTCGGCAGCACGGCCGCGCAGGCGTCGGCCCGGCGCACGCCCACCTGGGCGATCACCGTGACGAACTCGGTAAGCTCCCCGCCGCTGATCGGCCTGGCGATCGCGGGGGTGAGCCGGTCGTCGATGTAGCCGAGCGTGGCCGCGTGCTGCGCGACCCACCGGGCTGCCTCGGCCCTGGTGGGTGTTTCCACCGGCCCCCAGCGGCCGGGCAGCCGGCCGACCTCTGCCTCGCGGATGCCGAGCAGTTCCTGCGTGGCCGTCGCGATCCTCCGGTCGACCGCGTCCAGGTCGGCGGTGAGCTGTCGGATCCGCTCGTCGGCGTGGTCCTTGTCGATCCCGGTGACGCGCGCCTGGATCTGGCCGATCGCCGACTCCAGCTCCCGGCGGCTGTCGGCGTCGGCGCCGAGCACCGAGACCGTCAGGTCCCTGATGCCTGCCGGGATCCGGTCGTTCAGGGCGCGCAGCGCCTGCTCTTTCTCGGCGACCACCAGCACGCGTTTCCCGTAGGCGACGTAGTGGCTGATGATGTTGGCGATCGTGTGCGACTTGCCCGTCCCCGGCGGTCCCTGGACCGTCACCGCGGTGCCGTGCCGGGCCTGGACCAGGATGCGCTGCTGCTCCTCGTTCGCCGGCAGCGGCAGCAGCAACGGCTCGGGGGCGCCGTCGCCGGCGGATCCGTGCCCGGTCAGGGCGGAGGGGGCGGCGGAGACGATCGCCCGCAGCGGGTACGGGACGGCCACCGTTTCGCCGGCGTACAGGGCCCGCATCCGGTCCAGGAACCCGAGGTAGTCGGGCTGCCGCCGGCGCACGAACAGGACCCAGCCCGGGTCGGCTACCGCGGCCTCTCCCGGTGCCCGGGCCGTGGCCTGGCTGGTCAGCGTGCCCTCGTGGTCGATCGCGCGCACCAGCCGCCGCAGCACGTCTTCGAGAGCCTGGCTGTCCCACGGGTCGATGCCCTCGTCGCTGACCGACTGCCTGATGCTCATGAAGGCGCCCCGGTCGGCCAGCGAGAGCCCGGCCAGGCACCGCGCCTCGACCTCCGGTGCCCCCGCCGGGCTCACCCGGATCCGCTGCGTGGCGCCATCCTGCGCCACCTCGACGGGAATGGTGAGCAGCGGGTGGTCGACCAGCACGCCGCCGGCCCGCCAGCGCAGCCGCCCGAAGCCCCAGACCAGCTCGATCGACTCCCGGTCCCTGGCCAGCAGGTCGCGCTGCTGGAACAGGTCACGGTGCAGCGTCTTGGCCGCGGTCACCTCGGCCCACCGGGCGGCGAACGGCTCCCAGACGCCTCCGATCCACTCCTGCGCCGCGGATGCCAGTTCCGGGTCCGGCTCGCGGTCCGGCTCTGGCTCTGGGTCTGGCTCTTGTTCCGCGTCGCGGGCCGCCGCCGGACCCGCGTCGGCGGCCTCCGCCGGTCCCGCGTCGCCAGGTTCCGCCGGTCCCGCGTCGCCAGGTTCCGCCGGTTCCGCGTCGCCAGGTTCCGCTGGTCCCGCGTCGCCAGGTTCCGCCGGTCCCGCGTTCCCGGTTTCCTCCGGCCCGGTGCCGGCGGGCTCCGCCGGTCCCGCGTCAGCCGCCGCTGGTGCCGCGCCTCCGGCCGTGGCCCGCACCTCCGGGCGCACCTGAGGGCTGATCGCCGCGCTATCGCCGAGCAGCGCGACCAGGTCGCCCGGAACCTCCGGCCGCGCTGGCAGGTCCGGGAAGTCAACGCTCAGCCACGCCTTCGCCGCCGGGGACAGGCTGACCCCGGGCACGCCGGGCAGGTCGGCGTCACGAAGCAGGAACTCCTCGTAGCGCCTGACGTCATGGACCGGGGGGTTCTTGCGCGCCCCGCAGTCCGTCAGGAAGTCGATCAGGCTCAGCACGCGGGCGCGCTCGTCCGCCTCGGACGGCACCGCGTCCCCTGCTTCCGCCGCAACCTCGTCCGGCTGCTCCGCTGCCGCCTCATCCGAAGGCTCCACCAGGTCACCCGAAGGCTGCGAGGCCTCATCCGAGGGCGGCGCGAGGTCATCCGAGTGCGGCGCCAGCTCATCCGGGGGCGGCGCCAGCTCATCCGGGGGCGGCGCCAGCAGGTACCCGGCGGGTGCCGCGGGCAGGATGGCCAGCGCCTCCGCCAGCGCGTCGCCGGTAGGGTCCGTCGGCCCGTCCGCCCACGGGTCCGCCGTGGCGCCCCAAGGATCGGCCGGCGCGCCAGGCTCAGCTTCCTGCGGTGGCGCGGCCTCGGGCTCCGCCACCCAAGGAGCAGGTTCCTGCGGTGGCGCGGCCTCGGGCTCCGGTGAGCCGTCCGCCGCAGCGTCCGCTGGCCGGTCGCCCGCAGGCTCCTCCGGCGCCGCGGCCTCGGGCTCCGGCTGATCCCCGGAGCTGCGGGCCATCGGCACGAAGGCCTGCCAGTTATCCACCTCTCGCTCCCCGCTCCCGGCCCCAGCCGCACTGCGCACGAGTGTCGCGTACCGCACCGGGCACAAGCGCGCGCTCGTCGCGGCGGCTCATTCGCTGCGCTACGCACCGCGTGGCCGATCTTTCGCCGCCGCCCCGCAACGCCCCGTCGAGTCTCCCCGAACCGGCAGCCCCGCGTCCGTGTTGTCTTGGAATTACCTGATACCAGCCTGGCACTGTGACCGGCCCGGCGGGCGCCGTCGGGCCGATCGGGGAAGCCCCGCTGGCTACTGGTACGCCTTGGCCTGGATGCGGTAGAGGTCGGCGTAGCGGCCGCCGCGGGCCATCAGTTCGTCGTGGCTGCCGGACTCCGCCACCCGCGACCCCTTGGCGATGCCGTCCGGTGCCGGCAGGTCCTCGGCCTGGGCGGTGGCGCTGGCGTAGTCCTCCAGCCAGGCCAGCCGCTGGGATCCGTCCATCCAGACGCCGCGCAGGAAGCCGATCTCGCTCACCGTGGCGCCGACATAGGAGGAGAGCCTGGCACCGGCGGTCAGCACGAGGATGGCCGAGGTCGGCGAGGCATGCGGCCCGGCGGCGACGAGCACGATCGCCCCGACGTAGCCGAGCGCGAAGATGGCCCAGCCGCCCGCATACCAGGCGGAGGACTGGGTCCTGGCCACGGCCACTCGATATCCCGAAAGCCTAAGTGCGCCGAGCCGAACCGTCATGACCCAATGCGGGGGTCACGGCGCAGGCAAGATCAATCCGGCCACCGATCAACAGGGCCTGGGCAAAGCCGGCCAAATCAAAATATCTCTCTCAAACGGGATGACTGACGCATCAGATGGTGGCAAGCTTGGCCCTACTTCACCCTCTCACCAGGGATGTTAGGGTCGGGAGTCACAGATGGCGACCCACCACGGGGGGGATATGACTCGGTCCCAACTGGTGACTCACCACGTCGGCGGACCCGGTTCGTTAGGCCATTCACCGCTGACATCGCTTATGTTCGACCCTGTGACTTGCCTTTACTACGGAACGGTTACATCGTGCCCTTCCCGCCGCCGTCTGTCCGTAGCCGCTGTACGGTCGGAGTTTTCGGGACGGCTGCACTGGGGGAGGGCGTGCCGTGCACTGACCTGCCAGCCGCCGCCTGCAGGCTGGTCGTCTGCTGTGCCCCGCACCGCCGCGCAGACTTGTGGAGGCTTGATCTTGCTGATGCCACAGCTGACCACCCAGCCCATCGACGCACACGCTTCCTGGATCGGCGAGCTACCCCAGTTCCATGCGTTAGCAGGTCGCTCAGCAACGCTGCTCGCCACCGATGGCGCATCCATGCCCGGTGCCGGCGGTGAACCGCCGGATCGGCCGAGTCGCTGCCAGGGGGATTTGGGCGGCGGGGTGACTGGCCAGATTGCCTGCGGCGCCGACGGCCGCGATCACCGCGGCGATGAGTCACGACGGTTGACGGCAACCGGCAAGTCCGGTCACATCTACTGCGGTGCCTGGGGTACCACGGGGCTACTCTGCTGCGGCCCCGCCTCTCGCATATCACGGCGCACCTCACGCTGGGCTCGCGGAGGTGCAGCCATGGAACGGTATTCGCAGGCTTGTGGACATTTCACCCTAGAGTCACACGCTGATGATCTTAATAAAGCGCTCGTGATACAATTCTGCGGGGGTGAAAGGCGGTGAATACGGATGAACCACCTACTGGTGCAACTGCAGGAGCGACGGGCGGTCCGTATGTTGGGCCGCGGCCTTTCCGTGCCTCCGAGGCGAGCCTATTTTTCGGGCGCCATGCCGAAGCCCGTGACATCCGGTCGCTGTGGCTGACTGAGCCACTCGTGGTGGTGCACGGCCGGGCTGGCGCAGGCAAGACGTCGCTGATAAACGCCGGAGTTGTGGCGGTGCTCGCGGGTGAGGAAAGGGTCGACCTGCTTCCTGTAGGCCGGCTAGCGCACCAAAGCTCAGGACCTTTTCCCGCAGAGCACGCCGACAAGGGCTATCGGAATACATTGCTTAGCAGCTGGGCTCCTTTCACGGAGCCCGCCGAGGCGGGCACTACAGTCCGGAACTTCCTCGCTGCGCGTCGGCGAAGCAGGAGTGCTGCCGGTCGGCCGCTCAGCATGCTGGCGGCAATCGACCACTTCGAGGAACTCTTTACTGCGTTTCCGGCAAGCGATACGCAATGTGATCAGTTCATTGGCGAGCTTGCCGAAGCCTTGCGGGAGACCGAGGATCTTCATCTGCTGCTGATAATCCGGGATGACCACCTCCCGACATTGAACCGCTACATGGCCCGGCTGGCCCTGCACCCGCCGACGTACCAGGCAGTCAGGGCACTGGAGGTCAAAGCCGCTATGGAGGCAGTGACAGGGCCGCTCGCAACGACGACCCGAAGATTTGCGCCGGGAGTTGCGGAAAAGCTGATCGAAAGGCTCCGAACCTTCAGCTTTACGAATATGCTTTCCTGGACAACAACTTTGAAAAATGATTGGATAGAGCCGCTCGACCTGCAGATCACTTGTGCCAGCCTATGGTCGGCACTCCCGGACGACGTAGAAGTAGTTACTGATGAAAATCTCCAAGCCTTTGGTGACCCAGGCCAGGCCGCGGCTGAATTTTATGACCGTGCCGTAAATAATGTCTCGCAATGGCAGGCTGCCGTGGATGAGGCGGACCTGCGCAGGTGGATCGAGTCGACGTTCGTCACAGAACGAGGCACTCGTGGAACCGCGCTACGGGGTATCACAATGACGGGCGGCATGCCCAACAGCATTGCGGACGCCTTTGCGGACCTGCGTATACTTGCCGCAGAATATCGCAATCAAGGTACTTGGTACCAACTTGCGCAGGATCGCCTTATCGAAGCGGTGAGGAGTGCCAACAGGGTGCGGTACCCAGGTCGCGGCGCCCTGCCAAGTGGCTCCACCACTATCACAGCCGCTGACTTGCGCGCCGGGGCTGAGGCCGCATTCGCCACGGGCGACTTTGCCGGAGCGCAAAACCTCATTGAAGCGGCTCTTGAAAGCTATCGTGTTGTCAATAACCCGCGGGGTCTCGCTCACACACTCGAACTGCAAGGCGAGATAGCGCGCGTCGGAGGCGACCTGGAAACGGCAGAGCGCAGTTTCCACAGTGCGTTGTTTGAGTTCTCCTCGCTTGGCGATGCCGCTGCCGAGGCTCGTCTCCTGTCCACGCTTGGCGACATCATCGGCAGCGTTGGTGACTACAAAAAGGCAGTGCAGTACCACCAGCAGGCCAGCGATCGCCTCCCAGCCAGCGTCGAGGTGCTGACCAGGCTCGGGTATGCCCAATGGCACTGCGGATCCCCCTCCGATGCGGCAGCGACCTTCTCCAGGGCACTCGATTGGAATCGCAACGAAGCTGAGGCACTCGCGGGGCGCGGGCAGGTCCGCGCCGAGCTCGGAGCCTACCCGGAAGCGCTTGTGGATCTTGACCGCGCCATCATGCTCGGCCTCGCTCCCAGCAGCGAGATCGATGCCCGCTCCGCACGTGCGGTGGCACTGGCGAATGTGGGACAGGATGAGGATGCGGACCGTGAACTCCAGACGGCCAGGTCCTCGGATCCCGGCCGCCCGCTTACCCAGCTTCGGGCGGGCAGAGTTGCCGCATTCCGCGGCCAGACCGAGCGAGCGCGCGATGAGCTCGAGCATGCGCTGCGTGCACAACCCCCGCTGCCGCCCAGGGACGTGGAAGTGGCACGTGAGCTCCTGAAGCGACTGAGCCGAGTGACTGATCCGCAGCGCGGTACCTGACAGCTACCTTGCACGTTTGAGCGTCGATTATTTATCACGAGCATCTTTTATTGCCCGTCGCGCCTTGTCGATGGGTGGTGTTACATCGCCGTCAGTGAGCCAGTCGGCTCCAGATGTGTTTGGCTCCAGGCCAGCGAGGCTTAGCCGTGCAACCAATGCATTCCGGCTCGATGCGCTGCCGTCGTAGCGCAGTACGAGGCGTCCCGAGATGTCGCTGAATGACTTGGCAGGGCCTATCTCTACGATGACTGTGCGCTTCCGGCTGTAGGCATCGGCGATTCCAGCTTCATAGAATACGTTTGGCCGGGCCTGGCCATGGAGGTTCTGCTCGGTCTCGCCGTCGTCTGTGTGGAGCAGATCCGGCCGGAGCCGGACCAGGTCGTCGGGTGTCAGAACTATCAGGGCGGCATCGGCCATCTGAAGGCCAGTAAAGACCACGTCGCCTACATAGGGATTTGGCAATCCAGACTTAGCTATCGCATGCTCCCATTCAATGATGGTCAAGCCTAATGCCCGGAGCATTTGCCGCAGTGCCGTCGTCGCTTCGCCGTCCCGCCCGCTCACCACGAAGATGCTGCGTTTATCACCTGGGCCGAGCGGCGTGCTTGGTGTGCTGTCGGTTTGAGAGCTGCCGGAGGCGCTTGGTGCCTCGACACCGGACGGCCCGGTAATGAGCTGATCGGTCACATCGCGCCCCTCGTCCGCCGCACGCCAGGCAAGCGAGGGACCATCGCTTGCGCCGGCCCCTGAGAGGCGATCGTTCTGCCGGAGCCGCTGGATGATTTGGGCACTCGGTTCTTCGCTGACATTTACCCTGATCCGATCGATCCCGTCAGGCGGAATCGTCTTGCCGTTGATGGTGATCAAGTGTCCCTGGCGGTAGGGTGCCAGGAACTGGTGCTCCAGTGTTCCTGCGTCCACATCGTTTTTTACCTCGTCGTGCCTTTGACCGCGCTCAGTGATGCGCACATGGTAGTAACTCAATCGGACTCCGTTGGTTAGGTCGTGCAATCGGCGATGACCTGAGAGCCGCTCTCGGGCAAGCGGCGACTGCAGACCAGCGGAATTGATCTTGGCGGCGGGCCCGAAGGGCATTCCCCTTCAGCGGTCGTTCGATGTTTCTTAGCGGGAGCCTCAGCTCAGGACCTTGGTGAAGAGTACTCGCAAAAGAGTCAGATCGTGCTAGAACCTAACAGACGGGGGCGTTCTGTCGCTCTTCTATCGATCCTACCCTGCAGAGGTTGCCTCCCCTGCGATACCTGATCCTGTGGAGGAGTGCCGACCGCTGGAGACCCGCCTCTCGCCGCGGTAACTGAGGGTGCCGTGCGATCGGCCCGCGCCAGCTCACCTCGGAGATGAGTACCCGGCACTGTGAGCCAGTCGTCCCTGCATGCCTTCGGCAGAGCACGCCGAACCGGATGGTATGGCTCAGCCATCCCATTCGGCCCGTAAGGCATTGCCGATCCAGTGATGTACGCCGGCAGTGCTGTATGCCTTGCCGGATACGGCCGGGCTGGATTGATGAGCCAACTCACAAGGCGTTTCGGCGCTATAGTGATCACATCAGACCCGGGTGGCGGCGCCAATGTGATCAAGGTGAGTTGCCGCCCAGCCCACCGGAGAAGCGGACAGATCGGGACCGTAACAGCGTTTTGCCTAGTGAGCACTGACCACAGGTGCCAATCGATGCACATCTGTCCCAGGAGTGCCTCTTCGTTTCTGGCATCGGTCCAGTCCGTAGCTGTGCGGCAGGGTGTCCTAACCGTCGAGCCTTGCTGGAAACGATTAGCATAGGGGCTTCGGTTACGTGGAAGTTGGCTTGGGGAAGCACCCAGCGGAGCTGTTAGGAGCGAGGGCCATGACAAGTCCGGCGCCTTCTGTGGGCGATGCGGCTGTGCCCAGGCGCCGTCGTGCCATCTGGGGCAAGGAGATCCCGTTCCGCAACCCAAACTTCATCGGGCGCGAGAAGGAGCTCGCGGAGCTGCACTCCTTCCTGGAGGATGATTCCGCGGCGCTGATCGGCCAACCGATGCAGACGGTGCACGGACTCGGAGGCGTTGGCAAGACAGAGCTTGCGGCCGAGTACGCGCACCGCTACCGCGACGAGTACGATCTCGTCTGGTGGATTCGCGCTGAGCGCGAGGACGGCATCGCAGCGGCTCTGGTCGGCCTGGGCACCCGGCTCGGGCTGGAAAACTTCCGCCGTAACGAGCGGGATTACTCAATAGGCGTGGTCATGGATGCCCTGGCCGAGGGTGACCCCGTCGAGAAGTGGCTGCTGATATTCGATGATGCGAAAAACGCATCGATCGTAAAGCCATACATTCCGCGGTCGCAAGGCTGTGGCCACGTCATCATCACCTCGCGTGATATCCGCTGGCAGACGCTGCGTATCGACGGAATCGAGCTCACCGAGTTCAAGCTGGAGGAGACCGTCGAGTTTCTCCGCAAGCGAGTCCCTGCCCTTGCGGCGGCTGAAGGCCAAGCCAATCCTGGCCAGCCGGAGGTGACCAGGGCTGCGGAGGAGAACAGGCGAGACAGCGGAGAGATGCTCGCTGAAGAGCTTGGGAACCTTCCCTTGGCTGCGGAGCATGCTTCGGCTTATCTCAGGGAGACGGGTGCCTCGGTCGATGAGTATCTCAAAGACTATAGGGCGAATGCGCACGAACTGCTCGCTAGAGATGTCAATATAGCCTACCCGCGACAGGTGGCTACTACCTGGAGCCTCTCGATGCATGCGGTTTCGCCGGAGGCGTCTACCATCTTCGAGCTGCTGGCTTTTTTCGCCCCTGAGCCAATCGCTGAGGAACTGGTCATCCAGCCTGCGGTGGCCGGCCTCCCCGAAGCCATCGCTGACATCGTCGGGGATGCGTCTACGTTCCGCCCGGCCGTCCGCGAACTCGGCAGATACTCACTTGTCAAGATCGACGGCGTGCGCAACGTTGTGCAGTTGCACCGCGTCGTGCAAGCAGTCACCCGGGATCGGATGGAGCGTGACGACCCGGCCAAGGCCGAAGGACTCCGCGAGGCCGTTCAGTTGCTTCTGGCCGCCTCCGACCCGCGCGCCCCAGACCGCGAGGACAGTGCGCCCATGTACGAACGATCCCGTGAGCACCTGGTATCGTCTGGTGCGGTGGACTCTGATGTTCCAGTCGTGCGCCAGTTGGTTATAAACCAGGTTCGCCAACTGCACCTGCGTGGCGGATACAAAGAGAGCCTCAGCCTCGGTGAGCCAGCACTCAAGAAGTGGCAGGCAAAATTTGACGAGGACGACAAACTGACGCTGACCCTCGCCGTCGAGGTTGGCGTGGCGATGCGGTCGGCTGGGCGGTGGGAGGAAGCGTGCGAGCTCAACCGCCGGACCCGTGAGCTGCTGAAGAATAACTACGGCGACAACGACGAGATCTATCTGGAATGCGCGCGCAGCTACGGCCGGGACCTGAGCATGCTCGGCCGCTACGAAGAGGCACTTGGAAATGACCTGAGCCTGCTTCCGGTCTATGAGCAACTGCGCAGGCCAGATCATGAGCATACGCTGAAGCTGCGCAATAACATTGCTATCAGTCTGCGCTGCCTCGGCAGGTTCCAGGAAGCGCTTGAATACGACGAGGAAACCCTCGAGGAGCGTCGCCGCACGCTTGGGTATGCCGAAGAGGACACGCTCACTTCTCAGTTCGCAGTCGCGCGCGACCTGCGCCGGCTTGGCCGGTACGAAGAGTCGCTCGATAATATCCGCGAAGTCAACGATGCCCTGGACAACAGGCCCTGGAACCTATTCAGGCTGCTCGTGGGAGCGGAGCTAGGCCTGTCGCTGCGGCGGGTTGGGCAGTATGAGGACGCAAGGAGGCAGGGCGAAGACATACTTGCCCGCCACCATGCGCTCCTAGGAAAGGAGCATCGCCAGTCGCTACTTGACGCGACATACTTGATCAACGACAGGCGGTTTACGGGCGACTTGACCGCTGCCGCTGAACTTGGCGAGGATACGGTCAGCGGCTGGGAGAAGAGGGTCGGGCCTGATCACCCGAACACGAATGCTGCCCGGGCGAACCTTGCGGTGGTCATGCGAATGCAGGGCGACTTGGACCGGGCCCGCGAGCTTAATGAGCAGGCTCTCGCGTGTTTCCGGGGCCTTTATGGCGAGCGTCACCCGAGCACTCTCGTTGTGATGACCAATCTGGCCAGCGATCTGGCGGCCGTCGGCGAAACCAGGCGGGCACACGAGATTGGTGAGTCGGCATTCGCCGCCTCGAGCGAAGTGCGCGGTGAAGATCATCCTTGCACGCTTGAGACAGCGGCCAACCTGTCCCTCGACCGCCGGGCTGTCGGCGATGAGGCCGGTGCCCGGGAACTGCGCGAAGCTACGCTTCCAGCGCTCGAGGTGGCATACGGGAGAGGCCATCCTCAAGCCAAGCTTGCCGCTGCGGGTGGCCGCCTGAACATGGACATTGAGCCTATGGCGACCTGACCGGAGACCCTGAAAGAGTTCCTAACGGCACAAGGCAGCGTGCGAGCCACTCGGTGAACTGAATCGGATCCGGCGATTCGCTGCGGCTGGCACATATACGCGAATAGACCGCTGCGGCCAGTTCGGGCCGCTGGGCCAGGACCCACGCCGGACCTGGTGGCCCGGCGTGCTGCAGAGCCGCTGCAAGCCCGATCCAAGCGCTGATGTCACCGGCCGTGCGGAGTCGGCGCGTGTACTCGCGTACTGCAGCGGTGGTATCACGACATAGCAGGGCCATATCAGCTTCATTGATCCGCTGACTGAGCTCATCCAGGGAACCCTGCGCGATGCCGGTCCTCATCATGGGTTCGAGCAGCGCGGGATCTCGGTAACGCAGCTCCATGAGATAACCGAGGATCGGCCCGATAACTGGGCTCCGGGTCTGGGGAACAGAGTCCATGTCAGGCCGGTAGTGAATCGCCTGTACGCCTGAGAGCCAGGCGGCCGCCAATTCCACGATCGTGCTCTCCCGGGGATGCATGTGGTTGATTCGCCACCGCGTCCAGTGCTCAGTGCGCGCTTCGCTGGCTAAGCGTTCGGCGTATGCGGTGACGGGGACGGCCCGCCACCGGTCGAGCTGGTCGGAGGTACCCTGCACCACCAGGCGCCCAACCGAGGTGAGGCCTGGCGAGGCAGCTATCCGCCTGGCGGCCTCAACGGCGGCCACCCGCCATCGCGCGAATTCGGCTTCGCTTCGCAGGCGATCGTCGGTCCCACCGAGGTGGCGCTGCTGCTGCCAAAATGTGGTAAGCCCTAAATATGCGTAGCATCCGTGGAGCACCCCGCCAAGTGGCCTCGGGTCATCTCGCCATGGGGCATACCCGGGAGGCTCATCATTTTCAAAGTCCACCAGTGGATAGAGATCCTCTATCGCACCCAGTGCAATGTGATGGAGTTCGTGGACGAGAATTTCGGCTAGCAAGACTGGACTGCGAGGGAAGCTCAGTCCAATGGCGCCGAACGCTCTTCCAGATGTTGCACTTCTCGGGTCAGCGATTGAATTGTTGACCAAGGGGAC
This sequence comes from uncultured Actinomycetes bacterium, assembly GCA_963725125.1. Taxonomy (GTDB): domain Bacteria; phylum Actinomycetota; class Actinomycetes; order Streptosporangiales; family Streptosporangiaceae; genus DASXKD01. Next base: position 129,703 of record CAVRXW010000065.1, read on the forward strand.
AAGATTCGACACAGCGACAGAGAATGCCTCGGCGATCTCGCGATGATACCGGACCAGAATTTGCCATGCCTCGCTGAGCCGCTGTTCCCACACAGCGAGCTCGCGGGGCGATGGCATGGCCTCTGGCTCGCCCAGGCTCGCGAGGAAAGGATCAAGCCCGTCGAGCGCGACGTCCAGCGTGACCCCATCGACCGCTGCGTGAAGCCGGGGGATGGGCTGCCATCGGAGGCCGGCTGGGCCCACATCCGGATCGCCATTGGCAGGCAGGTGAAGAGTGCGGTTTCGCAATATGACCGTGGCGACGTGGCCGGTCACCCGTACCTGTGCGATCCCCCACGGATCGCTGGGACCGAGGTCAGCCGAGCCGACACTGGGCAGGAGCGATACGCCGGCGCGGAGCGGTACTTGGAGATCGGCCGCGCGGCCGCTGCGCAGTGCCGCCACCGCGGCCACCGCGGCGAGATAGCCGAGATCGCTGGCTAGCGGTGCGCCGTCATTGCCCGTTTCCCCACTACCGGATCCGCTGGCGGTCCTCAGCAGGCAGGTCATGCCCCAGTTCCCGATCTGAGGCAGGGCAAGGAGCCCTGCCACCACAGCCGGGGAGTGTGCTTCAACCTCATAGAGGACCCGGGCGGCCGTTTCGAGGATAGCGTGATCCCGCGGTAGCCCTACCGCGGCCACTCGGCGCCGGACTTTCTCAACGAGCAGACGGTGTTTGCTCGACTCAGCGGCTGCCAGCTTGCTGGCTATTCGGGCCGTGAGCTTTCCGCGGGCTAAAGTGGCCAACTCATAGCGACTGAGACGGTGCGTGGCACCGGTCCATCTAGGCGGCATCAGTGCAGAATGCGCTGAGGACTATCCCAATGGCGACCCCCGGCGCAGGCACACATGCGCAGAAGCTTCCCCACTGACTCTTCAAGCGCCACGTCATCCAGAGTCCTGAGCTGTGACAACGTCATCTGGGACACATCGATGAGGCCGGAGTCTTGGCGCGAGTCAGGTTCCCCCATGAAGCAGCCTCCTTAGATTCTGCTGAAATGATACGTCTTAACCCCGATGAGTCGTTAGGGCAAGCTGCTGTTACTAGGGTTTCCGGTTGTGGCAGATGTGACGGAGCAGCAGTCAATATGCCTACTGCGCTGCGAGATGACATGCGTGACACCCTACTGAGCCTCTCTCTGATTGTAGTCCGGTGCGCTTCCGTGAAGAGGTAAGGCCCAGCCAGATAGGCCAGGATGCCCGATTGGCCATTCTTGGGCCGGATGGTGCCGTATTTGCTCGGCAGTCGCGGGCTTGCTCTCATGGGTGGGCGATTCGCTTCACCCGCCGCCGATCCCGGCGGGCGCCGTCGGGCCGATCGGGGAAGCCCCGCTGGGGGCTACTGGTACGCCTTGGCCTGGATCTCGTAGAGCTCGGCGTAGCGGCCGCCGCGGGCCATCAGCTCGTCGTGGGTGCCGACCTCCGCCACCCGCGACCCGTCGAGCACGACGATGACGTCGGCCATCCGGACCGTGCTGAACCGGTGCGACACCAGGATCGTCATGCTGCCGCCCTGCCGGGCCTCGCCGCGCCCTGCTGGCGTAGCGCTCGAACAGCTGGTGCTCGGTCTCGGCGTCGAGCGCAGCCGTCGGCTCGTCGAGCACCGCGACCAGCGGCTCGTCGCGCATGAACCCGCGGGCCAGGGCGAGCTTCTGCCATTGGCCGTAGGAGACGTCCACGCCGTCGTGCCAGGTCGGCCCGAGTTGCGTGCGCCAGGCCCGCGGGCAGGGCCTCGACGACGTCCCGCGCGCCCGCCCGGTCCAGCGCGGCCTGCAGCGCGGGTTCGCTGTCCATGCGCGGCAGGTCACCGAGGCCGATCGTCTGCCCGGCCTGGAACTCGAAGCGGAAGAAGTCCTGGAACGCCCCGGCCAGGCGGTCCCGCCATTGGGCCGAGTCGATGCGGGCCAGGTCCACGTCGTCGACCAGGATGCGGCCCGAGGCCGGGGCGTAGAGCTTGGCGAGCAGCTTCACCAGCGTGGTCTTGCCGGCGCCGTTCTCGCCGACGATGGCGACCACGGACCCGGCCGGGAGGAACAGGTCGACGTCCTCGAGCGCGGGCCGGTCCGAGCCCGGGTAGCGGAACGTGACGTGCTCGAACCGGATCCCGTCGGCGATGCCGTCCGGGGCCGGCAGGTCCTCGGCCTGGGCGGTGGCGCTGGCGTAGTCCTCCAGCCAGGCCAGCCGCCGCGATCCGTCCATCCAGACGCCGCGCAGGAAGCCGATCTCGCTCACCGTGGCGCCGACATAGGAGGAGAGCCTGGCACCGGCGGTCAGCACGAGGATGGCCGAGGTCGGCGAGGCATGCGGCCCGGCGGCGACGAGCACGATCGCCCCGACGTAGCCGAGCGCGAAGATGGCCCAGCCGCCCGCGTACCAGGCGGAGGACTGGGTCCGGGCCGCGGCCACCGGCCCGTACCAGCGCTCCCACGATGCCCGGCGCCGGTCGGCGAGCGCCGGGCCGATGCCGAGCACCCGCAGTTCCTTGCCCGAGGCGGCCGTGGTGGACAGCGTGAACAGGTGCCTGGCCAGGCGGTCGGCCTGCGCGCCGCGCTCCTGGGCGGTGCGCTCGACGACCGGCCGCCAGGACGTGGCCGCCACCGTCGGGATGGCGAACAGGACCAGCAGGACCAGCACCGGGTTGACCGTCGCGAGCAGCACCACGGTGACGCCCAGGCGGAGGATCCAGCCCGCGGTGGAGAACACCGACATGTACATGTGGTCGAGGGTGAAGACCTGCTCGCGCAGCACCGACAGCCGGTCCAGGTACTCCGGCCGCTCCTGGTGCGCGATCGTCGGAGATGCTGGCCTGCAGCCGCGCCACGTGCGACTCGAGGGCGATCGTGACCTTGTCCCGGAACCGCCGCTGGATCCTCGTGGACACGGTCTGCAGCAGCCAGGTCGCCACGGCGGAGACCGCCAGGGCCGCGACCGCGAACCGGAGCAGGCCCGGCTTGTGCTCGAGCAGCCCCTCGCCGAGCAGCTTGAACCAGACCGCGAGCAGCGCGTCGGGCAGCGCCGCGACCAGGGCCAGGACGAAGGCGACGCCCATGAGGGCCGGCTCGTAGCGGAAGCCGAGCCGGCACAGCCGCCACATCGAGGAGAGCGCGGGCGGCAGCTTGTCGGCGGGCCCTCGGGTCTGCCAGCGTCGCCGGTCGAGCGCCTCGCGGGCCGGTCAGGCGAGGACATCGAAGATCACCTCCTCCTCGCCTTCCTCCGGCGTCCCCGTCGGCGAACCGCTGCGCCTGCAGGGAGAACATCGTCCAGTACCGGCCGCGCAGGGCCATCAGCTCGTCGTGGCTGCCGAGCTCGACGACCGCCCCGTGCTCGACGACCGCGATCCGGTCGACGTGCCGCACCGTCGAGAACCGGTGCGAGATCAGGATCGTCGTGCAGGATCTCGTCGCCGCGAGCACCCGCTCGAAGATCTCCGCTTCGCCCCGGACGTCGAGCTGCGCCGTCGGCTCGTCGAGCAGCACGAGCCCGGCGCCGAGCCGGACCGCCGCCAGCGCCCGGGCCAGGGCGACGCGCTGCCACTGGCCGCCGGACAGCTCGGTGCCGCCGGCGTAGCCCTTGGCCAGGGCGCGTGTCCAGCCCGGCCAGCGTGCCCGCCCCGGCCTCGGCGAGCGCGGCATTGACGACCGTCGTCCAGCTCACCGGCTGGCTCCCCGGTCTCCCGCGGGACCACGTTCTCCCGCAGCGTCAGCTCGAACCGGACGAAGTCCTGGAACACGGCGGTGACCCGGCGCCGCCAGGACTCCAGGTCGAGGTCCTTCAGGTCGGCGCCGTCGACCTCGATGGCCCCGGACTGCGGGTCGTACAGGCGGCACAGCAGCTTGGCCAGGGTCGTCTTGCCGGCACCGTTCTGGCCGACGATCGCCAGCGAACTCCCCGCCGGGATCTCCAGGTCGAGCCGGCGAGCACCGGCCGGTCCGGCGCGGCCGGGTAGGCGAACGTGACGTCGCGGAACCTGATCTGGTGCGCGGGCAGGCCGTCGGCCGGCCGGTGCTCCCGGCGCGATCGTGCCCGCGCGGCCCATCGCCGCCTTGAGCCTGGCGACGGCCGCGACCGGCGCGGCCGCGCTGTCGAGTGCCCAGTTGAGCCCGCCGAACGCGATCATGGACGTGCCGACCGCCGCCGACGCGTACACGACCAGCGCCGCCGAGGTCGAGCCGGTGATCCAGCGCGGCGGACGCGAGCAACCACAGCACGAGCCGTTCGCGGCCAGCGACGAGCGCCAGGCTGACCAGGACCGATCGCTCCCGCATCCGGGTCGCCTCGTACTGCAGTTGGTGCAGGCGCCGCCGGCGCGCGACGAACCAGTCGAGCACCCACTCGGGCAGACCGAAGATCCGCAGTTCCTTGGCCGCGGGCGGGTCCACGGCCAGCCGGTAGGCGTAGTCGGCGTCACGCTGCGCGTGCCGCACCTCGTCGGTGTTGCGGTCCTTCCAGACCCCGCTCTCGCGCAGCAGCCAGTGCGTCGACAGCCAGGCGCCGGCCAGCACCGGCGGCGCCCACCAGGCGAAACCGAACAGCACGAACGCCTGGGCGAGGCCGGCGACCATGTCGACCAGGCCAGCGGCGATGAAGTCCATCGACATCGACAGCGGTGGCCCGGTCATGCCACGGTCGAAGTCCCTGGCCACCTGCAGATCGGCGGCGAGCTCCGGGTCCTCCAGGTGCCCGATCCCCGGAACGGCGACGCACGCGCCGGTCAGCTCGTCGTAGAGCCAGGCCGCGGTCCGGTCGCCGAGGTTGGCGCTCAGCGCGGTGTGCAGCGGGCCGAGCACCTGCAACAGGACGAACAGGACGCCCACCACGGTCAGCGGCACCGCGAGGCTGGCCCGGTGCTGGATCGCGCCGACCAGCACGCCCGTCGCGATGGAGAACCCGGCGGGCAGCAGGCCGCGGAGCGCCAGCAGGGACCACCACCCGGTCGCCATCGGCCGGTCGGCACGCGACAGCGCGGCCGCGAGGTGCAGTTCCTGCCGCACGCGCAGCCGGCGCAGCACCGAGCGCGGCGAGGCTCCTTCTCCGGTCATGACTCCAGCCTGCCAAGCGGTGACGACATCCACGTGGGTTGTCGGCGGCCGAGCCGCGACTCCGACGCAAAGCGACCGGGATCTTACCTGGCGTTATGGCTTGTGTGTTGTCACGCCATCGCAAACTGGCCAAGTCCCGCCCACGCCGGGTCTTATCATCGGGCGCATGTGGTCGCCCCAGCCGTTGGCGCTGCGACCTGCGGCCGGGGAGTTCGACAGCACGTCAGCCGGGCCTGCGATGACAGTCCTGGGCACGATCATCGCCCGCGTCGTGGTCGTCGTGCGCGGCATCGCCCTGGCCGAGATCGTCGTGCAAGTGATCATCTGGCGCTCGTTCTACCTGGCGAGCCCGTGGCTGCTTTGCGGGCCCGCGGCGGCGCTCGCCTGGGGCGGCGCGTCGATCGGCATACCTGCGGCGCCACCGGCCGAGGTGGCCCCTCGTCTGCGTGGACACCGCGGTGTACGCGGGCTCGCGTTCGGCGCCGCCTGGTGCGTGCCCACGGCCATCCGCGGCGAGGCGGGCAGCTGGCTGTTCATCCTGGTGACCACCCAGTCCGTCACGCCGGTCTGGTTCGCGCCGCGGGCGCTGAATCTGCCGCTGGCGGTCACGCCGGGGATCGCCCTCGCCGCCGGTACCGCGCTGGCGCCGGCGGCCGCCGGTGGTCACCGCCGAGCCCGCGGGACGCGTCGCTGGTCCTGCTGTTCGTCGTGGTGTCGTGCACTGCTCGTCCGGCGGATGCTCTGCGACCGGGCCGCCAGGGCGGACGGCGCGCTCGCCGCGGCCGACCGGGAGGCAGCGGGACCAGTACGTGATCCTGTCGGAGAACATCGAGCGGCGCGAGCAGGACCGGCTGCTGCACGACACCGTGCTGAACACGCTGACCGCCATCGCGCGCTCGGGCGACACCGCGGCGGCGATCAGCCAGTGCCGTCAGGACATCGGCCTGCTGGAGAGCGCGCTGAGCGATTCGGACATACGCGGCCCCGGGGCCGGGCCTGGCTGCCGGCCCGCTCGACGCCATCGAGGCGGTCGTCACCGAGATGCGGGCCCGGGGCCTGACCGTGGACCTGGAGATCACCGACGGTGCCGCCGCGCCGGGCACCCCGGAACCCGGCCTGGTACCGGGGCCGGTCGTGGCGGCCATCGCCCATGCCACCCGGGAGGCGCTGGCGAACGTGGCCGAGCACGCCGGGACCGGCAGGCCTGGGTGACGGTCAGCGACGGCGCCCGGTGAGCGGTGCCGCGGCCCCCCGGATCCAGGTGACGTCCGGGATGCGGGTGCCGGGTTCGACCCCGGCCGGGTCGAGTCCGGCCCGGCTGGGGGTACGGCGGTCCATCACCGAGCGGGTCGAGGACTGGGGCGGTTCGGCGTCGGTGCGGTCCGCTCCGGGGCGAGGGCACGGTGTGCGGCTGTCCTGGCCCGGCGGCCCGCCCCGGTGCCGGGCCAGCGCGGCGCTCCAGGTCATCGGCGCAGCCGCCCCGGGAGGTGCCAGGCCAGTGGTGAGCCGCGACATGGCCGTGGGCCGGCGTAACGCAGCAAAGGCGGGCTGCGGCCGGGGGAGTGGTGACTCCGCGGGTGCGGTGGCGGACGCGACCGAATCGGCGGCACCGCGGTTCGTCGGCGCGGTCGCGATCGCGCTGCCCGCCGGGCTGCTGGTCCAGGCGCTGTTCGACCATGCCAGCTACCGTCATCCGGTGGTGCCGGTCGTGGTGTGGCTCGGCATGCTGGTGGCCGCGGCCTGGCTGCTGCCGCGGGCGCGCACCGGGGACCTGAGCAACCCGCACGCGGTCGTCGCGATCGTGATGGCGGTGGTGGCGGTGACCGCGATCGGCCTGGACCGCCGGGATACCGGCGCCGCGATGCAGCGTGGACTGGACGATCCTCGGGGCGGTCTGGCTGCTCGCCCTGATCGCACTGATCACGCCCGGCCTGGGTGTGGGTCCCTGGATCCGTCCTGGTCATGGGCATCCATGCGGTCTTCGTCCTGGACGCGCTGGGGCTCAGCCCGCTCGGGCTGACGCGCGTGGCGGCGAGCGCTACGCCGTGGTGAGCGTCCTGGCCGTGTTCGCCGCGCTGCGGCCGGCGCTGCGCACGCACGCCGAGATGGCGGTGCGCCGCGCCGCGCTGGCCAGCCGGTCCGCGGCGGAACGCGCCGCGGTGGACGCGATCGGTGCGGTCCGGCGCGAGCAGGCTGTCCTGCTGGAGGTGGAGACGCTGCCGTTGCTGCGCGGCATCGCCGACGGGACCCTCGATCCGGCCGACCCGGCGGTCCGCGGCAGTGCGCCGAGCATGCCGCGACGCTGCGGCGTGCCCTGGTGGACCGGGCGCTCCGGAGGGCGGGCTGCTGGCCGGCCTGGAGCCGGTGCTGCGCGCCGCCCGGGCGCGGAACGTGCCGGTCGAGGTCCAGGCTGATCGGTGATCCGGGGCGTCCCGCGCAGGACGTGCTGCGGGCGGCCGTGGCGGCCGTCGACGTGGTGCTGCGCGCGCTCCCGCCGCAACCGGTGATGCTCACCGTCCTGGCATCCGGGGATGCGGCGGAGCTGTTCGTGACCTTCGACCGGCCGCCCGCCGCTGACCTGGCCGGGCTGGCGCGTGACGTGGCCGGGCTGGGCGGCGCGGTGCCGGAGGCGGCGGCGTGGCGCGCGGTGCTGGAGGCCGAGGACGGCGGGCCGGGCTGCCTGGAGGTCCGCTGGCGGGTGGTGCCCGCGTGACCGGGGTCCCGCGCGTCGACGTGGCCGTCGTGGACGATCACCCGATCATCAGGGACGGCATCACCGGCTGGGTCACCGTGCCGGACAGCGGCATCAGCGTGGTCGCCACGGCGACGACGGTGGACGCCGTGCTTGCCGGGCCGGGGCGCCGGGCGGATGTGGTTCTGCTCGATCTGGATCTCGGCGACGGGACCACCGTGGAGCGGAACGTGGCCACGATCCTGGCCGCCGGGCCCGCGGTCCTGGTGCTGTCCGCCTCGGAACGGCCGGCCGCGGTCCGTGGCGCGATGCGCGCGGGGGCGCGCGGTTACGTCGTGAAGCACGAGGAGGCCGCCGAATTGCGGGCGGCGATCCGGGCGGTGGCGGTCGGCGGGGACTGGGTGTCGCCGCGGCTGGCCTACATCTTCGCCACCGACGACGCACCGGACCGGCCCGCCCTGAGCGCGCAGGAAGCCCGCACGCTGCAGCTGTACGCCACCGGCCTGCCGATCAAATCGGTGGCCCGGCGCCTGGGCATCGGGCAGGAAACGGCCCGGCAATATATCCGAAGGGTGCGAGAGAAGTACGTAGCGGCGAACCGGGCGGCACCTACCAAAGTGGACCTGTACCATCGAGCCGTCGAGGACGGGCATCTCCCTTCACCGCCCTAGCCAGGAACCCCCCCTCCGGGCAGGGGCAACGGAGATACCCGTCCTCGGCACTCGATACCCCGAGATCCTAAGCGGGCCGTGCCAGCCCGTCATGACCCCATTGCGGGGGTCACGCTGAGACCCGTTGCCTTGATAAGCGGGATAGCGTCGCGACCGGAGGTCGTGCCCCGCTACTGTCCGATGGGTGGAGCCTGGACGGCCGGCTGTGATGACAGCAGATGTCTATATGGCGTCGCTGGCCCGCAAACGGATGGCTGCCGGCGCGTTGTGCCGTGACCAAGCGGGCAGGGTGCTGCTGGTCGATCCGGTCTACCGGGACACCTGGGATCTGCCGGGCGGCGCGGTCGACGCTGAAGAGTCACCCCAGGCCGCGTGCCGCCGGGAGGTCGCCGAAGAACTCGGATTGGACCGCCCCGTCGGTAGGGTTCTCGCGCTGGACTGGGTTCCGTCGCGCCCGGGGCGCCCTGAGGGCCTGATCGTGGTGTACGACGGCGGGGTCTTCACCGCAGCGGACATCGAGGCGATCAAGGTGCCAAAGGACGAACTCGCCGGGTTCGCGTTTGTGTACCCGGGCGAGGTCGCTCCGCGGGTGAGGCCACTGGTGGCACGCCGAATCGAGCAGTGTCTGCAAGCGCTGGCTGATGGGACGGTCGCGTCACTCGAAGGCGGCAGCCCGTCAGGCTGATTCACGCTGTCGCGAGACGCCAGGCGGTTTCATCAGGGCGTGCCCTGCGGCGCGGTAAAGACTTACTGAGGAGGTCGGCGAGGCCGCGGGGGAGCCTTCCGGTGCGATGATTTTCCTGGCGGCCGTCGGTCTTACCGAGCATGCCTATGACGACGAGAGTCCAGAGCGTGTCGATCCCGGTGGCCGATCAGGACCGGGCACTGGCGTTTTACACAGAGGTGCTCGGCTGCGAGCTGCGCACCGACATCGAGGTGTGGCCCGGGGCCAGGCTGGTGGAAGTGGTGCCCCCCGGGTCGAGCGTCGGCCTGGTACTACTGCCTCCGGACAGCGAAATCCCGATGGCCGTACGGTTGGGCACGCCCAACGCCGAGACCGCCTACGCGCGGCTTCGCCAGGCGGGCGCGAGGCTGCACGACGACGAGGTCGTGCACCTCGACGGCTTCCCGCCGATGTTCTTTTTCGCCGACCCGGACGGCAACGGGCTCGTATATCTAGAGGACGAACCCGGCGGGGCCAGCGGCAACTGATGCCGGCATCCCGAACTGGGCCGTGAGCCGGAGCGCACGCCCCGCGCGTATTAGCTGCTGATCCGTACCCGGATCGTCTCGTCGTCTCCGACCTGAGCGGGCGCTCCCGCGCTGGCGTCGTGATCGAGCGCGTCTGGGGAGAGCAGCTCGAACGCCGTAGCGAGCGTCTCGTTCCCGATGAGCTGCCGGTGCACGCGGACCGCTGCTTGCGCGGCGGGCGTGGCGGCGATGCTGAGGCTGATCCGGTCGGACACGTCCAGGCCAGCGTCACGGCGTGCCTGCTGCACGACCCGGATCACGTCCCGGGCCAGGCCCTCGGCGCTGAGCTCCGGGGTGATGCGGGTGTTGAGCAGGATGAAGCCGCCGCCCGGCAGCATCGCGCTGGTGGCATCGGCGCCGTCGGCGACGACCGTCGCCAGGGTGTACTCGCCCGGTCGCAGTTCGACGCCGGCGCAGGTTACCTGTCCCGACGTGTCCACGAACCAGTCGCCGGACTTGCTGGCCTTGATCACCTTCTGCACATCCGGGCCGAGGCGCGGGCCGACGGAGCGCGGGTTCACGGTGAGCCGCTCGGAGACCGGCACTTCCCTGGCGGCCGCATCGGCCGGATCCAGGAGCGTCACGTCCTTGACGTTCACCTCGTCGGCGATGAGCTGGGTGAGATCGGCCAGCGATTCGGCGTCGGCGGCCACGACGGTCAGCTCGGACAGCGGCTGCCGCACCCGCAGGCTGTTGGCCTTACGCAGCGACGCGGCGGCCGAGCAGACCTCCCGCGTCCGGTCCATGGCGGATACCAGAGCAGGGTCCGAGGGAAGGCCGGTGACGTCCGGCCAGTCGGTCAGGTGCACGGAACGGCCACCGGTCAGGCCGCGCCACACCTCCTCGGTAAGGAGCGGCAGCAGTGGTGCCATGACGCGGCAGGTGATGTCGAGCGCCGTGTACAGGGTGTCGAACGCCTCGTGCAGCACCGACGGATCGGTATCGGCGGTGCCCCAGAACCGCTCACGTGAGCGGCGGATGTACCAGTTCGTCAGCACATCCAGGAAGCCGCGTGCGGTATCGCAGGCGTTCGCGACCTCATAGTGGCCCAGTTGCCATTGCGCCGTCTCGGTGAGCTGGCGGACCTTGGCCAGCAGGTACCGGTCGAGCAGATTGCTGGAGGCAGCGCGCCGCGTTGCGTCGTAGCCGGCCGCGTTGGCGTAGAGCTGGAAGAAGTACCAGCTGTTCCACAGCGGAATGACCGCCTGCCGGACGCTCTCGCGGATGCCCTGCTCGGTGACGACGAGGTTGCCGCCGCGCAGGATGGGCGAGGACATGAGGAACCACCGCATCGCGTCGGCACCGTCGCGGTCGAAGACCTCGCGCACGTCCGGGTAGTTCCGCAACGACTTCGACATCTTCTGCCCGTCGGAGCCGAGGACGATTCCGTGGCTCAGGCACGTCTCGAACGCGGGCCGGTCGAACAGCGCCGACGCGAGCACGTGCATCGTGTAGAACCAGCCACGCGTCTGGCCGATGTACTCCACGATGAAGTCACCCGGGAAGTGCGACTGGAACCACTCGGCGTTGTCGAATGGGTAGTGCTCCTGTGCGAACGACATCGAGCCCGACTCGAACCAGCAGTCGAGCACGTCGGTGACCCGGCGCATGACCGACGTCCCGGAGGGATCGTCAGGGTTGGGACGGGTCAGCTGATCGATCGCAGGGCGGTGGAGATCGGTGACCGCTACGCCGAAGTCGGCCTGCAGCTCGGCCAGCGAGCCGTACACGTCGATGCGCGGATACGCCGGATCATCGGACTTCCACACCGGGATCGGGCTGCCCCAGTAGCGGTTACGGCTGATCGACCAGTCGCGCGTGTTCTCCAGCCACTTGCCGAACTGGCCGTGCTTGACGTGCTCGGGCACCCAGGTGATCTGCTCGTTCAGCTCGAGCATCCGATCCCGGATCGCCGTGGTGGCCACGAACCACGACGAGACCGCCATGTAGATCAGCGGATTCCGGCAGCGCCAGCAGTGCGGGTACGAGTGGTCAACCGATTCGCGCCGCAACAGCACGGTGCCTTCGGTGGTGGCACCTGATGGCGCCGCCGGACTGCCCGCGTCACTCCTGGTCCGCGCCGTCAAATGGTCGATGATCAGCTCATTCGCCTCAAGGACCAGAACGCCCGCGTACTCCGCCACCGGGTGGATGAACTTGCCGTCCGGGCCGACCGGGACCACCGGGACGATGCCGTGCCGGTCACCGAGCAGCTTGTCGTCCTCGCCGAAGGCCGGGGCGGTGTGGACCAAGCCGGTGCCTTCTGACGTCGTGACGAAGTCACCGTGCAGCACGACGTGCGACGCCGGATGGCCCAGGAAGTAGGTGAACGGCGGCGTGTACCGAAGTCCGACCAGCTCGCTGCCCCTGCAACGGCGCACGATCCGCTCAGCTGCGTCGTCACCTAGCTCGCGCGCGTAGGAAGGCAGCCGCGCCTCAGCGAGCAGGTAGCGCTCGGGACGCCCGGTCGTACCGGACTCGACAACTACGTAGTCGAGGTCGCTGTGCACCGCGATCGCCAGATTCGACGGCAGCGTCCATGGGGTCGTCGTCCAAACCAGGGCCAGCTCGCCGGTCTCCAGCCGGCAGCCGACCGTGACGGCCGGATCCCTGCGGGATTGATAAACGTCCTCGTCCATCCGCAGCTCGTGCGCGGACAGGGGGGTCTCGTCGTTCCAGCAGTACGGCAGGCAGCGGAAGCCCTCGTAGGCCAAGCCCTTCCCGTGGAGCTGCTTGAACGCCCACATGACGCTTTCCATGTACGGAAGATCCAGCGTCTTGTAGTCGTGGTCGAAGTCCACCCAGCGGGCCTGCCGGGTGACGTAGTCGCGCCACTCACGGGTGTAGCGCAGCACCGATTCGCGGCATGCAGCGTTGAAGCGCTCGATGCCGAGCTGGTCGATCTCCTCCTTGGTCTTGATCCCGAGCTGGCTCATCGCCTCCAGTTCGGCGGGAAGCCCGTGCGTGTCCCATCCGAAGCGGCGCTCGACCCGCTTTCCCAGCATCGTCTGGAAGCGCGGGATCACGTCCTTGACATAGCCGGTCAGGAGGTGGCCATAGTGCGGGAGGCCATTCGCGAACGGCGGCCCGTCGTAGAAGACGTACTCGTTCTCGCCGTCCGCTCCGGCGGGGCGGTTCTCCACCGACGCGCGGAACGTGTCGTCCGCGGCCCAGTAGCCGAGTACCCGCTCCTCGATCTCGGGAAAGCGCGGGCTGGCCGAAACGGCGTCATCGGTCGCCGAGGCTTTGGGGTACGTCATCGGTGGTCCTCCGGGTCAGTCCTCGCCCGTTCTTCCGGAGGCTCACCGGTGCTAGCCGGATCAACGCCGCAGTGCTCACCATGCTAGCGGCGGCGCGGTGGCACCTGCCATCCAGTTAGGTGCACGCGCCCCCCGGCTCAGCGCGATCGCAGGTAGGCGGAGAAGTCCGGGGACCAGACCTCGCCGTTCTCGTCGATCAGGCCATAGCGCCGCACGAGCGCTCCCTGCTCGATGTCCACCTCGACGCCCCGGCCGGAAGCCAGCTTGAGCGAGCGGCTCCCAGAGCTCCTCTTTCCGCATGAAGTCTTCGAGCTTCTTGTAGTAAGACGACAGGTCGGACTGGATGATCCGCCCGATGTCGGTCATGCCCGTGCTCCAGCATGCGGCAGAACGCCACCTCGGACAGGAAGGGATGCCCCGCCGCGTACTTCCAGGCCACGTCCGGCGCGTCGCCCGCAAGCTCCGCGGAGCGGGCCGCCATCGCCCTGACCTGCTCGTAGTCCATCGGGCGCAGGTATATGCGAGTCGCAGACGCCGGCGAAGCTGGAGATGTCCGCGGCGTCGACCTCGATGCGGTCGATGGGGCGGCGGGCCACCGCGAGGGCCGCCATGGGGATCCGGTCCGGGTAGTAAACCAGTTCCCGGAGCAGGTTCAGGAAGTCACGGGCGTCCGGGAACAGTCTTGATCGAGTCGAATTCGTCAAGGACCACCACCAGGTGGCCGTCCGATCTGCCCAGCCGCAGGAGTGCTTCCCGGATCATGCGGTAAAGATCGTGGATCGGGATATCGCGGGCGTCGTGGGCACCGCCCGCGGCCGGTGCGCCGCCGACGGTCGTGAACGTCGCATGGAGCGCTGTCTCGGCCGGGCACATCGCCAGGATGTCTTTCAGCACCTCGGCACCGGAGCGGACGGTGGCGATGTTGATCCAGCCGGTCAGGGTCCGCTCGTCGGGTCTTTCCCTGAGGATCTCGTTGGCCAGCGAGGACTTCCCCATGCGCGTCAGGCCGATCAGCGCGGCGCTGCTGCGGGCCTCGTACAGGCGCCTGCGCAGCGCCCCCCGCTCCACATCGCGGCCGACGAACCGCTCGGCAGATGCTATGGTCCCGTACCCGACGAAGGGGTTAGCAGCCGTCATTCGCCATTCCCGACACTGTTGGCTCTCAGCCACTCGGCAAAGAGCCCCACGCGGATGCTCAGCCGCCCGCTGGCGTCCCGTTCAAGAACCTCACGTGCGAAAAGGTCGCGCACCAGTGGTGCGTCCTCGCGACCCGACTTCCTGTGAGGTGGTCGACGGATTCAGCGCGACCCGGGTGAGCAGCTTGAGGTATCTGTCCTTCGGGGCCAGGGCTACCGACTCCCCGGCGGCCGTGATGAGCGGATCGAACTTGTCCAGGGGAAGCGCCGAGGGCCCGGTCGTCAACTGCCCCAGCACGTCGCCGACCACGGATTCGGTGATGAAGGCGAGCCGGTTCCGGTTGAGGTGCTGGACCAGGCGGTCACAGAAGATCTGGAGGTAGAACGCGCTCCCGGCGGTCAGGCCGATCAGCCGGTCCAGGGACGCGCCCTTATAGCGCGACTCGCCCGCCATCATGATGGGGTTCTCGGCCAGTGCGCGCGCTTCCGCCTCGCTGAGGTAGCTGATCCGCTGATCGTGGGTCACGCCGAACTCGTTCGGGTAGGCCTCCTTGAAGCGGGGCATCGTGTCCTGGCCGACCAGCACGGCATCGAACGTCCTGCTTTCGAGCAGCGACTTCCACTGCCGCATGAAGGCGGGCGTGAGCAGGCCCTCGCGTATGTACTCGTACACGTAGGTGAATTCGTCGATGAGGAAGATGGGCCGTACGTCGCGCCAGCCCTTTCTTGCCTCCAGCAATCGCGTGGAGGCACGCACGCTGCGCCGGAAGCTTTCAATCGGCGACGACTCGACCTGAAACTCCCGCGGCCAGTGATGCTCCACGATGTCCGTCATGTCGAAGTCATGCACGAGCCGCTCGTACAGCGAGTCGATACATGCCTGCACGAAGCTGCGCTCCGCCTTGGCGGTGTCGATGGTCCCCAGGCTGAGGTAGATGGCCAGGTTCGGCGGGCGCAGGCGTTTTGCCAGCTGCCGCAGCACCGACGACTTACCGGACCGTTTCTGCCCGTAGAGCACGAAGCACTGGCCGAGCGGCCCGCTGGTGACCTCGCTGTAGATACGGTCGAGGAGTTCTTGCCGGCCGAAGAACATCTTCTGCTCCTCGACCGGGGTGCCACCCGAGTACCTGCTGTACGGGTTGGTGACGCTCACGAATCTGCGGGCCGGCTCGAGTGCGGCCACCACGGTCCGGGCGGGACTCTCCGCGGTCTGGCCGGAGGCGCGCCGGAACCGGAGGCTCAGCGACATCGTGACCTCACCCACGCCGAGCGCCAGGTCGGAGACCTTCAGCCGCTGCACGAGTTCCCGTGTCTCACCGGGCCGCAGCGTCTGCAGGAATCCCGTCTGCCCGATCGCCCGCAGGTCGGGCGTGTGCTGGAGCAGCAGCTGAACGCTCTCCACCGGGGCATCCCCGGCCGGGAGGCCAATCGAAACGGTCAGCAGAAAGGTCTGGTCGTCGCCGACGTAGAACCGCTCCCTGGAGGCCAGGCTGACAAAATCGGGCGACGATACGGCGCTGCGGAGGTACCGGGAGTGCCCGGTGTCCACGACGTACGTAAGCTGCCGCAGCAGCGTGCGGAAGTATGGGGGTGGCTGCTGCCCGCTGCTGATCGCGGAATCCAGCGCCGAGGTAGCCGTGGCGATATTCTGGCCGGCCTGCTCGCACGCGGATACGTGGCGCTCGTAGTCGTTTTCCAGCAGTTGCCTGGCCACGGCGTCGAGGGCGTCCGCTATCGAGTTCTTCAGCGGGAGTGGGAGTCAGGCTCCTTGAGGAGCCTCGTGCGGAGATCGAGCAGCCATGTGGCGGAAACGTCGCTGCCCTTCTCGTTGATATACGAGAAGTAGAAGGACTCGGCACTGGCCGGGGGACTCGCGGTAGCCGCGCGGGCCGTCTGGGGCTGAGCGTCCGGCCGGGCGGGAGCCTGGTCGTTACCGGCGGCCTGATCGGCAAGGGGGCGGGCCGAGAGCACGGCTGTTTGCGGGCACGGTGAGCTGCTGGCCGTCGTCGAGCTGGAGCACCACCACATCCGGCAGGACCGACATGACCCGCGCCGCTCGCACCCAGCGCTGGGAGCCCATCAGGGTGACTTCATACCTCGCGCCAGTCCGTAGGTTAAGACTCGTGGCCACGACCCCTCCGGCTGCGCGTGGCACACCGCAACCCCAGGCCCCTGTTCGGTCGGTCATTGTGAGTGCGCAGTTTTGACATTACCTCGCTCGCCGCTAAGGGTGCCATGCCCTGCCTGGCCTGGCCGATCCGCGAAAGGACGCGGTGTGTCCTGCGTAGGCTTTGACGATGCTGAAGCAGCCAGGCGAGGGGATGCGGTGGCTGGCGCTGCCCGGGGAGGCGTTGCGTGCTGCCCATCATGCCCAGTCAGGGTCGCCTCAGGTGTGGACCATCGCGGCGGTTGTCGTGGCCATTGTCGGGTCCGCCATCGTGGCGTGGCAGGCCCTGGAAACGCACCGCACGACAACGCTGAGCCAGCGGACCCTGGAGGCGTCCAACGCGCTTGCGATCGACAGCGCGCGCAGCCGCCTGGACCAGGACGCGCCGCGGATCGACGTGTACGTGGAGCAGGTGTCGGTCCTGCCGCGTGGACTCCGGCAGCAGCACGCCCGGCGCGCGGATGGCAGCCTGGCCGCGGACGCCGATCGGCTGCTGCGCGTGCAGGCCCAGGTCAGGGTCGTCAATCTGATGAACGACAGGACCATCCACCTCAAGGTCAAGGGCCTGCACGACTCCGTCCATGCGGGGCGACGTGGAGGTCCTGCTCGCTCCCTGCCGCGCAACTGTCCTACTTCCTGACGGCAACGTTCACGCTGAGTCAGTGGGCCGAGAACTGGGAGTCGCGGCAAGCCGGAACCACCCCTGTCCCCAATGTCGCGGAAGGCTGCGTCGTGGCCGGAGACGACAGGGACGAGGGAGTCGTGGACACCTGGCCGCTGCACCTTGCCGCCTGGCCCATTCAGCCGGCCGAGGACTCGGACGGCACCTGGCAGCTGACCGCGGGGATGGCGGGCGGCGACTGGTTCCAGATCGCCATCCGCCCGCTCCGCGAGCGCAGTTACTGGATCTCCCAGCGGCAAGAACATCCCGCTGCCGGAGCCCTCGCGCCACAAACCCCGGTAGGTCCTATCGAGCGGCGCCTCGCCGTCGCGGTTCAGGTCGTGAAGGGCTCGAGGATGTGGCTGAAGTCCCAGGTGTTCTGGGTGATGCCCGAGCAGGTGTTGCTGTCGACGCTGCCGGGGCAGCCGCCGTTGTCGCGCTGGATCGCCCAGATCGACAGGAAGTTCATGTTGTTGGCCTGGGCGAAGCTGAGCATGGTCGTCGCATCGGGTTCGTAGGTGACCTCGGTCTTCTTCCGCAGGTCGTCGATACCGGGCAGCATCGTCATGCCCTCCATGTTCCACAGCTGGGCCGAGGTCAGGCCAGGAAAGATGGATTCCAGCTGGGTGTGGGTGCTGGTGGCCGCGTTTTCCGCCGCGGTGCCCATCTCCACCACGCCTTCTTTGGCGATGTAGTAGTCGAAGACCATGATGTTGACCGAGGTCACGGTGGCGCCGTTGGCCGCGGCGCTCTGCAGCACGGCCTCGCCGTTAGGGTCGAGCCCGTACTGCTCGACCGGGAGCGTGTACTGGATCTGCAGCGGGATCCCGTTTGCCGCGGCCCACTGTTCGGTGAGGGCGATCGCCTGGTTGCGGCGGGTGATCCCGGCGGTGTCGTTCAGCGAACTGGACTCGACGTCCATGTCGAGCCTGGTGACCCCGAGCGTGGTGATCACCTGCTCGTAGTCGGCCGCGATCGACTGCACGTTGGTACACGAGTCGGCGATCTCGGTACCGCCGTGGTCGGCGCTGTAGCCGCCGAACGACGGGATCACGTCGCCGCCCGCCGCGCGCAGCGCCGCGATGTCCGAGGCGTAGTAGCTCAGTGGCTGGGACGAGCTGCCGTTCCAGTCCAGTGCGCACGAGCTCTTGCCGGTGGACTGGAGGAACGCCAGCGTGAAGTACTTGACGCCGGACGCCTGGGAGGTCGCGGAGATGCTCGGGGTGTTGGGCGCGAGATAGGTCTCGTAGTACGGCGCGTACACGTGGGCGGGCAGCGGCGTGTACGTGGTGGCCGCGGCGGCGGTCAGGGTTCCGGCCGCTGGCCAGAGCACGGCCGCGGTGATGGCCAAACCAAGAGCGGCGCGGTGGCGGAGTCTCATGAGGTCTCCCATCGGCTTTTCTTTTGGGATCGTTGCGTTACGCCGGGCCGGGGCTCGTGGGGCGGCCACGGGGCATCGTTATGCCAAAATGTCGATCTTGGGGACGTTCCAGCCGGACACGCTGACTACAGCAGTGGCGCCCTGCAGGTCAGCGGAGTTCCACGTGGCGGTGATGGTCTGGGACTCGCCGGGGAACAGCGTGATGTCGTTGCCCTGCCAGAGCGAGGACTGCAGTTCGTTGTCGCCGGGTAGTTCCTGGCCGCTGGCGGCGCCGCGGCGCATGTCGGCGCGCAGCAGGAACGCCACCGTCGAACTCGACGTGTTGGTGATCGTAACCGTGGTGGCGCGGTCCGCGCCGTCGGGGCCGGCCTGGTCCACCGTGCTGGAGGTTGCCGTGATGGAGGACGCCGGCAGGGCCTGCAGGCCGGTGAGGTTGGCGTACTGGGAGACGGTGCCCTGCGGCTGGCCGAGGGTCTTGTTCCAGCTCACCACGTCCGGCTGGGTGGACAGCCAGTAGACGTTGCGGTCGACGAGGGTGCCGTTCTGCCTGAGCTGGAGTTCGACGAAGTAGGTCTGGACCGGGCTCGTGGGCACCTTGGGGGCCAGCACGCTGGTCAGCACCTGCTGGCTGGTCAGGCTGATGTTGCTGGCGGTCTGGTCGTCGAGCACGGTCCCGGCCAGGTTGTACACCTTGGCTTCGACCGACAGCCCGGTCTGCGTGGTGTTGCCGAGGTTGTCCAGGGTGACCGTGCCGGTGTCGAGAGCGTAGATGGCGTGCAGGCTGCGGTTCGCCTCCTGGGCGCCGAAGTAGCTGCCCGCCTGGTCGCCGTCGTTGTTGTACAGGTTCCACAGCAGGCTCGGCCAGCCCTTGTTCATCTGCCAGTAGATGGTGCCGGTGGCGGGCAGCGGGGTGTTGTTGGCGTGGTCGATGAACGCCTCGAACTGGGCGCGGGTGTCCTCGTAGTCCTGGGCCTGGGCTTCCTCCACGTACTGGGCCAGGCTGGACCACGCGCCGTACCTGCTGGACAGGGCGGTGTCGAAGTGGCACAGCGTGCCGAATGAGTAGCCGGACTTGCAGCGTGGCTCGTAGTTGGCGTGGTACTGGTTGGCCTTCGTGTTCTGCCAGAGATTGCTGAGGTCGCTGGCCGACATGAACCGGTTCAGCGAGTCCATCGTCGGGATGGTGTCGCCCGCGCTCTCCTCGCTGTCGTAGCCCCAGGCGGCGCCGGCGTTGGTCACGGTGGAGTCGCTGCCAAGGTGCGTCGTGTCGTACCAGTAGTCCGGCGGGACCCAGTCGTAGGGGCCCTCCTTCTCGCCCGAGACGCCGAGCGTCGTCGTGGATTTGTACTCGGCGGAGGCAACGACTGGGGTCTGCGGGTAGAAGTCGGCCGCGGTGAACCCGGCGATCGACACCGATTCCTGCTGGCTGCTCGGCTGGTTGTCGGACCACTGGAAGCTGAACACGCTCGGGTGGTTGCGCAGGTTCGTGCCGATGGTCTGGGCCGAGTTCTGCAGGACATTCTGCTGCGCCGTGGTGAGGCTGCCGCCGACCTGCCACGCGTCGCAGCACTGGAACCCGCCGTTGACCAGGATGCCGGCGGCGTCCATCTGCTGGAACCAGTCGCTGGGCATGATGTGGCCCTCGAGCCGGATCGCGTTGACGCCCATGTTCTTCATCAGGGCGATCTGCTTCGCCGTGTCGGCGGCCGAGTAGTGCAGGAACAGGTTCGGGTCGTAGCCGCCGCCCCTGATCACGATGGGGACGCCGTTGATCTTGAAGGCTCTCGCGCCTGATGGCTCGATGGCGTTCGAGCCGGTCAGGTAGGAGGTGACGGTCCTGATGCCGAAGGTTTCGGTGGTCGTGTTGTAGCTGGTGGTGCCCTGGGAGACGCTGGCGGTGAGCGTATAGAGGGGCTGCGCGCCGAGCTGGTAGGGCCACCAGACCTGGGGGCCTGGTGATGCTCAGGGCCGGGAAGCTCCCCGGGGTGAACTGGACGGTCTGCGTGGTGCTGGCGGGGACCGTGACGTTCTGGGTGACGGTGATCGGGGTGCCGCTGTTCGGCGGGGTGATGGTCGCGGTGACCGTCGCTGCCTGGGACGTTGCGGTGTAGTTCGTGACGTCGGTCTTGACGGTCAGCGCCGCGCTGGACAGGCCGGCGGCGTCGGTCTGGTTGACGTGCGAGTTGCCGACCGCGAGGGCCCCGTCGACCTGGAGCTGGACCGGGAACTGGATGCCGGTGTTGTTGTCCGGCGGGATCTGGGTCCAGTCGACGTTGTCCAGGGTGAACATGCTGGTCGGGTCGTTCGGGTTGACCTCGATAGCGAGGGAGTTGGTGCCTGAGCGGGCGAGGCTGGTGATGTTGAAGGTGAACCTGGTGTAGGCGCCGGTGACGGTGGATGAGGTGGCGACCTCGGTGCCGTCCACCCAGACGTTGGCCGAGCCGATGACGCCGTTGACGATCAGCGTGGCGGTCTGGCCCGCTGCCAGGTTTGGCGTGAAGTCGGTGCGCCACCACCAGGGGACGTCGAACTCGGCGACGGTGTCCGGGCCGATCTTGGTCATGTTTCCGTAGCAGAGCTGCATGTTGTTCGAGAAGAAGACGCTGTTCGGGCTGCTGGTGTCCTGGTTCACCGGCTGGAGCGCGGTGTCACCGGGGCACTGGCCGTTCTGCGCCAGGGCCTCGACCTCGGTGCCCGGCGCGCCGGCGTCGTCGTTCGTGACGGGGAGCCAGGTGGAGGTGCTGAAGCCGGGGGTGGAGATCTGCGCGCCGGTCTGGGTGGCTATGGCGCTGCTCTGCACGGTCCAGCCGCTGGTGCCGAGGTTGGAGATATCGCTGGCCCCCGTGTCGGCTGGGGCGTTGCTGGCGGCCAGGTGAGCTGGCGCCGCCGCGCGGGCGTGGTGCTGGGTGGCCGGCCGGGGGTGTGCCGAGGCGGTCGCCGAAGCGCTCGGCACCAGCCAGGCGAGTGCGGTGACCGCCGCCGCAGCAGCAGCCCAGGGGATTGAACGAGCACGCATGATCCGTCGCATAGCTGGCCACTCCTGTCGTGCAGCAGTTACCACGAACGACGGCCGGCCTGGCTTGGATCAGTCAATTAGTTCGTAACCTTTCCAAACAAACCTGTCAAGAGGTCTCCTTGCCGCGCACTGTCCTGGGCCGGCCTTTGAGGCGCGCGAGGGCCGGGCCGGGGCCGGGGCCCGCGCCGGGACGTTCTCAGCTGCAGGGGCTGCCGTTCAGGGTGAAGGCCGCGGGGGAGGTGTCGTTGCTGGTGAACGTTCCGGTGAAGCCAACCGTGATAGTGCCACCGGGTGGGATGGCGGCGTTGTACGACGCGTTGGTCACCCGGACCGCCTCGCCCGACTGGGTGTAGGAGCCGTTCCACAGCTGGGTGATCTTCTGATCGCCGGGGAACGTCCAGGCCAGGGTCCACCCGTTGATCGCGGCGCTGCCGGTGTTCTTGACGACCGTCTGGCCCTGGAAGCCTCCGGTCCAGCTGTTCACCAGCGAGTAGGCCACCGAGCAGGTTGCTGCGCCGGTCGGGGTCGGTGACGGGCTCGGGGACGGGCTGGTTGCGGTGGGGCTCGGGGAGGGACTCGCCGTGGTCGGGGTCGGGCTGGGGGACGGCGAGGAGCCGCCGGTGCTGACCGAGAACGAGGTCGTGGCCAGTCCCGCCCCGCCCTGCCACAGCTCGAACCCGGCCTCGACGTCGATGAGGTACCAGGAGTTCTGGATGTAGCCGCGGCTGACCGCGTCGGCGATGAGCTGGTCGATGTCCAGGCTGCTGACCGAGGTCGCCGGGCTCGTCATCGTGTAGGAGATCGTGTTCCAGCCCTGGTTGCCGAACCAGGCGTTGTAGCCGCGGCCGCCGATGCTGACGTTGCTGGCGACCTGCGACCCGAACGGCTGCACGCTGCCGTTGTGATTCAGCCAGATCATCAGCTCCGCGCCGTTCGGCTGCCCGCTGGTGGTGGGGGTCTGGTTGAACCAGATGTCATAGGCCACGTCGTAGGCGTTCCCGCCACCCGGCTGGCTCGTGCTCCAGCTTGACGTCACCATGCCCGTGTGCAGGGCGGACACCTGGATCGGGAAACCGCTGGCCGACGTGCACGCGCCCCAGTGGCAGCCCCTGTAGATGGACGGGTAGCCGCCCGGGGCGCCGCTGGTGGAGTTGCTGATCGAGGAGTTCGCCACGGTGAAATCGGCGCCGCCGTCGGTGCTGATGCACTCCGGCGCGCTCGATCCCCACTCGTTGTTCTGGATCGTGTAAGCGCCGCCCGAAGCCGCGAGGGTCTGCGAGTTGCACAGGGTCGTGGTGGCCGCCTGGGAACCCACCGCCGGCAGGGCCAGGGCCACGATGCCGGCCGTCGCGGTCACGGCGGCGGCGGTCAGCGCGATCGCGAGCTTACGCGGGGCAAATGTCATGGTCCTTACGTTGCCCGCCAGGCGCGCCGCCACAGCCGTCCGCCGCCGCCGCGGGAATCGCCGCAGCTTGCGACCGCGGCCCCCGCTGTCAAGAGATGAAACTTTCAGTCGGTTTTCTCGTCATTGGCCGCTGCCCTGGCTGGTCGCGGCCAGCCAGGGCGCGGTTACCCGCGGCGGGGCGGGCGGCACCGTGGTGCAGATCTCCGGGCTGCCCCGGGTCAGTTCGAGCCCTCGGCTCCGATGTAGCCCTCCGACTCCAGGTGCAGGATGATCTGCTGGGCGACCTCCTCGGGCGTGAGCTGGGTCGTGTCGATGGCGACGTCGGCGTCGCCGGGCACCTCGTAGGGATCGGAGATGCCCGTGAACTCGGGCAGCGTCCCAGCGCGGGCCTTGGCGTAGAGGCCCTTGCGGTCCCGTGCCTCGCACACCTCGAGGGAGGTCGACACGTGGACGAGCAGGAAGCCGCCGCCCGGCTCGACCATGGCCCGCACGTCCTTGCGGGTGGCGTCGTAGGGGGCGATCGGCGCGCAGATGGCGATGCCGCCGTTCTTGGTGATCTCGGAGGCCACGAAGCCGATGCGGCGGATGTTGATGTCGCGGTGCTCCTTGGAGAAGCCGAGCTCGGACGAAAGGTGCTTGCGGACGACGTCGCCGTCGAGCAGGGTCACCGGCCGCCCGCCCAGCTCCAGCAGCTTCACCAGCAGCACGTTGGCGACGGTCGACTTCCCCGATCCCGACAGGCCCGTGAAGAACACGGTGAACCCCTGGCGGGCGCGCGGCGGGTAGCTGCGCCGCAGCTCGGCGGCCACCGCCGGCGGCGTGAACCACTCGGGCAGGTCGCGTCCCTCGTTGAGCCGGCGACGCTGCTCGGTGCCCGAGATCGACAGCGTTCGGGCCCCCTCGGGAACCTCATCTTCGGGGAAGTAGCCATCCTGGTGCTCGACGTAGACCATCTGGCGGAACGGGACCATCGTCACCCCGAGCTCGGCCTCGTGCTGGCGGACCAGGTCCTGGGCGTCGTAGGGGCCGTAGAACGGCCGGCCCTGGGCGTCCACGCCGGGCCCGGCGTGGTCGCGTCCCACGATGAGGTGGGTGACCCCGTGGTTGCGCCGGATGATGGCGTGCCAGACGGCCTCCCGCGGTCCCCCCATGCGCATGGCGAGAGGTAGCAGCGACAGCATCGCCGTGTTGTGGGGGTAGCCGTCCATGATCGCCTGGTAGCAGCGGACCCGCGTGTAGTGGTCGACGTCACCCGGCTTGGTCATGCCGACAACGGGATGGATGAGGAGGTTGGCCTCCACCTCCCTGGCCGCCCGCAAGGTGAGCTCATGGTGGGCACGGTGCAGCGGGTTGCGGGTCTGGAAGGCGACCACCCGGCGCCAGCCCTGGCGGGTGAACTCGGCACGCAGCTCCGCCGGTGTGCGGCGCAGCTCCGAGTAGTCGTGGTGGGCGGGTAGCTGGATGCCCTCGAGGGTGCCGGCAAGGTAGTTGGGGTGCGTCCGCTCAAGCAGGTGGGCGACGCCCGCGTGGGCGGGGTCTGTCGTCCCGAAGACCCCCTGGGCCTCCGCCCGCCGGTCGGGCCGGTAGACCTCCTCGACGTGCAGGGCCGCCAGCATCACCCCCTCGGGGTCGCGCAGGGCGACGGAGGCGCCCGGACCGACCTGGGTGGCCAGCTCGTCGGGGACGTCGAGGGTGACCGGTATGGGCCAGAGCGTTCCGTCGGACAGCCGCATATCAGCACAAACCGACGCGACGTCGGCGCTACCGAGGAATCCGCGCAACGGCGAGAACGCACCGGACAACAAGAGCTCGAGGTCGCACAGATGGCGTGGCGTGAGATCCCACGACGGCCAGTAAGTGGACGCCTTGCGCAGCTCGGAGGCGCGCCCGTCATCCACCATGATGTCGACCAGGGCACCGCCGTACGGAGGAATAAGGTGATCGGACATCGCGCCAGCCTAGCTTCCGGCATTCAGCGCGAGTGGTGAATTAGGGGATTTGCCGAGTTCGGCATGATCATGAGCCGGGTGTGCCATCGCGCTGCGGCCTGCTGAGCATCTTGTGGAGCACGTGCTCAGGTGCCTGCCGGTTTTCGCTGTGCGGCGCGGTAGAGGTCAACTAGCTCGCTGGTGGTAGTGGCGTCCTCGGCGGACTTGTCGTCGCGCCACCGGCCGGTGAACCGGGGGAACCGCATCGCAATCCCGGCGTCTTCCTTGATCTGTCCCCAGCCGGCCGTGTAGGTGGGGGAGAGGGTCAGCTCGGCGCTGAGGATCTCCAGCACGAGCCCGGGCTCGAACCACACGTCGGGCTGCTGGCGTGCGTCGACCCGGGCGGGCCGGTCCGGGCGGGCCAGCGGCGCCAGCCGGGCGGGCAGCTCGGCCAGTTCGGCGTCGGAGAACCCGGTGCCGCACTTGGTCACCGCGCGGAAGACGTCGGCGTCGGCGTCGTAGGCGGCCAGCAGCAGCGCGCCGTAGACGCCGGTGCGGCGGCCGCGCCCGGCGAACGCGCCGACCACGACCAGGTCGACGGTGTCGGACAGCTCGGTGCGGTAGTCCCGCTTGAGCTTGATCCACAGCCAGCCACGGGCACCGGCCTGGTAGACCGCGTCCGGGCTGACCGACTTGCACATCAGCCCTTCGCAGCCGTCGGTGATTGCCTGCTCGAACGCCGCGTCCAGGGCGGCCGGAGTGGTGACCTCGATGGCGGTGGTGAGCCGCAGCTGGGACGAGACGGTGATCGCCTCGGCCAGCCTGGCCCGCCGCTCCGGGTAGGGCAGCCGGGTGAGGTCCTGGCCGTCGGCGAACAGCAGCTCGAAGCAGAACAGGCCGACCGGAACGTCCTGCACCGCCTCGGCGATGCCGTGCTTGCGCCGCCGGGTCATGACCTCGCCGAACGGCCGCAGCTCGCCTGCGGCCGGGTCGAAGGCGACGACCTCGCCCTCGATGATCGCCTCGGCCGGGCCCAGCCCGGCGGCGAGGAGCTCCACGACGTCGGGGAACTGGGCGCTGATCCGCTCCAGCCGCCGGGTGAACAGCTCGATCGCCCCGTCGGCGGTCCGGTGTGCCTGGACCCGGACGCCGTCGTACTTGTACTCGGCCGCGCACTGCCCGCCCAGCTTGGCGAGGATCTCCGTGGCGTCGGACAGCCGCTGGGCGAGCATGGCCCGTACCGGGTTCCCCGGGCTGGACCTGGATCTGCTCGACTGCCGGCACCCCACCGCTGACCAGCGCGGCGGCGACCTGTCCCAGGTCGCAGCAGATGTTGTAGGCACGTTCCAGGACCGGCCGGGCCGCCCGGTTGCCGATGTACACCTGCGCGAGCGCGTCGAGGATGGTGGGTGTCCCGATGCCCAGCCGCAAGTTTCCGGTGACCAGCCGCAGCAGGTAGCGGGCCTCCAGCGGGGTGGCCTGGGCGAGCAGCCCCGCCAGCAGTTCCAGCTTGCGGCCCTGTGACCCCGGCCCCTGCGCCGCGGCGATCTGGTGCAAGGTATCCACCACGGTGGTGACCAGCAGGCTGGCCACCCGGTCAGCGGCGGTGACGGTCAGCAGTTGCTCGGCGGCCAGGCCAAGGTCGCCTGCCGTACGCACGCTGCCGGCCGCCTGCTCGGCGGTTGTGCCGGTCGCCGTGGCGACCGCACGGATGGCGAGCTTCTCGGCCAGGCCGAGGTCCACTCCGGCGAACTCCGGCGCGATCAGGCCCTCGCAGAGGTAACAGACCGTGGGCAGCAACTCTGCCGGGGTCGCCTCCAGCAGCGCGGCGAGACGGTCGATCAGCGCCAGCCGGGCGCTGGTTTGCTCCAGGTCGCGGTAAGCCTCGGCGACGATCTCATACTTCACGATGCTCCCTCCACCTTGCCCGATCATGACACGCCCGCTTGGTTCGCGTTCTGGCGGAGGAATCTCGCGCGCTCTGACGCGCCGGGCCCCCGCTTGCGCAGCCGCGGCCGTACCGTTGCTGCGGGGTGAGCTTCGGCTGATGGCGGTGCCGCTGGGTGGCTCGTGGTTGTCGGCGTCTTGCGTTAGTGTCCGCTATCGAAATCGTCTGGAGGAGTGCCGGTGGAGTCTGAGACCAGGTTCGAGTCCGCGCTGAGCGCGGCGCAGGGCGGCGCGGAACTGGCGCTCAAGTCAGCGGGCGGCCTGACGCGTGAGTTGCGCAAGGCGAAGGCGGCGGCGGCCAGTGGCCAAGTGCGCGAGATCCGCCGCGCGCTGGATGCCGCCGCAGGAGTCGCCAGTGAGCTTGCCGAAGCGGTGAAGGAGGTGCGGGCATCCTTCGATCTCGACGAGACCACATACATGGCCTCGGGCGAATACGCGAAGGAACTGATCGCGATGGCGGAAGAGCGCGGCGTGGCGATGTTCGAAGAGGACGAGCGGCTCCTCTGTTATCCCTCGATCGTGCGGGTGGTGCCGGGTGACTCGGTCCTTGAGATCGACCGGCGGCGGGAACGGCGGCTGCGGCCGTCGGTGCTGCTCGGGCTGCTGGCCGCCGCGCAGCAGCGGCCGCCCCGGTTCCGTGCGGACGCGTTCCTGGAGAGCCTGGCCGGTGGCTATCAGCTGGTGGTCGCCCGGGCCGGCGCGAAACCAGACGCGGTCGTGCGTTTGACGGATGTGTGGTCGGTGCTGACCTTGCTGCCGGGCCAGGCGAAGGAGTACACCCGCCCCGAGTTCGCCCGTGACCTTTACCTGCTCGACCAGAGCGGTATCCGGCAGACCAAGGATGGGCGGATGCTGCGCTGGCACGCCAGCAGCGGCACCCGGTCGGCCGGGGTGCTCACCACGGTAGCCCGTACCGGGCAGCAACAACGGTACTGGGGCGTGTCGTTCAGCACAGGGGCACAGTGATGAGCGGCGGTCAGGCCTTCGCGCCGAGCGGTGTGCTGGGCGGTGGTGTTCTGAAAGCCGACGACTACGCTGACTTCCTCGCCCGCGAGTACCTGGCCACTTACCTGCCAGGCGGCGGAGCGGCGGTCAAGGTCGCCGTGGTGGGAGACGGCGGGGCGGCGGACCGGCTGGAATCGGCGCTGGCGGCGACCGCGGCCGGGCATGGCGGCGTGTGGGTGAGCATTTCGGCGGAGACCACCCGGGTGCACATGGTCGACCAGATCTTTTTCGCGATCTCCCAGGCGGTCGACTGGGAGGGACTCGCGGCCGCATACGTGCGGGCTGCCTATCACGACGCAGCGTTTCCCGTGCCGGACGGAGCCGGGCTCACCGTGACCGAGGTGGCCCGCCACCACGACATGGACAGCCGTGAGCTTTACCGCAGCGTCCGCCGCCTGCTCGAACGCAGCCTGCTGGGTAATCCGGTGGTCACGACGGAGATGGGCCGCGCGATACTCCGTCTGGCCCAGACGCAGCTCGGGGCCGGGGACGTCGACGCGGTTGAGCATGATGCGGTCCTCGCGTGGCTGCGCGGTGAGCTGCGGTCGATCACGGCGCTGCGGCCAGCGCTCATCTACACCAGGATCGGCAGGCACAACGCCCGATCGATGATCGTCTCGACCGCTGCGCTGCTGCTTGCCGCGGGCCATGGCGGCCTGATCGTGCATATCGATTACGGCCGGCTGGCCCAGGGCCGGCGGCCTCCCGCGGAGGCGCGATCGGGCCACTACTACTCGAAGGCCGCCGTTCTGGATTCCTATGAGGTGCTTCGCCAGTTCATCGACGCCACGGACGAACTCCGCGGCGTCCTGGTGATCGCTGTCATGCCGCCCGTGCTCATGACCGATGACGCGCGAGGGCTGCCCGCCTACACGGCGCTCCAGCTCCGGGTCGCCGATGAGGTCCGGGACCGGCGCCGGGCCAACCCGTTCGCGGCGCTGGTCCGCCTCGAAGTCCGGATGGAGGCGGTGGCATGACCGCCACATTGAGTGCGGAGCTGATCACCCGGCGCAGAGCGGTGGAAGCGCTGCGCTCAGGCGTGCCCAGCTGGGACGCGGTCGCTGTGCTCGGGTCGGGG
This sequence comes from uncultured Actinomycetes bacterium, assembly GCA_963725125.1. Taxonomy (GTDB): domain Bacteria; phylum Actinomycetota; class Actinomycetes; order Streptosporangiales; family Streptosporangiaceae; genus DASXKD01. Next base: position 158,379 of record CAVRXW010000065.1, read on the forward strand.
CAGCCAGACGCGGAAGACCGGTTCACCGCGATGCTCGACCGAGTGGATCAGCCGAGAACCACGGCCGGGCCGGCTGGCCTGCTGCTGGGTGGCGGCTTCGGCACGGGCAAGAGTCACCTGCTCACTCATCTCGCTCATCTCGCCATGTCGTCGGGATTCGCGGTGAGCACGGTCGTGATCAGCAAGGAGACACCGCTGCACGACCCGGTCAAGACCTTCCGGGCAGCCATTGACGCCGCCCTCGATCCCGGGCGTGCCCCCGGCGTCCTTGCCGACGCGGCCGCCGCCCTCGACCCCGACACGCCCCGGTACGCGGAGCTGAGCCGCTGGGTCAACTCACCAGCCAGCGGCCTCGACGAGCGGTTCGCGGCGACTCTGCTCTGTCATGAACGGCTCCGCGGCGGAGAAGTCCCTGGTAGCGACGAGACCGTCGACGCGTTTGTGCGTTTCTGGGGCGGTGGGCCGCTGCGTATCCCCGAGCTGCGCCGTGCCCTTAAATCCGTCGGTGCCGCTGGCCTCTTCACGTTCACGCCGGTCGCGGCCCGGGAGCTGGCGCGCCAGCGGTTCAAGTTCGCCGCCCGGCTGCTGCGGGCGGCGGGCCACGCCGGATGGGTGATCTTCTTCGACGAGGTCGAACTGATCGGCCGGTATTCGCTGCTGCAGCGCGGCCGTTCCTACGCTGAGCTAGCCCGGTGGCTGGGCGCCCAGGATGGCGGTTCACCGGCAGCGCCGGTGGCGGTATTCGCGATGACGGATGACTTCGAGGCCGCGGTCCTCGATGGCAAGGACGACCGCGGCCAGATACCCGCGAAACTCCGCGCGAAGCAGTCACCCGAATGGGACGAGACCGCGGCGCTCGCCGAGGCCGGGATGCGCCACATCGCCGATGAGATGCTCCTTCTTGAGCCTCCCGATGGCGACGAGCTCGACCGCGCCTACGCCGCGCTGAAACAACTGCACGCGGACGCGTTCGGATGGACTCCACCGGATGCGAAGGGCCTGGAGCGGCTGGGAGCCACCCGGATGCGTCAGTACGTGCGCGCCTGGATCAACGAGTGGGATCTGGTACGGCTCGATCCAGCCTTCCGCCCGCAGACCGTCGCGGTGGAGGTCGTCAGCGATTACCGGGAAGACAGCGACCTTGAGGGTGCTCCCGGCACCGCCGGTGAGGACACCACCGCCGGTTAAGGCCCCGGTCGGTTCGGCTCCGAGTGACGGCGAACACCACCAGATAGACCCGGCCGGCACAGCGCCCGCGGCGGGATTACTGGTGGTCCCACGTGGTGGTGAAATTGCTTCCCGTCGGATCGAGAGCCGATGTGCTCTGCTTGGTGATGCCTTTCGAGCTGACCTCGGTGATGTCGCCGAGCTGCCAGTCGGAGTTGCTGAGCGTGCCGGTGTGGCCGTGGATATCGGTCACCGAGGCGGTCGCGTACATCTGTGTGCGGTAGTCGGGCAGGTAGTAAAGGCCGTCGGGCGCGGAGCCGCCGCCGACGTCTTCGGAGATGACCTCGGCCGAGCTGCGCATGCAGCCGTCCTGCCCGCTCAGGCACGGCGTGTCCTTGGTCAGCGTCTGGCCGGTGCTGACGTCCTGCACAACGATATCGAAATCCTTGCTGCTGGTCACATAGGTGACGCTCGCCTGGATTGTGTCACCCGGGCTGATCGCGAAGCTGGTCTGGATTTCGTTGTGCGGAAACATCTCCCACCACACGTTGTAGGAAGGAGTGCCGTGCAGGCAGTGCGCTTCTGAGCCGCCCTGCTCCACGCTGCCGTTCCACCAGCCGTCCAGGCCTACCCAGAAGCTGGCCCAGGCATTCGTCTTGGTGCAGGTCACCGCGGACTGCACCCATTCCGCTGAGACCGCGGTGAAATCCTTGCCGTGACTGGCGGTGGTAGCGAAGTAGCCAGCCCAGTTGACGGAGGTGTAGTCGGTGACCGACTTCGCCGCCCCCTCGGCATGGGCCCGCCGGATCAGATGCTCGCCCAGCGCCGCCGGACCAGCCGGACCGCCGGGCGTGATGCCGGAGGGCGGCCTGTGCACTGGGCTTGCCCCAGCAGGCATGGCTCCGGTGAGCGCCATTACAGATAGTGAGGCGGCTGCGGCCAGGACGGGCAGCCGCAGCATCCTGCGGGGACGAGCCATGCCGACCTCCAGGGGTGAGGGGCACCGGCTGGTTTGCCCGTCGCGCTGACCGTAAATCCCAGGTCAAGACAAGTCAACATTCAGCGTCCTGAACCTGATCTAACCTGGCACCGTCACCAAGGGACAACAGTGGCCCCTTGGTTCCTGCGGTGCCTCGCGGCACTTACAAGTAAGTGGTCGTCTCCGGCGCCCTGACGGTGCTAGTGGCAGTATCCGCAAACGGGGGGTGATCGAGGCCGTCAGGTGACAGCCGGGCGTGATCCGACCAGGAACGCGAATACGACGGTGGAGCTGAGGTACTGGCTGGTGGCGTAGTCGAAGGCGCCGCCGCACGTTATCAGGCGCAAGGCCGCGAAGCGGGTCGCGTCGCGGTAGACGGTTTTCGCCGGGTACCTGGATTTCAGGTACTGACGTACACCGGTGACGCGGAAAATAGCGGTGATGCCGTCGGCGAGCCGCACGTTGATGAGGTCTCCGGGGCGCAGTGCCCCCAGGCGGAAGAAGACGGCAGGGCCCCGCTCGTTGTCGACATGACCTTCGATAACCGCCGTCCCGATCTGGCCGGGGGTCACCGAGTACTTGTACCAGGCCGCCGCACTGGCCTTTCGTTGCAGCGGCGGCACCTGCATGGCGCCGTCGGGCTTGACGCCAAGCCGCAGGAGCACCGAGTGCACGCCAATGGCCGGAATGTCGACGGAGACGGGCAATGAGCGCCGCAGCGACAGCCACCACGACTTGCCCGCGGACGGCCCGGTCGCGCCCGCCGCCGCCAGGGAGGGCTGCGGCGCATGCTGCTGGGCGGCGACCGCGACGCCGACAGCGGCGGCCCCGCCCACGATGAGAAGGGCTCCGGCCACTCCGGCAACGCGGGCACGCAGGCCTCCTGGCCTGGGGGGCCTGGGGGGCTTACCGGGTGGGGGGGTGAACCCGCGCTCCGGCCAGGACATGACCACACGGAACCCGGCGATGCGACGCCACTCCGCGTGCCCCAATGCCGTCTCCTTGCCTTCCTCAGAGTGTTCTACCCGCGTAGCCTGATAGCACTGTGATGAACAAGCCATTACGTGTCTGTAGTGCCCGCTGGTCTTGCTTTTATGGCCGGCGGCGCTTTCTTGGCACTGTCCTCGGCTGTGCCGCGTTGGCCATACTCGCGCCCGCGTCAGTGTCGGCCTGCGGAGGAGGCTCGCCATCGACGACACCGCCTTCGTTCTCGCCAGGCGGAACCGGCCCGGCAAGGCCGACTACCTCTGCCGGCGGGGCGCCTAGTGTCACCACCTCTAGCAGCACGCCGAGCACCACCACGCCGGGCACCGCCACGGCCAGTGCCACCACGCCGGGCACCGCCACGCCCAGTGCCGCTACGCCCGGTGTCACCACGCCGAGCACCACAGTGCCCGATGTCACCACGCCGAGCACCACTGTGCCCGGTGTCACTGCGCCCAGTGCCACTACGGCCAGTCCTAGCCCGTCGCCGTCGCCGAGCCCGTCGGCTAGCTCGTTCCCCAGCGCGGCCCCGGGCACCGGCGGCGGCGGGACGGCCGGGTTCCAGGACCTCCTGCTGTTCTGCCTCGGTGTACTGGCGATCCTGGCCGGCGCCGGGAGCATCGCCTACCGGAGAAAGGTGATGCGGAACCGCTGACTCCCGCGGCCGCGGCCGCGCCTACCGAGCGGGCGGGGTGAAGGTGCTGCCTGTCTCCTCCACCAGCATCGTCATCTCGTACGCGACAGTGTCGAGGTCGGCAGTGGCGGTGGTGAGCACGGCCAGGCTTGATCCTTCATCGATCGCCATGATCACGAACGTGCCCTGCGCCATGGTTACCAGGGCCTGGGTGATTGCGCCGCCGTCGAATATCCGGGCCGCCGCACTGGCCAGGGCGATCAAGCCGGCGGTTATCGCGGAGAGCTGCTCGAGCTGATCGTGCGGTGCCCGATCGGACACCGCCACCAGGACACCATCCGAGGCCACCACCGCGGCCCGCAGAACGCCGGGAACACGCCTGGCGAAATCGGTGATGAGCCGGTCAGGGTCCTGCGGATCCGGGGCCGGATCGCGTGCTTCGCCCTCAGCCATCCTGTCCCGGCTGCTGATTCGCACCGCGGTTCACCCGGGCCACCGCCCGCGCCCGGCGGGAGCCGCGCTGGAAGCTTGCCAGCTTGCTCCGCGTGATCTCCGCCGGTTCAGTCACCGGGGCCTGCTGGGTCTCCTGGGCAACCGCTGGGCTGCGAACCTGGCCGGGCTGCGGAATGCGCTGCGGCAGCCCGGCGGAGGCCGGAAGGCCTGCCGTCGGGGGCCGAGCCACGGCACGACCGCGGCCGTCGCCCCAGGATGCTGGCAGCCCGGCGAGCTGTCCCGCCGACGATTGGCTGGCTTGTTGCTCGCTGAACCGGGGCAGGTCCCGGCCGAAGGCATAGAGGTAGCCGGATCGGACGGCCTCGAAGATGGGCGGCCCGTCGCCCCGGTCCGCGTCCACCGGCTCGGGTTCGGTCACGGCGGCGGAGGTTCCCTGCGGCCGGCGATGGCACCGGCGCGCCCAGCAGTAGCGGGACGGCCTCCGCCGCGTCGGTCTCCGGGCCGAGGGGAGGCTGTGGCCCGGAGACGAACCGCAGAGCGGAGAAAGGCAGGTCCGCAAGCCCGGTGCCGGTTTCCTCGCTGGCCGCAGGCCAAGGGGGCTTCGCGAACCTGTCCCTGCCAGCCGCCGGGTTCGGCGTCCAGCGAGATCAGCGCGGCCGGAAGGTACACCTCGGCGGTTGTACCGCCGTCCCGCGGTTTGCTCAGCGTCACCGTGATGCCGTGCCGTGCCGCCAGGAGCGCGACGGCGAACAAGCCCATGCGCCGGGCGACCGCCATGTCTGCGGGGGCGGGGTTGTCCAGTTGCCAGTTGAACAGTGCCAGCTCCTCCTCGGACATGCCCGCTCCGCCGTCGGTAATGGTGATGAGCGAGCCGCCACCAGCCACCGCGTGCCCGGACACGATGACCTGGGTTGTCTCAGGAGAGAACGTGGTGGCGTTCTCCATCAGTTCGGCGAGCAGGTGCACGGTGTCGGTCGCGGCGCTCCCGCTGACACAAACACCTTGCTGGACGTCCAGAATGACCCTGTCGTACTCCTCTATCTCCGACGCTGCGGCCCGAAGCACGTCAACCAAGGCGAGCGGCCCGTCCGGGCGCGGGGTCTCATGGCCGGCGAGCACGAGCGCGCTGTCTGAGTTGCGCCAGATCCGGGTGGCCAGATGGTCCATCTCGAACAGGTTGGCCAGCCGTTCCGGGTCCTCCTCGTGGAGTTCCGAGCTGTCGATCAGCCGGAGCAGCCGTTCCAGCAGCGCATGGTTGCGCCAGAAGAAGCCGGTGGATGCAGTGCTGGCGCTGATGGGCAGGGCGTGCCTTCCGGCGTCGCCTCCACGGCGCGCTGCTTCAAGTCGTCTTCAGCCGGCGCACCATGGACCTGACAGCAAACATCGTGCCCAGCAAGACAAGAGCCAAGACGCCTAGCGCCGCGCCGCCGGTGATCAGCGCGGATCGCATCGCGTTCCGCTGCAGGGCCTGGGCGTCGGCTGTGATCCATTCCGCCAGCTGCTGGTCGGCATGGCCCATCCAGCCGACCGTGTAGGACATCCCGGCCGACCACTGCTGGCTGGCCTGGGGACCGAGGGCCAGCACACCACTACCAGCCGCGGTGGCCCGCTGCTCCACCGCCTGTGCCTGCCGGGCCAGTGGGCGGGCCAACGTCTCGGTCAGAGCCCAGCTCTCCTCCGGGGTCGCCGAGTTGCGGAACGAAGCGAGGTCACTGGCTTGCTGGGCCTGTGCGGTGGTCAGCGCGGTGAGCGCCCCCGGCCCGAAGCGGCCCCCGGCAAGCGCCACGCCGAGGATGGCCTGCTGCTGCGAGGCATGGTCGATCATCCTGGACAGCGAGCCGAGCGCCCGCACGCTGCTGACTGAGCGTGGAGTTGCCGCTCAGGTCAGCGATGCCGTCGTTGACGGGGAACAGGCCAGAAATCGCCGCGGAGTAGCCGGTGATCACGGCCAGTGCGGAAGCCTGGCTCTGCGCCGCTTGTCTGCGCAGGCCAGGCAGCTTGGCGATGCTGGCCAGGACCTGCGCCGCGCCGGCCCGCGTCTGGGCCGGGTACCCGTGGCCAAGCTGGGAAACCAGCCGGCGAACCCTGGCCGCCCGGCCATCGGTGATCGCATACTGCCGGCGCAGGGCCGGGAGGCCTGCGGCCGGCCGCCCGCCGGAGATGAACGCGGCCGTGCCGGACCGCTCGTCCGCCATTGCCTGCGCCAAGCCGCCGACCTGCTGGCCCAGCGCCGCGAGTCGCCCGACCTGGCCGTAGGCCTCGGCGGTGCGCGTCGCATCGGTGACCCATAGCCCGGTGAGCGCCAGGGCCAGCACCGCTGGAATGGCGATCAGGACGATCAGCAGGCAGGCCACCCGCCTGGTCCGCGGACCCAGCGCTGGGCCAGCGGTGCGCTGAGCGGCCAACGCTCCAGAAGGGACGACATCAGCAGAACGGGACTGGGTCACTGCGACTCCGCGTTAATTTCCGGCAAGTGCTTCGAGGCAACAGGCAATTTCTCCAGGCCGCCTTGGACAGGAGGCGCGAGTGATCACTTTCCCCGGTTCCTCTCCAGACAATACCTCCGTGCCCGTCTGCGACGATACGGTCTCGCTGGGTCGTCTGTTCCTGGTCAGGATGGTAAGAGTCCTGTTGTGGCACCCCAATCGGCCGCCCGTCGCGGACGATGAGGCCGGGTCTGGGGGTCAAGTGGCCTAAGTGGCGCATGATATGAACAAGCCGAGGTGCAGGAAGCGGCTCAGGTGAGTCAGTGGACATTGGCAGCCTGCTGACAATGGCAGGGCTCCAGATCTGATTGATCCCTGATCGCGTCCTTCGCTCCCGGGCGACGAGCGCGTCGGTCTTGCTCAGGACGAGGGTGTAGGGGCGGCCCTGCCGCCTGGTCAGGTCCGGTCATTCCATGGGGTTCGGCGGTACAGTGTCGCCGTGGGGGGGCCCGCAGCGAGCGTGCTGGTTGGCAGGGACGCGGAGCTTTCCGTTCTCGATTCGCTGGCCACTCAGACGGCCGGGGGGACCGGCGGTGTGGTGCTGCTGAGCGGGGAGCCGGGTATTGGTAAGACGCGGCTGGCCCGGGAGGCTGCCGGGCGGGCACGCGGTGCGGTGGTGTCGTGGGGTGCGTGCCGGGAGTGTGAAGGGGCGCCGCCGCTGTGGCCGTGGATGCAGGTGCTGGGCTGGCTCGGCGGGGAGATGGTCACTGCCGGGGCGGCGGATGGGCCTGCTGCCCGGTTCCAGCTTTTTGAACGGGTCGGGCAGGCGCTGCGCGATTCGGCCGCGACCTCCCCGCAGATCGTGGTGGTCGATGACCTGCACCGTGCGGATGAGGCGTCGCTGCGGCTGCTGGCCTACCTGGGCGAGACGCTGTGGCCGGTGCGGCTGGGGATGATTGTGACCTTCCGCAACACCGAAGTGGCGCCGGCGTCGCTGGCTGCCCGTGTCATCGCGAATCTGGCTCACGGACAGGGCGGCCGCTTGTGTGAGATTGGCGGGCTGAGCGAACAGAGCGTGGCGCAGTGGCTTCAGGCCGTCGGCCTCGATGACACCGATGCGGGTGATCTGCATGCGCGCACGGGCGGGAACCCATTGTTCATTTCCGAGAGCATCCGCTTGTCCGCTGCGGGCTCACGGCCGGGGGTGCCGTTGCGCAGTGTGGGGGAGGTGATCCGGGAGCGGCTCGCACCGCTTCCCGAGGGCTGCCGGGAAGCGCTGGAGGTGGCCGCGGTGCTGGGCCGCGATTTCGAGTACCCGCCGTTGGCGGCTGCGTTGCGGGTCAGTCCGGCCCGGGCGGTGGCGGCTCTCGATCCGGCGGTGAACGCGCGGCTGGTGTCCCCCGATGGTGCTCGCGCTGGGGCCTACCGGTTTGCTCACACCCTCATCCGGGACGCGGTGGAGGAGCAGCTTGCCCCGTCCCGGCGGGCGCGCCTGCATGCGCGGGTGTTCACCGCGCTCCGGGACACCGGCTGGGGCCAGCCCTCAGACCTGGCGCACCATGCCGTCCAGGGCCGGCCCATCATCAGCGACGGGGTCGCCGACGACGCCGCGCGGTCCGCTGCTGAAGCCGCCGACCGTTTGCTGGCCTGGGAGGCCGCGGCGGCATGGTGGCAGATGGCTATCACGCTGGCTCCGCCGGGCCAGGTGGACACCGGGCTGCAGATGCGGCTTGGCCGCAGTCTGCTGCTGGCCGGGCGCGTCGAGGAGGCCCGCGCATGCTTCGAAACGGCCGCTTCGGAAGCAGCCCGCACCGGCGACGGGGCGACCTTGACTGCGGGTGCCCTTGCGGTGGGGGACACGGTCGCGGAGGTGGCGGCGGATCACAAACTGGTGGCGTTGCTCGATCAGGCACGCCGCTGCCCAGGCGTCCCGGCGGGGCAGCGAGCGCGACTGCTGGCCCGGGAGGCGATCGCGGCCTACTGGCAGCCCGGTAGCCAAGACCAAAGCCGGCATACCAGCCTCGCCGCCGTGGAACTCGCGGAGCAAGCAGGTGACACCGAAGCGCTGGGCGCGGCCCTGATTGCCCGGCAGTTCACGCTGCGGGGCCCTGACTTTCTCGAAGAACGGCTGGCAGCGGGGGCTGCGGTACTCGGCATAGCCACCCGTCTCGGCGATCAGGACTTGCGGTTCCGCGCGCACCAGTGGCTAGTGCCCGACCGCTACCAGACCGGGGCGATCGGCCTGGTGGCAGCCGACCTAGAGCAGATGGCGGCGATTGCCGAAGCACACCGCAACCCGCTGCAACGCTGGTGGGTGCTGATCTACCGGGGCCTGCTCGCCGTGTTCGCCGGGCAGGCTGCCCAGGCAGAGGAACTGGCGCACGAGGCAGCCGCGCTAGGGCGCCGGCTTGGCCAGCCGGCGGCAGACGCCTACCGGGTCGGGCAACTCGGCCGGATCTACTGGGCCGCGGGAAGGCTCGCGGAACTAGAAGACGACATCGAACGCGCGCTGGCCCGCTTCCCCGGCCTGGTCACGTTGCGCTGCATGCGCGCCTTGGCCCACGGAGCGGCGGGCCGCACCGCCGAGGCAGCCAGGGAGACCGAGGCGCTCGTGGCGGATGACTTCGCCGCGCTGCCCCGGGACTCGCTCTACCTGGCGAGCCTGGCGATTCTCGGCGAGACCGCAGTGGCCTGCCAGGCAACCGATCTGGCCCGGCCGATCCTGGACAAGCTCCTGCCCTACGCGTCACGGAACCTGATCCAGGGCGTCCCGGTGGGATGGGGAGCGGCCGCATGGTACATCGCCCGCCTGCAATGGACGCTCGGCCAGCGCAGCGACGCAGCCCGCATCGCCGCAACCGCGCAACGGCTGCACCGCCAATGGGGGGCCAGCGGACTTAGCCACCCACTGGCCGACCTCGGCCGGCAGACCACAGCGGTGCCGCTGAGCCGGCGCGAACGGGAAGTGCTGACCCTGCTGGCATGCGGCCAGGCCAACTCCGAGATAGCCGCCGCCCTCGGCGTGAGCGTGCACACCATCGAACGTCATGTCGCCAACGTCTTCGCCAAGCTCGGTGTCAGAAACCGGGCCGAGGCGACAGCCTGGGCCTACCGGCATGGGCTGGCCAGCTAATACATAGTTTCCGTGATGTCCGGCGCTGCTGCCCGGTGCGAACCTCGGGAAACACCACCACGCCACACCGGAGGGCACCGATGACAGACCCAAAGATCACAACCGTGCAGAGCGTGTACGAGGCGTTCGGCCGCGCAGACATCGGCTTCATCCTCGACCAGCTCACCGACGACGTGGACTGGGCATCCTGCCCAGACAGCGACATCGCCCCATGGCACGGAATCCACAAGGGCAAAGCCGAAGTACCTAACTTCTTCAAAGCGCTCGGCGAGAACCTGGAAATCACCGAGTTCATCCCCCTGTCCTTCGCCGCCAACGAGACCGACGTCATGGTGGTCACGCGCTGGAGCGCGACCGCCCCAGCGACCGGCAAGACCGTCACGATGGACATCCACCACTGGTGGCGGTTCCGCGACGGGAAGATCTACCTCTACCGCGGCACCGAAGACACCGCCCAAACACAAAACCTGCTGCGCAACGACTGACACACCGCTCGCCGAGATCGGCATCAACGGCTAACCAGTCTTCGACTCGTCCACCCGCCCGCTCAGCAAGGAGGCACCATGCCCATCGTCGTCGTCTTCGACTTTCCCGGCGAAGACACCGCCAAATACCACAAGGTCTTCGAACTCGGCGGCCCCGCCGTGAACGCACAGCCAAGCCGCCTCGACCACATCTGCTACAAGACTGACAACGGCTTCACCGTCATCGACGTCTGGGAGGACGAAGCCAGCTTCACTGCATTCGGCTCCGTCATCGGGCCCGCCCTCGCAGGAGCCGGCCTGAACCCCAAGCCGACCATCCACCCGCTCGTGGCAACCATGGGAAAAGACGGCAATCACGTCATCTACTGACCAGCCCACCGGGGGCGGTGCGCTGGGCTTCCCCTCGTAACGTGGACACATCGCCTTAAGGAGGATGGCGATGGGTGAGACACGCAGGAAGTTCGACGCCGATTTCCGTGAGGGCGCGGTGCGGCTGGTCCGGGAGACGGGTAAGCCGATCGCGCAGGTGGCCCGGGACCTGGGGATCAACGAGGGCACCCTGGGGAACTGGGTGAACGCCGATAAGCGCCGCCGCGGTGAGGGCAATGGGGCGCTGGGCGAAGACGAGCGGGCGGAGCTGGCCCGGCTGCGGCGGGAGAACGCCGAGCTGGCGATGGAGCGTGATGTGCTCAAGCGCAGCGTGGCCCTCTGGGTCAAGGACGCGATGGGGCGGTAGCGGTGGCCGCGTTCATCGTCGCCCAGAGGGACGATCACCGTATTCCGCACACGGTGGCCTGCCGGGCGCTGAGGGTGTCCCGGTCCTGGTTCTACAAGCAGGTCAGCGGCACGCCAGGGCCGCGGGCGCAGCGCCGGGACCGGCTCAAAGCCGAGGTCGCCCGGCTGTTCGCCGAGCATGAGGGCAAGTACGGGTCGCCGCGGATCACCGCCGACCTGCGCGATGCCGGGTGGCGGGTGAGCGAGAACACCGTCGCCGGCCTGATGCGCGAGCAGGACTTGGCGGCCCGCCAGAAGAAGAGGCGCAAGGGCACTACCCGGCCGGGGAAGGGCCGGTGGCGGGCGCCGGACCTGGTCAAACGGGACTTCCCCGCGGCGAAGATCAACTGCAAGTGGTATGGCGACGGGACCGAGATACCCACCGATGAAGGCAAGCTCTACCTCGACTCGGTGCTGGACATGGGCTCACGGCGGGTCCTGGGGTTCGCGCTCGGCGAGCACCACGACGCGCAGCTGGCCTACGGCGCGCTGGCGATGGCCGTGGCGGTCCGCGGCGGCCAGGCGCCCGGAGTGATCTTCCACACCGACCAGGGCAGCGAATATACCGCCCGGTCGTTCCAGGCTGCCTGCCAGCGGCTGGGCGCCTGCCAGTCGATGGGCCGGCCCGGGTCCGCCCTGGACAACGCGGTCATCGAGTCCTGGCACTCAACCCTGGAATGGGAACTGCGGCGCGTGGAGCACTTCGCCACCAAAGCCCAGGCCCGGGCCAAGGTCGCCACCTGGATCGAGGAGTACAACACCACCCGCAGGCACTCATCACTGGGCATGCGCAGCCCCATCGCCTACGAGCGGGCGCTGGCGGCCGGAAAGGCGGCCTAAACCATGAGCCCGCTTCCCCGCCATCAGGATGCGCCGGTGCTCGGCCCAGTCCAGGTCGTTCCTCCCCAGGGCCTGACGGCCCTGCGGGGGCTCCACCTGGACAGGACCTGCGCTCCGGCGGTTACATGGCAGCTAGCAGAAGCGGACACACGAGCAAGATCAGCTCAAATCAGAGTGTCCACGCTTCCAGGGGAACCCCGAGCTAGCCGCTGTAGGTGCGTAGAGAAGGCGGGACAACGCGACAGTCGTGCCTACAGCGTTAGTCTCCGATGTCCACGGGCCGCGTGCGCACCTCTGTATGATGGCGGCCCTATCCGGTTATTTACGTATCTACGCTGTGGTGCCATCATTAACGGGGACAACAGGGTCGGTGGTGGTCAAGGTGGGGGCACCATCCCTTCATGAGGATCTGCAGCAGATCGTCGCTATCCAGGGGCGGCTGCCGCCGCCGACAGCGCTGCTGGTTGGCGGAGTTGCCGCGATGGTGTCCTTGCCACCACTGTGGTTAGCAAGCAAATACCTGTACACCATGGCGCATGAAGGCGGCCACGCGTTCATGGCCTCCGTGGCGGGCCTGCGAACCACAAGTGTCACTATGAAGCGGAACGGTGATGGGCTAACCGAAGCGGCGGGCGCAGGAGGGCTCAGTGTGTTCCTCTTCCAGTTCTTCGGTTATCTCGGGCCCAGCGCACTGGGTGCCGGCGCAGCCAAGCTGATCGAGGTGGGCCACATCGTGGCAGTGCTCTGGCTGCTCCTGCTCGCGGTCGGCGTACTCTTGTTGTCCGCTCGCGGATTCGTGGCCTGGACGTGCATCATCGGCAGCGGATACCTGCTCTACTGCATTGTCAGATACGCCACTCTGGGCACCAAGGTCTTCATCGCTTACGTGCTCACCTGGTTCTTGCTTATCTCCGGTGTCGTCGTGGTCTTGCAGCATTGGCGAACTGGCGGAGACCGGGCGCTGCTGAAGCAAACGACCCATCTGCCTATGGGGTTGTGGCCTCCACTATGGCTGCTCGGTGCGGTTGCCGCGCTGATCACAGGTGGGAGATGGCTGGTTTAGGCGTGGAGCCGCGCTTACGAAGCGATGCTTAACCGGTGAGAACCCGGATTATGAAGCATCATCAAACGTCTCCACCACACGCACACCCGCGCCTTCCGGCACGCACTCATTTCCGCTCCTGGTGCGTCCGGCGCGGCTTGATCGCGTACACGCCCGGACAGCAGGCGTCGTTGAGCAATGGCCGATGATGGCTGTCAGGTTGTCGGCCTACGCCACGGGAGGTCTTGGTGTTTGCACGCGTCATCTCGGCTCAGACCACAGTCGATCAAGTTGACGGGGCGGTCCAGATCGCGAAGCAGCAACTGCCGGGCGCGCGGGGCCAGCCCGGCTACCAAGGCTTTTACGCCTTGGCTGACCGCGCCACCGGCAAGCTCATGACCATCTCGCTGTGGGAATCCCGCGAAGACCTCGACGCAGTGGAGGCACGCGCCGGTCAGGTGCGGGAGCAGGCCGCGCGATCCCTCTCAACGGCGGCACCGCCCGTGGAGGTCTACGAGGTAGAGATCGCCGACCAGATCCCCATAGACCCGGCCTGATCCATAGTCACATCCCTTCCGGCAGACCCGCTCCCGCGACAGATGTACTCTCCTGCCGCGACGGGGTGGAGCGCCCCGTGCGTCGGCCCTGTCTTACAGCGGCAACTGTCCGGTGCCAGAGATATGAGGCCAGCGCCTGAGTCATTAGGCGGGGTGCTGCCACGGGGTTGAGGCATCCTGCTCCTCGATTCGCGCGGGAACCGGTCGTCTGGCCTGCGCCGTGCGGGCTGCCACGCTGCGGTTCGTCGCGCTGAACGGCAAGAGCGGACTCTGTGCCCTAGTGCGAGGCCTGTCTGGCGCGGATAATTGCCCTCGCAGCGGGGTCCGGCGGCCGCTGGGCATCACGGCCCGGCGCTGCCTGGTCAGCGCGGCCGCCGCCCCTGCCCGGGCGCGGCCACCGGCTTTGCCTGGGCTGAGTGGAGGGCCGAGGCAATGGCGAAGTCGCACCGAACGGGCCTGGTCAGGCGGGGCAGCAGCAGCGGCCCGCGGGCGGGGGTGTGCTGGAGGCGTGCCGTCGGGCTGCTTGGCGCTGTTGCTTTGGTGCTTGGCTTTACCGGGATTGTGACGGCTGGCGCGGCGCAGGCTAGCCAGCCACACGCGGCCGCGGGCAGCGGGTGGAAGGTCGAGCCGACGCCGAATCTGGCCAGCGCTGAGATCAATGAGTTCTCGGCGGTCTCGTGCACTTCCGGGCGGGCCTGCACCGCGGTCGGCTCCCATGCGGCCAGCTTGTCCAGCCCGGGGTTCACTCTGGCGGAGCGGTGGAACGGGACAAGCTGGCGGATCCAGCACACCATTCTTCCCCACGGCGCCGCGAGCAGCACCTTCACCGGTGTGTCCTGCGCGTCAGCGGCCGCCTGCACCGCCGTGGGCGCCGCCATCGGCAAGACGCCACGCCGGGGTGTGACCCTGGCCGAGGCCTGGAACGGCACCAGCTGGCGAGTCCAGGCCATCCCGAACCCGAAGGGCTCGACCGGCAGTTCGCTGTTCGCGGTGTCCTGCACCTCGGCCAGGGCCTGCACCGCGGTCGGCACGTACGACACCGCCGCCGGGCTGGTGCGCGCCGTGGCCGAACGGTGGAACGGCACGGCCTGGCGCATTCAGCCCCTGCCCCGGGCCGCCAAGCGCACCTGGCTGTTCGGCGTGTCCTGCCCGGCCGCGCGGGCGTGCACCGCCGTCGGGTACCAGAACAACGGCACCGGGGACGCGCGGCCCCTGGCCGAGGCGTGGAACGGCACCACGTGGCACGTTCAGCCGGTGCCACTGCCGCGCAAAGCCCCGGGCGGGGCCTTGAGCGCGGTGTCCTGCACCGCGCCCCGCGCGTGCACGGCGACCGGCACGAACTTCAGCACCACCGGCCCGACGCTGGCCGAGCGATGGAACGGCACGCGCTGGCGCGTCCAGCCGACCCCCAGCCCGCCGAACTTCACCACGAGCATGGGGGAGGTCGCACTGGACGGCGTCTCGTGCACCTCCGCCACCGCCTGCACCGCCAGCGGCCAGTACAGCCCCGGCGGCAAGGCCGCCTACTTCATCGAGGCCTGGAACGGCCGCCGCTGGCGGCTGGTCACCGCACCCCATCCGGCCGGTTTCGCCCAAGGCGCGCTCAACGGCATGTCCTGCACCCCAGCCCGGTGCACCGCCGTCGGCGCCTGGTCAGGCGGGCCCGTCCCCGTCGCCACACTGGCCATCGCCAACTGACCTTCACGATCCGCAACCACCGGCGACCTGCCTAGCCCGCCAACCCGGCGCCAGAACCACGGCCGGATCCAGGCGATTACCCCAGGGGCCGGCGGACCTTAAGGCCAGTCCTGGTTCCGGCGACACTGGCTGGCGCCGGGAACGAACACCTCTCGCAGCCCGGCTCAAAGGCGCCAGCCTGCCTGAGGCCACGTGGCATATCCGCAGGCATGGTCTGCCAACCCATCAAAGACACAGCAGCTCACGGCGCTGGCCACCTCAGATCACCCGACACAGGACAGCAACCGTGAAGGCGCTCGCCGGGCCGCCGTTCGGGTGGCCCAGGACCTCACGGCGTTCCTCAGCTGAGGCGAGCAGATCGGGTCAATATGGCGCGCTGCGATCTCCCACGACGGGCCGCGCAGAGTACGCTCGTAGCCGAATTGAGCGTATTCCGCCCGCGCATGACTGTGCCCTTCGGGGCATGTATATTCGCCGGGCTGTAACTGGTGTGGAGAGCCGGTCAAGTGCCGTCTGTCAGGGGCCGAGTACCGATACTGTGCCATCCATTTCGTTGGCGACGTAGACGGTGCTGGCCGGCGGGTCGGCAGCGATCCCGGCCGGGTTGTTCCCAACTTTTACCGCGGCTGTTACCTTGCGTGTCCGCCCGTTGATCACCGAGACAATGCCGTCATGGCTGGCGCCGGAGACGTAGATGGTGTCCGTGCGCGGGTCGGCCGCGATCCCGTGGAGAATACCCGTTACCGGAATGGTGGCGGTGACTTTGCCTATTCGCGGTTTGATCACCTGCACCGCGTTGCTGTCGCCGTTGAGGATGTAGATGGTCCTAGTGCGCGGGTCGGCCGCGATGGCGGCGGGGAACCCGCCTGTGGGCACGGTCTTTGTCACCGTGTTGGTCTTCCCGCTGATTACGGCCACCGAGCCGCCGCTGACGGTCACGTAGATGCGGTTGGTCAGCGGGTTCAGCGCGAGCCCTTCAGGGTCGCCCGCGGTGCCGCCTCCTACCGGGATGGTGGCCGTCACTGTGTTGGTGCGCCCGCTGATCACCGACACGGTGTCTTCGGTGTGGTTGGCGACGTAGAGGACGTTGGTGCGCGGGTTGATCGCCAGCCCGGCCGGAGTGTTGCCTACCGCGATGGTGGCCGTCACCGTGTTCGTATGCCCGTTGATCACCGCAACCTGGCCCCCGGCGGAGGTGAGGCCGGCGACGTAGATTGTGTCTGTGTGCGGGTTCACCGCGATCACCGTCGGGTCGAAGCCGGTCTCCGGGCTGCCCAGGGTGATCGTGGCCGTGACCGTGTACGTCGTCCCGCTGATCACCGACACCGTGCACACGTTGTTGAAGTCGGCCGCGGTGTAGCTGGTGTTGGTCCCCGGGTTAGCCGCCATCGGCCCCGGGCCCGGGCCCACCGCGATCGTGGCCTTGACCTTGATCGCTGAACTCGTGGCTGCGATGGCGTGCCGTGTAGGCGGCCCAGGCGACGCCGTGGCGGTGCTGACGGCGGCGAACCCGAAAAAGACGGCCGCCGCGACGGCAACGGTGGTGCGCTGGATGAGCTTCATGATGTTCTGCTTCCCCGCCGGCCCGGGCCGGACAATTCCCCGGTCGCCGCCTCGGCTGACGGTGGCCCCCAATGCAAGACTCCCGGCACCGTCATTCGGATGACCGCCGCACGTAAGCCTTACCCCCAGGACCGCCCTCGCACGGCGCCCTGCCCACGGCCCCCAACCGGGCAGGACACACGCGGCCGCACTCCTCACGTTACAGCGGGAGCACCCCAAGATCGCCGGTGCAGGCAGCGGGCGGCGACGCGATCGGCCAATCCCACAGTCAGAAAACAGCCGACCTCCAGAAAGCTCGCACAAAGTATTCACTGCCGCTAGCCCAGGCACCGTCCGGATCTGCATGATATGCGGGTGATCTTCGCAGAGATCTTGGCAGGCTGACGGCCTGTCCTTTGCGGAGATGGAGGCCCTGCATGCCTGTGACTGTTATCCGGCTGACCTGGTCGCGGGATGCTGCGGGGGAGCTGGTGGTGCGGCTCGGGGCGGGGTTGCTGGATGAGTATCTGGAGTTCCTGGCTGGCCGGTGCCGGCCGAACACGGTGCCCCGGCTCGTGGGCCGGGGCTTTTATCAGGAGACTGTGACGGTGACTCCTGCCTCCCGCGTCATGTTTCCCAGGGTGGCAGTGGCGTGTATGACGGCGCTGGCGTTGGGTGCGTAGCTGGGCGGGGTGACCTGGAAGGTCGCGGTCGGGGCCGTGCCCGGCGCGACGGAGGTGAAGTCCGTCGGGCCGGTTGGCACCGCGGTCCAGCCTTGCGGCAGCTGCAGCGCCAGCTGGACGTCCGGCAGCGTTTCGTCTCCGGATGCGGTCAGCTGTACCTGGACGGTCGAGGCCTGGCCTGGCTGCATCGTGGACGGCGCGGTGATGGCGACCTGGCGGGCGGCCGGGGTGGCCGCCATGGTGTACGTGCCCTGCAAGGGCAGGCCGGACGGGGCCGAGGAGTCGCCTACGTAGACGTTGTAGGTGCCTTCGGTCTGCGTCCATCCGTTCGCTGAGTCGTCCCACCACGATTCCTCCTGCGGCGTGATGGTGAACGACACCTGGGTCGAGGCCCCGGGGGCGAGGTTGACCCGCTGGAATCCGGCGAGCTGGCGCGGCGGCTCGCCGGAGGCGGCCGGGTCGCCCAGGTAGAGCTGGGCGACGTCGCTGCCGGCTCGCTGCCCCGTGTTGGTGACGGTGGCGGATACCTGCACGTTCTGCGTTCCGTCCGCGGTGGCGGGGGCGATCTGCAGGTTGCTGAACGCGAATTGGGTGTACGAGAGCCCGAATCCGAACGGGAACAGCGGCGTGAGGTTGTTCGCGCCATACCAGCGGTAGCCGACGTCGATGCCCTCGGAGTACTGCACCTGGCTGCCGTTCCCGGGGAACTGCGCCGTGGTGCTGGCCGGGACCTGGCTCAGGCTGGCCGGGAAGGTCACCGGCAGGTGCCCGCCCGGGTCGGTCTGGCCGAACAGGACGCTGGCCAGCGACGTCCCGCTGCTCTGGCCCGGGTACCAGTCGTCGAGCACCGCCGCTACCTGGGACAGCCACGGCATCGCGACCGGGGCACCCGCGTTGACCACCACGATCGTGTTCGGGTTCGCCGCCGCCACGGCCTCGATGAGCTCGTCCTGCGCGGACGGCAGGCTCAGCGACAGCCGGTCGGCAGCCTCGGACTCGGTGTCGTCGGAGACGACGACCACCGCGGTGGACGCCGACGCGGCCGCGCTGACCGCGGCGCTGATGCTGGGCGCAAGCGCCGACGGAGTGCCCCACAGCAGCTGCGACGACTGGCCACTGATCGACAGCGTGTACTGCTGCCCGGCGGTCAGGCTGACCGCGACCGAATAGGTGTGCACCGGCGGCGTGCTCGGGTCGTCCAGGATCTGCTGCCCGTTCAGCGACAGGTACGTCGGCGTGTAGCAGCCGCATGGGTTGGTGAGGGCCAGCACGTACGTGCCCGTCTGCGGCGCGGTCAGCGTGCCGGTGTAGCTGCCGCCGGACGAGGTGGAGGAATAGGCGGGGGACAGGTCGCTCGACGGTATGGACGGCAGTGAGCTGTCGATGGGCAGGCCCTGGGAATAGACGACGTTCGTGCCGGACCCGGCCGCGGCCTGGATGCCCGCGAGCGGGGTCACCGTGGAGGACGGGATCACGTAGGCGCTGCCGCCGCCCGCATAGGTCGGCGAGGCCGACGCGGCCGGGCCGATGACGGCGATGGTGCCGGCGTTCGACGCCGGCAGTGGCAGGACCGGGCCGGCGTTCTTCAGCAGCGTCGTGCCCTCCTCAGCGACCGCCGTGCCCACCGCCTGGTTCGCTGGCGTGGTGACCGTGGCCGAGGTCGAGCCCGTGCGCGGCTGGCTGAACAGGTTGTACTGGAACATCTCGGTCAAGATCCGCTGCACCATGGTGTTCAGCGCGCTGCGCGGGATGGTCCCTTTCCGGATGGCCGATGACAGCGCCGTCCCGTAGTAGGTGTTCTCCGGCTGCTCCATGTCGGTGCCCTGCACCGCGCCCTGCGTCGAGTGCAGGGCGCCGTAGTCGGAGGTCACGAAGCCGGGGAAGCCCCACTCGTCGCGCAGCACGCTGGTCTCCAGGTAGGAGTTGTTGCAGCTGAAGTTGCCGTTCACCATCGAGTACGCGCACATGACCGACGCGGCGTTAGCCTGCTGGATTGCGGCTTGGAAGGACGGCATGTAGATCTCGTGTTCTGCCCGGTTGTCGACGATGACGTTGTCGGCGGGCGTGTTGCGGTACGTCTCCTGGTTGTACGCCGCGAAGTGCTTGACCTGTGACATCACGTCCTGGCCCTGCACGCCGTTGATCTCGGCGACATCGAGCGCCGAGTTCAGGAACGGGTCCTCCGACAGCGCCTCGAACGACCGGCCCCAGCGCGGATCCCGGTCGATGTTCACGGTCGGGCCGAGGTTGGCGCTGGCTCCCTTGCCGAACTCCTCGGCGCCGATCACCTGGCCGTACTGCTGCGCCAGCGACGGGTCCCACGTTGCGGCCAGTGCCACGCCCGCGGGCAGTTGGGTGACACCGGTCAGCCCGTCGGCCACTCCTGCCGGGCCATCCTCCAGCCCGAACGCGGGGATGCACAGCGAGGAGATCGCCGGCGTGTAGAACACGTACGGGTTGGACGTGCCGTGGCCCTCCACCATGCCGATCTCTTGGCTCAGCGACATCTGGCCCATCAGCTGCGCGACCCGCTGGGAAATAGGGGCGGTGGAAGTCACCCAGGGGCACGAACTGCCCGGCGCTGCCTGCCCGGAAGCCAAGCTGATCCGCTCGGCGATCCCGGCCTGGGCGGTCACGGCCGGCACGGCCATCAGCCCGCCCAGCGCCACCGCGGCGGTAACCGCCGCCAGCCGCCGCACAAAGTGCCTCCGGCCACTCAACAGAACGTGCCTTACTTCCGCACCTGTCATCTCACTGCCTCCAATGCGCCCTGTGTTCCGCAAATGCGCACATGGCTCTAATTCTTTGCGCGAACCTGACCGGTGCCAAGACTGAATGACACTTTTATGGTTCTCTAAGGCCCGGCTGTGACTCTGGGTGATGTGGGTGGCTGGCGGCCGCCCAGTCGCCAGGCTGCGCCCAGGAAACCGGGCACGCCATCCACCAGGAACGGCCCGCCCAGGCCAGCCGCCCGGGCAGATCCGGCCGGGCACATCGTCCGCCCCGGCAAGCGCCCTATCGGCGCCACACCGTCCCCAGGGTGGCCGTGCACTCACTCGCGGGCCTTTTCTTCTACGGCGCCTTCCTCGCGAAGGTGCTGCTGGTACAGAGCAGGCGGCTGCCGGCTGGGCGCTGCCGGTTGCCGGGGGCACCCTCGCCGTCGTCGAGGAAACATCTAATTGAATGAATTGAATCAGCAGAATTTATGATGTCAAGGCAGCGGTCTTTGACCTATAAAACGGCGTCTCATGATCTGTGACCTGCGGAGATGTGCGGCTTAGCTACATCCGATTTACCCGGAGAAACCTCTGTTCCCCCGCGCGTCCTAGGGCCACTGTAGGGCCACTTGTAGGGCCACGCGGGCTGCCGGCAACTGGACCTTGTGAACACACAAAGACAGGACGCTAAAGTACTGGGCTGGCGAGAACCTGCACATCGACGGCGGCCAGACCGCCGGTCACTAGGCCCGCGGATCCGACTGCCCGAGGGCCGACAGCGCCCCGCGCAGTTCCCAGCGCGATCCGATGTCCAAATTGATGAAACATCTGCGCGGGTGCCATCCGACGGCGCGCGGAGAGGAACAGCTGGGCGAGGTGAGTCATGGAGCGGTCGAGGGCGCCGTGCCAATGCCCCTCGCCGGCCGGGCGAGACCACGGTGTTGCCCGGATGCATGGTCAGGACTTGGCCGTCGGGCGTCTGGACGACATCCAAGCCTTCGGTGACGTGCAGGGCATGGCCCAGGGCGTGGGAGTGCGAGGCGGTACGCGCGCCGGGTGAGAACCGTACGGCGCCCATCCTCAGCGTTGACCCCACACCGTCGCCGACCATAACGTCGGCTGCAGACCCCGTGGTAAGCGGGGTGTGAGACCCAACCAGTGGAGGTACCAGATGGCCGAGCTCCCACCGCCCCCCGAGGGAATTGTGCTGGCCCACTTCATCGTCTCGGACGATGTCGAGCGCTCTCGGCGCTTCTACACCGAAGTACTCGGCGGCAGGGTGGCCTACTCCGGCCCCGGAGGGCTGACCTATGTCGCACTGTCCAACAGCTGGATCATCATCAATGTCGGCGGAGGCCCGACCGACGACAAGCCGGCGGTCACCCTGGAGACGCCACGCGATCCCGACCGGGTCAGCAGCTTCCTCAATATCCGGGTCAAAGACATCGAGGCCGTGTACGCCGAATGGAGCGCCCGGGGTGCTCAATTCCTGACGCCGCCGAAACAGCACCAGTACGAGATCCGCTGCTACATCCGCGATCCCGACGGTCATCTGATCGAAGTGGGGCAAACCACGGACCCGGAGGGGGACTGGTCGCCCGCTCACTGGCCATCGAGTGCGCCCGCCGACGAGCCCGAGTGACTACCGAGATCACCGGAGCCGTTGTCAGCACCGTGACGCTCAGGAGGTTCGGTCATGACCACCGCGATCATCGGCACTGGAGGGATCGGATCAGCCATCGCCCGCCAGCTCGCCTCAGGCGGCGAGGCCCTGCGGCTCTCGAGCGCCGACTATGAGTCGGCACGAACGCTGGCTGCAAAGATCGGTCGCGCTGCGGTCGTCGCCGCCGGCAACCGCGACGCGCTGCAGGGCGCTGATGCCGTCGTCCTCGCGCTACGGTTTACCGTGCTGAAGGGCGTCATAGACGAGACAGCCGGCCCGCTAACCGACAAGCTCGTGGTCGTTCCGAGCAACCCGCTCAGCACCGACGCACGGGGGCACGTCTCACGAGTCCTGCCGGAAGGGCAATCCTCTGGCGAGGTCGTAGCCGGGTGGTTGCCGGCGGGGGCGCGCTTGGCCATGGCGTTCGGAACCATGTCGGCCGATCTCTTGGAGTCCTCTGGCAACCGGTCACCGGAGCTGGCGGTTCTGTTCTACGTAACGGACGACGACCGTGCCGGCGAGGAAGTCGAGCGGTTGATCCGAACGGCTGGCTTCGAGCCGGTGAGGGCCGGCGGGATCGAACAGTCGGGCAGGCTCGAGGTGGGCGGCGACCTTCACGATCTCGTAGTCGGCCCCGCACAGGCGCGGTCATTGATCGGCGAGGCCTGATCGCGCCCCCAGCGCGTTGCCGCGAGCTAACGACGTGCCAGATCGAGCCTCGTCGTGCCTCTGCGCGCTGCTGCATCCGCACGCGCGGCGTTACACCGAATCGCCGCCGCAAGCGGTGTCCTGCGTGCGTCCAGGACGTGCACCTGGCGCAAGCGGCGCGGGCCTCCCGGGACCCGCGCCGGCTGGGTGTCGCCCGCTGATAGTGGCACCTGCCTAGTGCATGAGATCATCCCGGACTATGCGTAAGGACCTGCGGGAATCCCCTGAGTACGGGGCGGTCGCCGAGCATCTCCGGCGGCTGCACGAGCCGGCTTTCGGCGGGCCGCACCATGTCACCGACCTCGTCATGATGGCCGACGCCAGCCGCATCGTGGTGACCGGATCGGTCTATGACGAACTCGAGGGGCTGCCGCGCACCGCCTTGTACGAGGTGCGGGACAGTACGCTGCGCGCGCTGACTTCCGGTGGCAGGTCAGCCAAGGCCGCCCGGCTCGCGCCGGACGGGGCATCCCTGGCCTTCTTGTCCGACCGGACCAAGGCTGAGGTGTTCCAGCTCTACCTGCTGGCCGACGGGCAGCTCGGCGAGGCCCGGCCAGCGCCTGCTGTCCCCGGCACGGTCGAGTATCTCGCGTGGTCACCGGACGGCTCCCGGATCCTGGTAGGGGTCGCCGGGCTCGGGGCGGAGATGGCTGACGCGCAGGGATCGGGAACGGCCGGCTTGGGCGAGTCGGGGCTGCCGTCCTGGTACCCGGAGGTCGACGCTGGCATGCGGGAGGATGCCTGGCGTGGCCTGTGGCTCTACACCCCGGCCTCCGGCGAGCTCGTCAGGGTCTCGCCTGACGGGCTGAACGTCTGGGAGGCGGCTTGGTCTGGCTCCGGGCATGTGCTGGCAATCAGCAGCGAACAGCCCGGCGAGGACGACTGGTACTCCGCGGTGCTCAGCCGGCTCGACATCTCGACGGGTGAGCTGACCGAGCTGCTCCGCAGTGACGTCCAGCTCGGGCTGCCTGCCGGGACGTCCGACAGTACGAGGGCCGCCGTGGTAGAAGCCGTATGCAGCGACCGGTGGATCGTGGCGGGTGACCTGATCCTGCTGGACCTGGTGGCCGGCACCAGGTGCGCCGTAGACACCGCCGGGGTGGATGTCACCGCGATCCAGTGGATCGACGGAACGCGGCTCGGCTACATCGGCCAGCGGCATCTAGACAGCGTGGCCGGGATCGCCGACGCCGGGGAGGGACCCCTGCCGGAGACGATCACCGCCATGGAACTGGTCGCATCCGCAGAGTCGTGGGCGAGCGGGTTCTACCCGGCCGGCGCCTTCACGTCCGACGGCCGGGTCGTCGTGGCCCGGGACGACTACGACACTCCGCAGCAGATCGCGATCGTCGGCGCCGGCACCGAACAGGTCCTGGCCTCCCTGGCCCACGCCGGCACCGACTACGTCCGATCGGTCGCGGGCTCGGCGACGAACGTCTCCTGGAGCGCACCAGACGGGACAGTGATCGAAGGGGTCCTGTGCGCGCCTCCCGGAGCCGGGCCGTTCCCGCTGGTCTTGCACGTCCACGGCGGGCCGATCGGGGCCTACCAGCGGAGCTGGACGATGCGTGACTACGCGGTGCCCCTGCTGGTCTCCCGCGGATATGCCGTCCTGCTCCCGAACCCGCGCGGTAGCGCCGGGCGGGGTCAGGAGTTCGCCGCCAAAGTCGTCGGCGACATGGGCGGCGCGGACACTCACGACTACCTGTCCGGAATCGACGCAATGATCGAGCGCGGAATCGCCGATCCGGCGCGGATCGGCACGATGGGCGTCAGCTACGGCGGCTTCATGTCGGCTTGGCTGGTGACCCAGGACCAGAGGTTCAAGGCCGCCGTCGCCGGCTCTCCGGTGACTGAGTGGTACAGCTTCACCTTCACGTCCAATATCCCCCGCTGGGGACTGTGGTTCCTGGACAACGCCGATCCCGAGGAAATCGGCAACCAGGTGCACACACGCAGTCCGGTTATGCACGCGAGTAAGGCCAGAACGCCGACCCTGCTCACGGCGGGCGTGAAGGACCGGTGCACGCCGGTCGGCCAGGCCAGGGAGTTCTATCAGGCACTGATCAGTCATGGCGTCGACGCCGAACTGGTGGTCTACCCCGGGGAAGGACACGGCGTCAGCCGGTTCCCGGCCGTTATTGATTACCTGACCCGGCTCGTGACCTGGTTCGAGAGGTACATGCCGGCGTGATCGGGTGCCACGCGTGCGCGCCGGCGTCCGGTACGGTCGGCAGATCGGCCCACTCGGCGCTGCGGCCGGCGGGATAATGCCAGCACGCTGGAGGCAGTTCATGGCGTCGGATCACCTCGGCATCGGAATCGTGGGCAGCGGTTTCATCGCCAGAGCGCATGCGGAGGCTTTCGCGCGGCTGCCCCGTGCCACCCTGCGCGCGGTGGCCTCGCGGTCAGCGGACAAGGCAGCGGAGTTCGCCGGGCGCTGGGGGATTCCCGCCTGGCTCACCGATTTCCGCGAGCTAGCCGGCCGACCCGACGTCGACGTGGTGTGCATCGCGGCGCCGAACTCGCTGCACCGGGACATCGCCGTCGCCGCGGCCCAGGCCGGCAAGCACGTCATCTGCGAGAAGCCGCTCGCCCGGACGCTGCGCGAGGCCGACGAAATGATCAGCGCGTGCGCCGCCGCTGGGGTTCTGCTGATGTATGCGGAGGAGATCTGCTTCGCGCCAAAGTACGTCCGCGCGAAGGAGCTCGCTGATGAGGGCGCGCTCGGGGAGGTGTACCTGGTCCGGCAGACAGAGCAGCATTACGGCCCGCACTCGGACTGGTTCTGGGACCCGGAGCAGTCCGGTGGCGGCGTGCTGATGGACATGGGCTGCCACGGCATCGAGTTCGCGCGATGGGTGCTGGGCAAGCCCGCTGCCCTCACGGTGGCGGCGGAGGCGGGCACGTTCGTGCACGGCGGGCGGACGCGGGCGGAGGACCACGCGATCGTGACGATCCGCTTTGACGGCAACCGGATCGGCCTGGTCGAGGCGAGCTGGGCAAAGCCGGGCGGCATGGACGACCGTGCCGAGATCGTGGGAAGCCGGGGAATCACGTATGCCGACCTGATGCGCGGCTCGTCCCTGTCGACGTACAGCGATGTCGGCTACGGATATGCCGTCGAGAAGGCACCCGATACCCGTGGCTGGACGTTCACCATCTTCGATGAGCTATGGCACTCTGGAAT
Organism: uncultured Actinomycetes bacterium; assembly: GCA_963725125.1. GTDB lineage: Bacteria > Actinomycetota > Actinomycetes > Streptosporangiales > Streptosporangiaceae > DASXKD01. Next base: position 184,054 of record CAVRXW010000065.1, read on the forward strand.
TCCGCAGGAGATGGATCACTTCGTCAGCTGTGTCCTCGACGCGGCGATGCCGCAGGAGACCGGTGCGGACGGCCGGGCGGTACTCGAGCTGATCTACGCGGCCTACCGTGCCGCGCGCATAGGTCGGGTGGAACTCCCGCTGGAACTCAGCGAGCAGGAGGCCGCGCAGCCGCCGTTCGCCCTTTGGTGACAACTCGTCAGCAGACCACCGTTCTGGCGCCGAGCCGTGCATTCAGGCTTGGGCTGGCTGCTGCGCGCAGATTTGTGGCTTTTGCGGTGTGGTGATGGGCTGCCGCACCGGGGTTACATGTTTGCTCTTGTGGGCGGACACTGCCGTTTAGCCGATCAGGCATCGTGGGCCCCACGATTTCAATGCCGTAGCGCTCAGCCACAGAACGAAACCCTCGGGAGTATGCATGGCCAGGGCCGCCGCCGCTTCTCGGGTCGGGTCCGGGCCACCTTTGTTACATGGTTTTCGGGGCTATGTTGCGGGCGGCGGGCGGGCTGAGCGTGGCGCTGCCGTTGATCGTTTCGATGTAGGCGGTCATGGTTTTGCTGCAGCCGGTGGTGGTCCGCGCCGTGGTGTAGGTGGCGTCGAAGTGGTAGGTCCCGCTGCCGGCGAGGCCGGCGAAGCGGCCGGTTCCGTCGTAGACGCGGAACGGCCCGGTTTGGGTGATGGTGCCCACGCATGTTTTCGGGTTGAACCGGGAGGTCGGGTGGCCGGTGCTGTGGTCGATGCGGAAGCTGCCGCCGTTGAAGATCGCCTGGTCGATGGCTCTGCCGGGATGTTCAGCCCCGCCGTCGCTGAATGCGCCGGTCACGATGATGACGCCTGGCCCGGCCGGGCTGGTGGATGCGACATGGAAGTACTCGGCCCATCTGGAGGATGCCGGTGCCGGGCCGGCCCACATGCCGCTGGGGACGGCCCACATGCCGCTCGGGTCGGCCCGCCAGCGGCCGGGGGCGCCCCACGGTGCGCCAGGGCTGGCCCAGTAGCGAGCCGGTGTGGCCGTGGCTCCCGGGTCTGCCGCCTTGGTGGCGGCGGACGAGGTGCCGGCCAGCGCCGCGAACGCCGCGCCGGATGCCAGGGATGCGGCGAGGATGCGGGTGGCGGTGCGGACCAGCCTGCGCCTGGGCCGCGGGGAGGACGTCTGGTGGCTGGTGCTGGCGGCGGCCAGTGTGCCGCCCATGGCGCGCAGTGCCCGGGCGCGGCCCTGCTCGATGTCGGGCACGGTGGGGGCGGTGGTGGTGAGCATGTGCGTACTCCCTCATGTGGCTGGCGGCGCCCGGTTGCGCCGCTTATCACGAGGCTCTCCCGGGCTTACGTAGTCGGGCATCGTCCTGCTGGCGTCCGGGGAGCTACAGCACCGGCAGCAGCGGGCACTCCCCGCGCAGTAGGCCGCCCGCCTGCGCAGCGACGATGGCGCCGGCCGATCGGGGCCGACCGTGATCAGGGTCCTGCTCGCCGACGACCAGGCCCTCAGAGTGTCGCTGCCGAGTATTTGCGGCTGTTAGCGCATAGCAGCGCGTTGCGTTCGACTACCATCAGGCCGCCCCAGGCGCCGGGGCTGGGCCTATGTGCCAGTGCCGCAGCGACAGTTCTGGCAGTCGCCGCGAGCCGGAGCCTGTTTGCAGCGGCGGGCGAATGCGTGCTCAATGCCGTGTTTGAGGCGGCCGTCGCTACCTGCTTAGCGGCCACCGGCGAGGCGGCGGTCGCGCTGCCCCGCGCCCAGTTCGCCGTATGGATAGTCGGTGGGCTGCGGGTCGCTCGCGGCGTTGAGCGCGTCGGTTTCGGCCGGGCTGAGATGCAGGTCAGCGGCGCGCAGATTGGCCTCCAGCTGCCCGAGCGTGCGGGCGCCGAGGATTGCCGAGGTCACCGCTGGCCGATCGCTCACCCACGCCAGCGCGACCTCGGCCACGGACACGCCGCGCTGCTCGGCGATCCCCTGCACCGCGTCGATGACGTCCCAGGTGCGCCGCGTGCCCCGCCGGCCGTAGGCCTCCATGCCCCGGTTCGGGTCCTCGCCCAGGCGGGTGGCGCCGGACGGCCGCTGGCCGCGCTGGTACTTGCCCGACAGCCAGCCGCCCCCCAGCGGACTCCAGGGCAGCAGCCCCAGGCCCGCATCCATCGCCGCAGGCACGATCTCCCACTCGATCTCCCGCACCAGCAGGCTGTACTGCGGCTGAAGCGTCACCGGCCCGGCAGCATTCAGCGCGCGGGCCAGGTGCACCACCTTCGTCAACTGCCAGCCGGTGAAGTTCGACAGCCCCCAGTAGCGGATCTTGCCCGCGCGGGCGAACCCGTCGAGGGCACGCACTGTTTCCTCCAGCGGCGTCCACGGATCAAACGCATGAACCTGATACAGGTCAACCGCCTCGACGCCCAGCCGGCGCAGCGACGCATCCAGCGCACGGGTCAGATGCCGCGCCGACGACCCGGCGCCGTTGGGAGAATCATCCAGCGGGAAGCGGCCCTTGGTGGCCAGCACCACCGGCTCAGTGACCCCGGCCGGCCGGCTGGCCAGCCAGCGGCCGATGATCTCCTCCGACCTCCCGCCGCCGTACGTATCGGCCGTGTCGACCAACGTACCGCCCACCGCAACGAAACGGTCGAGTTGCGCATGCGCGCCCGGCTCGTCCGCCTCCACGCCGAAAGTCATGGTCCCCAGGCCAAAGGCCGACACCGCGCAGCCGCTATGCCCCAAAGTGCGATAGTCCATGGTTCAACCTAACGCCCCCTCGGCTGCGCGCCTGGCCTAGCAGGACCGCCCGGAGCACCTCCCGGCCTTGCCGTCTTCGCAGTCCCGGCAACGGGGCGCCTGCGGTGCTGTCGCCGCCGGAGATGCCGCCTGCGCCTTCAGCGCCGGGCCGGTTGTCAGCTGTCGAGGCTGCGGCCGCCGTCGACGACGATGCGCTGGCCGGTGATGAAACCCGCGCCTTCGGAGGCGAGGAAGCTCACGGCGTGGGCGATGTCGGCCGGGGTTCCCATCCGCCCGGCGGGCACCGAGGCGAGATAAGCACGCCTGATGTGGTCGGGGACATCGGCGTGGCGCTCAACGGGGACGAAGCCGGGCGCAACCGTGTTCACGGTGATACCGGAGGGGGCGAGTTCGCGGGCCCAGCTGCGGGCCAGGCCTATCTGTGCGCTCTTGGCGGTGGCATAGGCCGAGCTGCCGGCAGGCGGCCGGCCGGCGACCTCGGAGTCGATGTGCACGATCCGGCCGTAGCGGCGGGCCTGCATCCCGGGCAGCACCGCGCGGCCGAGCAGCACCGGGCTCTTGACGAAGAAGTCCAGCTGGGCAAGGTGGCCGGCCCATGCCACCTCGGTCACCGGAGCTTCGGGTTGCGGGCCCGTGGCGTTGAGCACCAGGACATCAACCGGGCCGAGCCGGCCGGTGATCGCGGCGATCAGCTCGGCCACCTGCGCCTCATCGGTGACGTCAGCGCCGAACGCCTCAGCGATGCCGCCGCCGTCACGGATGCTGCCGACGACCTCCCGGCCGGCCCGTCGCCACGCCGGCCGTTGACCGCCACGGCCAGCCCGTCGCGGGCCAGACGCCGCGCGATCACCGCGCCCAGGCCCCGCGAGCTACCCGTCACCAAAGCCACCCGCCCCTGCGCTACCGGCATGCGGCGATCATCCCACTCCGCTGGTCGCATTGGGCCGGACCCAGCGCCTGCGCGGACCAATCCGCAAGGACGCAGATCAGCGATCGCGGTTCCGGTTGTAGCCCCAGGCGCACAGAGCACCTGAATCCGCGTGCCTCAGCCGACGAACGCCGGCCGTCTACGGCCGGGCCTCACGCCACGATCGTGTCAAACGGCGAAGCAACAGGAGGAGGCTGCCCGCGGGGGTACGCATGGGGCCCAGCCGGCGCGATGCTGGTAGGACCCGTCAGCTAGCAATCACCTGGCAAGGAGGAGACCGATGGCTGGGACGCACGAGCCGGTTGCGGTGCTCGGCATTGGAGCTATGGGTCACGGGATGGCGGCCAGTGCGTTGCGTGCTGGCATCCCGACGATCGTCTGGAACCGCAGGATGGACGCGGTCCGGGATCTGGCTGAGCTCGGCGCGGAGGTCGCCGGGACTGCTGCGGACGCGGCGCGGCGAGCGGCGGTCGTGGTCACGATGGTGACCGACGCCGATGCCGTCATCTCGGTCGCCCGGGACCAGGGCATGCTCGCCGCCTTGGCGCCGGGCGCGGTCTGGGCTCAGATGAGCACGATCGGCGTGGCGGGGATCGATCGCGTCGCGGCCATGGCCGGTAGTGAGCGCCCGGACGTGATGCTCCTCGACGCGCCGGTGTCGGGAAGCAAGGATCCAGCAGAACGCGGCCAGCTGACGATCTTCGCGTCAGGGCCCGCCGAGGCGCGTGCGCGTGTCGCTCCGCTGTTCGACGCGCTCGGCCAGCGCACGATCTGGGTCGGCGAGGCCGGGGCCGGGACGCGGCTGAAACTGGTGAACAACACCTGGCTGGCGTTCGCGAACGAAGCGGTTGCCACGTCGGTGGCTCTCGCTCACCGACTGGGTCTTGAGACCGAACAGGTGGTGGACGCGCTGGGCGGCGGCCCGCTCGTGTCCCCCTGGCAGGCGGCCAAGCTGCAACGGATCGTCCACGGCGAGTTCTCGGCCCAGTTCGCGCTGTCGCTTGCGCTCAAGGACGTGCACCTCGCCCTGGAAGCGGCGGGCGGCGACCGGTTCGCCGCCCTTGCCTGCCTGGCAAGCGAATGGCAGCAGGCCGTTGATCAAGGGCTCGGTGAGCAGGACCTGACCGTCGTGGGGCGCGCTCTCGAACAGCAGGGACGAACGCCATGACCCTGATCGGCCACACGATGATGTGCGAGCAGGCGGGCCCGAAGTAACTGGCGCCAAAGGTGCGACAGCACCTCGCACTGCTCGTCGGCCGGGATGTGCCGGTATTGCCTAGCCGCACGGTCGAACCAGCCGACGGCCGAGGCCGCCGGGGAGACCACGCCACGCCCCCGTGACACTCGGCAGATATGAACCTTCCCCGGTGGCTGGGCACCGCTACTTCGTCAAACGCTGCCTCCCGCATGGCATAGGTGAGTTGTTGCCTGCGCGGAAGCTCTGCCATCTTGGGAGCTTCGGGGTAGCCCCGGGGCAGCGTGGGGTATTTAGGGCAGGAGCGTTCGGAGGCTTGACGGAGGACTGATGGAATACCGCCTGCTGGGCAGCAGCGGCTGTGCGGTGTCGGCGCTCGCGCTCGGTACGCTCACCTTCGGCAACGAGACCGACCAGGCAGCGTCGTTCAGCCAGCTCGACCGGTTCTCCGAGGCCGGGGGAACCCTGGTGGACAGCGCCGACGTGTACGCGGACGGCCGCGCCGAGGAGATCATCGGGCGCTGGCTGGCCGCCCGGCCGGGGCGACGTGAGCTTGTCGTGCTGGCCACTAAGGGCCGGTTCCCCACCGATGAGAGCCCGAACGGGCACGGGCTGTCCCGCCGGCATCTGTCGCTGGCTCTGGACGCGTCGCTGCGCCGGCTGAACGTGGAAACCATCGACCTGTACCAAGTCCACGGCTGGGACCCGCTGACCCGCCTTGAGGAGACGCTGCGGTTCCTGGACGATGCGGTGCGCGCCGGGAAGATCAACTACGTCGGGCTGTCTAACTTCACCGGATGGCAGCTGCAGAAGGCAGTGGATATCGCGGAGTTCCGCGGGCTTTCCGCCCCGGTGTCGATGCAGCCGCAGTACAACCTGCTGGCCCGCGCGGTCGAATGGGAGATCGTGCCCGCCTGCCAGGCTGCCGGGCTCGGCATGCTCGCGTGGTCCCCGCTGGCCAGCGGGTGGCTGACCGGCAAGTACCGGCGGGGCGAGCCGCCCCCGGCGGGCACCCGGGTGGTGGAGAACGCCGACGAGGGGATGCGGATCTGGAACCAGCGCGGCCAGCCCGAGCAGACCTGGCAGGTGCTCGACGCGGTGCGCAAGGTGGCCGAGGGCCGCGGCGTGTCCCTCGCTCAGGTGGCCATCGCCTGGCTGATGGCCCGGCCCGCCGTATCGTCGGTGATCCTGGGCGCCCGGAGCATGGACCAGCTGACCGGCAACATGGCCGCGGCCGAGCTGACGCTGGCGCCCGAGGAGACCCAGCTGCTGGACGAGGCGAGCGAGCCGCCCACCCCGGACTACCCCTACGGTGAGCCCGGCCAGTCCCAGCGCAGCCGCCGCATCCGGGGAGGGAGATTCTGA
>CAVRXW010000066.1:0-27911 GCA_963725125.1 uncultured Actinomycetes bacterium
CGCGTTAGCCTGTGTGGTTAGCGACAGGCCATACGATCTCGCCAACCCGGTTCTCTGGGTGAATCAGTACTACTGCCTTGGCGGCCAGCTCCTTCGCGGAGCGGTCATCAGGGCGCCGTGCAGCAGTACCAGCGGCCGCCCCCTGCCACGGACCTCGTAGTACAGCTGCAGGCCGTTCACCGGTGCGTACGTCATGCCAGGTATGACAGCGGGCGGCCCGCGAACTCATCGCGCGCCCACATAGCATCGCTGCCCAGCGCGAGCCGGTTCGCGATAGGGTCTCGCCCGTAGACCACCCGGCTCCTCGTGGGCCGGGTTTTCGGTATCTGATTCAGGCCCAAGGTCAGGTGTCAGCAGCGTCACAAGCATGGACGTCCTCGAGCGAAGGCAGGCGCGAAGACTGTGACACGCTGGGAGAAGGGTGAGCAGACCGTTCATTACCTGATCGGCCGTGGGCGCTTGGAAAGTGTGGAGGTCGAGGACCTCGCCGCATCAGCGGATGCGCTGATCGCGCGGTCGGCACTTCGGGTGGATGCTACTGCCAAAGCCGCTCTGCAGGCTGGTGACGTCGATGGCGCATACGTTGCTGCCTACGACGCCCACCGGATGGCTGCCGAGTCGTTGCTGGTGCGGCAAGGGTTACGCGCTACCGGCGGTGACGGGTCACACATGGCCGTCGAAGATGCCGTGTCCGCCCAGTTTGGGACGGATATTCCGGCCTTCGCCAAGCCGACATTCGAGCGGCTCCGGCGCACTCGCCACACCGCGCAGTACTTCGACCCCGCGGCTGCCCCCATTACAAAATCGGACGCCTTGTGGGCAATCGAGAAGGCGACAGCGGCGCTTTCGGGCGTGAAGGCGCTACTGGCGGCGTCACCGCCGGAGCGCTTCAGGTAGCTGTCGGCGACGGGTGAAAACTAACCCCGTGTCGGCGCCCGAATTTTGACCCCCTTCCAGGAATCCTCGGCCTGCCGAGCCGAGGGGGATGAAGGGGTGCTGTCAGTGGAGGACTGGGCTGAGATCCGCAGGTTGCGCAGGGCGGAGGGGCTTCCGATTAAGGTGATCGCGCGGCTGCTGGGTGTTTCGAGGAACACGGTGCGGGCCGCGATCGCGAGCGATGCGGCGCCGAGGTATGAGCGGCGGCCGGCGGGGTCGATCGTGGATGCGGCCGAGCCGCGGATCCGGGAGTTGCTGCAGGTCTATCCGGGGATGCCGGCGACGGTGATCGCTGAGCGGATCGGCTGGGATCGTGGCCTGACGGTGCTTAAGGAGCGGGTGCGGGAGCTGCGCCCGGTTTATCTGCCGCCGGATCCGGCTAGCCGGACGAGTTATGCGGCCGGGGAGATCGCGCAGTGTGATCTGTGGTTCCCGCCGGTTCACCTGCCGGTCGGGTTCGGGCAGGTGCGCCGGCAGGCGCTGCTGCCGGTGCTGACGATGGTGACCGGGTACTCCCGCTGGCTGTCGGCGGTGCTGATCCCCACGCGGCATTCGCAGGACCTGTTCGCCGGCTGGTGGCAGCTGATCGAGGCGCTGGGGTCGGTTCCGCGGGTGCTGGTGTGGGATGGGGAGGGCGCGATCGGCCGGTGGCGGGCGGGGCGGGCGGAGCTCACCGGCGAGTGCCAGGCGTTCCGCGGCACGCTGGGCGCGCGGGTGCTGGTCTGCAAGCCGGCCGATCCGGAGGCCAAGGGGCTGGTTGAGCGCTGTCACGACTATCTGGAGCGGTCGTTCCTGCCCCCGGCCGGTCCTTCGCGTCGCCGGCGGACTTCAACGCCCAGATGCAGCAGTGGATCGCGGTGGTGAACACCCGGCAGCGCAGGGCGCTGGGCTGCGCCCCGGCTGAGCGGATCACCGCTGACCGCCAGGCGATGCTGGCGCTGCCGCCGGTCGCGCCCGCGACCGGGTGGCGGTCCTCGGCCCGGCTCGCGCGGGACCACTACATCCGGCTGGACTCCAACGACTACTCGGTGCACCCGGTCGTGATCGGCCGCCGGATCGAGGTGATCGCCGGCCTGGCGCGGGTCCGGGTGCTGTGCGACGGCAGGACAGTCGCTGATCATGAGCGGATCTGGGCCTGGCACCAGACGATCTCCGACCCCGGCCACGTCGCCGCGGCCAGGGCCCTGCGCCGGGAACGGGTCCGGGTGCTGCGCCCGGCCGCGCAGGCCGAGGTCGAGCAGCGCTGCCTGGCCGACTACGACATCGCGCTGGGCCTGGATGGCCCCGGCGACGCCGATGGCGGGGTGGCCTGATGGCTGCCGCCCGGGCAGCGGGCACGACGGCCGGCCGTGACCTGTCCGGCGAGATCGCGTTCCTGACCCGCGCGCTGAAGGCACCGGCACTGCGGGAATCGGTGAGCAGGCTCGCCGAGCGGGCACGATCGGAGTCGTGGTCGCACGAGGAGTACCTCGTCGCCTGCCGCCAGGCCGCCTACCGCCGCCGCCACGCCAGCGTCGCCGAAAACCAGCCCCGCCAGCACACCGGCGGGCGCACCAGACGACTAAACCAAGATCAAGACAACCGCCAGGGGGTCAATATTCAGCCGTCGTAAGGGGGTCAATTTTTGGCCGCCGTTGACAGTAGCCAGCGTTGGCGGGAGAGCCTGAAGAGCGGCCTGCTGGTGACGGTGTCGTGAAACGCTCCTGACCCTGTGTCCAGCCAGTCAGGGTCGCGGATCGTGGCCTGGACGGGTCTGCCGAGGCGCTCTTCCGCATCGCTGAGTACGGCATAGAGCTGGTCTCGGTCCGGTTCGCCCAGGATCAGTACGTCGATGTCCCCTATGGGCCGTTGCCCAGTCTGCCCTTCGTGCCGGGCAGCCCACGATCCGTAGATGTAGGCGGCGGCGATTCCGTCGACCGGCTCCAAGGCTTCAGCCAGGACGGCAGGGACGCCGAAGGCCCTGGTCAGGACCTCGGCGAGCCCGGCGTAGTAAGGGCTGGCGGTGTTCGCCCGCACCAGCCGCGTGTTACCCAGCTTCCGGGTGAGGACCAGGCCCGCTTGTTCCGCTCGTTCGATCTCCCGGTGGACTGAGGAATGCGGGGCGCCGGTCCGCACTGCGATCTCAGTGAGGCTAAGTTCAAGCTCGGGATCACCCAGCAGCAGCGCAAGGATCTCGCCCTGCTGCTGGGAGCGCAGGATAGGCAAGAGGGCAGGCGCTGGCTGTCTATCCACTATTAGAAGACTACTCTTCAGTTTGCGGATACTAAGGTCCGCCCCAGGCCATGTCGGCGACCACGGTCAAGTGCCTACCGCCGCGCGACTACGCCTATGGGTGGCAGCGGCTCAGCGGACTTTACCTTCGATCATGCTGGCGAGCGCACGGTAACTGATGGTGGTGCTGTCGTCGGCCAAGTGGCGCTGCTCGCCAAGCAGCCAGCCCTCGTTTAGTGGTCGCTGCCTCTCAATTTCGGTAGCGAGGTCCGGGCTCATCCCGGTCTCGGCGAGGCATTGCACGGCCTGCGCAGCTGGCAGCGAGTTGAACCACCGGTAGCCGGCGGCGCGACGCGCGCTGGCCTCGATGCTGCCGATCAGCCGCACCCGCGACAGCCCCCCGTCGGGGATGGCGTCAAGGCGGACCATGACGACCGGCTGCGCATATTGGCTCGCGAACACGTGCCGGGTATCAGGCTGCAGGCGAGTCCGGCCGAGCAGCGGTTGCCAGGCCGCGGAGTCGCTGGGCGCACCAGCCTCCTGCACAAAGCCATGGAGGGCCACTTCGGCGGATGCGTTGTATTTGAAATGGGCGGTGTCCACCACAATCCTGCGGATAACACCGGGGAAGGCGAGCCGGAAGACAACGTGATCGAACCCGTCGTCGCGCCGCCGCTGGGTCTCCCAGCCCTCACCCATGGACCGGGCCCGGCCGGGGCGGTTGAGCATCGATGCCGCCGTGTAGAAGTCATCGCTGCTGGCCACGACGGCGCCGCCGTATTCCTGGCTGACGAGATCGACGGTCAGTCCCTCCAGCCCGCGCGGGTCGGGAACCACGCGCCCGGCCACGCGGAGCCGTGCTATCCCGCCATCCGGGAAGGCAGACAGGCGGACGTGGGTGAACCGGCGCGGATCCGAGGCCTCGAACACGTTGTGCTCATCGCCGCGCAGCGGTGACCTGGGCACGATGGTCACCCATGGTGTGGCGGGACTGGTCAGCTCAGCGAGGCCTGGGTAGCCCTCGCACCCGCAGGCCTCCACGGAGCAGGACTCGGGATAGTTTCCGGTGAAGAAGCTCGTGTCGACGTCCACGGACGTAATCACGCCCGGCGTGCCGAGCCGTACTACTACCCAGTCATGCCCGCCATCCCGCCGTCGCCTGGTCTCCCATCCATCGACGATCTCTCCCCGGTTGCCGTAGTGACCGGGCTCGAACGCGGGGGCATCCGGCGTCAGCAGGTTCTCCTTGTCTCCGAAGGACTCATCGCTCGCCGCGACCACGCTGCTGCCCAGCCACCGTGATGCCAGGTCTGTCTCGGGAGCGGCCGGCCCGGGCCCTGCCGAGCCGGCGGTGCGTGGCCGCTGAATCATGGCATTACGCTCATCGGCGCTGGTCATCGTTCCCCCGTTGGCCGCAGAGCAGGGCGGGCCGCATCACTTCGACCGGGGGTGCGCGGCACGCCGAGTGCCTGCCACAGCGGCCAGCCGGTGATCTTCTTGGCGTCGGGCGGCGCGTACGTCGAGATCTTGCTGGTCTTCAGGCCGAGGCCGACAACTGCCTCGGCCAGCCGCACGGCGGCGCCGATCCCGTCGATGACTGGCACTCCCAGCTCGGTGGTGATCGCCTCCTCCAGCCCGGCCATGCCCGCACAGCCAAGGCAGATGACCTCGGCGTGGTCGTCCTCAACCGCGCGGCGCGCCTCCGCGACAATCGCCCGGGCAGCGCGCTCCGGATCGGCGTCCACCTCAAGCGTGCTCATTCCGCTCGCCCGCACCGAGGCACACCGGTCCCACAGACCGGCCAGGCGCAGGCGGTCTTCGATCGCCGGGACCGAGCGCCGTAGCGTGGTCACCACGGAGTAGGCGCGGCCGATCATCATCGCCACGTGCGCGGACGCCTCACATATTTCCACCACGGGCTGCTCAATGAGTTCCTGCAGGCCGTCCCGGCCGTGTTCGCCGAAACCGGCCAGGATCACGGCGTCATACGGCTCGTCGTAGGCCAGGACGCGGTCCATGACCGCGACGGCTGACAGGTAGCTCTCGAAGTTGCAGTCCACCGCCTCCGCGCCGAAATAAGGCCGCAGCGCCACGACGGCTGTGCCGGGCGAAGCGTAGCGCCGTGCCGCGTCGCCGATGACGTCCGTCATCGACCTGCTTGTGTTGACATTCACCACGATGATCTTCATGTCATCTCCAGAGCAGCGGTCCGCGACGTTCTGGCCCTCATGCGGCACGCCTGGCCAGTAGCTGCCCGCGCGGTCGCTTGCCGTCCACGACCTCACCGCGCAGGATCGTGCTCCGGACAACCCCCTGCAGGCGGCGCCCGGCATAGGGCGTCACCGGATGGCGGTGGTGCAGCCGCTTCGGGTCGACGACGAACGACTCGTCCGGGGCGAAGATGCAAAAGTCGGCGTCGAAGCCGGGGGCGATCCGCCCCTTCGCGGGAAGTCCGGCGAACTCGGCCGGAGCCCGTGCCATCCAGACCGCGACCTGGCTCAGCGGCACGCCTCTGCGCCGCGCCTCGGTCCATACGATCGGCAGCCCGAGCTGGAGGGAGGAGATGCCCCCCCATGCCGTGCCGAAGTCGCCACCGCCGAGGTCCTTCATCGCTGCCGTGCACGGAGAGTGGTCCGATGCGATGAAGTCCAGTGTCCCGGCGGTGAGGCCGTCCCACAGAAGCTCGCGGTTGGCCGCCTCGCGCACCGGCGGCGAGCATTTGAACGCGGTGGCTCCATCGCCGATCTCCTCTGCCGTCAGGGCCAGGTAATGGGGGCAGGTCTCCGCGGTCAGCCGCACGCCGTCCCGGCGCGCAGAGGCGATCATCGGCAGCGCGTCAGAACTGGACAGGTGGACGATATGCGCGTGACCCTGGCTTGCGCGCGCAGCCTCGATGACCTCGGCGACCGCGAGGTTCTCCAGGCCGCGCGGGCGCGTGGCCAGGTACCCGGCATAGCTCGGGCCATGGGCCTCGCCGGTGGCGGCCATCGCCTCGGCGCTCTCGGCATGGACGAGCAAGACCGACCCGAGATCGCGCAGGACGGCAAGTGCATCGTGCATCTGGCGGGCATTCAGCGGCGGGAAGCCTTCCGCGCCGGAATCCGCGAGGAAGCATTTGAAGCCGAGTACGCCGGCCGCGTGGAGCGGTTCGAGGCTGCCCAGGTTGCGGGGAATGACGCCGCCCCAGAAGCCCACGTCGACGTGGCACTGCCCGTCGGCCGCGCTCCGCTTGAGGGCGAGCGCTTCAGCGGTGACGGTTGCCGGGACGCTGTCGACCGGCATGTCCACCAGGGTGGTGACGCCGCCGGCCGCGGCGGCCCTGGTCGCCGTCGCGAAGCCCTCCCACTCGGTGTTGCCCGGCTCGCACAGGTGAACGTGGGGGTCGATGAGGCCAGGCAGCACGACGACGTCCGGACCCAGCTCAAGCACTGTCCGCGCCGTGGCCGGGGTGTCCACCGGCCGGACAGCCTCGATGCGGCCATTGCTGACTCCGATGGCCCGGGCCTGCTCCGGCTCGCCGCGCTCACCGGACACGACACGCGGAGCACGGATGAGGAGCTCTAGGTCCACGGTCCCGCACCTGCCCGCACCAGACGGGCCCCGGCCGGCGTAACGACACGACTCATGGGGCCGGGAGGCGCGACTGCTGCTCGCCCCTGACTACCTTCGGCACATCCTCCATGAGCCGGACCGTGTAGGGGTTCTCGGGTCGCTCGAAGACACGCTTGACGGGGCCGCTCTCGACAACTTTCCCCTGGGACAGCACGGTCACCGTCTGGGCGATGGAGCGGACCAGGGCCAGGTTGTGGGTGATGAACAACAGGGATAGGTGCCGCTCGGCCTGCAGGCGCCGCAGCAGCTCGACGATCGTCGCCTGCACGGACACGTCCAGGGCGGAGGTGATCTCGTCGCAGACCAGGAGGTCAGGTGAGACCACCAGGGCCCGGGCGATGGCGACCCGCTGGCGCTCACCTCCCGAGAGCTGGTCCGGATAGCGGGACCAGAAATCGGGGCCGAGGGCGACGTCGGATAGCACGCGGGTCACGCGTTCGTCCCGCTCCGAGCGGGACAACGACGGGTAGAAGTGGTGCAGCGGCTTCTCGATGATCTGGCCGATCGTCTTGCGGGGATTGAGGGCGGTGTAGGGGTTCTGGAAGATGTACTGGATGGCCTGGAGGACCTGAGGCTGGCGCTGCTGGGCGGACCGGGGAAGGTCCTCGTCCCGGAACCGCACCTGGCCTGACCACGAGGCGTGCAGGCCGACCACGCAGCGGGCGAGGGTGGTCTTGCCCGAGCCCGACTCGCCGACCAGGGCGACGCACTGGTCGCGGCCGACGGTGAGGCTGACGTCGGAGAGCACGTCGGTGGATCCGTAGCGGGCGGACAGCCCCGACACGCGCAGCTGGGTGTCCTGGTCCTCGGGGAGGGATGCGGATATCTCCAGCGGGTGGCGGGTGTCGGGACCAGTGGTCAGCTCGGTCCGCAGGCAGCGCACCAGGTGCCCGCCCGGCAGGGATACGACCGGGACGGGGCCGGCGCTGCAGGCGGGCGCGACAAGTGGGCAGCGGGGGGCAAAGTCGCACCCCCGCGGCCGGCGGCCCGGACGGGGCGGCTGGCCCTCGATCCCCTCAAGGACCTCAGAACGCTCCGGCGACGGGATCGCCCGCAGCAGCCTCCTGGTGTAGGGATGGGCGGGATGGCCGAACACCGCGGCGGTGGTCCCGCTCTCCACCACCTTGCCGGCGTACATCACGGTCAGGGTGCTGGCGAGACTGCCGACGACGGCGAGGTCGTGTGTGATATACACGGCCGCCACGCCGTAGGCGCCGCAGAGACTGCGCACGGTGTCCAGTACATGGCGCTGCGTCGTCACGTCCAGGGCAGTCGTCGGCTCGTCCAGCACGATCACGCTCGGCCGCAGGGCGAACGCCATGGCCAGGACGACCCGCTGCTGCTGGCCGCCCGACAGCTGATGTGGGTACGCCTTGAGCAGCTGGGGCATGCCTCCGAGGCCGACCTCCTCGAGAGTCTGCTGCAGCCTCGCCTTCGGGTCGCCGAGGCGCTTGGCCGCCGCCACCTGGCGGTGCGCCTGCAGTACCTCTTTCAGCTGCGTCCTGACCCGGAGCGTCGGATTGAGCGCCGACGCGGGGTCCTGGGGGATGTAGACCACCTCGCCGCCGCGCAAGCGCTGGAGTTGCTGCTCCGACGCCTTGACCATGTCGGTGTCCCCGACCAGTACTCTCCCGGCCGCCACCTCAAGGCCGCGGCGGACGTGGCCGAGGAGGGCAAGGGCCACGGTGGTCTTTCCCGAGCCGGACTCCCCCACCAGGCCGAGCAGCTCACCGGAGCGGACCTGGAAGGACACGTCGTCGACCACGTCGGCCGAGCCTCCGGCCAGGACGATGCGCAGGCCCTGCACGTCGACCCTGACGTCGCCGGGCGGGGTCACGGCTCCTCGCCCGCGAGCGCCGGCAGGGCGGCTGTCGCTGCCTCGCGGTCGATCCCGATGGTCACCCTGGCTACGGCATCGGTGAACGTGCTGGCGCCGATGGTGAGCAGGGCGATCAGGATGGCGGGGACCACCACCGCCCACGGGCTGAGCACCAGCCCCTGGCGGTTCTCGTTGATCATGATGCCCCAGTTCGGTGCTGGCGGTGGCTGGCCGAACCCGAGAAACGACAACCCGGCGATGATGACGATGGAGTAGGTGAGCCGCAGCCCGATCTCCACCATGAGCGGGCTGACCAGGTTGGGCAGGATCTCCTCGGCCATGATCCGCCGGCGTTTCACGCCGAGCAGTTCGGTGGCCTTCACGAAGTCCCGTTCGGAAACGTCCAGGGTTGCCGACCGCATCACGCGGGCGACCTGCGGGGCGTGGGAGAGGCCCACGGCCAGAACGGTCAGCCACACCGTCGGGCCGAGGATGGAGACCAGCAGCAGCGCGAAAACCAGCTGGGGGAAGGCGAGCAGCACGTCGACGGTCCGCATGATGATCCCGTCCGATCGGCCCTGGAGGTAGCCGGCGGCGATGCCGCTGGCCGTCCCGAGCGTCACGCCGAACGCGGTCGCGGCGGCTGCCATCGCCAGGAGCACCCAGCCTCCGTCGAGCACACGGGAGAGCACGTCGCGCCCCAGCACGTCCCCGCCGAGGAGGGCCTGGCGCGAGGGGCCGGCGAACGGGGCGACGATGCTAGCCGTGGCCGAGTGGGGCGCCACGAAGGGCCCGACCACGGCGACGGCCACGACGAACCCCAGCACCCCCAGGCCGACTCTGCCTCTGGGCAGCGACGCGGCCTGGCGGAGGATGGCCGCCCACCCCTGGCGGCGCCGCGCCGGTAGCGCGGGCACTGTGACGTCGGATGCGGTGGCCATGATCTACCTGGGCAGCCGGCGGCGCGGGGTGGCGAGCAGGGCCACGACGTCCGCGATGATGTTGACGAGGACGTAGAAGCCGGCGAGGAGCAGGACGATCATCTGGATCACCGGCACGTCGCGGTTGGTGACGGCGTTGACCAGGCTCTGCCCGATGCCGGGGAAGGCGAACACGTACTCCACGATCACGATCCCTCCTGCCAGGTAGAGGAAGGTGAGCCCGAGGACCTGGACGACCGGCGCGACGGCGTTGGGCAGGGCGTGCACGACCAGGACGCGCCGCGTCGGCAGCCCCTTGAGCCGGGCCATCTCGACGTAGTCCGACGCCAGGGCTTCGACCATCGCAGCCCTCGTCATCCGGGTGATGTAGGGCACCGTCACGATGACGAGCGTGACCACGGGAAGGATGAGTTCGCGGGGGTTCGCCCAGGCGTAGGTGCCCGGGGCCAGCAAGGAGACCGCCGGGAGCACGTGCAAGACGACGGTGGCGAAGAGGATGATCAGCGTGATCGCCACGACGAACTCGGGCAGGGATGTCACGGCTAGCGCGAGCACCGAGCTGGCATGGTCGAAAAGCGAGTCCTTACGCACGGCCGCCACCACGCCCAGCGTCACTCCGACGATGCTCGCGATAATGCCGGACACGGCCACCAGCACGGCCGAGTTCAGCGCGGCAGGGCCGACGATGCCCCAGACCGGCATCCCGTTGGCCAGGCTCTTCCCCGGATGGCCGGTGAGGATCCCGCCGATCCAGGAGCCGTACTGGTCGAATACCGACCGGTTGAGGTGCAGTTGCACCTCCAGGGCGTGCAACTGCGCCGGGGTCGCCGAGTGACCGAGGATGGCGGTCGCGGCGTTCCCCGGCAGGGCCACCGTGGCAGCGAAGATGATCACGGAGACCACCCCAAGCGTCACCACGCCCAGAGCGACCCGCTGGACGATCAGGCGGATGACCGGGTGTGGCTCCGCTGCCCTGGGTCTGGGTGGGGCGACGTCCGGGGCGAGCGCCGTGTTCAACGACATCGGTCTGGCATCCTCAGGACAGGAACGAGAAATTCTCGAAGGGGAAGTTCCCCAGCGGCTCGCCGACCTTCCCTTTCTGGTAGCCGGTCAGGCTGGAGCTGTAGGCGTCAAGCGAGTCCACGAAGCACGGGATGATGTAGCCGCCCTCGGTGAAGTCGATGCGCTGCATCTCGTAGATGATCTCCTTGCGCACGCTGGGGCTCAGCGTCTTGTTCGCTTCGTAGTAGAGCTTCGTGTAGGTCGGGTTGTTGAAGTGCGTCTCCGGGAACGGGGACGTGGGCAGGAACGTCTGGGCGACCTGGGACAGGTACGGCGAGTAGTCGTAGTAGATCTGCGCGAAGGGCACTTTGGTGTAGTAGTTCGGCCCGAAGAACGAGCTGGGACTGACCTGGTTCAGGTTCACGGTCACACCAGCCGCGCTCGCCTGCTGCTTGAAGAGGGTCGCCATGTTGAGCGCGCTCGAGTTCACGGCCAGCGACGTGTCGAGTGTGACGGTCAGGTTGTTGTCGTAGCCGGCCTTCTTCAGCAGGCTGCGGGCCAGCGCGATGTCCTGCTCCCGGTGCAGTGAGCTGTCGAAGTCCGGGTCGTAGGGCGACGTGACGTCGTGCGCCACCCAGCCGAAGCCGTCCAGGGTCTTGGCGATGAACTCGGGGCGGTTGACGATGTACCGGAAGGCCTGGCGGACGTTGACGTCCTTGAACGGCCCCGTGTCCGTGCGCATGGTGAACGGCTCGATGGCCCCCGTCTGCGACGGGACGGCGATGATCCCGCTCGTGCTCTGCAGGATCTTCATCTGGGTCCCGGTGAGCTGCCCGGTACAGTCGATGGCCTTGCTGACGAGGGCGTTCTGGACCGCGGTGGGGTCCTGGAAATCAATGATCGTCACCGAGTCCAGGTGGGGCAGGCCCGGCTTCCAGTAGTTGGTGTTGCGAACGAAGACGCTTTGCTGGCCGGGTGTGAAGCTCTTGTACTTGAACGGCCCGGTCCCGTTGGGTGCGTCGTTCTGGGTCCACCCGTCGGGCGCGATGTACAGGAAATACCAGAATGCCGCCAGCTGCTGCGGGAAGCTCCCGAACGGCGACGTCGTGGGGACCTCTACCGTCAGGTTGTCGACCTTCTTCAGCCCTGAGACGTCGACCGGGGTGAGCACGGCCGCCCCGCCCAATGGCTTCTTCGGGTTGAGGATGGTCCGGAGCGTGTAGATCACGTCGTCGGCCCCGAACGGCTTCCCGTCGTGGAAGGTGACCCCGCTCCTCAGCTTGATGTGCCAGTTCGACGTCGACCCGTTCGGGACGATCGCCTCGGCGAGGACGTACTGGAGTTGTGCGTCGTTTCCGAGCTGGATCAGCGGCTGGTAAAGCTGCTGAGCGCGCGCCGTGCCGATGGCGCTGATGCCCCCGAAGAAGGGGTTGAGGGTGTCGCTGCTGCCGCCGCCGGTGAGGCCGACCCTCAGGTTGCCGCCCTTCTTCGGTGCCGACGCCTTGCCCCCCGTTGCGGCCGACGGCGACGATGTCGACGATGAGCAGGCGCCGAGCAGGCCACCCCCTGCCAGGGCGGCGCCGCCCAGCACGGCGGAGCGAAGGAACGTGCGCCGTCCGAAGTGCGAAGCGGCGACCTCCGCGGCGACATCTCTGTCCGGACCAGGTGTAGCGCTCATAAGTGCCTCCCTCCTCCTGCCGGCCTGCACGGCCCGGACAGGACCTCGGCGGCGTAGGCACGCCGCCCGGCTGTCTGTGTCCCTGCCCGTGCAGGGTGATCCATCGTGCCCGGGCCGTCCCTCATGCCGGGTCTCCGATCGTGACGCGGTGGATGGTGTCGTAGTGCTCGCGCCGCGCCTCGTCGTCGGGAAAGTTGTAGCTGCGCTTGCCGCTGCGCCTCATGAGGTGAAGGCCGATCTGGCTGAGCGGTATCGACGCCAGCACGGGGGACAGCTCCTCGCCGATCCCCGCCGCCACCGGGAGGAAAAGGGCCGGCAGCGGCGGCGCCTGGTCACCGACGAAGACCGGGAGGGCCTCGATGTAGTTCAGCTCGGCAAGGATCTCGGCGGCCCGGTCGCTCGACGCGCCACTGGGCGCCACCAAGACGACCGGCTCACCGGGCCGGGTGATGAAGTACTGCTCGTGCGCCCACTCCTCGACGTTCGTCGCGAGGGCGATCTGCTGGGCCCCCTCGAAGAGCTTGGCGGCGCCGAACTTGGCGCTCGCCTCATTGGGCCCGGCACCGAGGAAGGTGATCATCCGGGCCCCGACCAGGCGCTCGGCGGCGGCGTGGGCCGGGCCCTCGCTCAGGCGAAGCGTCTCCTCCGCCAGCTTCGGCAGACGCTGGAGGTCCTTCGCATAGCCACTCACCGCGTCCGGGCTGGCCAGGCCCGTCCGCGCCGGCCGCCACGTTGGCGCCGAGCTCGGCGGCCAGAGTCAGCAGCGTGACGAGCATGGCGGTGTAGGTGCTGGTGCCGGGCGAGAAGCCGAAGGTGGGGATCTCCGCCGACAGGACGCAGTCCGCCACCTTGGCGATGGGGCTGTCCGGGTCGCCCGTCAGGGCGATCACCAAATGCCCGAATGCGCGGGCCTGGTGGGCGGCCTCGATCGTCCTGCCCGTCTTCCCGGAGAAGGAGACGACGACCACCGCCGTCCCGCTCGCGTGGTACCGGACCCCGTACCGGGCGAAGTCGAGGGCGTGTTCCCAGCGGACCTGGAGCCCGGAGTGCCGGCTGAGCGCCAGTGCCGCAGCCTGGCAGGCGAAACTCGAGTCGCCGCACCCCACAAGGACGACCTGGCGAATCCGGGACTCCCGCAGCCGCTCGACCGTCGCCGCCGCCTGGCCCGCCAGCTCGAGCCGATCCCGGATCACGGCGGGGATCGTGGTGATCTCCCGCTGCATCACGTCGCTGTCGTCCCCCTCGCCTGGCTTCGGAAGCGGCGTGGCCCTCGGCGGCTTTCCCTGCGCGTAGCACGAGCGCAGGCGCTCGGCGACGCCGGCGCGGCGGAGCAGGCGCAGCGAGCCGCTGGCACCCAGGGCGGCTCCCGCGGTGGCGGCACCCCGCCACGCGGCGGCGACGAGAGATTCGCCGACGGCAAGACCGGCGGCGAGGCCCCCGCAGAAGGTGTCGCCTGCGCCGGTGGCATCCAGTACGTCGACGTCGGGGGGCGCGATACGGACCGGTGGGCCACCGGGCGTACCGACAAGCGCACCCTTCTCGCCGCACTTCACGACCACCGCCGGCACCCCCTCGGCCTGCAGCTCGCGGCAGGCCCGCTCGGGGTCGTCGTAGCCGAGAATGGCGATGAGTTCCCCGTGGCTGGGCACGAACACGTCGACGCGCCGGGCGAGCGCGAGCACGTCGTCCCTTCGGGCCGGCCAGGCCTCGTGGGTATCCAGGGTCACGACCGCCCGGCGGCCTTCGGCCCGGAGGTGCCCGACGATACCGGCGGCGGCCTCAAGGGGCATGGCGGCGACGTGGACTACAGGCGCGCGGCCCTGCTTGTGGTCCGTCCACCCCGTGGGGATGTCCCCGGGGCGCGGCGCCACCTCGAGGCGGCGCTCCGGCGGCGTCCGGTACACCCAGCTGCGGCGCCCGTCGTGCTCGTAGATCACCCAGTTGCGGACCGTCGGGCCTTCGATCGGGCGCAGCCCGCCGGTGTCGAGCCCGGCGTCCCGGAGGCGGTCGAGCGCCGCGGCCGGGAAGTCGGCGCCGGCCCGCGCCACCACTCCCACCGATAGGCCCCAGATCAGGGCGCCGGTCGCCGCGTAGATGGTGTTGCCGCCGGGCGATGCCATGGTGGTCTCGCCGTTGGGGTGGACGACGTCGTCGACAGTGAGGTTCCCGACCACGATGACGTCGTGCTCCGCGCGCCCCGGCCGGCCCGCCACGGGGCTCATCACACGCTCGTTCTCCGTCATCTCTTGCGGACCTCACCCTTGGGTCCCGGTGACGGGAAGTGCAGGATCCGGTCGTCGAAGCGGTGGCTCTCGAAGCTGAAGCGGAACCGCTCCACCCGGTAGAGGACCTTCGAGAACTCGACGGCCTCGCCCGCACGGTCGTAGGTGACCGAGTCCATCCTCAGGACCATGGCTCCGGTCCCCACTTCCAGGGGCGCAGCCTCTTCGTCAGTGGCGTGAACCGCCTCGATGACGCTCTCCGCGCGGACGAGCTCGATGCCGTAGACAGTGTCGAGCGTCCGGTAGATGGAGCCGCCATCCAGCTCACGCTGTTCGATGCCGGGAAAGCGCGCCGGGTCCAGATAGGCCGACAGCAGCGCCACCGGGGTCGCCTCCAGGCGGGCGAGGCGCTGGATCAGCACGAGCTTGCGGGACCGCCCCCCCAGGGCGGCAGCCTCCGGCCGCCGGGGCACGAGGCCCTTGTAGAGCATCACGAGCTCCAGACGGTCGCCGTGCTCGGCGTGGCTCCCGGTGAAGCTGGACAGGGTCGAGATCTTCTCCTCGAACTTGGGCTGGCGGACGAAGGTCCCTCGTCCCCGGCCCCGGTCAAGGTAGCCCTCGGTGGCGAGATGCATGAGGGCCTGGCGGACGGGCGCGAGGCTGACGCCCCACTGCTCCGCCAGCGCACCCTCCGACGGCAGCCGGCTACCAGGGGCGAGGCGGCCAGCGTCGATCTCCTGGCGCACCAGGTCGTGGATCTGCCGGTGCAGCGGCAGAAACGAGCCGCGGTGCACCGCAAGGGCAGTCAGCCAGCCGTCACCGCTGCCGTGCGACCCGATGTCCTGGTCACCAGGTATCGAAGCCGTCATCTGCTGCATCTCCCCATGTTGCTCCGGGGGCGGGCGTCTAGGACAGCAATAATGACAGATCATTATAAGTTTGTGACGGGGCGGTCGCCGGCGGGCGGCCGGACCCTGGCGGTGCTGCTGTGACGGCACTGTTGGATGATGTGAACCCAGGGAGGCCGGGTCGGCTATGACTGACTCCATCGGGCAAGGCCGCGCGACCCGCGCGCTCGGCGGCAGCGACTTCGCGGTTGGCATCGACGACCGCTACTTCGAGGACTACGTGGCCGGGGCGGTGTATGAGTACGGTTACGTGAGCGTGAGCGAGGCGGACATCATCGCCTTCGCTGAGCGCTTCGACCCCCAGCCGATCCACACTGACGCTCATTTTGCGGCCGGCGGCCCCTTCGGCGGGCTGATCGCCAGCGGCTGGCACACCGCCAGCCTCGCCATGCGCCTTGTCGTCGACCATTACGTGTCCAGGGTGGCCAGCCTGGCTTCTCCGGGCGTGGACGAACTCCGCTGGCCCGCACCGGTGCGCCCGGGCGACTCGCTGCGGCTGCAGACCACCATCCTGGAAACACGCCGGTCCCGGTCCAAGCCAGACCGGGGCCTGGTCCGCACCCGGGCGGAGTTGCTCAACCAGCACGACCAGATCGTTCTCAGCCTTGTGGCCATGAACCTGATCAGGCTTCGGAACCCCTGACCGCACAAGCCCGGCGGCCCGGCTCCCACCATTCCCTTCAGATCACATGGCCCGTCACCAAAGCGGCGGACTCGATAAAGACAACGAACACCCCCATCGCCAGCCCCGGAAAGAATGGGACTCGCAAAGCCCGCCGAACCCAGGCTTCATCGGCGCAGTGATCGCGAGACGAAGAAGTCCACAAGAACAACCGCCGATACCACGGACGAGCTCGGTACGTGACCACGCAGCGCACATGCTACGTCGCACGGTGAGAGCGGCACAGGCAGGGAAGGTGAGCGAACGATCCAGAGCCGTCGCAGAACTTGCCTGGCGTGTGGCGCGCGCTTAACTTAGCCCAGCGGGTAAACCGGCTGCGGAATTGGCGCGTCTGTCCTAACGGGGGGGCTATTGCCCTGGATCGTCTCGGGTTCGCTCGCGCGAAATGAGGGATCGGGGTTCCCCTTGCGGCACACAGCGAAAGCTCGCTCTCGTAGCAGGCGAGCCCGATGCAAGGGACAGCACAATGACAGACAGCAATGCAAGCACGTGGGGCATGCCGACGCCGGAGCAAGCCGCGAGCACGTCCGAACCGCTCGACCACGTCGAGCAAGCCCGCTTTGAGGGCCGTAACCTCCTCGGCGGCTCTCCCACCCGCCCGCCCACAGCGAACCCTGCTCCCTTTGTGTCTGGCACTGCTGCGGAGCAGCTCGCGTATCAGCGCGGCCAACAGGACGCCGTGCGTAAGCTCACTGCGCCACGGATGACCGGCTGGCGGATCGCCTGCGGCATCTGCTGGGCCCTCTGGACCTTGCTTTTCACCATCGGCGCTTTCGCCAGCCTGGGGCAAGGCAATGTCGGTTCATTCCTGCTCGCCGGAGTCCTGGCCGGCCTTGCGGCCTGGTACGACTACCGGATTTGGGCGCTGAAGGCGCGGCGCCTGACCCTGTTCATCATCTTCTGACGGATATTCCCGGCCCGTACACCTTCGCGAGTGGGCTGCGGTACATGATCCTCCGGCAAGGGTGGCATCGCACGATAGCAGTCATTTCGGACACGGCTGTCCAGAGCCATTTCCCGTGCCTCCCACTGCCTCTGAGCGCCGCTGAGAGGTGGCACGCTCCGTGACAATGATCTTGAAGGCCAGATCCGCTGCTGAGTCGGCGGTGCGCAGGGGCCAAAGCAAGATCCGCATTACTAAAGTCTCCGCGCCTACACGAGCCTCACGTCGGCAAAAAGTGCATCTTGTCCGGCGCGGCCGGATGGCCCCATACTTGGTGGCGGCACCAGCTGCGGCCGCACCAGTGGGTCAACTCGGCGAGCCGGTAAACCGGAGGGGGCGACTGCTCGTCTTTCTAACGGCGCAGCGGTGCGCGACCACAATGGAGGGGGATTTCTGTGGGAATGATCAAGGTCACATCCGAAGATCTCGCGAGCACAGCGGCCCAGTTGAGCCGCGGCTCCCAGGAGATCGATGCCCAGCTGGCCTCGATGCGGAATCTGGTTCAATCACTGGTGGCCAGCGACTGGCAGGGCGCCGCTTCTTCCGCCTTCGACGGCCTTTACCAGCAGTGGAACACCTCTGCCGCGAGCCTCAGGGAGGCACTGGAGGGCATTTCCAGGCTGGTTGCCAACGCCGCCACGGCTTACGCCAACACCGAGCAGCAGATCCAGCAGTCGATGCACGGCTGATCCTGGCTGTTTCGGGGTGGGGGGAAACCGGGATGGAAGGCGCTTGAGGGCGGCCGGCCATGGGTGACGTCTTCTTCAGCGTGGATCCTGACGGCCTGGACAGGCTGCAAGCCCAGTTGGGCGCTCTCCGGGAGACCATGCAGAACTCGGGGAATGTGGCTGTTTCATTCGAGCCACTCGATCTGGGTCCCGATCAGAATGTGTGGAATGCGCTACAGGGCTTCCATGACAACTGGTCGAACGGCCTCGCCATGATCGGGCACAACATCAGCGCTCTGGTAGGGCTGTTGGCCAAGGCGGCCGCGGATTACCGGGGCACCGACGAGCAAATCGCCCAGGCGGCACAACCGACGCAGGGGACAGGCCGGTGACCCGCTATCTCGAGATCCTTGGGCAGTCCGTTCCGGTACCGGATCCGGACAGCGTCGCCATCCTGTCGAGCCAATACCGCGCCGTGGCAACGACCATCGGCGATACGAAATCCCAGCTGGCCGGCATTGGCACCGCGCAGGCTCAGGCCGTATGGGCCGGACAGGCTGCCAGCGCCTTCTCCAGGAAACTGGGGAAGCTCCCCGGCCAGCTGGAGCAGGCGTGGCAGTCCTACAACACGGTCGCGTGGGCGCTGTCCGGGTACGCCAGCGCCCTGCGCCCGGTCGTGGCCGCCCTGAGCAGCCTCGCCTACCAGGCCGAGGAAGCCGAAGGCACCCTGCGGGCAACCGTTAGCGCCAGGAACCAGGTGATCGCGCAAGGTCATGACCCGGTGGCCACCGGATGGAACACCAGGCTGTGGGAGGCGCAAGCGGAGGTCGGGCAGGTGGGCCGCCGCCTGTCGGCGTTGCTCGCGGAGCTGGAGGGCCTGTCCGCTCAGTGCGTGCGCGAGATCCAGCAGGCCGAGCACGAGGGCATCAGCAACAACCTGATCTCCGACTTCGACCGCTACATCGTCCAGGACGGCAGGGTCGTCCTGGACGCCGACGCCAAGGCCCTGAAGTTCCTCGGCACGGCCGCCGACGATCTGCTCGTCAAGCCCTTCGCCGACCTGCCGGGTCTCCTTGAGCAATGGGCGGAGCATCCGGACTGGCAAACGTTTGGGGCTCTGCTCGCTGACTATGCTGCCGTGATTGGCATTATCGCCTTCTTCATTCCTGGTGGAGCCCTCCTGACGCCTGCTCTCTTGGCCATGAGCGCTGTCGCGGTAGGTTCCGAGACCGTGGCGGCGGCGAGCCATGAAAAGGATTCCAGCTGGACCGACGTCGCGTTCGGGGTTGCTGGGCTTGGGCTCGCAGGGGCGGGTGGTGCCCTCAGCAGGGGTGTGGACATCGGGGGGGCCGATGCCACAGTCTCCGACAACACCCTGTGGGATGACGGTGTCAAGAACTTCTTCAACTTGGACAGTGGGGCGCCAGACCCAGGCGAAGCCGATCAGAGTGTGCTCGCCAACCTAAAGGACCAAGCCAACTCCTTTGTTCACTTCGGCGCAGGCGAGGACCTGAACAGCCCGGCCGCGGTGACCTTTCAGCATCTGGAATGGAGCCTGGCCAGGGCGAACGATGGGCTGGTCGTGGTGCAGGATTACGTGGACCAGAAGGGCCAGGGCTCGTGACGGCTGCTACCGGGCGCGCGACCCATGGCGGATTTGCCCTCGCGACCCCCGGCGATTGGTTCCCGGTCCGGCTGCCGCACGGCCAGGTGGACATCGGCCGGGTGGCTGGTGAGTGGGCTGCCGCCAACCCGGACCTGGCCATCAGCCGTGACGTGCTTATCAGAATGCTGGGCCACCTGGCCGAGGCGTCGGCCGCGCTGAACGTGGCAGGCGCGTACGCGACCATCCTCGATGTCCCGGGTGGACCGCTACCGGCGACCCTCCTGGTCAGTGTGCGCGGCCTGGGCGGGCTGACGCTGGATGAGATCGCCGCCGAGATGTCCACGGCGGATAGTGCGCTGGTGCCGCCGACCGTGAATATGCTCGATCTTCCGGCTGGCCGCACCGTCCGGATCGAGCGGTTCCGGGAGTGGCCCGGCGCTGCGGAGGGGCCGCGTCCGGTCTCGTTCACCGTCCAGTACGCCACCGTGGTTCCCGGCGGCGGGCAGGCGGTGCTGCTGATGTTTTCGACGCCGGCGGTCGCGCTCGCGGAGCAGTTGCGGCCGTTGTTCCACCAGATCGCATGCACGCTGCGGTTCGAGGAACCGGAGCCGGAGCGGTGACACGTTTCGCGATAACGGTTCGTGCCCAGCGGACGGATCGTGAGTTGCTCCTCACCGCGGATTCACCGGTGAACGTACGGCAGTTGTGTGCCGCCGCGGGCCTGCCCGGCCGGTGTTTCGTCAACGGGCGCGAGGTCTCGCCGGATGCATTGCTGGCCGATGCCGGGGCCGGTGACGGCGCGATCGTCGGTGATGAGCCGGCCCGGCCGCGGGTTCCGGTGGCCGCGCCCGGATCCCTGGCACTGCTGGTGACGTCGGGGCCGGCCGCCGGTGCGAGCGTCCCGTTGCCTCCGTCCGGGGGGGTCGTCGGGCGCGACGCGCCGCTGCGGCTCGGTGACGAGGAGGTTTCCGCCAGCCATTTCCGCGTCGGCGTGGCCGCCGATGGGGCGGTCACGGTGGCGGACGCCGGGTCGACCAACGGCACCGTGATCGCTGGCCATGCTGTGTACGACGAACGCCGGCTGATGCCAGGTGAGCTGATCTGGGCGGGCCGGTCGGCGCTGACCGTGGCTCAAGCGCCGGCCGCCGATGCCGCCCTCTCCCCCGGCGGCGGCGGATACGTCCGCTTCACCAGATCTCCCCGGCTGGCGAAACGCCCGTCCGCCGGGCGCATCACCATCCCGGAACCTCCGTCGGAGCCGGACAGTGCCCGGTTCCCCGTCCTCGCCATCGCCGCCCCCGTGCTGCTGGGCTTGCTCATGGCGATCCTGCTGAAACAACTGGCGTATCTGGCGTTTATCGCCCTGTCCCCGGTCATGCTGATCGGCAACGCGATCTCCGACCGGCGCCACGGCCGGCGCGGGCACCAGCAGCGGCTGGCGGACTATGAGCGGCACCGGGACGAGGCCATGGCGGCGCTGGCCAGGTCGCGGCGGGAAGAACTGGCTTACCAGCGCCAGGTGCATCCCGATCCGGCGACCTTACTGCTGATCGCTTCGGCGCCCAGCCGCCGGCTGTGGGAACGCCATCCTGGCGACGAGGATTTCCTCGCCCTGCGGGTGGGGACGGGCACGGTTCCCACGCTTCCGGCGGAGCCGGAATGGCCGCCCCGGGATCCGGGCACCGCTGGGGACCAGCTCAGCGATGCGCCAGCCGTTTTGCATCTTGCCGAGTGTGGCGCCGTCGGGATAGCCGGGCCGCGGGACCGGGCCGCCGCGCTGGCCCGCGGCATGCTGCTCTCGCTTGCGGTACTGCACAGCCCGCGCGAGGTGACGGTCACCGTGCTCACCGGGCCGCAGGCCGCCGGGGACTGGGACTGGGTCCGCTGGCTGCCGCACGCCAGGGAGCCGGACTCCGCTGACTGCGTGGTGCGGATGGGCAACGACCCGGAAAGCGTCAAGCTGCGGGTGGACGAGCTGACAGCGGCACTGGCGGCGCGCCTGCCCGATCCGTCGCACGGCCGCCCGCCGCCGGTGCCGGCCTGCTGCGACGTCGTCATCTTGGACGGGGCTCACCAGTTCCGGGTCGACGCCCGGATCGCAGCGCTGCTGCAGCACGGGCCTGCCGCCGGGATGTACTTCCTGTGCCTGGACGAAAACATGGCGCGGTTGCCGCCCGAATGCCGCCGGGCGGTGGTGGAACTGTCCGACGACAACCGGGCCACCCTTGCGCACATGCGCGGCCCCAGGTATGCCGCCACGGACATCACCGCCGATGTGGTGAGCCCGCGTGTGTGCGAGGCTGGCGCACGAGCGATGGCCCCGCTCAGGGAATCCGGGGAAGCCACGGCGGACTCACTCCCGGCGTCGCTGCGGTTCCTCGACCTTGCCGGGCTCGAGCCACCATCGGCCGCTCAGATCCGGGCCCGCTGGGCTGCGGGCGGGCGGACCACCAGGGCACTTCTGGGCAGCAAGGCCGACGGCCCCTTCGTCCTGGACCTTGCCCATGGACCGCACCTGCTGGTCGCGGGCACCACCGGTTCGGGCAAGAGCGAGCTGCTGCAGACCCTGGTCGCCTCGCTCGCGGTGGGAAACCGCCCCGACGCGATGAACTTCGTCCTGGTCGACTACAAGGGCGGTGCCGCCTTCCAGGCGTGTGCGCCACTGCCGCACACCGTCGGAGTGGTCACCGATCTCGACGAGTTCGAGGTCGACCGGGCGCTGACCTCGCTGCGGGCGGAGCTGCAGCGCCGCAAGGCGGTGCTCAGCAAGGCGGGCAAGTCCAACGTCGAGCTGTACTGGGAGGTGCTGTCCAGGGATCTCGCCGCAGATCCGCTGCCCCGTCTGGTGATCGTGGTTGACGAGTTCGCGGTCATGGCCGAACAGCAGCCGGATCAGCTCCGGTCATTGGTGGACATCGGCATGCAGGGCCGCTCACTGGGCATTCACCTGATCCTCGCCACCCAGCGTCCGGCCGGCGTGGTGACCGCGGACCTGCGGGCCAACATCAACCTGCGGATCGCGTTGCGTGTCGCCTCGCCCGACGACAGCAGGGATGTCATCGAGACTGTGGCGGCGGCCAGCATCCCGGCCACCGGCTGTGCGGGCCGCGCCTATGCGTGGCTGGGCGGCGGCCGCCCGGTCCTGTTCCAGGCGGCCCGGGTGGGCGGCCTGCGCCCGGGTGCGCGGCCTGACCGGGGTGCGGCGGATGTCATCCCGTTCGGCTGGGCTGAGCTCGGCAGGCCACTCGGCAGGCCGGACGAACCACGGCCCGATCCGGCCGAGCCGACCGATCTTTCCACCCTGGTCACCGCGATCAGGGCGGCAGCCGAGGGGCAGATCCCCCCGCAGGCATCGCCGTGGCGCCCGCCGCTGCCCAGCGAGCTCCCGGCCGGCCAGGTCCCGGTACTGGCGGCATCCGATGCTGACCTTGCCCGGCCCGGACCGCTGCAACTGGTGTTCGGGCTGGCCGACGAGCCCCGCCGGCAGCGGCAGGTTCCCGCCGTCTTCGACCTGGAACGAGGCGGCCATCTGCTCGTCGCCGGAGCGCCGCAGTCCGGCCGTACCACGCTGCTGCGCACCCTGGCGGGACGCCTGGCCGGGCAGGCGAGCCCGGACGACGCCCACCTCTACGTATTCGACGGTGGCGGAGGACTGGCGGCGCTGTCTGCGCTTCCGCATTGCGGCGCGGTGGTCACTCCCGCGGAGCCGGACCGGCTGGATCGGTTGCTGGCCCGGCTGTCTGGTGAACTCTCCCGGCGGTCGCGGCTGCTGTCCGCGAGCGGCTGCGGGGATCTTACCGAGTACCGGCAGCAGCATGCCGGCAGCAAGCCGCCGTTCCTGCTCGTCCTCATCGACCGGTATGACGCGGTCGTGACGGCCGTTGAGCACGTGGACAACGGCCGGCTGCTCGGCGAGTTCCAGCGCCTGGTCCGCGATGGCCTGGCTGCCGGGATCCGGGTCGCGTTCACCGGGGACCGGTCCCTGCTCACCGGGCGCCTGGCGGCCCTGGCCGAGGACAAGATCGTGCTGCGCATGGCGGACCGCACCGACTACGCCCTGGCGAGCCTGAATTCCAAGACCGTTCCCGCGGCCATGCCGAGCGGCCGGGGCTTCCGCTTGCCCGCCGGGGACCTGCTCCACGTGGCGCTGCTTTCCGGGCAGCCGCTGGGATCGGCGGAGAACCAGGCGCTTCGGGCCACGGCGGCACGGTGCCCCAGCCCTGCCGTCGGGCCGTTCCGGGTGGACCCGCTGCCCGCCATGATCACCTACGAGCAGGCCTGTGAGCTGCCGCTGCGGACGGGCAGTGGCGTCCTTGTCGGCGTCGGCGGCGACGATCTGGCGCAGATCCGCGTCGATGCGCCCGGCCTGCTGGTCGTTGGCCAGAAGCGGTCAAGCCGCACCACGGCCCTTGCGGTGCAGGCGCGGTCGCTGTCCGCGATGGGAACGCCCCTGGTCTTGGTCACGCCTCGGCCCTCGGCGCTGCCGGCCACCGTCGGCACTGCCGCGGTCGCGCTGCACCTCACCGAGACAGGCGCCGAAGCCGTCAGCCTGCTCACCGAGGCGCTGAACGGCCCCGGCCCCATCGGCCTTGTGGTCGAGGACGCTGATCTTCTCGTCGGCACCCCGCTCGGCGATGAACTGCTTGCTGTTTCCCGCCAGATCAGGGACGGGAGTAGTTCCGTTCTCGCCGCGACTATTTCTGACAATACGATGCTCCGTGGCCTGGCCTTGGAACTGGCGAATAACAAGTGCGGGCTCGTGCTGGAGCCAGCCAACGCGCTGGACGGGCAGCAGTTCGGCGCACGGCTGCCGTCGTCTGTGCTCGGCAGTGGCGTCACCCTGCGGGCTGTCTTGGTCCACGACGGCATGATCACAAACGTTCAGGTGCCGGAAATCATCAACTCTCTGGCTGGGTCGGCAGCGGTGGCGCCTGATTAGGCAGCAGGGGAACTGGGAGGGGACGTGGATCGGCCATTGGGCAGCAAGTACATGCTGCATGACCAGCTCGGCCGCGGGGCAATGGGCCAGGTCTTCCGTGGCACCGTGCGGGAGACGGGTGCACCGGTTGCGGTCAAGATCCTCAAGCCGGAGCTGGTGTCCGACACCGAGGTGGTGGCGCGTTTCTTCCAGGAACGCGCCATCCTTACCTCGATCAGCGACCCGCACGTGGCCGGGGTCATCGACCTGGTCGTCGAGGGCGACACCCTCGGGATCGTGATGGAACTGGTGGCGGGCAAGGATCTCCGTCACCACCTCCGGGAGCGGCGCACGCTGCCCCCGGCCGAGGCGGTCGCCCTGGTTCGCCAGCTCCTGCAGGGCCTGATGGCCGTGCACGCCGCAGGGATCGTGCACCGCGACGTCAAGCCGGAGAACGTCCTCATGGACTCCTCCGGTGCCCAGGCGAACATCAAGATCACCGATTTCGGTGTGGCCCGGCTGTCGTATGGCGCCTCGCTGACCAAGCTCACCAGCCTCATCGGCACACCGGAGTACATGGCCCCGGAACTCGCCGATCACGACAGCGCGACGCCCGCCGCGGACATCTACTCCGCCGGGATCATCCTCTACGAGATGCTGGCCGGCCGGACGCCTTTCGCCGGCGGCTACCCGCTGGCCGTGCTGCGCCGCCAGATTGAGCAGGCACCTCCGGTCATTCCCGGCCTGCCGCCTGAGCTTTGGGCGCAGATCGTGACGATGCTGAGCAAGGACCCCCGGCAGCGCCCGCCGTCGGCGGCAGCAGCCGCGGGTCGCCTGGAGTCGCTGGAGCCGCTGCTCACCGCGCGGCCGGCCTTGCCACCCATGACGCTGCCCGCGTCACCTGCTCTGACGCCAGCAGCCGCACCGGTCCCTGCTCCCGCGGCCGCGCCGGCCGTTTCCCCGGCCGACGGTGAAGATCCGCTTAGCTCGTGGTACCGGCCACCGAGTCAGACGGTGCTGCGTCACCGGGACCGGGCCCACCAACCGACCGGGCCTGCCGGCCGCGCAGCCACCCCGGCGCGCACATCCGTGGCGTCCGGGCCCGGGCCGTCCGCCTGGTTCCGGCGCCGGCCAGCCGTCCTGGCGATTCCAGCGGTCCTGGTGGTGCTGGCCGCGGCGCTGGGCCTGGTGCTCGTACGCACACTTCAGCCTGCTGCGCGCCCTGAGTCACCGGCGATAGTCTCCTACGCGTTCACGCCCCAGGAGTACCACGATGGCCTGCTCATCGTGCGGCGCTGGACACTCAGCGGCAGGAATGGCTCGCTGCTGACCGAGACCGTCACAGCGAGCAGCGCCACCGGCAAGCCGATCCGCGTGCCCTTCACCGATGCCATCCCCGGCGACATCGCCACGACGGTTCAGACGGTTCGCTTCCGGCCCATACCGTCGCAGGTCGTGAAGGCCGACCCGGTCGTGGAGTGGAAGCTGCAACTGCCCGCCCAGGGCGCGGTCCCCGTGGGATACCAGGCAACCGTCCGGCCCGACGGCGCCAGCCAGGCACGGCTGCAGCGCTGGGTGAAGCTGCTGGACGCTATGCAGGCCACCCTGAAGCTCCCCCAGGCCACCACCATTCCGATTCACTCGCTGCGCATCACGCCGGGGCGGCTGCGCGTGCCAGAGGGCGCCACGACCCGGCTGACGCTCGCCGGCCAGCTTGGCAACGGCACGAGTGCACCTGACGGCATTCTCTCCGGGGCCGCGTGGACATCGCAGAACCCGGGCGTAGCGGTCGTGAACCCGTCGGGGGACCTGGTCGCAACCGGGCCGGGGACAACCACCGTCACCGCTCAGCTTGGTGGCGCCAAGGCACAGTTGACCGTGACCGTCGCCGGTGGTGGCAACGGGCAGGTTGCCCTGGGCGGTGTGCCGACACCGAACATATCGGGGTCTGCCGGCGGCCAGCCGACAGCCACGGCGCCCAACTCGCAGCCCTCCAGTCCGGGACAGGGGTCCACGCCAGCATCTGGCCCGTCATCCGCTCCGCCCACGACCGATCCGGCTACGACTCAGGCAGCGCCGCCACCGTCACCGTCACCGCTGGATGCTGACGCTACCCCGGCCTTCGGGACCTGCCCCTCACCGACGCCGTCGGATGAGGCTTATTGTGGCGGCTGGAGCAGCGCCTGCTACAACTCTTCCTTTTCGCAGTCGAACTGCCCGACCTATGTCGCCCAGGGAACCACTATTCATCCGATCTGCTGGTCCTACGGCCAGACGATCAACAACAGCTATTCAGCGGTTTCACCTGGGTCGGGATACACACTGCAGTCCAATGTCTGGATTCAAGTGAGCGATTATCCTTCCGATCCATGGATGAACGAGCTGTGGTTCAACCCCGACGACACGACATCAGACAACATCCCCGAGTGCTAGGGGAGGAACAATGGATTGCGCCCATTGCGGGTCGGCCCTGCGCGAAGGCGGCCACTTCTGCGCTATTTGCGGCACCCGCGCCGGACCGGCCGGGGAACCCCCGCCGGCAGACCAGCCCGGACTCGCGGCCCCGCCGACGCCGGTCACCCACCATCCACCGCCGGGCGCGGGACAACTGCTCCGGGCCCTCAGAGTGGTGGCTGCGCTGGTCACGCTCGCACTCAGCGCAGTTACCCTCACTGTCATCCTCGCTCCTGCGGCTCTGCCGGTGTGGACGGTGAACTGGCTGCTCATCCTGCCGCTGGCGCCGTCGACGCATGTAGCGGAAGCGGAGATGATCTTCCTCATCACCGTGTCCGGCATTGCGGTCCTGGTATCAGGAACTGCGGTCTTGCATACCCTGGCGCTGCTGGAAACTCGCGCCGTGCTCATGATCCTGGCGCTGACATATATCGGCGTGATCGTGGGCAACGCTGCCGCGTTTCCGGGTGGCATAAGCGACTCCAGTTATGTGCTCGGCCAGTCGGGCGCGACTGCCACCTGGGTGTGCCTGGCGTTGGTGCTGGCGGCCGGTATCGGGGCCGTGTTCACAACGGGCCAGCACACCGTGATCGTGGTCGGCGGCCTCATAGCCGGTGTGGTATTCACCGGGATAGGCGCTGGTGCGGCCGTCGCGCAAGCGCGCCACTTCGCACCCTACGAGGGGGCCTATTCCCCCGTGACGTCGACCGGCACCGGCACGGGTAGCGGCCAGGCTGCGCCCGCCACCAGCAACCAGCCTGGCGCCTGCGCCATCGGGTGGACAGCCCTGCTCGACGTGATCACATCCAGCATGCGTGCGACGGTGTGCCAGTCCGCAAGCCAGACGTTCTTGGCCGCGCGGCTCAGTGACGGCTCAACGATTGACCTCCCGGCGCTGGCGCAGGGCTCCGGCTGGAGCGCCAATGACGGCACTGCGAGTTATTCAGTCGACCCAGGCTTCATCGCGATCTACCAAAATGGGTACCTCACCAGCGACCAGGCGACGACTTCAGCCTCCGGCCCGCGCTCAACCCCGGGCGCTCTCACCCAGCTCGCGGCCATGGTCAAGCTGGCGCACCAGGGCCGTGCCGAAGTGGCCCGGCTGGACCAGCTGACTCTCGGATGCGGCAGCCCATCCAACGCGGCCAGCCTCATCGGCCAAGTGGCCGCCAACCGTGCCCAGTTGCTCGCCGCCGCGGAGAAACTGGCGCAGGACTCGTCGGGGAGCGGACTTCCCATCGCCCAATTCGTCAGCTCCATGCAGTGGTCGCTAAACGCCGACCACGCCTGGCAGCACTGGAGCAATACATT
>CAVRXW010000067.1:0-89184 GCA_963725125.1 uncultured Actinomycetes bacterium
GGGTGAGACGGTGACTGCACGCGTCCTGGCTGAACCAGATCGAGATCTACTTCTCCATCATCCAGAAGAAGGTCATCTCCCCCAACGACTTCGCCAGCCTCGGCGAACTCTCCGCCACCTTGCTGGCCTTCGCGGACCGCTACAACCGGACCGCCAGCCCGTTCAACTGGAAGTTCAACGCCCGCGACCTACGCGACCTCACGGCGCGCATCAGCGAGCACCAAGAGCAAGCCACGCAACACGAACCGCTAGCAAAGGCCGCCTGAACAACCCCGACGAACTTACGGTGTCACCCACTAAGGAGCAGAACGCTACACTTTTCTTGCTGTTATCAGCGTTTTGGCGGTGAGCTTTCTGCTCCTAAGTGGCGGGGCACACAACGCCGGGAGCCACAACGCCGGGAGCCACAACGCCGGGAGCCACAACGCCGGGAGCAATGGAGCGGCGAGATCAGCCTGCAGGCCGGGCAAGCGCCAGAGGTCGAGTGCACGGATTACACCGCAAACTCCAGCACCTCCTTCTACGACGGCGGCATAACCTCCGTCCTGATCAACAGCGCGACCGGCAACTCGGCGGCCCATGCGAATGCCTCCCACCACGCGCTTCCGCCGCGCTTCTAGCGCCCAGCCCAATCGCCCCGCAACCGGCTGATCCCAGCCAGCCGGCTACGGCAGACCAAGGCGCCCCCGGCCAGCCATGGCCGGGGGCGGCGCGGCTGCGCGTGCGTTCCGTCGCTCGGTGGCGGGTCACCCTGGCGGACAGCGGCCGGTTTGTGGCGGTGCACCGGACCACCGGCCCCATCCGGCGGGGATAGCGGCGCCCGGTCAGTCCTCCGGGACCAGCCAGAGCGCGGCCAGCGGGGGAAGCGTCATCACGGCGGACGCAGGCTGGCCGTGCCAGGGCTCCGGCACGGCCTCGATGGCGCCGAGGTTGCCCACTCCGCTGCCGCCGTAGCCGAACGCGTCGGTGTTGATGACCTCCCGCCACCGGCCCGCCCGCGGCAGCCCGACCTGATAGCGCTGGTGCGGCCGGCCGGAGAAGTTGACAACGCAGGCCAGGACCCCGGGGCCGGGCCCGCCCGCGGCGGCCACGCCCGTGCTGCCGTCAGCCGCCGCGGCGCTGGAGCCGTCCTGGGCGCCGGAGCCGCCGGGGGCTGTCCCGCCGCCGATGGCGGGCGCGGCCGGGCCCCCGGCGAAGCGCAGGAACGACAGCACGTTGCCGCCGGCGTCGTTCGCGTCGATCCAGCCGAACCCCTCCGGGGAGTGGTCCAGCGCCCACAGCGGCGGGTGCTCCCGGTAGGCCCGGTTCAGGTCGGTGACGAGCTGCTGCATACCGGCGTGATGCTCGTCGCCCAGCACCCACCAGTCCAGGCCACGCTCGGCGGACCACTCCGCGCCCTGCCCGAACTCCGAGCCCATGAACAGCAGTTGCTTGCCGGGATGGGCCCACATGTAGGCGAACAGCACCCGCAGCCCGGCGAACTTGTTCCATTCGTCACCGGGCATC
Source organism: uncultured Actinomycetes bacterium (assembly GCA_963725125.1). Taxonomy (GTDB): domain Bacteria; phylum Actinomycetota; class Actinomycetes; order Streptosporangiales; family Streptosporangiaceae; genus DASXKD01. Next base: position 1,507 of record CAVRXW010000067.1, read on the forward strand.
TTGCCCAGCAGCGACCCCTTGCCGTGCACGACCTCGTCGTGCGACAGCGGCAGCAGGAAGTTCTCGCTGAACGCGTACATCAGCGAGAAGGTGATCTCGTTGTGGTGGTAGTTGCGGAACACCGGGTCGTGCGCCAGGTAGTTCAGCGTGTCGTGCATCCAGCCCAGGTTCCACTTGAAGCCGAACCCGAGCCCGCCGAGGTGCACGGGGCGGGTCACACCGGGCCAGGCGGTGGATTCCTCGGCGATCATCATGATCCCGGGCACCCGGCGGTAGCAGGTGGCGTTGACCTCGCGCAGGAACGAGACCGCGTCGGTGTTCTCCCGGCCGCCGTGCTCGTTGGGCGTCCACTGGCCCGGCCCACGCGAGTAGTCCAGGTACAGCATCGAGGCCACCGCATCCACCCGCAGCCCATCGACGTGGAAGTCCTCCAGCCAGCACAGCGCGTTGGCGACCAGGAAGTTGCGGACCTCGGGGCGGCCGAAGTCGAAGATCAGCGTCCCCCAGTCGGGGTGCTCGCCGCGCTGCGGGTCGGCGTGCTCGTACAGCGGGGTGCCGTCGAACCGGGCCAGCGCCCACTCGTCCTTCGGGAAGTGCGCGGGCACCCAGTCGAGGATCACGCCGATGCCCGCCTGGTGCAGCCGGTCGACCAGGTAGCGGAAGTCGTCCGGGCTGCCGAACCGGGCGGTCGGGGCGTAGTAGGAGGTCACCTGGTAGCCCCAGGAGCCGCCGAACGGGTGCTCGGCCACCGGCAGGAACTCCACATGGGTGAAGCCCATCTGGGTGACGTAGGCGGTCAGCTCCGCGGCCAGCTCGCGGTAGGACAGGCCCGGCTTCCAGGAGCCGAGGTGCACCTCGTACACGCTGACCGGCTCGCTGGTCAGGTGCCCGCGGCCGCGTGCCGCCAGCCACTGTTCGTCCGCCCAGGTGTGGCCGGAGGTGAACACGACCGACGCGGTGGCGGGCGGCTGCTCGGCACGGCTGGCCATGGGGTCGGCCTTGCGCCGCCACCGCCCGTCGGGCCCGCAGATGTCGAACTTGTAGTGGGTGCCGTCGCCGACGCCGGGCACGAACAGCTCCCAGATCCCCGAGCCGCCGAGCGAGCGCATCGGGTGGCCGCGCCCGTCCCAGTGGTTGAAGTCGCCGACGACGCGCGCGCCCCGTGCGTTCGGCGCCCAGACGGCGAACGCGGTCCCGGTGACCGCGCCGAAGCCGGTGCCTTCCGTGCCGTACTCGCGCACGTGCGCGCCGAGCACCCGCCACAGCTCCTCGTGCCGTCCCTCACCGATCAGGTGCAGGTCGGTCGCGCCGAGCGTGGGCAGGAACCGGAACGGGGTGTCCACCATGATCTCCGGCATGGTGCTGCCCGGCTCCGGCCCCGGGTAGGCGACGGCGATCCGGTAGTCGGGCACCTCGGCCAGCGGCAGGGTCGCGGCGAACACCCCCTCGTGCACGTGGTGCAGCGGGAAGCGGCGGCCGTCGGCGAGTACCACGGCGACCTTCGCGGCCAGCGGCAGCAGGGCCCGGACGGTCACCCCGCCGGGGCCGGGGTGCGCGCCGAGCAGGGCATGCGGGTCATGGTGCAGGCCAGCGACGATCCGGTCGATCTCACCCGGGTGCACCCCGGGCTCCGGTTCCGGGGCACCGGGGCGGACCGGACCGGCCTGGCGGGGCCCGGTCATGCCGCTCCGTCGGCGATCGAGCCGAGCGGGATGGGCAGCCAGGAGGGCCGGTTTCTCGCCTCGTACATCACTTCGTAGACCGCCTTGTCCAGGGTGAGGGCGCGTACCAGGATCCCATGCTTGCCGGGATCTGCCCCGCCAGCCCGGGCGTAACCGGCGCAGAACGCGGCCTGGTTGCGCCGGGCCCAGTCCCTGGCCGCCGCGGTGACCTGCTCGGGGTTCTCGTGCCCGGCAAGCTGGAAGCGCGCCGCGTAGTCGAGGGAGCGCAGCATGCCCGCCACGTCGCGCAGTGCCGGGAAGTAGGCCCGGCGGCGCTCCAGGGGCACCGCGGGCTCCCCCTCGAAGTCCAGCAGCACCCACCCGGCGTGGGTGCGCATCACCTGGCCCAGGTGGTAGTCGCCGTGGATCCGCTGCACTTCGAGCGGGTCGCTGAGGGTGGCCACGTCCGCGAACGCGGCACGCACCATCCGGTCGTGGCGGGCCAGCCCGGGCACCGCGGCGACCGCCCGGTCCAGCCGCCCCAGCATCTGCACCGACATGTCCTGGAATGCCTGGGCGGGCAGTTCCTGGGTGCCGAACGCCGTCGTGAGGTCGCGGTGCACCTCGGCGGTGGCCTCGCCGAGCCGGTGCGCCTCGCCGGAGAAGTCCCCGCCCGCCTGCGCCGCCCTGGCGGTCTCGTCCGCCCCGGCGGTCGCGGTCGCGTACAGGTCACGGACGCTCGTGGCGGCCAGGGACCAGCCGTCCACCGCGTTCCGCAGGTAGCTGGAGAGCACCGCGAGAACGGTGTACCGCCCCTGGGCCTGCGCGGTGATCCAGCCCAGCGGCGCGGCCACGTGCTGGGAGCCGAGCCTGGCCAGGGCCTCGGGCACCTCCAGATCGGGGTTCGGCCCGGGGGACAGCCGGCGGAACACCTTGAGGATGGCCTCCTCGCCGAACAGCAGGCTGGTGTTGCTCTGCTCGGCGGTGAGCACCAGGCTCTCCAGGCCGGTGTCGATGTGCCCGCCCGGCCGCCGGGCGAAGCGCAGCGGCCCGATGGACGCCGCACCGGCCATCGCTTCCAGCAGCACCGCCGTCAGGCCCGGGTCGTGCAGGCCGTCGTAGCCGATCAGGCCCCCGTCCGCCGTACCGATCCGGGCATGCTCCAGCCGGCCGGGCAAGTCCGCCCGCAAGCCTATGAACAGCTGATACGAATCCGTGCCCGTGTCCTGGGTGACCGCGACGATGAGGTGCCGGAGGCCGGGATCACCGGCGACCAGCGTGGTCTGCGCGACCACGGCCAGGTCGGTGATCGGCGTTCCCTTACCGGCGAACCAGCGCTGCCCGGGCAGCCAGGCGGCCAGGTGTTCCTCAAACGTCATGACTGCCATCTACCCCGCCATAGCGGATTCACCGGCCCGGCAGGCCGCATAGCGGACCCGGTGCGCACCGCGTGCCGCCCGCGCCGGTGACGTCCCGGTCAGGCCTGCTGCTGCGGCCGCAGGCCGGGGAGCTGGAACCAGTAGAACCCGTGTCCCGGCAGCGTGAGCAGGTAGGGCAGGTCACCGATGGGCGGGAAGGTCACCCCGCCCATGCACTCCACCGGCGTGATGCCCTTGAACCGGCGCAGGTCAAGCTCGACCGGCTGGGGGAACCTGGACAGGTTGTTGACGCACAGGATGTGGTCGGACAGGTCCACCCCGTCGTCCTCGACCGGGCCGGGGTACTCCCGGACGAACGCCAGCACGCTGGGGTTGGACGAGCTCAGCTCCTCGAACGCGCCGAGGCCGAAGACCGGGTGGCGCTTGCGGATCTCGATCATCCGCTTGGTCCAGTGCAGCAGCGACCCGGAGTTGCGCTGCTGCGCCTCCACGTTGAGCGCCTGGTAGCCGTAGATCGGGTCCATGTTCAGCGGCAGGTAGAGCCGCTGCGGGTCGCAGGTGGAGAAGCCCGCGTTGCGGTCCGGGGTCCACTGCATGGGGGTGCGGACGCCGTCCCGGTCACCGAGCCAGATGTTGTCACCCATGCCGATCTCGTCGCCGTAGTACATCACCGGCGAGCCGGGCAGCGACAGCAGCAGGGCGGTGAACAGCTCCAGCTGGTTGCGGTCGTTGTCGAGCAGCGGGGCAAGCCGGCGCCGGATCCCGATGTTCGCCTTCATCCGCGGGTCCTTGGCGTACTCGGCGTACATGTAGTCCCGCTCGTCGTCGGTGACCATCTCCAGCGTCAGCTCGTCGTGGTTGCGCAGGAAGATGCCCCACTGGCAGCCCTGGGGGATGGGCGGGGTCTGCGCCATGATCTCCGAGATCGGGTAGCGCTGCTCCCGGCGCACGGCCATGAAGATGCGCGGCATCAGCGGGAAATGGAAGGCCATGTGGCATTCGTCGCCGCCCACCGACGGGTCGCCGAAGTACTGCACCACGTCGGCCGGCCACTGGTTCGCCTCGGCGAGCAGCACCCGGTCCGGGTAGAGCCGGTCGATCTCGGTCCGGACCCGCCTCAGGTACTCGTGCGTCTCCTTGAGGTTCTCGCAGTTGGTGCCCTCGCGCTCGTACAGGTAGGGCACGGCGTCCAGGCGGAACCCGTCGATGCCCAGGTCCAGCCAGAACCGCAGCACCTCCAGCATGGCGTCCTGGACCCGCGGGTTCTCGTAGTTCAGGTCGGGCTGGTGGGAGAAGAACCGGTGCCAGTAGTACTGGCCGCGGACCGGGTCGTAGGTCCAGTTCGACTGCTCGGTGTCGACGAAGATGACGCGCGCCTCTGCGTACCGCTCATCCGTATCCGACCAGACATAGAAGTCGCCAAACGGCCCGCCGGGGTCGGACCGGGACGCCTGGAACCACGGGTGAGCGTCGCTGGTGTGGTTCATGACCAGGTCCGCGATCACCCGGATCCCCCGTTCGTGGGCCTGGTCCACCAGGTCCACGAAATCGCCCAGGATGCCGAACTCCGGCAGGATCGAGGTGAAATCCGCGATGTCGTAGCCGCCGTCCCGCAGCGGCGAGTTGTAAATGGGCAGCAGCCAGATGCAGTCGATCCCCAGCCATTGCAGGTAATCCAGCCGCGAGGTCAGCCCGCGCAGGTCCCCGGTGCCGTCGCCATTGGAGTCGTGGAATCCGCGGACCAGCACCTCGTAGAACAGCGCGTGCTTGTACCAGTGCGGGTCGCGGGGCCGGTCGAACGAGAACGGGTCGGGAACCGGGTCACCGGGAGGCGTGTTGAAGGCTCCCTGGGCCGCGGCGGGCGGCCCCCCGGCCAGGCCGGGCGGGGTCTGATTCGGCTGTGCGGCCACTCGCTTCTCCCCTGGCGGCGAACAAAGGTACCGCCGTCACGCCGTGGGAACGGGCGTGACGGTGAATATGTGGGCAGGTGCAGTCGCCGGATCGAGGCGCACGTAGTTGACTTGACCCCACCGGTAAGATTCTCCGGTCAGCTCGTCTGTGACAACAAACTGCGACCGATCGTCCACTCCGAGTGCGGACATGTCAAGCCATACGGTGGCCTCTCGCGGCTGGTGCGGATCAACGTTCACGACGGCCAGCACGGTGTCCGCGTCCCGGCTGCTGCGCTTGGAAAAACAGATCAGTCCCGGCTGGTCGACGTAGTGGAACCGTAGATTACGCAACCAGTGCAGCGCGGGGTGGGATCTCCGGATCAAATTGAGACGGGTGATGAACGGCGCGATGCCCGCCGGCCCGTGCTGCGCGGCCGCCCAGTCCCGCGGCCGGTAGGCGTATTTCTCCGAGTCCAGGTATTCCTCGCTGCCCGGCCGCACGGGTGAGTTCTCGCACAGCTCAAATCCCGAGTACATGCCCCACGTCGGCGACAGCAGCGCCGCGAGCACGGCCCGCACCCGGAACGCCGGCGGCCCGCCGTGCTGGAGGTACTCGGTGAGGATGTCGGGGGTGTTGGTGAAGAAGTTCGGCCGCATGTACGCGGCGGCGGCCCCGCTCAGCTCGCGCAGGTACTCGGTGAGCTCGGGGCCGGTGTTGCGCCAGGTGAAGTAGGTGTAGGACTGGTGGAACCCGATCTTGGCGAGGGTGTGCATCATGGGCGGGCGGGTGAACGCCTCGGCCAGGAAGATCACGTCGGGGTCGGTGCTGTCCACCTCGGCGAGCAGCCGCTCCCAGAACGGCAGCGGCTTGGTGTGCGGGTTGTCCACCCGGAATATCCGCACCCCGTGGCTCATCCACAGGCGCACGATCCGCAGCACCTCCGCATACAGCCCGGCCGGGTCGCGGTCGAAGTTCAGCGGGTAGATGTCCTGGTACTTCTTGGGCGGATTCTCCGCGTAGGCGATGGATCCGTCGGCGCGCTCGGTGAACCAGTCCGGGTGCTCGGTGACCCACGGGTGATCCGGCGAGGTCTGCAGCGCGAGGTCGATCGCCACCTCCATGCCGAGTTCGCGGGTACGGGCCACGAACGCGTCGAAGTCGGCGAAGCTGCCCAGTTCGGGGTGTATCGCGTCGTGGCCGCCGTCCGGTGACCCGATCGCCCACGGCGAGCCCGGGTCGCCGGGCCCGGCGTGCAGGGAGTTGTTGCGGCCCTTGCGGGCCGTGGTCCCGATGGGATGGACCGGCGGCAGGTAGACCACGTCGAAACCCATCTTGGCGATCGGCTCCAGCCGGCACATGGCGGTGCGCAGCGTCCCGCCCTGCGGCTCGCGGCGGCCCATCGGGTCCGCCTGCACGCCCTCCGAGCGGGGGAAGAACTCATACCAGGCGCCGTACAGCGCGCGCACCCGGTGCACGACCAGCGGGTAGGCCGCCGAACGGGTGAGCAGTTCGCGCAGCGGCGCCTCGTGCAGGATCGCGAGGATTCCCTCGTCCTCGGCGGCGGCCAGCCGGTCCCATGGCGGCAGCCAGCGGTCGCCCAGCCGCACCGCCACCGCCGCGAGCGCCGAGCGGTGCTCCAGCGGCCGCGACGGCGACCGTGCCGCGCGGTCGAACAGCAGGGCCCCCTCCGCGAGCATCAGCTCGACGTCCTGGCCGCGCGGGACCTTGATGGCGGCGTCGTGGTGCCAGTGGCCGATCGGGTCGCCCCAGGCCTCCACGTGGAACCGCCACCGGCCCTCGGCGCCCGGGGTGACCTCGGCCGCATAGCGGTCCAGCCCGGGCAGCGTCTCCCGCATCCGGGCCAGCGGCAAGCGCTGGCCGTCCGGCCCGCGCAGCACCACCCCGGCCCCGGGCACTTCGTGCCCCTCACGGAAGACGGTCGCGCTGACCTCGAAGGTTTCCCCGACGACGGCCTTGGCCGGCCAGCGCCCGCAGTCGAGCACGGGCGCCACGTCGCTGATCACTATCCGACCGATCACCCCAGAACGCTACCCACCATGTGGGGGGTGCACTCATGCGCCCTGGCAGGCCGTGCCCGGCAAGGGCCGGCGGCCAGCCCGCAAGAAAACGCCGGGCCGGACCGGGGGCCCGGGGCAGCCGGGTAAGGTCGCTCTGCGTGAGAGCCATCCGCACCTTCACCATCCGCGCCTCGCTGCCCGAGCCGCTGGCCCCGCTGCACGAGCTCATGCTGAATCTGCGCTGGTCCTGGCATGCCGGCACGCGGGAACTGTTCACCGCGCTCGACCCGGCCGGCCGCGAGCGGGCGGGCCACGACCCGGTCGCGCTGCTCGGTGAGGTCCCCCCCGAGCACCTGGCCGCGCTGGCCGCCGACGGGGACTACCTCGGGCGGCTGCACCGCGCGGTGGCCGATCTGCGGGACTACCTGTCCGCGGCACGGTGGTACCAGCGCAGCGGCGGCGGGGATGGCGGCGCGCCCCCGGCGGCCATCGCCTACTTCTCCCCCGAGTACGGGATCGCCACCGCGCTCCCGCAGTACTCCGGCGGGCTGGGCATCCTGGCCGGTGACCATCTCAAGGCGGCCAGCGACCTGGGGGTCCCGCTGATCGGGGTGGGGCTGCTCTACCGGCACGGCTATTTCAGCCAGTCGCTGTCGCCGGAGGGCTGGCAGCTGGAGCGCTACCCGGCGGGCGACCCGAACGGCCTGCCGCTCACCCTGCTGCGCGGCGCGGACGGCTCGCCGGTGACCGTGGTGCTGGCGCTGGGCGAGGGCGGCCCGCTGGCGGCGCAGGTGTGGCTGGCGCAGGTGGGCCGGGTGCCGCTGCTGCTCCTCGATTCCTACGTGGAGCAGAACGAGCCGGGCCTGCGGGAGGTCACCGACCGGCTCTACGGCGGCGGCAGCGAGCACCGGCTGCGCCAGGAACTGCTGCTGGGCATGGGCGGTGTGCGGGCGGTGCGCGCCTACTGCGCGCTGACCGGCCACCCGCAGCCCGAGGTGTTCCACACCAACGAGGGCCACGCCGGGTTCCTCGGCCTGGAGCGGATCCGTGAATACGCCGAGGCGGGCCTGAGCTTCGACGAGGCGATCGAGCTGTGCCGGGCCGGCACCGTGTTCACCACGCACACCCCGGTGCCCGCCGGGATCGACCGGTTCGCCAGGGACCTGGTGGAGCGGGAGTTCGGCGGCACCGCCGCGGACCCCGCGCTGCCGCTGGAACGTGTCCTCGCCCTGGGCGCGGAGACCTACCCGGGCGGGGACCCGTGCGTGTTCAACATGGCCGTGATGGGCATGCGGCTGGCCCAGCGGGTCAACGGGGTGAGCAAGCTGCACGGCCGGGTGAGCCAGGAGATGTTCGCCGGCCTGTGGCCCGGGTTCGACGCCAGCGAGGTGCCGATCGGCTCGATCACCAACGGGGTCCACGTCGCCACCTGGGTGGCTGCCGAGATCCTCGGCTGCGACGGCGGGCAGCCGGGGCCGGAGGACGGCCCGGCCTGGGACCGGATCGCCGAGACCGGCCCCGGCAGGCTGTGGGAGATCCGCGCCAGGCTGCGCCGCCGCCTGGTCGCCGAGGCGCGGCGGCGGCTGCGTGCCTCCTGGCGGCAGCGTGGCGTGTCCGAGGCCGAGCTGGGCTGGACCCAGCACGCCCTGGACGAGAATGTGCTGACCATCGGCTTCGCCCGGCGGGTGCCGTCCTACAAGCGGCTCACCCTGATGCTGCACGACCCGGAGCGGCTGACCGCGCTGCTGCTCGACCCGGCGCGCCCGGTGCAGCTGGTGATCGCGGGCAAGGCGCATCCCGCCGACGACGGCGGCAAGCAGCTGATCCAGCAGATGGTCAGGTTCGCCGAGGATCCCCGGGTGCGGCACCGCATCGTGTTCCTCCCGGACTACGACATGGAGCTGGGCGCGGCCATGGTCCAGGGCTGCGACGTGTGGCTGAACAACCCGCTGCGGCCGCTTGAGGCGTGTGGCACCTCCGGCATGAAGTCCGCGCTGAACGGCGGCCTGAACCTGTCGGTGCGGGACGGCTGGTGGGATGAGTGGTTCGACGGCGAGAACGGCTGGGCGATCCCCTCGGCCGACGACGTGGCCGACCCGGCCAGGCGTGACGAGCTGGAGTCCGCCGCCCTGTACGACCTGCTGGAGCAGGTGGTGGCGCCGCTGTTCTACGACACCGGGGACGGCGGGCTGCCGCAGCGGTGGCTGGAGATGGTCGCGCACACGCTGGCCGGGCTCGGCCCCCGCGCGCAGGCGTCCCGGATGGTCCGCGAGTACGTGGAGACCCTGTACGTGCCCGCCGCGCACGCGTCCCGTGCCCTGGCCGGCGGCCAGGGCGAGGGCGCCTTCGCGGCGGCGCGCGAACTGGCCGCCTGGAAGCGCCGGGTGAAGGCCGCCTGGCCGGAGGTCCGGATCGAGCACATCGAGGCCGGCGACGGGGACCGCGGCCCGGGGGAGTGGCTGCCGGTCAGGGCGAGCGTGGCGCTGGGCGAGCTGTCGGCGCAGGACGTCGCGGTCGAGGTGATCTGCGGCCGGGTGAACGACGAGGAAGACATCGTCGAGCCGGCGGCCAGCCCGCTGGCACCCGACGGGCCCGCCACCGCCGAGGGTACGGCCGAAGGCCCCGCGACGGAGGAGCAGGGCCTTCAGGCCAGCGGGGGTTCCAGGGGGTCGCCCCCCTGGGCCAACACTGCCCGCTACGGCGGGGAGGCACGGCTGGGCAGGCCGGGCCCGTTCGGGTACACGGTGCGCGTGGTGCCCTGTCATCCGCTGCTGGACAGCACCGCGGAACTGGGCCTGGTGGCCTATCCCGACGCCCCCGAGGGCATGACCAACGGTGACCTGCGGTAGGTGCTGGCCGGGGGGAGCGCCTCCCTGGAACCCCCCGATAGCCTGCGGCACCTAGGCCGCTTAGTAGTAACTCTATGCATGTAAACCACTGCGCTCCGTATCGCGTCTGACTAGAGTGTGTCTTGTAGATCTATTCCGAGTTGGCGCAGATCTGCGCGATATGCCCTAGTGCCCCCGATGCACACGGCAAGCTGCGCCGTGCCGGCGGGGGCGAGAAGTCAGAAGCCCTGGGGGGGCCAATGAGGGACACAACCCCGCACGCTTTAACGTCTGCCGGCCGTGTCACTTTCGTCGCCGCCCGACTCCAGCATGCGAAAGGACTACAGCCATGAGGTCAGACATCCAGCCGGACAGCCCGCTGCTCACCCCGGCGGAGGTCGCCGCGTTGTTCCGCGTGGATCCCAAGACCGTCACCCGCTGGGCGCAGCAGGGCAAGCTCCGCTCGATCCGGACCCTCGGCGGGCACCGCCGGTACCGCGAAGCTGAGGTCCAGGCCTTCCTGCACCGCCCGCCGCACGCCTGACGCCAGCCCGGACCGGGGTGAACTAGGATCGGTTCCCCCGGCACGGGAGGTGCGCATGGGCGAGTTCGTCCGGGTGGAGCGCGATGAGGCGATCGCGACGATTCGGCTTGACCGGCCGCCGATGAACGCGCTCAACGCGCAGGTGCAGGACGAGATCGCGGCGGCCGCCGCGGAACTCGACGCCGATGCCGCGGTGCGTGCCGTGGTGCTCTACGGCGGGGAGAAGGTCTTCGCGGCCGGCGCCGACATCAAGGAGATGGCCGAGGCCAGCTTCGCGCAGGTGGCCCTGGACAGCCGCCGGCTGCAGGCCGCCTTCACCACCGTGGCGCGGATCGGCAAGCCGGTCGTGGCGGCGATCACCGGGTATGCCCTCGGCGGCGGCCTGGAACTGGCGCTGTGCGCCGACTTCCGGGTGGCCGGGCAGACCGCCCGGGTCGGCCAGCCCGAGATCCTCCTCGGGATCATCCCCGGGGCTGGCGGGACCCAGCGGCTGCCCCGGCTCGTCGGGCCCGCACGGGCGAAGGACATCGTCTTCACCGGGCGCTTCGTCGGCGCGGCGGAGGCGCTCGGCATCGGCCTGGTGGACCGGGTGGTCCCGGACGCCGAGGTGTACCAGGCGGCGCGCGATCTGGTGGCCAGGTACGCCACCGGCCCGGCCGTGGCGCTCCGCGCGGCGAAGCAGGCCATCGACGCCGGGCTTGAGTCCGACCTGGCCACCGGCCTGGAGATCGAGCGGCTGAACTTCGCCGCGCTGTTCGCGACCGAGGACCAGCGCACGGGAATGCGCAGTTTCGTCGAGAATGGGCCTGGGAAGGCCACCTTTGCCGGGCGCTGAGGCAAGGCAGGTGGCGGGCCCGCCGTCCTGGCGCCCCGGGCAAGGAGCAGAGCCGATGCATCCGCTGATCACCGCCGGTCCATCCGTCGCCGGCCCGCGGGCCCGGCCATGACCGAGCCCGGCGATGGCCTGTCCCTGGAGGAGATCACCGCGGCCCTCCGCGTGGACAGCGCCGACGTCGCCCTGTACGCGCGGGTGCTCACCGAATCCCTGGGGGATGCGCTGCCGGACGGCTGCGTCGTGGTCGACCGGGACCGGAGCATGTCCGACCGGCTGCACGGCCGTCCCGGCCAGATCACGAAGATCACCGTGCGGCTCGGCGAGAAGGTGCTGACGCTGGCGACGGCGCCGGGCCGCCCGCCGACGGCGGAGATCTGCCGGGAGGTGCGCGGCGTCGTCCTCTCCCGCCAGCCCGCCGGGCTGCAGGAATGGGTCAGCGAACTGGCCCGGGAACTTGCCGCTCACGCACAGCAGAACGCACGCACGGCCGAGGTGCTCCGCAAGCTCATCACAGGTTCCTAGAACATCACCCGGCGGCATGCCGGTCCGGGCGGGGATACGGAAGGGGGCTCCGTACTCTGGGACATGCCATGAACGATCAGGATCTGGTGCCGGACCGGCTCGGGCAGTACCGGCTGCTCGACCGGATCGGCGAGGGCGGCATGGGGGTCGTGTACCTCGCCCGCGACCGCGGTCACCGCACGGTCGCGCTCAAGGTCCTGCGTTCCAGCGTGGCGGGCGACCCGACGGCGCGGCGGCGGCTCGCCCGTGAGGTCGAGACGATGCAGCGGATCCGCAGCCCGAACGTCGCCGAGGTGATCGACGCCGACCTCGACGGCGGCACGCCGTACATCGTGACGCGGTTCGTGCCCGGCCGGACCCTGGACGACGTGGTCACCCAGGACGGCCCGCTGCGCGGGGCGGCGCTGTCCCGGCTGGCCTGCGGGCTCGCCGAGGCCCTGGTCGCGGTGCACGCCGCCGGGGTGGTGCACCGCGACGTCAAGCCGGGCAACGTGATGCTGTTCCAGGACACCCCCGTGGTGATCGACTTCGGCATCGCGCAGGGGCCCGACGCCACCCGGCTGACCATGACGGGAATGTTCATGGGCACCCCGGGTTACCTGGCACCCGAGGTGATCGAGGGCCGGCCGAGCAGCGAGGCCTCCGACGTGCATGCCTGGGGCGCCACGGTGGCGTTCGCGGCCATCGGCCGGCCGCCCTATGGCACCGGCCCGTACGAGGGCATCTTCTACCGCATCGTGAACGGGCAGACCGACCTGAGCGAGATGCCCGGGCCGCTGCTCCCGCTGGTGGCCGCCGCGCTCGCCAGGGATCCCGCGCACCGGCCATCGGCGGTGCAACTCCGGGCCCAGACGACGGTGCTCGACCCCGTGTCTCTCGTTTCGAATCATGGGCAGGCCGGCCAGGCGGCGCCCGTGCCGCTGACCGGAGCCGGCGCGACGAGATCGGACGGGGCACCCACCGCCGTGCCGGGCGGCCCGGCGGCCTACCTGCCGCCCGGCCCCGTGGCGAGCGGCCCGGCGGGCTACGTGCCGCCGACCATCCTCGGCGCCGGGGGCCCGGCCGTGCTGCCCGCGCCGGGGGCCTGGCCCGGCGGGCCGGCCGGCAACGGGGCGGCACCCGCTCCCGGCGTGGCCTCGCCAAGCACCCGCCCGATGGCCGAGGGCCGGCCGCTGCCCGAGGACCTGAGGGACGTGCTCACCCCGGTCAGCTACGGCGGGCGCGCGCCGGTGCCGCAGGCCGGGACCGCCCCGGGCAGGCCGGGCCAGGGCGACGCGGCCCGGCCGCCGGCGGCGCCGGACCCGGCCGCGCGGCCGCGCGGGCAGGCGCTCATGGTGGCCGCGACGGTCGTGGTGCTCGCCAGCATCAGCGCCATCCTGCCGGTGGCGGGCACCATAGCCGCGCTGCTGCTGTTCGCGGCGCTGCGCACGGCCGGCCTGGTGCAGCGCCGCAGCACCGCGCGCCGCGCCGCGCGCGGGGCCAGGACCCTGGATCCGGTCGTCACCGTGGTCAGCCTGCCCTGGTTCCTGCTGCGGTCGCTGGTCGCGCTGCTGATTCTGGCGCCGTTCGCGCTGGCCGCCGCCGCGCTCGCGGCCGGCATCACGGTCGCGGTCGCGCGGGGTGCGTGGCCGGACCGTGCCCTCGGCTACGCGGCGGGCACGCTGGTGCTCTATTACGGGCTCGGCCCTGGCTCGGGCATGCCGCGGGCCCAGCTACGGCGGTTCTTCGGCACGTTCACCAAGTCGCCCGCGGTCCGGATCGTGGTGACACTCGGGATCACCGCGCTCGCCCTCGGGGCGCTCACGGCGGCGGTGTCCGCGCCGTCGGTCTTCTGGCCCACGGCCGTGCCGGGGAACGTGGTCCGCTTCGGGGTGACGCACCTGGGGCCGCTGCGCCGCCTGGGCTACCTGAGCCATCTCAGCGGGCCGCACCGGTTCCAGTTGCTCCGCGGCCGGTTCCTGCGGCACTTCTCCTGAGCCCGGCGCGCGCACCACTCCCGGCCGGGGCCGCCCGCGATCATGGCTGCCAGGGCGGCGGCGCCCAGATGGGAGGGGTCAGGCCTGGCGCTGGCCGATGCCGTTGGGCTGGCCGGCGCCGCGGAAGCCGTCGGCCTGGCCGGCCGGCCGGGCGGTGCGCCGGGGCGGTGGCACCACGCCGGGCACCGGGCTGGGAACGGGCGGCTCGGCGCGGTCGGCGGGGCCGGGCTGCGGCGGGCGGTCCGCCCGCTCGGCCGGTGGCAGGGGACGGACCAGGCCGAGGGCGATCACCTCGTTGGCCAGCCGTACCCGCCGGTTCTGGCCCTCGGGGATGCGGAACTTCTGGTAGAGGCGCAGCAGGTGCTGCTTGACGGCCGCCTCGGTCACGACCAGGTCGGCCGCGATCTCGCGGGCCGTCGCGGGGGCCACGAAGGCCTCGTCGGACAGGGCAGGGCGGCACAGCGACGTGAGCACGTCCAGTTCGCGGCGGGTAAGTTCGGGGCTCGCCGAGCGCCGCAGCTCGACCTCGGCGGAGATGTCCTCCCTGGGGATTCCCCCGACCCGGCAGCGCGCGGCGCCGAAGCTGAGCACATCGCCTTCCTCCAGCACCCGGCGGGCCACGAGCCGCCCGTTGACCCGGGTCCCGTTACGAGATAATCCCAGGTCAGCGACGTAGGCGTACGGCCCGTGGCGGACGATCTCGGCATGCAGCCGGGAGACGCTGGGATCGGCCAGCCGGACGTCTACCGCGCTGCCACGCCCGATCGTGGTGACCGCCTCGGCCAGCGGGATGACGTCGCCGGTCTCTTCGATGCGAATATAAGGCCCCTCCACAAGGTTCTCCTGCCTGCCTATGTAGCGACTGAGGTCTTACGGTCTGGTTACCCCCTCGCGGCAACTTCCTACCACCCGGCCCGCGATTGGCCGCCGCATGGCCGGCCGCGCCGGGCCGCACCGGCGGTCCCGCAGGGCCGACGGGACTGGTCGCGGGCGGTCGCCAGTACACTTCCGACGGGTCATGCGGAAGGAAACAAAATGGCGGACAAGCCGTCCCGGGGCCTCGCGGACGTCATCGCGGCCTCCACCGCGGTCAGTGACATCGACGGCCTGGCTGGTCTGCTGTTCTACCGCGGTTACGACATCCATCAGCTCGCGGGCGCGGCGACCTTCGAGGAGATCGCCTACCTGCTGCAGCGCGGTCACGCGCCCTCGGCCGCGGAGCTTGACGGCTACCGCGCCGAGATGGCCGGCGGCCGCGGGCTCGGCAAGCTCGTCACGGCCTGCCTGGCCGACGTGGCCGCCAGCCAGGCGCCGATGGAGGCGCTGCGCACGCTGGTCTCGCTGGCCAGCGCCGACGACCCGGACAAGAACTCGAACTCCCCGGAGGCGAACGCGCGCAAGGCGGTGCGGCTGACCGCGCAGCAACCGCTCCTGGTCGCCGCCTATCACGCCGCGCGCAGCGGGCGGGGCCTGCCACCCCCCGCCGCGGAACTGGGGCTGGCCGCCAACTTCCTGCTGCAGATGCGCGGCACGCCGCCCACCGGGCACGAGGCCCAGGTGCTGGACACGTGCCTGGTGCTGCACGCCGACCACACGATGAACGCCTCCACCTTCGCGGCCAGGGTCTGCGCGGCCACCCTGTCGGACATGCACTCCGCCGTGGTCGCGGCGATCGGCACGCTCAAGGGCCCGCTGCACGGGGGCGCGAACGAGCAGGTCATGCGGACGCTGACCGAGATAAGGGGCGCGGCGCCACGGCGACCCGGTGGGCGCGGTGGAGCGCGAGGTGGCGCGGCGCCTGGCGGCCGGCGAGAAGATCATGGGCTTCGGCCACCGGGTGTACAAGACCGAGGACCCGCGGGCCACCCATCTGCGGGCCATGTCCGGCGGAACTGGCCGCCGCGTCCGGCGACGACACCTTCTACCGGATGTCCCGGCGGATGGAGGAGATCGTCCTGGCGCAAGAAGGGCCTGCTGCCCAACGTCGACTTCTACGCCGCGACCGTCTATCACTATCCTGGGAATCCCGGCGGACCTTTTCACCCGCGTCTTCTCGGTCAGCCGGATGGCGGGCTGGACGGCCCACGTGATCGAGCAGCACGCGGACAACAGGCTGATCCGCCCGGACAGCGAGTACATCGGGGAGCGCGGGCTCACCTGGATCCCGGTCGGCCAGCGGTGAGCCGCGAGCGGTGGCGGCAGGTGGGCGGACAGCGCCGCGGCATGACCGGGCCCGCTGCGCCGCGGGGGAGCACGCCGCCGGGCCCGCCGCGCGCCCCAGCCGGGCGGCGGCCCGGGGCATGGCTCGCCGTACCTTCTGTGCTCGCCGGCTCGCGGCCGTCTGCGCCTGGCTGTGGGCGGGCGGCAGCCATGCCGCCAAGGGGGGTACGTTGGCACTGGCGGGCGTCGATGTTCGTCGCCGCACTTGCCAGGCTGGTGCTGCCGGAGAGCCGGACCGGCCTGCTCGCATCGAGGAAGCGCCGCACGGATGTGGTCACGCTGGCCGCACTGGCCACCGGGCTGCTGGCCGCGGGGCTGCTGCTCCCGGTGCCACTGTGAGGTGAGGAAAGCCACTGCCTGGCCGGGTGCGCGCCGGGCAGTTCCGGCCAGGGCGGCCCCGCACGGGGCGGGCCGGGCCGCGCGTGACAACGGTGTCAGGCCGCAGAAGGGAAGGAACAATCGCCAATGTCCAAGATCAAGGTAGCCAATCCCGTCGTCGAACTCGACGGCGACGAGATGACCAGGATCATCTGGAAGTTCATCAAGGACAAGCTCATCCTGCCTTACCTGGATGTGGACCTGAAGTACTACGATCTGTCGGTCACCCACCGCGACGAGACCGATGACCAGGTCACCGTGGACGCGGCGTACGCGATCAAGGAGTACGGGGTCGGCGTGAAGTGCGCCACGATCACCCCCGACGAGGCCCGCGTCGCCGAGTTCGGGCTGAAGCGGATGTGGCGCTCGCCCAACGGCACGATCCGCAACATCCTCGGCGGCGTGGTGTTCCGCGAGCCGATCGTGGTGCACAACGTCCCCCGGTTCGTCCCCGGCTGGACCAAGCCGATCATCATCGGCCGGCACGCCCACGGCGACCAGTACCGCGCCACCGACTTCGTCGTCCCCGGCCCGGGCCGGGTGCTGATCACCTACGAGCCGGACGAGGGCACCGACGCCATCGGCTTCGAGCTTGAGGTCAGCCGGTTCACCGGCGGCGGCGTCGCGCTGGGCATGTACAACTACGACGACTCGATCAGGGACTTCGCCCGCGCCACCATGCGCTACGCGCTGAGCCGCAGCTACCCGCTGTACCTGTCCACCAAGAACACCATCCTCAAGGCCTACGACGGCCGGTTCAAGGACCTGTTCGCGGAGGTGTACGAGTCCGAGTTCAAGGCGGAGTTCGAGTCGTCCGGGATCACCTACGACCACCGGCTGATCGACGACATGGTCGCCCAGGTCCTCAAGGGCGACGGCGGCGTGGTCTGGGCGTGCAAGAACTACGACGGGGACGTGGAGTCCGACGTGGTGGCCCAGGGCTTCGGCTCGCTCGGCCTGATGACCAGCGTGCTGATGACCCCGGACGGGCGCACCGTCGAAGCCGAGGCCGCGCACGGCACGGTCACCAGGCACTACCGCATGCACCAGCAGGGCAAGGCCACCTCGACCAACCCGATCGCCTCCATCTTCGCCTGGACCCGCGGCCTGGCGCACCGCGGCGAACTGGACGGCACGCCGGAGGTCACCAGGTTCGCGGAGACTCTGGAGAAGGTCTGCGTGCAGACCGTGGAAAGCGGCAAGATGACCAAGGACCTGGCCGTGCTGATCGGCGGCGACGCGCCGTTCCTGATCACCGAGGACTTCCTGGCCGCGCTGGATGACAACCTCCGCGCCGCGATGAGTCCGATCGCGGGCCGCCTGAGCAGCGCCGAGCACGAAGGAGACTGCGAAGACATGGCACGCAAAGGGAAGGTCGCCGTGGTCGGCGCCGGGTTCTACGGCTCGACCACGGCGCAGCGGCTGGCCGAGTACGACATCTTCGACGAGGTCGTGCTCACCGACATCATCGAGGGAAGGCCGGAAGGGCTCGCGCTGGACATGAACCAGTCGCGCCCGGTCGAAGGCTTCGAGACCAAGGTCACCGGGCAGACCACCGGCCCGTACGGTGAGGGTTACGAGGCGATCGCGGGCTGCCGGCATCGTCATCGTCACCGCGGGCCTGGCCCGCAAGCCGGGCATGAGCCGGATGGACCTGATCGAGGTCAACGCCAAGATCGTCCGCGGCGTGGTGGAGAACGTGGTGAAGCACGCGCCCGAGACGGTGCTCATCATCGTGTCTCGAACCCGCTCGACGAGATGACCGCGCTGGCGGCCAGCGTGTCCGGCTTCCCCGCGCACCGGGTGATGGGCCAGGCGGGCATGCTGGACACGGCGCAGGTTCAGCTACTTCGTCGCGGAACGACTGGGCGTGCCGGTCTCCTCGGTGCGGACGCTCACCCTCGGCTCACACGGCGACACGATGGTCCCGGTGCCGTCGGCGTGCACGGTGGACGGCGCGCCGCTGGCCGAGCTGCTGCCGGCCGACGACATCGAGGCGCTGGTGGAGCGGACCAGGCAGGGCGGCGCGGAGATCGTCGCGCTGCTGAAGACCGGGTCCGCGTACTACGCGCCCTCGGCGGCCGCGGCCCGGATGGCCCGGGCCGTGGCGCGAGGACGCCGGCGCGGTCATGCCGGTCTGCGCGTGGGTGGACGGCCAGTACGACATCTCCGGCGTCTACCTGGGCGTCGAGGCCGAGCTTGGCGCGACGGGATACGCCGGGTCGTGGCCCGTGACCTGACCGAGCCGGAACTGGCCGCGCTGCGCGCGGCGGCCGAGGCGGTCCGGGAGAAGCAGGCCTCGGTCGCCAGCCTCTGACCGCCGCCTCTTCGGTCAGCGGGTGAGGCGGCGGATGGCCAGCTCGGTGAACAGGGCCGCGCCGTCGGCCAGCACCATGTCGTCGAACACGGCGAAGGCGGAGTGGTTGAACGGCGCGGTGGCCGGGTCCACGCCCGGCGGGCACGAGCCCAGCATGACGAAGGCCCCGGGGACCTGCTCCAGGACATAGGAGAAGTCCTCGGCCCCCGCCATCGGGTCGGCCTGCGGGCGGTACCGGTCGCCGCCGAGCACGTCGGCCACCACATCGGCGGCGAACTGCGCCTCCGCCGTGGTCGTTCACGGTCACCGGGTAGGAGTTGGTGAACTCCGCCGTCGCGGTGAGCCCGTGCGCCGCGGCGATCTCCTGGACCAGGCGGACCACCAGCTCGCGCACCAGGGCCCGGGACTGCCGGCGAGAACGAGCGGATGGTCGCCTCCAGCCGGGCCTCGTCCGGTATGACGTTGTTCGCGGTGCCCGCGTGGAAGCTGCCCACGGTGATGACCACCGGGTCGAAGATGTCGAAGCGCCGGGTCACCAGCACCTGCAGCGCCGTCACGATCTCGCAGGCCACCGGGATGGGGTCGGCGGCGATGGTGCGGCTGGGAGCCATGCCCGCCGCGGCCGTGCACGGTGATGTCCAGCACCTCGGCCGCGGCCATCATCGGCCCGCACCGGCTGCTGAACACCCCGGCGGGCAGTTCGGCCGACGCGACGTGCAGCGCGTACGCGGCGGCGGGCCGCGTCGCCGGCCGCGTCCAGCACCCCCTCCTCGATCATGAACCGGGCACCGCCGTACCCCTCCTCGCCCGGCTGGAACATGAACACCACGCTGCCCGGCAGGTCCGCCTGGCGCGCCGACAGCAGCCGGGCCGCCCCGACGAGCATGGCCGAGTGCAGGTCATGCCCGCAGGCGTGCATGGCGCCGTCGATCCGGGACGCGAAATCGAGCCCGGTCCGCTCGGCGACCGGCAGCGCGTCCATGTCGGCCCGCAGCAGGACGACGGGCCCGTCGCCCTTCGTGGCGCCGCCCCGCAGCACGGCGGTGACCGAGGTCAGCGCGGATCCGAGGGTGACCTCCAGCGGCAGGCCGTCCAGCGCGGCGAGGATCTTCTGCTGGGTCAGCGGAAGCTCGCAGCCCGATCTCGGGCTCCGCGTGAATGGCCCGCCGCAGATGGGCGAGTTCGCCCCCGATCGCCGCCGCGTCCTCGCGTCACTGCCATCTCATGCTCCTCGCTCGTGTCCGGCGCACCCGCGCCCAGGGTGTCACAGTATGCGCCGGGCGCCCGCGGAGGGCGGCGCGGCCAGGAACGCCGGCGGCGGCCAGCCCTGGCGGCGTACCCGGCCAGCACGGCCGCGCGGACGCCCGCGTCGTCCGCGGGCACCAGCGCGATCACCGACCCGCCGAAACCGCCGCCGACCATCCGCGCGCCGAGCGCCCCGGCCCGCTCGGCCGCCTCGGCCGCCACATCGGCCTGCGGCCAGGAGATCTCGAAGTCGTCCCGCAGCGAGGCGTGCGAGGCGTGCAGCAGCGGGCCGAGCCCGTCCAGGTCACCGGACCGCAGCAGGTCCGCGGCCGCCAGCACCCGGCAGTCGTCGGAGATCACATGGCGGGCCCGCCGGGCCAGCACCGGGTCGCCGATCGCCGCCGACCTGCCCGGGTCGGCCACGTCGCGCAGGCTGGGCACGCCGAGCGCCCGCGCCGCCTGCTCGCACTCCTGCCGGCGCAGCGCGTACCTGCCGTCGGTCAGCGCGTGCCGGGCGCCGGTGTCGATCACGAGCAGCGCGAGCCCGGCGGCCGCCGGGTCGAACGGCACCGGGGTGAGTCTGCCCGCTGCGGCAGTCGAGCAGCAGCGCGTGGCCTGCCTCGCCGAGCAGCGACGCGGACTGGTCCATGATCCCGCTGGGCACGCCGACCATCTCGTTCTCCGCCCGCCGGGCCAGCCGGGCGAGTTCGGCCCTGGGCACGTCCGCCCCGGCCAGGTCGGCGAGGGCGATCGCCGCCGCGCACTCGATCGCCGCCGAGGACGACAGGCCGGCGCCCTGCGGCAGGTCCGAGTCGATGACCAGGCTGGCCCCGCCGACGTGCCAGCCCGCCTCCCGCAGCGCCCAGGCGACGCCCGCCGGGTAGGCGGCCCAGCCGGTCACGGCACCAGGGCCCAGCCCGGACAGGGGCAGGCTCACCTGGCCGGCGGACTGGGCCGAGCAGATGTCCAGCAGGTCGTCGCCGCGCCGCCGGGCGGCCACCACCACGCCCCGGTCGAGCGCGAACGGCAGCACCCAGCCAAGGTTGTAGTCGGTGTGCTCACCGATCAGGTTCACCCGGCCGGGCGCATGCCAGGCCCCTTCTGGTGCCGTGCCGTGCCGCGCCAGGAACCGGCCCGCGGCCCGGTCCGCGAGGTCCGCGGGCCTCACCGCTCGCCGAGCCGGGCGGGCGGGCCCGGAGCGGACCGCTGCAGGGTGAACTGCCAGGCGTCGGCGACCATCGCGGCCAGCCCGCGTTCGGCACGCCAGCCGAGTTCGGCATGGATCCGGGCGGAGGAAGCGACGAGCACCGCCGGGTCCCCGGGCCGGCGGGGGCGAACTGCGACGGGATCTGCCTGGCCGGTCACCTCGCGGCAGGCGCTGAGCACCTCCAGGTTGGAGAACCCGGCGCCGCTGCCCAGGTTGTAGACCCGGTGCTGGCCGGGCACGCACGCGTCCAGCGCGAGCATGTGGGCCCGGGCCAGGTCGGTCACGTGGATGTAGTCACGGACGCAGGTACCGTCCGGGGTGGGGTAGTCGTCGCCGAACAGCCGCACCCCACCCGCGCCACCGCCGCCCAGGGCCACCGCCAGGATGGTCGGGATCAGATGGGTCTCCGGGTTGTGCCGCTCCCCGAGCCACCGGCCGTCCTGGCCGGCCGCCGCGCCCGCGACGTTGAAGTAGCGCAGGCTCACCGCGCCGATCCCATGCATCCTGGCGTGCTCGGCCAGTGCGGTGTCCACGGCCAGCTTGGACGCCCCGTAGGGGCTGGTCGGCCTGGCCGGTGCGGTCTCCTCGATGGGGGTGCGCTCGGGCTCCCCGTACACCGCCGCGGTGGAGGAGAACACGATCCTGGCGACCCCGGTGACCCGCATCGCCTCCAGCAGCGCCAGGCTCCCGCCCAGGTTGTGCCCCCAGTACAGCGACGGCGTTGGCCACCGACTCGGCGACCAGTGACTTCGCGGCGAAGTGCAGCACGGCGTCGACGCCGTCGGCGAGCATGGCCTGCGCCTGGTCGCGGACCAGGCCCTGGGTGAAGGCCGCGCCGCCGGGAACCGCGTCGGCGTGCCCGGTGGACAGGTCGTCCAGCACCGCCACCTGGTGCCCCTCGCGCAGCGCCAGCGCCGCCACCACGCTGCCGATGTAGCCCGCACCGCCGGTCACCAGCAGCTTCATCCGGCCTCCCGCAGCCTGCGCGCGGCATCTTCTGGCAGCACGTCGTTGATCCAGACTCCCATGCCCGATTCGCTGCCCGCGAGGTACTTCAGCTTCCCCGGCGCCCGCCGGATGGAGAGCACCTGCAGGTGCATGCCGAACTCCTGGCGCGCGAACGGGTCACCGCCCGGCGCCTGGTGCCACGCCGCGATATACGGCAGCGGCACGCCGAACAGCGCGTCAAGGCGCCGCAGCACGTCCAGATAAAGTACGCAGAACGCCTCGCGGGCGGCCGGTGTGAGATCCGGGATGCTGGCCACGCGCCGTGCCGGGAACAGCAGCACCTCGTACGGCCAGCGGGCGGCCGCGGGCACGAACGCGGTCCAGTGCTCGTTGCGGCCGACGATCCGGATGCCCGCCGCCAGCTCGCCCGCGACGAGTTCGTCGAACAGGTTCGCCCGGCCGGCCGCGGCGTGGGACCTCGCCTGGCGGAGCATCCGCTCGGTGCGCGGGGTCACGAAGGGGTAGCCGTAGATCTGGCCGTGCGGATGGCTGAGCGTGACGCCGATCTCCTCGCCCCGGTTCTCGAAGCAGTAGACCTGCTCGATTCCCCGCATCTGAGACAGCACCGCGGTACGGTCCGCCCACGCCTCCAGGACCGTGCGGACCCGCCGGGGGGACAGGCTCGCGAACGAGGCGCCGTGGTCGGAGGTGAAGCAGACCACCTCGCACCGGCCGGTGGCCGGGCGGCCGGCACCCCCGCGGTCTCCAGCGGCCCGCCCGGCTGCGGCATGGCCGGCAGTCCCGCTACCGCCGCCGGGTGCGCCGGCGCCCCGCAGCGAGGGGAACCGGTTCTCGAAGACCACCACGTCGTAGTCGTCGGCGGGGATCTCGGTCAGCCTGCCCTCCCGCGACGGGTCGAGCGGGCACTCCTCGGGCGGCGGCAGGAATGTCCGGTCCTGGCGCTGCGCGGCGATGACTACCCATTCCCCGGCCAGGGCGTCCCAGCGGAGCCCCGACGGGGACGGATCCCCCGGCCGCCCGGCCTCGCCGGGGCCGGCCGACCGGTGGCCCAGGGGCCGCCGGTCCACCGCCTTGGCGCGGCCGAGCCCCGGGGACTCGTCGAAGTAGATGATCTCGCGCCCGTCCGCCAGCCTGGCGCTGTCCTTCCAGAACAGATCTGCTCCCACGGGACACATACGGTAGCCAGCCCGGGGGAGCGACCCCCCGGAGCCCCCCGGTGCGGGCCCGTGCATCAGGCCTGCGTGGCGATGCCACGGGCGGTCCTGGCCGCCGGGTCAGGCGGGCGGGGCCGGCGGCTGCGCCGCCTGCCAGGTGGCATAGGCAAGCTCTATCCGGCGCGTCACCACCTCGGCCGCCGGCCACGCCACCAGGACCGTCAGCGGATCCGGGTCCTGCGGCGCGGGGAACGAGCTGAGCACGGGGAACGGGGCGGGCCCGGCCGCCTCCGGCGCGCTGCCGAGCTGTGCGCGGATCGCCGGGTCAAGCGCGGTGGCCAGGTGAGCCGGGCAGTACCAGCGCCCGGCCTGCAACTGCCCGGCGTCCACCATCGGGCCGTGCAGCAAGATGCGGAAGCCGGCCGGCTCCAGGTTGGCGTCGTCACGGAAGTTCACCCCGGGCAGTACCGCACCGGTGCGGCGGCGCAGCCGGGCCCGCGCGTCCGGGACGAAGCGCTTGATGATCTCGTGGTCCAGCGGGTCGGCCAGGCCGGCGAACCAGGAGACCGGCAGGTAAGCCTGCAGGATCTGCTCGGCCGGGGCTGGCTGTGCGGGTCCTTGCTGCACGGCGACGGCCTGGTCGCCGGCGGCTCCGGGCCGGGCAGCGGCGCCGCGGCCAGGGCCTGGGCGGCCGCGGCCAGCTCGGGGTATTCCGGGTGCTCCCGGGCCAGCCTGTCGAGCAGGGCCGGCGCGTCCGGGTCGCCGAGGGCCAGCCCGCACCATGCCCGGGTCAGCGCCGCCGCGAGCGCAGCCAGTTCGCCGACCTCAGGCTGGTCGTGCCCGGCGCGGGCGATGCGATCAAGCTCGGCCCCGGCGCGCGCCAGGGGCGGCCTGGTGTCGGCCGCGATCTCGGCGGCCCGGGTGTCGAGGGCGCGGGCCGCCCCGGTCAGGTCCAGCGTGCTGTCCTTACCGTGCAGCACCGCGGTGAGGTGGTCGAGCCTGGTCCGCAGGTATTCGATGGCGAGCGGGGTCGCCGCGATCCGCATTGCCTCTTCGCAGTAGGGCAGCCCCTGCGGGTCGCCGTCCAGGACGAGGGCGGCCCCCCGGCTGAACCGGTCGCTGTAGTCGCCGGCGGTGGCCACCGCGAGTTCGAGCGCCTGGGTGCTCAGCGCCACGGCGTCGCTGCCGAGCTCCAGCTCGATCGCGGCCCGGGTGGCGAAGGACAGGCCGTCCACCTGGTCCAGCCGGGACTCCCGCCAGACATACTCGTAGTCCGCCGCGGCCAGGTCGTCCTTGCCCGCGCGCACCAGCAGGTCGCCGCGTACCAGGTGATTCCAGACGTTCGAGGGCTCGATCCGCAGCGCCTCGTTGGCGGCGGCCAGTGCCTCGTCCAGCCGCCCGGTCTCGGCCTGCCCGGACAGCCCCCGGGCGGACATCTGCAGCAGGATCGCCCGGACCGCGCTGAACCAGCTTTCGCCGCTGTCTGGGGCCGCCTGGTCGAGCAGTGCGCGTGCGTCGCCGATCTGGCCGAGGTTGGTGAGCGTGACGACCCGGTTGCGCTGGACCATCGCGTCGCCGGGGGCCAGCTTCACGGCGTGGCTGCTGAGCACCGCCGCGGCCTGGTCGCAGTCGAGGTCGATCAGCGTGTCGGCCAGGCGCACCCAGCGCTGCGCCTGGGACGGGTCGAAGGCGATGGCGCGGGCCGCTGCGATCGGCGCCCGCCAGAGCGCGCGTGCCCGTGGCTGCGCCACCGCCTGGTTGGCCAGCGCACTGGCCAGGTAGGAGTGCGTCATGAGGCTCCACGACGTGGCCACCTGGAGCGGATAGCGGGCATAGCTGGCGTCCAGCATCGCCATGGCACGGTCGAACTGGGCGGCCGCCTCGTGCATCGGCTTGCCCCAGCCCTCGACGAGCAGGGCGTCGGCCAGCCCGAGCGTGGCTTCCTCGTGGTCGCGCACCAGCCCGAGGGCTTCGGTGTACTGCTCGATGGCCTGCTGGCCGCGGCCCGCTATCGCATTGGCCACTCCGGCGGCGGCGAGCAGGCCAGCCAGGGCCGCAGGTGCCTCACCGGTCTCCCGGGCGCTGTTTACCTGCAGGTCAGCAGCCTCGGCGGCGAGCAGCGGGCTGGCGCCGGAACTGACCCGTCCGGCCAGCCGGCGGGCCATGCCGAAGTCCCGCTCCCTGGCTGCCCGCTCCCCGGAGGCCAGCCAGATCTCGTCGGGAACAGGCAGGACGAGAACGGCGAGCGCACCCTCCGGGTCGGCGCTGGCGGGCAGTTCGCCGATCAGGGCGCGCGCGTCGTCCAGGGCTTCGGCCGGCTTGCCCGGGCTGTGGCGCTCCGCGAGGAACATCTCGACGGCGGTCGCGGGGCAGCGCTCCGCCTTCCAGGCCTGACGGGCCAGCGCCGTGGCGGCCTCCGGTTGCGCGTCTTGCGGCCCGGGCTGGGTGCTCAGCCTGGCCATGGCGGCCCGGACGGCCAGTACCTCCGCTTCGTGGTGGTGATCGGCGGTGCCCGCCTGTTCGAGCAGATCCGCCGCGCCCGGCTGGCCGGTCTGCAGGAGCAGGCGGGCATGCAGGATCAGCGCATGCGCCCGGAGGTCATCGGGAATCGCGGCCCGGCCGCCGAGCGGTGCTCCCGCGGCCAGGTACCGCAGTACCGGCGCGAGCCGCGGCACGGACCTGGCCGTCAGCGCGTCGGCCGCGGTGCCCAGCCGGTCCGGGCACCACCCCGCCTCGGGCGGCAGCTGGAACGGCTCGGTGACCAGCCGCTCCGTCTCCGCCGGGCAGCCGAACAGGAACGCGCGTGCCCAGGCCGCCAGCCAGGCGGCCGCACCGTCCAGCGGGCCGGCGGCCAGCTTCGCGGCGATCGCATCGCGCCGCTCGGGCCACAGATCCGGATCCAGGCTGCGCGCCGTGAGCGCCGCCTCTTCGAGCACGGACAGCCGGGCGCCGGTGTCATCGAGCCGGGCGAGCAGGGCCTGTGCCTGCTCGCGCAGCCGGGCCACGGCCAGCTGCGCCGCGGGGATCGCCGCCGCCGCGTCCTGGCCGCCGCGCGCCCCCTCGCGCACCTGGGACGCGGATCTGGCCAGCTCGTCGGCAGCTTCCAGAACCGGCGAGAGCACGCCATCCACGGCATCCATGTCGCTCACCCCGTCCCGCTCACCACGGTGTCCAGGCCGTGCCGGACAGCGGCCGGCTCGGCGACGGCCTCCGGCGGGCTGGTCTGCTGGCCCCCGCCGGTAACCGACGGCGGTTTCAGCAGGCGCACCTCACCGGCCCTGCGCGTGGTCAAGGTGAACGAGCCGAAGGCGGTGACGTCAGGATCCGGCCGGACGCTGCTCCGCACCGCGGACCGGCCTGCCTGGGCCGCCAGTTCCACGATCTCGCCCTTGGTGATCTGCTCGTAGAAGCTGTTGTTGAAATTCTGGAAGTCCACCAGGTCCGCCGGGTGCTGGGTGACGACGACCGCGTGCAGCTCATCGCGCAGCAGCCGGGTGAAGGCGCCTGGATCGGCCGGCGGCCCGAGGTCGGGCCCGAGCGGGGGCCGGTGAAACTCCGCGACGAAAACGGAGCACTGCGACGGGGCGAGGTAATCCTTCCGCAGGTCGTCGATCGAAATGGGATTGAACGTGGTCCGCTTCCCGCTGCCCACGCTGATAACGATCCTTCCGGCGGTGGCCCAGGCGAAGCCGAGGTAGTGCACCACATCCCAGCCTTCGGCCAGCTTGTCCTGCAGTTCGGGCCCCGGCAGGTTCACGGCCGGCACGAACTCGATCCGCTTGTTGCCGGCGAAGGTCTCCGAGAGGACGCGGCAGAACTCGGGCTCGCTGGGGTGAATCGTCCGCCCGGACTCGTTCTCGTAGTCGCGGAACTCGGCCGACTCGAAGTCCGGGATCTCGATCACGCCGAGGACGCGCACCCGATCCTGGGGCGGGGGCGGGGTGCCCGGGGCATCCACGAAGCGCGCGAAGGCCAGGTTCTCGTTCACCGAGAGCGGCACGGCACCGTCCCCGCAGGCGTACTCCCAGGGCAGCTGGCTCAGCCCACCCGCCTTGTCCACGCAGACGCGCAGCAGGAAGGGGGGCACGGTCAGGTCGTCGTCGACCGCGCTCCTGGCCTCGCCCGGCAGCAGCGCGCGGTCCAGCACCCTGCCGAGGATCCGCACCTCCTCGGCATCCGTGATCAGCTGGCGGCGGGACCAGCCGTCGACCGCCCGGATCACGTCACCGCCGAGGTCGGCCGCGGACCGCGGGACCCGGATGCCGGCGCTGGCCGCCCGGGTGTTCTGCACGCCGATCTGCCAGTTCCCGTAGCCGACCGCGGTGTCCTGCTCGATGGTGAGGTCGATCCGTGGCAGCACCGACGTCTGGCTCCACCTGGCGCCCGTCCTCCGGTCGCGGCCCGCCTCCTTCAGGTTGGTCGCCCCCACGGCCTGGATCGACTGCCTGGCCGCGGCGGCCGGCCGGTCCACGAGCGGCTGGAGCCGCGGGAGCTCGTCCAGCACGTGGGCGAACAGCGTGCTGAAGCCGCCGGCCATGGCGCCGCTGTGCTTGGTCATCCCCACGATGCCGACGACGAGCCCGGACTGCAGGCTGACCAGCGGGCTGCCGGACATCCCGTCGATGACCAGGTCACCGAGGATGCGCAGTTGCCTGGTCTGGTCCTTCCCCTCGGCCAGCAGGCCCGCGGTGAACAACTGGCCCTGGTAGGGCAGCGCCGCCTTGGCCGGGAAGCCACCGCTCATCAGTTCGGTGCCGCTGGAGATCTCGCACGCGTCCAGGATCACGCAGGAATCGGCGGCGCCCTCGGCGATGCTGAGGATCGCGATATCGGGCCAACCCCCGGACGGGATGTCCGCAATGGTGGCGGGCACGCTCCTTGGCTGGTCGCTGCCGCTCAGGATGCCGGTGACCGAGATCGCGGCCGTGCGCGGCGCGATGGCGGCGGCGACCACGTGGCGGCAGGTCATCACCTGGCGTGGCTCGATGAAGAACCCCGTGCCGGTGGTCGCGCCGGCCCGGATCTGGACCGCGCACTTGCGCAGCACATCGGCGAGCCGCTGCCGTTGGTAGTCGTTCAGCCCCGCGATAGGGGTCATCACACCTTCATTTTTCCGGCGGGGGAGGTTGCTTGTCCCACTGGATGTTCACGGTGACGTTGGCCGTCGCGCTCCCCCGGACCAGCATCGCCACCAGCGTGCCCTGTTCCAGCTTGAATTCAAAGCCGAGCTGGATGCCGAAATGGTCCGGTTCGATGGCCTTGACCGCGTCGGTGACATGACTGCCTAAAGTCCTGATCGCGTCCATGGCGGCATCGAGGCCATCGGCGAGGGTGCTGCCGACGTCGTGCTCCCCGCTGTCCTGGCGGGCCTCGACAAAGAACCGGACGCCGTCGAGCTCGACCTGTACCTCGGTGACATCGTCATCGCTCATGGTTCCCCCCCTTGCGCGGCACAATTCTAGAATAGGCAGCGCTCATTCGGGGGATTCCCTTTTGCGCCGCCCGTTGCGCCGCGCGCGCCACCCCCGTCTCGCGGCCGTACTGCTTAAACTGGGCACACGCCCCCGTGCCGGGGCGGCGCCGGCGGGGGTTTGCGCCTGCGGCCGGGCAGCGACCCGGGGGCTGACCGTGCGCCGCCGGTCAGGTGAACTGCGGAGGTCAGGGATCAGGCCGTGAACCAGGTCGGCTGGGACGTCATCGTCGTTCTGGTCATTCTGCTCGTCGGCGGGTTCTTCTCCGGCGCGGAGATGGCCCTTGTCTCGCTGCGTGAGGGGCAGGTCCACTCGCTGGCGCAGCGGGGCAAGCGGGGCCAGCGGGCCGCGAAGCTCGCCCAGGACCCCAACCGGTTCCTGTCCTCGGTCCAGATCGGCGTGACCGTGGCCACGCTGCTGTCCGGCGCGTTCGGCGCGGCCACGCTGGCCGCCGCCATGCGGTCCGCGCTGATCGCGGACAACGTCAGCTCCGGCTGGGCGTCGGTGCTCTCGCTGATCACGGTGACGGTCGCCATCTCGTTCTTCAGCCTGGTGCTGCAGGAACTCGCGCCGAAGCGGCTGGCGCTGCAGCGGCCGGAGTCGGTGGCGCTGATCGCGGCGCCGCTCCTCGACCGGATCTCCGTGCTGGCCAGGCCGCTGGTCTGGCTGCTTGTCCATGTCCACCAACCTGGTGGTGCGGCTGCTCGGCGGCGACCCGTCGGCCGGCCGCGAGGTGATGACCGCGGAGGAACTGCAGGACCTGGTCGCCGGGCACCAGGCGCTGTCGGCGGACGAACGGCGGATCGTGGCCGACGTGTTCGACGCGGGCAAACGGCAGCTGCGCGAGGTGCTGCTGCCGCGCACCGAGGTGGAGTTCATCGCGGCCGACACCCCGCTGGCCCGGGCCGCCGAGATCGCCTCGAAGGCGTCACACTCCCGGTTCCCGGTGTACCAGGAGTCCTACGACGACGTGATCGGCTTCGTGCACGTGCGCGACCTGCTCGACCCCGGCCTGGCGGGCAAGGCCCTGGTGGTCGGTGAGGTGTGCCCGGCCGGTGGAGCGGCTGCCGATCAGCAAGCGGGTGCTGCCGGCCCTGTCGGAGATGCGCCGCGACCGCGCCCATCTGGCGATCGTGGTGGACGAGTACGGCGGCACCGCGGGCATCGTGACCCTGGAAGACCTGGTCGAGGAGCTGGTCGGGGACATCACGGACGAGTACGACGTGGAGGAGCGCCCGCGCCAGCTGGCGGGCGGCCAGGTCGAGGTGGACGGGCTGCTGAACCTGGACGATTTCGCGGAACAGACCGGGGTGGCCCTGCCGGAGGGCCCGTACGAGACGGTGGCCGGCTACGTGCTCGCGGTGCTCGGGCAGTTGCCGGTCGTCGGGGACGCCGTCGAGGCCGATGGCCACCGGCTGACCGTGACCGAGATGGACGCCCGCCGCATCGCCCGGGTGCGGGTCGGGCCCGCGGCACCGGCGCCGCAGGACGGCCCCGGGCCCAGTGCCGCCGGCGACACGGGGCTCGCCACCCCACATGCGTAACGCCGCATTCGTAGACTGGCGCTGACCTGGCCCGCCCGGCCAGATCGGCCAGGGGCGACGCGGCGGGCCCCGCGGAAGGCGGCATCGTGCATCCTGTGCCTGACCACGACACGGTCCTGGTTGTCGACTTCGGCGCGCAGTACGCACAGCTCATCGCGCGGCGAGTCAGGGAATGCCAGGTGCATTCCGAGATCGTGCCGGCCAGCATGCCCACGGCGCAGATCCTGGCCCGCCAGCCCAAGGCGATCATCCTGTCCGGCGGCCCCGCGTCGGTCTACGCGCCGGGCGCGCCGCCGGTTCCGCCCGGCCTGCTCGAGTCAGGGGTGCCCATCCTGGGGATCTGCTACGGGTTCCAGCTCATGGTGTCCGGCCTCGGCGGCGCGGTGGCCAGGACCGGGATCGGTGAGTACGGCGCGACGCGGCTCGACCTGCTCGCGCCGCCGGGTGCCGCCGCGACGCTGCTCACCGGGCTGCCGAGCCCGCAGCAGGTGTGGATGTCGCACGGGGACTGCGCCGTGGCGGCGCCGCCCGGCTTCACCGTGACGGCGGGCACGGCCGTCACCGCGGTGGCGGCCATGGAGGACCGCGGCCGCGGGCTGTACGGGGTGCAGTTCCACCCCGAGGTCATGCACACCGAACACGGCATGGCGGTGCTGCGGCGGTTCCTGGACGCCGCCGGCTGCCGCCGGGAGTGGACGATGCGGTCCATCATCGGCGAGCAGGTCGGCGCGGATCCGCGACCAGGTCGGCGGCGCACGGGCCATCTGCGGGCTGTCCGGCGGGGTGGACTCGGCGGTCGCCGCGGCGCTGGTGCACCGGGCCATCGGCAGCAGGCTCACCTGCGTATTCGTCGATCACGGGCTGCTGCGCCAGGGCGAGGCCGAGCAGGTGGAGCAGGACTTCGTCGCCGCGACCGGAGTGGACCTGCATGTCGAGGACGCCGCCGGGGAGTTCCTGGCCGCGCTGGCCGGCGTGGCCGATCCCGAGGAGAAGCGCAAGATCATCGGGCGCGAGTTCATCCGCGCCTTCGAGCGCGCCACCGCGCAGATCACCGCGCGGGCCGGGGCGCACGGGGAGACCGTGCAGTTCCTGGTCCAGGGCACCCTGTACCCGGACGTGGTCGAGTCCGGCGGCGGGAGCGGCACGGCCAGCATCAAGTCCCACCACAACGTCGGCGGCCTGCCCGCGGACCTGGGTTTCGAGCTGGTCGAGCCGCTGCGCGACCTGTTCAAGGACGAGGTGCGCCGGGCGGGCGCGGAACTGGGGCTGCCGCCGGCGATCGTGGGCCGCCAGCCCTTCCCCGGCCCCGGCCTGGCGATCCGCATCGTCGGCGAGGTGACGCCGGAGCGGCTGCGGATCCTGCGGGCGGCGGACGCGATCGTCCGCGGCGAGCTGTCGGCGGCCGGGCTGGATGCGCAGATCTGGCAGTGCCCGGTGGTGCTGCTCGCCGACGTGTACTCGGTCGGTGTCCAGGGTGACGGGCGCAGTTACGGGCACCCCGTGGTGCTCCGCCCGGTGACCAGCGAGGACGCCATGACCGCCGACTGGGCGCGGCTGCCGGATTCGGTGCTCACCACGATCGCGACCCGGATCACGAACGAGGTGCCGCGAGATCAACCGGGTGGTCCTGGACGTGACCAGCAAGCCCCCCGGCACCATCGAATGGGAGTAACCAGCCGGCCGCCTGCCTGCTAGCCGCCCGCCCGTCCTGCCGTTCCCGGCCAAGCGATCGCGGTCTGTGCCAGCCCAACTTTCTTCTGTGATAGAAAGAAATTAGGTTCTGCTGCAGAATAAAGTTGGAGCGGTTCGCTGTGGTGCTGCTGCTGCGGGAGCCGGCCCGGCCGGCGGCGGTGCGCGAGCACCGGCTGGCGCCGTGGTTCGCGGTCGGCGCGGTGTGCTTCGGCGCGTTCATGGGCCAGCTGGACGCGAGCGTGGTGACGCTCGCCTTCCCGGCGCTGCAGCGCCAGTTCGGGGCCGGCCTGGCCGGGGTCCAATGGGTGTCGCTGGCGTACCTGCTGACCCTGATCGCGCTGCTGGTGCCGGTCGGGCGCTGGTCGGACCGGTTCGGCCGCAAGCTGGTCTACCTGTACGGGTTCGCCGTGTTCGCGGCCGCGTCGGCCGCGTGCGGCCTGGCGCCGACGCTGCCGGCGCTGGCCGCGCTCCGGGTGCTCCAGGCCGCCGGAGCCGCCATGCTGCAGGCCAACAGCGTGGCCCTGGTGACCACGAGCAGCCCGGCGGCGATGCGCCGGGCGGCGCTGGCGGCGCAGGCCGCGGCCCAGGCGCTGGGCCTGGCGGCCGGGCCGGTAGCCGGCGGGCTGCTGGTTGCGTCGGCCGGCTGGCGGTGGATCTTCTTCGTGAACGTGCCGGTGGGCGCGGCCGCGGTACTGGCGGGCTGGTACCTGCTGCCGCGCACCCGTCACTTCGCCCGCCGTCAGGGCGCCGACCCGGCCGGCCTGGTGCTGCTGGCCGCTGCCACTGCGGGCCTGCTGCTGGCGGTCTCCTCGCTGTCGGGCCTGGGCCTGCCGGCCGCGGCGGTGGCCGGGCCGGTGTCGGCCGCCGTGGCAGCGGCAGTCTGCCTGGTCTGGTGGGAGCGGCGCTCGACGGCACCGCTGGTAGACCTGCCGTTGCTCACCGCGGCGGCGCCGGCGCTCGGCGGTGCGCTGTGCGCGTATCTGGTCCTGTTCGGGCCGCTGGTGCTGCTCCCGCAGATCCTGGTACCGCACGGTGGCAGCGCGCTGCGGGCGGGCCTGCTGCTGGTAGCGTTGCCGGCCGGGTTCGGGCTGGCTGCGGTGGCGGCCGAGCGGGTGCTGCCTGCCGCCTGGCCGAACCGCCGCCGGTGCACCGCCGGGGGGCTGCTCGCTTGCTGCTGCGCCGCGGCGCTGGGGATACCAGGTCCCGCCGCCCTCGTGGTGGTGACGCTCGCGCTTCTCGGTGCGGGCCTGGGGGTCTACATCCCGGCGAACAATGCTCAGATCATGGCGACCGTCCCGGCCCGGGACGCGGCGGTGGCCGGCGGGATGGTGAACATGACACGTGGGCTCGGTACCGCGCTCGGAGTGGCGCTGGTGACCCTGGGGCTTCATGCCGGGGCGCATTTCGGCCATAGCGCTGCCGCATGGCCGGCGGTGGCCGCACTTGCCGCGGCGGCCCTCGCCGCGACCTGGGCAGGGATCCGGTCCACGGCGGGCGGAGCCGCCCGCCCGGTGACCCGGACCGCCCCGGCAGGGCACCGGTGACGGCGTCGGCCTCGGCCGACGGGCTGGCCGAGGGCATCGCCCGGCTGCGGCGGGCCCTGCGGCGCGGCGCTCGCGTCGCCGACCCGGGCAACCCGCTGGGCGTGGCCCAGCTGGAACTGCTGTCGGCGGTCGCCGAGCATCCCGGCGCCCGCCCCGGCCAGCTTGCCCGGCTGCTGCACATGCGGCCCAACACTGTCACCACGATCGTGAACGCCCTGGCCGCCCGCGGCCTGCTCGGCCGGGCCGCGGCCGATGGGGACCGGCGGGCCGTGGAGCTGACCGCGACGGATGCCGGGCAACAGGCGGTGCACACCTGGCAGGCGACCAACTCCGCGGTGCTGCACCTGGCCCTGTCCTCGCTGACCCCGGCCCAGCGGCGTGCCCTGACGGCCGCGGTCCCGGCGCTGGATGCCCTGGCCCGGGCGGTCGACCGGCTGGCTGACGCACCGGTGCCGCCGGCCGGGCCGGGCCGCCGGTGACGCCTCCGCCGCGCCTGACCCGGTCCTAAGACCCATGCCGGGGCGGAGATAAGGCGTATGGCCGATGCGGGGGTGCCTGCCTTAGAACGAGTCTCGATAGTGCCGGGCGGAACCCCTTGCCCGGCACGAGGAGGCAACCATGTACCCGTATATCGCGCAGAACCTGGCCGCGGAGCGCGCCAGGGACCTGCGGGAGCAGGCCGCCACGGCGCGGCGGGCCAGCGAGGCCCGCCGCGCCCGGCGCGGTCCTGGGCCGGTGCTGGCTGGCCGCGGCCATGTCCGCCGGCCGGGCGCGCCTCGCTGGGCCTGAGGCGGCCATCGTGGCGGTCATCGGAACCTGGCTATCCGCGGCTGCGGGCTGCCGGGCTGGCCTGCGGCACCGACCCGGATCTGTTCTTCGCCGAATCACCGCAGGACGTGGCGCGGGCCAAGGAACTGTGCGCCGGCTGCCCGGTGCGGGCCGCGTGCCTGGCCGAAGCCCTGGACCGTGGCGAGCCGTGGGGCGTGTGGGGCGGGGAGTTGCTGCTGCGCGGGGCCATCGTGCCCACCAAGCGGGCGCGGGGCCGCCCGCGCAAGTCGCAGATCGCGGCCTGAGGCCGGCCGGTCAGGTCACCTGGGCAGGCGCGGCGGGGAACTCCTCGTAGTCGCGGTTGGTCACGATCCGGCGGATGGCGTCCATGGCATCCCAGACGTCGGCGTACCGGGTGGTGATCGGAGCGGGGCCGAGCCGCAGCCGGTCCGGTGTCCGGTAGTCGCCGATGACCCCCGCGTGGATGAGGGCCTGGCCGATCCGCCACGCCTCCGGGTGGCGCAGGCAGACGTGCGAGCCCCGGCGGGCCGGGTCGCGCGGCGACGCGACCGCGCAGCCGAGCGGGGCGAGCCAGGCATCGGCGAGCGCGATCAGGTACTCGGTGAGCGGCGATGCCCTTCTCCCGCAGCCGGTCGATGCCCGCCTCGGCCAGCAGCCGGGCCCCCTCCTCCACGGCCGCGGTCCCGGCGATGTCCGGGGTGCCGGTCAGGAACCTGCCGATTCCCGGCACCGGGTCGTAGGCCGGCCCCATCTCGAACTGGGCGCGCTGGCCGAACCAGCCCTGGATGGGCTGCCGCAGTGCGGTCTGCAGGCGCCTGCTCACGTACAGGAAGGCGGGTGCGCCCGGGCCGGCGTTCAGATACTTGTATGTGCAGCCGACGGCGAGGTCGGCGCCGCTGTCATCAAGCTCCACCGGCACCGAGCCGGCCGAGTGGCACAGGTCCCACAGCGCCAGCGCGCCCACGTCGTGCACGATGCCGGTGATCTCCGCCATGTCCGCGAGCGCGCCGCTGCGGTAGGCCACGTGGGAGAGGCTGACCAGCGCGGTCGCGGAGTCGACGGCGGCGCGCACCGCGTCCGCGGTCACGCCGCTGTCCAGGTCGGTGTGGATGAGGCGCAGCTGCGCGCCGCGCTCGGCGGCGATCCCGGCCAGCACGTAACGATCCGTCGGGAAATTGTCGTCATCGGTCACGATGACGCTCCGGCCGGGGCGGGCACTCAGCGCGGCGCGGGCCAGCTTGTACAGGTTGACCGTGGTGGAATCGCAGACGGCCAGCTGCCCCGGCGCAGCGCCCAGCAGGTAGCTCCCGAGCAGGTCCCCGGCCCGGCCGGGCAGGCCGATCCAGTGACTCCAGGACCGGACCAGCCCGGTGCCCCACTCGCGGCGCACCACGTCGGCGATCCGGTCGGCCGTGGTGAGCGGCAGCATGCCGAGTGAGTTGCCGTCCAGGTAGATCAGCGACGGATCCTCCAGGACGAACCGCTCCCGGAAACCGGCCAGCGGATCGGTGGCGTCGCACCGGAGCGCAACCGCCCGGTCGGCGGAAAAGCTGCTGGTCACCGCTCCACCCTAGGTCCGTCGTGCGGGGCCGTGCGGGGTGCGGGCGGCCAGGCCCGTGCCACCCCGGGGCTGGCCGCAGCGGCACCGGCCCGTCGCGCGCACGCGGGCCGGCGGCCGCCGCGTCCTTGGCACGGGCTAAGCCGCCCCCCTCCTCCTCCGAGCGTCCAAACGCCCGGGCCGCCGGATCCGTTACATCGGCGCCGGCCGTGGCGGTGGGGGCGGCGGTCAGCCGCGCCGGCGGGTGCGCCGGATGCCCAGGATGACCAGCAGCACCACGGTCACCGCGCCGAGCACCGGCAGGGCCCGCTTCAGCACCGGGAAGCCGGCCACGCTGAGCAGGTCGATGGCGTCCTCGTCGGGCGGCCTGGCGGCCCGCGGCGGCGCCGCCGGGGCAGGGCCGGGTGTGCCCGGCTGGTCCGCGTCGCGGCTCCCGGCGCGGTCGCCGTTGGCCGCGGCCCCGTCCGGCCCGGTGGTGCCCGCCGCGGTCCCGGCCGGGGCGCTGTCCGCCTCCTGATCCGCGAGGTGGCGGCCGAGGCCGGCGAGCCGTTCCTTGATCTCCCGCACCGACTGGGGGCCGAGGTTCTCGATGGCGAGCAGGTCGGCCTCGGTGCGGGCGGACAGGTCGTCCACCGTGTGGATGCCCACGCGGCGCAGGCTGTTGTAGGCGCGCACGGGGAGCTGGAGTTCCTCGATCGTCGCCTGGCCCGAGGCGCCGTCCGCCGATTCCGCGGCGGCCGGGGCGGCCCCGGGCCGGCGGCTGAGCGCCTCCGGCCCCGAGCCGTTGCTGGCGGCCACGCTGGCCTCGGGCGGCCCCGCTGGCCAGCAGCGCGGCCAGGTTGGTGGCGAACCTCTCGATGATCCGGCCGCTCACCTCGGCCATGACGCCACGGCCGAACTGGGCCGGGCGGCCGGTGACGTTCATGGTCGTGTGCACGACCACCCTGGTCTGGCCGCCCTCGTCCTGCAAGAGACGAGCGGACCGTCGCCGAGGCGGTGCCGGCGCCGCGCGTCTCCTTGCCCGACGCCTCCAGCGTGATCGACCGTGGCCTGCTCGTCCCGCTCGGTGAAGTGGGCCGTGCCGGCGTAGGTCAGCGACACCGGGCCGACCTTGACCTTGATCCGGCCCTTGATCTCGTCGCCGTCGACCGAGTCGACGGTGGCGCCGGGCATGCACGGCGCGATCTGCTCGACGTCCAGCAGCACCTGCCATGCCTGCTCCGGCGGTACCGGGATGGTGAACGAGTGCTCCAGTTCCATAGTTCAGGCTCCTGACGCCACCGCCAGGGCTCTGGCGGTCAGTACCCGCGCCAGGTGGCGCCGGTAGTCGGCCGCGCCGTGCAGGTCTGCCGGCGGGCTGGTTCCCTCGTCCGCGTGCTGCCGCGGCCGACCGCAGGGCATCCCGGCTCGCCTCGGCGCCTGCCGCCGCGGCCTCGGCCGCCCGGGCCCGGACCGGGACCGAGCCCATGTTGGCCATCCCGATCCTTGCCTCGGCGACGTGCCCGTTGGCAGCGCCGCGCGAGCGCGGCGACCCCCACGATCGCCCACGCTTGGGCGGTCCGGTGGAACTTCTCGTAACGATAGCCCCACCCGGGCCCGAGCTTGGGCACCCGGATCCCGGTCAGGATCTCGCTGGCGGCCAGGGTCGTGGTCAGGTAGTCGGTGAAGAACTCGCCCGCCCCGATCGCCCGCTCCCCGCCCGGGCCGTGCGCGATCATGGTCGCGTCCAGGGCCACGATGACGGCCGGCAGGTCAGCGGCGGGATCCGCGTGCGCCAGCGAGCCGCCGAGGGTGCCGCGGTGCCGGACGGCCGGGTCGGCCACCGTGCCCGTCGCCTCCGCCAGCAGCCCGCAGTGCGCGGTGATGAGCGGGTCGTGCATCACCTCGTCGTGCGTGGTGAGCGCGCCGATCAGCAGCGAGTCGCCCTCGTCCCGGACGCCGCGCAGGCCCAGGCCGCCGAGGTCCACCAGCAGTTCCGGGTAGGCCAGCCGCAGCCGCAGCAGCGGGAGCAGGCTCTGCCCGCCCGCGATCACCTTGGCGTCCTCGCCGCCCTCGTCCAGCGCGCGGACCGCGTCGCCCACCGAGGTGGGCCTGACATAGTCGAACTTGGCCGGGATCATGCCGCTCCTCCGTTCTCCCGGGCGCCGCTGTATGGCCCGCCAGACCCGCTCCGGCGTGCACGGCATCGTGATGTCCCTGATGCCGAACGGCCGGAGCGCGTCGACGATCGCGTTGACGAC
The DNA here is from genome assembly GCA_963725125.1 of uncultured Actinomycetes bacterium. GTDB lineage: Bacteria > Actinomycetota > Actinomycetes > Streptosporangiales > Streptosporangiaceae > DASXKD01. The sequence goes on from CAVRXW010000067.1 coordinate 39,491, forward strand.
CGCGGGCGTGGACGCGATCGTGCCCGCCTCGCCGACGCCCTTGACGCCCGAGCCGGTTGCCCGCGGGCGACTCGGTCCGGTCGGTCACGAAGGACGGCAGGTCGGCCGCGGACGGCACCAGGTAGTCCGCCAGGGTGGTGGTCAGCAGGTTGCCGTCGTCGTCGTAGACCGCCTCCTCGTACAGCGCCTGGGCGATGCCCTGGGCCATCCCGCCGTGCACCTGGCCCTCCACGATCAGCGGGTTGACCACCTTGCCGATGTCGTCCACGGCCACGTAGGAGCGGATCGTCACCATGCCGGTCTCGGTGTCCACCTCCACCGCGCACAGGTGGGTGCCGTGCGGGAAGGAGAAGTTCTCCGGGTCGTAGGTGGCGTCGGAGTCCAGCGAGGGCTCCACGCCGTCGGGCAGGTCGTGCGCGACGAACGTGGCCAGCGCGATCTCCTGGATGGTATGGCCCTTCTCCGGGTCGCCGCGTACCTGGAGCCGGCCGTTGACGAACTCGATGTCGTTCTCGCTGGCTTCCAGCATGTGCGCGGTGATCCGCTTGGCCTTCGCGATCACCTTGTCGCAGGCGCCGACCAGGGCCATGCCGCCCACGGCCAGCGAGCGCGACCCGTAGGTGTCCATGCCCTTGGGCGAGACCTGGGTGTCACCGTGCAGCACCCGGACGTCCTCGAACGGCACGCCGAGCTGGTCGGCCACGATCTGGCTCCACGCCGTCTCGTGGCCCTGGCCGTGGGCGCTGGACCCGGTGACCACCTCGACCTTGCCGGTGGGCAGCATCCGGATCGAGGCTTGCTCCCAGCCGCCCGCGCCGTAGGCCAGCGAGCCGAGCACCCGGGACGGGGCCAGCCCGCACATCTCGGTGAAGGTGGACACCCCGATGCCGAGCCGGACCGGGTCGTTGCCGGGTTCCGCTCGGCCTGCTCCTGGCGGAGCGCGTCGTAGCCGAACAGTTCCTTCGCCCTGGCCGTGGCGGCCTCGTAGTTGCCCGAGTCGTACTGCAGCGTGGCGATCGTGGTGTAGGGGAACTCCTCGTGCTTGATCCAGTTCCGCTCGCGCACCTCCAGCGGGTCCACGCCCAGCTCGGCCGCGAGCTCGTCCATGATCCGCTCGATCGCGTAGGTGGCCTCGGGCCGCCCGGCACCGCGGTAGGCGTCGGTGGGCATCTTCGTGGTGAACACGCCGGTGCACTTGAACGAGTACGCGTCCATCTTGTAGATGGCCGGGTACATGAACGCGCCGAGCAGCGGGACGCCGGGCGTGACCAGCATCAGGTAGGCGCCCATGTCGGCGAGCAGGTCCACGTCCAGGCCGCGGAGCCGGCCGTCGCGGTCGGCCGCGATCCGGATCCGCTGCCACTGGTCCCGGCCGTGGTGCACGGTCAGGTTGCCCTCGCTGCGGGACTCGGTCCACTTGACCGGCCGGCCGAGCTTGCGGGTGACCAGCACCGCGAGCACCTCTTCCGCGGTGACCTGCAGCTTGGAGCCGAACCCGCCGCCGACGTCCGGGGCGATCACCCGGATGTTCTGCTCGCCGATCCCGGTCACCAGGGCCAGCATGACCCGCAGGATGTGCGGGATCTGGGTGGCCGACCAGAGCGTGAACTCCCCGCCCACGCACGAGCGCCACCACCGCGCGCGGCTCCATCGCGCTGGGGATCAGCCGCTGCTGGCGGTAGGTGCGCTCGATCACCACGGGCGCGTCACGGAAGGCCTCGTCCATGTCGCCCTGGGCGAAGGGCCACTCGAAGCTCTTGTTGCCCTCCGCGTGCACCTTGGGCGAGCCCTCGTCCAGCGCGGTCCTGATGTCGAGCACCGCGGGCAGCGGCTCGTAGCTGACGTCCACGGCCGCCGCCGCGTCCGCCGCCGCGTACCGGTCCCTGGCCACCACGACCGCGACCGCCTCGCCGGGGTAGCGGACCTCCTCGGTGGCCATCGGCGGGTGCGCCGGGATCACGATGTCCTCGGTGACCGGCCAGGCGCAGGGCAGGCTGCCCTGCTCGGCGGCGAAGTCGGCGCCGGAGAAAGCGGCGATCACGCCGGGCATGGCCCGCGCGGCGGACAGGTCCACCGAGGTGATCCGCGCGTGCGCCATCGGGCTGCGCGCGAAGGCCATGTGCAGCATGCCGGGCAGGACGATGTTGTCGGTCCAGTTCGTCTGCGCCGGTGACCAGCCGGGCGTCCTCCTTGCGGAGACGGGCCCTGCCGAGTTCGGACTGGGGTGCCTGGGTATCCGCGGTCATGAGGTGGCTCCCGCCTCCGCCGCGCGCCGGACGGCGCGGACGATGTTCTCGTATCCGGTGCACCGGCAGAGGTTGCCCTCGAGCCCCTCCCGGATCTCCTGGTCGCTGGGCCGGGGGTTGGTGCGCAGCAGGTCGGCCGCGGCCATGATCATCCCCGGCGTGCAGTAGCCGCACTGCAGCGCGTGCTCGGCGTGGAACGCCTGCTGCAGCGGGTGCCACTCCCCGTTCGCCATGCCCTCGATCGTGGTGATTTCCGCCCCGTCGGCCTGAACCGCGAGGACAGCGCAGCTTTTGACCGATACGCCGTTCATGTGGACCGTGCATGCGCCGCAGTTGGACGTGTCGCACCCGACGGGCGTACCGGTCTTGCCGACGCGTTCCCGCAGGTAGTGGACCAACAGCAGGCGGGGCTCCACATCGTCGGTGTACCTGACCCCGTCAACTGTGACGGTGATGTTCGCCATTAACGGACTCCTCCCGGGACGCCAGTTGCGTCTGATGCCCAACCTAGGCCCGCCGGGGCAGCCGCACCAGACCCCCCTTGGGCGGCGGTGACCTGCCCTGATCCTGCCCGTCCGCGGCTTAGCCGAAGCGGCCGTTGACGTAGTCGGACGTCCGGGGGTCCTCGGGGGAGCCGAACACCTGCTCCGTCGGCCCCGACTCGACGATGTGCCCGGGCGTCTCGTGCGCGGCGAGGAAGAACGCGCAGTTGCGCGACACCCGCTGCGCCTGCTGCATGTTGTGGGTGACGATCACGATCGTCACCTGGTTCTCCAGCTCGGCGATGGTCTCCTCGATCCGGTTGGTGGAGGTCGGGTCGAGTGCCGAGCACGGCTCGTCCATGAGCAGGACGTCGGGCGAGACGGCCAGGGCGCGGGCGATGCACAGCCGCTGCTGCTGGCCGCCGGACAGGGCCCCGCCGGGCGAGCGCAGCCGGCGCTGGACCTCGTTCCACAGCCCGGCCCGGCGCAGGCTGACCTCGACCACCGCGTCCTTGTTGGCCACCTTGATCCCGGCCAGCTTCAGGCCGCTGGCCACGTTGTCGTAGATGGACATGGCCGGGAACGGGTTGGGCTTCTGGAACACCATGCCGATCCGCCGCCGCACGTCGGTCGGCCGGGTGCCCTGCTCGTAGATGTCCTTGTCGCCCAGCAGCACCTCACCGCCCAGGCTGGCACCGGTGACCATCTCGTGCATCCGGTTGAGGATGCGCAGAAAGGTGGACTTGCCGCAGCCGGACGGGCCGATCAGCGCGGTCACCGTGCCCGGCTCCATGATCAGCGACACCCGCTCCAGCACCTTGTGGGTGCCGAACCAGGCGGAGACGTTGCGCGCGTCCAGGCCCACCAGGTGCCGTGGCACCAGCAGCGGGTCACCGGGCCGCCCGTATTCGAGCACGGACGTCTCGGCCGCGCGGGGCGACATGATGTCCAGCCCGGCCGGCGCCGCATCGCTCGGATGGCCCGGGTAACCCTGGCCGTTCCCCTCTGCAGCGGGGGGGTAGCCGGGCGGCTCGTACCGGTCGTCCCCCGGGCCGGTGTCCCCGGCGCTGCCGGTGTTCCCGGCCGCGGTCTCGCTCATGCGTTCGGCTCCGCTCCCTGTGCCGGTGTTGCCCGGCTCGGCGTTGGTGGTCACGATGGCATCTAGTACAGGTTGGGCAGCAGCATCGCCAGGCTCTGGTACAGGGCCCAGAGCACCGCGAGCGCGACCGGCGTGACCGCCAGGTAGGCCGCCCACGGCGACCACCGGATGGCGGCCAAAGTGCCTACCACGGAGACCAGGACGAGCGCCAGGGCCCAGGTCCAGGTGAGCACGAGCGCCCCGCCGTCGCTGGCCATTGCCAGTTCCGACGCGTTGATCACGTGGACCACGCCGGGGGTGGGCCGCGGGGCGGTGGTCAGGCGCGCGTCGACCTCGACGTAGTAGCTCGGCACGACCGGCGAGGAGGCGGTGAACAGCAGGAGCTTGTTCGGCGCCGGATCCTCGATGCGTACCTTGCTGTTGCCGACGGCCGCAACCGTGTAGGTGGCTTCCCCCTGGCCGGTGATGGTCTCGATGAAGGCGCCCGGCCGCAGATCGGCGAGGCGGGCGAACGGGCCGCCGAAGGTGGCGCGGCGGCCGAAGATCTGGCTCACCCCGGCCTGCCCGGGGTACGGGGTGTCGCGCCGGTGCCCGGGGCCGAGGGTCAGGTTTTCCGGGCTGGTCCCTTCCACCACGACCATGTCGTGGACCCCGATGCTCGGGATGTCGAGGATCGCTATCGGCGACCCCGCCGCGGTCGGGCCCAGCGGGGCGGCGATGCCGCCAACCTCCGCCAGTTCCGTTTGCAGTCGCTGGTAGAGGACCACCTGGGACCTGGCTTCCTGCACCCCGGACAGGCCGTACAGGTAAACGATGAACCCCAGCGCGATGAGAGCGAGCAGCAGCAGGGCCACCCCCGCCGCCTGCAGCGCCGGGTTCGCGGGGCCCTCGGGCGGTGCCGGTGCCGGTGCCGGGGCGCCCGGCTCCGGCGGCGTGCCCGGTGCGGCCGCCGCTCCGGCCTCGGGGAAGGCGGCCGCACCGGGCCCGGCCAGGACGGTGTCAGCCATGTGCCTGCCCGCGACGGCGGCGCAGCCAGGCGGCCAGGAGCGGCGGGATGGCCACGGCCACGAGGATGCCGAGCGCGGTGAGCGCGCCCAGCGCGGCCTCGTTGGTATGGTCCGCGGACAAGTTCACCACCACCCCGTTGACTGGCCCCGTGGCGCTCGTGGTGGTGCCCGTCCCGGTGCCCGTGCCGGTGCCGGTGCCGGCCGCGGCCGAGGCCGAGGCATTGGCCTTCGGGCCGGACGAGCCGGCACTCGCCCCGGTGGCTACCGCCTTGCCGTTCTTCACCGTGCAGTTCAGCGGCGCAGTGTGGAACTGGCACGCCGACGGCTCCGGCGCGTCCTTGAGCAGGATGTTCTGGCCGTTCTGCATGGTGGGGTTGTTGCAGCCGCTGAGCTGGTTGATCGACGGGACCTGCACATGGCCGGGAATCTTGCCGTTCTGTGTCAGCCCGCCCTGCACCAGGTTCTTCGGCAGCGGGGAGTAGCCGAGCCCGTCGAGATGTTGCTGGCCGCCGCAGAGCATGAAGTTGATCCAGGTGCTGAGCGTCGCGCCCTTCGCGGTGGTGAAGTTGGTCGGGAGCTGGGTGCCCTCGCGCGGCACGATCAGGTAGCTGTAACTGGACAGCGGGTAGTTCCTGGGGTCGGTGAAGGTGTAGAGCTTGTGCAGGTCCTGCTGCAGGTAGTCCGGGCTGCTCACGTTGGGGTTGATGATCGCCTTGGTGAGCGCCACGGCCACGTTGGAGGCGGTGGGGCCGACGAAGTAACCGGCCGGGTTCTCCAGCTGGACGACGGGGTAGTGCGAGTTCAGCGCGTACGCGTACTCGTCGTAGCCGATGGAGCCGTCGCCGAACGTCGAGGTGATATAGGCCATGACGTTGTTGGAGCCGTTTTCCGCCTTGGCGTTGCCGAAGGACGGATAGAACTCCGTCTGGCCGCACGGGTCGTGGATGCCCGGGTGCACCTGCGCGCAGAACTTGTTCCACTGTGACCCGAACTCGGTGGCGAAATACAGGGTCAGGAAGTAGGTGGCGCCCGAGCCGTCGGACCGGATCACGGGGGTGATCGGCAGGTTCGGCAGCTTGCCGCCGTAGACCGATGCGATCCGCGGGTCGTCCCAGTTCTTGATCGCCCCGGTGAAGATGTCGAAGATGAGCTTCGGGGTCAGCCGGAGGTTCGTGATCAGGTGGCCGTTCTGCTCGATGTGGTAGATGAGCGCGGTGCCGCCGGCGGTGTCCGGGATGTAGGAGTACCCCTGGGACGGGTGCTCGGCGCCGGTTCCGCCAAGCTGGTCCTGGCCGTTGCGGAATGGCGGGTCGGAGCCGGCGAAGTCGTCCTGGTTGGCCATGTAGTCGCCGCGCCCGGCCGCGGAGCCGTCCGGGTTGTAGTTGATCACGATGCCGCTGGGCCGGACGTCCTGGGCCCACTGGTCGATGGCGATCGAGGCCCACGAGGAGCCGGACCCGCTGATGGGCGTATGGCTGGCCGCGCCCGCGGGCGCCGGCGCGGCGACGAGCCCCAGCGAGGCGAGCGCCACCGCGGCCGCTGCCGTGGCGGCGGTGCGGGCCCGGGCCAGAAGCTTGGGCATCACTTGCTCCTTCTCAATCCAAGGCGGCTGCGCGTGGTACGGCCCCACGCCGCCGTGCCCTGGCCGATCCGGCGCAGCCGGGTGGACAGGGGGATGGGCGAGGCTCCGATGAGGGAGGACGAGCCTGCCAGGGCCGCCAGCCCACCCAGGATCAGCAGCGCGGGGAAGATGTACCTGGTGAACGGCGCCGGCTGCGCGTGCTGGTCGTTGACCAGGGCGATTCCCGGGATGGCGGCGGCCGACGGGCCGACCGTGGGCAGGCCCACCGATCCCGGCTTCCCGGTGGAAGACGACCCCGGGGTGGAGCCCGTGCCCGTGCCCGTGCCGGGGTTGGTGGTCTTGGGCGGGCTGGCGCCGGTCTGGTTCAGCACCGCGGTTGCGTCCTTGCGGGTCTGCGCCGCCAGGCTGGCCGGCAGCGGGGCGTAACCGGGCGGAAGCTGCCCTGGCTGCACGCCCGGATGCTGGCCCAGGCCGGCGGCGTAGTCGAGGAACTTGGCGATCCCGACCGCCTTGGCGTGGGAGGTCCCGCTGGTCGGGACCACCGCGTAGATCACCATGGTGAGCGGGTAGGCGGCCTTGCTGGTGCTGTTCAGGTTCGGCTGCTCGGTACCGTCCCCGGCGTTGGTCATCCCCTGCAGCGCCGCCTGCATGGCGCTGGTGGTGGGCGTGGTGTAGGTCCCGGTGGCGTTGGGGATCGCGGCGCTGGGGAACAGGTACGCGGCCGAGTCGGCCTCGTCGAGGAGCGTGATGAGCGCACGCTGCCCGACCGGCTGGGCCGGCAGTCTCTCGAAGTTGCCCTGCTGGTCCTTGGTGATCGAGAAGCCGGGGGGCCAGTTCTCCACCATGTCGCTTGAGACCGTGGTGAGCGGGAACACCGGGTTGTACTCCTGCGCGATGATCGGGTAGTTGTCCTGCCCGACGAAGTCGTTGTAGGGGTACCCCAGCTTGTTGTAGTTGGTGTTCAGGTGCATGCCCCACGGGTCGAACTGGCCCGCCAGGAACCCGGCGGCGTCCTTGTTGGCGGCGATCCAGTTGGTGACGGCCCAGGTCATGTCGGTCTGGCCGGACATGACGGTGGGGATCTCGATGGGGCCGTTGACCGGCTCCAGGATGTTCGGGTTGAGCTGGGTGAACTCCGGGTCGACGAACAGGTTGTCCGGGTTGTGGTCCACCCCGTTGTCGCAGCCGATCGGCGGTGGCGGGTTGATCGGGCAGCCGTCGTTCTCGAATGCGTAGGACTGGGTGAGCAGCTTGAGCAGCAGCCGCTGGTCGAGTTCGACGCCGCTTTGCGGCAGCCCGGTGAGTGGGTTGTCGAACCAGTAGGCGACCGAGACCGCCGACACGCCCACCGGGGCGTACAGGTAATGCCTCGTCCCCAGGCTGAGCCCATTGTCCTCGGCGGTGCGGGTGGTCAGCGCCACATCCGTTGCCCCCCCAGGGAGTTCCTGGAGCGCCTGGGGCTCGGCGACCGACGGGGTGTAGTTGACAAAGAACCCGCGCGATCCCAGGCACAGCGCCGTGGTCCAGGACTGCATGGCCCGGTCCAGCATGGGGGAGCCCGGCCACGCTGAACAAGGGGTTGCGCAGCGGGCAGTCCTTTGGCGACGGCGCGAAGGTGAGCGGGACCACGATCCGCTGCGCCCACGAGCACAGGTAGTCGTTGGGGCTGCTGCCGAAGTCGATGTTGCCCAGGGCGGTGCCGCCGAAGCCGGCGTCGGTGCTGTGGTCGGCGCAGTCGGCCGGGGTTTTCGCGATGTTGCCGCCCTGCGCGGGCACGATCACCAGTGAGCATGTATGGCTTTTCGCACAGCCGAGGAACGGGTTGTCCACCCCGGTCAGGATGTGGATGTCGGCCAGGCCGGTGCCGTCCGGTGCTGTCGTGCCGTAGGCGGTGTTGTCGGGGCCGTCCGGGCCGGACACCGACGAGACACCACCGACCTCGGCGGCGTAGCAGTCCGCGGGGCTGGCCGGGCTGGCGCTGTCACACTCGGCCAGCATCACCGGGTAGTAGGTGTTCGAGGCGTTGTAGATCAGCGCGCTGCTCGGGGTGAAGTTCGTCCACGACACCTGAATCTGCTGGTTGACCATGTTGCTGGTCGCCGACACGGTCACCGAGCTGGCATTCGGGTTCGGGCCACCCTTGCCGCCGTTCAGCGCTGGGTCCCACATGTGCGGGCCAGGCACGGTGGTCGCCGAGTGGCTGATCGCCGCGAGGTGCTTGGCCTGGTGCTTGACCTGGCGCTCGAACTCCTTGACCGCCGCCCGGGAGGGCTTGCCGGGCCGTCCGTGGCTCACCGCCGCGGGGGCGTAACCGGCCGGGGATGCGGACTGCATGCTCGCCTCCGCGTGGACGGGGTGCGCCGCGGCGGTGAGCATCAGCACGCCCGACCCCAAGGACACCAGGCCCGCCACGGCGAGCACCCGGCGGGGCCGGACGGCCAGCAGGGACGAGCTACGCATGCCGACTCCTGATAGCTGGGTATGCGGAACGGTGCACCGTGGGCCGTCCGGCCGCGGGGCTCATACCCGGGCTCCTTGCCGGGCCAGCTGGCGGCGCTGCCGCTTGGTCAGCTCTCCTGGCGCGGTACCGCCGAGCTTTCTGGCGAGGGTGAACAGCCCCAGCACGACGAGCACCAGCACCACGCCGGCGCCGAAGCCGCGGGCGACGTACTGCGGATTGACGCCTTCAATGTGGACGAAGTTCCAGATGTACAGCGGCAGGCTCACCATCGGCCCGGACAGCGGGTCGAAGTTGAACTCCTTCGTGTAGCCCGCCACGATCAGAACCGGGGCGGTTTCCCCGATCCCGCGGGCCATGCCGAGCACGATCGCGGTGGCCAGGCCGGGCCGGGCCGTGGGCAGGACCACGTTCCACACGGTCCGCCACTGGCTCGAACCGAGCGCGTAGGAAGCTTCCCGCAGCGTCCCGGGCACCAGCCTGAGCACCACCTCGGATGCCCTGGCGATGATGGGCAGCATGGTCACGGCGATCGCCAGGCCGGCCGCCAGCCCGCTCTTCTGCTCCCCGAATGTCAGGATGAACAGCGCGTAGATGAACAGCCCGGCGATGATGTCCGGGAGCGCGGTCATGGCCTCGACGATGATGCGGACCGGGCGCGCGAGCGCACCGCCCACCTCGGACAGGAAAACGGCCGTCGCCACCGCGAGCGGAACCGAGAGCACGGTGCCGATGGCGATCTGTTCCAGGGTGCCGACGGCGGCGTGCGCCGCACCGCCGATGCCGAGCGCGCTGGTCGGGCCGGCGAACGCCATCGACTGGAACCAGAAGTTGGCGTGCACGACCGCGGCGGCGCCGCGTACCAGCGTGTACAGGTCCGTGCCGAGCACCACCGCCAGGACGAGTGCCCCACCGGTGGCGAGCGCCACCGCCATCACCTTGTTGACGACGTCACGCCGGTCCCATTGCATCCGGGCCATCGCCGCGTAGAGCAGCAGGAAGGCCACGTACCAGCACAGCCAGAAGCCAAGGACGCCGGTGAATGGCAGCACGCGCTCGTAGAGCACCCAGACCAGGCCGAGCGCACTCGCCGCAGCGCCGCCCAGGGTCGCGGCGCCCTCCGGGGAGACCCGGACGATCCGCACCTTGCGGTCGGCGTCCTGCGCGCCGGTGCCGGTTCCCTCCGGGCGGGCGCCGGCCGCGACTGACCGGGTGTCTTGGGTCACCATGGCATCAGTCCGCCGAGGCGCTCGCGCCGGAACGCGACCGGTTGATGATGATCGCCGCGATGGTGTTGATCCCGAGCGTCAGGGCGAACAGCACGAGCCCGGCGGCAAACAGGGCGGAGATCCCCTTGGGCCCTTCTTGAAGCACGAAGTTCGCGATCATGTAGGTGACCGAGTTGCCGCCCGACTCCAGCACGTGGGTAGTTGAAGACGTAGAGCGGGGTCAGGATGAAGGAGACCGCGATGGTCTCGCCGAGGGCGCGGCCCAGGCCGAGCATGCTCGCGCCGATCATCCCCGCCCGGCCGTACGGGATCACGACCGTGCGGACCATCCCCCATTTGGTGGAGCCCAGAGCGTAGGCCGCTTCTCGCTCGCCCTGCGGGGCCTGCGAGAACACCTGCCGGGACAGCGAGGTGATGACCGGTATCACCAGCACCGATACCACCACGCCCGCGATGAAGGTGGAGCCCACGAAGCTGCCTGGGCTGTTCGGCAACAGGAAATGGAACACCGGAATGAAGCCGAGGTGGTGGGCGAGCCACGCATCGGTGCCGATGATCTTCGGCATGACGAAGTACAAGCCGAACAGGGCCACGATGATGCTGGGAATCGCGGCCATGAGGTCGACCAGTGCGATGAGGGCACGCCGCAGCCGGGCTGGCGCGTACTCCGAGATGAACAGGGCGCTCGCCAGCCCCACGGGCACCGCGATGATCAGGGCAATCAGCGCGATCAGGATCCCGAGCGGGAGAATCGCCGCGATGCCGAACTGGTTCGTGTTGATGAACCAGGTCGCGGTGGTGAAGAAGCCAAAGCCGACAGCGCGGAACGCGGTGAGCGAGCGCAGTACCAGGAAGACCAGGATCAGCCCGGTGATGGCCAGCACCGCGAGGCCCGCGGCGCGCATGGCCGAGCGGAAAATCCTGTCGCTCAGGACGGGGGCGGCCGCTATCGCACGGGGCCGGTCGCCGCTGACTGGCGACGGCGGAGTGGGCGTCAGCGCAACGGCCATGGTTGGTTGCCTCCCGCATCCTGGTCGGCTGAGCCGCCAGCCCTGATGCCCGCCCCGGGCGCTCTCGTATTTCTCAGCATAAGTGCTTTTCACGCTATTCCGGGTGAACGGATAGGTAACAACCGCCGACATGAACAAATAGGAAATAGCCGGCGTCCCACCGTCACCAAAGGTGAACTATTGATGAATTACTGGTGTCTAGAAACTGTTTGTCGGGTGTAATGGCCGTGGCCCCCGGGGCGGGAGCACCGGACTGGCCGGTCCTCCCGCCCCTCGCCGGGGGCCACTGTTCCCGCGCCCGTGGGAGCCGTTGGCCTAGCTGGTCAGGCCGCAGGTCGAGAGCGGGACGAATCCGTAGTTCTTGATGTCGGTCTTCGCGCTGGCACTGGTGCACGCCCAGCCGGACGTGCCGAAGAGCTTTTCGAGGTTCACGCCACCGGGCGCGCCCGATTCCGATCCGGGGATGTGGTCGGAGGTGCTGGAGTCGTAAGGAACCACCTCGTACAGGGTGCGGAGGAAGGTGGACGGGAAGGACGTGTTGATCACGGTGCTGGTGCCCGTGCCGGTGGTCGGCGCGATGCCGCTGATCTCCCCGAGGACGTACGTGCCGCGCAGGTTACAACCGAACTCATTTTTGCCGATCACCGGTGTGCACGGTGGGCTGGCGGTGCAGCCGGAGTTCGTGCACGCGGCGGAGTGGTACCTCTGGCCGATGTATTGGCCGACCGAGTAGATCCAGATCGCCTCGGGGGTCTGCAGCACCGGGTTGACGCCCTCGTTCTGCTCCAGGGTGTTGTTGTCGTTGCTGACGCACGGGCCGGGGGTGGTGACGCCGATCGCGGCCAGCCAGAAGGTGAGGGTTCCGGAGCCGGACTGCGGCAGGAATGGCTGGATCGGCGCGTTCTTGCCACCGACCTGGGACCAGTTGGTGACCGAGCAGGTGTAGATCTGGTTGAGCTGGGTTGGGGTCAGGGTCTTCGGCGCGTCGGTGGTCGCCGGGGTGGCCCAGGTGACGGCGTCGCCGGCCAGGTTCACGAACGCTACCCCGCCCGGCGCGTACGCCGGGTCGGTGGAAGCGCGCGGCCGCGCGGAGTTGGCCCAGTTGTCGCAGTAGTACTTCTTGTCGGTGGTCTGGGCGAATGTGGCGAGTTGCTTGATGCCGGCCGAGGCCCCGTCGGGCCGGGGGAACGACGCGCAGTTGGCTTTGGGCGTGATCGTGTCGTTCTCTGCCCCGGTGACCGGGTTGGTGGCGTCGAAGTTGTACAGGCGCGACGCGCTACTGGTGGTCAGTGTGGCGTTGTAATCCCCGCTGAACTGGTCGACCAGGAACTGCTGGGTGTCCGCGCCCATGCCGATGCTCGAGTTCTCCGGTGCCGCCGCCAGGACAGTCACCGTGAGGTGCAACGTGGCCCCGCCGCTGCACTTGATGGTGATCGCGTAACTGGTCGGCGAAGCGGGGAAGACCCCCACCAGCTTGGACTTCAGGCCGGTGACTATCGCGACCACCGACGCGGGCAGCTTGGGCGTGCTGGTCACGGTCGGCGTGCCGGACGTGCACGGCGTCAGACCGACGGCGGTCGCGACACCTGCCGGGACGTTGTGAGTGGTGAGCGTCACGTCGGTGACGGGCAGTGCCTGGGCGGTTCCCGTGAGGCCCGCGAGGCCCAGCGCCACGGTTGCCGTGGCCCCCACGATCAGCGTGCGGACGTTCCACGTCCGCCTGGCACGTGACGACAGCGTGCGCCTGGCTGTTTGCATGCTTGTTCCTTGAGGTTATGGATCGGGTGACGCCTCGCCAGATGCCTGCCGACACGATGGCAAGCACAGCTTCCTATATTTCCTAGTGGGTTACAAGAGATAAAAGAGTGAGCTATCAACCACCCACAGTCGCCAAGATCCCCGGGGTCCAGCCGCCCAGTGACCTGGAGCTTCGCGCCGCCCCGAGCGTGGCGGGCCGCCGCGAGCCTCGCCCGCGTCGCGGCCGGACCCACCCCGCGACGCCGCGGGCCTCGCGCGTGGGCGGGTTCCGGGCGTCTTGCCCGGGCCGCGGCCGGTCCCGGCCGTGACGCTAGGGCCTTGCTGGCTGGCGTGGTTCCGGGAGGTTCGCCTGCGCTGGCGGCCGGGCTGAGGTCGGCGGCGCGGCGGGCTGGCGTGGTTCCGGGAGGTTCGCCTGCGCTGGCGGCCGGGCTGAGGTCGGCGGCGCGGCGGGCTGGCGTGGTTCCGGGAGGTTCGCCTGCGCTGGCGGCCGGGCTGAGGTCGGCGGCGCGGCGGGCTGGCGTGGTTCCAGGAGATTCGCCCGCGCGGGTGGCCGGTCCGGCCAGAAGCTACGGGCCTTGCTGGCTGGCGTGGTGGCGTGGGCCGCGCCAGCCGGACGGCCGCCGTCAGGCCGTGTCGAGGACCTGGAAGGTTTCCGCCAGCCGGCCCTCGGGCAGGCCACCGGCCGCCGCGGCGGCGGCCAGCCAGTCGCGCAGGAAGTCCGCCAGCTTGTCCATCTGCCCGGTCTGGCTCTCGTGTGCGCGCAGCGCGGCAACCTTGCGGTCGAACGTGCCGGTCACATCGACGTAGCGGTTGGGCACCGGGCCGCCGGGCAGCCAGACCTCGCGCGCCGTCCAGGCTTCCAGGCCCTCGTCGGCCCGCAGTTCGGGAAACGCGTAGGGGTTACGCGCGTCCGGGTAGATCGCGTCCAGTGCCGCGGAGCCCACCGCCCGGTGATCCGGGTGGCTCACCCCGATCCGGGCATAGTTGCGCTCCGGGCTCGGGCACATCACCCGGTCCGGGCGGACCTGCCGGATCACCCGCGCCAGGTCCCTGCGCAGCCCGAGAGTGGCTTCCACCCGCCCATCCGGATAGCCAAGGAATCGCAGGTCACTGACGCCCACGCACGCGGCAGCGGCCGTCTGCTCCTTGCGCCGCAGCGGTGCCATCTCGGATCGCGGCATGGCTCGTCGTGCCCGCCCGCGTCCCCGTCGGTCACGATGCAGTACACAACGCTCGATGCCCGCATCCGGTCCACCCCGCGATCGTCCCCGCCGCGCTGAAATCCACGTCGTCGGGATGCGCGGCAATCACCAGAACCCGCTGAACCTCAGTGTCGCTTAGCACTCTCCCGATTCTACGGATCCACGCAGCGCTCCCAAGCAACGGACCTCAGCCCGCACGCCGCAGGCGCCGGGCCGAACGCCGCATCGCTCCGCGCTGCGGCTTCCCGGCGCCGAGACTCTGCTGGTTCCGGGGGCAAGCCCCCGGACCCCCGTGCCTCCCGCACCGGCGTCTGGCGAGCCGCCGGCACGACGAGCAGCGCCGCAACGCAAAGCCCGCGCGCAGTGACGCGGTGGCGGCGCCCCACGGAAAGCGCCGCAGACAAGCCCGCGGCAACGGATCCGGATTCAGTCCAGGGACGACATCACGTGCTTGATCCGGGTGTAGTCCTCGAACCCGTACATCGACAGGTCCTTGCCGTAACCGGAGTTCTTGAACCCGCCGTGCGGCATCTCGGCGACCAGCGGGATGTGCGTGTTGATCCAGACGCAGCCGAAGTCCAGCCCGCGCGCCATCCGCATCGCCCGCCCGTGGTCGCGACGTCCAGACCGAGGACGCGAGCCCGTACTTGGTGCCGTTCGCCCAGGCCAGTGCCTCCGCCTCGTCGCTGAACTGCTGCACGGTGATGACCGGGCCGAACACCTCGTTCTGGATGATCTCGTCGTCCTGCGCCAGCCCGTCCACGACGCTGGCCTCGAAGAAGAAACCGCGCGCCCCGGTCTTGTGGCCGCCGGCCAGCACCTTGGCGTGGTCGGGCAGCCGGTCGATGAACCCGGTGACCCGGTCGAGCTGGGCGGAGTTGTTCAGCGGGCCGAAGTCCGCGTCCGGGTTGTCAGGACCGGCCACCGTCTGGGCGCGGGCCTGCTCGGCGAGCGCCTCGGCGAGCGCGTCATGGACGCCCGGCCCGGCCAGCACCCGGGTCGCCGCGGTGCAGTCCTGCCCGGCGTTGAAGTACCCGGCGATCGCGACCGCCTCCGCGACCTTTTCGACGTCCGCATCGTCGAACACGACGACCGGCGCCTTGCCGCCGAGTTCGAGGTGGACCCGCTTGAGATCGTCCGGCGGCCGCGACCGCGACCTCCTTGCCCGCCCGCACGCTGCCGGTGATCGACACCATCTGCGGGACCGGGTGGGCGACCAGCGCGCGGCCGGTGTCCCGGTCACCGCAGACCACGTTGAACACGCCGTGCGGCAGGAACTCGCTCATCAGCTCGGCCATGAGCAGCGTGCTGACCGGCGTGGTGTCGGACGGCTTGAGCACCATGGTGTTGCCGGCCGCGAGCGCCGGGGCCCACTTCCACACCGCCATCATCATCGGGTAGTTCCACGGCGTGACCGCCGCGCACACGCCCACCGGCTCGCGGCGGATGAACGAGGTGAACCCGGACATGTACTCGCCCGCCGACCGGCCTTCCAGCATCCGCGCCGCGCCCGCGAAGAACCTGATCTGGTCCACCATCGGGGGGATCTCTTCGGATGCGGTGAGCCCGAGCGGCTTCCCGGTGTTCCGGGACTCGGCCTTGACGAACTCGTCGGCGCGGGCCTCGATCGCGTCGGCGATCCGGAGCAGGGCCAGGCTGCGCTCGGCGGGGGTGCTGTCCCGCCAGCCCTCGAATGCGGCAGCGGCCGAGGACACGGCGGCGTCCACCTCGGCCTCGCCGGACACCGGCGCCGTGGCGAACACCTCGCCGGTGCTGGGGTTGATCAGCTCGGAGCGCTTATCGAAGGACAAGTCCGTCCACTGGCCGCCGATAAAGTTCTGCAGGTCCTCAGCCACGACGCCTCCGTTTTGAAGTGAAAGTTCTCTTACCGTCCGGCGGGGGCGCGTTCCTCGCACGCCCACGGCGACCCGTAGTCGGTGAGCAGGTCCAGGAACGGGCCCGGGGGCAGCGCCTCGGGGCCCAGCACTCCGGCGCCCGACCATGCGCCGGAATCGATCAGCTCAAGTGCCACGACCGGGTTCACCGCCGTCTGCCAGACCACGGCCTGCGATCCGTACTCGGCCATTGACCAGGCATTGTCCACCACATGATGCAGGTAGACCTGCCGCGGGGCACCGTCGGTGCCGGTGCCGGTCACCCAGGTGCCTGCACAGGTCAGGCCCGTCATCTTGTCGCCGAGAGTGGCCGGGTCAGGCAGGCAGGCCGCGACCACGTCACGCGGCGACACGCTCACGCCGCCCGCGCTGACCGGGTCGGTACGGTCCAGGCCCAGCTTGTGCAGGGTCTCCAGCACGCCGATGAACTCCGCGCCGAGGCCGTACTTGAACGTGACCCGCTTCGCCTTGACCCAGCGGGGGATCAGCAGCACCTCTTCGTGCTCCACGTTCACGCACTCCACCGGGCCGATCCCGGCCGGGAAGGTGAAGGTCTCCGGCTCGCGAGAACGGTGGCGTGGTGTACCAGCCACGGCCGTCCTCCCAGATGACCGGCGGGTTCAGGCATTCCTCGATGGTGGTCCAGATGGAGAAGGTGGGCGCGAAATCGTAGCCCGCGACCGCGAGATTCGCACCGTCCCGGACGCCGACCTCACCGATTTCGCGGAACAGGGTGTCTGCGGCGTACCGGGCGAACACGTCGGACAGGCCCGGCTCGACCCCGATGCCCACCAGTGCCAGCTTCCCGGACCGCTCCCACTGCTCTCCCATCGCGAACTGCTCGTCGCCCAGCTTGACCCCGGTCCTGGCGTGCGGCTCCTGCGGGTGCGGGCGGGACAGCGACATGGCCATGTCGAGGTAATGCACGCCGGCCGACAGCGCGGCACGGAACAGCGGCATGACGAACCGCGGGTCCGTGGCGTTCATCAGCACGTCACAGGAGTGCTCGGCAAGCAGCGCGGCGGTGGCCTGCTCGTCGCGGGCGTCCAGCCGGACGGCCACGTAGCCGTCCTTCGCCGCGGCGGCCTGCTGCGCGCGGGCCAGGTCGTAGTCGGCCACCACCAGGTCGGCGAACCGGCGCCGGGCGGCGATCCGGGCAAAAGCGGTGCCGACGCCACCGGCGCCGACGAGGAGGATACGCATAGCGGCGATCTTAGCCTTCTCCGGCGTTGCCGACCAACGAGACCAGTCATCTTTTTCATCTCAGACAACGGAAATCGTTGCCAATGACCGCTACGCGTGCTAGAACCGTGCCAATCGGTACTGAAACCGTAGCTTCCCGCTAACTGATCCGGAGCCGGCCTGGTGGCGGAGCGCTACCGTGATCATCCGGGCAAGCGCGGGGAACCCAGGAGGCTTGGCATGGCGACTACGGCGCCCCAGACGCAGCCGATGGAAGAATCCCAGGACAAGGGCCTCAAGAGCGGTGCCCTCGGGCTGGTCTCCAGCGTGGTCATGGGGGTCGCGTCGACCGCCCCGGCCTACAGCCTGGCGGCCACCCTGCTGTTCGTTGTGGTTCTGGTTCACTACAAGGCCCCTGCGGTCGCCATACTGGCGTTCATCCCGATCCTGTTCTGCTCGATCGGCTACAGCGAGATGAACAAGGCGGACCCGGACTGCGGGACCACGTTCACCTGGGCGGCGAGGGCGTTCGGCCCGAAGACCGGCTGGGCTGGCGGGTGGGGCATCGTGGCCGCCGACATCCTGGTCATGGCCAGCCTGGCGCAGGTGGCCGGGCAGTATGTGTTCCTGCTCGTCCAGGGCCCCAACAGCGCCATCGGGACCAACCCGGCCAGCGGCTGGGTGCTGCTCGTCGGGGTCATCTGGATCATAGCGATGACCTACATCTGTTATCGCGGCATCGAGGTCTCGGCGAACTTCCAGAAGGCCCTGCTGAGCATCGAACTCGTCATGCTGCTGGTGCTGTCGGTGACGGCACTGGTCAAGGTGTATGGCGCGAACCACCCGGCGACGTCGAGGCACCCGAGCTTCACCTGGCTGCTGCCCACTCATATAACCCTTTCAGGCTTCCTCGGCGCGATCATCCTGATGCTGTTCATCTACTGGGGCTGGGACACCGCCGTCTCGGTCAACGAGGAGACCAGGGACAAGAACAAGACCCCCGGCCAAGCGGCGATCATCTCGACCGTGCTGCTGCTGGTCACCTACGTGATCGTGATCGTCTCGGTGCTGGCGTTCGCCGGGGTCGGCTCGACGGGGGCCGGGCTGAGCAACGAGGCCCACGGGGGCGACGTGCTGTCGGTGCTCGGCGGCGCGATCTTCGGCACCAGCGGCTTCGGCACCTTCTTGTCCCGGCTGCTGATCCTCATGGTGCTGTCCTCGGCCGCTGCCTCCACCCAGACGACCATCCTGCCGACCGCGCGGACGACCCTGTCCATGGCCGCGTACAAGGCGCTGCCCGACTCGTTCGCCAGGATCCACCGCAAGCACCTGACTCCGACCGTGTCCACCGTCGTCATGGGTGCCGTCTCGATCGTCCTCTACGTCGCGATGAACTACATTTCGGGCGGCAACGTCATCTACGACGCGGTCACCGCGATCGGTATCTACATCGCCTTCTACTACGGGCTCACCGCCCTGTCCTGCGTCTGGTACTACCGCAAGACGCTGACGAGCAGCACCCGCAACCTCTGGATGCGCGGCATCCTGCCCGGCCTCGGCTGGCTGATCATGTGGTCGGCGGGCATCTACAGCCTGCAAAGCGACTGGACGGCGACGTTCGGCTACACGTTCTGGACGGTGCCGGGCCTGCACTGGGAGATCGGCGGGATCTTCCTCATCGCGTTCGGGGCCGCGATGGCCGGCGTGCTCGGGTTCATCTACATGCGGGTGACCAGGCCGGCCTACTTCCGCAAGGAGACCCTGACCCGGGCCACCCCGACCCTGGTGCCCGACACGGACGTCTGAACCAGCGCATGGCCGGTGGCCCGCGGGCAGCGCGCCCGCGGGCCACCGGCGTTCCGGGCGCGACGGTGTGCGCGGTAAGCCGTGCCCGGCCTGGAAATCCGTGTCCGGCCTGGGAGCCGTGCCCGGACACGGGAAATGGCCCGCGCGGTAAAGCCGTGCCTGGCCTGGGACGTCGTGCCCGGGGACATGGGATGGCCCGGGCGGCCGCCGGAAACGGCCCGCGCGGCGGCATCCGGGCGTCACCGTCACCGCCTACTCTTGGCACGTGACCGTCACCGCCATCGATGCCCTCCTCGAGGACCTGAACCCCCAGCAGCGCGCGGCCGTCGTGCACGAGGGCAGCCCCCTGCTCATCGTGGCCGGGGCAGGCTCGGGCAAGACCCGGGTGCTGACCCGCCGGATGGCCTACCTGATGGCGGAGCGCGGGGTCAGCCCCGGAGAGATCCTGGCGATCACGTTCACCAACAAGGCCGCGGGCGAGATGGCGGCCAGGGCGGCCGCGCTGACCGGTTCCCGCGCCCGCGGCATGTGGGTGATGACGTTCCACTCGGCCTGCGTACGGTTCCTGCGCCGGGAGGCGGGCCGGTTCGGTTACCCCTCCTCGTTCTCGATCTACGACCAGGCCGACTCCGAGCGGCTCATGACCCTGGCCTGCCGCGAACTGGACCTCGACGCCAAGCACCACCCGCCCCGGGGGATGCTCGCGCAGGTCTCCAACCTGAAGAACGAACTGATCGACCACGAGACGTTCGCCGCCCGCGCCGAGGGCTACCGGGAGCGCGCGCTGGCCGAGGCCTACGGTGAGTACCAGCGCCGGCTTGTCGCCGCGGGCGCGATGGACTTCGACGACCTGATCATGAACACGGTGTTCCTGCTGCAGGCCTTCCCCGACGTGGCCCAGGCCTGGCGGCGGCGGTTCCGGCATGTGCTCGTGGACGAGTACCAGGACACCAACCACGCGCAGTACGTGCTGGTCCGGGAACTGGTCACCACCGAGCCGGACAGCGGCCGCTCCCCGGTGAACTCGCCGTGGTGGGGGACGCCGACCAGTCGATCTACGCGTTCCGCGGCGCGACAATCCGCAACATCGAGGAGTTCACCCGCGACTTCCCCGGTGCCACGGTGATCCTCCTGGAGCAGAACTACCGGTCCACGCAGAACATCCTGGCGGCGGCGAACGCGGTGGTCTCCAGGAACGGCGGCCGGACGCCCGAAGCGGCTGTGGTCCGACGCGGGTGACGGCCCGCCGATCGTCGGCTACGTCGCGGACAGCGAGCACGACGAGGCCGCGTTCGTGGCCGAGGAGGTGGACCGGCTCACCGACGAGAGGGAGGCCACGCCCGGGCCAGGTCGCGGTGTTCTACCGCACCAACGCCCAGTCGCGGGTCTTTGAAGAGGTCTTCATCCGGGCCGGGCTGCCCTACAAGGTGGTCGGCGGGGTCCGCTTCTACGAGCGCCGCGAGGTCCGCGACCTGCTCGCCTACCTGCGGCTGATCGCCAACCCCGGGGACGAGGTGTCGCTGCGGCGGATCCTGAACGTGCCGCGGCGGGGGATCGGCGACCGGGCGGAGGCGTGCATGGCGGCGCTCGCCCAGCGGGACAGGCAGTCGTTCGCCGCCGCCCTGGCCCAGCCTGACGAGGTGCCCGGGATCGCGCCGAGGTCGGCGCAAGTCGATCGAGTCGTTCAACGAACTCATCGAGGGCTTCCGGGCCGCGACGAGGCCGCCGGGATGCCGGTCGCCGAGCTTGCCGAGATGGTGCTTGACCGCTCCGGGTATCTGGCTGAGCTTCAGGCCTCGGAGGATCTCCAGGACGCCAGCCGGATCGAGAACCTGAACGAGCTGGTCTCCGTGGCACGGGAGTTCGACGCGACCGGCGGCGCAGCGGGGCCGACCGACCCGGACGACGACGACGGTGCCCCGCCCGAGGGCTCCCTCGCGGACTTCCTCGAGCAGGTGTCCCTGGTCGCCGACGCCGACCAGGTCCCCGAGGGCGAGGACCACGGCGGCGTGGTGACGCTGATGACCCTGCACACCGCCAAGGGCCTGGAGTTCCCCGTGGTGTTCCTCACCGGCCTGGAGGAGAACGTCTTCCCGCATCAGCGTTCGGTCGGCGACGACAAGGAACTCGAGGAGGAGCGGCGGCTGGCCTACGTCGGGATCACCCGCGCCGAGCACCGGCTCTACCTCACCCGGGCGCTGGCCCGGACCTGGTGGGGCAGGCCGGAGTACCACGCGCAGTCCAGGTTCCTGAGCCGAGATCCCGGCCTCGCTGATCGAGTGGCGCCGGGACCAGACCGCGGCGGCGTCCGCGGTGGCTCCCGCCTCGCAACGGCTGGCCCAGCGGCCCGGCGTTCGCTCGCCGGGCAACCGGCGGGTGCCCTCGCTGTCCCCGGGGGACAAGGTGACCCACGACACCTACGGCCTCGGCACGGTGGTGTCCGTGCAGGGCTCCGCCGACGACCCCGAGGCGAAGATCGACTTCGGCGGCGAGTACGGCATCAAGCACCTGGTCCTGCGCTACGCGCCCATTGAGAAGCTTTGGTAAGGGCGACGGGAACGCGCTCCGTAGCATGGGTATGTTGCGTCATCCAGTCACCGCAGCGCCGCGGGAGGCAGGCATGGGAACCATCCGGGTCGTTATCGCCAAGCCCGGCCTGGACGGGCACGACCGTGGCGCCAAGGTGGTGGCGCGGGCGCTGCGGGACGCCGGCGTCGAGGTGATCTACACCGGGCTGCACCAGACCCCCGAGCAGATCGTGGCCGCCGCGCTCCAGGAGGACGCCGACGCGATCGGGCTGTCGATCCTGTCCGGCGCGCACATGACCCAGTTCGCCCGGGTGCTCGAACTGCTTGCCGAACGCAACGCCACGGACATCGTGGTCTTCGGCGGCGGCATCATCCCCGACGCGGACATCGCCGAGCTGGAGCGGATGGGCGTGGCCAAGATCTTCACCCCAGGCGCATCCATGCACGAGATCGTGGACTGGGTGAGGTCTTCCCTAGGCCAGCGCCACCCCGCCTGACCGCACAGCCCACCCAGGCCCATAATCCCCCAGAGCCACATCCAGACCGCTGATGATCATGGCGTTTTGGCTACCCCAGGTGCTGTGGTCCCGTGATCATCGGGGAGACCGGCCGACACCCGCGTGACGGCTGTGACCGCAGCGGCCGCTGCGGCCGGTGGAACGGATCCCTCCCGGGTGCGTTTGTCGTCGTTGCCACAACGACGACACTCTTTTGTCGTGGCTGCCACAACGACGACATTCAGGTCCCGGGCGAAGGCGCGGGCCAGGCAGCCCACTCGATGACCAGCCGGGCAGAGCCGGTCATTTCGGATCTGGCACGCCATGCCCCGGCAGCCAAATCGCCATGATCACGAACTGTTTCTGTGGGCGAGGCAGGCGTTCTGGGGGTGTGCGCGGACTGGAAGCAGAGCGGATAGGCTTCCGTGCGAATCCAGCCGGACCGAGGATGGACAACAGTGGACCTGTTTGAGTTTCAGGCGAAGGAACTGTTCCGGGAGTACGGGGTTCCCGTGCCGCAAGGGAAGCGTCGCCCGCACGCCTGAGGAAGCCCGCGCGATCGCGGCGAAATTCGCAGCCGCCGGCACGCCGCGCGTGGTGGTGAAGGCCCAGGTGAAGACCGGGGGCAGGGGCAAGGCGGGTGGCGTCAAGCTGGCCGACGGCCCGGACGAGGCGCAGGCCAGGGCCGCAGGAGATCCTCGGCATGGATATCAAGGGCCACCGGGTGGACGCGGTGCTGGTCGAGGAGGCCAGCGACATCGCCCGGGAGTTCTACCTGTCGTTCCTCGTGGACCGGGCGGCGCGGACCTTCACCTCGATCTGCTCGGTGCAGGGCGGCATGGAGATCGAGGAGGTGGCGCACACCAGCCCCGCCGCGGTCGCCCAGATCGTGGTCGATCCGCTCGACCGGGGTGGACGGACGCGAAGGCGACCGAGATCGTGTCCGCCGGCGGGCTGCCGTCCGAGGCCGTCGCGGGCGCCGCTGCGGCCGCCGAGCGGCTGTGGGCCGTGTTCACCGACGAGGACGCGACGCTCGTCGAGGTCAACCCGCTGATCCTCACCGGCGGCGGCCAGGTGGTCGCCCTCGACGGGAAGGTCACCCTGGACGACAACGCGGCCTTCCGGCAGGACCACGAGCGGTTCGCCGACCCGGGATCCGCGGATCCGATCGAGGCACGGGCCAGGGCCAAGCACCTCAACTACGTCAAGCTCGAAGGAGAGGTCGGCATCATCGGCAACGGCGCCGGGCTGGTCATGTCCACCCTCGACGTGGTGGCGCCAGGCCGGCGAGGCGTTCGGCGGGATCCGGCCCGCGAACTTCCTGGACATCGGCGGCGGGGCCTCGGCCGAGGTGATGGCGAACGGCCTGGAGATCGTGCTGTCCGACCCCGCCGTGCGCAGCGTGCTGGTCAACGTCTTCGGCGGCATCACCTCCTGTGACGAGGTGGCGAACGGGATCGTGTCCGCGCTGGGCATGCTCAATGAGCGCGGCGAGCAGGTGACCCGCCCGATCGTGGTCCGGCTGGACGGCAACAACGCCGCGGCCGGGCGGGCGATCCTGGACGGGGCGGGCCTCGCCGTGGTCGAGCAGAACGACACCATGGACGGTGCCGCGCGCCGCGCCGCCGAACTGGCTGCCAGCCCGGCAACCGGTGCCAACTCCACGGGAGCATGAGATGGCGATCTTCCTTACCGGCGACAGCCGGATCATGATCCAGGGCATCACCGGGTCCGAGGGCACGCAAGCACGGCCGCAGGATGCTCGCCGCGGGCACCACGGTGGTCGGCGGGACCAACCCGCGCAAGGCCGGCCAGACCGTGGACCTCGGCAGTCGCCGCCGTTCCTGTGTTCGGCACCGTGGCCGAGACGATGGCCGCGACCGGCGCGGACGTATCGGTGGTATTCGTCCCGCCGGCCGGCGCCAAGAGCGCCGTGATCGAGGCGATCGACGCCCAGATCCCGCTGGTCGTCGTGATCACCGAAGGCATCCCGGTGCACGACTCGACCGAGTTCTGGGCGTACGCCGGGTCGAAGGGCAACGTCACCCGCATCGTCGGCCCGAACTGCCCGGGCATCGCCTCGCCCGGCAAGTCCAACGCGGGCATCATCCCGGCCGACATCACGTCGCAGGGCCGGATCGGCCTGGTGTCCAAGTCGGGCACGCTGACCTACCAGATGATGTACGAACTGCGTGACATCGGCTTCTCCACGGCCGTCGGGATCGGCGGTGACCCGGTGATCGGGACCACCCACATCGACTGCCTGCGCGCCTTCGCCGACGACCCGGAGACCGACGCCATCGTGATGATCGGCGAGATCGGCGGGGACGCGGAGGAACGCGCCGCCGCCTTCATCGAGCAGAACGTCGACCAAGCCGGTCGTCGCCTACGTGGCAGGGTTCACCGCGCCCGAGGGCAAGACGATGGGCCACGCCGGGGCCATCGTGTCGGGGTCGTCAGGCACCGCCCAGGCCAAGAAGGAAGCCCTGGAGAAGGTCGGGGTCCGGGTAGGCCGCACGCCCAGCGAGACCGCGCGCCTCGTCCGCGAGATCGTGCCCGGGCGCTGAACACCGGCCGCCAGGCCCGCCGAATGTCCCCTTTTATTCATTAATCCTGGTTTAGGATTTCCTGAATCAGGCTTTACCTGAATAGGGGGGATTATGCTGGCGTAAAGTACGAATCACGTCAACCGGTGTGGCCAGTGTGGCTGTTGTGGCTGCGCTGGCGGGGGCTGGCCTGACGCCAGCGGCCGCTGCGGCGAGTACCAGCGGGCCCCGGCCGAGGCGGGCATGCCATGTTCACGGTGCATTCCTGGCGCGGGCACGCCGCACGGACGGCGGCGGCCACGATCCCGAACTGGAGCGGGTCGTTCACGCTCAACTCGACCACCTACACCTACAAGATGGCCGGCACGAACCCGGCCGCCGGGTCCAAGACGACGACCGTCCCCACCGAGATCCTGCCGCTCAAGGTGGTCATGTCCAACGGCGTCACGGTGACCGGGTCGGCCAGCAAGCTCATGGCATCGCCGATATTCAGCAACGCCGCGTTCACCAGCGGGACCACGCAACTCGGCGACGCCATGCTGCGCGCGGGATTCTGGGGCACCGTGTCGGCGTCGGCGCCGAACTGGCACCTGCTGCTCGGCACGCCCACGGTCCTGCCGACGGTGACCATCAAGGTTCCCGCCGCCGACGGCACCGGCCTCACCTTCAACGGCATCCCGTACGCGAACATCCTCTACAGCTGGTGGGCGAACAAACTGTCGAGCATCATCACCGCGCACAACTTCTCCGCCACCTCGCTGCCGCTGATCCTGTCCGGCAGCACGTTCCTGTACATCGGCAACACCTCGGACTGCTGCGTGTACGGGTACCACGGCTCGTACCCCTCGGCGTCGGGCACGAACACCTACGCGTTCGCCAACTGGATCGCCCGCGGGCCTGGTCGCGCAACGGCAACGCGGACGTCTACACGATGAGCCACGAGGTGTCGGAGTGGGCCGACGACCCGTTCGTCAACAACATCGTCCCGACCTGGAACCAGCCGTACGGCGCCACCTGCTTCTCCAACCTGCTGGAGGTCGGTGACCCGGTCGAGGCGATGGCCAAGCCCTGGTACACGATCAAGGTCGGCTCGACCACGTACCACCCCAGCGACATCGCGGGGATCTCGTGGTTCTCCCACGCCAGCCCGTCCCTCCAGCAGAACGGCCTGTACTCCTACAAGGGCTACCTGAAGACACCCAACACCACCTGTTAGGGGGACAGCGCGTCGACCGATGCCGCCTGGCCGGCCGGGCCGTGGCTCCGCCGGGGCCGGCGGCACCAGCGTTGCCAGGATGGAAGCGTGACCGCCCCTGACCCACCGTCCCGAGGCCGGCTCCCGGCCGGGACGCGCCGCGCCGCCACCGGTGCGTGGCGGGGCCCGGCCCCTCGTGGTGTCCGGTGCCATCGCGGCGTCCGCGGTCACGGTCACCGGCCTGGTCATCCTCACGCCGCTGGTGGTCGCCGGATGGATCGCCGCCCCGCATTCCGGCCTCGGGCTGCCCGGGGTGCATGCGGACGGCGACCTGCCTGTGGCTGGCTGCCCATCACGTGGAGATCACCGTCAGCGGCGCGGGCCGGATCGGCATGCTCCCGCTCGGCCTGGTGCTGCTTCCCGGCGCACTGCTGTGGCGGGCCGGCCGGTGGCTGGTCCGCACCGGTGAGATGACCAAGCTCAGCGATGTCGGGTACGCGGCGCTCGCGCTCGCCGCTCCGTACGCCGCGCTGTGCGGGGCGCTCGCGCTCGCCAGCAGGTCCCAGCTGGCCGCACCGTCCCTGCCCGAGGCGGTCATCGCCGGTTTCCTGCTGGCCGCGTGCGCGGGCGGCCTCGGCGGCGCGCGTGCGCTGGCGCCATGGCCAAGGCTGTTCCGGCTCATGCCGCCAAGGTCCCGCTCCGTGGTGCTCGGCACCGCCGGGGCGCTCGCCGTGCTGGCCGCGGGCGGGGCGCTGCTGGCGGCCGGATCGCTCGCCGCGCACCTGGGGGAGTACCGGGCGATGGACGCGTCGCTCGCGCCCGGGGTCGTCGGCGGGGCGCTGCTCGTCCTCGCCCAGCTTGCCTACGTGCCCAACGCCGTCGGCTGGGCGATCTGCTACTCGCTCGGCCCGGGATTCGCGTTCGGGACCTCGACCGTGGTGGCGCCCACCGGGGCGGCGCTCGGGCCGCTGCCGCTGTTCCCGATGCTGTCCGCGCTGCCCACCAGCGCCCACGGAGTCCCCGGCGGGGTCTCCGTCGTCGTGCTCGCCCTGCCCTACCTGGCCGGGGCCGTCGGCGGCATCCTGGTGGCGCGTGCCGCGCCCACCCCGGCGGCCGAGGTGGCCCCGCTGTGGGGGTTCGCCTGTGGCGTGGCGACCGGGTGCGTGATCGGCGTGTTCGCGGCGTTCTCCGGCGGGCCGCTGGGCAGCGGCCGGCTCGCCGCGGTCGGGCCGTCCGGCTGGCAGGCGACCGTGGTCGCCATCCTGGAGATCGGCGTCTCGGCGGCCGTGGCCACGGGCGATCGCCAACTGGCTCCGGGTGCGCCGGGACCCGGAACTCGCTGCCGCGCGGGCCCGCCGCACCGCCGCACCGCCGCCGCGGCCGGCCATGTCACCGGCCGGGCCCGAGGACGACGGGCACCGGATCTACCTGGACCCGTGGGCCGGCGAGGAGGATGACGGGCCACCCGATGACCGTCCCCCGCTCGGCCCGGCCAGGCTCCCCTGACCCCACCGCGGCCGCCTGGCCCGGCTGCCTAGCCGCCGTCCGCGGTGCGCAGCGTCGAGATTTCCCGGTTCACCGCGCGGGTGAACTGGACCTGGCAGGACTGCTGGGCGGTGGTCGTGCCCGCCCCGCTCAGGCACTGGCCGTACGTGGCCATCTGCTGCCCCAGCACGATGAAGGCAACCAGCAGGACCATGCTGACCAGGATCCCGGCTCGCGGCGATCGCGGTCGCGGCCGCCGATCCGTGCGGCCGCGCGGTCCGGCCGCGCCTGGCCCGCGCCAGCGAGGTCACCGCCAGCCACATCGCGACGACGCCGGCGAGCAGCGCGTAGGCCACCAGGTAGATCCCGCGCTGCGGGTCGCCGAGCGCCAGGATGCCGGTCAGGCTCAGCAGCGCGACGAGCAGGGCCGCGACCGCGCGCCGCTGCGCGGCCGGCTCGGCGGGCAGCGCGGCCCGGAGGCTTGTGCCGGGACTGGTCAAGGGGGGGCATGGCTCCCCCATTGTGCCCGGCAACAGTGGCTGACCTGTGCGCTTCGGCCATCTGTGCCCGATGTCACCGCGCGCGGCGGCACCGGGCCGGCCTGGCCTGGCGGAGCCGTTAGGGTGGCTCGCATGACGGCACGCCTCGTGGTCCTCGTCTCCGGGGCGGGCACCAACCTCCAGGCGCTGATCGACGCCTGCAGCGGACGGTTCCTACGGCGCGGCCGTCGTGGCGGTGGGCGCGGACCGCACCGGGATCGAGGGGCTCGCGCGGGCGCGCCGGGCGGGCGTACCAGTCTTCACCCACCAGGCTCTCCGACCATCCTGCCCGGGCCGCGTGGGACCGTGCGCTGACCGAGTCCTGCGCGCACCTACCAGCCGGACCTGGTCATCTCGGCCGGGTTCATGAAGCTGGTCGGCCAGGACTTCCTCGGCCGCTTCGCCGGGCGCTTCGTCAACACCCACCCCTCCCTGCTGCCTGCCTTCGCCGGCATGCACGCGGTCAGGGACGCGCTCGCCTACGGGGTGAAGGTGACCGGGCTGCACGGTGTTCCTGGTCGACGCGGGCACCGACACCGGGCCGGTGATCGCCCAGGCAGCGGTGCCGGTCGGCGAGGATGACGACGTCGACCGCGCTGCACGAGCGGATCAAGGTGACCGAGCGCGCCCTCCTGGTGGATACGGTCGGCAGGATGGTCCGGGACGGCTGGTCGGTGCGGGGCAGGACGGTGCTGGCCGGCCGCCGGGAAGCGGTGGCGGACAAGGCCGGCCAGGGATGAAGAGGATCGGGTAGTGACGAAGGTTCCCATCAAGCGGGCGCTGGTCAGCGTCTACGACAAGACCGGCCTGGCCCAACTGGCCGGCGCCCTGGCGGCTGCCGGTGTGCAGATCGTCAGTACCGGCAGCACGGCCGCGGCGATCACGGCGGCGGGCGTGCCGGTGACCCCGGTCGAGGACGTGACAGGGTTTCCCGAGTGCCTGGACGGCCGGGTCAAGACCCTGCATCCCGGCGTCCATGCCGGGCTGCTCGCCGACACCGGCCGGCCCGGGCACGCCGAGCAGCTCGCCGAGCTGGGCATCGGCACGTTCGAGCTGCTCGTGTCGAACCTGTACCCGTTCGAGGCGACGGTCGCCGGCGGAGGCTCCCCGGCCGAGTGTGTGGAGCAGATCGACATCGGCGGGCCGGCCATGGTCCGGGCGGCCGCGAAGAACCACGCCAGGGTCGCGGTCATCACCGATCCGTCCCAGTACCAGGCGGCCGCCGCGGCGGCCCACGCGGGTGGCTTCACCCGCGAGCAGCGGCAGCGCCTGGCCGCCGCGGCATACGCGGCCACCGCCCGCTACGACGCCGCCGTCGCGTCCTGGTTCGCCGCGGCCTACGCGCCCGACGATGTCGCGCGCGAGACCGGCTGGCCGGACCTGGTGTCGGCCGTGTGGATCCGCCGCGAGGTGCTGCGTTACGGGGAGAACCCACATCAGGGCGCCGCGCTGTACGTGCGCCCCGGCGCACCGGCCGGCCTGGCCACGGCCACCCAGCTGCACGGCAAGGCGATGTCCTTCAACAACTACGGTGACGCCGCGGCGGCCTGGCGGACCGCGTTCGACTTCGCCGAGCCGTGCGTGGCGATCATCAAGCACGCGAACCCGTGCGGCATCGCCATCGGCGCCGACCTGGCCGAGGCGCACCGCAAGGCGCACGCGTGCGACCCGGTGTCGGCCTACGGCGGGGTGATCGCGGCCAACGGTGTCGTCACGGCGGCGATGGCGGCCCAGGTCGCGGACATCTTCACCGAGGTGCTCGTCGCGCCCGGGCTTCGAGGCGACGCGCTGGAGCTGCTCACGGCCAAGAAGAACCTGCGGCTGCTGCAATGCCCGGCCCCGGCCCCAGCCCCGGCCGGGGCCGCGGCGGCTACCCGGCAGGGCCGCAGGTCGAGTGGCGCCAGGTGGACGGGGGCATGCTCCTGCAGACGGCCGACCGGCTCGACGCGCCCGGCGACGACCCGGCCACCTGGGAGCTCAAGGCGGGCCGCGGCGGTGACCGCGGACGGCCTCGCCGACCTGGCCTTCGCGTGGCGGGCCTGCCGCGCGGCCAAGTCCAACGCCATCGTGCTCGCCACCGGCGGCGCCACGGTCGGGGTGGGCATGGGCCAGGTCAACCGGGTCGACTCGGCGCGGATCGCGGTCGCCCGCAGCGGTCAGCGGTGCCGGGGGGCGGTCGCCGCCAGCGACGCCTACTTCCCGTTCGCGGACGGCCTCCAGGTCCTGACCGACGCCGGGGTCCGTGCCATCGTGGAACCCGGTGGCTCGATCCGCGACGGGGAGGTCATCGCCGCGGCCCAGGCCGCCGGGGTCAGCCTGTACTTCACCGGGGCAAGGCACTTCTTCCACTGACGAGCCCCGAAACCCGCCTCGCCGACGCCGAAAGGGCACCATGGGCATTCCGTTCAGCAGCAAGACCGGGACCGCATGATGACCGCGCGCATTCTCGACGGGCGCGCCACCGCCGCCGCCATCAAAGCGGACCTGCGCGACCGGGTGGCCGTCCTGGCCGCCGCGGGCCGGGTGCCCGGCCTGGGCACGGTGCTGGTCGGGGACGACCCGGGCAGCCGCACCTACGTCAACGGCAAGCACCGCGACAGCCTGCAGGTCGGCATCGCCAGCATCCGCCGTGACCTGCCCGCCGACGCCAGCCAGCAGCAGGTCGAGGCGGTGATCGACGAGCTGAACGCCAACCCGGAGTGCACCGGGTACCTGGTCCAGCTGCCGCTGCCGCCGCAACTGGACGCACTGGCCATCCTGCACCGGGTGGACCCGGCCAAGGACGCCGACGGGCTGCACCCGGTCAACCTGGGCAAGCTGGTGCTCGGCGAGCCGGGACCGCTGCCGTGCACGCCACGGGGGATCGTGGAGCTGCTGCGGCGCTACGGCGTGCCGATCGCCGGCGCGGACGTCACCGTGATCGGGCGCGGCATCACCGTGGGCCGCTCGCTCGGCCTGCTGCTCACCCGCCGCAGCGAGAACGCGACCGTCACCCTGTGCCATACCGGGACCAGGGACCTGGCCGCGCACACCCGCGGCGCCGACATCGTGGTGGTGGCCGCCGGGCGGCCGGGCCTGCTCACCGCGGACATGGTCAGGCCCGGCGCCGCCGTGCTGGACGTGGGCATCACCAGGACCGAGGCCGGGCTGACCGGTGACGTGGCGCCCGAGGTCGCCGAGGTGGCCGGCTACCTGGCGCCGATGCCGGGCGGTGTCGGGCCGATGACCAGGGCCATGCTGCTCACCAACGTGGTGGAGGCCGCGGAGCACGCGATTCGACCGGAAAGCTACTAGCAAGTAACATAGCGGTGCCGCCTGCGGGAAGCACCCCGCGGCAGGGCCAGGCGGCCGCGTTTGGCAGTCTTGACCCAGCCCGGGCGCCAGCGCCGGGCCACAAGCGACAGGGGCAGGAGGTCGGCCACCGGTCATGAACATCGTCGTCTGCGTCAAGCAGGTCCCCGACACGTGGGCGGAGCGCACGCTGCGGCCGGAGGATTCACGGCTCGACCGTGCGTCCGTCGACGGGGTCATCAACGAACTCGATGAGTACGCGATCGAGGAAGGGCTCCGCCTCGCCGAGGCGCACGGGGGCGAGGTGACCATCCTGACCATGGGCCCGGAGAAGGCCAGCGAGTCGATCCGCAAGGCGCTGTCCATGGGCGCCGACAAGGCGGTGCACCTGGTGGACGACGCGCTGGAGGGGTCCGACGCGCTCGCCACGTCGCTGGCCCTGGCCACCGTGCTCCAGCGCACCGGGTTCGACCTGGTCATCCTCGGCTCGGAGTCGACCGACGCGCGGACCGGCCTGCTCGCCGCGATGCTGGCCGAGCGGCTCGGCTGCGCCCAGCTCAGCCTGGCCAGCAAGGTCGAGGTCGACGGGAGCGCCATCACCATCCACCGGCAGGCGGACTACGGCTACGACAAGGTCGAGGCGACGCTGCCCGCCGTGGTCAGCGTGGTGGAGAAGATCAACGAGCCGCGCTACCCGTCCTTCAAGGGGATCATGGCGGCGAAGAAGAAGCCGGTCGAGGTGCTCAGCGTCGCCGACGCCGGGATCGACCCCGCCCAGGTGGGCCTCGGCGCCGCGGCGACCGAGGTGGTCAGCTTCAGCAAGCGGCCGCCCCGCGAGGCAGGCACGATCGTCAAGGATGAGGGCGACGGCGGCGTCAAGGCGGCCGAGTTCCTCGCCGCGCAGAAGTTCATCTGACCGGAAGGCCGGCCCCACGCATGTCTGAGATCCTCGTCCTCGCCGCGCACGACGGTGCTTCGGTCAAGAAGGTCACGCTCGAACTGCTGACCGTGGCCCGCAGGTTCGGCGAGCCCGCCGCGGTCTGGCTCGGCTCCGGGGCGGACGGCGCCCGGGAGCGGCTGGCTGAGTACGGCGCCGCCAAGGTCTACGTCGCCGACGGTGACGGCATGACGGACTATGTGGCCGCGCCCGCCGCCGAGGTGCTGGCGGCGCTGGTCGCGCAGGCGTCCCCCGCGGCCGTGCTGGTCGCCCGCCACGGCCGAGGGCAAGGAGGTGGCCGGCCGGCTCGCGGTCAAGATCGGCTCCGGCGTGCTCACCGACGCGGTCGATCTTGCTCCCGACGGCGGCGACGGCGGCCCGGTCGCGGAGCAGTCCATCTTCGGCGGCGCCATCATCGTGAAGTCGAAGGTCAGCAAGGGCATCCCGATCGTGGCCGTGCGGCCGAACGCGGTGCCGCCGGAGGCGTCGCCCGGCGCCGCCGCGCTGGAGCCGGTCGGGTCGAGCTGAGCGACGCGGCCAAGGGTGCGCGCATCACCGAGCGGGTCACCGCGGAGCGAAGCGAGCGCCCCGAACTCACCGAGGCGTCCATCGTCGTGTCCGGCGGCCGCGGCGTCGGCAACGCGGAGAACTTCGCGCTGATCGAGGGGCTGGCGGACTCGCTGGGCGCGGCGGTCGGAGCCTCTCGCGCGGCCACCGACGCCGGCTGGTACCCACACCAGTTCCAGGTCGGCCAGACCGGCAAGACCGTGTCGCCGCAGTTGTACCTCGCGGTCGGCATCTCGGGCGCGATCCAGCACCGGGCCGGCATGCAGACGTCCAAGACCATCATGGTGATCAACAAGGACCCCGAGGCGCCAATTTTCGAGCTTGCCGACTTCGGCGTGGTCGGCGACCTGTTCAAGGTCGTGCCGCAGCTCACCGAGGAGATCACCCGGCGCCAGGGGTCCTGAGCCCACCCACAGCCCGTCCAGCCGCGCGCGGGCGCGGCCGCCGCGTCCGGCCTGGGCGCTCCGCTGAAAGTCCAGCTAGGCTGGGATTTGTCATGGACTACACCGACGGGGCAGGCCAGCCCGGGGGCCCCGGCGCAGCCGGGCAGCACCCCCTGGTCTATCTGGACCACGCGGCAACCGCGCCGATGCTCCCCGAGGCCATCGCGGCCATGACGGACGAACTCGCCTGCCTGGGCAACCCCTCCTCGCTGCACAACGCCGGGCGGCGGGCCCGCCGGGTGGTGGAGGAGTCCCGGGAGCAGATCGCCGAGGCGTTCGGCGCCCGGCCCAGCGAGGTGATCTTCACCAGCGGCGGCACCGAGGCCGACAACCTGGCGGTCAAGGGCCTGTTCTGGGCGCGCCGGAACGACGGGCCGCAGCGCAATCGGGTGCTGGTACCGGCCACCGAGCACCATGCGGTGCTGGACTCGGTGCGGATGGCTGGCAAGCCACGAGGGCGCGGAGATCGGCTGGCTGGGCGTGGACGGCACCGGGATGGTGTCCGCGGACAGCCTGCGGACGGCGATCGAGCCCGACCCGGACAGCGTGGCGCTGGTCAGCGTCGATGTGGGCGAACAACGAGGTGGGCACGATCGCAGCCGGTCGCGGAACTGGCGGCGGTCTGCGCGGAGTACCGGATCCCGTTCCACACCGACGCGGTGCAGGCGGCCGCTCAGGTGCCGGTGCACTTCGCCGACAGCGGGGCGGACGCGCTCACGATCACCGGGCACAAGCTCGGCGGGCCGGTGGGCGCCGGGGCGCTGCTGCTGGCCCGCGGCGCGCAGCCGGTGCCGGTGCTGCACGGCGGGGGCCAGGAGAGCGACATCAGGTCCGGCACCCTGGACGCGCCCGCGATCCGCGCCTTCGCCGCCGCCGCCGAGGTCGTGGCCAAGACCAGGGACTCCGAGGCGATCCGGCTGGCGGCGCTGCGGGATGACCTCGTCGCCCGGGTGCTCGCCGCCGTGCCCGGTGCCATGCTCAACGGCGCCCGCCCCGGCCCCGGCCGGCTGCCCGGGAACGCCCACTTCTCCTTCCCCGGCTGCGAGGGCGACGCGCTGCTCATGCTCCTCGACGCCCGGGGGATCGCCTGCTCCACCGGGTCGGCGTGCACCGCCGGGGTGGCCCGGCCCAGCCACGTCCTGCTCGCCATGGGCGCCGACGAGGCCAGAGCCAGGGGCTCTCTGCGGTTCTCGTTCGGCGCGACGTCCACGCAGGCGAGACTGCGACGCCGTCGCGGCGGTGATCGGCGAGGTTGTCGAGCGGGCCCGGCGGGCTGGGCGGGCATGATGCGTTACGCGGGGGCGCGCTGACGCCGTCCTTAGCGGTGCAAGGGGGCCGGGGGGCCGCGTCGTGCGGCGGCAACCCGCGGGCGAGAAGTGGTTCCGGGGCGGGTGTGGGTTCGTAGAGTGGATGGGTTATGAGTGGGATGCGGGTGCTGGCGGCCATGTCGGGCGGGGTGGACTCGGCCGTGGCCGCGGCGCGGGCGGCGGACGCCGGTCATCAGGTGACCGGGGTCCACCTCGCGCTGTCGCTGAACCCGCAGTCGTACCGGTCCGGGGCGCGGGGCTGCTGCACGCTGGAGGACGCCAGGGACGCCCGGCGCGCGGCGGACGTGATCGGGATCCCGTTCTACGTCTGGGACATGGCGGAGCGGTTCCACGCCGGACGTGGTCGCCGACTTCGTGGCGGAGTACGCCCGGGGGCGCACGCCCAACCCGTGCCTGCGCTGCAACGAGAAGATCAAGTTCGCGGCCGTGCTGGACCGGGCGGTGGCCCTGGGCTTCGACGCGGTGTGCACCGGGCACCACGCCCGGCTGGCGGACGGCCGCCTGCACCGCAGTCCGGACCCGGCCAAGGACCAGTCCTATGTGCTCGCCGTGCTCACCCGCGAGCAGCTTGGCCGGGCGCTGTTCCCGCTGGGCGACGCCACCAAGGCGCAGGTGCGGGCCGAGGCGGCGGCGCGCGGGCTGGCGGTGGCCGCCAAGCCGGACAGCCACGACGTGTGCTTCATCCCCGACGGTGACACGCGCGCGTTCCTGGCTGGCGCGCTGGGCCGGGCCCCCGGGCCCATCGTGGACACCGGCGGGGCCGTGGTGGGCAGCCACGACGGCGCCTACGGGTTCACCGTCGGCCAGCGCCGCGGGCTGCGGGTGGGCACCCCCGCCGCGGACGGCAGGCCGCGGTACGTGCTGGACATCGAGCCGGCCTCGGGCACGGTGACCGTCGGGCCCGCCGAGTCCCTGGACGTGACCGAGATCGCGGCCGAGCGCCCGGTCTGGACCGGCTGCGCCCCGCCGCGGCGGCCCCGGGACTGCCTGGTGCAGTTGCGCGCGCACGGGCAGGCGCACCCGGCGACCGTGATCCCCGGCGGCGACCTGCTGCGGATAGCGCTTACCGAGCCGGCCAGGGGGGTGGCCCGCGGCCAGGCGGCGGTCTTCTACGACGGCGATGCCGTCCTGGGCAGCGCCACCATCGCGGCCACTTCCTGACACGGCTGTCAGGCTCCGCGCCGGGCCCGGCCGCAACCCGCGGATGTGGCCGTTGCCACATGACCGCTGGTCAACGGGCCGGTGTCCGGAAGATGACAGGGCGTGTTCCATATCGTGGCCCGGATCGTCGCATGTGGTGAATGCGGCTGCTGATTTGCTGGTCCACGATTGTGAGGTTTGCGTGAATGCTGCGTTGCAGATTGGGTAGATGGCTACCGGCGTGGTCACCATGCGCGCGGCAGAGTGCACGTGCGGCGAAGGGGCGGGCGCGCTGGAGGCGAAATGAGAGGCGGCGTTGCCAAGTTTCGCGCTGGTGACCGCATTCGGACGCCAGCGGTCCGCTCGTCCAGACGGAGGGCAGGCAGCGCCTGCGCGGTGTTTGCCGTCCTCCTCGGCGCCACCGGGCTCGCGGCCTGCGGCACCAGCAGTGCCGCGACCGGCACGGTGACGCTGAACTTCTACCTCTATCCCGACACCTCGGGAGCTACCCAGGCGGCCATCAACAACTGCGACAAGCAGAGCAACGGCAAGTACACGATCTCCTGGCAGCAACTGCCAGCCGCCGCGGACGGCCAGCGGCAGCAGCTGGTCCGGCGCCTGGCCGCGCATGACACCACGATCGACATCATGGGCCTGGACGTCACCTGGGAGGCCGAGTTCGCCACGGCCGGCTGGATCGTGCCGTGGACCGGCGCGAACAAGGCGGCGGCCGAGAACGGCACGCTCAAGCCGGCCCTGGATACCGCGATCTGGCACGGCACGCTCTACGCGGTGCCCGACAACAGCAACACCCAGCTGCTGTGGTACCGCTCCGACCTGGTGAAGACCCCGCCCAAGACCTGGGCCCAGATGATCGCGGACGCGGAGCAGCTGGCCAAGGAGGGCAAGCCGCACTTCATCGAGATCCAGGGCGCGCAGTACGAGGGCGCCACCGTCTGGTTCAACACGATGGTGGCCAGCGGGGGCGGCACGCATCCTGAACCCGACCGCGACCAAGGTGACGCTGGGCGCGCCCGCCGTCAAGGCGCTGACCATCATGAAGCAGCTCGCCAGTCTCCAAGGCCGCGGACCCGTCGCTGGGCGTGCAGATGGAGAACCAGAACCGGCTGGCCATGGAGGCGGGCCAGGCGGCCTTCGAGCTGAACTACCCGTTCGTGTATCCGGGCATGAAGTCCGACAACCCCAAGCTGTTCCCGCACTTCAAGTGGGCGCTGTACCCGGAGGTCGTCCCCGGCGTGCCGGCCAAGGTGACCATCGGCGGCATCGACCTGGCGGTCAGCGCGTACTCGCAGCACAAGGCGCTCGCCTTCCAGGCCGCGCTGTGCCTGCGGGACAAGCAGAACCAGATCATCGGCGCCAACGTCGGCGGTGTCCCGCCGACGATCACCAGCCTGTACAGCAACCCGGTGCTGTTCAAGGACTACCCGTTCCACGCCGACATCCTGAACGCGCTGGAGCACGCCAGCGTCCGGCCCAAGACGCCGGTCTACCAGGTGGTGTCCATCGACATCTCGCACCTGGTCTCGCCGCCGTCGAGCATCAACCCGAGTAACACCGAGCAGAGGATGATCCGCCAGCTCAACCAGGCCCTGCAGTCGAAGGGCCTGGTCCCGTGAGCCGCGGGGCGCGCCCGGGCCGCGGTATCCACCGGGCAGCACGCGGCAGGCAGGCCGCGAGGGAAGGAGGGGGCCGATGAGCGCTCCCACGCAAACGGTCACCCCCACTCCGGCCGCGCGGGCCCCCGGCCGGCGGCGCAAGCCGCCGCTCTCGGAGGGCGCGCGGGCCGAACGCCGGCTCGGCTGGCTGGCTATGCGCCCCGGCGGTCGTCGTGATGATCGCCGTGACCGCCTACCCGGTCATCTACGCCGTCTGGCTCTCCCTGGAGCGGTACAACCTGGAATTGCCGCAGGACATCAAGTTCGTCGGGCTGTCCAACTACGCCGCGGTGCTCAGCTCGCCGTACTGGTGGCAGGCGCTGTATGTCACCGTGATCATCACGATCTTCTCGGTGGCGATCACGCTGGTGCTCGGCATGGCGCTGGCCATGGTCATGTACCGGACGATCTTCGGCCGGGGCACGATCCGGACCGCCGCGCTCATTCCGTACGGCATCGTCACGGTCGCCGCCTCCTACGGCTGGCAGTACGCCTGGACGCCGTTCCAGGGCTACCTGTCCGCGTTGTTCAACAATGCCGCGCCGCTGACGTCACACGTGCAGTCGATCATCGTCATCATCATCGCGGAGGTCTGGAAGACCACGCCGTTCATGGGGCTGCTGCTGCTGGCCGGGCTGTCGCTGGTGCCCGAGGACCTGCAGAAGGCGGCGAAGGTGGACGGTGCCTCCGCATGGCAGCGGTTCACGAAGATCACGCTGCCGCTGATGAAGCCGGCCATCCTGGTCGCGCTGCTGTTCCGGACCCTGGACTCGTTCCGGATTTTCGACAACATCTTCATCCTGACGGGGGGCGCCAACGGCACCGGGTCGGTCTCGATCCTCGGCTACGACAACCTGTTCAACGCGCTGAACCTGGGGATCGGCTCGACGATCGCGATCCTCATCTTCATCTGCGTGGTGATCATCGCGTTCGCGTTCATCAAGGGCTTCGGCACCGCGGCCCCCGGCACTGACATCGGAAACTAGGTGACCCGCTGATGGCTGCCACCACTACGACGGCCCGCCAGAAATCCGGCTGGGCGCTGGCGAACTTCGTGGTCATCGCGCTGGCGCTGATCCCGGTGCTCTGGATGGCCTCGCTGTCGTTCAAGACGCCCGCGGCGGTGCTCGACCCGTCCTTCATCCCGGCCCAGTGGACCTTGGGGAACTACAGCTCGATCCTGCACAGCTCGCAGTTCATCAGGCCGCTGGTCAACTCGATCGGCATCGGCCTGATCGCCACGTTCATCTCCGTGGTGCTGGCCTCCATGGCGGCGTACGCGGTCGCCAGGCTGCGGTTCCCCGGCAAGAGCGTGCTGATCGGCATGGCACTGCTGATCGCCATGTTCCCGATCATCGCCCTGGTCACCCCGCTGTTCAGCATCGAGCGGGCGCTGGGCCTGTTCAACACCTGGCCCGGCCTGATCATCCCCTACGTCGCCTTCGGCCTGCCGCTGGGCATCTACACGCTGTCGGCGTTCTTCCGGGAGATCCCCTGGGAACTGGAGAAGGCGGCCAAGGTGGACGGCGCCACGCCGTTCCAGGCGTTCATGAGGGTGATCGCCCCGCTGGCGGCGCCCGGCATGGTCACCACGGCGATCCTGGTCTTCCTGTTCTGCTGGAACGAGTTCCTGCTGGCCATCTCGCTCACCTCGACGCTCGCGGCCCGGACGGCGCCGGCCTCGCTGGCGTATTTCAGCGGCGGCAACGTCTTCACGGTCCCGACCGGCCCCATTTCGGCCGCCGCCGTGGTCATCACCATCCCGATCATCATCTTCGTCGTGTTCTTCCAGCGCAGGATCGTCGCCGGCCTCACCTCCGGCGCGGTCAAGGGCTAGCGGAGTAAGGAGAAACAAGTGGCTGAGATCATTCTTGACCACATCACCAAGCGCTTCCCCGATGGTGCGCTGGCCGTTGACGACATCAGCCTGGACATCGCGGACGGCGAGTTCGTCATCCTGGTCGGCCCGTCGGGCTGCGGGAAGTCGACGACGCTGAACATGATCGCCGGCCTGGAGGACATCACCGAAGGCGAACTGCGCATCGGCGGCAGGGTGGTCAACACCAAGTCGCCCAAGGACCGCGACATCGCCATGGTGTTCCAGAGCTACGCGCTCTACCCGCACATGACGGTCCGGGAGAACATGGGCTTCGCGCTCAAGCTGGCCAAGACGCCGCAGGCCACCATCAACGAGAAGGTCGAGGAGGCGGCCCGGATCCTGGACCTCACCCAGCACCTGGACCGCAAGCCGGCCAACCTGTCCGGCGGCCAGCGGCAGCGGGTCGCGATGGGCCGGGCCATCGTCCGCGACCCGGCGGCGTTCCTGATGGACGAGCCGCTGTCCAACCTGGACGCCAAGCTGCGCGTGCAGATGCGCACCGAGGTGTCCCGGATCCAGCGGCGCCTGGGCACCACGACCGTGTACGTCACACACGACCAGACCGAGGCGATGACCCTCGGCGACCGGGTCGCGGTGATGCGCAGCGGCCTGCTCCAGCAGGTGGGAACGCCCAAGGAGCTTTACGACACGCCCCTCAACCTGTTCGTCGCCGGGTTCATCGGATCCCCGGCGATGAACTTCATGGCCGGCACCATCCAGGACAGCCGGCTGCACACGGCACTCGGCGATGCGCCGATCTCCGGCGAGCTGGCCCGGGCGCTGTCCAGCCTGCAGGGGCGGGAGGTGATCGTGGGCCTGCGGCCGGAGAACTTCGAGGACGCCTCCCTGGTGCAGCCCGACCTCCGGGGCCGCGGCATCACGTTCCCGGCGAGCATCGACGTGCTGGAGTCCATGGGCTCGGACGTGTTCGTCTACTTCACCCAGGAGATTGAGCAAGGGGTCAACTCGGCCGAGCTGGAGGAGCTTGCCCGGGATTCGGGCCGCGCGGACACCGGCAGCAGCGGGGACACGGTAGTCGCGAGGCTGGACGCCGCCACCCGGGTGCGCGAGGGCGAGAGCGCCGAACTG
The DNA here is from genome assembly GCA_963725125.1 of uncultured Actinomycetes bacterium. Lineage (GTDB taxonomy): Bacteria > Actinomycetota > Actinomycetes > Streptosporangiales > Streptosporangiaceae > DASXKD01. Next base: position 79,587 of record CAVRXW010000067.1, read on the forward strand.
TGGGCCGACGTGCGCAAGATGCACGTGTTCGACCCGGCCAGCGGGCGCAACCTGTCGCTGGACACCGGCGGCGGGGCGGCCGCGGCGCCGGCGGTATCCGGCGGGGCGGCGGCCCCGCAGGGCGCGGCCCCCACCGACGCTGAGCCGGCCCCGGCGGCCGGTGACACCGCCACGGCCGGTGACACCGCCACGGCCGATGACACCGCCACGGCCGATGACACCGCCACGGCCGGTGACACGGCCACGGGCGGCGGCGAGGCTACCTGATCTCGCGGCGCAGCCGCTCGATCACCTCGTCGCTCCACTCGTGCGTGCGCATCAGCCGGTACCGTTCCCGGGCCACCCGCTGGTAGGCCTCGGCCTCGGTGCCGGAGCCGATCAGGTCGGCGGCGCGCAGCATCCGCACGACCGGGAGGAACTCCTCGGCGTACCACAGCCGGGCGATTTCCTCCCGGCCGAGGAACCGCTGGGCGTGCTGGAGGTAGCGGAACCCCCACGCCTCGACCGCCTCACCCAGCTCGGCGTAGCCCCACGGATCTTTGAAGGAGATCTTGGCGTACGCCTGCTCGGGCAGCGGAACCCGGGAGCGGAACATCCGCTCGTAGTCCTTCATCAGCAGGTCGCCACGGCTGCGGATGCCGTCCGCGGGCACCACCGTCTGGACCTCGGTCACGTAGGCGTCGATGGTCTGCTGCCCGGTGGCCAGGGCGATGGACACCCGGTGGTGGCCGTCCTTGACGAAATGCAGGTCGCCGACCCGATAGACGTCGATCGGCGGGATGGCCTCGCCGCGGCGCTGGGCCAGCGCGAGCCGCTCCCAGCGCTCCCGCACCCGGCTGGAGGTGGGCCGGAAGCGCCGGTCGAAGTCGCGCCGCGAGTCCACCGTGCCCACCACCGTGTCCAGCTTGATGGTCTGCAGGCCCAGGAAGCGCTCGCCCCTGCGGCCGAGCGCGGCGACGACCTCGTCGAACGGCAGGATCAGATTGACGTCGTCGGGTTCACCGCGCAGCCGGTGGGCGAGCCGGGCCAGCACCTGGTGCCGCCTGGCCCGCAGGAAGTCGTCGGCCACGTCGGCCCTGGGGAAGCCGGTCTCAGCGGGCATGGGAGTGGCCGTCCGGGGAGTGCCGGGCGGCGCCGCCCGGCTCGATATCGATCAGATGGCGCCCCACGACGTTGCGCACCACGGTCCGGCCGAGCCGGTGCTCGCCGGCCGCCGCGCCGTGCGGGTGGACGTGCCCGTGCAGCAGCACGGCGGGCTGCAGCCGGTCGGTGAGCCGGTGCAGCGCGCGGAACCCCCGGTGCGGCGGGTCGGCGCCATCCCCGACCCCCTCCGGTGGCGCGTGGGTCAGCAGCACGTCCACGCCGCGCCCGTCCCGGGCGCGGCGCCACCAGGCCCGGCGGGCCAGGGCGTGGGCACGGCGGGCCTGCTGCCACTCGGTGTACTGGTTGGGGCCCGCGCAGTACCGGCGGCAGCCGCCCAGCCCGGCGAGCCGCAGCCCGGCCGCGTCGACCACCCGCTGCTCCGCGCTGATCGCCCCGTCCGGCCAGGGCAGCCTGGCGGGCAGCCCGGCCCGCAGCGGCAGCCCGGCCCGGGAGGTGCGGTACCCGGAGATATCGGGATCGTGGTTGCCGGGTACGAACACCAGTGGCACGTTCAGCGCGTTCATCAGCTGAGCCAGGTATTCGAAGGGGAGATCGCCGCAGGCGACGATGAGCTGGGCCTGCCGTACCGCATGCAAGTCGGCCAGCAGCGCGTCGTCCACCTCATCGGAGACTGCGAGGACGAGGACCACATGACGATCGTATGCCGGGGCCCGGCCGCCGGCCGCAGTAGCCGGGGGCCACCGGCCCGCGGCGCTGACCGGCCGCGTTCTCGACAGGACCGGCCGGCCGCACTAGCGTCCAAATGCGAACTTTGCCTGAGCGGGCCCGGGAGGCGCGGTGGATGGCAGAGGTCAGGCACCTGGTGGGACTGCTGCTGGGGACCGAGGACGACTGGCCCCGGGCGTACGAGCACCTGGTCGCCGCCCTCGGCGCGGTGCCCGACGGAACCGGCCGGCGGCACACCTTCGCCACCGAGCGGCTGACCATCGAGCCGTTCTCGCTCCGCTCCAAGCCGCGCACCGACCTGGTGATCGACCGGCTCGCCTACTGGTACTACCACCCGCGCGAGTGGCTCAAGAAGGTCGCCCTGATGGACGACGTGTACCTGCTGAACTCGCCGTTCACCTTCCAGGCGATGGAGAAGCACGCGGCCTACTGCGCGATGATGCGGCTCGGCCTGAAGGTGCCGGAGACCGTGCTCGTGCCGTACAAGAACCCGGTCGATCACGACAAGTACGCCTATACCGCGCAGCGCTACAACCAGCAGTTCGACCTGGACGCCATCGCCGCGCGGGATCGGCTATCCGCTGTACATGAAGCCCTACGACGGCGGCGGCTGGCGCGGGGTCTCCCGGATCAGCAACCCCGACGAACTGCACAGCGCGTACAACTCCTCCGGCGGGATGCTCATGCACCTGCAGGCGTCGGTGGACTACGACGTGTTCGCCCGGGCGCTGTCGATCGGCGCGGAGACGATGGTGATGCGGTTCGACCCGGCCGCGCCGATGCACTCGCGGTACCGGGTCGAGCACGACTTCCTGGACCCGGCCACCGGGATCGAGGCCATCACGATCTCCCGGGTCGTCAACGCGTTCTTCCGGTGGGAGTTCAACTCCTGCGAGATGCTCGTGCGCGAGGGTGATGTCTACCCCATCGACTACGCCAACGCCTGCCCCGACGTCTCGGTCACCTCGCTGCACTACTACTTTCCCTGGGCGATCAAGACGCTGGTGAAGTGGACGGTGTTCTGCCTGGTAACCGGCAGGCGGCCACGGCTGGACACCGACATCCGGAGCTATTTCGAGATCAGCGACCGCAGCGACCTGGACTACGGCCAGAAGCTCGGCCGCCTACCGCCGCGCTGGCCGACGAGCACTTCACGGTCGACGAATACCGCGAGTTCTGCGCCGCGCACCTGGGCGACCTCGACCAGCGGGTGCTGGACTGGGCGGCCGGGCCCGAATTCGACCGCCTGATCGTGGACACGGTCACGGCCACCTACCCGGAACACGAGCACGAGCGGTTCATCGCCCACGTCCGCGGGCTCACCGGCCTGTGGGTGACCGACGAGAGCGCCCGGCTGCCGTCGTCGGCCTGACCGTCGCCTGACCGGCCCGGGGCCCGGGTCACCGGAACGCGGCGGTCACCGGGGCCAGCCGCAGCACGTCCTGCGGGCCGGCCAGGCCGGGCAGCGAGACGAACACGGTGGCGACGCCGCGCTCGGCGAGCAGCCGGTAGCGGCCGATGTGGTCGGCGGCGGTGCCCGCGTGGTGCCGCCGGGCGAACGTGGCGGCCGGGGCGCGGCCCCGGAGTTTCTCCACGATCGCGGCGGCGTGGGCCCGGTCCTCGCCGATGACCGGGATGTCGAGCACGGTCACCTGCACCTGCGCCGGATCCCGCCCGGCCGCGCGGCAGTGCTCACGCAGCACCGCCAGCTTGCGGTCCAGGACGTCCAGGCCCGAGGGCAGGTTGCACCCATCACCCAGCCGCGCCGCGATCCGCAGCGTGCGCCGCTCGCCGCCGCCGCCCACGATGATGGGCACCTGTGCGACGGGCCGTGGGTAGCAGGTGGTTTCCGGGAGGGTCACCCTGGTCCCGTGATAGGCCTTCGTGCCCGGCTGCCATAGTGCCCGCAGCGTCTCGATGGCGGCTTCGAGCTGATCCAGCCGCCCGGCGGCCGGGGGGAACGGCAGCCCGAACGCCGCGTGCTCGCGGTCCCACCAGCCCGCGCCGATGCCGCAGAACGCGCGGCCGCCGGTGAGCGTGTCGAGCGTGGCGACGGTCTTCGCCAGGATTCCCGGTGCGCGGAAGGTCACCGGGGTGACCAGGGTGCCCAGCCGCAGCCCCGGCGCGAGACCGGCCAGCAGCCCGAGCGTCACCCACGGCTCGGGGATGGGCTCCCAGGCGCCGGCCCGCCTGCGGGATCTGGATCAGGTGGTCCATCAGCGCGATGCCGCCGAAGCCGGCGTCGGTGGCCGCGCCGGCCACGGCGGCGAGCCAGCCGGGCGGGTCGTCCCGCCACGGGAACCTGGAGATCTGCAGGACGAACCCCAGCCGGGCCGGGCGCTGCGCCTGGTCGGCGGCCGCGCGGTGGCTGCCGGGGGAGTGCGCGGGCTCGACGGCCGCCTCGGCGGGCCGCGTGACCAGGTCCCAGCCCTCCGCGCCGAGTTCCGCCACCGCGGCCGGTACCCGCCGCAGCTGGCCGTCCAGCACGGTAGCGGGCACGCTGCGGTCCCGCTCGGCGTTGCGGCGGCGGCACACCGCCGGATCGGTGTCGAACAGCACGGCGACGGCGGGCAGCCCGGCCTGGCGGGCCTGGTCCAGCTGGGCACGCCGCCGCACGGGATCCAGCCCGAGGGTGTCCACCACGGTGGTGAGGCCGCGTTTCAGCCGGGCCGCGACGATCTGGTCCAGCAGGGCGAAGGCGTCCGCGGAGGCGTCGAGGTCGTGTTCGCCGCTGCCGACGACGCCCCGGAGCTGGTCGGACGAGACGACCTCCTGCGGCCGGTACCTGGCCGCGGCCCAGGCGGATTTCCCGGATCCGGACGCGCCGACGAGCACGACGAGCGCGGGGTCCGGCAGCGCGGAGGTCACGACTTTCTCTACCACAGTCGAGGTGCGCCCGGCGGCTCAGCTCCGGTGCGGCTCAGTGGGTGGCCGGCTCCCGGACGTCGAGGCCCCGCTGCCGCAGGTCCGATTCGACCCGGTAGATCTCCGCCTGGTCCGCGCGCTGGCGCCCGGCGGGTCCCACGGTGCCGCGGCGGCTCGACCTCCAGCCGCTGGCAGGCGGTACTTGAGGGCATCGGTGTAGGCGCCGCGCAGCGCGCTGCACCCGCACGTTCTTGTTCGGGACGCCGGTCCGGGTCTCCAGGGTCTTCGAGCTCGGCCCGGAGCCGGCGCAGCGTCTGGGTCAGGCGCTCGATCGGTTCCGGGGGCGGGCGGGCGGTACCGCCGCTCACTGGCCCAGCGCAGCGTCCTGACGCCGAAGATCGCCGCATAGCCCACCGCGGTGGGCAACAGGATCACCACGATGAACAGGACGAAAAGGCTCACAGGGTCAAGTCTCCGCCTGCTGGGCAAGCTGTTCAAGTCGGGGCCATCCGGCAATCCGCACCGAGGAGGACCATGGACGCCAAGGCGAAGGGACCGCGCTGGTGGCAGGGCGCCACCCTGTACCAGATCTACGTCCGATCCTGGCGCGACAGCGACTCCGACGGGTACGGCGACCTGGCCGGGGTCATCGCCGGCCTGGACTACCTGCGGTGGCTGGGCGTGGATGGCATCTGGCTGTCGCCCACGATGCCGTCACCGGACCAGGACTGGGGCTACGACGTCAGCGACTATCTCGGCGTCCACCCGGAACTGGGCACGCTCGCCGACATGGACAAGCTCATCGCCGAGGCCGGCCAGCGCGGCATCAGCGTCCTGCTCGACCTGGTGCCCAACCACACCAGCAGCGCGCATGCCTGGTTCGCCGACGCCCGGTCCGGCCGGGATTCGGCGCACCGCGGCTACTACGTGTGGGCCGACCCGGTGGCTGGCGCGGCCGCCGAACAACTGGCGGGACGCGATCGGAGAGTCCGCCTGGACCCTCGATGACGCCAGCGGCCAGTACTACCTGCACAACTTCCTGCCCGGCCAGCCGGACCTGAACTGGTGGGACCCCCGGGTGCACGAGGAGTTCCGCGAGATCATCCGGTTCTGGTTCGCCAGGGGCATCGCCGGCTTCCGCATCGACGTGGCGCACGGGCTCTACAAGGACGCCCAGCTCCGCGACAATCCGCCGCTGGTGGGCGGTGGCCGGCTGGATGGCGGGTTCGGCCTCCGGCCGGTGTACAGCTCACACCGGCCGCAGACCCATGGTGTCTACCGCGACTGGCGGAAGATCTCCGGCGGCTACTCGCCGCCGCGCCTGCTCCTCGGCGAGACATGGGTGGGTGACCTGGGGGTGCTGGCGTCCTACTACGGCCAGGACGATGAGCTCGACCTGGCATTCAACTTCCCGTTCGTGTTCGCCGAGTTCGGCGCCGAGGCCCTCGCCGGCGTCGTGGGCGAGACGCTGGCCAAGCTGCCCGCCGGTGCCTGCCCGGTGTGGATGGCGTCCAACCACGACCTCAGCCGCTTCCCCACCCGCTGGGGCGGCGGGGACGAGCGCAAGGCGCGGCTCGCCCTGCTGATGCTGGCCACCCTGCCCGGCACCACGACCCTCTACTACGGCGACGAGATCGGGATGACCGATGTCGCGGTGCCCAGGGAACTGCGCAGAGACCGGATGACGCCGGGGGTGGGCACCGGCGGCCGGGACGCCGGGCGGACCCCGATGCAGTGGGACGCCTCGCCGTCCGCTGGCTTCACCGCCGACGGGGTCACGCCATGGCTCCCGTTCGGCGACAACGCCGCTCGCAACGTGGCTGCTCAGCGCGGGGACCCAGGCTCCACCCTGCGCCTGTGCCGTGACCTGCTGGCGCTGCGCCGGACCGCGTTCGGCGGCCAGGTCGCCGCCTACGAGCGGCTGCCCGCCCCGCCCGGCGTCTGGTCCTACCGCTCCGGCCCCTTGCTCGTCACCGCGAACTTCACCGACCACCCCGTGCCCCTGCCCGATCGCCCCAGCGGGGTACTCCTGGTCACCGGGCCCGAGGCGGCACCAGGTACGGTCCTGGGCCCCTGGCAGGGCCTGGTCACCCGGGTGCCTTAGCGGTTCCCCCGGATTCTCCTGATGATCGTGGGGGCTCGCACCGGCTGCCGTGCTGCCCTCTGAAACCGACGAACCGCGGGACGAAGCCCGCGGCCGTCACATCTTTGGCGGACTAGCTCTCTGGATCGTAGTGCTCGTAGCGATACTGCGCCGACGGGCGACCATAGCGCTTGGCCATGACACCTCCTTCGCCGCTCGGCTTGCTAGCACGCACCGGGTGTGCCACGTCTGATGATGGATCAATAAGCGATCAACGGGAGACGCCCTCGTCCGGCCATGCACGAGTATCGCACGGAGCACGGCTCGTCTGCTATTTCACTTAGGGCCGGTCAATTCAGCAGATATGGGACGTCAGCCTTTTCTGCTGCTATCGATGGTAAACAAAGCGGTCAGTGAGGCTCAGGTGGCTGGGAACCGTAGGAGTGCCGCCCCCGAGGCTAGGTGAGAGTAGCCATGCAGGCATACAACAACTAGCCAAGTGCCCATGACCAAACAGGGCCTTAGCGCGCTGGCGCCAGAGCGCTGCCCATGGCAGAGGCGTGAGCGCCCCGCCCGCTGGGTTCACCTTGCCGCTAAGCTCACTCCTCCCTGAACCGCGCCACGGAGGACGCGTCGACGCCGGCCGCGGGCTTCTGGAACAGTGCGGCTGACGGGTAGTCCCACTCATTCCGGAACTGAAGTGTCCGCAGGTGCTCGAAGCCCTGCCCCTTGTAGTACCTGTGCAGCGCGAGGTTAGTCGTCCAGACATCGACCCGGATCCACGTGGCATGCCATTTGCTGACGCCGAGCATGCCCGCCCAGTCGATGAGCGCGGCACCGATGCCCTGGCCCGCCTGCTCCCGGCTGACGATGAGCCGGGACACATACACGGCCGGGCTCAGCCTGCTCTCCCGGGGTCCAGAGCATGTCATTGCCATGCTCCCGGCAGGTGACAGTGCCTACGATCTCGCCTTGGCCATCCTCCACCATCCGGGTCAGGCTGTCCTTGATGCCCTGCTCGACGCGAGCGTCCCTGGTCAGCTGGTCCGGCCAAGGCCTGGCCCACTGGTCGGTGTTCTTGTATTCCCGCAGCCATGCTGCTGCTGAGCCGATCAGCTCATGGATGGCTGGGATGTCGGCCGCCACGGCGGGCCGGACGCGGTAGGTATGTGTCATGGCTCCACAGGTTCACTTTTTATGTCCCCCTTCACCTGGCCTGGATGGCACGCGACGAGCGCACGGAAGGAGAGGAGTCGGCAACGACTTTGGGGTTAAGCGGACAGGTGCCGCCGTCAGGCTGGTCCGGCGGTCAGCCGGGGTACTTCATGCAGGCGCCGGTGGGCGCCCCCGTTCCGGGGCGGCCTGATTGGCCTAACGGACAGGGCTTCATGCGGGTGGTTCATCTTCGACATTGGGCTCTGGCGTGATGCCTACGTTAATCACGAATCTGTTGCGGTCTGTGGGGTACACGGTAATGGTGAGGCGGATGCGGTCGCCTGTCTCATCGAAGCCGAGCCGGAAAATCTCGAACACCGAGACCCTCCCGTCCCCGGGGAGCTTGAAGAACGCGGTCTCGATTTCGTTCGGCGCTCGCACGGCGACCGAGTCGCGATAGCCGACCTGCTTCTTGCCACACTGCCCCGCGAGGTAGGAGACGGCCCCTTCGGGTATGTCGGTCGCCTGGATGAGTCTCGTCGCGCCTTGCTCGACGAGAGTCATGGGGTAGTACGACGTCTGCAGGGACCACGGCATGTCGTCGATGAACCGCTGCTGGTGCCGGCTCACCACGTGCGCGTCCGCCTCGATATGCAGTGCGTTGGCGACGATCGAGTGGCCCGCTGGATCTCTACCCTCGGCTCGGAGATCTTCGGCGTGCGGCTGGACGCCACGACTTCGGCCTTGTACACAGCCCCGTCTCCACCTTGGGCTTCTCCGGTGAGAGTCGTCACGAACGGGATGATCCGCTCGGTCACGAAGGTTCCCTGCCCTGGCCGGGTCTCGACCAGCCCCCGGGTGATGAGCCACTTGATCGCATCCCGGACGGTATTTCGGGACGCGTCGTACTGTTCCCGGAGGTCTATCTCCGTCGGAAGCTGGGCGCCCCGTTTCAGCTCCTCTACCTCAATCATGCGGCGCAGATCATCGGCGATCTGCCGGTACATCGGTTCAGCCACAGGTCCTCCTAGAGATCCCAACCAGCCCGATGAGGAGGCTCGCTGGTCTCAAGTGGATCATTCCCGTAATCCGAGCCATCCAACTATTTAGTACGAATCGTGTTTCGCCAGTTTGGCGGGGGGGCATGACCACGGTACCAGCAGAGGTTGGGATGACTGGAACGGCCCGATCCATGTGGATCATACTAGCAGTCCAACTGCTCGGGTGCATAGGAACGGACCTACTAGTTCCCAACGCCGGTCTGGCCGGTATCAACCATATCGGGCAGACCACCCAGATCGGAGCTTGCGGGACGGATTACCGCAGGTCAGCAAGTTAGGGGATGCAAGACATGGCAACCATCGCCCTCATCGCAGCAATCGGGTTCTTCGCAGTCGGAGTCGTGGTCGGGGTCATCGCGATGGTCACCCACGGCATCCACCGGGAGCGGCGGCGCTACGAGGAAACGCGCCGGTACCGCGACGAGCATGGGCTCTGGGACGACCCGGACGTCCCGGAATACTTCCTCACCGATGAGGCTCCCGACGGAGTGAGCCTGGCAGCCCGGCGGTTCAGCGGCCTGTACGTCCCGCCGCCCTTCCGCCCCCCGCAATGATGCGGGCCTGGTACTGCAGGGCTGACCGGACCGGCGGGGCGAGCCCGGTC
>CAVRXW010000068.1:0-44045 GCA_963725125.1 uncultured Actinomycetes bacterium
CATTTCAACGTCGGGGCAACTCACTCGCCGAAGGTTCTCCGCGAACTCGCGGGATCAGCCGGGGACACAAAGAACGGTGTCACGGAAAGATGAGCCGGGGTCGGGCCTCGGCGGGGACGCTGCAGGGCGTGGACGTCGCCGGCTTATCAGCACCCCGGCGGCGTCAGCATTAACTGGCGGAGGGTCGCCAGGGCGGGCATTAAGTTCGCGTCGATCAAGGCGACCGAGGGCGCTTACTACCGGAACCCCTTCGCGCTCACCGACCTGGCCGAGGCGAAGGCGGCCGGGCTGTCGGTCATGGCCTACGCTTTCGCGGTCCCGAACGGCAACGGCAGCTCCGGCCAGCCCTGTCGCGCAGGCGGACTACCTCATCAAGTACCTCGCCTCGGCGGGCGGCACACTGCCGCCGATCATGCTGGACATCGAATACAACCCCTACGGCGCCGAGTGTTACGGGCTCAGCCGGTCGGCCATGATCTCGTGGATTGCCCAGTTCAGCAGCGAGGTTCAGGCCAAGACCGGCGAGGAGCCGGTCATCTACGGGCCGGCGCCGTGGTGGCAGGACTGCACCGGCGGCGCCTCGCGGTTCGGGCAGTTCCCGCTCTGGGTGCCCGACTACACCTCCGCGCCGACGCCGATCGTCACGGCCGGGTGGAGCAACTACTCGTTCTGGCAGTACTCCAGCGCCGGCAGCGTCGCGGGATCAACGCCCCGGGCGACACCGACCTGGACCAGATGAACCCGGCGGTGATACCGCTGCTGGACCCCGGCCCCCAGGCCAGCGCGGCGGGCGGCACGGTCGACCTCCAGATCGAGCCGGCCGACCCGGTGTCGAGCGACAGCGTGTCGTTCTCCGCCGCGGGCCTGCCGCCGGGCGCCGTCCATCAGCCCGGCCGGGCTGATCACCGGCTGGCCGACGCCGTGGGCAGCTTCCCGGGATGGTGAGCGCCACGGACAGTCAAGGGCAGTCCGGCTCGGTGCTCTTTCACCTGGAGCGTGGGACCGGCGCGACCACCGGGGCGACCGGGCCGGTCCAGCTGGGCCTGGGCACGAGTGCCTGACCGCCGACAACGGCCCGACGCCTCAGGGCACACCCACGCCCGCGCCCACGCCCAGCACGCCCACCACCGGGCCTTCGCCTGCCACGCCCACCCCGGGCCGACGCCGAGCACGCCTACCACGACGCGGCTCAGGGCACCCGGGCCGTGATCAGCACTGCACCGTGGCAGCAGCGCCCAGGCCTGGACCTACGCGCAGGACGGCACGCTGCGGATCGACAACGAGTGCCTCACGATTCCCACCGCGGCCCAGGGCGCGCCGCTGGGGCTCGCGCAGTGCGGCAGCACGCAGGCTCAGCAGTGGCACCTGATCTACCCGCGGGCACTGAACCCCGCCCGCGGCGCACGCCCGACGGCGCTGCTCAACCCCTGGTCGGGAATGTGCCTCGCCGACCCGGGCTTCAGCACCACCAACGGGACCAGGGTCGTGCTCTGGCCGTGCAACGGCTACTCGAACCAGTCGTGGACGCTGCCCGCCGGACCGGTGACCTCGCAGATCCCCGGGATGTGCCTCGATGACCTCGGCAACCAGGCGGCCGACGGCACCAAGGTCGTACTCTCAACCTGCGACGGCACGCCCGAGCAGGCATGGCAGGGCCAGCACGGACGGGACCTTGCGCATCAACGGGAAGTGCCTCGATGTCGAGCACGGCGCCACCGCCACGGGCAGCGTCGTCGACCTGTTCGCCTGCAACGGCACCAAGGCGCAGCAATGGCATCTGGTGCCCGCGGGCACCGGGATCAGCCTGGTGAACCCGGGCTCGGGCCTGTGCCTGGCCGACCCAGGCGACACCACGGCCGACGGAACCCAGCTCGTGATCGGCACCTGCTCGCCCGGCGACCCAGGGATGTCCTGGCAGGCCTCCTAGCCAGCGCCGACGGCCTGGCCGCGCCCGGTTCTGCGATGTCGTACAGCACGATTTCGCAGCACCGGGCGCGGCCGGTTTTACGACGTCGTGTATGCACGATTTCGTAGTACCAGGCGCGCGGCCGGTTCGGCGGCGAACCGGGTCAGCGACCGGAACTGGGGTCAGTGACGGAAGGCCGGGACGTCAGGGGCCGGACACACCCTTGGCGCCGAGCACGATGTTCACGCTCTCGCTGTGGTCGGCGCGGGCGGCCGCGCTGACCCGGTACTCGCCCGGGCGGACCGGGTCCCGGCGTCCCCGCAGCCAGCTGACGAGGTCCTCCGGTCCCAGGAGACGCGCAGGGCGCCGTGCCGTGCCGCTGGCCAGGACGACCGGGTGCGGAAGCGGCAGCCCGCTCGCGCAGTCCGCCGAACTCCAGATCAAGCCCGGCCGCCGGAGGAGTCGATGACCACGGCCACGAACCGTGCGCCCATGTCGAAGCGGCAGGGCTGGCTCTCCGGTGGCGGCGGCGCGCACCGTGAACCGGGGCGTCTTGCCCGCCTGGTACCAGTACTGCGGGGACGAGAGGGTGAGCGTCACGTCGTCCGGGGCACAGGCCGGCGTGCTCCCGGAGACGCGGGGCGCCGGCTGTCTCTGGTGCCGGGCGCGCGGGCGCTAGGGCTGGCGGCGGGGGTGGGCGACAGGCCGCCGACGCTGTCCCCGCGGTGCCCGTGGTGACTGGCCGGAGTATGCCGCTCCGCCGTGGTGTGCCCGGCGGCCGCATGGCCGGTCGTCGATCCGGTCGCGAGCAGGCCATTCACGGCCCAGCTCAGCGTGGTCAGCACTCCGGCGCCCACGCCGAGGACGACCACCCGGCGGCGCCAGTACGTGGCAGCCGAGACCTTCGGGCGCGGCACGGATGCACCGCGGCGAGCCGGCGTGCCGCCACGCGGCGGCGCTCCGCTGCGGACCGGCGCGCCGCTGGGGCGATCGGCCCTGGGCGGCGGGTTCTTGATCACATCGCCCAGTATGTAAAGAAATCACCAGAACCGGTTGAAGGCACGCCGACCAGCACCGGGATGGCGTGAATCAGCGGGGGCCCGGCACCCCGGGCGGCGTGCGGACGGTCAGGAGGCCAGGTCGCGGACCTTCTCGATGAGGCGGACCCGGTCGGCGTGGGTTTCGGCGAGCGGGGTCACGTTGAGCGTGGTCACCCCGGACTCCTTCAGCGCGGCGAGCCGCTCCGCCACGTAGACCCTCCGGCCCGATCAGCGAGATCCCGGCCAGCAGCTCGGCCGGGACCAGCGCGGCCGCCTCGTCCTTGCGGCCGTCGAGGTAGGCGTCCTGGATCCGCTGGCCGCCTGCTCCTCGAACCCGTACCGCACCGCGAGCTCGTAGTAGAAGTTGCTGCCCTTGTCCCGGTGCGGGCCCATGCCGCCGATGTACAGCGCCAGCATCGGCCGGGCCAGGTCCAGGTAGCCGCCCACGTCCGCGCCGATCGCCAGCCCGGCCTGGGCCACCACGTCCAGCGGCGGCAGCGCGGCGTCCCGGCGGGCCCGCCCGGCCGCCAGCGGCCCGTCCCACACCTCGGCGGCCCGCTCGGGGAAGTAGAAGATCGGCTCCCAGCCCTCGGCCAGCTCGGCGATCATCGCCACGTTCTTCGGGCCCATCCCGGCCACGAAGATCGGGATCCGCTCCCGCACCGGGTGGTTGATCAGCTTCAGCGGCTTGCCGAGCCCGGTCCCCTGCTCGGCGGGCAGCGGCAGCGTGTAGTGCTTTCCGTCGTACACCAGCCGCTCGCGGCGCCACACCATCCGGCAGATCTCGATGATCTCCCGGGTGCGGCCGACCGGCGCGTCGTAGGGCACCCCGTGCCAGCCCTCGATCACCTGCGGCCCGGACGCCCCGATGCCGAGCGTGAACCGGCCGCCGGACACGTAGTCGAGCCCGGCCGCGGTCATCGCGGTCAGCGCCGGGCGTGCGCGAGTACAGCTGGAAGATTCCCGAGGCGATCTGCAGCCGCTCGGTCTTCGCGGCGATGAAGCCAAGCTGGCTGACCGCGTCGAAGCTGTACGCCTCGGGCACGAAGACGATGTCCAGCCCCGCCTTCTCGTAGTCGGCGAGCTCCTCCACCGTCTCGGCGAAACCGCCCGCGTAGTTGAGCGACATCCCGATGCGCATCGTGTCCGGCCTTTCGCAGCTGCCACGCCCGCGCCGTTTGGCCGTAATGTTGCCAGTGGTGCGTCGAGGGTAACCGCACGCCCGCGGCAGCGTCGCCGGCCGGCCTCGCCGGCGTCACTGGCCGGGGCGCCCAGTTCCGCGATCGCCCGCAGCGCGAGCTGGTAGGACAGCAGCCCGAACCCGGCGATTGTCCCGTCCGCCACGCCGGCCACCACCGAGTGTGCCGGAACGACTCGCGCGCGGCCGGGTTGGTGATGTGCACCTCGACCAGCGGCGCCGTGCGCATGGCGAGCGCGTCGCGCAGGCCGTAGGAGTAGTGGGTGAACGCGGCCGGGTTCAGCACGATCGGCAGCCGCTGGTCGATGGCCTCGTGCACCCAGGCGATCAGCTCGGCCTCGTCGTCGGTCTGCCGGACCTCGACGTGCAGCCCGAGGCTGCGGCCGGTGTCCCGGCAGGATCTCCGCCAGGTCCTCGAAGTCCACCGTGCCGTACACGTCGGGCTCACGGGAGCCGAGCCGGCCCGAGGTTCGGGCCCGTTGAGCACGAGCACCTGCCTCACCGTGAGCGTCACCTCCGCGTACGCCCGCTCCAGCAGGTCCTCGGCGGGATCGGCGAGGATGACCGGGCCGCGCCGGGCCCGTCCAGCACCACGAACCGCAGCGCCGCGCCGCGCGCCTTCTTGTCCACGGCCATCGCCTTGCGCAGGGCCGGCCAGGCACCGGCCAGGTAGCTGGTGGGCAGCCCGACGCCGGCCAGCACCCGCCGGTGCCGGTGCAGCGTGGCCGCGTCCAGCCGGCCCGCCAGGCGGCCCAGTTCCGCCGCGTACACCATGCCGACCGAGACCGCCTCCCCGTGCCGGATCCGGTAGTCCTCCACCCGTTCGATGGCGTGGCCGAGGGTGTGCCCGTAGTTGAGGATCTCCCGCCGCCCGGCCTCCCGCAGGTCGCCGGTGACCACCTCGGCCTTCATCCGGACGGCGCGCTCGACCAGTTCCCTGGCATGACGGCCGTGCGGGACGACCGCGCCGGGCGGATCCGCCTCGATCAGGTCGAGGATGACCGGGTCGGCGATGAAGCCCGCCTTGATCACCTCGGCCAGGCCGCTGACGTACTCGCCGGCCGGCAGGGATTCCAGCACGGCGAGGTCGGCGAGCACCCCGGCGGGCGGGTAGAACGCGCCGACCAGGTTCTTCCCCTCGCCGGTGTTGATCGCGGTCTTGCCGCCGACCGCGGCGTCGGTGATGGCCAGCAGGGTGGTCGGCACGAGGACCAGGCGCACGCCGCGCAGCCAGGTCGCGGCCACGAAACCGGCCAGGTCCGTGGTCGCGCCGCCGCCCACGCCGACGATGGCGTCGCTGCGGGTGACCCCGTGCCCGGCCAGCCGGGACCACAGCCGGGCCGCCACGCCGATCTCCTTGGCCGCCTCGCCCGCCGGGACCGTCTCGGCGTGCACCAGGTAGCCTGCCCCCGCCAGCACCCCGCAGACCGGGCGCACGATGGCGTCCAGGCCCGCCGGGCTGATCACCACCACCGTGCGGGCCTTGTCCCCGACCAGGCGCGGCAGTTCGCCGAGCACCCCGGTGCCGACGACGACCTGGTAGGGGCGCTCCCCGCCGACGTCGATCCTGGTGACGCTCACGGGCTCGCCGCGGGCGCCCGGTCAGCCGGCGTCATGCTCGCCCTCCTCGCCCGCCCAGTCGCCCTCGCCGGCACCGGCGCCCTTCCCCGGCCGCGGCGGCGATCCGGGCGGTGATCGCGGCCGCGATCTCGTCCGCGATCTCCTGCGGGTCCCGGTCGTCGGTGACCACGGTGATCCGGGCCAGTGCCGCGTAGACCGGCAGGCGCTCGGCGAGCAGTTCCCGCATCCGGCCGCGCGGGTTGCCGAGCAGCAGCGGGCGGGGCGAGTCGAGCCCGACCCGGCGCACCGCGGCGGCGAAACCGGTCTGCAGGTACACCACGCGGTGGCCGGCCAGCCGCTGCCTGGTCTGCGGGTCCATCACCGCCCCGCCGCCGAGCGCGACGATCCCGGGGTGCTGGCTCAGGGCCGGGCCACGGCGGCGCGCTCCAGGTCGCGGAACGCGGGCTCGCCGTCGGAGATGAAGATGTCGCTGACCGGCTTGCCCGCGGTCTTCTCGACCATGGCGTCGGTCTCGGTGAACTCCGCCCCGAGCAGCGCGGCGAGCAGCGGGCCGACGGTGGACTTGCCCGCGCCGGGCGGCCCGATGAGCACCGCCACCGGGGCTGGCTGGGGTC
The DNA here is from genome assembly GCA_963725125.1 of uncultured Actinomycetes bacterium. GTDB lineage: Bacteria > Actinomycetota > Actinomycetes > Streptosporangiales > Streptosporangiaceae > DASXKD01. Next base: position 6,340 of record CAVRXW010000068.1, read on the forward strand.
GCCGGATCGGGACCACCAGCGAGTCCAGGTAGCCGCGCAGGTTGCGGCGCGCCTCGGCGACCGAGTCGCCGCCGAACTTCTCGGTGGCGGCCTCGGCCAGCACCAGCGCCACCATCGCCTCGGCCACCACGCCGGCCGCGGGCACCGCGGTGACGTCGCTGCGCTGGTTGATGGCCTTGGCCGGCTCGCCGGTCAGCACGTCCACCGTGTCCAGCGCCCGCGGCACCGTGGAGATCGGCTTCATCGCCGCGCGCAGCCGCAGCGGCTCCCCTGTGCTCATTCCGCCCTCGATCCCGCCGGCCCGGTTGGTCCGCCGCCGCACGCCGTTGCCGGAGCCCTCGATCTCGTCGTGCGCACCCGACCCGCGGCGGCGCGCGGTCGCGAACCCGTCCCCGATCTCGACGCCCTTGATCGCGTGGATGCTCATCAGCGCGGCGGCCAGGCGCCCGTCCAGCCGCCGGTCCCAGTGCACGTGACTGCCGAGGCCCGGCGGCAGGCCGTAGCCCACCACCTCGACCACCCCGCCGAGGGTGTCGCCGTCCTTGCGCGCGGCGTCGATCTCCGCCTGCATCGCGCGCGCTCGCCGCCGGGTCCAGGCAGCGCACCGGGTCCGCGTCGACCCGGCCCGCGTCGCCGCGGCCCGGGCACCGAGTCCGTCCGGCGCGCTCGACCGGGCCCATCGCCACGACGTGGCTCACGATCTCGATGCCGAACGCCTGGCGCAGGTACCGCCGGGCCAGTTCGCCGAGCGCCACCCGGGCGGCGGTTTCGCGGGCGCTCGCCCGTTCCAGCACCGGCCGGGCGTCCTGGTGGCCGTACTTCTGCATCCCGGCCAGGTCCGCGTGCCCGGGCCGGGGCCGGGTCAGCGGCGCGGCCCTGGCCAGGTCGTCCAGCGCGCCGGCGGGCACCGGGTCGGGCGACATGACCGTGTCCCACTTGGGCCACTCGGTGTTGCCGATGCGGATCGCGACGGGGCTGCCGAGCGTCACGCCGTGCCGCACCCCGCCGGTGATTTCCGCCTCGTCCTGCTCGAACTTCATCCGCGCGCCCCGGCCGTACCCGGCCCTGCGGCGGGCCAGCGCGGCGGCCACGTCGGCGGTGCTGACCTCGACGCCCGCGGGCAGCCCTTCGCAGATCGCGACGAGCGCCCGCCCGTGCGATTCCCCCGCGGTCAGCCAGCGCAGCATGATGCCGATCCTCCCACGAAGCGGCCGGGCATGATCACACCACGGCGCCCTGGTCCGGGCCGCCGGCCAGCCCGGCCACCGCGACCTGGATGCCGCGCCGCACCCGGTCGCCCGCGCCGGCCAGCACGCCGCTGGCTCGCCCGCTGCGCGGCCTCCAGCACCTGCCGGTCCCCGGTGTCCCGGCCGGGCACCGGCACCAGGTACAAGCGTCAGGTCGGTCCCGTCCGCCCCGGGCAGCAGCCGGTATCCGGCGATCGCCGGCTCGGCCGCCAGCGCCTCGTGGGCCAGCGCCATCACGTCCGGGTCCTGGTGCGGCTGCGGGGCGGGCCTGCCCTGCGCCAGCGCGGCCAGCCGGGCGCCGTCCACGGCGAACGGCACCGGCCCGGCGATGTCGATGACCACCGCGCTGGCGTACCTGGCACCGGACCGCCACACCTCGGCCGCGGGCACCGGCACCGGCCGCGCTTCTGGCCGCCACCGGGCCAGCGAGGCCGCGCTGGTGAACGCGGGCAGCGCGGCCCGGCCGTCGCTGCCGATCACCGTCGGCAGGGCCATCTCACTGGACTTCTCCCGGCGCAGCCCGCCCGGGCCCGGCTGGTCCTCCGCGGCCAGCAGCGCGACCACGGGAACCAGCAGCCGGGACGCGTCCAGCGCCGTCAGCGACCGCGTGCTCGCTGCCCGGGCCCGCCGCGTACGCGGCCAGTGCCGCCGATACCTGCGGGCCGGCCGAGCCGTCGTCGCCGGGGAAACGCGGTCCGGCCAGAGTTCGCCCCGTCACGGCTTCACCCTAATGGCCTGGTCCGCATTGGTTGGCCCGGCCGGCCCAGGGTGGCCAGGCAGTCCCGCCCGGCTGGCCCCGGCGGGCCCGGCCGCCCCACCCGCACCCTTGGCCTGGTGTTTCCTCGCTGTCGATACAGCTACGGCCAAGCAGGTTGAGGCGTAAATTCGCATATGAGAGTCTTTGGAACTGCATCGCAGGTCAATCCACCGCCCCAGAGGACCGTGTGATTCAGGCTGAGTTGCCGACGAGATCCATCGAACCTGGCACCCCCATGGTGAAGGTCATTCCGCCGCGCCTCGTCGAGCCCTACCTGGCGGGGCAGCGATCGGTGATCGCCGGCTATGTGTACCGGGCCAGTGACTGCTCGTTCCGCACACCGGCCGACTACTACCAGGCGCTGGCCCTGGGCTACGAGGGCTCGGAGTTCTCCGCCGACATGGCCGAACTGTTCGTCCTGCGCTGGATCGCGCTGGACATGTCGGCCTCGCTGGTGGCCGGGCCGCGCGCGTCCGGGAGCCCGGTCAGCGTCATTCCCGAGTTCTTCACCCTGCCGGTGCCCATCCCCGTCGGAGCCGAGATGGGCAGGGTCACGTTCGGTGGCGAGGAGTTCATCGGCCGGTACGACGGGCAGGTCGTGGTTGCGCCCGCTGAGGGAGGCCTGAGACATGAGATACCGGCTGATGGCGACCTACCGTGGCGTGCCCTACGAGGCGGGAGTGGGCCCGTCCGGGTCCGACGTGGTGCTGTTCGCCGCCTGCCCGCCGCCGGAGGAACTCGGCTTCGAGCCGGCCACCGGCCACTGGCGCAAGCGGGTGATCCGCGCCGAGGTGGACGCACTGTGGGAGTCCCGGCCGGTGGGCATGTTCCGCAACGAGCCCTGCATCGTCCTGGACGACCTTGGTGACCGGCTGCACATCGCCTACCTGGGCGCGGACCCCGACCTGGCCAGGCCAGCCTGGGGTACTGGCAGGTGGACCGGGGCGTGTTCGAGCTGCTCACGCCGCGCGACGAGGTCACCGGGCTGATCGAGGAGCGGATCGACAAGCCGCTCCGGTGGGCACCGCCGGTCAGCCCGGTCGTGCCGCAGTCGAGCTACCCGTATCACCGCGCCGCTGCCCCGGCCCCCGGCCCCAGGAACTGGGCCTGGAACCGGGCCTGGAACCGGGCCGCCGGCCCCTGGCCGCCGCCCCGCCCGCGCCTGAGCCCATCCCCGACGGAGGCGGCCGGGCCGCCCGGCGCCAGCGGGTCCAGACCAGGGACATCTTCTGCGAACTGGCGGACCTGGCGGCCATCCCGCGGACGTCCTACGCGCTGGAGACCGAGCACCGAGGGCGCGTTGTGCCTGGTGCGGGGCCCGGACGGGTTCGAGGTCTTCATGGCGATGGACGGCGCGCGGCATGAGGCCCGCGTCGTTCGCGCGACGAGGAGGCCGCCTACTTCTACCTGTTCGGCGTCCTCGCCGCCGAGGCGGTCCGCAACGGCGCCCTGCTGCCCGCGGCCGCCCCCGCGGGTACCCGGCACGAGCTGAGCTAGCCCCCGCACGGCCTGAACTGGCCGCCGCGCGGCGGACCAGCCGGGTGCACCGGCTCGCGGCAACCCCTTCACCAGCGTCGTTGATGAACTTGGCGCGCACCCGTCTCCGGTACGGCTATCGTGCAATTGCCGGCGGGGCTGACGGTCCCCCCGCTCCCCAAGCAGCCCCGCCGGCACTGCGCCAGCTTCGGCGAAAAACCCCGCTCCCGACAGGGAGAATGGCTGTCATGACACCTGCCGCAAGCCCGCTGACCGGAGCACAGTACGAGATCGCCGCGGGCGGCTACCTGGCCGTGGTCACCGAACTGGGTGCCGGCCTGCGCGAACTGCGGCATCGTGACCGGCCGCTGATCACGACCTACCAGGCCGACGAGCTGCCCCCCGGCGGGGCCGGCCAGCTGCTGCTGCCCTGGCCGAACCGCATCGAGGGCGGCCGGTACCGGATGGCGGGCGCCGACTACCAGCTCGACCTGAGCGAGCCCGCCGCGGGGAACGCGATCCACGGGCTGACCCGCTGGTCGGCGTGGTCGCTGGCCCAGCACGACGCCGATGCGGTCGTGCTGCGGCTGGCCCTGCTCGGCCGCACCGGCTACCCGTTCTGCCTTGACCTCGAGGTGGCTTACCAGCTCGGCGGCGAGGCCGGCCTGACGGTGAGCGTGACGGCGCGGAACACGGGCACCCGGCCGGCCCCGTACGGCACCGGGTCGCACCCGTACCTGACCGCCGGGGCGCCGGCCGTGGACGGCTGCGAGCTCACTCTCCCGGTCAGCCGCTGGCTGCCCGCGGACCAGCGCGGCATCCCGTCCGGCCCGCTCAGCGACGTGACCGGGACGCAGCTCGACTTCCGTGCCGCCCGGCCGGTCGGCACGGTGACGCTGGACGACGCCTTCACCGGGCTGGACCGTGACGAAGCCGGCCTGGCCTGGGCCCGGCTGACCAGCAACGGGGCCGGGGCCGCGCTGTGGGCCGGCCCGGGCTACCAGTGGCTGCAGGTGTTCACCGGGGACACGCTCGGCCAGGCACAGCGCCGCCGCGCGGTGGCCATCGAGCCGATGACCTGCCCGCCGAACGCCTTCGTCACCGGCACCGACCTGATCACCCTGGAGCCGGGTGACACGGTCACGCACCGCTGGGGCATCCAGGCGGCCGGCGCGGCGTCTTAGCCGCGGGACCCGCCAGCACCGGGACCGGCCAGCAGGGCGCCGACCCTGGCCAGGTCCCCGGGGGTGTCCACGTCGTCGGGGCGGCCGACGTCCGCGCACTCGACCAGCGTCACCAGGCCGGGATGGGCCCGCAGGTAGGGCCGCGCACCGGCGTCGCCCTCGGCCACCGCGAGCACCCCGGCCCAGTGGCGGCGGGCCAGCAGCACCGGGTTGCGGGCCCGGCCGTGATAGGCGGCCACCGCCAGCTCCGCCCCGCCGGCGTGCGCGGCCAGCAGCCGCCGGACCACCTCCGGCCCGATCAGCGGCTGGTCCACCAGGGCGATCACCGCCGCGGTGCAGTCGCCGGGCACGGCGCGGAGCCCGGCCGCCAGCGAGGAGCCCATGCCGGTGCGCCAGTCTGGGTTCGGCACGCCGATGACGCCGGGCACGGTGACCGGCACGGCGCCGGTGACCACGAGCACCGGGGCGGTCCCGCCGTCACGGAGCAGGTCGGCCCCGCGGTCGACGAGCCGGCGGCCGCCCAGTTCGACCAGCGCCTTGGGGGTGCCCAGCCGTTTCCCCTCGCCCGCCGCGAGCAGCACCCCGGCCACCTGATTGCCCACGGTCCGCCAGCCTACGGCCCGGCCGGCCCGGCAGGCCGCCCGGCGGCGGCCACGGCAGGTCAGCTGCCGTGGATCCGGCCGGCGGTGTCGGTGAGAGGGCGCCCGGAACCGCCCCAGCGGAGCTGGATCAGCTCGGCGGCCACCGAGACCGCGGTCTCCTCCGGGGTCCGGGCACCGAGGTCCAGCCCGATCGGGGACCGGAGCCGGGCGAGTTCCTCCTCGGCGAGCCCGGCTTCCCGCAGCCGGGCGAGCCGGTCCTCGTGGGTCCGCCTGCTGCCCATGGCCCCGATGTAGCCGGCCGGGGTGCGCAGCGCGACCTCGAGCACCGGCACGTCGAACTTGGGGTCGTGGGTGAGGACGCAGATCACCGTCCGCTCGTCCACCGGCGTGCTGGCCAGGTACCGGTGCGGCCACTGCACGACGACCTCGTCGGCGTCGGGGAACCGGGCGCGGGTCGCGAACACCGGCCGGGCGTCGCACACGGTGACCTGGTATCCGAGGAACTTCCCGGCCCGGGCGACGGCCGCGGCGAAGTCGATGGCCCCGAAGACCAGCATCCGCGGCGGCGGCGCGAACGACTGGACGAACACCGACAGCTCGTCCAGGCGCCGCTCGCCGTGCTCGCCGTAGTGGCGCACGGCGGTCAGCCCCTGGGCGAGCATCCCGCGGGCGTCGCGTCCACGGCCGCGTCCAGCCGGTCCCCCGCGCCCAGCGTGCCGTCCTCCGCGGCCAGCGTGCCGTCCGGCGCGCTCCCCGAGATGACCCGCCGCGCCCCGGCCAGGCCGGGACCGTCGATCACGGTCGCCACGGCGACCGGCTGGCCGGCCTTGATCGCGGCGGCGACCTCACCGAGCTGCGGGTAGCGCTCCTTGCTGACCGGCTCGACGAAGATGTCGATGATGCCGCCGCAGGTCAGGCCCACTGACAGCGCGGTGTCGTCGCTGACGCCATAGCGCTGCAGCACCGGCTCCCCGCTCTGGCACACCTGCTGGGCAAGCTCGTAGACCGCGCCCTCGACGCACCCGCCGGACACGCTGCCGATGACTTCCCCGCCCGCGGAGACGGCCAGCGCCGCGCCCGGCTCCCGGGGCGCGCTGTGGAACGTCCGCACGACCGTGGCCAGGCCGAACGTCTCCCCGGCGTCCCACCACTTCTCGATCTGGCCCAGGATGTCGCGCACGTCCGCATCCCTTCACGAAACTCGCCTGCTGGTGCCAACATGTTCCGGCCAGCGGATATGCCGGGAAGCCCCGGCATCCTGCCCCCACAGTACGTCGCGGCACGACCGGACTACAGGAACCAGCAGCCTGGGTTACTCCACGATCTTGGAGATGGGGATTTCCAGGATGTCCCGTGCCCCGGCCGCCTTCAGCGCCGGGATCAGCGTGTTGACGCTGTTCTTGGGCACCACGGTCTCCACCGCGTTCATGTCACCGCGCGCCAGCGTGGTGATGGTCGGCGAGGACAGCGCGGGCAGCATCGCCGTCACCGCGGCCAGCTCGGCGGCGGGCACGTTGAGCTTGAGCAGGACGTTTCCCCGCGCCTGGATCGCCCCGCGCAGCAGCAGCGCGATGTCCTCCATCGCGGCGCGCTTGCCGGCATCCGCGTACGCGGCGCGCGTTGGCCACCAGTTCGGTGTAGCTGGTGAGCAGGGTGTCGAGGATGCGCAGCCCGTTGCGGCGCAGCGAGGACCCGGTCTCGGTCAGGTCGACGATCGCGTCCACGATGTCGGGCACCTTGGCCTCGGTCGCGCCGTAGGAGGGCACGACCATGGCCTTGACCCCGTGCGCCTCCAGGTACCTGCGTGGTCAGCGAGGGAAGCTCGGTCGAGATCCGGACTGCCCTCGGGCAGGTCGGCGACCGACCGCCACGGCGCGGCCTCGGGCACGGCGAGCACCACCCGCACCGGGTTGGCGGTGACCTTGGAGTACTTCAGCTCGCCGAGCGAGACGAGGTCGGCGCCGGTCTCGGCGATCCAGTCCCGGCCGGTGATGCCCAGGTCGAAGAGCCCGCGCTCGATGTAGGACGGGATCTCCTGCGGCCGCAGGAACCGCACCCGGTCGATGCGCGGGTCGTCGATGGACGGCGTGGTAGTCGCGGTCCGAGGACCGGCGGACGGTCAGGTCCGCCGCGTCGAAGAGGTCCAGGGTGGCCCGTTCCAGCGAGCCCTTGGGCAGGACGAGGGAGAGCAAGGAACCAGCCTTTCATTGCCATACGACAGCCGGGGCTAGCGTGCACCGCCCGCAGGTCAATGTCGTGGCCGGCCGAGGCGGGCGGCGTGCCCGCCCGCTGGCGCCGTGCCCGGCCGGGCGGTCTCCCGCAGCGAGCGCAGCACCAGCGCGGTGTCGAGTGCCGCCACGACCGCCTCCCAGCCCTTGTCCTCATGGCTGCCGTCCAGCCCGCACCGGTCCCGGGCCTGGTCCAGGGTGTCACAGGTCAGCACCCCGTTGCCCACCGGGGTTCGCGCGTCAAGGGCGACCCTGGTCAGCCCCGCCGTCACGGCGTCGCAGACGTACTCGAAGTGCGGCGTGCCGCCGCGGATCACCGCGCCGAGGCAGACCACGGCGTCGTGCGTGGTGGCAAGCTCCGCCGCGACGACCGGCAGTTCCACCGCACCGGCCACCCGCAGCACAAGCGGGTCACCGATACCGCAGGCGTGTGCCGCGGCGCACGGCCCGGCGCACCAGGCTGTCGGTGATCTCCGCGTGCCAGCGGGTCGCCGCGATGGCCAGGCTCAGCCCGGCCGCGTCCACGGTCACCGGCGCCCGGCCGCCCGCTGCCGCTCACCGGGCCTCCGCGAGCCCGCTCACCGGGCCGGCGTGGCCTGCGCCGTTCGGCCCGGGCAGTCCCTCGATCCGGTGGCCGAGGCGGTCCCGCTTGGCGGTGAGGTAGCGGAGGTTCTCCGGCGTCGGCGGTGACCGGCAGCGGCACCATGCCGGCGCACCTCGATCCCGCAGGCGGCCAGCCCGTCCACCTTCGCCGGGTTGTTGGTGAGCAGCCGGACCGAGCGCACCCCGAGGTCGGCGAGTATCTGCGCGCCGATGGAGTAGTCCCTGGCGTCGGCGGGCAGGCCGAGTTCCAGGTTGGCGTCCACCGTGTCCGCCCCGCCGTCCTGCAACTGGTAGGCGCGCAGCTTGCTGAGCAGGCCGATGCCGCGGCCCTCGTGGCCGCGCAGGTAGCAGACGACGCCGCGGCCCTCCGCGGCGACGGCCGCCATCGCGGCCTCGAGCTGCGCGCCGCAGTCGCAGCGCCGGGAGCCGAACACGTCGCCGGTCAGGCATTCGGAGTGCACCCGGACCAGGACGTCCTCCCCCGTGCCGAGGTCGCCGAGCACCAGCGCGATGTGCTCGGTTCCGTCGACCGAGTTCAGGTAGCCCAGGGCCCGCCACTCGCCGTGCGCGTTGGGCAGCCGGGTCTCCACCACCCGGCTGACCATCTGCTCGGAGTGCCGCCGGTACTCGATGAGCTGGGCGATGGTGATCAGCGCCAGGCCGTGCGCGTCCGCGAACGCGCGCAGCTCCGGCAGCCTGGCCATGGTGCCGTCGTCGTTGAAGATCTCCGCCACCACCCCGGCCGGGGTCAGGCCGGCGAGCCTGGCCAGGTCCACCGCGGCCTCGGTGTGCCCGGCGCGGCGCAGCACGCCGCCTTCGGCGTACCGCAGCGGGAAGATGTGCCCGGGGCGGACAATCTCGTAGGGCTCGGTCGCGGAGTCCACCAGGACCCGCACGGTCCTGGCCCGGTCCGCGGCGGAGATGCCGGTGGTGATGCCGTCGCGGGCGTCCACGCTGATCGTGAACGCGGTCCCCATGTGCTCCTGGTTGTCGCTGGTCATCGGCGGCAGCTGCAGCCGGTCCAGGTCCGCGCCCAGCATCGGCACGCAGATCAGGCCGCGGGCGTACCTGATCGTGAACGCCATCAGCTCCGGCGTGGCCTTGCTGGCGGCGAAGACGATGTCGCCCTCGTTCTCCCGGTTCGCGTCGTCCACCACCACGACCGCGCGGCCGGCCGCGATGTCGTCGATGGCCCGCTCGACACTGTCCAGGGCGACGGGGCCCGGCCCCGCTGCCGCGGTCATGACCGCACCGCCGCGGCCTGGCCGTGCAGCATCCGTTCCACGTACTTGCCGATCACGTCGACTTCCAGGTTGACGCCGGCGCCCGGCTGCACCCGGCCGAGGGTGGTCGCTGCCAGCGTGGCCGGGATGAGGCTGACCTCGAACCAGGGCTGCTCCCCTGGCCGCCGAGGGCCGGACACGGTGAGGCTGACGCCGTCCACCGCGACCGAGCCCTTCTCCACCAGGTACCGGGCCAGGCCGGCCGGGACGGTGATCCGTACCACGTCCCAGTGCTCGCCGGTGACCCTGGAGACCACCGTGCCCACGCCGTCCACGTGGCCCTGGACCAGGTGCCCGCCGAGCCGGTCGCCGACCCGCAGCGAGCGCTCCAGGTTGACCGGGGAGCCCGGGGCCAGGCCACCGAGCCCGGTGCGGTGCAGCGTCTCGGCCATGACGTCGGCGGTGAAGCGGTCCCCGGACAGGCCGGTGACGGTGAGGCAGACGCCGTTGACGGCGATGGAGTCCCCGGGCCGCGCGTCCGCGGTGACCAGCGGTCCCCGTACGGTGATCCGGGCCGCGCCGTCGAGGTGCTCGACGGACGACGACCTCGCCGAGTTCTTCCACGATTCCGGTGAACATCCGCGCCTGTGCCTCCTCCGGGCCGTCCTCACGCCGGCTCCGGGGTGCGCGCGAACGCGCCAGCACGGCCTGGCGCTGGCCCGCAACGCCACACCGCGAGCGTGCTGCCTCCCATCCGGACTTTCACCGTCGGTCCCGGGATTCCACCGGGTCAACCGGCCAGGCGCTGGGCCTGGACGGGTCGCGGACTGTCACCGCCGGCTCGGAGTTTCACCGACCCCGGAGCACGCTGTCACTTCGCTAACCAGTGTGCCACGGCGGCTATTCCGCACCGATTGCACCCCGTCACCGGGCGCGGCCGGGCGCGGAACCGGTCAGCCGGGACGGCGGGCGGCGGCCAGCGACATGCCGGCAGCGGCGCAGGCCAGTCCCAGGACGACGGCCTGGCCCGTGACGAGCAGCAGCAGCCCCGGGGCAGGTGCGGCATGGCGGAACGCGGCCTGCAGCACCGGGTTCAGCGGGGGCAGCCAGGGCACGCCCAAGGACACCAGGGTGAGCCCGGTGACGGCCGTCACCGCGGTACCTACCCGGGTCCGCAGCGGCGGGGCGATCAGCACCCCGATCCCGGCTCCCGCACAGGCCTCCGCCAGGTGCATGCCGAGCAGGGCGATCACCGTGGCCGCGGGGTAGGGCGCCGGGTCCGCCACCCGGCCCCACAGCATGGCGGCACCCGTGAGCACTACCGCGATGGCCAGCACCGCCGCGGACCTGGCCACCTGCCGGCGCCGGGAACCGCCCAGGCTGACCAGCGTGACCTCCGCGAACGGCGCGCTCTCCGAGGTGGCGACGAGCCGGGTCAGCCAGGCCGTCGCGGGCATCAGCGCGACGGCGGTGATCGCCCCCGCCTGCAGGTGCGGTTCGGCGAGCCTGGGCGGGCCGCCGGGGCTGGAGTAGTCCAGCGCCACCAGGGCCAGGTAGAACAGCACGGGCGCGAGCACGGCCTGCCGGGACACCAGCAGCCGCAGGTAGTACCTGGCTGCTTCGATCACGCGACCTCCTCCACCCGGCAGACCTCCTCGCCGCGCAGCAGCGCCTCCAGCAGGGTGCGGTCCCGGTGCGCGGCGGGCACGCGCAGTTCCCGTGGCGGCTGGCCGGCGGCGCGCAGGACTATCTTCCAGTGCCCGTCGCCGGTGGCCGGCGCGTCCGCTGCGATCCGGTGGCCGCTGATCCGCACCCGGTGGGTGGCGACCAGGTCGCCCGCGCCGTGATGGTCACTGAGCAGCACGCCCGCGCCCCCGGCCGCGGCGGCACGGATCAGCGCGGCCGCCGCGTCCCGGGCGGCCGCATCCAGCGGCGCGAACGGCTCGTCGAGCAGCACCAGCCCCGGCCGGCCGGACAGCGCGCCGGCCAGCAGGACCTTGGTCACGGTGCCCCGGCTGAGCATCCCCATGTCCTGCCCGGCGTCGACGCCGCCGAGCGCGTCCAGGATGTCCAGCGGGGCCGTGCCGCCCCGGTCATGGCGCATCCGCCCGACGGTCGCGAGCCACGCGGAGGACGGCATCCGTGGCGGCGGTTCCTCCCCGGTCTGCGGCTGGTAGCCGACGCCGGGCGCCCGGCGCACGGCACCGCGCCGCGGCGCCGCGACGCCCGCCGCCAGTCGCAGCAGCGTGGTCTTGCCACTGCCGTTGGGACCGCGGACCATGACCACCTCGCCGGGTGCGACGGTCAGGTCGGCGTTATCGAGGACCGGGCTGCCAGGGACGTACCAGTACGCCAGGTCCCGAATGGTCAGGGCGGCCGGCAACATCCACCTCGCGTGGCCCGTAATGCTGGCTGAATGTGCCGCGGGCCCCGGCCGTCACCGCCGGGGCACACGGTCGCTTCGAGGATAGGCGCTGTCCCCGGCCGGCGCTGGCTCAGCCCGGGTGCCCGGTCACCTCGGTGAGGCGGCGGGCGAGGAACTCCCGCTCGGCGGCGTTGTCGGTCAGCGCGAGGGCGTCCCGGTAGGCCTGTGCCGCCGCCTCCCACCGGCCCAGGCGGCGCAGCAGGTCCGCCTTGGTGGCGGGCAGGTAGCGGTAGGCGCCCAGCCGCCCGTCCGCCTCCAGTTCCCCGATCTGGGCCAGCCCCGCCGCCGGGCCCTGCGCCATGGCCACCGCGACGGCGCGGTTGAGCGCCACCACGGGCGAACTCCAGGCCCGCAGCAGCAGGTCGTAGAGCGCCACGATCTGCGGCCAGTCGGTCTGCGCGTAGCTGGGGGCCTCGGCGTGCAGCGCGGCGATCGCGGCCTGCAGCACGAACCGGCCCGGCCGCCCGCCGGTCAGCGCCCATGGGACCAGCGCGGTGCCCTCGGCGATCGCCACCCGGTCCCACTGGGACCGGTCCTGCTCTTCGAGCAGCAGCAGCCGGCCGTGCGGGTCGGCGCGGGTGGCCCGGCGCGCGTCGGTCAGCAGGATGAGCGCGAGCAGGCCGCCCACCTCCCGCTCGTCGGGCATCAGGGTGCGCAGCATGCGCGCCAGCCCGATCGCCCGGTCCACCAGGTCGGCGCGGACCAGGTTGTCGCCGCCGGGTGCGGTGTGCCCGGTGGTGTAGAGCAGGTGCACCACGGTGAGCACCGCGTCGAGCCGGTCGGGCAGTTCGGCGGGGGACGGCACGCGGTAGGCGATCCGCGCCGCGGAGATCTTCTTCTTGGCCCGGGTGACCCGCGCCGCCATGGTCGCCTCGGCGACCAGGAACGCCTGCGCGATCTCCACGGTGGTCAGCCCGCACACCAGCCGCAGGGTCAGCGCGACCTGGGCCTCCCTGGCCAGCGCCGGATGGCAGCAGGTGAAGATCGAGCCGGAGCCTGTCGTCGGGGATCACCTCGTCCTCCTCCGGCTGGCCGGCCCGGGCGGCGCGGAGGTCGCGACCGGCGGGTCCGGCTCGATGAGCAGCGGCAGTTTCGCGCGCAGCACCCGGTCCCGGCGTTTGGCGTCGATCGCACGGCGCCGCGCCGCGGTGGTGAGCCAGGCCCCTGGGTTGCGCGGCACCCCCTGACTGGTCCAGGTGATGAGCGCGGCGGCGTAAGCGTCCTGGACACATTCCTCGGCCAGGTCAAGGTCGCCGGCGACGCGCGCCGTCGCGGCGAGCACGAAGGCCCACTCGCGACGGTGCGCGTCCGCGACGGCGGCGGATGCCTCGCCCGCCCCGGTGCCAGCGCCGGTGCCGCGCCGGCCTCGGGCCGGGGGGATCCGGTCACCTCAGCCGAACACCATGATCGGCCGCACCTCGACGCCGCCGAACCGGGCCGGGCACAGCTTGCCGATTTCCAGGGCGTGGTCGAGGTCACGGGCCTCGATCAGGTAGTAGCCGCCGACGGCCTCCTTGGTCTCGGTGAACGGGCCGTCGGTCACCACGTCCCCGCGGATCGAGGTGGCGGTGGCCGTCGGCTGCAGCGCCCGGCCCTCGACGATCTTGCCGCCCTTCTCCGGGACCTGTTCGGCGAACCGGTTGTGCGCGTCCATCACCTGCTGGTACACGTCCGGCGTGGCGGTGGCGTAGGCGCTCTCGTCCTCGCAGATGAGGATCAGGTATTCGGCCATGGTTTGATCATCCTTCCGTTTCGTCAAGGTCTCCGTTACCTACCCGACGATCGGCCCGCCCCGGAATCGACAGCCGGATCAGTGCAACCAGCCGGACCGGGCCGTGGCGCGCTCGGCCTGCTGGCGCAGTGCCTGCACGGCGGCCGCGGGGTTGTCCGCGCCGTACACCGCCGAGCCGGCCACGAAGACGTCGGCGCCGGCCTCCGCGCACCGCTCGATGGTCTCCTCGCTCACCCCGCCGTCCACCTGCAGCCACACCGCGCCGCCGTGCCGCTGGATCAGCGACCGGGCGCGGCGCAGCTTGGGCAGCACGAGATCCAGGAAGCCCTGCCCGCCGAAGCCCGGCTCCACCGTCATCAGCAGCAGCATGTCGAGTTCCGGCAGCAGGTCCGCATAGGGCTCCACGGCCGTGGCGGGGTTGACCGCGAGCCCGGCGCGGGCGCCCGCCGAGCGGATCAGGCGCAGGGTGCGCACCGGCGACCGGAGTGCCTCGGCGTGCACGGTCACGTTGCGGGCCCCGGCCTCGGCGTACCCGGGGGCCCACCGGTCCGGCTCGGTGATCATGAGGTGGCAGTCCAGCGGCAGCCCGGTGTGCTTGAGCAGGGACTCGACGACGGGCAGGCCGATGGTGAGGTTCGGCACGAAGTGGTTGTCCATGACGTCCACGTGCAGCCAGTCGGCGACCCCGGCGACCGCGGCCGCCTCGTCGGCGAGCCGGGCGAAGTCGGCGGACAGGATGCTGGGCGCCATCTGGACGGCCATGCTGCCGAGTCTAGACGTCGCTCCCGCTCACCCGTGGGTGGTGCCGCGGGTGGTGCCGGGCTCCCCCGGTAGCGTTCCTGGTGCGCCGTAGCCGGGGCGGGCGAAACTGTCGCCGTCCGCGGATAGCATCGGCGGGAGTCTTCGACGGAACGCCGGAGAGCAGGAGGAACGCCGGTGAACTCCGACGCGCCGGACGCGTTGCTCGACCGGGTCCGCAAGCTGCTGGCCAAGGCCGAGGCGGACGGGGTGACCCAGGCCGAGGCACAGGCGCTGACCGCCAAGGCGGCCGAGCTGATGGCGAAGTACGGCATCGACCGCGCCCTGCTGGCGGCGGTGCGGCCGGAGACCGACCGGCCGGCCGACCGCGTCATCGACATCGGCAATCCGTGGGCCCGGGTGCGGGCGCACCTGCTGTGCGGGCTGGCGTCCGCGCTGCGCTGCCAGTGCGTGATCCTGCCCCACACCGGCCCGGGATCGCGGATTCACGTGTTCGGGTTCGCCTCGGACATCGAGCGCACCGACGTCCTGTACACCTCGCTGCTGCTGCAGATGTGGCAGGGTCTCTCCGGCGCCGAGCCGCCGGACTGGTCGCGGAGCCCGCGGGCCTGGCGCCGGAGCTGGCTGCTCGGCTTCGCGACCGCCGTGGTGGCCCGGGTCCGTACGGCCGAGCAGCGGGCCGCCGACCGCGCCGCGGACGCACCGGCGGGCAACGGGCCCTCGGCCGCCCTGGTTCTCGCGGACCGGACCGAGATCATCGGGCACACCCTGCGCCAGGCCTACCCGGTCACCCGGACGTCCCGGGTGACCTACAGCGGCACCGGCTACGGCAGCGGCTACGCCCAGGGCCAGCGCGCCGACATCGGCACCTCGCGGCTGGGCCGCCCGGCCGGCCGGGCCCTCACCAGATAAGGCCCGAGTCCCCAGCCGGCCGCCCCCGGGAGGACCACCCTGGCCAGCACCGCCAAGGCCCCGTGACGAAGGAACGGGGCCGCCGGGCGAGCGGGGGTTCCAGGGGGCGCCCCCTGGGCTAGCACACCGCCAAGGCCCCGTGACGAAGGAACGGGGCCGCCGGGCGAGCGGGGGTTCCAGGGGTCGCCCCTGGGCTAGCACACCGCCGCGGCCCCGTGACGAAGGAACGGGGCCGCTAGGCGAGCGGGGGTTCCAGGGCGGCTTGCCGCCTGGGCTAACACTGGGGGGTTCCAGGGCGGCTTGCCGCCTGGGCTAACACTGGGGGGTTCCAGGGCGGCTTGCCGCCTGGGCTAACACCGCTGCAGCAGGGCCAGGAAGATGGCGTCGGTGCCGTGCAGGTGCGGCCAGAACTGCGCGTACCGCCCGCCCGGCCCGGGGCAGGCCAGGTCCGGTACCTCGGGCAGCAGCGCCGGGGCATCCAGCACCAGGACGTCGTCGCGGGCCGCGGCGACCTCGTCGACCACGGCGCGGGTCTCGGCGATGTGTGGCGAGCAGGTGACGTAGGCGACCACCCCGCCGGGCCTGGCGGCGGTGATCGCGGTGCGGAGCAGGGCGCGCTGCAGCGGGCCGAGCGCCGCCACGTCGGCGGGCGTCTTGCGCCACCGGGCGTCGGGGCGCCGCCGCAAGGCGCCGAGGCCGGAACAGGGGACGTCGGCGATCACCCGGTCGAACGAGGCGGGCCGCCAGGCGGGCCTGGTGCCGTCCGCCACGACCACTTCGGCGGCGCCGGTCTGGGACAGCGCCGCGCGCACCAGCCGGGCCCGGTGGTCCCTGACGTCGGCGGCGAGCAGCCGGGCGCCGCGGCCGGCCGCCAGCCCGGCGAGCAACCGCGCCTTTCCGCCGGGCCCGGCGCACAGATCCAGCCAGCGGCGGTCGCCATCCGGGCCCGCCGAGCCCGGACCGGCCGCGCCGGGGCCGGCGGTACCGGGGCGGGCGCCGGCAACGTCGGCGCGGGTCAGCGCGAGCGCGGCGAGCTGGCTCGCCTCGTCCTGCACGGCCGCGCGGCCCTGCCGGACCTCAGGTATTCCCGCCGGGTCGCCGCCGTCGAGGTAGACGCCGAACGGCGACCACCGCGCGGCCTGGCCGCCCCGGGCGACAAGGTCGGCGGTGGCAGCCAGCCCCGGGATGGCGCACAGGGTGACGCGCGGGCGGATCCCGTTCGCGGCCAGGGCCACCTCGGTCAGCGGCAGCCCGGTGACCGGTTCCTCACCCAGCGACCGGCTGACCGCGGCGACGACCCAGCCCGGGTGGCTGGTCTTGACCGCGAGGTAGCCGACCGGGTCATCGGCCCGGTCCGGCGCCACCGCGCCGATCCAGGACATCCAGATCGCGGGTCGCGACCCGGCGGAGCACGGCGTTGGCGAAACCCGCGGCCCCCGCCCCGGCCTCCGTGCGGGCCAGCTCTACCGACGTGGCCACGGCCGCGTGCGGGCCGATCCTGGTCGCCAGCAGCTGGTGGGTGCCGAGCCGGAGCACGTCGAGCAGCGCGGGGTCGACGTCGGCGAGTGGGCGGCTGCTGCATGCGGCCAGCACGGCGTCGTAGCTGCCGCGGCCGCGCAGCGTCCCGTAGGCCAGTTCGGTGGCGAGCGCCGCGTCCCGGCCGTGCAGCCCGCGCTTGGCCAGCAGGGCAGGAAGCAGCAGGTTGGCGTAGGCGTCCCGGTCGGTGACGGCGCGCAGCACGGCCAGCGCGACCTCACGGGCCGGGGTCGGGCCGGTGCGCCGTGGCGGCCTGGCCGGGCGGCGGGCCGGTGTGGCGGGACGGCGGGCGGCCATGTCAGTGCAGGACCAGGCCCGCGGCGCCGGCGTCCCCTGGCCCCGGGGTCCCCCCGGCCGGTTGCCCGGCACCGGCCCGCAGTCCGCGGGCCCATTCGGTGGCGGGCATGCGCCGCTTGCCGCCCTGCTGGACGTCGCCGAGTTCCACGGGGTGCGTAGCGGTGCCTGCCAGCACGCCGACTTGCTGACCCGCAGCTCCCCGGGGCGCAGCGGCTGCCCCGGCGGCGCCTGGGGCAGCCGTCGCACCGGCCACAGTTTCAGCCGGGTGCTCGTCCAGCATGGTCCAGGCACCGGGAGCTGGCGTGCAGGCCCGGATTTGCCGGCCGACGGCGAGCGCCGGGTCCGCCCAGCGCACGCGGGCGTCGTCGGTGGTCAGCTTGGGTGCGTAGACTGATGCCCCCGGCGGGCTGCGGGACGGCGCGCAGGCCGCCCGACTCGATGCCGTCCAGGGTCTGGGCCAGCAGGCCAGCGCCGGCGATGGCGAGCCGGGCCAGCAGGTCACCCGCGGTGTCCCCGGGGCCGATCGGCTCGGTCATCACCCCGTACACCGGCCCGGCGTCCAGCTCGGCCACCAGCTCGAACGTGGTGGCCCCCGTCATGTCGTCGCCGTGCCAGATGGCGTGCGGGACCGGCGCGGCCCCACGCCAGGCGGGCAGCAGCGAAAAATGCAGGTTCACCCACCCGTGCGGCGGTATCTCCAGCGCCGCGCGCGGGATCAGCGCCCCGTACGCGGTGACCGGACAGCAGTCGGGCGCGAGCGCACGGAGCCGGTCCTGGAACGCCGGATCCCGCGGGGAAGCAGGCTTGAGCACCTCGATGCCCGCCTCGGCGGCGCACCGCGCAACCGGGCTGGGCCCGAGCTGCCGGCCGCGCCCGGCGGCGGCGTCCGGCCGGGTGAGCACCGCGACGACCTCGTGCTTGGACCGCAGCAGTTCTTCCAGGGAAGGCACCGCCGTCTGCGGTGTGCCGGCGAAAACCAGGCGCATGGCCTAGGCGGCCTCCCCACGGGCCGCGGAGCCGTCAGCCATCCCGCTCAGAGCGCCTTGCCCCACGTCGGGTGCGGCGAGATCTTCACCTTGGTCGCGGCGTCGCCCCACCACTCGGACTCGCGGATCTCCTTCATCGCCAGCTTGCGCTGCGCCGCGTCGAGCCGGTCGATGAACAGCACGCCGTCCAGGTGGTCGGTCTCATGCTGGACGCAGCGCGCCAGCTGGCCGGTGCCCTCCAGGGTGACCGGCTCCCCGTGCATGTTGAAGCCCTTGGCGACGACGCCGTACGCGCGGGTGGTCGGGTAGACCAGGCCGGGGAAGGACAGGCAGCCCTCGTCGTCGGTCTCCTCCTCCTCGGACAGGCTCAGCGACGGGTTGATCAGGTGACCGACCTCGTCGTCGACGTGGTAGGTGAACACCCGCAGGCTGACCCCGATCTGGGGCGCGGCCAGGCCGACACCGGGCGCGTCCAGCATCGTGTCGGTCAGGTCCTTGACCAGCCTGCGAAGCTCGGCGTCGAAGTCCTTGACCGGGTCGGCCGGGGTGCGCAGCACCGGATCGCTGAAGAGCCGGATCGGCATGATGCTGATGGCGCACCGTCCCTTCGGGCGGGGTTCCGCGGCGAGCGCTGGACGCGGCGGCCTCCGGCGCGGCTTCAAGTCTAGGGCGTCTGGCAGGTTACGAGCGCGTGCCGCGTGCCCCGGCGACGGCGAGCGCGCCTTGAACGCGGCCTTGCGCGCGGCCCGCGCGACCGCCGGGTCCGGGTGGTGCTCGCTGAGCGCGGTGAGCAGGTCGGTCACCGCCGGATGGTCCACCTCCCACAGCCCCGCCACCATGTCGGCCTGGGCCTTCGGCGGCAGGTCCGGCAGCAGTTCCACCACCACGTCGCGCGGGTCGGCCTCTTCCAGCAGCCCGGCGCCCAGGTCCACCAGCAGCCAGGCCCGCTCGCCGGGCCCGAGTTCGGCCTCTTCGCCGTGCTCGTGCAGCCACACCGCGGCGTGCGCCCGCAGCACCGGATCCTCCAGCGCGGCCCGCACCGCCGGCACGGCCTGGTCACCGATCCGGTCGAGCACCGCGAAACCGGCGCCGCGCAGCCCGGGTGTGCCGCGCCGGGCCGCGTCGATCAGTTCGCGTGCGGCCTTCGCCGGCGCCCGCGCCGCCAGCCAGGCGGCTATCTCCGCCTCGCCGTCCTCGGCGTCACAGCCGGCCAGCGTGGTGAGCAGGGCGGCGGCATCGTCACGTGCGCCGCTGCCCAGCACGGGCACGTGCCAGCCCTGGGCACGCAGGTGCCGGTGCATGCCCCAGACCCCGAGCCGCGACAGGGCCACCGTCAGCCCGCCCGCGCTGTCGTCGGTGCCGAGCTCCACCACGCCGAGGTCGGCCAGGGTCTCCAGGGCGGAGGACAGGCCCGCGGCCAGGTCCTCGCCGTCGGGCGGGACGGCCGCTTCGCGCTGTCCCGGCTGCCCGCCGCCGCCATGTACGCCTCGAACAGCGCATCCATCTTCACCGGGCCGCCGACGGTGTACAGCGCGGTGGCCATGCCGTCGAGGTCCTCGGCGTGCAGCATCACCGCTGAGGGCGTCCTCCCACACGGCGAGCACGTCACCCGCTTCGCCACTGGCCAGCACGTCCACCCGGGGCCCCGCGGCGGACTTGCCGCCGGGCACCACCACCATGCCGGTGCCGGTGGCCACCCGCCAGGCCACGTCGAGTTCGTTGGGCGTGAGCTCCAGTTCGGCGATGGCCGCCGAGGCGGCGCGGGGCGAGAGCCCTTCCCCGGTCCCGGGCCGCTCGCCCGCCACCGCCCAGCAGGCGACCAGGCGGGCGGCGCGCAGCAGCGGCGCGACCCGCGCCGCGGCGGCCAGCTCCTCCCGTGGTGCGAGCCGGACCGGCGGCAGCTTGGCCGGACGGGCCTTGGCCGCCGGCGCCCGGCCGGCTGGCTTGCCACCTGCCTGAGCTGCGGTCTCGGAGCCGGTGCCGCCGGTTGCTCCCGCGCCGGTGGCTGCGGGCGGCGCGGCTCTGCCGCGCTCCGTGCGCGCGTTCCTTCGTGAGGTGGCCACCCCAGCACCCTATGACGTCGGACGGGTCCAGGTGCCGGCTGCGCGGTGAGTGCCGGGGCTGTTGCCGGGCATCGGGGCAGCCTGGCGGCCAGGTTCGCGGCTCAGATCAGGTCGGCGGGATCAACCTGGATGCGGACCTGGCCGGTGTCCTTGCGCGCGGTGCGCGCCGCCTGGGCGTCCCGCAGCGCGGCCGCCAGCGCCAGCCCTCGCGGCGCGGAATCCTGATCAGCGCCCGGACCTTGTCCTCGGCCGGCCGGGACCGTGCCGATCACCTCCGCCGCCGCCGGGAACACGGTTTCGGCGAGGAATTTCGTCACGGTCGCGGCGGCGCCGGTCACAGCGGCCATCCGCACGGCGGGCGGGAAGCCGAGCGTTTCCCGTTCGGCCAGTTCCCGTTCGGCGTGGGTGACCGGATCCCAGCGGATCAGCGCCTGCGCGACCGGCAGCGCGGCCTCGGCCACCAGGGACCATCCGTGCTGCCCGGGGCGACCAGCGCCGCGGCGTTCAGCCACCGGCGCAGGGCCTCCTGTGCCGCGGCCAGGCTGGGCCGGCCGAGCAGCACCCAGCCGTCGAGCAGCACAACCGCCTGCGTATCCGCCGGCCGACCTGGGGCTCGGCCCCGGGCGTCGCGACGACCAGCGCAGGCTGGGCGGTACCGAGCCGATCGTGGTGGCGCCGCCGGAGACGACCACCGGGGTTCCGGGGAAGGCCCTGGCGAGTTCCTCGGCGGTCCGCCGCGACCCGGTGACGACGGCCCGGACTCTGGCCGTGGCCGCAGGCCGGGCACCGCCATTCCGCGTCGGTGCGGCCGCACCAGCGGCAGCGGACCGGGGCGTCGCTGGCCGCCACCGCCAGCGGGCCGCCGCAGGTGGCGCACCGGGCCGGCGCGCGGCAGCGCTCGCAGGCGACGGCGGTCAGGTAGCCACGCCGCGGCACCTGGACGAGCACCGGCCCGCGGTCCAGGGCGGCCCGGGCGGTGCGCAGCGCGAGGCTCGGCATCCGGGCCGACCTGGCTGCTTCGTCCCTGGCCAGCTCGGCGTCCTCGCCGGCCGGCCGGACATGCGGGGGCGAGCCGGCGTACCACGGCCCGGGGGGCCGCCAGCGTGTGCGCCCAGCCGCTGGCAACCAGGCTGGTCGCCTCGGCGGTGCGGGCGAAGCCGCCGATCAGTGCGGCGGCGCGGGCCCGGTGTGCCCGCAGCGCCAGCACCTCCCTGGCGTGCGGGTAGGGGGCACGCGGCTCGGCGTGCAGGTCATCGCCGTCGTCCCAGAGCACGACGAGGCCAAGGCCTGGCCACCGGGGCGAACATCGCGGCCCGGGTGCCGGCCACCACCCGGATCTCGCCGCGAACCACCGCCAGCCACCGGCGGTACCGCTCCGCGGGCCCCAGCCCGGCCGCGAGGCTGGCGTGCCGCCCGGGCCCGAGGATCCGGCCCAGGGCCGCGTCGACCAGGCCCAGGTCCCGGGCGTCCGGGACCACGATGAGCGCACCCCGCCCGGCGGCGGCAGCGGTGCCCGCGGCGCGCGCGATCTCCTCCGGCCAGTCCTGCCCGGGCAGCGCGGTCCAGACGGCCCGTGCCGCCCGCCCGGCGGCCACGGCCCCCAGGAACGCCGGCCCGGCCGGATACCGGCCCCACGGCCCCGGCTCGGGCCGCGCCGGGAGCTCCGGCCGTCCCGCGAGCGCCTCCCGCTCCGGGCACGGCGCGAGCCCGGGGCCGCCGCTGGCCTGACCGGGTCCCCGCCGCCCGCCCGCGCGCTGCGCGGCGCCAGCCCCGGGGCGGTCCCCCGCGCGGCGCCAGGATCCAGCGGCGACTCGGGCCCGGCTACCGGCCCACGTGGCCCGGCCCCGGGATCCGGGCGCACCGGATCCCGGCGCGCCGCGGCCTCCGCCGCCGCGTGCCGCGGCGGGATGGCCAGCCGGAGCACGTCCGCCATGGTGCCCGCGTACCGGTCGGCCACCTCCCGGGCCAGCGCGGCGATCTCCGGGGTGAGAACCGGTTCCGGCGAGACGACCCGTTCCAGGGCCGCGAGGCGGCCCTGGTGCTCGCTGACCGCGGCCCGCTCAAGCAGGTAGCCGCCGACAAGCTGCCCGGCGAACCGGACCCGGACCCGGCAGCCGGGCACCGCGGCCTCCGCCAGCCGTTCCGGCACCAGGTAGTCGAAGGGCCGGTCCAGATGGGCCAGCGGCACATCGACCAGGACCCGGGCCACCGGCAGCTGCGCCGCCGGAGCCTGGGCGGCCGGTGACCGCCGCCGCGGCGCCCGGCCGCGCCCCGGCCGGGCCGCTCCCCGCGCCGGAGCGGCAGCGCCGCCCGGCGCCGCCCGGCCCTGATCCCCTGCCACGGTCCTGTCCTACCAGACCCGTCCGACCCCGCCGCGAACCCGCGCCCAGGCGGCCGCCCGCGATGATCATGGGACTTCGGCCGCTGGGGCATGTAAGGCCAGGTCTGAAACCAGTGCCAGCCCGAGTTCCGTGATCACGGACGATATCCCCCAGGCCGCTCCATGCGCGCGGAAAATCGTCCGTGATCACGGGTGCGGTGCTGGTGGGGCAGCCAGAACGCCATGATCATCATCCAGCAGCCGCCGCGCGCAGTCCCCGAAGCCGGACGAGAGCGGGTCAGATGCCGGCCGCGCGCCTGAGTTCGTCGACCCGGTCGGTGCGCTCCCAGGAGAAGTCCGGCTCCTCCCGGCCGAAGTGACCGAAGGCCGCCGTCTGCGCGTAGATCGGCCGGAGCAGGTCCAGGTCCTTGACGATCGCCGCCGGGCGCAGGTCGAAGACCTCCAGCACGGCGTCCTGGATCCGGGAGACCGGCACCTTCTCGGTGCCGAAGCACTCCACGAACAGGCCGACCGGCTTGGCCTTGCCGATCGCGTAGGCGACCTGCGCCTCGCACCGGTCGGCCAGGCCCGCGGCGACCACGTTCTTGGCCACCCAGCGCACGGCGTAGGCGGCGCTGCGGTCCACCTTGGACGGGTCCTTGCCGGAGAACGCGCCGCCGCCGTGCCTGGCCATCCCGCCGTAGGTGTCAATGATGATCTTGCGGCCGGTGAGGCCGGCGTCGCCCATCGGGCCGCCGATCTCGAACCGCCCGGTCGGGTTGACCAGCAGCCGGTAGCCGGCCGTGTCCAGGTCCAGGCCGGCCAGCACCGGATCCACCACGTGATCGCGCACGTCGGGGGCGAGCAGTTCCTTCAGGTCGATGTCCGGCGCGTGCTGGGCCGAGACCACCACGGTGTCGAGCCGGACCGGCTCGTCCCCGGAGTACTCGATGGTCACCTGGGTCTTGCCGTCCGGGCGCAGGTAGGGCACGTCCCCGTTGCGCCGCACCTGGGACAGCCGCCGGGCCAGCCGGTGCGCCAGCATGATCGGCATCGGCATGAACTCCGGGGTCTCCCGGCAGGCGTAGCCGAACATCAGGCCCTGGTCGCCGGCACCCTGGCGGTCGAACTCGGACGCGCCCTCGCCTTCGCGGTACTCGAACGCGTCCAGGACTCCCTGGGCGATGTCCGGAGACTGGGCGCCGATCGACACCGACACGCCGCAGGAGGCGCCGTCGTATCCCTTGGCCGAGGAGTCGTAGCCGATCTCCAGGATCTTCTCGCGGATGATCGACGGGATGTCGACGTAGGTCTCCGTGGTCACCTCGCCGGCCACGTGTACCTGGCCGGTGGTGATCAGGGTTTCCACCGCGACATGGCTGCCCGGGTCATCCTTGAGCATCGCGTCGAGAATGGCATCGCTGATCTGGTCTGCCATCTTGTCGGGATGGCCCTCCGTGACCGATTCGGAGGTGAAGAGACGACGGGCCACCTGACATCCTTTTCTGCTGCGCTGGGAGCGCCGTCAACGGCGCTGCGAGCCCGGCAGTCCTGTCGCCGGGTGCTCTGGGGCTTCGCCGAAGTCTACCGGGGTACCTGCCGCGCCGCGCCCGGTCAGGCCGATGCCGGCAGCCGGGCCGCGACAAGATCCCAGATTACGTCGGCCAGTGCCGCTTTCGGCCCCCGCGGCACCTGCGTCACGCTTCCGTCGGCGGCGAGCACCAGGGCGGCATTGTCAGTTGTGCCGAACGCAAGCCCGGGGCCGACCTGGTTCACCACGAGCAGATCGCAGCCCTTGGCCGCGAGCTTCGCCCGGCCGTGTTCCGCGAGGTTCTCGGTCTCCGCGGCGAACCCGGTGAGGACCTGCCCCGGCGGCCGCCGGCCGGCAAGCTCCCTGAGGATGTCGGGGTTCTCCACCAGTTCCAGCGGGGCAGGTGCGGTACCGGCCTTCTTGAGCTTCTGATCGCTGCGCACGGCGGGCCGGTAGTCGGCCACCGCGGCGGCCATGACCACGGCGTCGGCGCCCGCCGCGGCGGACAGCACCGCTTCGCGCAGCTGGCAGGCCGAGATCACCGGGATCACCGTGGCCCCGGCGGGATCGGCCAGGCCGACGTTGGCCGCGACGACGGTCACCACCGCGCCCCTGCGCGACCGCGGCCTCGGCGAGCGCGTAACCCTGCCGCCCCGATGACCAGTTGCCGATGAAGCGCACCGGGTCGATTTCCTCCCTGGTACCGCCGGCGCTCACCACCACGCGGCGGCCGCGCGAGGTCGGCGGCCAGGCCGGCGGTCCCGCGGGCCAGCACGCGGACCGCCACCTGCCAGAGTTCGGCGGGCTCGGGAAGGCGCCCGGGCCCGCTGTCGGCGCCGGTCAGCCTGCCCGACGCGGGCTCCAGCACCAGGCAGCCGCGATCGCGCAGCGCGCGCGACATTCGTCCTGGGTGGCCGGGTGCTCCCACATCTCGGTGTGCATGGCGGGCGCGAACACCACCGGGCAGCGCGCGGTCAGCAGGACCGAGGTGAGCAGGTCGTCTGCCCGGCCGGCGGCGGCACGGGCGACCAGGTCCGCGGTGGCCGGGGCGATGAAGACCAGGTCGGCCTCGGCTCCCAGGCGGACGTGCGGCACCTCGTGCACGTCGTCCCACACGGTGGTCGTCACGGGCTGGCCGGAGAGCGCGGCCCAGGTCGCCGCGCCGACGAAATGCAAGGAGTCCGCGGTCGGGACGACGCGGACCTGGTGCCCGGATTCGGTCAGCCGCCGCAGCAGCTCACAGGCTTTATAGGCAGCGATCCCGGCACCCACGCCGAGAACGACGCGCGCCGGCATGCCGCCCGGGCCGGTCAGGGCTCCGCGATCTCCACGGCGGACAGCAGCCCCTCGCGGATCTCGCGCAGCGCGATCGACAGGGGCTTCTCCTGCACCCTGGTCTCGACCAGCGGGCCCACATACTCCAGCAGGCCCTCGCCCAGCTGGGCGTAGTAGGCGTTGATCTGCCGCGCCCGCTTGGCCGCCATGATCACGAGGCGGTACTTGCTGTCCACCACATCGAGCAGGTCGTCGATGGGCGGGTTGGTGATGCCGTCCGCAGTGGTAATCCCTGCCACCGGGTTCCTTCCGTCGTTGCGCGCCGAGCGGCGCGAGATGGCCTATTCAGGCCGTCATCAAGGTTACCAGTTGCCTGCACACGTCCTGGACGGACGTGTTCACCAGGGTGATGTCGAACTCGCGGCCGGCTTCGATCTCCTGCCTCGCCACGTCCAGGCGGCGGGCGATCACGTCCGGCGGTTCGGTGCCCCGGCCGGTGAGCCTGCGGGCCAGTTCCGCACGGGACGGAGGAGCCAGGAAGACCAGCAGCGCCCCCGGAACGGTCCCGCGTATCTGCCTGGCTCCCTCGATGTCGATCTCCAGAAGCGTCGGCACCCCGTCGGCGGCCCGCTGTGCAACGGGAGCCTTCGGGGTGCCGTACCTCTGGCCCGCGAACGTGGCCCACTCCAGCAGTTCGCCGCGGGCCAGCATCGCATCGAATGCCGCATCGCTCACAAAATGGTATTCACGGCCGTTGACCTCGCCCGGCCGCGGCGTCCGCGTCGTTACCGAAACCGACAGCCAGATGTCCGGGCGCTGAGCCCGCAAGCCCGCCACGACAGTGCTCTTGCCGACACCGGAAGGGCCGGAAAGGACCGTCAGCCGGGCTCCATGGGTTCCCCCCCGGACAAGCGCGGCATCGCTTACGCGATGAACGGGCGAATCCGCCGCGGAACCGTGTTCCCCGCGCTCGTCCCTGGGGGCGTGAGGCTCGGTCAGATATCACCGCCGAACTCGTTCTCAAGGGCGGTGCGCTGATTGGCACCGAGGCCGCGGACCCGGCGCGATTCGGCGATGCCGAGCCGCTCCATGATCTGCCGCGCCCGCACCTTGCCAACCCCGGGCATGGCCTCAAGCAGTGCCGAGACCTTCATCTTGCCCACCGTGTCGTCAGACTGCCCCTGCTTCAGGACAGCCGGGAGCGTGATCGCGCCACGCTTCAGGTTGTTCTTGACCTCAGCACGATCCTTACGTGCCTTAGCCGCCTTCTCCAGGGCAGCAGCGCGCTGTTCGGGAGTGAGGGGAGGAAGAGCCACTCCGTGTCACCTCGGGTTTCGAATAGAAAACATTGGTTCGGGATGGGAAAGTAGCGAGTTCGGCTCTCCGGGGCAACGCGAATGCCCGTTTAACACGCTATAAATTAGCGAGTACTACTCCACGAAAGCGGCTGGTTGCTGAGGGTAGTTAACTGGGGTGTCTGCCCGATCGTCAAGGGCTCGCCCGGCCACCGCGCTGACCCCGGAACGTGAGGCCGCTCAGACAGGTCGGGCCTGCTGACGGCCAGCTTTTCACCGATCGTATACCGTCCGGCGGCCCGATGCTGTCGCGGGGCCGCCCTCAGCCCTCGGCCGGCTGGAACCGGCGCAGCGGGGCGGCGATCGCCGCGGCGGCCGCCCCAGGGTCAGGGGCGCTCGTAATAGGCCGCCCAATAACCAATAGGTCCGCTCCGGCCCGCAATGCCTCCTCCGGTGTCGCGGTGCGCGCCTGGTCGTGTGTCGCGGCGCCCGCCGGCCGGATTCCGGGCGTGATGAGCATGACGCCCGGGCCGACCTCGGCCCGGACTTCGGCAACCTCCCGCGGCGAGCAGACCAGGCCCCGGGCCCCGGCCTCGACCGCGAGCACGGCCAGCCGGCGCACCGCATCGCTCAGCGAGCCCGCGACGCCGATGCTTTCCAGATCGGCAGGGCGCAGCGAGGTGAGCAGGGTGACCGCGGCGATCATCGTGGACGGCGCCGCCTCGACCGCGGCCCGGATCACCTCGGGGCCGCCGGCGGCGTGCACGGTGAGCACGTCCGGGTGCAGCCGGGCCACCGCACGGGCCGCGCCCGCCACGGTGGCCGGGATGTCGTGCAGCTTCAGGTCAAGGAAGACCTTGACCCCGCTTGCCCCGCGGATCGACGCCACGATTCCCGGCCCGTACCGCAGGTACAGTTCCAGCCCCACCTTGACGGTGCTCACGTGCGGCGTGACCAGCCCGGCCCACCGGGCGGCGGTCTCCAGGTCTGGCGCGTCGAGTGCGACGGCGATCGGCGCGGGCTGGGTCAACGATCCTCCTCGTGGCTGGGCGCGACAAGTTACTAGACATTCCGCGGCCTTCTGCGGCCGGGGATCTGGCCCGGCTCGTGGGCCAGCCCGACCACGTCCGCGAGCACGCTCGATGCCACGGCTGGCCAGTTCCTCCTCCAGTTCCCTGACAATGCGCGGGCATGCCGACGGATCGTGGAAGATCGCCGTGCCCACGCTCACCGTGGCCGCGCCGGCCAGGATCAGCTCCAGCGCGTCCCGGCCGGTCCGCACCCCGCCCATCCCGATGATCGGGACATCGGGGAACGCCTCGTGCACCTGCCAGACGCAGCGCACCGCGACCGGCCGGATGGCCGGGCCGGACAGCCCGCCGGTGGTACCGGCCAGCGACCGGGCGCAGGGTTGTCGTGTCGATCGCCATGCCGAGCAGGGTGTTGATCATCGAAAGGCCGTCCGCGCCCGCGGTCACGCAGGCCCCGGCGATCGCGACGATGTCGGTGACGTCCGGGGAGAGCTTGGCGAAGACCGGGATGTCGTAGCGGAGCCTGGCCCGCACCGCCTCGATCACCGCCGCCGATGCGGCCGGGGTCGCAGGCGAAGACCTGGCCCCGGTCCTCCACGTTCGGGCAGGAGATGTTGACCTCGACCGCGGTCACCCCGGAGGCGTCGGACAGCCGGGCGGCCAGTTCGGCGTACTCGTCCACGGTCCCGCCGGCGATCGACACCACGGCGCGCGCGCCCCGGGACAGCAGCCACGGCAGGTCGCGCTGCAGGAACGCGTCGATACCCGGGCCCTGCAGCCCGATCGAGTTGAGCATGCCGCTCGGGGTCTCGGCCATCCGCGGGGTGGGGCGGCCCGCTGCGCGGCGCCAGCATGACCGACTTGGTGACGACGGCGCCGATCTTGGCGACGTCGAAGAACTGCGCCAGCTCACGTCCCGCGCCGGCGCACCCGGACGCGGTCAGGATCGGGTTCGGCAGCTCCACATGGGCCAGCCGGGTCCTCAGGTCAACGGCCATGGGGCCGCCCCGGTGCGGGCCCGCCGCCGGGGGCCGCCCGGCCCCGGGCCGGCTGCGCCCGGCCGGGCACCGCCTGCCTGCCGGGCTGCTGCGGCCGGGCGGGAGGCTGCGGCCCGGCCTGCGGGCGCGGCTTCCAGCCCGGCGCGCCCAGCGCGTCGAACGGGATCGTGCCGATGTCGTCCCAGCGCACCAGGTCGCCGCGGAACACCGGGCCGTCCACGCAGGAGCGGGCCATCCGGGTCACCCCGTCCTCGCCCACCACGGGCAGCACGCAGGTCATGCACACCCCGGTGCCGCAGGCCATCGACTCCTCCACCAGCGCCTGCACCGGGATGTCGTAGCGGCCGGCCAGCGCGGTCACCTGGCGCAGCATCCCCATCGGCCCGCAGGCGTAGATCACGTCGGTCCTGGCCTCGTGGATGACCTGGGTCAGCAGGTCGGTCACCAGGCCGCGCGCGCCCAGCGACCCGTCCTCGGTGGTGATCAGCGCGCTGCGCCCGCTGCGGCGCGCGGTGAGCGCGCCGAACACCCGGTCCGCACTGGCCGCGCCGAGCAGGAAGTCGACCGCGCAGCCGCGGCCACGGAGCTTGTCACCGAGCGCGAACAGCGGCGCGCTGCCGTACCCGCCGCCCGACGAGCAGCGCGTTCACCGGGTCCCGGGCAGCGGGAACGGCCGCCCCAGCGGCCCCGCCACGTCCAGCGTGTCCCTGGTCCGCGCTCGGACAGCCACCGGGTGCCCGGCCCGGCCACCGCGAAGACGAACTCCACCGTGCCCCCGTGGTCGGGGCGCACCTCGTGGATGGAGAACGCCCGGCGCAGCAGCATCGAGGTCTGCGGGCCGCCGACCGCGACGGCGACGAACTGGCCGGGCCGGAACCGGGCCGCCATCCCCGGCGCGATCACCGTCATCGCGTGGTAGGCGTCCACCCGGCGGACGGTCAGCACGGTCCCCTTGACCTGCGCCGGCACCGGCGCGGCGCCCGGCTCGGCCCGCTCGGCCGTCATCGGGCTCCGCCGACCTGGGGGGACGGCCCCCCGGAACCCCCCGCTGGCCGTCAGGCCCCGCGACTTCGCCGCGTGGCCTGGGCCGCCGGTCTGGGACGGCCCCCTGGACCCCCGGTGGCCGTCCGGCCCCGCGACTTCGTCGCGTGCCCTCATGGCCTCACCACGCAGCGCTTTCGCGTGCTCTTGCAGCGACCGCACACCCACCTCACCACGCGTGATCGCTTCGATGCCCTGCACGGCCGCGGCCAGGCCCTGGATCGTGGTGACGCACGGGATCCCGCGCCGGACCGCTGCGGTGCGGATCTCGTACCCGTCCAGCCGCGGCCCGGACTGCCCGGGGCTGCCGAACGGCGTGTTCACGATCAGGTCGACCTGGCCGTCCAGGATCTGGGCGACGATGTCCGGCTCGCCGCCGGGACCCGCACCGTCGCTGTGCTTGCGCACGATCGTGGCACGAACTCCGTTGCGCCGCAGCACCTCACCCGTACCGCGGGTCGCCCAGATCTCGAAGCCCAGGTCGGCGAGCCGTTTCACCGGGAAGATCATGGCCCGCTTGTCCCTGTTGGCCACCGACACGAACGCACGGCCCTTGACCGGCAGGGTGCCGTACGCGGCCGCCTGGGACTTCGCGTAGGCGGTGCCGAACACGTCGTCGATCCCCATGACCTCGCCGGTGGACCGCATCTCCGGGCCGAGCACCGTGTCCACCCCGCGGCCCTGCTCGTCACGGAACCGGTTGAACGGGAGCACCACCTCTTTGACCGCGATCGGCGCGTGCGCCGGCAGCGCGCCGCCGTCCCCGGAGGCCGGGAGCAGCCCCTCGGCCCGCAACTGCGCGACGGTGGCGCCGAGCATGATCCGCGCGGCCGCCTTGGCCACCGGCACGGCGGTCGCCTTGGACACGAACGGGATGGTCCGCGAGGCGCGCGGGTTGGCCTCCAGCACGTAGAGCACGCCGGCGGCCAGCGCGTACTGGATGTTGAGCGGCCCGCGCACGCCCACCCCGCGCGCGATCACCTCGGTGGACTCGCGGATCCGGTCGATGTCGCTGGCGCCCAGCGTGATCGGCGGCAGCGCACAGGCCGAGTCACCGGAGTGGATACCGGCCTCTTCGATGTGCTCCATCACCCCGGCCAGGTACAGCTCCGTGCCGTCGAACAGGGCGTCCACGTCGATCTCGATCGCGTCGTCGAGGAAGCGGTCGATCAGCACCGGGTGCTCCGGGCTGGCCTCGGTCGCCCTGGCGACGTAGGACTCCAGCGTGGCGTCGTCGTAGACGATCTCCATGCCGCGGCCGCCCAGCACGTAGGAGGGCCGCACCAGCACCGGGTAGCCGATCTCGGCGGCCACGGCCCTGGCCTCGGCCGAACGAGGTGGCGGTGCCGTACTTGGGCGCGGTCAGCCCGGCGGCGGCCAGCAGCGCGCCGAACTCCCCCCGGTCCTCGGCCAGGTGGATCGCCTCCGGGCTGGTCCCCACCACCGGGCACGCCGGCGGCCGCGAGCGCCGTGCGCCAGGCCGCAGCGGCGTCTGCCCGCCGAGCTGGACGATGATCCCGGCGACCGGCCCGCTCGGCCCGCTCGGCGTGCACCACCTCCAGCACGTCCTCCAGCGTGAGCGGCTCGAAGTAGAGCCGGCCGGAGGTGTCGTAGTCGGTGGACACGGTCTCCGGGTTGCAGTTGACCATCACGGTCTCGTACCCGGCCGCGGCCAGCGCGAAGGAGGCGTGCACGCACGCGTAGTCGAACTCGATGCCCTGCCCGATCCGGTTCGGCCCGCTGCCCAGGATGATCACCTTGGGCCGGTCCCCCGGCGGGCACCTCGCTCTCCTCGTCGTAGGTCGAGTACAGGTACGGGGTGCGCGCCTCGAACTCGGCCGCGCAGGTGTCCACGGTGTGGAACACCGGGCGGATCCCCAGCTCGTGCCGGCGCCGCCGCACCGCGGCCTCGTCCGTGCCGGCGATCTCGGCGATCTGCGCGTCGGAGAACCCGGCCCGTTTGGCCGCGCGGAGGGTTTCCGCGGCCGCCGGGCCAGCCACCCGCGAGGCGTTCTGCATGATCTTCAAGACTGGCGACCTGGTCGACGAACCAGGGGTCGATACCGGTCGCGGCGGCAAGCTCGGCAACGCCCGCGCCGGCCCGGATCGCCTGGTGCACCGTGGACAGCCGGCCGTCGTGCGGGACGGCGGCAGCGGCCACCAGCGCCTCCCGGTCGCCGGGCGGGCCGCGCCAGTGCAGCGGCGCACCGGGGCTCTCCAGCGAGCGCAGCGCCTTGCCCAGCGCCTCGGGGAAGCTGCGGCCGATCGCCATCGCCTCGCCCACCGACTTCATGTGCGTGGTGAGCACCGGGTTCGCGCCGGGGAACTTCTCGAAGGCGAACCGGGGCACCTTGACCACGACGTAGTCGAGGGCCGGCTCGAAGCAGGCCGGGGTCTGCCCGGTGATGTCGTTGCGGATCTCGTCGAGGGTGTAGCCGATGGCCAGCCTGGCGGCGATCTTGGCGATCGGGAACCCGGTGGCCTTCGACGCCAGCGCCGAGGACCGGGACACCCGCGGGTTCATCTCGATGACCACCATCCGCCCGGTGCGCGGGTCGACCGCGAACTGGATGTTGCAGCCACCGGTGTCCACGCCGACCGCCCGGACCACGTCGATCGCCACGTCCCGCATGTGCTGGTACTCGCGGTCGGTGAGGGTCATCGCCGGGGCCACCGTGACCGAGTCGCCGGTGTGCACGCCCATCGGGTCGACGTTCTCGATCGAGCAGACGACCACCACGTTGTCGTGGCGGTCGCGCATCAGCTCAAGCTCGAACTCCTTCCAGCCGAGGATCGACTCCTCCAGCAGCACCTCAGCGACCGGGCTGGCGTCCAGCCCGGTCCCGGCGATGCGGCGCAGGTCCGCGTCGTCGTGCGCGATCCCGGAGCCGGCGCCGCCGAGGGTGAACGACGGCCGGATCACCACCGGGTAGCCCAGTTCCGCCGCGGCCTGCTCGCACTCCGCCAGGCTGTGGCACATCGTGCTAGCCGGCACCTCCGCGCCGAGGCCGGTGACGATCTCCTTGAAGGCGCTGCGGTCCTCGCCGGCGCGTGATCGTCTCGATGTTGGCCCCGATCAGCTCCACCCCGTACCGGGCCAGCACGCCGGACTCGTGCAGGGCGACGGCGGCGTTCAGCGCGGTCTGGCCACCGAGCGTGGGCAGCACCGCGTCGGGCCGCTCGATCGCGATGACCTTCTCCAGCACCTCGGTGGTGATCGGCTCGACGTAGGTGGCGTCGGCGAACTCCGGGTCGGTCATGATCGTGGCCGGGTTGGAGTTGACCAGGCTGACCCGGATCCCCTCGGCGCGCAGCACCCGGCAGGCCTGGGTGCCGGAGTAGTCGAACTCGCAGGCCTGGCCGATCACGATGGGCCCGGAGCCGATGACCAGCACCGAGCGGAGGTCGTCACGCCTGGGCACGGCGCGGCCTCGTCCATCAGCGCGCAGAACGCGGCGAACTCACCCGCCGCATCGTGCGGGCCCGGCGCGGCCTCGGGGTGGTACTGCACGCTGAACGCCGGCGCGTCGAGCAGCCGGATCCCCTCGACCACGCCGTCGTTGAGGTTGACATGGCTGACCTGGGCCCGCCCGAACGGCGTGTCGAAGGTGCGCGCACGGCGTTACGCAGGCTGCGCCGCGCCTGGCTCCGCGGCAGCCGGGGCGGCGCGCGACGGCGAAGCCGTGGTTGTGGCTGGTGATCTGCACCCTTCCGGTGGCCAGGTCCTTGACCGGCTGGTTGATGCCCCGGTGCCCGAACCGCAGCTTGTAGGTGCCCAGGCCGAGCGCCCGGCCGAGGATCTGGCTGCCGAGGCAGATGCCGAACACCGGGACGCCCTCGGCGAGGACGCCGAGCATCGCCTCGACCGCGTACCCGGCGGCGGCCGGGTCCCCGGGACCGTTGGAGAAGAACACCCCGTCCGGGCCGGTGGCCAGGATGTCGGCGGCGGTGGCCGGTGGCGGGCAGCACCTGCACCAGGCAGCCGCGCGCTGCCATCGCCGCGCGGGGTCGCGGCCTTGATGCCCAGGTCCACCGCGGCCACCCGGTAGCGGGCCCGCGTGCCGGGCGGCGGGCTCACCTGGTACGGCTCGGCGTGGACACCTCGCGGGCCAGGTCGGCGCCGGCCATCGGCGGGCTGGCGAGCACCCGGTGCAGCAGTTCTCCGGGGTCGGCGCCGCTGGTGGTGCTGATCACGGCGCGCATCGCGCCGCGGTCGCGCAGCCGCCGGGTCAGCGCCCGGGTCCCGGTGATCGCGATGCCGGGGATGCCCTGGGCCGCCAGTTCCTCGTCCAGGCTGCGCTGCGCCCGCCAGCTGGAGGTGATCCGGGACGGCTCGCGGACCACGTAGCCGCTGACCCAGATCCGCCGGGACTCGGGGTCGTCGTCGTTGACCCCGGTGTTGCCGATGTGCGGCGCGGTCATGGCGACGATCTGCCGGCAGTAGGAGGGGTCGGTCAGCGTCTCCTGGTAGCCGGTCATCCCGGTGTTGAACACCATCTCGCCGAACGCCTCGCCCTCGGCGCCGAACCCGGTCCCGTGGAACGTGGTGCCGTCCTCGAGCACCAGAACCGCCGGCCAGTCCCGGCCGCGGCTGTGCCGGGCCCGTGGCGGACGGCGCCCGCCATCAGGCGGGCTTCCCGTCGAGCACGGTCGGGCGGCCGCGCAGGAACGTGGCCACCACCTGGCCGGGCAGCACCATGCCGGCGAACGGCGAGTTCCGGCTGCGGGAGGCGTGCGTGGCGGGATCGACGGCCTCACGGCGGCGGGGTCGTACAGGACCAGGTTCGCCGGGGAGCCGGGGGCCAGCGGCTGTCCCTGGCCGGGCAGCCGGCCGATGGCGGCGGGCCGGGCGGACATCCGGTCGGCGACCTGCGCCCAGCCGAGCAGGCCGGTGTCCACCATCGCCTCCTGCACCACCCGCAGCGCGGTCTCCAGGCCGGTCATGCCGTGCGCCGCCACGGCCCACTCGGTCTCCTTGTCCTCGACCGGGTGCGGGGCATGGTCGGTGGCCACGCAGTCGATGGTCCCGTCGGCGAGCGCCTCCCGCAGCGCGGCCACGTCGGCGGGCGTGCGCAGCGGCGGGTTGACCTTGTAGACCGGGTCGTAGCTGGCCACGAGCTCGTCGGTGAGCAGCAGGTGGTGCGGGGTGACCTCGGCGGTCACCCGCCAGCCCTTGGACTTGGCCCAGCGGATGATCTCCACCGAGCCCGCGGTGGACACGTGGCAGATGTGCAGCGCCGAGCCGACGTGCGCGGCGAGCAGGCAGTCCCGGGCGATGACCGCTTCCTCGGCCACGGCCGGCCAGCCGGTCAGGCCCAGCCGCCCGGAGGCGACCCCCTCGTTCATCTGCGCGCCCTCGGTGAGCCTGGGCTCCTGGGCATGCTGCGCGATGACCCCGTCGAAGGCCTTGACGTATTCCAGCGCCCGCCGCATCAGCACGGCGTCGGACACGCAGCGCCCGTCGTCGGAGAACACCCGCACCCGGGCGGCGGAGTCCGCCATCGCGCCGAACTCGGCGAGCCGGGACCCGCCCAGGCCCACGGTGACCGCGCCGACCGGCTGCACGTCGCAGTGGCCCGCCTGCCCGGCCCAGCCGCCAGATCTGCTCGGTGACCCCGGCGGTGTCAGCGACCGGGTCGGTGTTGGCCATCGCGTGCACCGCGGTGAACCCGCCCAGCGCGGCGGCCAGGGTGCCGGTCTCGATGGTTTCGGCGTCCTCCCGGCCCGGCTCGCGCAGGTGGGTGTGCAGGTCTACGAGCCCGGGCAGCGCGATCAGGCCGGCGGCGTCCAGCACCTGCGCGCCGGGCGGTGCCGTGGCCCCGGGCCCGATCTCGGTGATCGCCGCGTCGGTGATGGTGATGTCGGCGGGCTCGCCGCCCAGCGGCCGCGCTCCCCTGATGACCCACCGGCCGGTCACTGGCCCCTCCCCGGTCACTGCGCCGCCTCCAGACCGCCGAGCAGCAGGTACAGCACGGCCATCCGGACGCTGACGCCGTTGGCGACCTGCTCGACGATGGTGGACCTGGGCGAGTCGGCCACCTCCGCGGCGATCTCCACCCCCCGGTTCATCGGGCCAGGATGCATCACGATGGCGTCCTCGGGAAGCTGCCGCAGCCGTGCGGTGTCCAGCCCGTAGCGGCGGCTGTACTCGCGCACGCTGGGGAAGTAGGCGGCGTTCATCCGCTCCTGCTGGATCCGCAGCATCATGATCACGTCACTCTTGGACAGCGCGGCGTCCAGGTCGTAGCTCACCGAGCACGGCCAGTCGTCCATCGCCACGGGCACCAGGGTCGGCGGTGCGACCAGGGTGACCTCCGCGCCGAGCAGGTGCAGCAGCCAGACATTGGACCGGGCGACCCGGCTGTGCAGCACGTCGCCCACGATCGTGACCCGCAGCCCGTCCAGCGCCTCGCCGCCACCGCGGCCGAACCGGCGCCGGATGGTGAACGCGTCCAGCAGCGCCTGGGTCGGGTGCTCGTGAGCACCGTCACCGGCGTTGATCACGCTGCCCCGGACCCAGCCAGCCAGCCGCTGCGGCGCGCCCGACGCGCTGTGCCGGACGACCACCGCGTCGGCGCCCATCGCCTCCAGCGTGAGGGCGGTGTCTTTCAGGCTCTCCCCCTTGGCCACGCTGGAGCCCTTGACCGCGAAGTTGATCACATCGGCGGACAGCCGCTTGGCCGCCGCCTCGAAGGAGATCCGGGTCCGGGTGGAGTCCTCGAAGAACAGGTTCACGACGGTGCGCCCGCGCAGGGTGGGCAGCTTCTTGATGGGCCGGTCCGCGACCCGGGCCAGCTCCTCGGCGGTGTCCAGGATCAGCAGCGCGTCCTGCTTGCTCAGGTCGGCGGCTGAGATGAGATGCCGGTTCATCGTCTCCTCCCGGTGGTCCCGCCCCGGCTGGGCCGTGCCGCGGCGCCGACCGGTTCGAGCAGCACCGCGTCCTCACCGTCGGTCTCGGTGAGCAGGACGCGGACAACCTCCTGCTGTGAGGTGGGCAGGTTCTTGCCCACGTAGTCGGCCCGGATCGGCAGCTCACGGTGCCCGCGGTCGACCAGCACGGCCAGTTGCACGGCCAGCGGGCGGCCGAGGTCGTTGAGCGCATCCAGGGCCGCCCGGACGGTACGGCCGGAGTACAGGACGTCATCGACCAGGACCACGGTCTTGCCGTCGATGCCCTCCGCGGGCACCTGGGTGGGGCCGAGCCGCCGGGCCGGGCGCAGCCGCAGGTCATCCCGGTACATCGTGATGTCGAGGGAGCCGTGCGGCACCTGCTGGCCCTCGACCTGGGTAATCCGGGCGGCCATGCGCCCGGCCAGTGGGACGCCGCGGGTGGGGATGCCCAGCAGCACGACCTGCTCCGCTCCCCTGGTCCGCTCGATGATCTCGTGCGCGATCCGGGTCAGCGCGCGGTTGATCTCCGCCGCTTCCAGGACGGTTTTGGGATGTGCCTGCGGGCCGGTGGCGGGGGGGCCGCCTGTCGGGCCGGGAGCGGTGACGCTGTCACCGGGGGTGCCGGGCTGGCCACCGGCCGGGCGCGCAGCATGCGCCATAAGGACCTCCTTTCCCGCCTCACAGGACGGGCCTTTAAAGGACGCCAGTTCGGACACACCGTACCAGCCGGGCGGTGCACCGCCCGGGACCGCCGCGCCACGAAGGGGAGGCACCCGCGGCGGCCCGCCGGAGGCACGGCGGGCGGGCCCGGGGCCCGTGTCACGGTATGTGACCTAGCTCACCGTGCTCCGGCCGGGCTGCCCGCGGCGGCGCCGGCTGGGCGTATTCGCCGGTCCCACCGGCCGCAACCCCCGGAGGCGTAAGGGATCCCGGCCACTGATCGGGGCACCGGAAGCTTCGTGGGAGGTCTGCGCAACGCGCGTAAGTTCACCCACTTTTTGCCATTCGGCTTGACCTCGTCGTGGTTGCGGCCTACCGTCACTGTCCGTAACCATCACTCAAAGCGACGACTGGCCAGGGAGCCGAGAACATGCCATCTGAGTACGCTAAGACCCTCGGTGCGCGCTTGCGCGCGATCCGTACCCAGCAGGGACTCTCCCTGCACGGCGTTGAGGAGAAGTCCCGCGGCCGCTGGAAGGCGGTGGTCGTAGGCTCCTACGAGCGCGGCGACCGCTCCGTCACGGTGCAGAAACTCGCCGAGCTTGCCGACTTCTACGGAGTTCCGGTCTCGGAA